>CAXMMR010000028.1:0-20823 GCA_963692975.2 Acetobacteraceae bacterium | reverse complement strand
CCTCGCCTCCGAGACCTGCGCGCTCGACATCGTCGGCGCCGAATTCGTCCGCGACGTGGAGCCCGGCGAGATCATCATCATCTCCGCTCAGGGCGTCCGCTCCATCAAGCCGTTCGGCGCCGGCGGCCAGGCCCGCTTCTGCGTCTTCGAGTACATCTACTTCGCCCGGCCGGACAGCGTCATGGAGGGCATGCCGGTCTACGAGGCCCCGCAAGCGCATCGGCCGCGAGCTCGCCCGCGAGGCCCCCCGCGGAGGGCCGACGTCATCGTCCCCGTCCCCCGACAGCGGCGTCCCGGCGGCGATGGGCTACGCGCTGGAAAGCGGCATCCCGTTCGAGCTCGGCATCATCCGCAACCACTATGTCGGCCGCACCTTCATCGAGCCGTCCGACCAAATCCGTAACCTCGGCGTCAAGCTCAAGCACTCCGCCAACCGCGCCATGCTCGCCGGCAAGCGCGTCGTCCTGGTCGATGACAGCATCGTGCGCGGCACCACCAGCCGCAAAATCGTCGAGATGGTCCGTGCCGCGGGTGCGAGCGAGGTGCACATGCGCATCTCCTCGCCGCCCACCACCCACTCCTGCTTCTACGGCATCGACACACCCCGGAGCGCGCCAAGCTGCTCGCTGCCCGCAACGACGTCGCCGCCATGGCCGCCCTCATCGGCGCCGACAGCCTCGCCTTCATCTCGCTCGACGGTCTCTATCGCGCCCTCGGCAAGCCCGGCCGCAACGCCGCCCCGCCCGCAATTCTGCGACGCCTGCTTCACCGGCGAATACCCCCGTCCCCCTGCCCGACTTCGACGACAAGTCCGACCAACTCCGAACGCCAATTGTCGCTGCTGAACGTGCATTGACCACCCGGCTGCTGGCGGGCGAAGTCGCGCTGCCGCTCGGCGGCCGCGTCGCCCTCGTCACCGGGCGCCTCCCGCGGCATCGGCCAGGCCACCGCCATCGAGCTCGCCCGCCTCGGCGCCCACGTGGTCGCGACCGGCCGCAGCCAGGGCGGCCTGGAGGAAACCGACGACCTCGCCCGCCAGGGCGGCGGCGAGGCACTAACCCTGCTGCCCCTCGACCTTAAGAACGAAGCCGGCATCGACAACCCTCGGACCCTCCATCGCCACCCGCTTCGGCCGCCTCGATATCCTGGTCCACGCCGCCGCCACCCTCGGCAAGCTCACCCCCGTCGCCCACATCCAGCCGCGCGACATGGCCGACGCGCTGGCCGTCAACCTCACCGCGACCTGGCGCCTGATCCGCACCTGCTCTCCGCTGCTCGTCGCCGCCGAAGCCGGCCGCGCCGTCTTCCTGACCAGCCGCATCGCGCAAGCCCCGAGGGCCTACTGGGGCATCTACGGCGCCACCAAGGCGGCGCTCGAGAACATGGTCCAAGCCTGGGGCGCAGGAGGTCGACAACACGCCCCTGCGCGTCAACCTGTTCGATCCCGGCCGCACCGCGACGCGCTTGCGCGCCATGGCATACCCGGCCGAGGATCCGGGAACATTGAAATTGCCAGCGACAGTCGCCCCCGAGATCGCGGCGCTATGCCTGCCCACCTTCCTGCAGCATGGGTCTTATGTCGAAGCAAGAAAGGAAGCGGTTCTTTTTTGAAAAAAAGAACCAAAAAACTTTTTTCCGTTTAGCAGTGCATCCGCGAATGAGCGCGTCAGCGGAACAGAAGTTTTTTGCTTCTTTTTTTCAAAAAAGAAGCCCTTCCTTACTTATCCTTCAACGGATCATGCCCCCAATTCATGAGCGAATACCGCCACCGGGTCTCACTGACATCGCCTGACGGCCGCTGCTTCGAGTGCCGGTGAATATACCCCACCACCTTGCGCATGTCGGCAAAGTCGTCGTCGCTCCAAGCTCGGCCTGCTTCTTGTGCCCGATCGCGACGATGCGCTCGCCCATATGGTGCCCGACCGCCTCGCCGCCGCCCGCCTTCGTCACCTTCTCCCGCCGCTGGTCATGCCGACGCTGCGGCTTTCCTCGCTCCCCAGCCACTTCGCCAACGCCGAGGGCGTCATGTTGACGACCGCGCGATATTCGGCCTGGATCGAGCGCCGCTCGTCCTCGGAGAACCCGCCGCTCACGCGCCCAGCGCCTGCAGCAACTGCTGCTTCTTCATCCCCGACCGCCCCTTGACGCCTTTTTGCCGCGCCCGCTGCATCAGCTCTTCCCGCGTCATCGCCGAGAGGTCGTTCGGCTTGCGATCCACCGCCGTTTTCTTGGCGACGTCCTCTGGCTGAGCAGAAAACTGCTTGCCCTTCTTGGTATCCGCCCGCTTCTTCTCGGTCGTCCGCTTGTATTCGGCGTCGCTGAGCTTCTCACGCGACTTCTTCGGCAAATACCGCTCGCCCGTCTCCCCACTCGGCTCCCCGGACTTGGTCCCCCAATCCTCTTTCCCCCATTGCGACAGCGAGTTGTCCTCGCTCTTCTCGCCCTTATAGCCGCCGCCCTCCTGCTTGTATTCGCCGACGGCAAGCTGCGCCTTGCGCGCCGACCACTGCCCCGGCTTGCCCCCCTTATCCCCCTCGGTCACCTCCTCCTTGACCTTCTCCCACAACTTGGGATCGCTCTTCTCCGCCGTCTTCGCCACGTCCCCGCCCGTCCGCTGTTCATCCTGGACTGTTCCCGACGAAGACAGGCTGTGGCTCCCTCCTGGACCAGCCGGCAGGTTTCCTCCACCAACCGTCCTGGGTTCGGTACCTCGCAGCGGACCAGCATACTGGTATGGGCTGTTATGCTTTACATTGTGGGCGGCTGCAGCCGCAGCGGCCAAAGCTCTCCTCAGCGGCCGTTCCATCGGGCTTCGCCCACCCAGCGGCGACCGTTCGGCCGCTATGCCGATCATGAACTGTGCACTATCCTGCCAGGGTTGGTGGGGTTCATGACCGCACCCGCTGGTTTTATGATCTCGATTGACGTGTCCCCGGTGGCAAAGATTGGCGTGCCGCACCGGGGAAGCCAATATACGCCGCTACCTCGAGGTGCCGCCGACGCTGCCGTTGACGGCAATCAAGCCTTCGGAAGTGCTTCCACGCCGGTTGAAGAAGATCGCTAAGCGATCACAGACTGGCTGATATTGCTCTAAGCATCCACCTTGGCGCTATCCACCGCCGGGTCCAGCTTGGCCGCGACCTTCACCTTGCGATGCTGCGGCAACAACAGCATCACCAAAATAAACGACGACAACCCGAGACAGATGATGTTCTGCCCGATAATCGCCCATTGCAGCGTCAGCGCCCCGTAGGCCAGCCAGGCGATGAAGCCCAGCACCGTGATCGCGTACATGCGCAGCGAAAGGCCGTCCGTGCTGCGGGACTTGATGATGCCCCAGGCTTGCGGGACGAAGCTCACCATGGAGAGCGTCGCCGCGAAAAGGCTGACCACAGTAACCGCTTTCATCACTCACCCCTAAAGCCGCCGCATGTTGCAACGCAGCGCAACTTCAGCAGGTCGAGTTCACGCCGGCGTGGTCACCGGCCGACACTATTTGTCGGCATACGGGTTGGTCGTGCCCCGAAACTGCAGCCGGATCGGCGTGCCGGGCAGCTTGAACGTCTCCCGCAACCCGTTCACCAAATATCGCTGGTAATCCTCCGGCGTCTGCTCCGCCCTGGTGCCGAACACGATGAACGTCGGCGGCCGCGCCTTCGCCTGAGTGATATACCGTAGCTTCAGCCTTCTCCCCTCAACCAGCGGCGCCTGGTGCCGCTCCAGCGCCCCCTCGAACCACCGGTTCAGCTCCCCCGTCGCCACCCGCATGTTCCAGATCGCCGCCGCCCGCCGCACCACCGGCAGCAGCTTGTTCACGTTCGCCCCGGTGAGCGCGGAAAAACTCACCACCGGGATCCCCTTCATCTGCGCCAGCGACGTCTCGAGCCGGTCGGAGATCTCCCCCCGCCGCTTCTCCCGGTCCTCCACCGCATCCCACTTGTTGAGCGCCAGGATGCAGGCCCGCCCCTCCCGCTCGATCAACCGCGCGATCTGCAAATCCTGCTCATGCAGCCCGAGCGCGGCGTCGACGCACAGCACCACCACCTCGGCCATCTTCAGCGCCTCGATGGTCGCGCTCACCGACATCTTCTCGAAGCCCCACCTCGACCCGCGCCCGCCGCCGCAGCCCGGCCGTGTCGACGATCTCGATCTCGCCCTCGCCGTCGCGCAGCCGCACCGCGACGGCATCGCGCGTCAGCCCCGGCTCCGGCCCGGTGATCATCCGCTCCTCGCCGAGCAGCCGGTTCAGCAGCGTCGACTTGCCGGCATTCGGCCGCCCGACGATCGCCAGGTGCAGCGGCCGTCCCGCATCGTCGTCGGCCTCCACGCTCTCCTCCGGCAGCCGGTCGGCGATCTCGCCCATCAAATCGGCGATCCCCTCGGCATGCTCCGCCGAGACCGCCAGCGGCGCGCCCAGCCCGAGCGAAAACGCCTCCATCGCAGCCGAAACGCCCCCACGCCCCTCCGCCTTGTTGGCCACCAGCAACACCGGCCGCCCCTGCCGGCGCAGCCAGGCGGCGAAATGGCTGTCCGCCGGCGTGATCCCGGCCCGCGCGTCGACGACGAAGACCACCAGGTCCGCCTCCTGCACCGCCGCCTCGGAGGAGACCCGCATCCGCCCATACAGGCTGTCGGGTGCAGACTCCTCCAGCCCCGCAGTGTCGATCAGCCGCACCATCCGCCCGCGCAGCATCGCCTCGGCATCCTTGCGGTCGCGCGTCACCCCCGGCGTGTCGGAAACAATGGCATGCCGCCGGCCGGCCAGCCGATTGAACAACGTGCTCTTGCCGACATTCGGCCGCCCGGCGATCACGACCACCGGGAGGGTCATGAAGGAAGGCCAGAGGCTCTGCCTCTGGACTCCGCTGGGGCCGATAGGCCCCAGACCCCGCTACTTAAGACATCGGTGTCCAAAGACCAAAGCCCGTTTGAGAATGCGCTAGGGTCAGTCAGCTGGCGTGTCTTTCGAGAACCGGACGGGAGCGGCCTCCTGGGCCGTGAGGCTCGGCGCGCGCAGAAAGGCGCGCCAGACAGTCATTCTAGTAGCATTGTCGAACGGGCTCTAGCTGTAGGCGGTCAGCATGCCGTTATCGCTCAACACGAGCATCTTGCTCGCCGCCGCGATCGGCGAGACGGACACCGGCGCCTTGAGCTTGACCGAGCCGACCTGCTTGCCGTTGGCCGGGTCGAGCACGAACAGCTGCTTGTGGTCGGACGCCACGAACAGCTTGCTGCCGGCGAGCAGCGGTCCGGCCCAGTAGATCGGGTCCTTCTGCTTCGCCGCGTTGCCGTAGCGCGGCAGGTCGGAGATCCAGCGCGCACGCCCGTCGGACGCACGAAAACAGGCGAGCTTCTGCTCGTCGGTGATCAGGAACACCCAGCCGCCGACCACCCACGGCGTGCGGCTGCCGGAGGTGTCGTCCTCCCACACGCGTCGCCCCGAACGCAGGTCGATGGCCACGAACAGCCCGCCCAGCCCGACCGCGTAGACCGTGCCGTCCTGAATCACCGGCGCCGCGACGATCGAGGAGAAGTCCGTCAGCCCGTTCTGATTGCGCACCGCGGCGAGGTTGTCGCTCCAGTTCACCGCCCCCGTCCGCGCATCGAGCCCCACGATGTCGCCCGAGGCGAAGCCCGCCACGACGGCGCCGTTCGCGACCGCCGGCGCCGGCTGCTCCAGCACGGCCTTGTCGGTCGGACTGGCCTGGTACTCCCAGACCTGATGCCCGTCGGCGAGCGACAGCGCCCGCAGCTTCTGGTCGATGGTGCCGAAATACAGGATGCCGCCCTCGACCGTCGGCGCGCTCATCGCCGGCATCGTGGTCGACACGCGCCATAGCGTCGCGCCCGAGCCGGCGTCGAGCGCCAGCGCGTCCGCCCGCCCGGTGACGACGTAGAGACGGCCATCGGCATAGGCGATGCCGCCGCCGGTCGCCGTCGCGCCGCGATCATCCTTGGAGCGGGTGTCGACCCGCCAGGCCCGCGCGCCGCTCGCCAGGTCGAACGCGCTGACGGTCGCGCGGCTGTCCATCACCCAGACGCGATCGCCGAATACCACCGGCTGGGCGATTAGCTTGTCGCGGTAGCCGCCGGGATGCCCGACCGAGGCCTGCCAGACCTTGGCAATGCCGGGAAGGGCGGGATTGCCGACCAGATGCGAGGCGGTGCCGCCGGTCTGCAGCCACGCGCTGTTGAAGTCGGGCGCCGGCACGCTCACCGGGTCGGTCAGCGTGTCGTCGATGCTCAAGCCACGCGTCGGCGCCAGCACGCTCTCGCGATGCCCCGGCAGGATCTTCTTGTCGTCCGCCAAGATGTTGTCGAAGAAGCTGCACCCGGTCAGCGCCAGCGGCAGCAGCAATCCGGCGCTCCCGCGCAGCAGCCCGCGGCGTGTGGTGTGCAGCGCCGCAGCGCGCGCGTCGTCTCGTCCGGCCACCATCAATTCTCCTGCTCGCCGCCGGCGCCGTCCGCCGCCAGCCCTGCCGCCGGCTCGGCGCCGAGCGCCTGCAGCAACGCGCGCGCCCGTCCTCGCACGCCCTCCTGCGCCCGCGGATCGGCCTGCAGCCGCCGCAGCAAGTCGGTCGCCGGCTGCTGCTGCCCGGCCCGCAGCTCGATCAATGCCTGCGTCTCCTCGGCCAGCGGCCGCCACGGATCCGTCTGCGCCTCGAGCCCGCCAAGCCGCGCGATCAGCAGGTTCGGCTCGCCCTGCCCGACCTGATGCTGCACCGACAGCAAGGTCGCCAGGCCGCGCAGCAGGCGAGGCGCGGCGCCATCCGCCGACACCCGGTCCCAACCCGTAACCGCCGTCTTGATATCGCCCGTCTCGGCACGGATCGACGCCGCGCGCAGCTCCGCCAGCACCCGATAGACGTCCGGCGCGCCGGCGGCGATCGCCGCCAGACCCGGCAAGACACCCGCATGCGGACCGCCCGGCGCGTCGGCTAGCTGCATCTGCTGCAGCAGCTCGGCGGCGGCAGCCGCGTTCGCCTGGCCCTGCCGCCAGCGGCGATACTGCCAGCCGCCGACCCCCAGCAGCACGACCAGCACCAGCACCGCTGCCATCCAGCCATATCGCCTGACCAGCATGCGGGCCTGATCCGCGCGATACTCGCCGCGGATCTCGTCATAGAGTTCGGCCACCTGCCTGCAGTCCCTTCAGCCGAGGCGGACCATAGACAAAGGAGAGCAGGCAAGAAAGGCCAGGGCTCTGCCCTGGACCTGCTGGGGCCCGCGGCCCCAGACCCCATCTTCGATGAGACGATGCGCTGGCTGTGCTAAGCATCTCCTCCGGTTGGCCCTCCGGCAGAGACCCCGAAATCTTGCCTATAGGCAAGATTTTCATAAGTCATTCAAATCATTCATTTATGCTGACGAGCACGAGGCGTGTGGCCAAGACGTCCAAGCGTTGATCACTTACCAAAACTTGCGGTATTTCGCCCTTCAAAGCATTTTTTAGCTTTGTAGAAGATACTGCTTAGCAAATCGGGGTCTGGGGCCTCCCGGCCCGTCGTGCGAATGCACGCTCGCGCGTGACGGGTCCAGGGCAGAGCCCTGGCCTTCCTCCGCCTCAACCAAACCGAGCCAGCCGGCCGACCGGTTCCCCCAGCACCTCGTCGTCCCGCATCACCACCTGGCCGCGCACCACCGTCATCACCGGCCAGCCGGTGACCTCGCGCCCTTCGAACGGGCTCCACTGCACCGGCGAGGCGAGCCAGGCGCGCTCGATCCGCCGCCGCCGTTTCAGGTCCACCAGCGTCAGGTCGCCGTCATAGCCGCTCGCCAGCCGGCCCTTGCACAGCAGCCCATACACCCGCGCCGGCCCGGCACTCATCAGGTCGACCATCCGCCCGAGCGTGAGCCGCCCAGCCGCGACATGGTCGAGCATCAGCGGCGCCAGCGTCTGCACGCCGGTGAGCCCGGCCGCGCAGTCCGGCCACGGCCGCTCCTTGGCCGCGCGCGAATGCGGCGCATGATCCGAGCCGACGGTGTCGACCCGCCCGTCGCGCACCGCCTCCCACGCCGCCTCGTAATGCCGCCGGTCGCGGATCGGCGGGTTCATCACCGCGTAGCCGCCCAGCGCGTCGTAGCACTCCGGCCCGATCTGGGTCAGGTGGTTGACCAACACCTCGACGGTGGCGACGTCGCGAAACGCCTGCAGGTATTCGAGCTCCTCGGCGGTGGAGACGTGCAGGATATGCGTCGGCCGGCCGGTCATCCTGGTCAGCGCCATGATCCGCCGGGTGCCGAGAAAGGCGCATTCCGGGTCGCGCCACTCCATGTGGCAGCGATACGGGTCGCCGGTCCTGAACAGCTCGCGCCGCGCCCGCAGCCTGTATTCGTCCTCGCTGTGAAAGGCGACGCGCCGGCGTCCGGCGCGCAGCACCGCCTCGATCGAGGCGTCGTCCTCGACCAGCAGGTCGCCGGTCGAGCTGCCGGCGAACACCTTGATGGCCGCCACCCCGTCCATCAGCTCGAGCGCCGCGAGCTCGTCGGTATTGGCCTTGGTCGCGCCGACATAGAGGCCGACATCGCACCACGCTTCCCGCTCGGCATAGGCCTGCTTCCAGCCGACCCGCGCCGCATCGGTGATCGCCGGGCTGGTGTTGGGCATGTCGAACACGCAGGTGAGCCCGCCCAGCACCGCCGCCCGGGTGCCGCCGCCAAGGCTCTCGACGCTGCGGTCGCCGGGGTCGCGGAGGTGAACATGCGGGTCGATCAGGCCGGGCAGCACATGCAGCCCCGCGCGCATCGAGCATGCCGTCGGCGCTCGCCCCACCGCGCTGCCCGATCCAGGCGATCCGCCCGTTACTGATGCCGATGTCGGCGGCCGCCTCGCCCCACGGCAGCACGCAGGTGCCGCCGGTGATCAGCAGGTCGAAATGCGCGGACACGATATCCTCCGATGGCGGACGGCGTCGCAGGGCCCGCGCGACAACGGGCGCTTGCGAGGGCAAACCGCGCATGCGCACGCTGCCGGGTCATGGCCGCGTCTGAGTGTCGTGAGCGGCATGGGATAGCAGGGAGGCAGGCAATGTCGAGTGAAAGCGCGCCCCCGGCCGGCGGCGATCGACCGGCGGGCTGGCCGAGCCTTGCCGACGCCACCGGCGCGATGGCGCTCTGGGCCAGCTGGGCGAACTCGCTTGCCGCGATCGGCCAGCCGCCGGCCGCCTCCGACCAGGCGGCGGGGAACGCGTCCGACCTCGCGGCGGCAAACGCGTCCGACCTCGCGGCGGCAAACGCGTCCGACCTCGCGGTCGGGGCGATGCTGGCCGGCAGCGTGCAGCAGCTGCGGGAGAGCCTGGAGCGCGATCCGCTCATCCGCGCGCTCGACCAGGCCTGGAGCGCCAATCCACTGCGCGAGATCGTCCCCGTCGACTGGGGCCAAATCGCGCGCAGCCTGCGCCTCGTCTGGCTCGGCACGCTGGAGCACCCGGCGGACGCGATCGCCTCGCTCTCGCGCCTGCAGACCAGCATGTGGAGCAGCGCGATGGCGGCCTGGGGCGAGGCCGGCCGCCGCTGGATGGGCCTGCCGGACACCGCCACGCCGGCGGCGAGCCCGCCGCAGAACAAGCGCGCGGACAAGCGCTTCGTCGCTCCCGAGTGGCAGTCCAACCCGGCCTATCGCACCCTGCGCGACCTGTATTTCCTCGCCGCCGACTGGCTCGCCGAGCCCGAGCGCCTGGCTGCGGTGCCCGCCGCCGAGCGCCAGCGCGTCAGCTTCCACCTGCGCCAGTTCATCGACGCCACCAGCCCCTCGCTGGCGCTGCTCTCCAACCCGGCGGCGATGAAGCGCGCCGTCGAGACCGGCGGCGGCAGCCTGGCCGATGGCCTGCGCCACCTGCTCGCCGACCTGCAGGAGGGCCGGCTGTCGATCACCGACGCCACCGCCTTCGCCCCCGGCCGCAACCTGGCGCTGACCCCGGGCCGCGTCGTCCACCGAGACGAGCTGATCGAGCTGATCCAATACGCTCCGAGCACGCCGGCGGTGCACGCCGTGCCGCTGCTGGTGCTGCCGCCCTGGATCAACAAGTTCTACATCCTCGACCTGCAGGCCAAGAACAGCATGATCCGCTGGCTGGTCGCCCAGGGCTTCACCGTGTTCGTCGTCTCGTGGCGCAACCCGGACGCCTCGATGGACGCCACCAGCTTCGAGGACTACGTCCGCCTCGGCTGCCTGGCCGCCAGCGACATCGTGCGCGAGATCACCGGGGCGCCGCGGCTCAACGTCATGGGCTACTGCATCGGCGGCACCATGCTCTCCATGGCGCTGGCCTGGCTCGCCAAGCGCGGCGACGACCGCTTCGCCTCGGCGACCCTGATGGTCTCGCTGCAGGATTTCACTGAGGTCGGCGACACGGCGATGTTCCTCGGCGAGGACAGCATGGACCTGGTCGAGCGCCAGATGCTCGAGCGCGGCTATCTCGACGGCCGCCAGATGTCCAACATGTTCAGCCTGCTGCGCTCCAACGACCTGATCTGGGCCAACGTCGTCAACAACTACCTCATGGGCGAAAAGCCCGCCGCCTTCGACATCCTGTCCTGGAACGCCGACGAGACGCGGATGACCCGCGCCGCCCACGGCTGGTACCTCCGCCAGACCTACACCGAGAACAACCTGATCCAGCCGAACCGCGTGACGCTGATGGGCGAGACGCTCGACCTGTCGCGCATCACCCTGCCGGCCTACGCGGTCGGCGCGGAAAAAGACCACATCGTGCCCTGGTCTTCGGCGTGGCGGGCGACCCAGCTCTTCGGCGGCGAAATTCGCTTCGTGCTCGCCTCGTCGGGGCACGTCGCCGGCATGATCAACCCGCCCGGCGGCAAGGGCGCCTACTGGACCGGCGCTCCGGCCGACAGCGCCGCCGCCTGGCGCAAGGCCGCGGTCGCCACGGAGGGCAGCTGGTGGACCGACTGGGGCGCCTGGCTCGCCGGTCACTCCGGCGCCAAGGTCACGCCGCCGCCGCTCGGCAGCAAGGCTCACCCATCGCTGATGGACGCGCCCGGCAGCTACGTGCTGGAGAAGTAAGTTTCACCCGCAGGCAGCTCTGAAGCCGGACGAACGTTATTGTGGCCACACAACCCGATCGGACCTGCCGTGAATTACCTGCCCGCCCTGCTCACCGCCGCCTTCCTAACGATCGCCGCCAGCGCCAGCGCCGGCGCCGCCGCGCTGTCCGCCGGCGATGCGGCCTTCGTCGCCAAGGTCTCGCAGGGCGGCATGTTCGAGGTCGAGTCGAGCAAGCTGGCCATGCAGAAGGCCGACGCGCAGGACGTGAAGGACCTCGCCAACACCGAAGTGCATGATCACCAGCTCGTCGGCGCCAAGCTGCGCGCCATCGCCGCAAGCAAGGGCATCACGCTGGATAGCCAGCTCAACGCGAGCTTCACCAAGCAGATGGCGCACCTGCAGGGGCTGTCCGGCGCCGCCTTCGACAACGCCTACGTCGCCACCATGGACAGCGTGCACGCCGCCGACGGCGCCGCGTTCAACAAGGAGGCCATGCTGGCAAAAGACCCCGACCTGAAAGCGTTCGCCGCCGAGACGGCGCTGATCGTCAAGCGCCATATCGGCGCCCTGCACGCCCCAGGCACGATGTCGAACTAGCGCGGCGCTAGGGCGCGGTCCGCGACAGCAGCGACCGCGCGATCTGCTCCCACTCGGCCTCGAGCGGCGTCGCCGCCGCCGGCCGGCCGGCGCGGCGATACCAGTAGGCGGCATTGGCCGCGTCACCTTCCGCGCGGTGCAGATGCGCATGCACCCAGTCGCATCCCGCCTCGCCCTCGCCCGACTGAGCGCACGCATGGGCGCCGTCCCAATCACCGCGGCCGACCCCGCCACAGGGCCTGCAACGCCAGGTCCGATCCCAGCGGCGGCGCCTCCGCCGTCAGGCTGCTCCGCAGCGCCTCAAGGCTCGGCATCGCTCAAAGCTCCTTCAAGCCGCGGCCGAACCGCCGGCCGTTCTCGACGTAGCCGGGCGCACCACGGGCAAACCCCAGCCGCTCGTCGCCGCCGAGCTCACGCACCCGCCGCGCCGGCGCTCCCGCCCAAAGCTCGCCCGCCGGTAGCCGCTTGTTGGGCGACAGCAACGCGCCTGCCGCAAGCACCCCGCCGCCCTCGATCACCGCCCCGTCCAGCACCGTCGCCCCCATGCCGACAAAGGCGCCGTCCTCCAGCGTGCAGGCATGGATGATGGCGGCGTGCCCGACTAGCACGTCCTCGCCGATCCAGCAGCGGTGCTCGGCCGCCGGGTTCACATGCACGACCGCGTTGTCCTGCACGTTGGACCGGGCGCCGATATGGATCAGGTTGGTGTCGCCGCGCAGCACGACGCCGAACCAGATGCTCGCCTCGGCGCCGATCTCCACGTCGCCGACCACGACCGCGGTCGGCGCGATCCACGCGCTCGGATCGATCCTTGGTGCAATGCCGTCGAGCGCGTAGATCATCCCGCCGCCTTTACACGCCCAGCATAAGGCGGATGTTCTGCACCGCCGCGCCCGAGGCGCCCTTGCCCAGATTGTCGAGCCGCGCCACCAGCAGCGCATGCCGCTGCGCGTCGTTGGCAAACACCCGCAGCTCCAAACGGTCGGTATCGTTCAGCGCCTCCGGCTCCAAGGTGGTCGCAGGCTCCATCGGCAGCACCTCGACGGCTGTGCCGGCATACCACTCCACCAACGCCGCGTGCAGGTCAGCGCCCGTGGCACCCGGCTCGAGCAGGTCGAGGTGCAACGGGATAGAAACCAGCATGCCCTGGCGAAAATGCCCGACCGAGGGCACGAACACCGGCCGCCGCTGCAGCCGGGCATAGGCCATCAGCTCGGCAACATGCTTGTGCTCCAGCCCGAGCGCATACAGCGAAAACGCCGCCGCCGGCGCGCCGGCCTCGTACGCCTCGATCATCGCCCGGCCGCCCCCGGAGTAGCCGCTCACGGCATTGACCGTCACCGGATAGCCCACTGGCAGCAGCCCGGCTTCCACCAGGGGCCGCACCAATGCGACCGCACCGGTCGGATAGCATCCGGGATTGCTCACCCGCCTGGCCGCCGCTATCGCCGCCGGCTGTCCAGGCGCAAGCTCGGCGAACCCGTAGACCCAATCCGGATCGGCGCGGTGCGCGCTGCTGGCGTCCAGCAGCTTCGGCGGATGAGCGAGCGCCGCGGCCATCGCGACGGCCTCGCGCGCCGCCTCATCCGGCAGGCAAAGCACCACCAGCTCGGCCCGCTCCATCATCTCACGCCGCGCAGCCCATTCTTTACGAAGAGCCGGATCGATCGTCAGCACTTGGATTGATTGCAGCACCGCCAAACGCTCACGAATGCCGAGGCCAGTAGTGCCCGCCTCGCCGTCGATGAACACCGCTGCTGTCATGGCATCCTGATTAAGGAAGGCCAGGAGCTTTGCCCCTGGACCCCATTAAGGCGAAGCCTTTAAAATCAATTTTGCCGAACGATCGGGGTCTGGGGCCTCACGGCCCCAGCGGGTCCAGGGCAGAGCCCTGGCCTTCCTTAGCGCTTGGAGAACTGGAACGAACGACGAGCCTTCGCCCGCCCATACTTCTTGCGCTCGACCACGCGGCTATCCCGCGTCAGGAATCCGGCCACCTTCAGGATCGGCCGCAGCGTCGGCTCGTAATGCGTCAGCGCCCGGCTGATGCCGTGCCGCACCGCGCCCGCCTGCCCCGACAGCCCGCCGCCGACGACGGTGCAGAACACGTCGAACTGGTTGTATCGGTCGGCGACCAGGAACGGCTGGGTGATCAGCATGCGCAGCACCGGGCGGGCGAAATACGCCGTTACCGTCTTGCCGTTGACCTCGATGTCGCCGCGCCCCGGCCTGATCCAGACGCGGGCCACCGCGTTCTTGCGCCGGCCGGTCGCATAGGACCGGCCTTGAGCATCGCGCTTCGCCTCGTAGCGCGGCGCGTCGTTCTGCCCGGGCCCGGCGAGCGCTGCGGCATCGACCAGCGAACCGAGGTCGGCGAGGGTGCGTGTCTCTGACATGGGCTCAGCCCCTCTTGTTCTTCGGGTTCATGGCGCCGACGTCCAGCGACGCAGGCTTCTGCCCGTCATGCGGATGCGCGCTGCCGGCATAGACGTGCAGGTGCTTCATCTGCTGACGCTGCAGCGGCCCGCGCGTGATCATCCGCTCGACCGCCTTCTCCACCACGTCGCCAGGGTTGGCGCCGTCCAGCCGCTGACGCACCGTGCGCTGCTTGATGCCGCCAGCGTAGCCGGTGTGATAGTAGAAAAGCTCGTCCTCGGCCTTCTTGCCGGTGAGCTTGACCTTCTCGGCATTGATCACCACGACGTTGTCGCCGCAATCGACATGCGGCGTGAACTGCGGCTTGTGCTTGCCGCGCAGCCGGTTTGCGATCACCGAGGCGAGGCGGCCAAGCACCACCCCCTCGGCGTCGATCAGCACCCAGCCCTTGGACACCTCCGCAGGCTTGAGCGACAACGTGGTCTTCATGGGAGCATCCGACTTTGCATCTTGAGGCCCGTCCTATCGACGCAACACCATGCCAAGTCAAGCTTTTCGCATTGTGGTAGCAGGATACCGTCGGCGCCGGCGGCAATGATCGGCGCCGCCGCGACGCACGTGGTTGGCGCATCCGGCCGCTCCGGCACCGCCCTATGCGCCGCCCTGCAAGGTGCCGGCATGCCATTCGTCCCGGTCGTGCGAAGCCTCGCGCGCTACGCCGCCACCGGCCTCGCAGCCCCGGCGCGCGTCGCCGACCTCGGCGATCCGTTTGCGCTGCGCCAGGCGCTCGCCGGCGCGGAGCGGATTGTACTGACCGCCCATGCCCGCCACGCCGCCGCGCTCATCGCCGCCGCCCCGGCAACCGCCCGCTTCGTCCTGCTCGGCAGCACGCGCAAATTCACCCGCTGGCCGGATGCGCACGGCAACGGCGTGCTGGCCGGCGAGGCCGCCTGGCTCGCCTCGGGCCGCGACGGCGTCCTGCTCCACCCAACGATGATCTACGGCGCCGATGGCGAGAACAACGTCCAGCGCCTTGCCGCGCTGCTCGCCCGGCTGCCGCTTGTGCCCCTGCCCGGCGGCGGCCGTGCCCTGGTGCAGCCGATCCATCAGGCCGACCTCGCGGCCGCGATCCTGTGCGCGTTGCGCGCCGACTGGCATGGCCCGCACACGCTGGTCGCCGCCGGCCCAGAGCCGCTGCCCTACCGAGACTTCGTCCGCGCCGTCGCCCGCGCAGCCGGTCTGCCGCCGCCTCGCCTGCTCAGCCTGCCTGTCGCGCCGCTGCGCCTGCTCGCGCCGCTCAGCCGCATCATCCCGCGCCTGCCCGCCATCGGCGCCGACGAGGTGCGCCGCCTGACCGAAGACAAGGCATTCGACATCACCGACCTGGTGCGGCTCGGGGTCTCGCCCCGCCCCCTGGCCCAGGGTCTGGACGAAACCTTCAAGGCGGCGCCTGGCTCGCCCCTGCACTCGGCTTAGCCGGACTGCGGCTCAGGGCGTCAGCACCAGCGATTTGGCGATGCCGCCATAGACCGCCACGTCCCGCCGTATCGACAGCCCGCCATCCGGCCGTTCGCCCGGCACGTAGAGCCCGGCCACGACGACGTATCGGCCGTCCGCCAGGCCGTCGAACTCGAACCCGCCGGTCGGCCCGCAGCGCGCATGCCGAACATAGGCGCCATAACCGGGCGCGGCCGGCAATGATGGCGCCCCCGCAATCTCGGCCACCCGCGGATAACCGCCGCCATACAGCCGGTCCAGCCGCCAGCGCGTGTAGGGCGTGTCGGCGAGCAAGATCGCCTGGCCGCCGGCGCAGCTTGCATAGGCTCCATTATAGGTGACAAAGGCCGCCCGGCCGACCACCACGTTGTTGCCGCCGCGCAGAACCAGCCCCGCATCGGCCGCGTCAAAGGCCGGCGGGTCGTTGTTCAGCACGCAGCCGGCAAGCAGAGTCCCACTTAAGGCCGACAGGAGCAGGCGCACCATAAAGCCTCCAATGGGGCCGGTCAGATGGAGGCGCTGGGGCGAACGACGGGGCTCGAACCCGCGACATCCAAGACCACAACCTGGCGCTCTACCAACTGAGCTACGTCCGCCACGCCGCGGCTCGCGCTTTAGGCCGTTCGCCGGTGCGGCGTCAATCACACGCCGGGGCGACCAGCCGGCGAGCGCCGCCGGCCCGGCGGCATCGCCGGCGATTGCTGGCCAACCAGCCGCGTGCAACAAAGCACCTGGGCCTCGTGTGGCGTCGCGTCAGCCGCCGCGGCGTGGCCGAGCATGACGCGACGCGCATCACACAGCACCGAGGCAGCCATGAAGAAGATCGAGGCGGTGATCAAGCCGTTCAAGCTCGACGAGGTGAAGGAGGCGCTGCACGAGGTCGGCCTGCAGGGCATCACGGTGGTCGAGGCCAAGGGCTTCGGCCGGCAAAAAGGCCATACCGAGCTCTATCGCGGCGCCGAATACGTCGTCGATTTCCTGCCCAAGGTAAAGCTCGAGGTGGTCTGCGAGGACGGCATCGTCGAGCGCGCCGTCGAGGCGATCGTCAGCGCCGCCCGCACCGGGCGCATCGGCGACGGCAAGATCTTCGTGTCTGCAGTCGAGGAAGTGGTGCGCATCCGCACTGGCGAGCGCGGCGAGGACGCGGTTTAAGGCAAGGCGAGGGGCTTTGCCCCTCGACCCCATTAAAGGCGAAGCCTTTAAAATCCATTTATCACTCATGCCACACGGCAAGACAGCGGCGTCGCGAGCGCCTTAGGAATGCGGGTCTGGGGGGCGCCGCCCCCAGCGAGGTCCAGGAGCAGAGCTCCTGGCCTTCCTTATTCCTTCGCATTGCCGTCTGTTCGACGATGGCACAAGGCTGGCATGGTGCCGGCCGCCGGTCACGCACGGTCCGGCTCTGCAGAAGGATTTGCAACGACAATGGCGAAGAAGCCCTCGGCGAGCACCAGCGCGCCGGCATCGGCCCCCGTTGA
Organism: Acetobacteraceae bacterium; assembly: GCA_963692975.2. Classification (GTDB taxonomy): domain Bacteria; phylum Pseudomonadota; class Alphaproteobacteria; order Acetobacterales; family Acetobacteraceae; genus CAXMMR01. The sequence goes on along the minus strand of CAXMMR010000028.1, from coordinate 3,873 downwards.
CCACGTCACCCACGTCCTCGACATGCTGCGCGAGAACTCGATCGAGTTCATCGACCTGCGCTTCACCGATCCCAGAGGCAAGTGGCAGCACACCGCCCAGCACGTCTCCACCATGGACGCCGACGCCTTCCGCGACGGCATCATGTTCGACGGCTCCTCGATCGCCGGCTGGAAGGCGATCAACGAGAGCGACATGATTCTGATGCCCGACGCCTCAACGGCGGTGATGGACCCGTTTGCCGCCAAGCCGTCGCTGATCCTGTTCTGCGACATCGTCGAGCCCTCGACCGGCCAGAGCTACGCCCGTGACCCGCGCTCCACCGCCAAGGCCGCCGAGACCTATGTCCGCGCATCAGGCATCGGCGACACGGCGGTGTTCGGCGCCGAGGCGGAGTTCTTCGTCTTCGACAGCGTCCGTTTCGGCGCCGGCCGCAATTACAGCATGTATCAGCTCGACAGCATCGAGGGCCCCGAAGCTGGGATGAAAGACTACCCCGAAGGCAACATGGGCCATCGCCCGACCATCAAGGGCGGCTATTTCCCCACCCCGCCGGTCGATAACGAGAGCGACCTGCGGGCCGAGATGCTGTCTGTCATGGGCGAGATGGGCCTCGTGATCGAGAAGCACCATCATGAGGTGGCGCAGAGCCAGCACGAGCTCGGCACCCGCTTCACGACGCTGGTCAAGATGGCCGACCAATTGCAGATCTACAAATACTGCGTCCACAACGTTGCCAACAGCTACGGCAAGACCGCGACGTTCATGCCCAAGCCGATCTGGGGCGATAACGGCTCCGGCATGCACACCCACCAGTCGATCTGGAAGGATGGACAGCCGCTGTTCGCGGGCAACGGCTACGCCGACCTGTCCGAGATGTGCCTCTACTACATCGGCGGCATTATCCGGCACGCCAAGGCGCTCAACGCCTTCACCAATCCGTCGACGAACAGCTACAAGCGGCTGATCCCCGGCTTCGAGGCGCCCGTGCTCCTCGCCTACTCGTCGCGCAACCGTTCGGCCTCATGCCGTATTCCATATACGACAAACCCGAAGGGCAAGCGGGTGGAGGTGCGTTTTCCTGATCCCACCGCTAACCCCTATCTGGCATTCGCCGCAATGCTCATGGCCGGCATGGACGGCATCAAGAACAAGATCCATCCGGGCGAAGCGATGGACAAGGACCTCTATGATCTTCCGCCCGAGGAGCTTCAGGGCATTCCGACCGTCTGCGGCTCGCTGCGCGAGGCGCTCGGCGCGCTGGCCGAAGATCACGAGTTCCTGCTACAGGGCGACGTGTTCACGACCGACCAGATCGAGAGCTACATCGAGCTGAAATGGACTGAGGTCTACCGGTTCGAGCACACCCCGCATCCGGTAGAGTTCGAGATGTACTACTCGGTCTAAGCCAAACGCTGGTGCGACGCGGCCGGGTGGGCGCGTCGCATCCAACGATTATCTACTCGGACGGCTTGTCGTCCGGCCCGGTTATGCCGCCGGTCCCCGGCACGGGATCGCTGGCCGGAAAAGTGTCCTCCAGCGCATCGTCGACGGCCTCATCGTCGTAAGTCTCTGGCTTGTCGCTCATCGGGCAACTCCTGCTACCCTGAGCGAAACGCGCCATCGAACCCGGGTTCCACCCAGCCCGTTCCGAAATGCCAAGCCGCCAGCTCGAAACCATCACGCGAGGCCGCCCGGTTGTCGCAGCAGTAATTCTGTCGCCGACCTGCCTCAGACTGCCTTCTTGAGGTTGGGGCTCGCCTTGAACCGCACCGTCTTGCCCGCCTTCACCTTCACCGGCGCGCCGGTCCGCGGATTGAGCGCCTTGCGCGCCTTGGTCTTACGCACGATGAACGTGCCGAAGGAGGGCAAGGTGAAACCACCTTCGCGCTTCAGCTGGCGAACGATCGCGCTGACCAGTTCCCCGGCGGCCTGGTTGGCCGTGACGCCCGTGCAGTCGGTAGATTCCTGGATGATGCTTGCGATGAAAGCCTTGCTCATGGCTGGTCATGTCCTCTCGGCAAGCCGCGCAGGCGACTCGCTCCTGCTTACGCAACGATGAAAGCACACCGTCACCGCTTCGTGAAGCATGCCTGTGCCAGACCTTCTTGTGCGGCTACTCAACCTTGCCATCCGCGGGTTGGCGCGGCGGGAAGCTCGGTTGCCATTCACGGCCGATCTCTTGAGACATATTTCGATTATAGAATGGATCGTCCGCGATCACCGCCGACCAGCGCTGCCGCAGCAGGCGCACCTCACTGCCTTCTCGGCGCGTGCGCTGGCCGGCGTAGTGCCGGCCCAACGACAACGACTCGTAATGTGTCAGCACCGCTCCGGCCGCGTAGACGACGCGAGACCCATCCGCCCGTGCGCGCAAGCAAAGGTCAACGTCGTTGAGCGCGATGGCAAACGCCGGATCCAAGCCGCCGAGTCTCCGCCAGAGCTCAGTCCTGATCAGCAAGCAGGCGCCCGTCACGGCAGAGACGTCGCGATCCAGCACCACCGAGCCGAACGGCCCAGGATCGCCTTCGCGCAGGAAGCGATCGTTATGTTCGCAGAGATGCGCGAGGCCAACGAGAACGCCGGCGTGCTGCACCATGCCGTTGCCGTACAGCAGGCGCGCGCCGACAATGCCGACGCTCGGATCGTCAAGCTGCGCGACCATGCGGCCCAGCCAGTCGCGGCCGAGCGGCGCCACGTCGTCGTTCAGCAGCAGCAACAGCTCCGACCGGATCTCCTGCGCCGCCAAGTTGTTGATCGTGGCGAAGTCGAACTCGGCCAGCGGATAGTTCAGCACCCGCACCCGCGGCAATTGGCCCAGCGCCGCCATGATCCGGCGCTGACGCGCGTCCGGGCTGGGCGAAGAGACAGCGACAACGACGCTGTCGATCGGAAACTCCGTGCGTTCGATCAGCCGCCGAATGCAGAACAACACATGACGTGACCGACAAGCCGACGGCACGACGATGCCGACCGATCGCGTCGCCGACGAGGTGCGCCGCACCGTCAGCCCGACACTGCTGACCGACATCTCGGCCGAACAGCCGCGTCGCGCGAGATCAGCCCGAACCAGGTCTTGCGCAACCTGCCATGGCGGGTCTGCCGTGCCCTCGAGACGATGCGTGAGCACGCGCTGCAAGCGATGGATGACGGGTGCGCGCTCGACGGCGAAGGCTTGCAGCGTCGCCGCCAGTCGTATCGCGTCCGCATGGACAAGTGCTGCGTCCGTAATCCCCTCAAGCAGGCCGGGCCGAAACGCCATCAATCCGGAGCTGAGCGTGAAGCTGTGCAGCAACGCCGGTGCGATAAGCGGCTTGAAGTGTGGACGCGTCCGCGCGCCTGCCAGGTCCAGCCGGTCATCGTCGCCGTAGGCCAGCGCCGCGCCGTTCCGCATCCCTGCCAGCATGGCCGCCAGCCCGCCGGAGGCGACGCACTCGCCAGCCTGCAGCACGCCCACCGGCCGTCCGGCCGCACGAGCAAGCGCCGCGCGCCAGGCCTGCGGATCAGCCACGCGGCACACCGCAGCAGGGCTGAGCCCCGCCCTGCGCAACGACGTTAAGCTACGATCCAGCAGAACTGCCGCGCCCGCATCCTCGACCACCACCACCAGCAACTCGTCGCCAAGCTGCGGCACTGCCTGCGTCGCCGGATCGTAGAGTCGCGTCCAGGTCGCATAATCCGGTGCCGCGGCGAGCTGCAGGCTGGCTCGACCGATCAGCGCACGCAGCAATCCCGGACGGCTAAGTCCGCTGCCAGGGAGCACTTGCAGCAAAGACGGCAGCGCCCGCAGCGCCAGCCATGCTCCAGCCACCGCGCGCGGCAAGCGGCTGATGACCGCCTTGACGACTGGTTCGATGGCGTGGTGCGGCTCTATG
>CAXMMR010000027.1:0-123936 GCA_963692975.2 Acetobacteraceae bacterium | reverse complement strand
CTATAAGCCCTCGCCATGCGCATGCTTTACCACTTCATGCTCTCACCTGGCTGCCGAGCAGTGCGGCTGGCGCTGTCGGAGAAGCGGCTCGGCTTCGAGCTGCGCGCCGAGCGGACCTGGGAGCGGCGGCCGGACTACCTGGCGTTGAACCCGGTCGGCGCGGTGCCGACGCTGGTCGAGCAGGACGGCCTCGTGGTGCCGGACGCCTCGGTGATCGGCGAGTATCTTGAGGAGGCGTATCCGGACACGCCGCTGCTCGGACGCAGCATGGCCGAGCGGATCGAGGTGCGCCGGGTCGTCGCCTGGGTCGACCATACGTTCGGCGGCAACGCCACGGACACGTTGCTGCACGAGAAGGTGGTGAAGCGCTTTGCCGGCGGGCAGCCCGATGTGGGTCGGCTGCGGCATGGCTATGACAGCCTGCGGCGCCACCTGCCGATGCTCAGTCACCTGGCCGAGACGCGGCGCTGGCTGGGCGGCGAGACGCTGTCGCTGGCCGACTTCGCCGCGGCCGGGCACTTGTCGTGCCTCGACTATATCGGCGAGCTTGACTGGTCCGGCGTGCCGGCGGTGAAGGAATGGTATGCGCGGATCAAGTCGCGCCCGTGCTTTCGGCCGCTGCTGACGGAACGGATGCCGGGGATGACGCCGCCGGCGCACTATGCGGATTTGGATTTCTGAGGCGCGTGGCTTTTCCGCCTGGCGGTTTGTGCGCGGCTTGCGGAGGTAAGTCTGGTAGCCTCGTCGCATGAAGATCACCGAAATCTCCTCCGGCTCGCACCAACTCACCCGTCTCGGGCTGATGAACTGCTACCTGGTTCGTGAGCCGGACGGCTTCAGCCTGATCGACACGACGATTTCCGGCGCCGCCAAGGACATCCTGGCCGCCGCGCAGGCCCTCGGCGCGCCCATCCGCCGCATTCTGCTGACCCACGCGCATGTCGATCACGTCGGCTCCGTCGATGACCTCGTCGAGCGTCTGCCGGGCGTCGTCGTCGCCGCCAGCGAGCGCTCGCTGCCGCTGCTGCGACGTCCGGCCGACAAGTCCCTCCGGCCAGGCGAGCCGCAGGCCAAGATCCGTGGCGGCCTGCCGGGCATCGTCACTCAGGTCACGGACGTCGTCGAAGACGGGGCGCTGTTCGGCTCGCTCCGCTGCATCCACACGCCTGGTCATGCGCCCGGCCATTGTTCGTTTCTGGACGAGCGCGACGGGACTCTCTACGCGGGCGACGAACTCGTCGCCGTGGATCGTCTTTCCCTACCTGGCTGGACCCCCTGGTACTTTCCTCTGCCCACCCTTGCCACGTGGTCCAAGCCCCTCGTCCTCGATAGCGCTCGCAAACTTCTCGCCTACCCCATCCAGCGCTTCGCCTGTGGCCACGGAGCGATCCGGGAAGGCGGCACCACCGCTCTGTCAGCCGTCATCGCGCAAGCCTCCGAGTAGACGCGGGTGGGGGGCACCGCCCTCAACGTCTGGCAGCGTCCTGGCCCTATCTCTGCGGCCCCGCCTCCAGCAAGGCGAGGTCCTGGCGGGCGAGGTCGCCTGTGGCGCTGTCCGGCGCCAGGCTGGAGGCCTGCTCCCAATCGGCGCGGGCGCCGGCGAGGTTGCCTTGGCGCTGGCGGATGATGCCGCGTTCGAGCAGCGCGTCGGGGTCGTCCGGGTCGCGCGCCAGCACGCGGTCGACGTCGCTCGCGGCATCTTGGAGCTGGTCGAGGCGGCGGAGGTCGCCGGCGCGGTCGATGATGGCGTCGTCGCGCTTGGGCTCGATCTCGAGGGCGGTGTCGAGGTCGGCGATGGCCTGCCTGAAGCGCGACTGGCCGGCGTCGGCGCGGGCGCGGTCGATCAGCGCGTCGGGGTCGTCGGGGGTCAGGGCGAGCGCGGCGCTGGCGGAGGCGGCGGCCTGTGCGGGGTTGGCGGCCAGCATCCAGGCCTGGTCGGCCTGGACGTAGACGGTGGCGCGGGCGGCAGCGTCGGCGGGGCTGTCATGGGCGAGGCGGTCGAGCTCGGCGGCGCCGTCGCCGGGGTGGCCGAGGGCGACGGCGGCGAGGGCCTGGCAGTGCGCCGCGCCGATGCCGCCGCCGCGCGCGCTCCAGGCGGCGGCCAGGCGCTGCGCGGCGGCCGGGTCGATGGCGAGCTGGTCGAGGCAGGCTTCGTAGTCTGGGCCGCTGGCGATCCGCGGGGCGGCGGGCGGCAGGGGGATCTCCTCGTTCGGGGCGTCATCGTCCGCCGTCGGGGCAGCGGGCGCCGCCGCGGCGGCGTCGCCCGGGTCCTCGGGGGTGGTGGCGTCCGGGCCGTCGACGGGCGGGACCTCGTCGGGGCTGTCGGCGTCGGGCACGGCAGCGCCGGCGGGCGAGGATGTGGCTGGCGGGCTCGGAGCGGCGTGCAGGCGCATGCGCGCGGCCGGCAGCAGCAGGACGGTCAACGCGACGACCTGCGCGGCCCTTCTCATGCCCGCCTGTTCATGCCCGTCTGGTCATGCCCGTCTGGTCATGCCTGTCTGGTCATGCCTGTCTGGTCATGCCCGTCTGTTCATGCCGGACAGTCTAGGCGAGTTTAGGCGGCTGCCAAACCGCGACGTGGAGTGCGTGACGCTGCATCTGCTGATTTTCGGGCGTGGCTACAGCGGCAGCGCGGTGGCCCAGGCGGCGGTGACGGCGGGTTTTGCGGTCAGCGCGACGAGCCGTGATCCGGACCGGCTGGCGCCGCTCGCGGGCGTGCGGATGCTGCGCTTCGAGGATGCGGCGGAAGAGGTCGGTGTGGCCACGCACGTGCTGGCGACGGCCGCGCCGGACGCGGCCGGCGACCCGGTGCTGGCGCGCTACCGGGCGGCGATCGGGGATGCGCCACGGCTCGGCTGGCTCGGATACCTGTCGACCACCGGGGTCTATGGCGACCGCGGCGGCGGCTGGGTGGACGAGACGAGCGCGCCGGCGCCGGGCAGCGAGCGCGGCCGGCGCCGGGTGGCGGCGGAGGCGGCGTGGCGGCAAGCGGGCGTTGGACGGCGGGTCGACCTCTTCCGGCTCGCCGGCATCTATGGGCCGGGACGCTCGGTGCTGGACGATGTGCGGGCCGGTACGGCGCGGCGGGTGATCAAGCCGGGGCACGCCTTCGGGCGGATCCACCGCGACGACATCGCCGCCGCGGTGGTCGCCGCGATGGCCCAGCCGCTCGCGCCCGGCTGCCGGGTGTTCAACCTCAACGACGACGAGCCGGCGGAGAGTGCGGCGGTGATCGAGGCGGCTGCGCGGCTGCTCGGCGTGCCGGCGCCGCCGGCGGTGCCGTTCGCCGAGGCGGAGGCGGGGATGAGCGCCATGGGGCGCTCGTTCTGGGCCGACAACCGGAAGGTCTCGAGTGCGGCGACGCGGCGTGCGCTCGGCCTTGCCTGGCGCTACCCGACCTACCGCGAGGGGCTGCGCGGGGTGCTGGACGAGGAGGCGGGCAGCAGCTGATCGAGGATTGCGTGAAATACCGCAAGATCCTGCGGGCGGGAGAGGCGGTGGTCGCCGTCCTTGATCAGCGTCACCGCGACGTCGGCGCCGGTGAGGCGGTCGGCCAGGGTGAGGGCGGTGCGCCAGGACACTTGCTCGTCGCGCTGGCCCTGCAGCAGCCGCACCGGGCAGCGGATCGGGATCGCGCTTCCGAGCAGGCAGTGGCGGCGGCCGTCCTTGACCAGCGCACGGGTGACCGGAAGAGGCTCGCCATAGGCGCTGTCGAGATGGATCACGCCGTCCGCCAGCAGTTTTCCGCGCGACGCCGGGTCGAGGTCGGCCCAGAGCAGGGTCTCGGTGAAGTCGGGCGCGGCGGCGATGCCGACGAGGCCGGCGACGCGCTCGGGGCGGGCGAGGGCGATGAGCAGGGCGAGCCAGCCGCCCATCGACGAGCCGACGAGGAGCAGCGGGCCGCCTGGCAGCAGGCGGTCGATGAGCAACAGGGCGTCGTCGCGCCAGCGGCCGATCGTGCCATCCTCGAAGCGGCCGTCGCTCTCGCCATGGCCGGAGTAGTCGAGCCGGAGCAGCAGCCAGCCGCGGGCGAGGGCATGCGCGGCCAGTGCGGTGGCCTTGTCGCCGCTCCTGTCGCTGCGCAGGCCGGGCAGGAAGACGATCGCCGGGCCGTCGCCGGGCTGAAGGTCGTAGGCAAGGCGGATGCCGTCGCCTCGGTCTAGCAAGGTCATGTGAGCAGTCCGCCAAAAAGGAAGAAAGGCCAGGGCTCTGCCCTGGACCGGGCGCCCATCGCACACGTGCGATGGGTCCCGACGCTGGGGGCGGCGCCCCCAGACCTGCATTCGTCGGAGTTTCGATGGGCTCTTTCTTGCTTGGCGGAGCCATCCATTCCCGGTATCCCACGCCGCGAAAGTCGCCGTATGGCAGGAATAACGAATGGATTTTAAAGGCTTCGCCTTTAATGGGGTCCAGGGGCAAAGCCCCTGGGCTTCCGTCCTCATGTCACCAGGCGGCTGCCGACTAGGAGCAGAGTGCAGGCCAGCATGGGGCGGAGGACGAGTTCGGGCACCCGTGTGGCGAGCAGGCTGCCCAGGATGATGCCGGGGATCGAGCCGACCAGCAGCGAGCCGAGCAGGGGCAGGTCGACCGAGCCGAAATACCAATGGCCGAGGCCGGCGATAAGGGTGAGCGGCACTGCATGGGCGATGTCCGAGCCGACCAGGCGGACGGTGCTGATGGTGGGGTAGAGCAGGATCAGCGCGGTGACGCCGAGCGCGCCGGCGCCGACCGAGGAGAGGCTGACCAGCACGCCGAGGCCGGCGCCGACGACGACCGTCCAGAAGACGGGATGACGCGGTTGGCCGGGCGAGAAGCGCGACGCCACGGCCATGATCTGGCGGCGGAAGAACAGCGAGAAGGCTGTGAGCACCAGGGCGCAGCCGAGCACCACCGAGATCAGGTGGGCGTGACCGTCGTTGCCGCCGCTGCGCGATAGCAGGACGATGGTGATTGCGGTGGCCGGAATGCTGCCGCTGGCCAGGCGCCGGACGATGGCCCAATCGACCGAGCGATGCGCGCTGTGCACCGCGGTGCCGACACTTTTGGTGACCGCGGCGTAGAGCAGGTCGGTGCCGACGGCGGTGCTGGGATGGATGCCGAACAGCAGCACCAGCAGCGGCGTCATCAGCGAACCGCCGCCGACGCCGGTGAGGCCGACCAGCAGGCCGACGGCGAAGCCTGAGACGGAGTAGGCGGGGTTCAACGCGGCGAGCATCCGTGTCCCTCCGTCCTGGCCGAACGCGCGAGCTGCGTCACCAGGATATACAGACGCATCTGGCACAATAGGCTGACCTACGTCCATGCTTGTAGGAATGCGTGCCCCAGACGCCCTCAACCAGATGACCTCAAGATGTAGAACGTCTGACGACCAATTTAGAGGCCAACCTGTCATGCCCTGCCGATGAAATTCTTGCCTATAGGCAAGATTGCGGTAACATATTGATATCGCGTGTCTGTCGTGTTTGGACGCGGCATTGCCCTTTGTCACGACGCCATGCTGACCATCCGGGATGGTCGTCTCAACTGTTTTGGATGGCGTGGACGATGGGCGGGGCCTCTGCACGCTGCGTGCTAGGCTCGGGTCATGCCGAGTGATCCCGACCTGGTCGTGCTGCAGGTGCTGCCCAGGCTGCAGACCGGCGGGGTGGAGCGCGGCACGGTCGAGATGGTCCGGGCGATCGTGGGCGCCGGCGGGCGGGCGCTGGTCGCCAGCGCCGGCGGGCGGATGGTCGAGGAGGTGGTGGCAGCCGGCGGCGTGCATGTCGTCCTGCCGCTCGCCGGCAAGACGCCGTGGCGGATCGCGGCCAATGCGAGGCGGCTGGCGCTCCTCGCGCGGCGCGAGGGGGTGCGGCTGATCCATGCCCGCTCGCGCGCGCCGGCCTGGGCGGCCTGGCTCGGCTGGCGGTCGCTCGCGGCGGGCGGCGCCGAGGTGCACTTCGTCACCACCTGGCATGGCGTGCACGGCGAGGAGTGGCCGGGCAAGCGGATCTGGAACTCGGTGCTGTGCAAAGGCGAGCGGGTGATCGCCATCAGCCACTTCGTCGCCCGGCAGGTGGCGAGCCGGCACGGTGTCGGGCCGGCACGGCTGCGGGTGATCCCGCGTGGCGTCGACGTGGCGGTGTTTGACCCCGCCGCGGTGGCGCCGGCGCGGGTGGAGGCGCTGCGTCGGAGCTGGCATCTGGCGCCGGACCGGCGGGTGGTGATGCTGCCGGGGCGGCTGTCCGCCTGGAAGGGTCATGCGACGCTGATCGAGGCGCTGGCGCTGCTCGGCGACGAGGACGTCGTCGCGGTCTTCGTGGGAGAGCTCGACGGGCATGAGCCGCTGGTTGCGCGGCTGGCGCAGCAGGCGGCGGCGGCGGGGCTTGCGGCGCGCATCGTCATGGCCGGGCACTGCGCCGACATGCCGGTGGCGCTGCTGCTTGCGGACGTCGTAGTCAGCGCCTCGCTGCGGCCCGAGCCGTTCGGCCGGGTGGTGGTGGAGGCGCAGGCGATGGGCTGCCCGGTTGTCGCGACCGACCATGGCGGGGCTGCCGAGACGATCCGGGCCGGGATCACCGGCTGGCTGGTGCCGCCAGGCGACGCGCCGGCGCTGGCCGAGGCGCTGGGCGAGGCGCTGGACCTGGCGCCGCTCGAGCGGGTGGCGCTGGCCGAGCGCTGCCGCAGCGCCGTGCTGGCGCAGTTCACCACCGCGGCGATGCAGCAGGCGACGCTCGATGTCTATCGCGAGGTTTTATCGTAACGGCCCCTTACGGGCGCGGCGATGTTGCCTAAGATGCAGTCGTGACGCGCATCCTGGTCATCAAGCTCGGCGCCATGGGCGATTTCGTGCTGGCGTTTCGCGCCTTTGCGGCGATCCGCGCGCACGACATTCACGCCCACATCACCCTGCTGACCACGGCGCCGTTCGCCGAGCTCGGACGGCGCAGCCCGTGGTTCGACACCGTCGAGGTGGATACGCGGCCGGCCTGGTGGGATGTGCGCGGCATCGCCCGCCTGCGCCGGCAGCTGCGCGGGCACGATTTCATCTACGACCTGCAGACCTCCAGCCGCTCCTCGCGCTACCACCAGCTCGCCGGGCGGCCGCCCTGGTCGGGCGTCGCGCGCGGCGCCTCGCATCCGCACGCCAACCCCGGACGCGACGCGATGCATACGCTTGAGCGGCAGCGCGAGCAGCTCATGGTCACCGGCATCATCGACATTCCGCGCCCCGACCTCGGTTGGCTGCGCGAGGGTGGGCAGGCGATCGCCGCACCCTACGCGCTGCTGGCGCCGGGCGCGGCGCCGCACCGGCCGCGCAAGCGCTGGCCGGAGACCCGGTTCGGCGAGCTCGCCCGGGCGCTGGCCGGGCGCGGCATCGCGCCGGTGGTGGTCGGCGCCACCGCCGAGGGGCCGCTGGCGCGCTCGATCATCGCCGCCTGCCCGGAGGCGCGCGACCTGACCGGGCGCACCTCGCTGTTCGACCTCGCGGGCCTCGCCTCGCGGGCGGTGCTCGCGGTCGGCAACGACACCGGGCCGATGCACCTGGCGGCGGCAATGGGGTGCCGCTGCGTGGTGCTGTTCTCGGCGGAGAGCGATCCGGACCTGACGGCGCCGGCGGGGCGGGTCACCATCGTGCGGGAGCCGGATCTGGCGGATTTGCCGGTGGAGCGGGTTGCGGCGGCGCTGCCGTAAGGCAAAGCAAGGCGAGGGCTCTGCCCTCGACCCGCTGGGGCCCGCGGCCCCAGACCCCATTCGTTTGGAGACTGGACGAGCGTTTCTTGCTTGGCAAAGCCGATCAATTCTAACTGTCCCGCCGCTGACTTTGCCGTAAAAACATGAATGATTAATGGATTTCAAAGGCTCCGCCTTTGATGGGGTCAAGGGGCAAAGCCCCTTGCCTTATCCTTCCCTTGCCCTCGCTTAACCCATAGACGAGCGCTTTTGGCGCTGGAGTTTGCTGATGCCTGACGTGACGCTGCCGGACGGGTCGGTGCGGTCGTTTGACGGGCCGGTGACGGGTGCTGTGGTGGCGGCGGCGATCGGGCCGGGGCTGGCGCGGGCGGCGTTGGCGATGACGGTCGACGGGGCGTTGCAGGATCTGTCGCGGGTCATTGAGCGGGATGCTTCGGTGACGTTTGTGACGCGGCGCGACGAGGCGGCGTTGGGGATGATCCGGCACGATGCGGCGCATGTGTTGGCGGAGGCGGTGCAGTCGCTCCATCCGGGCACGCAGGTGACGATCGGGCCGGCGATCGAGAACGGGTTCTACTACGATTTTGCCCGCAACGAGCCGTTCACGGTGGAGGATTTGCCGGCGATCGAGGCGCGAATGCGGGAGATCGTGGCGCGGGACGCGGCGTTTGAGCGCGAGGAGTGGGGGCGTGAGGAGGCGATCGGGTTTTTCGAGGCGCGGGGGGAGCGTTACAAGGCGGAGTTGATCCGGGACTTGCCGGGTTCGGAGACGATTTCGGTGTATCGGCAGGGCGAGTGGCTGGATTTGTGCCGTGGGCCGCATCTGCGCTCGACGGGCGATGTGGGCGCCGGCTTCAAGCTGATGAAGGTTGCGGGGGCGTATTGGCGGGGCGACCACCGCAACGCGATGCTGAGCCGGATCTACGGCACGGCGTGGCGGGATGCGAAGGAGCTGGCGGCGTATCTGCATCAGCTTGAGGAGGCGGAGCGGCGCGACCATCGGCGGATCGGGCGGGAGATGGATCTGTTCCATTTCCAGGAGGAGGCGGTGGGCTCGGTGTTCTGGCATCCGAAGGGATGGCAGCTGTATCGGACCTGCGAGGCCTATATGCGGCGGCGGCTGGACGCGGCGGGGTATGACGAGGTGCGGACGCCGCAGCTGGTGGACCGCTCGCTGTGGGAGCGGTCGGGGCATTGGGAGAACTATCGCGAGCACATGTTCGTGGCCAGCGTGGAGGATGAGGAGACGTCGCTGGCGCTCAAGCCGATGAACTGCCCGTGCCATGTGCAGATCTTCCGGCATGGCTTGCGGTCGTATCGCGAGCTGCCGTGGCGGATGGCGGAGTTCGGGGCTTGCCACCGGTATGAGCCGTCCGGGGCGCTGCATGGGCTGATGCGGGTGCGGGCGTTCACTCAGGACGATGCGCATATTTTCTGCACCGAGGACCAGGTGGCGGAGGAGACGGCGCGTTTCGTGGCCTTGCTGGCGCAGGTGTATGCGGATTTCGGCTTTCCGGAGTTCCGGGTGAAGTTTGCCGACCGGCCGGAGGTTCGCGCCGGCGAGGAGGCGGACTGGGATCGGGCGGAGGCTTCGTTGCGCGAGGCGTGCCGGCTGGCGGGGGTTGAGTACGAGCTGAACCCGGGCGAGGGGGCGTTCTACGGGCCGAAGCTCGAGTTCGTGCTGCGCGACGCGATTGGGCGGGACTGGCAGTGCGGGACGCTGCAGGTCGACTACGTGCTGCCGGCGCGGCTGGACGCGGAGTATGTCGCCGAAGACGGGGGCAAGCGGCGGCCGGTAATGCTGCACCGGGCGATCCTGGGCAGCTTCGAACGGTTTCTCGGCATCTTGATCGAGCAGTATGCCGGGCGGTTTCCGCTGTGGCTGGCGCCGGTTCCGGTGGTGGTTGCCTCTATTGTCTCGGACGCGAACGGCTATGCGGAGGAGCTGGCGGCGGCGATGCGGGCGGCCGGGCTTTCAGCCCGCACGGACCTCAGGAACGAGAAGATCAACGCCAAGATACGCGAGCACAGCGTGGCGCATGTGCCGGTGATTGCGGTGGTGGGGCGGCGCGAGGCGGAGCAGCGCACGGTCGCGATCAGGCGGCTGGGCAGCGGCGAGCAGGTTGTGGTATCATTTGACGAGTGCGTCACCGCGCTTGCAGCCGAGGCGGCGGCGCCCGACATTCAGGCTGCGTCTGGCCGGCCCATGGTCGCTCCCGCTTCGGCGTGAGGGTGATCGGGGCTGGCCCTCGCCGTTTGGTGCTGCGTTTCAACGAGGACAGGAGAGTTCCATAGCCAGAGGACCGATGCAGGCAGCCCCGAGCCGGGACGGCCCACGCGTGAACGAGGACATCCGGGTTCCGCAAGTTCGGCTGATCGACGAGGAGGGCGAGATGCAGGGCGTGATGAGCGCGCGCGACGCCATCCTGCGTGCCTATGCCGTCGGGCTCGATTTGCTGGAGATCAGTCCGAACGCCGATCCGCCGGTGGTCAAGATCCTCGACTATGGCAAGTTCAAGTACGAGCAGCAGAAAAAGAAGAACGAGGCCAAGAAGAAGCAGAAGGTCATTGAGATCAAGGAAGTCAAGGTTCGTCCGAATATCGACGAGAATGATTACCAGGTTAAGATGCGGGCGATGAAGTCGTTCATCGGCGAGGGCGACAAGGTCAAGGTGACGTTGCGGTTCCGGGGCCGGGAGATGGCGCACCAGGATCTGGGCATCAAGGTGCTGGAGCGGATCCGGGTGGAGCTCGACGAGCAGACAAAGGTCGAGCAGATGCCGCGTATGGAGAACCGGCAGATGATCATGGTGCTGTCGCCAAGGTAGTCAGCGGGCGATCGACCTGGCGGTGATGGGGGGAGGCGGTGGACGACGAGACTCGGAAGCGGTTTGACGAGATGCGGGAGCGCTTTGACCGGTTAGAGGCGCTCATGCTCAAGCTTCGAACTGACATGATGGCTCGCATGGATCGGTTGCAGGATGCTGCCAGTCGTGACCGGGAGGATGTTCGGTTAGTGACCGGGGCTGCACAGGCGGCGCATAAGAGCGCGCTGCAACTGCTGGAAATGACGACGATGCTGCACCGTCGCCTAACTAACGCCGAACAGGCCATCGACGACCTGCGGAAGCCGCCAGAAGCAGCCTGATTGAGTAACGGGCGTCTGGAGCCTCAGGCCCCGGCGGAGTCCAGAGGCAGAGCCTCTGGCCTTGTCTTGATACGTTGGTTAGCCTAGAAGGCCAGCTCTCATCGCCGCTCCGCGAGTGTTCGCGCAGCGGCGTGTTGTGCGTTGGGGTGGTGTGATGTTCGACGCGCTGTCGGGCAAGCTTTCCGGGGTGTTTGACGGGCTGCGGCGGCGCGGGGCGTTGTCGGAGGGCGACGTCGTCGAGGCGTTGCGCGAGGTGCGGCTGGCCTTGCTCGAGGCGGACGTCGCATTGCCGGTGGTGAAGTTCTTCATCCAGGGCGTGCGCGACCGGGCGGTCGGCGCCGAGGTGCTGGACGCGGTTTCACCTGGCCAGCAGATGGCCAAGATCGTCAACGACGTGTTGGTCGAGGCGTTGGGCGGGGCGGGGGCAGTGCCGCTTGACCTCGCCGCGGCGCCGCCGGTGCCGATCCTGATGGTCGGACTGCAGGGGTCGGGCAAGACAACGACGTCCGGCAAGCTGGCGCTGCGGCTGCTGAGCCGCGAGCGCAAGCGGGTGTTGCTGGCGAGCCTGGATACGCAGCGGCCGGCGGCGCAGCTGCAGCTGGCGCAGCTGGCCGAGCGAGCGGGTGTCGCCTCGCTGCCGATCGTGGCGGGCGAGGGGCCGGTGCAGATCGCCCAGCGGGCGATGCTGGCGGGGCGGCGCGAGGGGTTTGACGTCGTCATCCTGGACACGGCCGGGCGGCTGTCGATCGACGCGGCGCTGATGGACGAGGTGGCCGCGATCCGGGCCGAGACCAACCCGCGCGAGACGCTGCTGGTGGTCGACGCGATGACCGGGCAGGACGCGGTGAACACGGCGCAGGCGTTCAACGAGGCGCTCGGCATCACCGGCATCGTGCTGACGCGGATGGATGGCGACGCGCGCGGCGGGGCGGCGCTGTCGATGCGGCAGGTGACCGGGGCGCCGATCAAGCTGACCGGGTCGGGCGAGAAGATCGACGCGCTGGAGGAGTTCCACCCCGAGCGGGTGGCCGGGCGCATCCTCGGCATGGGCGACATCGTCGGCTTGGTCGAGCGGGCGTCGGAGACGATCGACCAGGTCGAGGCCGAAAAGCTCGCGACCAAGATGATGCGGGGGTCGTTCGACCTTGAGGATTATGCGGCGCAGCTGCGGCAGATCGGCAAGATGGGGTCGCTGTCGGGGATCCTGGGGATGCTGCCCGGGGTGGGCAAGCTGAAGGAGCAGATCGAGGGCGCGAACCTCGACACCACGGTGCTGAAGAAGCAGGCGGCGATCATCTCGTCGATGACGATCAAGGAGCGGCGCACGCCGGACCTGATCAAGGCGAGCCGGAAGAAGCGCATCGCGGCGGGCTCGGGCAGCACGGTGCAGGAGGTCAACCGGCTGCTGCGGCAGTTCGACGACATGGCGACGATGATGAAGCGGATGAACAAGCTGGGGCAGAAGGGGCTGATGCGGCACGGCCTGGCAGGATTGATGCCTAAGCAGCAGCAGCGGCGGCCTTATTGATGAAGAAGCAAGGAAGGCCAGGGCTTTGCCCTGGACCCACCAAAGGCCGGTGGCCTTTGGAAACCGATACTTAAGTGATGGGGGTCTGGGGCCTCAGGCCCCAGCGAGGTCCAGGAGCAGAGCTCCTGGCCGTTTTCTAGGAGATGTTATGAGCTTGAAGATCAGACTAGCCCGTGCCGGCGCGAAGAAGCGTCCGTACTATCACATCGTGGTGGCCGACAGCCGTAGTCCGCGGGATGGCCGCTTCATCGAGAAGGTGGGCAGCTACAATCCCATGCTGCCGCAGGAGCACGCCGACCGGTTGCGGCTGGTGGACGAGCGGATCACCCATTGGCTGAGCCACGGCGCGACCGCGACGGACCGGGTGGCGCGCTTCCTCGGCAATGCTGGGCTTGCGCCCAAGCCTGCTTATCGCGAGCAGCCGATCCAGTCAGCGCCGAAGAAGAAGGCGCAAGAGCGCGCCAAGGCCGAGGCGGCGGTGAGCTGATTTGACGGCGTTGGACACCATTCTGCTGGGCGTTGTCGGGCGGCCGCATGGGGTGCGCGGGCTTGTGCACGTGCACAGCTACACGGCCGAGCCGGCCGACCTTGCGGGCTACGGGCCGCTGGCCGACGAGCGGGGCGGGCTGTGGACGCTGAGCTGGCGCAGCGACGGCGTGGCCGAGCTGCGCGACGCCGAGGGGCGGGCGGTGGCCGACCGGACCGCGGCGGAGCGGTTGACCAACATGCGACTGTATGTGCCGCGTGAGCGGCTGCCGCCGACGGAGGCTGACGAGTTCTACCTGGCCGACCTGATCGGGCTGGCGGCGGTCGATGCGGACGGCAAGCTGCTGGGGCGGGTCGGCGAGGTGCATGATTATGGCGCCGGGGTGAGCCTCGAGATCGCGCCGGTCGAGGGCGGGGCGGCGCTGCTGCTGCCGTTCACGCGCAGCGCGGTGCCGGAGGTGGACCTGGCGGCGCGGCGGATGGTCGTGGTGGCGCCGCGGGAAGTGCGATTGGCGGCTGGGGGCGCGTCGTGAGCGCGGCGTGGTCGGCGACCGTGCTGACGCTGTTTCCGCAGATGTTTCCCGGCCCGCTCGGCGGCTCGCTGGCGGGGCGGGCGCTGGCGGCGGGTCTGTGGCGCTGCGAGGCGCGCGACCTGCGTGCGGGCGCCACTGACCGGTCCGGGCGGGTGGACGACACGCCGTTCGGTGGCGGGGCGGGGATGGTGATGCGGCCCGACATCGTTGCGGCGGCGTTGGATCGCCTGCCGGCGGGTCAGCCGGTCGTTTACCTCACGCCGCGCGGCCGGCCGTTCGTGCAGGCCGACGCGGCTCGGTTTGCCGCGGGCGCGGGCGTGGCGCTGCTGTGCGGCCGCTACGAGGGGGTGGATCAGCGGGTGCTGGAGGCGCGCGGCGTTGAGGAGCTCAGCATCGGCGACTACGTGCTGTCCGGCGGGGAGCTGGCGGCGATGGTGCTGATCGATTGCTGCGTGCGGCTGCTGCCCGGGGTGATGGGCGCGGCCGACAGCGCGCTGGAGGAGAGCTTCGTGGGCGGGCTGCTGGAGTATCCGCAGTTTACCCGGCCGGCGGAGTGGGACGGGCGGCCAGTGCCGCCGGTGCTGCTCTCCGGCAACCATGCCGCCATCGCCGCCTGGCGACAGGCCGAGGCGGAGCGGGCGACGCGCGAGCGGCGGCCGGATCTTTGGGCGGCATACCAGGAGGGAAGGCCAGGGGCATCGCCCCTGGACCCGATGAAAGGCAAAGCCTTTAAAATCCATTTGTCGGGCGTGCCACATGGCGAATTGGATGCCGTTGAGCACGCGGAATGACTAACCTCGTCTCCAAACAGATGGGGTCTGGGGCCGCGGGCCCCAGCGGCGTCCAGAGGCAGAGCCTCTGGCCTTCATTAATTTCGGCTTCATAGGAATACCACGATGAACATGTTGCAGGATTTCGAGCAACGCGAGGTTGAGCGGCTCAGCGCCAGCCGGCCGATCCCGCCGTTTGCGCCCGGTGATACGGTGCGGGTGAGCGTGCGTGTCGTCGAGGGCGAGCGCACGCGTGTGCAGGCCTATGAGGGCGTGGTGATTGCGCGCTCCAATAAGGGGCTGAACAGCAACTTCACGGTGCGCAAGATCAGCTACGGCGAGGGGGTAGAGCGGGTGTTTCCGCTGTATACGCCGCAGATCTCGCTGATCGAGGTGCTGCGCCGCGGCGACGTGCGGCGGGCCAAGCTGTATTACCTGCGCGGCCGGCGCGGCAAGTCGGCGCGGATTGCCGAGAAGGCGCGCGAGGTTACCAGCGCGGCAGAGTAGGAGAAGCGCTTCTTTTTTGAAAAAAAGAAGCAAAAAACTTCTACTCGCCGGCACGGTATCGGCCGGCAGCCTCTCCAATCGGTCAAAAGTTTTTGGTTCTTTTTTTCAAAAAAGAATCGCTTGCTTGCTCCCTCATGAGGCCTGGCCATGTCACAGAGCCCGCGCACCTTATTCGACAAGATCTGGGACGCGCATGTCGTGGACCGGCTCGATGACGGCACGGCCGTACTGTATATCGACCGTCATCTGGTGCATGAGGTGACGAGTCCGCAGGCGTTCGCCGGGCTGCGCGCTGCCGGGCGGGGCGTGCGGCGGCCTGAGGCGACGTTGGCGGTGCTCGATCACAACGTTCCGACGGCGGATCGTGGCGCCCGGATTGCCGACGACGATAGCCGCACCCAGGTCGAGACGCTGCAGCGCAACGTCGCCGAGTTCGGGGTGCCGTTCTTCGATTTGCTCGACGAGCGCCAGGGCATCGTGCACATCGTCGGCCCGGAGCAGGGCGTGTCGTTGCCGGGCATGACGATCGTGTGCGGCGACAGCCACACCTCGACGCATGGCGCGCTTGGGGCGCTGGCGTTCGGCATCGGCACCTCCGAGGTGGAGCACGTGCTGGCGACGCAGACGCTGCGCCAGAAACCGGCGCTCAACATGCTTGTCACCGTCGCAGGGGCGGCCGGGCCTGGGGTGACGGCCAAGGACATCATGCTGGCGATCATCGGGCGCATCGGCACGGCCGGCGGCACCGGGCACGTGATCGAGTTTGCCGGCGCGGCGATCGAGGCGCTGGACATGGCGGGGCGGCTGACGCTGTGCAACATGTCGATCGAGGCTGGGGCGCGGGCGGGGCTGATCGCGCCCGACGAGACCACGTTCCGCTATGTGGCCGGGCGCCCGTATGCGCCCGCCGGCGCGGCGTTCGAGCAGGCGGTCGCTTATTGGCGCACGCTTGCCTCCGACCCCGGCGCCCGTTACGACAGATGTATCGTTTTGGAGGCGGAAGAGATCGCGCCGATGGTGACGTGGGGGACGAGCCCGGAGGCGGTGCTGCCGATCAGCGGCTGCGTGCCTGATCCGTCGGCGGTGGCGGACGCCTCGGCGCGCGCGCAGATGCAGCGCATGCTCGACTATATGGGGCTGCAGCCGGGGACGCGGCTGGACGGGCTGCCGATCGACGTCGTGTTTATCGGCAGCTGCACCAACGGCCGGATCGAGGACATCCGGGCGGCTGCCGGGATTGCGCGCGGCCGGCGGGTGGCCGAGGGCGTGCGGGCGCTGGTCGTTCCGGGGTCCGGCCTCGTCAAGCGGCAGGCGGAGGCGGAGGGGCTGGACCGGGTGATGCTGGAGGCCGGCTTCGAGTGGCGCGAGCCGGGCTGCTCGATGTGCCTTGGCATGAACCCCGACAAGCTTGCGGCCGGCCAGCGCTGCGCGAGCACGTCCAACCGCAACTTCGAGGGCCGTCAGGGTCCGGGCGGACGCACCCACCTGCTCTCGCCGGCGATGGCGGCGGCGGCGGCGGTGGCCGGGCACCTGACCGACGTGCGGGCGTTCGGCTGATGCAGCCGTTCACGACGCTCACCTCGGTTGCCGCGCCGCTCCCGCTTGCCAATGTCGACACCGACAAGATCATTCCGGCGCGGTTTTTGAAGACGATCACCCGCGACGGCCTCGGCGTGCACCTGTTCGACACGCTGCGCTACGACGCGGATGGCGCCGAGCGGGGCGAGTTCGTGCTGAACCAGCCGCAGTATCGCCACGCCGAGATCCTGATCGCGCATGAAAATTTCGGTTGCGGATCGTCACGCGAGCACGCGCCGTGGGCGTTGCTCGATTTCGGCATTCGCTGCGTGATCGCGCCGGACTTCGCCGACATCTTCTACAACAACTGTTTCAAGAACGGCATCCTGCCGATCACGCTGCCGCGCGCGACCTGCGACCTGCTGATGGCCGACGCCGCACTCGGCGGCAACGCACGGCTCAGCGTCGACCTCGTGCGCCAGGTGGTGGTGCGTGCGGACGGCGAGGCGATCGGCTTTGCCATCGATGCGTCGCGGCGGGAGATCCTGCTGGAGGGGCTCGATGACATCGGCCAGACGCTGCAGCGGGCCGGCGCGATCGACGACTATGAGCGCGCCCGCGTCGCCGCCTTGCCGTGGATGCCGGCGATCGCCGGCGTCTGAGAGCGTTATAAGACCACCCGCGTTCGCACGGGTTTAGGAGACCGCCGTGGCCAACAGGAAGCTTCTGGTTTTGCCAGGCGACGGCATCGGCCCGGAGGTGATGCGCGAGGTCAAGCGCGTGGTCGACTGGATGGCGCGCCGGCGCTCGGTCAACTTCGACATCACCGAGGACCTGGTGGGCGGCGCCTCGATCGATGCGCATGGCGTGCCGCTCACCGACCGCACGATCGAGTTCGCGCGCGCCGCCGATGCGGTGCTGTTCGGCGCCGTGGGCGGGCCGAAATGGGAGGGCGTGGGCTTCGACAAGCGGCCGGAGCTGGCGATCCTGGGGCTGCGGCGCGAGCTCGGGCTGTTTGCCAATCTGCGCCCGGCGGTGGTGCTCGACCCGCTGGCGGATGCCAGCACGCTGAAGGCCGAGGTGGTGCGCGGTCTCGACCTGATGATCGTGCGCGAGAGCACCGGCGGGATCTATTTCGGCGAGCCGCGCGGCATCGAGACGCTGCCGGACGGACGGCGGCGCGGCGTCAACACCGAGGTCTACGAGACCCACGAGATCGAGCGCGTGGGACGCATCGCCTTCGAGATGGCGCGGCGGCGGCGGGGTGCTGTGTGCAGCGTCGATAAGTCCAACGTGATGGAGAGCGGCCTGCTGTGGCGCCAGACGATGGCGGCGCTGCACGAGGCGGAGTTTTCCGACGTGGCGCTGAGCCACATGCTCGCCGACACCTGCGCCATGCAGCTGGTGCGCAATCCGCGCGAGTTCGACGTCATCGTCACCACGAACCTGTTCGGCGACATCCTCTCCGACCTCGCCTCGATGCTGACCGGCAGCCTCGGCATGCTGCCGTCGGCGACGCTGGGCGCGTTGCGGCTGGAGGGCCAGCGGCATGCGCTGTATGAGCCGATCCATGGCAGCGCGCCCGACATCGCGGGGCGCGGCATTGCCAACCCGTTCGGGCAGATCCTGAGCTTTGCGATGCTGCTGCGCTACTCGCTGGACATGGAGGCGGACGCGCAGCTGATCGAGCAGGCGTGCACGAAGGTGCTGGCGAACGGGCTGCGCACCGCCGACGTGATGTCGCCGGGGGCCGCGCGGGTCGGCACCAGCGTGATGGGCGAGGCGGTGCTGCGGGAACTCGATAAACTGGCGGCTTGAGGAGAAGGCCAGGGGCTTTGCCCCTGGACCCCATTAAAGGCGGAGCCTTTAAAATCCATTTGTCGTTCGTGCCGCACGGCGAGGTCGGTGCGGGTGAGATGGGGGTCTGGGGCCTCAGGCCCCAGCGGAGTCCAGAGGCAGAGCCTCTGGCCTTTCTTTCTCGCGAATTGCGGCATCCGACGGACGGGTCGGCGGCTTGCGAGGTGGGGTTGTTTGATCTACACCGCGCGCGGCCCGCACCCGTAGCTCAATTGGATAGAGCACCAGACTACGAATCTGGGGGTTGGAAGTTCGAGTCTTTCCGGGTGCGCCAAGCGATGACCAGAGCAGCGATGGTGTCGAGGATTGCAGCCTGCGCCGCCACGCTCGTGATGCTTGGGCTTGGCGGCTGCGACAATCTGAACTTGCCGAATGGTCCGGGGCGCGGCGTGCCGCGTCAGGATGGGCCGCTGAGCGTGCCGCCGGCCGAGCTCAAGACGTCGCCTGCGCCGCCGTGAGCGGGCTCGCGCTCGCCTATCATCACGGCTTCGGTTTCGGCGGCGCGACGGATTGGCTGACGCACATGGTGCTGTCGGCGGTTGTGCATGCGCTGGTTTACGGCTTCATCTTCCGGCTGCTGCGCCACCTCACGTTCGGGCAAGAGGCGGTGCTGGTCGGGCTTGTCCTCGTCGGCATCCTGATGTGGGGCAGAGGGCGCGACCGACGGTTCTAGGGCGGTAGGAGGAAGGCCGGGGTCGCGGAGTAACGCTCCCAGCCTCGCTTACCCAAGCGGCTGGCGTTCTTGTTCCGTTCAGGGTAAGTACCAGCTCCATGGCCGGCCCTCAATCGCGACGTTACGCCTCGCTGGTGGTGCTGAAGCATCGCGGGGACGACTGCGTGCCGGTGGCGCGGTGCGTGAACTGCGGGCATCGCGCCGGGCTGCCGCTTGACACCATGATCCGGCGATGGGGGCCGGACTATCCGGTGGAGCATGCCGAGCAGCGGCTGCGCTGCCTGCGCTGCGACAGCCGTGGCTGCCGGATCGACGTCGCGCGGCTGTGTGCGCCGGGCTGTTCGCGCCAGCGCGGCTAGGCGGCGCTTAGTCGCGCCGGCGGCGCAGCGGGCGGGTGAAGCCTTGACCGTCGGGCTTGAAGCCGCTGGCCTCGCAGAAGCATCGGGCGGGCGCCTCGGCGGCCAGCATGGCCATCGCCTCGCAGCCGGCGGACCGGCCGGCCTGGGCGGCGGCCTTGAGCAGCAGCCGGGCGATGCCGCGGCGGCGCTCGGCGGCCGCGACGAACACGGTCGAGAGCTCCGCCGTCGGCGCGTCGTCCAGCAGGGTCGGGCGGGTCTGCAGCACCGCGGCGCCGATCAGCGCGCCGTCATAATCGAGTGCCACCAGCACCGTCGTTGCCGTGTCGGTCAGCAGCCGCTCGAGCCGGCGGCGCATCGCCTCGGGCGGCGCGCCGAGCAGGGCGGCGAGCCCGGCCGCGTCGGTCGCGGCCGCGCCGCGCAGGTCGACGCCGTGGCGCAGGCTCGCCGTCATTCGCTCGAGGGGGCGCTCGAGGGGGCGCTCGAGGGGGCGCTCGAGGGGGCGCTCGAGGGGGCGCTGGAGGGGGCGCTGGAGGGAGCGCCGGGCTCGGGCTCGGGCTCGGCTGCGGGCAGCCAGAACGGCTCGACGACGCCGTTCAGCCGGATCGTCATCGGCTGGCCGCGCCGGTCCAGCGTCTTGCCCACGGCGACGCGCACCCAGCCTTCGCTGATGCAGTACTCCTCGACATTGGTGCGCTCGACGCCGTTGAAGCGGATGCCGACGCCGCGGGCGAGCCTGGCTGCGTCGTGATGCGGGCTGGCCGGGTTGATGGCGAGCCGGTCGGGCAGGTCATCCATGTCGCGCGTCTCTCCTCGAAAACTCTTCCACTTGCGGCACGGCTTGGTCAGGGTTCATAGCGGCAGGGCCACGCGGACACAGCCAAGGAGCCCGACTGCCATGCTGCTTCTCCTGATCATCATCCTCGCCGTGCTGGCGCTTGGCGGCGGCGGCTACGGTTATCGGTCCGGCTGGTATGGCGGCGGGCCCGCCGGCGGCGGCTTCAATGGGCTGGGGCTGCTGCCGGTGCTACTCATCATCATCGTCGTCGTGCTGCTGCTGCGCGGCAGCTACTAGACGCCAGCCGGGGCGCGGCCAAGGGTGGAGCGGCCAAGCCGCACGCCTGCCGGCCGTACGATGTTCTTCGTCACCGACTTCGCCGACGCGGCGGTGATCCTGCCGGTGGCGCTCACGGTGGCGGTGCTGCTGGCGCTGCTCGACTGGCCGCGCGGCGCGCTGGGCTGGAGCGCCGGGGTGCTGGCGGCGCTGGCGGCGGTGCTGCTCGGCAAGCTGGCGCTGTTCGCCTGCTCGGGCGGCAGCCACGCGCTGCTGCGCAGCCCGAGCGGGCACACCGCCTCGGCCGCCGTCGTCTATGGCGGGGCACTGGCGTTGCCGGCGAGCCGGCTCGTCGCCTACTCGCGGCAGAGCTGGGGGTGGTCGTGCCTGATCCTGGCGGCTCTGTTCGGCGGGCTGGCCGCGGTGGTGATCGGCGCCTCGCGGCTGCTGCTCGGGGTGCACAGCGTCGACGACGTGCTGAGCGGCGGCGCCTGCGGCGTGCTCGGGCTGTGGCTGATGCTGTGGCTCGCCGGCCCGATGCCGCCGCGGCTGGTGCGCCGGCAGCCGCTGACCGCGGCGCTGGGCACGATGCTGATCGGCGCCATCGTGCTGCTGCTGCATGGCGAGCGGCTGCCGATCGAGCCGATGCTGCATCTGGTGGGACTGCGGCTGCATGGGCTGGTGCCGCGATGCGGGGCTTGAGGTAGGAAGGCCAGGAGCTCTGCTCCTGGACCTCGCTGGGGCCCAAGGCCCCAGACCCCATCGGTCTGGAGCTTAGACCCCCTTCTTTGCTACTCGGCGAAGCCGGTCAACTCGCGTCTTGCTCCCGACCTCGCCAAGAAAGAATGAAAAACAAATGGATTTTAAAGGCTTCGCCTTTAATCGGGTCCAGGGGCGACGCCCCTGGCCTTGCCTTTCCTAACGCAGGCTGCGGCGCAGGCTTGGCGCTGCGATTCGGCGCGTCATCACCAGCGAGGCGACGGCGGAGATCAGGAAGGCGAACACCCAGTCGCGGGCCAGGATGAGGCCGCTGAACGGGTGCCAGAGCAGCACGATGTAGAGGAAGGCAACGACCAGCAGCATGCGTCGGGCGGGCAGGCCGCGTTGGGCGGCGATGACAGCCAGGGCGACGAAGACGACGAACAGGGCGATCGCCAGCGCGCGGATGATCAGGATCGACTGGTGGCTCAGCGAGATGATGAAGCCGTCGAAGCGCTGCTCGACGTCGGACAGCGCGACCGTGATGCTGTCGAGGATGTATTCGGGCTGGCGCAGATAGAGCAGCAGCGCCAGCAGCAGGCCGACGATCCAGACGATGGCGACCGGGCGGCGCATCACTGCGCCTGGCCGATCAGTTCGCCGACCAGCTCGACGAGCGTGCCTGGGAGGAACGGCTTGCTGAGAGCGCGGTCGGTGGCGGCGACGGGGGCGGGCGGCAGCGTGTCGGGGCGGCCGGTGATGTAGATGACGCGCAGCTCGGGATGGGCGCCGCGGGCCTGCTCGGCGAGGCGCAGCCCGCTCGGCGGGCCGGCCGGGCCGGCGAGATGCACGTCGGTGACCAGCAGGCGACACTCCGGCTCGGAGCGCAGGATGGCGAGCGCCTCGGCCGGGCCGGAGGCTTCGGCGACGACGTAGCCGGCGTCGCGCAGCGCTTCGCCCAGCGTCACCCGCACCAGCTCGTCGTCATCCAGCACCAGAAGGTCGCACACGGCCGGCACCATCCTTGTTGCAGGATCAACATGCGGCCGGCGGCCGAGTTGCCCCGTGGACATGCGGGCGGCGATGCGGGCGGCGATGCGGCGGCACGAGGATGCTTGGGCCGATCGGGGCGAGCGGGGCACGTTGCCCCTTTGCCGCCGAGAGGGTGAATGAACACTGCGCGCGCCACCTTGGCGGTCACCTTGGCGACCCCGCTGGGGCTGTTCTGCATCGTGGCGTGGCTGGACTGGCGCGCCACGATGGACATCGCCTGGCGCGACCTCGTGCGCACCGACGAGGTGGCGGTGGAGCACGCGACCAAGGTGTTCGACAGCGAGCGGCTGGTCGCCGAGCGGGTGGCCGACCTGATGACGCGGCTCGACCGCTCGCCTGCGGCCGGCGGCGCACCGGCGGGGCTGGACCAGGCGCTGACGCAGATGCTTGAGCGCATGATCGAGGCGTTGCCGCAGGTGAGCACGACGGTGGTGACCGACGCGACCGGGCGGATCATCGTGGCGTCGCAGCCGCTGCCGCCGTTGCGGCGCGGGCAGCCGCCGCTCAGCATCGCCGGCCGGCCGTCCTTCCAGGCGGTGCGGGCGGGCCCGCTGAGGGGCGGCGCGATGCTGGCGGTGAGCCGCACCCATGTCGGGCTGGTGCTGCAGCGGCCGGTGTTCGGGCTGGTGCTGCGGCGCGAGGCGGCCGGGCACGCCTTTGCCGGGGCGATCGCCGTGGGCTCGTCGCCTAGCTTCTTCGAGACGTTCTGGCAGACGCTGATCGGCGAGCCGGTCTCGGAAAGCACCGACAAGTGCGTGCTGCTGTTGCGCGACGATGGGGCGGTGCTGGCCGGCTATCCGGCCGCGCAGGATGGCGGGGCGCTGCTCGCGGCGAGCCTGCCGGCGGGGCTGGAGGGCCGGTTCGTCAGCCGGACGAACGCGGCCGGGGCGCCGGCGCCGATCCTGTTCGTCGGGCATCGGCTGGCCGGCTACCCGCTGAGCATCGTGGTCGGGCGGAGTCGCGCCTCGATCGTCGCGCGCTGGCGGCTGCATGTCGGGCGCGACATGCTGTTCGGCGTGCCGGCGATGCTGCTGCTGGTCGCGGCGAGCCTGGCAGCACTTGGGCGGGCGCGGCGCGAGGCGGCGGCGCTGGCGCGGCTGCGCGGCGAGATGGCGCGGCGCGAGGTGGCGGAGGCGGCGCTGGTGCGCGCCCAGCGGCTGGAGGTCATGGGCCAGCTGACCAGCGGCATCGCGCATGACTTCAACAACCTGCTGAGCATCCTGACCGGGCAGCTCGAGCTGATCGGGCGCGAGCCGACGGCCTCGACGCGGCTGCGCGAGATGGCGCGCATCGGGCTGAACGCGACCGGCCGGGGCGCCGAGCTCACCAGCAGGATGCTGGCGTTCTCGCGACGCGAGGCGGTGCGGCCCGAGCCGGTCGATGCGAGCCGGGTGCTCGGCGAGTTCGCTCCGGTGCTGCGCGGCGGGGCGGGCAGCGCCGTCGACCTGACGCTGGAGCTGGCGCCGGCGCTGCCGCCGCTCAGCCTCGACCCGGGCGAGCTCGAGGCGGCGGTGCTCAACCTGGTCACTAACGCGCGCGACGCGATGCTCGACGCGGCGGCCGGCGCGGACCGGACGGCACGGGCGACGGCGCCGCCGCGCATCCTCGTGTCGACCGCACTGGTGGCGGCGGGCGAGCTTGCCGGGCTGGGGCTCAAGGCGGGCTGCTACGTGCGCGTCGCGGTGGCCGACACCGGGCCGGGCATGTCGGCGGCGGTGGCGGCGCGCGCCTTCGAGCCGTTCTTCACCTCCAAGGAGGTCGGGCGCGGCACCGGGCTCGGCTTGTCGCAGGTCTATGGCTTCTGCCGCTCGGCCGGCGGGCTCGCCCGTATCCTGAGCCGCCAGGGGATCGCCACGGGATCGGCGACCGGCGCGACGGTAGAGATGCTGCTGCCGGCCGCCTCGACGGACATCGCGGGCGCGGCGCCGCCGGCGGCGGCCGCGCGGCCGACAGCGCGCCTGATCGACGACCAGCTCAGCAAGGCGGGGGCCGGCAAGGTCGTGCTGGTGGCCGAGGACGAGGCGGCGTTGCGCGAGGTCGTCGTCGAGAACCTGGCCGAGCTCGGCTATACCGTGATCGCGGTCGCCGACGGACGCGCGGCGCTCGCCGAGCTCGACAGCGGCCGGCAGATCGACGTGCTGTTCTCCGACGTGATGATGCCCGGCGGCGTCGACGGGCTGCAGCTGATGCAGACCGCGCGGCGGCAGCGGCCCGAGCTGCGCATCGTGCTCACCTCCGGGGCGGCCTCGGTGCTGGGCGGGATGCCGCCGACGGTGCGGATGCTGGCCAAGCCGTATCGGCGCGAACAGCTCGCCCGTTGCCTTGTCGGCTGATCCACGCAGCGCGGCATCACGTCTGCGTGCAACCGCGCCGCCCGGACGCGTTCACGTCCTGACGGCGTTTCTGTCTCTCATAGCGCCAAGGATGCTGCGATGACGCCGACCGAGATTGCCCGCGTGCAGGCCTATCTGAGGCGGACCTTGCAGACCGATCGGCTGCGCATCGATGCGCCCAAGAAGCGCGGCGCCTCCGTCGAGGTGCTGGTCGGCGACGAGTTCCTGGGCACGCTGCACCGCGACGACGAGGACGGCGAGGTTTCGTACTCGGTTCATATAACGATTTTGGAAGAAGATCTCGTCTAGAGAGCCCGTGGCGAAGGAAGGCCAGGGCGCTGCCCTGGACCCGCTGGGGGCGGCGCCCCCAGACCCGCATTCTCGGCGTTCGCACTGGCTCTCTTGCTTTGGCGAAGCCAGTCAACCCCGCTTCTCACGGCACCACCCCGGCCATGAACACCCGGACAACAGACGGATTTTAAAAGGCTCCGCCTTTAATCGGGTCCAGGGGCGACGCCCCTGGCCTTGCTTGCTCTACGCTGACGCCGTGATGAGCCAGACGGCGCCGGTGAGGGCTATGCCGGCGGCGGTCTCGTGCGGGCGTAGGGCTGCTTCGACGGCTAAGCGGATTTTGGCTTGCAGGGCTGGATCGAGGCCGGCGAGTGCGCGGGCGAGGGGGCCGACGTGGGTTACGAACTCGAGGGCCTCGGCGAGGCCGCCGGCGGGGGCGAGCGGCAGCAGCGCCTCGCGCGGGCTCAGCGTGACCTCGCGCCAGCCGGCGGCGGCGAGGATCCGGTGCACGCGGGCGGGATCGGCGAAGGCGAACGGGCCGGGTGCGGCCGGCCCGGATGCGTCCAAGTCGGGTGCGACCAAGTCGGGTGAGGGCTCGGGCGGTAGCAGCGGTGTGCCGGCTTCGAGCGGGACGGCGAACCAGGGGTTTTCGGACAGTGCGCGCCAGGCGAGGCAGAGCAGCCGGCCGCCTGGCCGCATGGCGCCGCGCAGGTTGGCGAAGGCCGCAGCGGGGTCTTCAAAGAACATCACGCCGAAGCGGGAGAACAGCAAATCGGCGCCCGCCGGGGGCAGCGGCGCCAACTGGGCGTCGCCGAGCAGGATGGCGGCCTGGTCGAGCCCGGCGGCGATGATCCGTTCGCGGGCGCGCCCGGCCATCGGCGCCGAGACGTCGAGGCCGGTGACGCGGCCGGCGGCGCCGACCGCGCACGCCAGCGCCAGCACTGTCTCGCCGCAGCCGCAGCCGACATCGAGCACGTGCTCGCCGGGCTGCGCCGCGGCGGCCTGAAGCGCCAGCTCGGTCAACGGCGCGAACACGCTGTCGATGCGCGGCTGGAACGCGGTCCAGGTGGCCGCCGCCTTGTCGTTCCAGTAGGCGATCTGCGCTGCGTTGGCGGCCGGCGGCTCGTCCATCGGCGTCCTTCCAGGATGGCGGCTGAGCATGGCTCGGCATACAACGGCCGGCATATAACGGCCGGCATACAACGGTCGGCGGACAACGAGGAGAACGCGATGCTGACGTTCTACTATAACCTGGCGCCCAACCCGATGAAGGTGGCGCTGTTTCTCGAAGAAGCCGGGCTCGACTACGAGGCGGTGGCGGTCGACACCATGAAGGGCGAGCAGCACGCGGCGGCGTTCACCGCGCTGAACCCCAACGCCAAGGTGCCGTTGATCGTCGATGACGGCGTCGTGGTATTCGACAGCAACGCCATCCTGCTCTACCTGGCCGAGAAAATTGGTCAGTTCCTGCCGCCGCCGGCCGAGCGCGGGGCGCTGCTCTCCTGGCTGATGCTCGTCGCCACCGGCGTCGGCCCGTTCTCCGGCCAGGCGGTGCACACCCGGCACTACGCGCCCGAGCCGAAGGACTACTTCCTGACGCGCTACCTGTTTGAGGCGCGCCGGCATTACGGGCTGCTCGATGCGCACCTCGCCGAACGCGACTGGATGGTCGGGGACAGCTACTCGATCGTCGACATGGCGGTGTGGGGCTGGGCGCGCATGGTGCCGTTCATCCTGGGCGCCTCGCGCACCGACGCGTCGGCCTGGGACGCGTTCCCGAACCTCAAGCGGCTGATGGACGCGATTGCGGCGCGGCCGGCAAGCGGGCGCGCCGAGGCGCTGCGCGAGCGGCACAAGTTCAAGTCGACCCTCGACGACGAGGCGCGGCGGGCGCTGTTCCCGGCGACGGCGTAAGGCAAGGCAAGGGGCTTTGCCCCTTGACCCCATCAAAGGCGGAGCCTTTGAAATCCGTTTATTGTCCTTCAAACGGCCTGGGCGGTGGTGTGGGAGACAGATTTGGATGGCTTCGCCAAGTCAGAAAGAGCGTGATGTGACTCCAACGGTAGGGGTCTGGGGCCTTACGGCCCCAGCGGAGTCCAGAGGCAGAGCCTCTGGCCTTTCTCTCACTTGACTGACCTAGAGATCGCCCGCGCCACGGCCTTGCGCCCGATCGGCGAGATCGCGGCGAGGGCAGGCGTGCCGGAGAGTGCGCTGGAGCCGTATGGGCGGTTGAAGGCGAAGATCGGGCTGGGCTTCGTGGCGGTGGCGTCGGCGCGGCCGGCGGGACGGCTGGTGCTGGTGACGGGCATCAGTCCGACGCGGGCGGGCGAGGGGAAGACCACGACGACGATCGGGTTGGGCGACGCGCTGAGTGCCGCGGGCCGGCGGGTGGTGGTGTGTTTGCGCGAGCCGTCATTGGGGCCGTGCTTTGGCGTCAAGGGTGGGGCGACCGGCGGCGGGCGGGCGCAGGTGGCGCCGATGGAGCAGATCAACCTGCACTTCACCGGCGATTTTCACGCCATCACCAGCGCCAACAACCTGCTCGCGGCGATGCTGGACAACCACCTGAATCGCGGCAATGCGCTGGGGATCGACCCGCGGCGGGTGAGTTGGCGGCGGTGCCTGGACATGAACGACCGGGCGTTGCGCGACGTGGCGCTGGGGTTGGGCGGCCCCGGTCTTGGTGGCCCCGGTCTTGGTGGCAACGGGCCGGTGCGGCAGGACGGGTTCGACATCACCGTCGCCTCCGAGGTGATGGCGGTGTTCTGCCTGGCGCGCGACCTGGCGGATTTGCGGGTTCGGCTGGGGCGGATGGTGGTGGCGCGGCGGGCGGACGACAGCGCGGTGACGGCGGAGGATCTGGGCGCGGCCGGGGCGATGACGGCGCTGCTGGCGGACGCGCTGGCGCCGAACCTGGTGCAGACGCTGGCGGGCACGCCGGCGCTGGTGCATGGCGGGCCGTTCGCCAACATCGCGCATGGCTGCAACTCGGTGGTGGCGACGCGGCTCGGGCTCGGGCTGGCCGACATCGTGGTGACCGAGGCGGGGTTCGGCGCCGATTTGGGGGCGGAGAAGTTCCTCGACATCAA
This sequence comes from Acetobacteraceae bacterium, assembly GCA_963692975.2. Lineage (GTDB taxonomy): Bacteria > Pseudomonadota > Alphaproteobacteria > Acetobacterales > Acetobacteraceae > CAXMMR01. Next base: position 96,370 of record CAXMMR010000027.1, on the reverse strand, counting down.
GTGCCGGGCCGCCGGGCTGTGGCCGTCGGCGGCGGTGGTGGTGGCGACGGTCAGGGCGCTGAAGATGCATGGCGGTGTGAAGCGCGCGGCATTGGGCACGCCGGACGTGGCGGCGGTGCGGCGGGGCGGGGCCAACCTGGCGCGGCACGTGCGCAACATGCAGGGTTTCGGGCTGCCGGTGGTGGTGGCGCTCAACGCGTTTGACGGCGACACCGCCGAGGAGGCGGCGGCGGTGCGGGAGGCCGCGTCCGTGCCGGTGATCGGCTGCCGGCACTGGGCGGAGGGGGCGCCTGGTGCGGCGGCGCTGGCCGAGGCGGTGGCGGGGATGCTGGAGGGGCCGGCGCCGGCGCCGGCGTTTCTGTATCCGGACGACATGCCGTTCGCCGGCAAGCTGCGCGAGGTGGCTCGACGGATCTACGGTGCGGCGGACGTATCATTGCCGGCGGCGGTGGAGCGGCGGTTGGTTGCCTTTGAGGCGGAGGGGCGCGGCGGGCTGCCGGTCTGCATTGCCAAGACGCCGTACAGCTTCAGCGCCGACCCGACGCGGCTCGGCGCGCCGGAGGGGCACGTGCTGCCGGTGCGCGAGGTGCGGCTCTCGGCAGGTGCCGGTTTCGTGGTGGCGGTGTGCGGGGCGGTGAGCACGATGCCGGGGTTGCCGCTCTCGCCGGCGGCGGAGCGGATCGACGTGGATGCGATGGGGCAAATTCAGGGGCTGTATTAAAGGGAGAGGTTCTTTTTTGAAAAAAAGAACCAAAACACATCTGCTCGTTTGAGGACGCGACAGCGCTGATAGAAGTTTTTTGCTTCTTTTTTCAAAAAAGAAGCGCTTGGAGCCCTAATGCCCGATTTGCATGCCGTCGCCGACGCGTTTCGGGCCGCCCTGCCGCCGCAGGGGCGGGTGCTCGTGTTTCGGATCGATGGGCTCGACAGGGTCGGCATCCCGGTTGTGCAGGCGACGCTGCTGATGCCGGGGCAGCATGCGACGATCGGCTACGGCTATGGCTTCGAGACGATTGAGGCGGAGCTCGGGGCGCTGGGCGAGCTGTGCGAGGAGGTGCATGTCGGCGACTGGGTCGCCCGCACGCCGTATCGGACGGCGTCCTACGCCGCGCTGCGGCGCGAGCTCGGGCCGGAGGGGGTGGTTGACCCGTTGACGCTGTGCCTACCGGCGGGCTGCAACTACGACGACGACACGGAGCTGGACTGGGTGCCGGCGCAGCGCTGGCCGGAGCCGGAGGCGGTGCTGGTGCCGCGGGAGTGGGTGGCGGCGTATCCGTATCAGCTTGGCGGGCGGGTGCCGCGGTTGATCACGCCGATCACCAACGGGCTCGGCGCCGGGCTGGACCCGGCCTATGCGATCGCGCACGGGGTGATGGAGTTGACCCAGCGGGACGGCAACGTCACCAGCTTCCGGGCGCTGGATCAGGGCGTGGTGGTGGAGCTGGACACGTCGCTGGAGCCGGCGGTGGAGGCGCTGCTGGCGCGGCTGCGCGGGCTTGGCATCGGGGTCACGGTCAAGCTCTCGGGGATCGAGCTTGGTATTGCCGACCTGTATGTCGTCGGCGACGACGCGGCGGGAGCGCTGCCGATCCAGGTGACGGCGTGCGGCGAGGCGTCGCATCCGGATCGCGAGCGGGCGCTGCGCAAGGCGCTGCTCGAGTTCGTCGGCTCGCGCGCCCGCAAGACGTCGACGCATGGGCCGATCGAGATGATCCGGGCGGCGGTGCCGGCCGAGTATGCCGAGCCGCAGCTCGCCGCGGCCCTCGGCGAGGAGGAGGAGGGCCGGGCGCTCGAGGCGATGGCCGAGTGGATCTCACAGGATGCTTCGACTTTGCGGCGGCGCCTGGCAGGGGTGTTCGGCGAGACGCGGCGGGTGCGGCTGTCGGAGCTGCCGACCGTGGCGCCGGAGGCGATCGCCGGCTCGTCGGAGCGGCTGGCGCTGCTGGCCGGGCGGCTGGCGGCCGAGGGGCTGCCGCTGCTCTGGGTCGACTGCTCGCCGGCCGGGGGTGCGGTCAAGGTGGTGAAGGTGATCGTGCCGGGGCTGGAGAGCGAGACGATGAGCTATCATCGGATCGGCCGGCGCGGGGTGCGGCGGCTGCGCGAGGCGGGCAGCCCGCTGCTGCGCGACGCGCCGGGGCCGGGGCTGCTGCGGGTGATGCTGCGGCCGGAGGATGAGGCGAGGGCGGGTGGGCCGGCCTGGTTCGATGCGGCGCTCGCCGAGCGGCAGGTGTCGCTGCTGTATCCGATGTATCGGGAGTGCGGGCCGTTTTCGGCGCAGCTGCTGCTCAGGCGCCGCCGCGCTGCCTGATGCGGTCGCCGCAGGGCTGGAGACGTCGCGCGCCTGGCCGGCCGAGCGGGTGGGCTGGCGGCGGGCGGCGCTGCTCGGGCTGATCGGCGGCAATGTGGCGGTGCTGCTCGGGCTTGCGTGGCTGACGCTGGCGCCCGGGAGGCCTGGTGCGCTGAAGATCGCGCTGGCGGCGTGCATCGTGCTCAACGCGCCGTGGCTCGGCTTGTCCGCGGCGACCGGGCTGGTGGGGGCGGCGATCCGGCTTGGCGCGGCGGACCCGGTGGCGGCGGTGCTGCCGGCGCTGCGCCGTATGGGGATGGGTCAAGCGCCGCTGCCGCGGACGGCGATTGCCGTCTGCCTGCGCGACGAGGCGGTGGCGCCGGTGGCGGCGCGGCTGGCCGGGCTGCTGGCCGGGCTGGCGGCGGCGGGGCAGGCGGAGGGGTTCGTCGCCTGCCTGCTCTCCGATACGACCGAGCCGGAGCTGGCGGCCGAGGAGCGGCGGGCGGCGGCGGTGCTGGCGGTGCGGTTTGGCGCGGCGCGGGTGTATTATCGGCGACGCGAGGAGAATATCGGCTTCAAGGCCGGCAACGTCATGAGCTTCCTGGACGCCCAGGCGGAGGCGGGGGCGGGCCGATTCGAACTCATGCTGTGCCTGGACGCCGATTCCGACATGAGCCCTGCGGCGGTGCTGCGGCTGGTCGGGATCATGCAGGCCGAGCCGCGCCTGGCGATCGTGCAGGCGACGTTTGCCGGCCATCCCGCCGGCGACCTGTTCGCCCGGCTGCTGCAGGTCGGCCATCGCCAGGGATTGCGCGTCTGGGCGACCGGGCAGGCGTGGTGGCAGGCCGATCAGGGGCCGTATTGGGGGCACAACGCGATCGTGCGGATCGCGCCGTTTCGCGCCTGCTGCCGGCTTGGCTTGCTGCCGGACGGCCAGAGCATCCTCTCGCACGACCATATCGAGGCGGCGCGGCTGCAGGCGGCGGGCTGGGCGGTGCGGGTGCTGCCGGACGACACGGGCTCGCACGAGGAGCAGCCGCCGAGCCTGCCCGAGTTCATCCGGCGCGACGTGCGCTGGGCGGCGGGTAACCTGCAATACCGCTTCCTGCTGCGCGACCGCAGCCTGGGGCGGGTCGGCCGGCTGCAGATGCTGCAGGCGATCCTGCATTATGCGCTGACGCCGTTCTGGTTCGCGATGCTGCCGCTTTCGGCGCTGCTGTGCGCGAGCGGTGGTGCGGCGGCGGTGCGGCTCGGGCCGCTGCTGGCGCTGCTGTGCTGCGGGGCGGCGCAACTGCACGCGCCCAAGCTGCTGGGCACGCTGGAGGCGCTGCTGCGGCCTGCGGTGGGCGGTGCGCTGGGCGGCCGGCGGGCGGTGCTGCGGGCAGCGGCGGCGGAGCTCGCCTTCACGGCGCTGCTCGACACGCTGCTCGCGCTCGGCAAGGCCGCGGCGGTGCTGTGGCTGTTGGCCGGCATCCGTCGCCGCGGAGCGGGCTGGGGCCGCTCGGAGCGCGGCGGCGGGCGGCTTGAGGCGGGCGCGGCGGCGCGCCAGTTCTGGCCGCACAGCCTGGCCGGGCTGGTGATCGCCGGGCTGTTCGCGGCCGGCAGCTGGACGGCGCTGCTGCTGGCGCTGCCGGCGCTGGCAGGGCTGATCCTGTCGATCCCATTCGCGATCGTTACCTCGCGAAAGACGCCTGCCTGGCTTGGCGCCCCGAACCCCGATGGCGTTGGGGCGTTCGCAGCGTCTAGAGCCGCATGAGCCACGCGGCCGGCAACCAAGGATCGCTCCTATGAGGACTACGCCCACACGTCTCGCAGCCACGGCGCTGCTCGCCACCCTCGCCTTCGCGCCGCTCGCGATCGCGCAGTCGGCTGGCGGCGACGGCACGGCGACAGGCGCAACACCGGCGGCGCCCGGTGTCGCCACCGGCGCCGCGACCGCTCCGGGCAGCGCCGTGGTGCCGCCGAGCTCCACCGCCGGCATGCCGGCCGGCGCGCCGGTCGTCACGCCGAGCACGCCGATGGGCCAGAGCTCGACCGCCACCGGTAATCCGGCTGTGCACACCGACAGCACGGCGGCGACCAAGCCGGCCAGCGGCGCCAACAGCTTCACCATGAAGGAGGCCCGCCGGCGCCTGATGCGGCACGGGTTCAGCAACGTGTCCGGGCTGAAGAAGGATACCCATGGCGTGTGGAACGCCAGTGCGATGAAGGACGGCTCGCCCGTCACCGCCTGGCTCGACTTCAAGGGCAATGTCGGCACGCGCTGAGCCGCTCGCCTCCGCCGCACTCGGCCCGCTGTTCAGGCGGCCACCCAACCGGAGTTCATTCCTATGGCAACGCGTACCATCACACGTCTTTATGATAACCATGCCGATGCCGCCGCGGCCGTGACGCGGCTTGAGGCGGCCGGCGTTCCGCATGACGACATCAGCCTGATCGGCGGCCATCCGGCGACCGGCACGGCGGCTGACACCACGGGTGAGGCGGCGCCGGCCGCGGGCACCGGGGCGACCATCGGCACCGTGCTCGGCGGTGGCGCCGGGTTGCTCGCCGGGCTCGGCTCGCTGGCGATCCCGGGCGTCGGCCCGGTCGTTGCGGCCGGCTGGCTGATCGCGACGTTGACCGGCGCCGGTGTGGGTGCTGCTGTCGGTGGCGGTGCCGGCGGCCTCGTCGGCTCGTTGACCGGTGCCGGCGTCAGCGAGGACGACGCGCATGTCTACGCCGAGAGCGTCCGCCGCGGCGGCACGCTGGTGACGGTGCGGGCCGACGAGTCGAACGCCGCTATGATCGACCAGACGCTGCATGTGAACTCGATCGACACGGCGGCGCGCCGAAGCGACTACCAGGCGACGGGCTGGAGCCGTTTCGATGACACGACGGTGCAGCCGGCTGATCCGGCGCTTGGCGAGACGGCGATCCCGAACACGACGACCACACGGGGCGGCGGCATTTAAGCGAGGCGGGGGTCCCGGGGCTTCAGGCCCCGGCGGAGGCTAGAGGCGGCGTCTCTGGCCTTTCTCCAAACAAAAAGGCCCCGGGAGCGTCCTCCCGGGGCCTTCCATTGTCCGTGAGCGCAGTTGCGCCGCCAGACGAGGAGCGTCAGGCCGTCGCGAGCCTCGCGTCGGCAGTCCAGGTCACGGCGCAGTGCGCATGCAGTGAACAATGAGACACTGGATCACCTCCTTTCAGTTGGTTGAAGCCGCAAGCTGGGCCAGGCGGCGGTGATTTTCAAGCTGTGTCGAGCAGTTGGTCGCTTGCGTCCAACAGCGCGTGCTGGATGCCGGGCTCGCTGGCGGCGTGACCGGCGTCCTCGACCAGGATGAAGCTGGCGCGTGTCCAGGCTTGGTGCAGCGCCCAGGCGGTGGCGGCCGGGGTGGCGACGTCGTAGCGACCCTGGATGATGACGCCCGGTATGCCGGCGAGGCGGGTGGCGTCGCGCAGCAACTGACCTTCTTCAAGCCAGCCGGCATGGACGAAGTAGTGATTCTCTATGCGGGCGAAGGCGAGGGCATATCTGTCCTCGTCATGCTGGCTGGCGATCGCGGCGTTCGGCAGCAGGGTCAGGGTCTCGCCCTCCCACAGGCTCCAGGCCTTGGCCGCGGCCAGCGTCGCCGCCGGGTCGGGCCCGGTCAGCCGGCGGCGATAGGCGCCCATCATGTCGTGGCGCTCGCCTGGCGGGATCACCGCGAGGTAGCGCTCCCACTTGTCCGGAAACAGCCAGGAGGCGCCCTCCTGATAGTACCAGAGCAGCTCGGCGCGGCGCAGGGTGAAGATGCCGCGGGTGATCAGCGCGCTGACCCGCTCCGGATGGGTTTCGGCATAGGCGAGGGCGAGCGCGCTGCCCCAGGAGCCGCCCAGCACCAGCCAGCGCGCGACGCCGAGCATGGTGCGCAGCCGTTCGATGTCGGCGACCAGGTGCCAGGTGGTGTTGGCCTCGAGGCTGGCGTGCGGGAGGGAGCGGCCGCAGCCGCGCTGATCGAAGAGCAGCACGCAGGCGCGCGACGGATCGAACAGCCGGCGCTGCGCCGGGGTGCAGCCGGCGCCGGGGCCGCCATGCAGGACGACCGCCGGGATGCCGTCCGGGTTGCCGCAGAGCTCCCAGTAGAGCTGGTGGCCGTCGCCGACGTCGAGCAGGCCGGTGCGGAAGGGTTCGATCGGCGGGTAGAGGTCGCGGCGCAAGTCTGGCTCCTCAAGGTAAGGCCAGGGCTCTGCCCTGGACCCGCTGGGGCCTGAGGCCCCAGACCCCCATCTCATAAAGAAAGGATTTTAAAGGCGTTCGCCTTTAATGGGGTCCAGGGGCAAAGCCCCTGGCCTTCCTTAAGCCTTTGGGTGGCTCGATCGCCAAACGGCCAATAATTGCGCCTCGTCGACCGAGGTGTAGCGCTGCGTCGTCGACAGGCTGGCGTGGCCGAGCAGTTCCTGGATCGAGCGCAAATCGGCGCCGCCGCCGAGCAGGTGGGTGGCGAAGGAGTGGCGCAGCGCGTGCGGCGTCGCGTGCTCCGGCAGGCCGGCGAGGCGGCGATAGTGCCGCAGCGTGCGCTGGGCGACGCCCGGATTGAGCCGCTCGCCGCGCAGGCCGACGAAGAGCGGCGCCTGCGGGTCCGCGCCCCGCGGGTGCAGCGTCAACCACGCGGCGAGTGCGGCGTGCACCGCCGACAGCACCGGCACCAGGCGCTGCTTGCCGCCCTTGCCGGTCACTCGCAGGGTGGCGCCGGCACGCTTGACCTCGCCGATGTCGAGCGCGAGCGCCTCGGCGATGCGCAGGCCGCAGCCGTAGAGCAGGGTGAACAGCGCCTGGTCGCGCGCCTGGGTCGATGCGCGGTCGGAGACGATGCCGACGTCCTCGGCGACGGCGCGGGCGTCGGCGGCCGAGAGCGCGCGCGGGATCGGCGGCTTGGCGCGCGGGGTCGCCAGCAGGGAGGCGGCCGGGTTGGTCACGCCGTGGCGGCGGGCGAGATGGCGATAGAAGCTGCGCAGGGCGGAGAGATGGCGCGCCCGGGTGGCGTTGCCGCAGCCGGCGGCGGCTTGCCGGGCGAGGAAGGCGCGCAGCTCCGGCTGGCCGAGGTCGGCGAGGTCGGCGAGCGCGAGCTCATGGCCGAGATGGATGGCGGTGAAGTCGAGGAAGCCGCGCAGGTCGTGGGCGTAGCTCGACACGGTGAGCGGCGAGGCGCGGCGCTCGCGGGCCAGCCAGTCGAGGAAGTCGGCGAGCGCCGCCTCGGCCGTCATCACCTGCGTCAAGCCGGCGTTGCCGGGCGGGTCAGCAGCAGCGCCAGTACGCGGCCGAGAAAGGCGAGGCTGCCGACGCCCTGGCTCGGCGCGAGCGCCCGCTCGTCGCGGCTGACCAATGCAAGCAGGACGCCTGGGGCGTCGGCCAGCAGCGCGCCGGGGGCGCCGGCGAGCAGCGCGCCGGGGGGGCAGGGCACCCGGATCAGCGCGTCGCGCGTCGCCAGCATCGCCGCTTCGGCGTGCAGCAGCCCGGCATCGGCGGGCTGGTCGCGCAGCACCACGTCGCGGCCGCCGAGCAGGGCGGCGACGGCGCCGGGCGGCAGGGTGCGGATGTCGGCGCGCTGGCCGGCAAGGCCGCCGACGGTAGCACGCTGGCCGGCGAGGTCGCCGGCGGGACCGCGGCGGCGGGGCTCGATGCAGAGCGAGGCCGCGTCGACGCCGAGCAGGGCAGGCAGCTCGGCCGCCACGCAGTCGAGCGGGTCGGCGGCGGCGAGCAGCGCCAGCACCGCGCCTTGGACGCGCTCGGCGAGCGACGTTGCGGCGCGGCCGGCGGCCAGCACCGCCTCGGTGCGCTGCTCGGCGAGCCGGACGGCCTCGCGGGCGGCGGTGAGCATCGCCGCCATGTGGTCGGCCAGGCGCTCGCCATGCACCCGGCGCGGCGGCTGCAGCACGGCGTAGAGCTCCGGCCGGCCGGCGAGGAAGCCTGGCCGGGCGCGCAGCAGGGTGTCGAGCGCCGCATCGGTGATCGGGCCGGCTGGCCCGTCGGCGGGCAGGTCGGCGGCCGGCTCGTCGGTCATGACGTGGCCGCATGGGGTTGCTGAGGCGGCGCCACGGCCTGATGTTCCGAGCCCAACAGCTGCGAACCCCTGATCCTCATCGACATGCACACCATGGGTCCGCCCGCACGCCGGGACCACGCACGCAGGATACACGCGCCCGACCTGCTTGAAACGGTCCCGCGCGAGGAGCTTGGCCCTGCGCCGGGCCGGCGCCGGATCGCCGTGCTGCTGCCCTACCCGTTCGCCGGGCCGCTCGACTACGCGGTGCCGGAGGGCATGAAGGTTTCGCCCGGCGACCTCGTGCTGGTGCCGCTCAACCGTCGCGAGGAGGTCGGCGTCGTGTGGGATCCTCGCCAAGGAGGGGGCGAGGCGGGGCGCGACGCGGCCGAGGCGCGGCCCCAAACGCCGCCGGAGTCGCGGCCGGACCCGGGCAGCGAGGCGCCGTTTGGCCTGCGTGAGGTGGGCGACAACCGGCTGCGGCCGATCACGGCGCTGATCGCCGCCGAACCGCTGCCGGCGTCGCTGCGGCGCTTCGTCGATTGGGTTGCCGGCTACACGCTGGCGATGCCGGGCGAGGTGCTGGCGATGGCGCTGCGGGTCAACGCGCTGCGGCCGCCGGCGCCGGCGCCGGGCTGGAGCCTGGCGTCGCCAGACGCGTCGGGCATGGGCGAGCAGGCAGGGGGCGTGCGTCTCACCGAGCCGCGACGGCGGGTGATCGCGGCCCTGACCGCCCAGGCGCCGCAATCCTCCGGCGAACTCGCCCGGGCGGCCGGCACGTCGGTCGCCGTGGTGCGCGCCATGGCCGATGCCGGGCTGCTGCTGGCGACCGCGCTGCCGGTCGCGGCGCCGTTCAGCGACCCGGATCCCGAGCATCCCGGACCGACGCTCTCGCCGGCGCAGGCGGCGGCGGCGGCGGCGCTGCGCTCGGCGACCGCGGCGCAGCGCTTCTCGGTCAGCCTGCTCGACGGCGTCACCGGCTCGGGCAAGACCGAGTGCTACCTGGAGGCGGTCGCCGAGTGCCTGGCGGCCGGGCGCCAGGCGCTGGTGCTGCTGCCGGAGATCGCGCTCTCCACCCAGTGGCTCGAGCGCTTCGTCGAGCGGTTCGGCACCGCGCCGGCGGTCTGGCACTCCGACTTGTCCTCGCGCACGCGGCGGATCACCTGGCGCGCCGTTGCCGACGGCTCGGCGCGGGTGCTGGTCGGCGCCCGCTCGGCGCTGTTCCTGCCGTTCCCCGACCTCGGGCTCGTCATCGTCGACGAGGAGCACGAGACGGCGTTCAAGCAGGAGGACGGGGTCAACTACCATGCCCGCGACATGGCGGTGGTGCGGGCGCGGCTGGCCGAGGCGGCGTGCGTGCTGGTCTCCGCTACGCCCAGCCTGGAGACGATCGCCAATGTCGAGGCGGGGCGCTACACGCGCCTGACGCTCGCCGCCCGGCATGGCGGGGCGAGCCTGCCGAGCGTCGCCGCGATCGACCTGCGCGGCCATCCGCCGGAGCGCGGCCGGTTTCTCAGCCCCGTGCTGGTGCAGGCGGTGCAGGAGACGCTGGCGCGCGGCGAGCAGGCGATGCTGTTCCTCAATCGCCGCGGCTACGCGCCGCTGACCCTGTGCCGCGCCTGCGGCCACCGGCTGCAATGCCCGAACTGCACCGCCTGGCTGGTCGAGCATCGCGCCCGGCGGGTTCTCGCCTGCCATCATTGCGGCCATCAGGAGCCGGTGCCGCCGGTCTGCCCGCACTGCTCGGCCGAGGCGAGCTTCGTGCCGGTCGGCCCCGGCGTCGAGCGGATCAGCGAGGAGGCCGCCGCGCTGTTCCCGGACGCGCGCACCCTGGTGATGGCGTCCGACACCATGCCGGGGCCGCACGCCGCGGGACTGGCCGGCCAGGCGATCGCGCGGCGCGAAGTCGACCTCATCATCGGCACCCAGATCGTCGCCAAGGGCTGGCACTTCCCGCACCTCACCCTGGTCGGCGTGGTCGATGCCGATCTGGGGCTTGCCGGCGGCGACTTGCGGGCGGCCGAGCGCACGGTGCAGCTGCTGCACCAGGTCGCCGGGCGGGCGGGGCGGGCGGAGGCGCCGGGGCAGGTGCTGCTGCAGACCTTCTCGCCCGAGCATCCGGTGATGCAGGCGCTGGTCGCGGGCGACCTGCCGACCTTCATGGCGCGCGAGTCCGAGGCGCGGCGGCCCGGGCACTGGCCGCCCTACGGCCGGCTCGCGGCGCTGATCGTCAGCGCCGACGACGCCGCCTCGGCCGATGCGGCGGCGCGCGACCTCGGCCGGGCGGCGCCGTATGGCGAGGGGGTGAGCGTGCTCGGCCCGGCGCCGGCGCCGCTCGCCATCCTGCGCGGGCGGCACCGGCGGCGGCTGCTGCTCAAGACGCGGCGCGACGTTGCGGTGCAGCCGCTGCTGCGGGCTTGGCTGGCGGCGGTGGAAACGAGGCGGGGGGTGCGGGTGGACGTGGACGTGGACCCGGTTTCGTTTCTATGAGGCGAGGCAAGGGCTTTGCCCTTGACCCACCAAGGGCCGGGAGGCCCTTGGATCCCGCTAGTTAGGTGATGCCGGGGTCCAGGGGGATGGCTCGTCCCCCTGGTGGAGCGCGAGGCAAAGCCTCGCCCTTGTGTTGCCTCCGGCCCCCTCCAATGCTAGACGCGGCGCGCCGGTTACAACCGATCCACCCTGCAACGGAACCCTGATCCAGTGGCCTCTGGCGGCTCGACGATTTCTTCCGGCGGCGGCCTGACGGATCGCTACGCGGCAGCGCTGTATTCACTGGCCGACGACCATCGCGACCTCGACCGCACGGTGGAGCAGGTCGCGGCTTTGGGGCGGCTGATCGACGAGAGCGCGCCGCTTCGCCGGCTGCTGGGCAGCCCGCTGGTGGACATCAACCAGGCGCGTGCGGCACTGAGCGACATCCTGGCCAGCCAGGGCTTCGGCAAGCTGGTGCAGGACTTCGTCGGCGTCATTGTCAATAACCGCCGGCTGCCGGCCTTGCGCGAGATCGTCGCGGCGTTTGCGAGCCTGGCGGCGCAGAAGCGCGGCGTCGTGGTGGCGAAGGTCGTCACGGCGCATCCGCTCTCGGCGGTGCAGCGCGAGCAGCTCCGCGCGCGGCTGATCGAGGCCGGCTACGGCAAGGTCGACATCGAGGAGCAGGTCGATCCGTCGCTGCTCGGCGGCCTGGTCGTGCGCATCGGCGCGCGGCTATTCGACAGTTCGATCAAATCCCGTCTGCAGCGCCTGCAATACGCCATGAAGGGAGCCGCGTGATGGAAATCCGTCCCGCCGAAATTTCCGAGATCCTCAAGCAGCAGATCGCCTCGTTCGACACCGCGGCGAACGTCTCCGAGACCGGGCAGGTGCTCAGCGTCGGCGACGGAATCGCGCGCGTCTTCGGCCTGCAGAACGTGATGGCCGGCGAGATGGTGGAGTTCCCCGGCGCCGGGGTGCGCGGGATGGCGCTCAACCTCGAGACCGACAATGTCGGCATCGTGGTGTTCGGCGACGACACGCAGATCCGCGAGGGCGACACCGTCAACCGCACCGGCTCGATCGTCGACGTCCCTGTCGGGCGCGGGCTGCTCGGCCGGGTGGTCGACGGGCTGGGCAACCCGATCGACGGCAAGGGGCCGCTCACCGACGTGAAGCGCACGCGCGTCGAGGTGAAGGCGCCGGGCATCGTGCCGCGCAAGTCGGTGCATGAGCCGATGCAGACGGGCATCAAGGCGATCGACGCGCTGATCCCAATCGGGCGGGGCCAGCGGGAGCTCGTGATTGGCGATCGGCAGACCGGCAAGACCGCGGTGCTGATCGACACCATCATTAACCAGAAGACAATCAACGCCGGCACGGACGAGAGCAAGAAGCTCTACACGATCTACGTCGCGATCGGGCAGAAGCGTTCCACTGTCGCACAGATCGTGCGGACGCTGGAGGAGAACGGCGCGATGGAATACTCCATCGTCGTCGCTGCGACCGCGTCGGACCCGGCGCCGATGCAGTTCCTCGCGCCGTACACCGGCTGCACGATGGGCGAGTTCTTCCGTGACAGCGGCACCCATGCGCTGATCGTCTATGACGACCTGTCCAAGCAGGCGGTGGCCTATCGCCAGATGTCGCTGCTGCTGCGCCGGCCGCCCGGCCGCGAGGCGTATCCCGGCGACGTGTTCTACCTGCACTCGCGCCTGCTCGAGCGGGCGGCGAAGATGTCGGACGCGCATGGCGCCGGCTCGCTCACCGCGCTGCCGGTGATCGAGACGCAGGCGGGCGACGTCTCGGCCTATATTCCGACGAACGTCATCTCGATTACCGACGGCCAGATCTTTCTGGAGACGGAACTGTTCTTCCGCGGCATTCGCCCGGCGGTGAATGTCGGTTTGTCGGTTTCGCGCGTGGGCTCGGCGGCGCAGATCAAGGCGATGAAGCAGGTGGCCGGCAAGATCAAGCTGGACCTCGCGCAGTATCGCGAGATGCAGGCATTCTCGCAGTTTTCCTCGGACCTCGACGCCTCGACCCAGCAGTTGCTGGCGCGCGGCTCGCGGCTCACCGAGCTGCTCAAACAGCCGCAGTTCACGCCCTATCCGGTCGAAGACCAGGTGGTGGTGATCTTCGCCGGCACACGTGGCTATCTCGACCGCGTGGACGTCGGCAAGGTGGGGCGTTACGAGCACGCGCTGCTGTCGGAGATGAAGTCGTCCGAGCCGTCGATCCTGGAGAGCATACGCAACGATCGCGAGCTGAAGAAGGAGACGGAGAGCAAGCTCGCCGGCTTCCTCGACGGCTTCACCAAGCGGTTCGTGGCGTAATTGGCTAATCTCAAGGAGCTGCGCGGGCGCATCAACAGCGTCAAGTCGACCCGCAAGATCACCTCGGCGATGAAGATGGTCGCCGCCAGCAAGCTGCGGCGCGCGCAGAGCCAGGCGGAGGCGGCGCGGCCCTATGCGGAGCGTATGGAGGCGATGCTGACCCGGCTGGCGGCCAACGTGCGCGGCACGCCCGGCGCGCCGCGGATGCTGGTCGGCACCGGCAGCGAGCAGGTGCATCTGGTGATCGCGGTCACGGCCGACCGTGGTTTGGCGGGCGCTTTCAACTCCGGCATCGGGCGGGCGGCGCGCACCCTGGTTCGGCGCCTCAAGAGCGAGGGCAAGACAGTCAAGCTGATGGTCGTCGGGCGCAAGGCACGCGACTTCCTGCGTCGCGACTTCGCATCCGACATCGTCGGCGAGTCCGCGTTCGGCGGGTCAAAGCGCATCGAGTTCGCTCAGGCGCAGACGGTGGCAAGTCAGGTCTCCGAGATGTTCTCGCGCGGCGAGTTCGATGTCGCAACGATTGTGTACAACCGGTTTCACTCGGTGATCTCGCAGATCCCTACCGAGACGCGGCTGGTTCCGTTGCCGGAGCCCAAGGAGCAGGCCGAGGACGAGAAGGGCGGGGCGCGGGGCGTCTACGAGTTCGAGCCCGACGAGGAGACGATCCTGGCCAAGCTGCTGCCGCAGAACCTCGCGATCCAGATCTATCGCACATTGCTGGAGAGTGCGGCCGGCTTCTACGGCGCGCAGATGCAGGCGATGGACAACGCGACGCGCAACGCCGGCGACATGATCAATCGCCTGACGCTCAACTATAACCGCACGCGCCAGGCCAACATCACACGTGAACTGATCGAAATCATCTCCGGCGCCGAGGCGCTGTGACGGTGATCCGAACCGAAAGGACATAGACATGGCCAGCAACAATGTCGGACGCGTCTCGCAGGTGCTCGGCGCCGTGGTCGACGTGCAGTTCGAGGGCGAGCTGCCCTACATTCAGAACGCGCTCACCAGCCGGGTCGGCGAGCTCGACCTGGTGCTCGAGGTGGCGCAGGAGCTGGGCGAGCGCACGGTGCGCTGCATCGCCATGGACAGCACCGACGGCATGGTGCGCGGCCAGGAGGTGACCGATACCGGACACCCGATCCAGGTGCCTGTGGGGCCTGAGACGCTGGGGCGCATCCTTAACGTCATCGGCCAGCCGATTGACGAGCGCGGGCCGGTGAACGCCAAGACGTTCTATCCCATTCATCGCGCGGCGCCCTCGTTCGAGGACCAGGCGGCGTCGGCCGAGATCCTGGTCACCGGCATCAAGGTCGTTGACCTGCTCTGCCCCTACCTCAAGGGCGGCAAGATCGGCCTGTTCGGCGGCGCCGGCGTCGGCAAGACGGTGCTGATCCAGGAGCTGATCAACAACATCGCCAAGGGACATGGCGGCGTCTCGGTGTTCGCCGGCGTCGGCGAGCGCACCCGCGAGGGCAACGACCTCTATCACGAGATGGTCGATGCCGGGGTGATCAAGCTCGGCGAGAACAACTCGACCGAGGGCTCCAAGGTGGCGCTGGTCTACGGCCAGATGAACGAGCCGCCAGGGGCGCGCGCGCGCGTGGCCCTGAGCGGCCTGTCGCTCGCCGAGTATTTCCGCGACGAGGAGGGCCAGGACGTGCTGTTCTTCGTCGACAACATCTTTCGTTTCACCCAGGCCGGCGCAGAGGTTTCGGCGTTGCTCGGCCGCATTCCCTCGGCGGTGGGCTACCAGCCGACGCTGGCGACCGACATGGGCGCGCTACAGGAGCGCATCACCTCGACCAAGAAGGGCTCGATCACCTCGGTGCAGGCGATCTACGTGCCTGCCGACGACCTGACCGACCCCGCGCCCGCGACCTCGTTCGCGCATCTGGACGCGACGACGACGCTGAACCGCTCGATTGCCGAGAAGGGCATCTACCCGGCCGTCGACCCGCTCGACAGCACCAGCCGTTCGCTCGACCCGCGCATCGTCGGCGAGGAGCACTACGCGGTGGCGCGCGAGGTGCAGCGGGTGCTGCAGACCTACAAGTCGCTGCAGGACATCATCGCCATTCTTGGCATGGACGAGCTTTCCGAGGACGACAAGCTGATCGTGGCGCGGGCGCGCAAGATCGAGCGCTTCCTAAGCCAGCCGTTCCACGTCGCCGAGGTGTTCACCGGCTCGCCGGGTATTTTCGTGCCCGTCGCCGACACGATCCGGTCATTCAAGGAGATCGTCGACGGCAAGCACGACAACCTGCCGGAAAACGCGTTCTACATGGTCGGCACGATCGAGGATGCGGTGAAGAAGGGTGAAAGCCTGAAGCAGGCAGCTTGAAGGAAGCGAGCGCTTCTTTTTTGCAAAAAAGAAGCAAAAAACCTCTATCAGACTAGCTATTACTTTTATCGAAAAAAAGTTTTTTGGTTCTTTTTTTCAAAAAAGAACCTCTTCTTGAGGACCAACATGCCCGTAGAAGTCGAGATCGTCAGCCCTGAGCGCCTGCTGCTGTCGCGTGCCGTCGACATGGTGGTGATGCCGGCCAGCGAGGGCGACCTGGCGGCGATGGAGAACCACGCGCCGATGATCACGACGCTGCGTGGCGGCGTGATTGCATTGCACGAGGGCGGCCGTGTGACCGACCGCTTCTTTGTCGCCGGCGGATTTGCCGAGCTAACGCCGGAGCGCTGCACCATTCTCGCCGACACGGCCGTGCCGGTGGGCGAGCTCAGCCGTGCGGCGGCCGAGCAGCGGCTGGCGGCGGCGCAGAAGGCCTATGACGACGCCGACAAGATGAATGTGGACGCGATCGACGCCAGCATGGACGCGCTGCAGTCGGCCAGGGCCGAGGTGGAGGCTGCCGGAGCGGCCTAGCCGGTCCGGCGGAGCTGCTGCAGCGCCGTCAGCTCGCTGCTGACCGCGTTTGCTGCTTTGATCTCGATCGATCGATAGAGCGCCACCACGGCGGCGCCGAGCTCCGTCAGCTCCGCGTGACCGCCTGCGACCCCGCCCGGCCGGGCGACCACGATGGGCGCGCCGAAGGCTGCACGGGTATCCTCCACCAGCAGCCAGGCGCGGCGGTAGCTCATCCCCATCGCGCGGCCGGCGGCGGCGATGCTGCCGAGCTCCTGAATGCCCTCGAGTAGGTCGGCGCGTCCTGGGCCGACTGCCACGCCCTGCTCCAGCACCACGCGAAGATGCAGCCCGGCGCGCTCGGGGTGGCGGAGCTTCGAAGTTGGACTGCGCATGCCGGTCGGCGCTCCGTGATCAAGCCGGCCGCGACGATAACGCCGAATGGGAGCGAGCTGAAGCGTCCGGCCGGCGCAGGCCGGATGGTGTCTAGAAGGCGACGCGCGCGGTCAGGATCCAGGCGTGATTGTAGGCGGGCGTCTGCTCCGAGGTGACGACGTATTTCGGCGTGATGGCGGACTGGTAGCCGCCACCGATGATGAAGCGCACGCGCTTGTAGATCTCGAAACGCCCGAGGATGATGCCTGGCGTCAGGAACACCTGGTTCTTGCCGCCGCGCTGCTTGCCGTCCACCCACCAGGTGTCGTTCATCTCCAGCTCGGGCCAGAGATAGCGCAGCAGGTGATACTGCAGGGCGACGTTGGTGGCGATGGAGATGCCGATCTCGTGCTGATGCTGCAGCGGCAGCGGCGCGCCGACGGTCGCCTGGATATCGAAGTCGCCCCAGCCCTTGCCGCCGGCGAGCGTCGGCGTGACCACCCAGGTGTTGTTGGTGAAAGCCTCGTTGCCGGACCCTGCGGTCACGCCGAGAAAGGCGGTGACGATGTAGTTACCGTTTTCCTCATTGGCGCTCAGCAGGCGTTGCTTGACCACCAGAAACTGGTCGTCCAGCCAGCCATTCGCTGGCGACCCGGTGTGTTGCTTGTACTGGTAGGCGGGCGGATTGATCAGAACCTCGTTGGTCTCCGTCGGAATCAGCTCGAGACCTTTGCCGCCGTCGAACACGTCCAGCGTAGAGGTGTTGCCGCGGGTTTCCCAGAACTGGTCGTAGCGAACCTCTTCCTCCAGCCGTGGCGTCACCGTCACCAGCGGCGTCATCCAGTGCGGCTGGGTCGCCTGCGCCACCGCCACCCGGTTGAACCAATTGGCGAAGTAGCCGCCGAGGCCGCTGTCATCCGGCACCGGCGCCGCCTGGGCCGCCAGCGGCGCGGCGGCGCTAGTTGGCGGCGGGGCCATGTTCAGCGGCGCGGGCATGCTGCTGTCGGCGCCACCGGCCAGCGCGATCGTGCCGGGCGTGACCGATATGTCACCGACATTCGCGCTCTGGGCCTGGGCGGCCAGCGGCAGCAGGCAGAGCAATGTCGAAAGCCCGATGGATGCGCGCATGATGATGGTCCTGACAGGTCACGTAATATCTCTTTGGATATAACGAGGCTCAACTGAGCAGCTGTGCGGGCACCTGCCTATGCATTGGAGGCACTTACATTTGCGCAGCGATGCGCTGTGTCGCTGCGGCCACAGGGGCGCGCCACCCCTTCCGGCGCCTGTCCGCGGCTGTCATAATTGCCGATCCTCAGTAGCGGACAGGCAGGTAGATGAAGCATTGGCGTATCGACGACGTTGCCTGGAACAGCTTCGACGCGACGCAGCTCGATCCGGACCAGATCAAGCTCGTCAAAGCCGCCGCCATGGTCGAGCGCAACGGCACCGACTACGCGGTCTACCTCAAGAACGTCTTCAACGACGATCCGGACTTCAAGCAGGCGGCCGATAACTGGGCGGTCGAGGAGGTGCAGCACGGCGATGCGCTCGGCCGCTGGGCGATGCTCGCCGATCCGGGCTGGGACTATGCCGATTGCTTCCGGCGCTATCAGGACGGCTACAAGCTGCCGCTTGATATCGACACCTCGATCCGCGGCTCACGCACTGGCGAGCTGATCGCGCGCTGCATGGTCGAGACCGGCACCTCCAGCTACTACTCCGCCCTGGCCGACGCGACCCGCGAGCCGGTGCTCGAGCAGATCTGCCGGCTCATCGCCGCCGACGAGTTCCGACACTTCAAGCTGTTCTACGACCACATGAAGCGATACCTCGGGCGCGAGAAGCTCGGCATGCTGTCGCGGCTGCGCATCGCCGCCGGACGGATCACCGAAACCGAAGATGACGAGCTCGCCTTCGCCTTCCACGTCAGCAACGAACCCGCCGGCGCCACCTACCAGCATAAGCGCTCGATCGCCGGCTACATGAGCCGCGCGATGGGGTTCTACCGGCTGCGCCACATCGAACGCAGCATCGGCATGATCCTTAAGGCCGTCGGTCTGCCGCCGCGCGGACGGCTCTCGGCCGTTGCGACCAAGCTGTTTTGGACGGTGATGCAGCGCAAGCGCCGGCAGTTCGAGGCGGCGGCGGTTTAGGCAAGGCAAGGGGCTTTGCCCCTTGACCCCATCAAAGGCGGAGCCTTTGAAATCCATTTGTTATTGATGTTCCAACGGTGAGTTTGGAGTGTCGGAGAGGATTTGAATGGCTTTGCCAAGCAAGGAAGAAGCGGGCTTGAACTCCAAACGCTTGGGGTCTGGGGCCTCACGGCCCCAGCGGAGTCCAGAGGCAGAGCCTCTGGCCTTCCTTGACTGACAATCGTCTGATCCTCGGCACCAGGCGCTACTCCTCCTGGTCGATGCGCGGCTGGCTGGCGGTTCGCCTGGCGGGGCTTGAGGTCACGGACGAGGTCATTCCGCTGGCGGGCGATGGGCCGTCGGCGGTGCGGGACGCGACGCCGTCCGGGCTGGTTCCGGCGTTGCACCATGATGGCGCGGTGATCTGGGAGAGCTTGGCGATCGGCGAGTATTGCGCCGAGCTGGCGCCGGGGTTGTGGCCGGCGGAACGGGTGGCGCGGAGCTGGGCGCGGGCGATCGCGGCGGAGATGCATGCCGGGTTTCGCCCGCTGCGGATGGCGATGCCGATGGTGCTGGGGCGCGAGGTCGCGCCGCGGGTGCCGGCGCCGGAGGTGGCGGCGGACATCGCCAGGATCGAGGCGATCTGGGGCGAGACGCGGCGGCGGTTTGGCGCGGGCGGCGGGTTCCTGTTCGGCGAGTCGATGGGGCTGGCGGATGCGATGTTCGCGCCGGTGGTGGCGCGGTTCCTGACGTATGGGCCGGCGTTGGGCGAGGTGAGCTCAGCGTATTGCGCGGCGGTGCGGGCGCATCCGCTTGTGGATCGCTGGTATGGTGAGGCGGCGGCGGAGCCCGTGGCGTGGAGGCTCGACAAGTACGAGCAGGCGTGAGCGGCGGCTCTTCGGTCGCGGTGGTGCTGCCGCCGCGCGAGGGGTTTGGTCCGGGCCATGCCGGGGCGATCGGGCTGCTGGTGGAGCGGCTGGCGAGCGGCGGCGAGGTGGTGCTGGGGCGGGCGTTCGAGGGTGCGGCGTTTGCCTCCCGGCGGTTCGAGCCGGTGCGGCTACCGTTCTGGCCGCCATCAAGCCATGTTGGCCGCTATGCCAACGGGGTCGTGCGGGCGCTGCGGCGGCTGCGGCCGGGGCTGGTGGAGGTGCATAACCGGCCGGCGATCGCGCTGGCGGTGCGGCGGGCGATGCCGGACACGCCGGTGCTGCTGGTGCTGCACAATGATCCACAGGGCATGCGCGGCGCGGCCGACCCGGCGGCGCGGCGGCGGTTGCTGGCGGTGGTGCGGGTGGCGACCGTGTCCGGCTGGCTCGCCGAACGCTTTATGGAAGGGGTCGGCGACGCGCCGCCGCCGGCTGTGCTGCCGAACTGCGTGGACTTGGCGGCGCTGCCGCCGTCGGCGGCCGTGCGGACGCCGGAGATCCTGTTTGCTGGGCGGATCGTGGCCGACAAGGGGGCGGACGCGTTCGTTGCGGCCTGCGCCGCGGCGCTGCCGGACCTGCCGGGCTGGCGGGCGCGGATGATCGGCGCCGATCGGTTCGGGCCAGGCTCGCCGGACACGCCGTTCCTGGCTAGGCTGCGGCCGCAGGCTGCGGCGGCGGGGATCGTGCTCGATGGCTACCGGCCGCACGAGGCGGTGCTGGCGGCGATGGCGGCAGCGGCGATCGTGGCGGTGCCGAGCCGCTGGCCGGAGCCGTTCGGGCTGGTGGCGCTGGAGGCGATGGCGAGCGGCGCGGTGCTGGTCTGCTCGGGCCGTGGCGGCCTGGCCGAGCTGGTCGGCGACGCGGCGCTGATCGTCGACCCGGATCAGCCGGGTGCGCTGGCCGAGGCGCTGCGGCGGCTGGCGGCGGATGCCGGGCTGCGGACGGCGCTGGCGGTACGCGGGCTGGCGCGAGCGAGGCAGTTCGACGTCGGGCCGGCGCGGGAGCGGCTGCTGAAGGTCAGAGAAGGGCTTCTTTTTTGAAAAAAAGAAGCAAAAAACTTTTATCCGATTATCTATGTCGGCCGAAGGCGTCTTTACGGATAGAAGTTTTTTGGTTCTTTTTTTCAAAAAAAACCGCTTTCTTAAAGGAGCGTCGAATGGCTGACCTCGTTCCGGTTACCGTGCTGACCGGCTATCTCGGCGCGGGCAAGACCACGCTACTCAATCACATTCTCACCGGCAGCCACGGCAAGCGCTATGCGGTGGTGATCAACGAGTTCGGCGAGCTCGGCGTCGACAACGACCTGGTGGTCGATGCCGACGAGGAGGTGTTCGAGATGAACAATGGCTGCATCTGCTGCACCGTGCGCGGCGACCTGATCCGCATCCTCGGCGGGCTGATGCGGCGCAAGGGGCGGTTCGACGGCATCATCGTCGAGACCACGGGGCTCGCGAACCCGGCGCCGGTGGCGCAGACCTTCTTTGTCGACGAGGACGTGCGGGGCAAGACGCGGCTCG
The DNA here is from genome assembly GCA_963692975.2 of Acetobacteraceae bacterium. Classification (GTDB taxonomy): domain Bacteria; phylum Pseudomonadota; class Alphaproteobacteria; order Acetobacterales; family Acetobacteraceae; genus CAXMMR01. The sequence goes on along the minus strand of CAXMMR010000027.1, from coordinate 75,460 downwards.
ACGCCATCGTCACCGTGGTCGACGCGAAAACGCTGCCGGACCGGCTGGCCGACAGCGCCGAGGCGGCGGCCCAGATCGCGTTCGCCGACGTGATCGTGCTGAACAAGGTCGACCTGGTCTCGGCCGACGAACTCGCCGCGGTCGAGGCGTCGGTTCGGCGGATCAACCGCACGGCGCGGCTGCATCATGCGACGCGCTCGCAGGTGCCGGTCGAGCAGATCCTCGAGCGTGGCGCGTTCGAGCTGTCGCGGGTGCTCGACTTCGACCCGACTTTTCTCACCGACACCGAGCACTCGCATGACGACGAGATCGCCTCGGTGAGCGTCGAGGTGGCCGAGCCGCTGGATGCGTCGCGCTTCCAGGCCTGGATCGGCGCGCTGCTGGCCGAGCGCGGGGCGGACATGCTGCGCACCAAGGGCATCCTGGCCTATGCCGGCGAGGAGCGGCGCTTCGCCTTCCAGGCGGTGCACATGATGGCGGATGGCGACTTCATCGGGCCGTGGAAGCATGGCGAGGCGCACACCTCCCGCGTGGTGTTTATCGGCCGCAACCTCAACCGGCCGCAGTTGCGGCGCGGGCTGGAAAGCTGCCGTGCCGCCTGAGCGGGACGCGGCGGGATGAGCGCGACGCTGGACGCCGACCTGGTGCTACGCACACGCGGCATCACCGCCGAGCTGGACGCCTTTGTCGTTGCGGTCGTCTTTGACGCTGGGGGCGTCGTCGCATTTGCGCTCGGCGACGGGACGCTGCGGCTTGGCGAGTCGTTCCGGGCGGTCGAGGCGCATGATGGCGGCACGCTGTGTCTTGCCGCGCACCCGGCCGGCGGGTTTGTCAGCGGCGGCGATGACGGGCGGCTGATGCGCACCGGCGTGGACGGGGCGACAAGGGAGGTGGCGAGCTTCGGCGGGCGCTGGGTCGAGCAGGTGGCGAGCTGGCGGGGCGGCAGCGGCCTGATTGCCGCGGCCGCCGGCAAGCGCGTCGAGCTGTTCGACGGCGCGGGGATCGCGCAGCGGCGCTACGAGCATGCAACGACGGTGACCGGGCTCGCGTTCGACGCGCGCGGCAAGCGGCTGGCGGCCTCGCACTATAACGGCGCCTCGCTGCGCTTCGTCGCCGCGCGCGAGGACAAGCCGCGGCTGCTCGAGTGGAAGGGCAGCCACACCGGCGTCGCCATCCATCCGAGCGCCGATGCCGTGATGACCACCATGCAGGACAACGCGCTGCATGGCTGGCGGCTGGCCGACGGGCAGCACATGCGGATGTCCGGCTATCCGGCCAAGACGGCCTCGCTCGGCTTCAGCCGCAGCGGCCGGTGGCTGGCGAGCTCGGGCGCCGAGGTGATCGTGCTGTGGCCGTTCTTCGGCGGCGGGCCGATGGGCAAGGCGCCGCGCGAGCTCGGCGGCGGCAGCGCCATGGTCACCCGCGTCGCCTGCCACCCCGAGCAGGAGACGGTCGCCGCCGGGCACGCCGACGGCAGCGTGATCCTGGCCGAGATCAGCGAGCAGAAGCTGCTGCGGGTCGCCGGGCCGGGACGCGGCGCGGTGTCGGCGCTGGCGTGGAGCCCGGATGGAACGCGGCTGGCGATCGGCACCGAGACCGGATTTGCGGCGGTGGTGAACTTCAGGGCGACGTAAAAAGGAAGCGGTCCTTTTTTGAAAAAAAGGACCAAAAAACTTCTGACCGATTGATGTTCGTAATCAACGGATGAAAGTTTTTTGCTTCTTTTTTCAAAAAAGAAGCGCTTGCCCTATGGCGGCGCCACCGGCTCGTTCGGCGCGGTGCCCCAGAACGCGCTGCGCGGCAGCCAGCCGTGCTGGTCGGCGGCCTGCACCTGGCACCAGTCGGACGCCGCATCGCAGGCTCGGATGCGGCCGACCACGCCGACGCGCAGCACCGCGACCGCCTCGGCCGTTTGGCTGGCGCTGGCGCGCAGCGTCGCGTCGGCGCCGGTGACCACGAAGGTGCGGCGGCCGGTCAGCGTCGCCTGGTGCACCCAGCCCTTGGTGCCGTCCGGCATCTCGATCAGCCGCCAGACGTCGAACTCGCGCTCGATCATCACCGGCAGCTCGCGGCGCTTGTAGACCCAGTCGATCGGGTAGCGCGCGCCGGGGCCGCTGCGCAGGTTGATGTCGTCCGAGCGCAGCGACGCGAAGCGCGGCAGCGGCAGGCCGGTCACCGTGCCCTTCGGCGGCTCGGGCGGGGGCGCCGGAGGCGAGGGGGGTGGAGGCGCGACCCGCGGCGCAGCGACTGGTTCGGGATGGTGCGTGCGGGCGGGTATGACCGGGTGCGACTCGGGCCGTGCCGGCGGCTTGCGTGTTGGCGGCAGCGCGTGGTGCGCGGGGTGGGTGATCACCGCGTGGTGCAGCGGCGGCCGATGCGGCAGGCCGTGATGCAGCGCTGGCAGGCCAAGCTGCGAGGTGGTGTGGCCGGGGCGCGAGACCGGATGCACCCGCAGCGCCTGGCTCCAGTTGGGCGGCGGCGGCGCCTGCGTGGCAGGTTGGGCGGCGGCAGCCGAGGCGGCAAGGCAGAACACGGCCGACACGAGAAAACGAGGCATGCAGCGTGGGTGCCGCGCGCCGTCCGCAGCGTCAAGGCAACATGCGCAGGTCGGGCAACATGCGCAGGTCGGGCAACATGCGCAGGTCGGGCAACATGCGCAGGTCGGGCAACATGCGCAGGTCGGGCAACATGCGCAGGTCGTCAGATCGAGATCATCTGCCCGTCGCCCACGGCCTCAAGAAAGGTCGCGACGCCGGCGACCAGCGCCGGCTCCCAGAGCTCCTCGGGCGCGATGTCTTCCGAATGCAGCCCGGTCTCGCAGCAAATGAAGGCGACCCCGGCGTCGCGCGCCGCATCGCGCAGCTCGCCGAAGCCGACCACGCCGCGCCGGCGCAGCGCCGCGTCCCGGCCGACATCGTCGAGCCCGGACCAGTCGGCGCACAGCGCGCGGCAGCCGCCATTGGTGGCGAACAAAGTGACGGCGCGGCCGAGCGCCGCGGCGCCTGCCGCCAGCACCAGGGCGTAGTGCGCGCGGTCGTGGGCTCCGGAGAGCAGCAGGACGCCGAGAGGCTTAGACATCATGGGTCACGTCTCCGCACCGACACGGCCGCATACTGCGCAGGCCGGGTCGGGACGCAACCGGATCACACGAAAGCGTGCTTGCAGCGCGTCCCAGGTCAGCAGCCGGCCGGACAGGCTCTCGCCCAGGGCCAGCAGCTCCTTGATCACCTCGTTCGCCTGCAGCGTGCCCATCACCCCGGTCACCGCGCCGAACACGCCGGCCTCGCCGCAGGACGGCACGGCGCCCGCGGGCGGCGGCTCGGGGTAGAGGCAGCGGTAGCACGGGTGCTCGGGGCCCTCATGCGGCTTGAACGTCGAGAGCTGGCCCTCGAAGCGGAGCACCGCGGCGCTGACGAGAGGGCGAAATACCGCAAGACAGGCGTCGGCCACGGCGTAGCGGGCGGCGAAGTTGTCGCTCGCGTCGCAGACCAGGTCGTATCGCCGCGCCAGGTCGGCGGCGTTCGCCGCGTCCAACCGCACGGCGTGCCGCTCGACCTGGACAAGCGGGTTGAGCGCCGCGATGGCGTCGGCCAGGCTGTCGACCTTGCGCCGCCCGAGGCCGTCGGTGCGGTGCGCGACCTGGCGCTGCAGGTTCGACAGCTCCACTACGTCGTCATCCACCAGGCCGAGTGTGCCGATGCCGGCCGCCGCCAGATAGAGCGCCAGCGGACAGCCCAACCCGCCGGCGCCGACGATCAGCACCCGCGCCGCGCGCAGCCGCGCCTGGCCCGTCCCGCCGATCTCGTCGAGCAGGATGTGGCGCGAGTAGCGCTGGATCTCGTCCTCGGTGAAGTCCATCCAAGCTATATGGGCGCTCGAGGCATCACCGAACATCGTCCGAGACCCGCGGTCGTCGCAAGGACGGCCCCGTGCGCCTCTAGCGCTGCCATACGGTCATGACCCCGCCGCCGGCGACGATGAGCAGACCGCCGACGACGATCGGCAGGGTCGGCGCGGTCTTGAAGACGATCAGGTTGATGAGCTGCGCGACGACGAAGAATGTCGCGACGTAGGCGCCGATAAGGCGGCCCCAGTCGAGTGGGGCGAGATTGAGCGTCAGGCCGTAGCCGTAGAGGATCGCGCCGCCCGCCAGCATCAGGCCGGCCCGCGCGGCCAGGTCATGCGGCTTGAGCCCGATCCGGATCACGGCGTCTCCGCCGGCCTCCAGGCTCGTGGCCAGGATCAGCAGCAGAGTCGGAATGAGATAGCCCACGCGGGGATGATCCTTTAGAAGCAAGGCCAGGGCTCTGCCCTGGACCCGCTGAAGCCTGAGGCCCCAGACCCCCATCAGATTAGACGGGTTTCGCCGCAGTCGGTGTGCTTCGGACGCGCTCTTCATAGAACGCTACAATCTCCGCAATGTCCGTCGCGGACGCCGAAACCCTCTCTTCTTTTGGATCACGCTTGAGAAGATGATCAAGGACGTCCTCAAACGAGATCGTCTCGACATGTCTTTGGACGACCTCCAGCTCCAGCTGATGCGCAACTAGTCGCCCATGGACAAATAACCTGCGCCACTCGATGCCTGGCCAGCAGCTGTCGCGCAGCTTGTTGACGTTCTCGCTTGTAAACTTCTTCTCCACAAACTTCTCGGCTCTGCTCGTGATCACGGCTCGTTTTGCGTCGGGCTGACTCAGGTCCTGTGAGATCGCTGATTTTTCCTTTTCTTTGAGTTTTGGCCCCAGGTGATCCACCGGCCTAAAACTGACCTGAACTTCTACGTGCCAGCCCTCGACGCCACCGTTTTTAGGCCGAACACCGAGTAGATCGAGCTCGGTGTTACCGAGCCTTGCCCCTCGCACCGTCATAAAGCCCTTCCGAAACATCCATTCGGCGACCACGTGTTCCGCTGCCAGAGCCATGCGATCCTCTTAAGTTAAGGGGTCTGGGGCCTCACGGCCCCAGCGAGGTCCAGGAGCAGAGCTCCTGGCCTTGCTTACTTTCCTGGTCTTACTCTGCCGCTTCCTTACTTGCTGCCGGCAGCCGGGCGCGTAACCGGCGGATGCGGCGAGCGTCGGCGTCCAGCACGCGGAACTCGATCCCCGACGGGTGGCTGATGACTTCGCCGCGGGCGGGGACGCGGCCGACCAGGGTGAAGACGAGGCCGCCGACGGTGTCGAAATCGGCGTCGTCCTGGGCGAGCGGGCGGCCGAGGCGGGTTTCGAACTCGGTGATCGGCAGCCGGGCGTCGAGGTCGAGGGTGCCGTCGGCGCGCTCGGTCAGCATCGAGCCGGCGAGCTCGTCGTGCTCGTCGGCGATGTCGCCGACGATGGTCTCGACGAGGTCCTCGATGGTGAGCAGGCCGTCGATGCCGCCGTATTCGTCGACCACGAGGGCGAGGTGCATGCGGGCCTGGCGCATCTGCAGCAGCAGGTCGAGGACCGGGACTTGCGGGGCGACCATCAGCGGGCGGCGCAGGATGGTACGCAGCTGGAAGGTCTCCGGCCGGCCGCGATAGCTGTAGACGTCCTTGATGTGGATCATGCCGAGGACGTCGTCGAGCTGCTCGCCGAACACCGGCAGGCGCGAGTGGCCTTCGCGGCGGATCTGCTCGAGCGCGCCGTCCAGCGTCACGTCGGCCTGCATGGCGACGATGTCGGCGCGCGGGATCATGACGTCGTCGGCGGTCTTGCCGGACAGGCGCAGGACGTTGTCGATCAGCAGGCGTTCCTGGCGGTCGAGCTCCGGGGCATGGCCGGCGGTGTGCGGGATCTCCGCCTCCTCCATCAGCTCGGCGATGGAGCGGCGCAGGCCTTCGCTGCGGCGGCGGCGGCCGAGCAGGCCGACGAGCGGCCGCATCAGCGGCAGGCGGAACAGCGGCGGTTTGGGGCCGGGCGCGGCGCCGCTCATGTCGCGGCTCTGCCCGAAGGTTGGGGCGCGGCTCTGCCGGAAGGTCGGGGCGTGGCCCCGCGGGGAGACTGGGGCGCGGCGTGCAGCGGCGGGCGCCAGGGGTTCGGCACGCCGAGGCGGTGCAGCAGCCGCGCCTCGGCCATTTCCATGCGGCGCGCCTCGCCGGGGCCGTGATGGTCGTGGCCGGCGAGGTGCAGGGCGCCGTGCACGACCAGGTGGGCGAGGTGGTGGGCCGGGCGGCGGCGCTGCGCGAGGGCCTCGCGGCGGACGGTACCGAGGGCGAGCACGATGCCGCCGCCGGGCTCGCCGGGCGTGGCGGCGAAGGTCAGCACGTTGGTCGGCTTGTTGCGGCCGCGATGGCGGGCGTTGAGGCGGCGCACGGCGCGATCGCTGCTCAGGACCACGGTGGCGACGCCGCCGGCGAGGCGGGCGGCGCGGCTGGTGAGGCGTTCGGCCTGCGGCACCAGGCGGCGCCAGAGGCGGCACTCGACCATGACCTCTGGGATGATGTCAGGCGCCGCTTCGTTCCAGATTTCCGCCAGCCTGTCGTCGGCGATGGCGGTCTGACTACTTCGAGGTTCCATCTGTCTCCGGGCGCGTCCTGTGGCGGGAGGTGTCCCGCTCGGCCGCCGCGCGCTGATCATAGGCGTCGACGATGCGTCCGACCAGCGGATGGCGCACGACGTCGCGGACGTCGAAGCGGGCGACGCCGATGCCGGCGACGCCCTCCACCGTGTCGATGGCGTCACGCAGGCCGGAGCGGGCGCCGGGCGGCAGGTCGACCTGGGTGAGGTCGCCGGTGATCACCATGCGGGTGCCCTCGCCCATACGGGTGAGGAACATCTTCATCTGCGCCGGGGTGGTGTTCTGCGCCTCGTCGAGGATGACGAAGGCATGGGCCAGCGTTCTGCCGCGCATAAAAGCGAGCGGGGCGACCTCGATCTCGCCGGCGCCCATGCGGCGGATCACCTGCTCGCCGGGCAGCATGTCGTTCAGCGCGTCGTAGAGCGGGCGGAGATAGGGGTCGACCTTCTCCTTGAGGTCGCCGGGCAGGAAGCCGAGGCGCTCGCCGGCCTCGACGGCGGGGCGGGACAGCACGATGCGGTCGACGCGGCCGGCGAGCAGCATGGCGACGGCCTGGGCGACCGCGAGGTAGGTCTTGCCGGTGCCGGCGGGGCCGAGGGCGAACACCATTTCGGCGCGGCCGAGCAGCTCCATGTAGGCGTGCTGGCCAGGGCTGCGCGGGCCGACGGCGCCGCGGCGGGTGCGGATCGCGGGCAGGTCGGAGAGCGGCAGGCGGGGGTCGCCGTCGGCCGCCTCGGCCATCCGGATCGCCGCATCGACGTCGCCGAGCTGGACGCTTTGGCCGCCCTGCAGGCGCTGGTAGAGGTTGGTCAGCGCCTGTTGCGCCGCCTCGACGCGAGCCGGGTCGCCGCTGATCGCAACCCGGTTGCCGCGACACGACACCCGCACGCCAAAACCCTGCTCGATGCGGACCAGGTGGCGGTCATGGTCGCCGAGCAGAAGCCCCAGCAGGGCATTGTCGGCGAAGTGCAGGGTCGCGCGGCCGGGCGCGGCATCGGGACTGGCGGGCCGGGGCGGGGCGAGGATGGTCAAGCGCAGGCTCTCTCCTGAAGATGGCCGGCCGGCCGATCCTGTGCGGGATCGAGGGTGGCCGACAGTGAATTGGGGTGTCCGGCGAGGATCGTCACCGGCGTCTCGCGCCCGGCGAGCGCGGCGGCGGGCAGGCCGGGCGGCAGCTCGATATGCACGGGCTGGAGGTAGGGCGAGCGGCCGCCCGCCTGGTTCGGCCGGCGGCCCGCGCCGGTGAACAGCACCGGCATGACGACGCCTTCGCAGGCGCGATTGAAGGCGTGCTGCTGCTCGCGCAGCAGTGCCTGCAGCGACTGCAGGCGCTCGTCCTTGACCGCCTCCGCGACCTGGCGCGGCGCGCCGGCGGCGACGGTGCCCGGGCGGGGCGAGTATTTGAAGCTGAAGGCCTGGGCGAAGCCGACCTCGCGGATCAAGGCGAGGCTCGCCGCGTGGTCGGCGTCGGTCTCGCCGGGGTGGCCGACGATGAAGTCCGACGACAGCGCGAGGTCGGGGCGGGCGGCGCGCAGGCGGTCGACCAGGCGGCGGTAGTCGTCGGCGGTGTGGCGGCGGTTCATTCGGGCGAGCACCGCGTCCGAGCCGGACTGCACTGGGAGGTGCAGGAAGGGCATCAGCTGGGGCACGTCGCGATGGGCGGTGATCAGGTCGTCATCCATGTCGCGCGGGTGCGAGGTGGTGTAGCGGATGCGCAGCAGGTTCGGTATGGCGGCCAGGGCGTGGACCAGCCGGCCGAGGCTCCAGGCGCCGCCCCCGCTGGCGCCAGCGCTTGCGCCAGCGGGGGCTGCGCCGTGCCAGGCGTTGACGTTCTGGCCGAGCAGGGTGAGCTCGCGGGCGCCGGCGGCGACCAGGCGGCGCGCCTCGGCCAGCACCGCCGCCGCCGGGCGGCTCATCTCGGCGCCGCGGGTGAACGGCACCACGCAGAACGAGCAGAACTTGTCGCAGCCCTCCTGGATGGAGAGGAAGGCGGTGAGGCCCGCCGGCGCCGCGGTCGCTTCGGGCAGGTGGTCGAACTTGCTCTCGAGCGGGAAGTCGGTGTCGATGACGGCTCCCGCCGCGCGCGACGCCTCGGCGACCATTTGCGGCAGGCGGTGGTAGGTCTGCGGGCCGAGCACGATGTCGACATAGGGGGCGCGGGCGATGATCTCCGCACCCTCCGCCTGGGCGACGCAGCCGGCGACGGCAAGAATGGTCGCCTGGCCGGCCTCGGCGCGGGCCTGCTTGACCAGGCGCAGGCGGCCGAGCTCAGAGAACAACTTCTCGGCGGCGCGCTCGCGGATGTGGCAAGTGTTGAGGATCACCATGTCGGCGTCCTCGACGCCATCGGCCGGAGCATAGCCGAGCGGCCCCAGCACGTCGGCCATCCGGCCGCTGTCGTACACGTTCATCTGGCAGCCCCAGGTGACCACGTGCAGGCGCTTCGGCATGGCGATCGGCTCCGCGCGCCGAGCGGCATCGGCGCTGTCCGTGCAGGAGGGGCGGCGCAGGCGAGGCGTCAAGGCCCGCGAGCCCGAGACGATGATCCGACCGCCGGGCGGGCGTAAGCCAGGGTGGTCAAGCGGGCCGGGATCCGGCGGTGGTCGGCGTGCTCGACTCCAGTGCCCTGGTCCCTATGCGGTGCCGGTTCGGAGTGTCCGGACTGCGGCGGCCCAGAGTCAAGCGAAAGAGGTCAAGCGAAAGAGGTCAAGCGAAAGAGGTCAGGCGAAAGCGGTGGTCAGCGCGCATTCGGGCAGGCTGGCGGCGGGGCAGGCGGATGGCACGCGCGCCGGCGCGCAGGCGGGCGGGCAGGGGAGCACCGTGGCCGGGCGGTTCTGGCGCAGCGACGCCGCGCCCTCGGCGACCGCGGCGTGGCAGGCGGCGGCGAGCGCCTTGCGGTCCTCGAACGCCGCCGGCTCCAGCGGCGCGTGCAGCAGCAGGGTCGCGCGCAGGCCGCGCCACTGCACCAGCCGCCAGACATGCGGCGCGAGGTCCATGTCGCCATACCAGGCGAAGGCCGAGCGGCTGGCCCGGCCGACCGGCAGACCGGCCAGGCGGTCGTAGACCAGCGAGGCCGGCTGGACGAGAGGCGGGTTGTCGCCGTCGGTCACGGCGAAGAACGAGGAGCGGAACGGCAGCACGCGCGAGCCGTCCGAGCTGGTGCCCTCGGGGAACAGCACCAGGTTGTCGCCGTCGGCGAGGCGCTGGCGCATGTCGGCGCGCTCGCGCCCGGTGGCCGAGCGCTGGCGGCTGACGAAGACGCTGCGGCCGAGGCGGGCGACGGTGCCGACCGCGGGCCAGGTCGCGACGTCGTCCTTGGAGACGAAGCAGCCGGGCAGGATGCCGCCGACCGCGGGGATGTCGAGCCAGGAGGTGTGATTGATAGCGAACACCACCGGGCGGCCGCCGCCGGACGCGGGCTCGCCGACGACGCGCACCCGCAAGCCGATGATGCGGCAGATCATCGACCAGTAGAAGCGGGCGAAGCGCACCTTGGGGGCGCGTGGGCCCTGGCCGGGCAGACGCAGCAGCAGCCATTGGACGACGCAGGCGGCCGGCGTCAGCAGCAGCACGAAGGCGATGCGGCGCGCGGCGCGCAGGCGGCGCACGATCTGGCGGTGCCTGGCCGGCCAGGCTTCGGGGGCGTCCGCAGCAGGCACCAGGCGGGGCCGGGCCGAGCCCGGGCAGGCCGAGTCGGCTTTCAGCGGCGAGCCGCAAGCCGGGCCGCGCAGGTCGATCAGGGCGGGCTGAGTGTCCATCGGCTCCTGCAAGCTCCACGCCCGACCTCGATACCGCGTGTAACATTGCGCATCAATGATCACGCTTGGCCAGGGAAGAGCAGGAGGGAAGGAAGGCGAGGGCTCTGCCCTCGACCCGCTGGGGCCGGGAGGCCCCAGACCCCGATCATGACGGATGTTCTACATAGCTACGTGGTTGGTCTGAGGTGAAATACCGCAAGATTTACGGGGTGGTTAGCAACCGAGCGTATGGTACTGTCGCCCCATTTTTCCCAGCGTAGCGTCGTGAAATCAATGGGTTATATAAATCTTGCCTAAAGGCAAGATTTTCGGCGCGGCTCGGGGATGGCCTCAGCCCAGAGAATTGTTAGCACAATCCGGGTGTCGTCCCGATCGTGTCGGGGTCTGGGGCCTTCCGGCCCCAGCGGGTCCAGGGCAGAGCCCTGGCCTTCCCTTGCTTCAGTCTTTTCCCGCGGGCTGCTAGGGACTGCGGCCATGTTCGCCGCTCGACCTGGACGCGCTCTCATCCCGCGCGTCGTGCTGATGGCTGTGGTGGCATCGCTGGGCGGGCGCGCCCGGGCGGCTGATCCGCAGCCTTACACCGTCAGCATCGCCAAGACCGGCGACGCCGGGCTGGACGCGGCGCTGAGCGGCAGCGCTCAGCTGGTGTCGTTGCGCAAGACCGCGCCGGCGCCGCCTTTCGCGCTGATCGGCCGCGCCCAGCAGGATGTCGGCCGGCTGCAGCTCGCGCTGCAGAGTTTTGGCCGGTATGGCGCCACGGTCGCGATCACGATCGCCGGGCATCCGGTCGACGACCCGGCGCTGGCGAGCGAGCTGGCGGCGGTGCCGGGCGGGCAGAGCGTGGCGGTGGCGGTCGGGATCACGCTCGGGCCGCTCTATCGCATCGGCGGCGTGCAGCTTACCGGCAACGTGCCGCCGGAGCTGCGCGGGACGCTGGGGCTGACGCCGGGGGCGCCGGCGATCGCCTCGGACGTGCTCGCCGCCGGCGGGCGGCTGCAGACGGCGCTGCAGGAGCACGGCTACGCGCTGGCCAAGGTCGCCACGCCCATCGCGACGCTGGACAGCGCGCACGCCACGCTCGACATCGCCTATGCGGCGACGACGGGGCCGTTCGTCGACATCGGCGCCATCCACCTGGCCGGGCTCGGGCGGGTGCGGGCGGGCTTCATCCGGCGGCGGCTGCTGGTGCATACCGGGCAGGAGTTCCAGCCGAGCAAGATCGAGGCGGCGCGGCAGGACCTCGCCTCGATCGGCGTGTTCGCCTCGGTGCAGGCGCGGCCTGGAGCCAGCCTGCAGCCGAATGGGGAACTTCCGCTCGACTTCGTGTTCGCCGAGCGGCCGCGCCATGTGGTCGGGATCACCGCCGCCTACTCGACCGACCTCGGCGGCAGCCTCGGCGTTACCTGGTCGGACCGCGACGTGTTCGGCGAGGCGGAGCAGCTCAACCTGGGCGCGGTTGCGACGGGGCTCGGCGGCAACGCGACCCAGGGGCTGGGCTACGACGTCACCGCGCAGTTCCTGAAGCCGGATTTCCTGCGCCGCGACCAGCAGTTCGAGGCCGATCTCGGCGCGCTCAAGCAGAACCTGGACGCCTACGACCAGACCGCGTTTACCGCCGGCGTCTCGCTCAGCCGCAAGTTCTCGCGTTACTGGACCGGCAGCGTCGGGCTGAGCGGCGAGCAGGAGCAGATCATCCAGGAGGGGGTGACGCGCAACTACACGCTGGCCGCCATCCCGTTCACCGCCAAATACGACAGCACGCAGCTCTCCAACCCGCTCGACGACCCGCTGCACGGCATTCGCGCCAACCTGATCGCGACGCCGACGGAGAGCCTCGGCGGCTCGGACGGCGACGCGTTCTTCACCATCCTGCAGGGCACCGCCTCGACCTATCTGGACGTCGCCCGCATCGGCCTGACCAAGCCCGGCCACACCGTGATCGCGCTGCGCGCCCTGGTCGGCTCGGCGCAGGGGGCGGCGGAGTTCGAGCTGCCGCCCGACCAACGCTTCTATGGCGGCGGGTCGGCGACGGTGCGGGGCTTCCGCTACCAATCGGTCAGCCCGCTCTTCCCGGACGGCAAGCCGATCGGCGGCGCTTCGATCGACGCGGCGACGGTCGAGCTGCGGCAGCGGGTGTATGGGCCGGTGGGGATCGCGGCGTTCGCCGATGCCGGGCAGGTGGGAGCGCAGAGCGCGCCATTCGAGGGACCGCTTAGAGTCGGCATCGGACTCGGCGCGCGCTATTACACGCCGATCGGGCCGATCCGGCTCGACATCGCCGTCCCGGTGAACCGGCCCACAGGGCCGGATACGGATGCTTATGAAATTTATATTGGGCTAGGGCAGGCGTTTTAGTGGAGAAGCAAGGAAGGCCAAGGCTTTGCCCTGGACCCAACGTCACGCGAAGGCGTGCTGCGCACGACGGCCCGAGGCCCTTGGATCCCACTCGAATGGGGTCTGGGGCCTCGGGCCCCAGCGGCCGGGTTCCCATCGCACGAGTGCGATGGGTGCCCGTCCAGAGGCAGAGCCTCTGGCCTTCCTTCCTCTGATGCGTCGCTTTCTCAAAGTTTGCTTATGGATCGTAGCAGCGCTGATCGCGCTGCCTTTGCTGCTTGTCATTGCGATACTGGTGCTGGTGAATGTCGATCCCGGCCGGCGGCTGATCGAGCGTGAGGCGCGGTCGCTGACCGGTGGGATGGTGACGATCGAGGGGCTGGGTGGGCGGTTTCCAGACGCGTTGCGGGTGCGCCACCTGGCGGTGGCCGACGCGCAGGGGGTTTATGCGAGCGCGGACGATCTGGCGCTCGACTGGTCGCCGTTGGCGCTGCTGGGCCGCTCGGCGAGCATCCAGTCGCTGACGGCGTCCGGCGCGGCGTTTCTCCGCCTGCCGGTCGCGGCGCCTGCGCCGGCGACTGGCAAGCCGGCGCCGGCGTCGTCCAAACCGTTTCATCTGCCGGTGCGGGTGACGGTGGAGCACTTGGCGGTGGCGCGGTTCAGCCTTGGGCAGCCGGTCGCGGGCGTGGCGGCGGTGCTGAAGCTCGCCGGGCGGGCGCATCTGGACACGCTCACCATTGGCAGCGCCGAGATCGCTGCCGACCGGCTGGATGCGACGGGCACGTATCGGGTGGATGGGGTGGTGAACGAGGCGCGGATCGACGCGCATGTGACGGCGGACGAGCCGCCGGCGGGGCTGATCGCTTCGCTCGGCAAGCTGCCGGCGCTGGGCGGGCCGTTGACGCTGCGGCTTGATGTGGCCGGGCCGCGCAGCGCCGAGCGGCTGAAGCTGGCGCTGGCGGCCGGGCCGCTGCACGCGGACGCGCATGGCAGCGTCGACATCCCGGGCAGCCAGGCCGACGTCGACCTGGCGGCGAGCGCGCCGGCGATGACGCCGAGGCCGGACGTCGCCTGGCAGAAGATCGACGTCGCGGCGCATGTGCACGGGCCGTTCAGCGCGCCGGACGCGGTCGCGCATGTACTGATCGACCGCCTTGCCGCGGGCGGGGCGGGGGTCGGCACGCTGCGGGCGGAGGTGAGCGGCAACAAGGGGGTGGTCGACCTCGCCGCCTCGCTCGTTGCGCTGACGATACCGGGGCCGAAGCCGGACGTGCTGGCGGCGGACCCGGTGAAGCTCACCGCGCATGTTCAGCTCGACGCGGCGGCGCGACCGGTCGCCTTTACGCTGGCGCATCCGCTGCTGCAGCTTGCCGGCACGGTCGACACCGGCGGCGCGCTGGCTGGGCACGCGCATGCGGTGATCCCGGACATGACGCCGCTGGCGGCGGTCGGCGGCATTGCGCTGGACGGGCATGCGAGCGTGGACGCGACGCTGGCCGAGGTCGGGCGGCGGATCGACGTGACGATCGCGGGGCTGGCCAGCGTCACCGGCGGGCTCAAGCCGGTGCCCGGGCTGATCGGCGACGACGCCAAGATCGCGGCCGCGGTCAGCCTCGATGACGGCAACATCGTGATCCACCGGGTCGATGTTGCCGGGCGGACGCTGCACGTGGGCGCGAGCGGCTCGGACGATGCGGGGGCGCTCGACATCGACTGGACGGTGGCGCTGTCGGACTTGGCGGTGCTGGCGCCGGGCGTGTCCGGGCATGTGGACGCGGCCGGGCACGTGGCGGGGCCGCCGACGACGCTGGGGGTGGACGCGACGGCTCACGGCGTGCTCGGCACGACCGGGTTCGCGCCGGCGCCGCTCACGCTCGCCGCCCATGTGGTCGGGCTGCCGGGCAAGCCGGCCGGCACGCTGAACGCCGCGGCGACGCTCGAAGGGGCGGCGCTCACCCTGGCTGCCAAGGCCGACCGCGGCGATGACGGCACGCTGCACGTCGTGCTTGACCGCGCGGACTGGAAGTCGATCGCAGCGAGGGCCGATGTGTCGCTGGCCAAGGGCGCGACATTGCCGACCGGCAGCGTCAGTCTGCGGGCGCCGCGGCTGGCCGACCTTGCGGGGCTGGTGCATCAACCGATCACCGGCGCGCTCGACGCCGATGTCCGGTTGGCCGACGTGGTCAAGGTGCAGCTCGATGCGCGGGATGCCGGGCTCGCGGCCGAGCGGGTCGGCCACCTGACGCTCGCCGGCACGGTGCGCGAGGCGACGACCGACCCCATTGTCACGCTGGCGCTCCACGCCGACGGGATCGCCGCCAACGGCATTACCGGCAACGCGACGCTCTCGGCGGACGGGCCGCAGACGGCGCTGGCGCTCAAGCTCGGCGCGCTGCTGCACGTCGCGGGCGCGGACGCCAACGTCACGGCAGCCGCCAGGCTCGATGCCAAGGGCAAGACGCTGACCCTCGCCAGCCTGGCCGCGGACTACAAGACGCTGCCGCTGCGCCTTGTCGCGCCGGCGCGGATCAGCTTCGGCGACGGGGTTTCGGTGGACCATTTGCGGCTGTCGCTCCAGCAGGCGAGCCTGGCGCTGGCGGGCTCCATCACCCCGAAGCTCGACCTGACGGCGCAGCTGCGCAACGTTACGCCGGCGCTGGCAAAACCGTTTTCGCCCGGGTTGCAGGCGGACGGGTCGATCAGCGCCGATGCCCGGCTCGCCGGCAGCATCGCCGCGCCCGATGGCACCGTTCGCGTCGTCGCCCGAGACCTGCGCGATCGCAGCGGCAACGCCGCCGCCCTGCCGGCCGCCAACGCGCTCGCCACCGTGGCGCTGAACGGCCACACGGCGCGGCTGGATGCGCATGTCGATGCCGGGCCGAAGCTGCGCCTCGTCGCCGCCGGCACCGTGCCGCTGGCGGCCGCCGGGGCGCTGGATGTCAGGACCACCGGCAGCCTCGACCTTGCCTTGTTCAACCCGATCCTGGAGGCCGGCGGCCGGCGGGTGCGCGGCATGCTGGCGCTCGACCTCGCCGCCCGCGGCACGGTGGCGGCGCCGCAGCTCGCCGGCACGGTGCGGCTGACCGGCGGCGACGTGCAGGACTACGCGCAGGGGCTGCGGCTGACCGACGTCGCGGCGCTGATCGAGGCGAGCGGGCAGACGATCACGCTGGCTTCGCTGACCGCGACCGCGGGGCCGGGCACGATCGAGGCGCATGGCACGGTCGGCGCGCTGGCACCCACCATCCCGGTCGACATCGTGCTGACCATGCACCATGCCCGCCCGCTCGCCTCGGACCTGCTCACCGCCACGCTCGACGCCGACCTCTACGTGCGCGGCCAGGCGAAGAGCCGGGTCGATGCCGGCGGCAAGATCACGATCGAGCGGGCCGACATCAACATCCCCAACAGCTTTCCGCCCTCGGTCGCCAAGCTCGATGTCCGGCGCCCTGGCGACAAGCCGCCGGCTGCCGCCACCGGCCCGGCGCTGCTGATCGGGCTGGCGCTCGACGTCGACGCGCCGGGGCAGGTGTTCGTGCGCGGCCACGGGCTCGATGCCGAGCTCGGCGGCAAGCTCACCGTCGGCGGCACCACCGCGACGCCGCAGATCGGCGGCGGGTTTGATCTGCGGCAAGGCAGCTTCTCGCTCGCCGGCACGACGCTCACCTTCACCAAGGGGCGGGTCGGCTTCGACGGCACCGGGGTTGCCGGCAAGATCGACCCGACGCTGGATTTCGAGGCCGACAGCACCTCGGGCAGCACCACCGCGACGCTGAAGATCACCGGCTATGCCGACGCGCCGAAGATCAGCCTGTCCTCCACGCCCGAGCTGCCGCAGGACGAGGTGCTGGCCTACCTGCTGTTCCACACCTCGACCTCGAAGCTGTCGGCCTTCCAGATCGCCGAGATCGCCGGCGCGCTGGCCGAGATCAGCGGCGTGGGCGGCGGCGGCGGGGACGTGCTCGGCAGCGTGCGCAAGCGGCTCGGGCTGGACCGGCTCTCGGTGGGCGGCGGCACGTCGGGCTCGGGCGCCTCGGTGCAGGCGGGACGCTACGTCGCCAAGGGCGTCTATGTCGGCGCCAAGCAGGGCACTTCGGGCGGCACCCAGGCGCAGGTGCAGGTCGATCTTACGCGGCGGCTGAAGCTGCAGACCACGGTCGGCACCGGGGGTGGCACGACGCAGGGGGCGACGCCGGAGAACGATCCGGGGAGCTCCGTTGGGCTGACGTATCAATTCGAGTATTGAGGGTACGGCAGGAAAGGCCAGGGCTGTCTGCCCTGGACCCGATTAAAGGCGGAGCCTTTAAAATCCATTTATTCATCCATGCGGGACGGGCCGGGACGGTGCGGTCGATACGAGAACCGAGTGGTTTCGCCAGATTGGAACGGCAATCTCTAGGCTCCAATCGGATGGGGTCTGGGGCCTTTCGGCCCCAGCGGGTCCAGGGCAGAGCCCTGGCCTTCATTACGATATTTCACTGAATGCGCACCCTTGTCTACTGCACCGCCTATGCCGACACGCAGGCGGCCTGGCAATCGCGCTACCGGGCCTGGATCGAGGCGCAGTCGCGGCCGGGCATTCAGTGGGACCAGTTGCTGATCGTCGATGACGGCTCGCCGGTGTTGCCGGACTGGGACGATGTGGCGATCGTTCGCGAGTTCGACGCGCCGAGCCCGCAGGAGGCGCGGAGCGACGCGGCGGTGGTGCTGTATCATCACGAGTTCCGGCTTGGCCGGGCGGCGCTGTTCGACTTTCCGGGCTGGCACCGCTCGTTCGCGTTCGGCGCGCTGTATGCGCAGGCGCACGGCTTCGACAAGGTGGTGCATCTCGAATCCGACGCGTTTCTGGTCTCCCGTCGGATGCGCCGGCTGGTGGATGCGCATCGGAGCGGCTGGGTCATTCCCTGGTCGGAACGCTACAAGTTTCCGGAGATCGCGATCCAGCTCGTCGGGCCGGACCAGATGGCGGCGTTCGCCGCGTTTGCCGCCAGGCCGTATGCGGTGATGCGCCACCGCGTGCACGAGCCGCTGTTCACGCCGACGCATATCGAGCGCGGGCTCATCGGCGAGCGCTACGGCGAGTCGGCGGACCCGGTCCCGCGCGACGCCGATTATGCGACGCAGGTGCCGAGCCAGCGCGAACCGTCATATTACTGGTGGCTGCGCGACGATGACGATGAGGCGCCGATGGCCGCTCCGAGCGGAGCCGACCTGGTGTTTCGGTTCGGCGAGGGTGGCAGCCTCGGGCTCGCGCTGGGCATCGGCTGGTCATACCCCGAGGCCGACATGTGCTGGATGGTGGACGACGAGAGCACGCTGAGCCTGCCGCCGATGCCGCCCGAGCGCGCGAGCGTGGTGACGCTGACGCTGATGCCGCATGTCTGGGGCGAGCGGCTGGCGGTGCAGCGCCTCGCTGTGCTGGCCAACGACGTGCCGCTCGGCGAGGTCGAGCTGCGCCAGGAGGGCACGGTGGGGTTCACCGTGCCGACCGGTCTTTGGCGGGCTGACGGGCTCAACCTGCTGCGTCTGCGCCATCCGGACGCCGCTGCGCCGGCGGCGGTGAGCGGCGGCGGCGACCATCGCCGGCTGGCGTTGGCGGTGCGCACTGTGACTGTGAGCGTCTCGTAAGGGAAGAAAGGCCAGAGGCTCTGCCTCTGGACACCGCTGGGGCCTGAGGCCCCAGACCCCCGATCTGTTAAAGGCGGAGGCGGCTGTTTCTGCTTGGCGAAGCCGGACAATTTATCTCTAACCGGCACCAGATTTTGCTGTGCGGCACAGCTGATAAATGGATTTTAAAGGCTTCGCCTTTAATCGGGTCCAGGGCAGACGGCCCTGGCCTTGCTCCGTTGCGGCTTTATCCCAAGCCGACGAGACGTTCCGCCTCGCGCACGATCGGGTCGGCGATCGCGGCGGCGCTCGCCGCACCTGCTGACAGCAGGCTGTCCAGATGGGCCGGATCGTCCAGTAGCCGGCGGGTGTCGCTGGCGATCGGCGCGATGATCTCGGTGAGGGCGCCGGCCAGCACGTCCTTGAAGGTGCTGAAGCCGGTGCCGCCGTGCTCGGCCAGCACTGCCTCGACGCTGGCGTTGGTCAGCGCCGCGTAGATGCCGACCAGGTTGCGCGCTTCGGCGCGTCCCTCGAGGCCGGCCGGCTCGGAGGGAAGCGGCTCGGGGTCGGTGCGGGCGCGGCGGATTTTTTGCGCGATGGTGTCGGCGTCGTCGGAGAGGTTGATGCGGCTCTGGTCCGAGGGATCGGATTTCGACATCTTCTTGGTGCCGTCACGCAGGCTCATCACGCGGGCGCCCGGGCCGAGGATCACCGGCTCGATGCGGGGGAAGAAGTCGACGCCGTAATCGTGGTTGAACTTCTCGGCGATGTCGTTGGCGAGCTCGAGATGCTGGCGCTGGTCGTCGCCGACCGGCACCCGTGTCGCGTGGTAGGCGTGGATGTCAGCGGCCATAAGGTTTGGATAGACGTAGAGGCCGGCACTGGAGGCTTCGCGGTCTTTGCCGGCTTTGTCCTTGAACTGGGTCATCCGGCTCAGCCAGCCGAGGCGGGCGACGCAGTTGAAGATCCAGGCGAGGCGGGCGTGCGCCGAGACGGCGGATTGCACGAACAGGATGTGCGCCGCAGGGTCGATGCCGCAGGCGATCACGGTGGCGGCGTTCTCGCGGGTCTGGGCGCGCAGGGCGGCGGGGTCCTGGAAGGTGGTGATGGCATGCAGGTCGACCATGCAGAACAGGCACTCATGGTCGCGCTGCAAGGCCACCCAGTTGCGGATCGCGCCGAGATAGTTGCCGAGCGTGAGGATGCCGGAGGGCTGGATGCCGGAGAGGACGCGCTGCATGGGGGATAGGTCTCACTGGAGCGAAGGCAAGGCAAGCAAGGCAAGCAAGGCAAGCAAGGCAAGCAAGGCAAGCAAGGCAAGCAAGGCAAGCAAGGCAAGCAAGGCAAGGGGCTTTGCCCCTTGACCCCATCAAAGGCGGAGCCTTTGAAATCCATTCTGTTGTTCATTCCACACGGATAATTCGGTTTGGCCGAAGCAGGAGTCGAATGGCTTCGCCAAACAAGGAAGAACGAAATGAGACTCCAAATAACAGGGGTCTGGGGCCTCACGGCCCCAGCGGGTCCAGGGCAGAGCCCTGGCCTTATGCTAACCGCTTCCTGAACTTGCTTGTGACAAGCCTGACGTCGATGAGTCCCATCGCCTGTGCAAGGGCGGCGTAAACGGCCACGCCGCCGGTGATCAGCGTGGACAGGCCGATCAGGCCGCCGAAGCGTAGGTGGTGGGTGGCTTGCAGCACCGGGTGTTGGGCGAGGGCGAGCAGGGCGGCCATGGCGGCGGCGGCGAGCGCGATGCGGGCGATGCGGGTCCAGAGGCGGCGGTCGGGGGCGAGATAGCCGGCGCGGCGGAGCAGGACGGTGAGGGCGGCGACGTTGCAGCAGGAGGAGATGGTGGTGGCGAGCGGCGGGCCGACATGCTTGAGCGGCGCAAGAAAGGCGAAGTTCAGCGCCAGGTTGAGCACCAGCACGCCGACGCCGACGCGGATCGGGGTCGCCATGTCGCCGCGGGCGAAGAAGCCGGGGGCGAGCACTTTCACCAGCACGAAGGCGGGCAGGCCGAGCGCGTAGGCCGAGAGGGATTGGGCGCTCAGAGTCGCGTCATGCACCGAAAAGGCGCCGCGGGCGAACAGCACCTGCATGATCGGGGTGGCGATCACCGCCAGAGCGAGGGCGGCGGGCACGGTCAGCACCAGGGCGTATTCGATGGCGCGGTTCTGCGTCTCGCGGGCGCGCACCATGTCGCCGGCGCCGACCTGGCGGGAGAGCAGCGGCAGCAGCGCCGTGCCCATCGCGGTGCCGAGCACGCCGAGCGGCAGCTGGTTCACCCGGTCGGCGTAGTAGAGCAGCGACACCGAGCCGGGCGGGAGCAGCGAGGCGACGAAGGCGTCGACCGCGAGGCTGATCTGGGTGACGCCGGCGCCGACCAGGCCAGGCGCCATGCGGCGCAGCAGCAGGCGCATCTGCGGCGTCATCCGCGGGCGGGGGATGTGCAGCGTCATGCCGGCGCGACGGACCGCCCAGTAGAGCAGCGCCAACTGGGCGACGCCCGAGGTGGAGACGCCCCAGGCCAGCGCATGGCCCTCGGTCGGCACATAAGGCGCGAGCAGCAGCATCGCGGCGATGGAGAACACGTTGTAGAGCAGGGGTGCTGCGGCGGCGGCGGCGAAGCGGTCGAGCCCATTCAACACGCCGGACAGCAGGGCCGCCAGGCAGATCAGGAACAGATAGGGGAAGGTGATGCGGCCGAGCTCGACCGCGAGGGCGAATTTCGGCGGGTCGTTGGTGAAGCCATAGGCGAGCAGGCCCATCAGCTGCGGCATGAACAGCTCGCCCAGCACCGTCAGCCCCATCAGCCAGAAGGCCAGCGCGGCGATCGCCTCCTCGGCGAAGCGGCGGGCGGTGACCGGGCCCTCGCGGGCGAGCAGGCCGGAGAAGACGGGAATGAAGGCGGCGTTGAAGGCGCCCTCGCCGAACAGCCGGCGGAACAGGTTCGGCAGGCGGTTGGCCATGAAGAAGGCGTCCGCCGCCGGGCCGGCGCCGAGCAGGGCGGCGATCAGCATGTCGCGCGCGAAGCCCAGCACCCGGCTGGCCATCGTCCAGCCGCCGACGGTGAGCAGGCCCTTGAGCATGCTCGGCTGCTTGGCTCACGGAAAGGCAAAAAGCAAGGAAGGCCAGGGCTGTCAGCCCTGGACCCGATTAAAGGCGAAGCCTTAAAAATCCATTTGGCTGTCGTGCCATACGGCGCGGCTGGTGCTGTCGCATGAGGATTGATTGGCTTCGCCAAGCAAGAAAGCTGCGTGTTTGACTCCAAACGGTTGCGGGTCTGGGGGCGCGGTCCCCAGCGGGTCCAGGGCAGGACCCTGGCCTTGCTTGACGGCCGTCGTGACCGGCGCCACCGGCGGCATTGGCCGGTTTATCGCGTTAGGCCTGGCGCAGGACGGCTACCGGGTGGTGTTGATCGGGCGCGACCGGGCTCGGCTTGACGCGTGCTGCGGCTGGGTGGCGGGGCTGGTGCCGGGGGCGGTGGTGCTGGCGGAGAGCGCCGACTTGTCGCTGCTGGCTGAGACGCGCCGGGCTGGGCGGGCGGCGGCGGCGCGATGGGGTGCGGTGGATCTGCTGGTGCTGAACGCCGGCGTGCTCGATACGCAGCGCCAGGTGACGGCGGAGGGGCATGAGCGGGTGCTGGCGGTGAACCATTTGTCGCCGGCGGTGCTGGTGGAGACGCTAGCGCCGGCTTTGGCTGCGGCGCCGGGCGGTGGGGCGATCGTCACCGTCGGCTCCTCGACCTCCGACCGGGCGCGGATTGATCCGGATGATCTGGAGATGCGTCGGCGTTGGAGCATCCAGGGCGCGTATGCCCGCTCCAAGCTGGCGGTGATGATGGCGACGTTCGACTGGGCGGAGCGCCTGCCGGGAGTGGCGAACGTGGTGCATCCGGGGCTGGTGCGGACGGGATTGGCGGCCAAGCCCGGGGTCGTCGGGCTTGCCTGGTCGGTGATCGGCCGGTTCGGGCGCAGCCCGCAGCAGGGGGCGGAGACGCCGCTGCACGTCGCGCGGCTGGGCGTCACGGCGCCGAGCGGGCGCTACTGGAAGGACTGCGCCGAGGTTAGGGCGAACCCGCTTGCGAGGGATGCGGCATTGCGGCGGCGGGTGCTGGAGGCGACGGCGCGGCTGCTCGACGGCCCGGGCGGCGGCTGAGCAGGGCGCGCCAGGCGATGTGCAGGCTGCGGCGGCGCGCCTCGGCGGTGAACGAGCCTTCGGCGCCGAAATCGCGCCGGCTGGGCTCGAACAAGGTCGGCTCGAACAGGATCATCTCGGTTGGGGCTGTGGCCGCGCGGGTGTCGACGAGCTGGCCCTCGTAACCGAGGCGGGCGATCGCCGCGTCGGTGAGCCACGGGGCGAGGCGGGTGGCCCATTCGAACAGCACGGTGATGCCGCCGAGCGGGAGCTCGCCGCGCCGGCTGAGCGCTGCCAGATAGAGGCCGCGGGCGATCGGGGCCGGCTGGTAGACCGGCGGGGCGGGGCGGGGCGGGCGGCCCATGTGGTTCGCGGCGTGCTGGAAGAACGGCGTGTTGACCGCTGGCGGAAAGGCGCTGCCGATGCTGACCGCGCTGCGTTCGTGGCGGAGCTCGGCGCGCACCGACTGGGTGAAGCCGCGCACCGCCGCCTTGGCCGCGACGTAGGAGGAGAGCAGGCCGATGCCGCGATAGGCGGTGCCCGAGCAGACGTTGAGGATCCGGCCGTGATTGCGCGGGCGCATGAGGCCGAGGGCGGCGCGGGTGCCGTTCACCGTGCCGAGAAAGGTGACGTCGACGACGCGGCGGAACTCGGCGTCGCTGACCTGCTCGAAAGGGGCGAACACGCCGGCGGCGGCGCAGTTGATCCAGACCGCGATCGGGCCGAGCGCCGCCTCGAGGCGTATCGCCGCGGCCTGCAGGGCCTCGGCATCCACGACGTCGACGCACTCGATCGCGCTGCGGGTGGCGCACTCGGCGGCGGCGGCGGCGAGCACGGCGGCGCCGCGGGCGATCAAGCCGACGCGCCAGCCCTGGGCGGCGAAGTGCCGCGCCGTCGCCCGACCGAGGCCGGAGGAGGCGCCGGTGATGACGACGACCGATGGCATGCGTCATGCTCTTAGAACGGCTGCGACAGAAAGAAAGGCCATGGGCTTCGACCCTGGACCCCATTTAAGGCGAAGCCTTTAAAACCCCTTTGTTTATTCATTTACGAAGGGCTTAGTCGTTGGCGATGAAGGCTGGATTGAACGGCTTTCCCAAAGCAAGGAGGCGCCCGCCTGTTGGCTAAGCGGATGGGGGCCTGGGGCCTCAGGCCCCAGCGGTGTCCAGAGGCAGAGCCTCTGGCCTTTCTTCCTTTACTCGCCGGCCACGCGGCGCAGCTCGATGCCGGCGCCGCGCTTGTCCTCGCCGAGCCGGCTTAGCAGCGCGGCCAGGATGGCCGAGGCGGCGGCCTCGAAGCCGTAGGGCGGGTTGATCACCAGCAGGCCGCTGCCGTTCAGCCGCGCCGGGTCGGTCGGCGCGCGCACCAGCAGCTCGGCGGCGACGATGTCGGGCAGGCCGGCGAGCGCCGCCTCGAAGGCGCGGATCGGGGCGCGGCCCTTGATCGGATACCAGGCGGCGAATACGCCGGTGCGAAAGCGGGCGAGGCCGGTTGCGCAGCGCGCTTGCCAGGGTGGCGAGCTCGTCGGGCTGCTCGTAGGGCGGGTCGAGCAGGATGAGGCCGCGACGCTCCGGCGGCGGCAGGAAGGCGGGCAGGGACGCGTAGCCGTCTCGCCTGTGCACGGCCACCTGGCGGTCGGCGGCGAACAGCCGGCGGAGTGCGGCGTGCTCGGCCTGGTGCAGCTCGGTGGCGACGAGGCGGTCGCCGGGCCGGAGCCAGGCGCGGATGAGCGCCGGTGAGCCGGGATAGAGGCCGAGCGAGCGCACCGTCTCGACATAGGGCATGAGCGCCGATGGCGGGTCGTCGAGCAGGCGCAGGATGCCGCCGGCGGCCTCACCGGTGCGCAGCGCCTCGGCGCCGGCGAGGTCGGTGCGGCCGGCGCCGGCATGCGTGTCCAGCACCAGGAACGGCGTCGGCTTGCGTGCCATCGCCAGCACGAGCCAGTGCAGCAGCGCGTGTTTCAGGCAGTCGGCGGCGTTGCCGGCGTGGTAGGCGTGGCGGTAGTTCATCCCGGCGTCGCCGGGTGGATGCTGAGCGCTTCGAGCGGCCAGCGCGGGCGAGGCGCCGTGTCCAGCCCGCTGGTGAGGCCGAGGCGCAGCCGCTCGATGCCGGCCCAGGCCACCATCACCGCGTTGTCGCCGCACAGCCGGATCGGCGGCGCCACGAGCCGCACGCTGCGGGCGGCGGCCAGGCTCGCGAGCGCTGTGCGGACGGCGCCGTTCGCCGCGACGCCGCCGGCGACCACCAGCGTGTCCACCTGCATCCCCGCGACGCTCGGCGTCGCATCCTGGCACCCCGCGACGCTCGGCGTCGCACCCTGGCACCCCGCGACGCTCGGCGTCGCACTCGGCGTCGCACTCGGCCTCGCACCTTGGCACATATCGAGCGCGTGCGAGACCCGGTCGGCGAGCACCGCGGCGACCGCGGCCTGGAACGACGCCGCGATGTCGGCCGCCGCCTGGACCCTCAGGGCGCCGGCTTGCGGGCCGATCAGCTGCGCGACCGCCGTCTTCAAGCCCGAGAAGCTGAAGTCGCAGCCGGGCCTGCCGAACAGGGGCCGCGGCAGGGCGTGCCGGGCGGGGTCGCCAGAGAGCGCCAGCCGCTCCAGCGCCGGGCCGCCCGGCCAGCCGAGGCCGAGCATTTTGGCAACCTTGTCGAAGGCCTCTCCCACCGCGTCGTCGATGGTGCCGCCGAGGCGGCGGTAGCGGCCCACCGCCTCCACCAGCACGCATTGGCAGTGGCCGCCGGAGACCAGCAACAGCAGGTAGGGGAACTCGACCGGGCCGCCCGCCAGGCCGTTTGTCAGGCCGTTTGTCAGGCTGGGCAGCCGCGCCGTCAGCGCGTGCGCCTCCAGGTGGTTCACGGCGACGAAGGGCAGGCCGGTGGCGAGCGCCAGGCCGCGGGCAAAGCCGCTGCCGACGATCAGGCCGCCGATCAGCCCGGGACCGGTGGTCGCGGCGATGGCGGTGAGCGGCACGGCCGCTTGCTCGCGCACCTGCGCCACCAGGCGCGGCAGGTGGGCGAGATGGGCGCGCGCGGCGATCTCGGGCACCACGCCGCCGAAGGCCGCGTGCTCCTGCTGGCTCAGCACCGCCTCGGCGAGGATCGCGCCGTCGTCCGACAGGATTGCGGCGGCGGTCTCGTCGCAGGAGGTCTCGATGCCTAGGATTGGCATTGAAGGAAGGCGAGGGCTCTGCCCTCGACCCGCTGGGGCCGGGAGGCCCCAGACCCCGTTCGTTTGGAGTTCAAACGCCCTGTTCCTTGCTTGGCGAAGCCAGTCATTCTGCTCCAAGCGGGCACTGAGCTCGCCGTCGAAAACGGATAACGAATGGATTTCAAAGGCTCCGCCTTTGATGGGGTCAAGGGGGTAAAGCCCCTTGCCTTCCTTTTTGCGCACTGCGGTAATACCTACGGCCCGATGGCCGACATGCCCACTCCCGCGCCCGCTTGTCCGGCGCCGCGGCTGCCGCCGCATCGGCGCGCCTTGCCGCTGCGCGTGGGCACGCGCGGCTCGCCGCTGGCGCTGTGGCAGACCCGGCACTTCCTGGAGCGGCTGCGCGGCTTCTGCCCGGTGCTGCGCGGCATGGAGGTGTTCGAGGAGCATCTGATCCGCACCACCGGCGACGTGGTGCAGGATCGCCCGCTCTCCGAGATCGGCGGCAAGGGGCTGTTCGCCAAGGAGATCCATCAGGCGTTGCGCGAGCGGCGGATCGACTTCGCGGTGCACAGCCTGAAGGACCTGGAGACGGCGCTGCCGCCCGGCATCGTGCTCGCCTGCACATTGCAGCGCGAGGATGCGCGCGACGTGATCGTGCTGGCGCCGGGGGCGCCGCCGCTCGACCCGGGCAATCCGCTGGCGGCACTGCCCGACGGCGCGGTGATCGGCACCGCCTCGATGCGGCGCCAGGCGCAGCTGCTGCATGCGCGGCCGGACCTGCGCATGGTGCTGATGCGCGGCAACGTGCAGACGCGGCTGGCGCGGCTGGCCGCCGGGCAGTGCGACGCGACGTTGCTGGCGCTGGCCGGGCTGAAGCGGCTGGGGCTGGCGGATCATGCCGCGGCGGTGCTCGACCCGGAATCGATGGTGCCGTCGGCGTGCCAGGGGATCGTCGGCGTGACGGTGCGCGAGGACGATGTCGAGCTGCACGAGCTGCTGGCGGGGATCGAGGACCCGATGTCGCGCGCGGTGGCGACGGCGGAGCGGGCGATGCTGGCGGCGTTGGACGGCTCGTGCCGGACGCCGATCGGCGGCTATGCGCGGGTGCTGGCGGACGGGTCGCTGCATTTGGTGGGGCTGGTGGCGCGCGAGGACGGCTCGTTCCTGCTCAAGCGCTCGCTGCGCGGGCAGGCCGCGGATGCCGGGCCGCTGGGGCTTGCACTGGGGCACTCGCTGCGGGCCGACAGCCCCGACGACATCTTTGCCGCCGACATGTTCGAGGCGGTCGATCCGAGCTGAGCGGCCTGCGGTGCTGGTGACCCGCTCGGCGCCGGCGGCGGCGCGCACGGCGGCGGCGCTGGCCGCGCGCGGGTTCCGGCCGGTGGTCGCGCCGCTGTTGCGGGTGAGGACCGGGCTGGTCGCGGTGCCGGCCGGCACCCAGGCGGTGCTGGTCGCCAGCGCCAACGCGCTGCCGGCGCTTCGGACTTGGCCGGCGGGCGGGCCGCGGCTGCTGGCGGTGGGGGATGCGACCGCCAGCGAGGCGCGCGCGGCCGGACACGCCGACGTGCTGAGCGCGTCGGGCGACGCCGGGGCGCTGGTGCGTCTGGCCTGCCGGGTGTGCGATCCGGCCGGCGGCCCGCTGCTGCTGGCGAGCGGGGCGGGGCAGGGGGCGGGCCTGGCCGCGGCACTCGCCGCTGCCGGGTTCGACGTGCGGCGGCAGGACGCCTATGTCGCCGAGCCGGTCGAGGCGCTGCCCGAGGCGGCGGCGGCGGCGATCGCGGCGGGGCTGCATGCGGCGCTGTTCCTGTCGGCCGAGACGGCGCGGGCGTTCGGGCGCCTGCTGCCGGCGTCGCTGGCGCCGCGTCTTGCCTCGAGTATTGCGGTGGCGATTGGCGCATCGGCTGGTCAGGCGCTACATGGGCTGCCCTGGCGCCGCCTCAGCGTCGCGCGCCATCCGACCCTGGACGAGGTGCTGAGCCTGCTATGAGCGACACCGACGCCGAGCCGCCCCTCCCGCCGGTCTCGCCGGCCTCGGACGTGCCGGCGCCTGCCGCAGCGCCGCCCTCCGTCGCGCCGCCGTCCGTGCCCGCGCCTTCGATGTCGGAGCCGTTCGTATTGCCTGAGTCGTCGGCCGCATCGTCGGCCACGGCGGCCGGGCGGATGCGGCAGCCGCCGCGTCCCTCGTCCACGCCGGCGGGCGGCGCGGGCGGTGTCGGTGCGCGGTCGGATCGGGAGGCGGTCGCCAAGGGGCAGGCCGCCGGGGCTGGGGCGGGCTCGCGCGCCGGCGTTGCGGCGCTGGTGCTGACGCTGCTGCTGTCGGGGCTGCTGGCGGCGGGGCTCGCCTATGTGTGGGCGACGCCGAACCCGGAGCTCGCCGGCCGCCTCGCCGGGCTCGACGGCACCGTCGCCAGCCTGACCGGCCGGGTCGCCAAGCTGGAGCAGGCGCCTGCCGCCGCGCCTGTCGCTGCTGCATCGCCGATGCCGGCGCCGGCCGCCGCCCCATCGCCGCCCAACCCGCCGCCGCCCGCCTCACCGCCGCCTGTCCCGCAGCCGCCCGTTCCACCCGCGCCGCCGGCCGTCAGCAGCGCCGACCTGGCGGTGATCGCGACCCGGCTTGACCAGGTGGCCGCCCGCCAGGATGCGTTGGCCGCCCGGCAGCAGAGCGAGAGCAGCGCCAGCAGCCTGGAGACCACACGGCTGATCGACGCGCAGAAGGGCGCCATCGCGGCTCTGACCGACCGGCTGGCCAAGGCCGAGCAGGCGCAGGCGGCGCTCGCCGGGCTCGCCGGCCGGACCGAGCGGCTGGCGCGCTTGCAGGAGGCGTCGGCGTCGCTCAGGCTGGGTCAGCCGGTGGGCGCGATCGACGGCGCGCCGCCGGCGCTGGCCCGCTACGCCAGCGTCGCGCCGCCGAGCGAGGCCGGGCTGCGGCTGGCGTTTCCGGCGTTGGCGGAGGCGGCGAACCAGGCGGCGCGGCCGGCGGCTGACGGTCGCGGCTTCTGGCGCCGCATCTGGGCGCGCATGCAGGGCGTGATCACCATACGGCAGGGCGACCACGTGATCGTCGGCAACCCCGCGGCGGGGCTGCTGGCGCATGCCCAGGCGACGCTGGACGCGGGCGACCTGACCGGCACCGTCGCCACGCTGTCGCAATTGCCGCCGGAGGCCGCCGCACCCCTGCAGGATTGGCTGGCGCAGGCGCGCGGCCTGCTTGGCGCCCGCGCCGCGCTGACCGGGCTGGAGGCGCAAGGCTGATGGTCCGCGTGCTCGCCGCCCTGGTCGTCGGGGCGCTCGTGCTGGCGCTTGCCTGGCTGGTGGCCAGCCTGCCGGGCAGCTTCGCGCTCGAGGTGCAGGGCGTTACGGTGCAGATGCCGATGCCGCTCGCCGTGCTGTCGCTGGTGATCCTGGTCGGCCTGCTCGCCGGGCTCGGCCGCCTCGTCGCGCTGCTGATCGGTTTGCCGCGGCGGCTGCGGCGGCAGGCGGCGGCGCGGGTCCGGCGGCGCGGCGACCAGGCGGTGACCGGTGCGCTGGTGGCGCTGGCGGCGCGCGATGCCGATGCGAGCCGGCTGGAGGCGGCACGCGCCCGCCGCCTGCTGGGCGACACGCCGCAGACGCTGCTGCTCGCCGCCTCGGCCGGCCAGGTGGCCGAGCGCGACGACGAGGTTGCCGGCGCCTACGCCTTGCTGGCCGAGCGGCGCGATGCCGCCTTCATCGGCCTGCGCGGGCTGTTTGCCCGGGCGGTGGCGCGGGAGGACTGGCAGGAGGCCGCCGTGCTGGCCCGGCGCGCCGAGGCCGCGCGCCCGGGCACGCCGTGGCTGGCCGAGGAGCGGGCCCGCCTCGCCGCGCGCAATCAGCATTGGGACGAGGCGCTGCAGCTCACACGCGCGGCACCCGACGCGCCGGCGCCGGTGCGCGCCGCCTATGCGGTGGCCGCGGCGGAGGCTGAGCCGGATGGACGCCGTTCGCTGGCGCTGGCCAAGCAGGCGGTCGCGATCGACCCGGCGTTTTCGCCTGCGTCGCTGCTGTATGCGCGGCGGCTGCGCACTGGCGGCCGCGCCCGCCGCGCCCGCGCCGCGCTGGCCGAGGCCTGGTCGCGGGCGCCGCAGCCGGACCTTGCGACGCTCGCCTTGGCCGAGATCGCGAGCCCGATCGCCCGTCTGCGCAGCGCCCAGGACTTCGTGAAGCCGAACGAGGACCATCCGGAAAGCCAGCTGCTGCTGGGAAGGCTGTCGCTGGAGGCGGGGCTGACCGGGGAGGCGCGGCGGCATGCGAGCCGGGCGCTGGCCGCCGGGCTCGACCAGCGGCGGCTGCACGTGCTGCTCGCCGACATCGCCGAGGCGGATGGCGGCGACACCCGCGGCGCGCTGCGCGATGCCGCGGCCGCCGCGCCCGACCCGAGCTGGCGCTGTGGCCAGTGCGGCGCCACGAGTAGCGCGTGGGCGCCGGCCTGCGTCGCCTGCCATACTCCGGGGCGGATCGAGTGGACGGGGACGCCGCGGGCTGCCGTCGTGCCGGCTTTGGTTCAGCGGTAGGGCAAGTCAGGCGAGGGCTCTGCCCTCGACCCGCTGGGGCCCGCGGCCCCAGACCCCATTTGTTTGGAGATTGGACGAGCGCTTTCTTGCTTGGCGAAGCCTCTTCATCCCGTATCCGGCGCCACTGACCTCGCCGTAGCGTCGACGAGTAAACGGATTTTAAAGGCTTCGCCTTTAATGGGGTCCAGGGGCAACGCCCCTGGCCTTCCTTACTTAGTTAACCGCACTGCTGGCCGCCTGCTGCTGCCGGCGCTGTTGCCATAGTGCGATGAAGTCGATGGGCTGCAGCAGCACGGCGGGGAAGCCGCCCTCGCGCGTGACGTCGGAGATGATGCTGCGGGCGAAGGGGAACAGCAGCCGTGGGCATTCGATCAGCAGCATCGGCTCGACCGTATCGTCCGGCACGTTGGCGATGGTGAAGATGCCGGCATAGGCGAGCTCGGCGATGAACACCGGGCGACCGGCTGTGCCGTTGCTGGGCGGCTCGGTGGCTTCGGCGCGCACCGACAGCACCACCTCGAAGACGTTCTGGCCTTCCTGCAGCCGGCGCGCTTGGACGTCGAGGTTGATCTGGACCTGCGGGGCGCTGCGCAGGCTGGCGAAGATCTCTGGGCCGGACGGGACCTCGAAGGAGAGGTCCTTGACGTATTGCACGTTGACGGTGAGCGGCGGGAGCGGCTGTCCCTCGGCGGCAGGCGCGCTCGGCGCCGGGGTGCTTTCGGACATCGCGTTGGCTTCCTCGCTCGGTGATGGCGGCGCGGGTAGCATGCCGACCGCCGGGGCGCTACCGGCGTGCGGTTGCCGCCCCGGCGCGGGCGGTGATGCGGGCGTTCCAGCGGGCGGTCATGCGGGCGGTCATGGGCGCCAGATGATCTCGCTGGGCGCCGGCGTGTTCGGGTCGTAGCGCATAGAGGCGCCGTTTTGCAGGCTGGTGCCGCTCAGCGCCAGCAGGAAGCCCCAGTGGCTGACGACCAGCGTGTGCTGCCAATCGTCGCGCGCGGCCATGTCGCGGCGGAAGGCGCCGGCGCGCGCGATCACTCCGTCCTCGGCCTCGCGGGCGCTCGGCCACCAGACCTCGTCGATGGCGGCGAAGTCGTGCCCTGGCCAGCTTGCCTCAAGCCGGGCGCGTGGGCTGCCGACGTCGCAGACGAAGGCATAGCGCTCGCGCACGCGCGGATCGACGCTCACCGGCAAGCCGCGTCTGGCCACGATCGGGGCGGCGGTCTGCAGGGCTCGGGTGTAGGGCGAGACGATGCAGCGGCGCAGGTCGAGCTCGGCGAGGCGCTCGGCGGCTTGCAGGGCCTGGGTTTGGCCGAGCTCGGTGAGGTCGGGATCCTCGATGCCCGGATCGCGCCGGGTCAGGGTGAACTGGCGGTTGAACTCGCTCTGGCCGTGGCGCAGCAGGATCATGGCGTAAGCGGGTCCGGAACCGGAGGCACCGGATCTAGCGCGTGGCGGGCGTGGTGGAAAGTCAGCTCCATACCCGCCTGAAACAGATTCTCCGTCAACGCCAGGCGTGACCCTTATCCCACCTGGACACGCGAAGTCTCAGGCTCAGCCTGATTGCAGGCGACATCTCCTCCAAACATGAGCGTGCCGGCGTCAACTTGACCGACCCACTAGGTGGGTCGGCACGACATGGCGTTCAGCGTGACTGACACGGGGAACCCCGGCACCGTGAAAAAGAACGGCATTGTCCCCGATACTTGACTGCCGGCGACGCCGTTGCAAGACGCGGTGGCGTTGTAGGTGAAGCTTGCGGCGCCGGGCGCCGTCATCGACTGTGGCCCGCAGGTCGTCGAGGTGACTGCCGCGCACCGCGCTGCCGCCTCGACGGCGAATTGGAGCGAGAAGTTGGTCCAGACTAGTCGGCTAGCATCCATTATCCCGGTGACGAGGAGCAGGAACGGCAGCGCCAGCAGGGCGAACTCCACCGCTGTGGTGCCGGCGCGCGACTGCAGCCTGCGGGCGACGCCATAGAGCGTCATGGTCTCACCATCGGCCAGTCAGCAATTTCTTGCACCGCAGCATTCCTCACGATGACTATTGTACCCGGGCGATGGCCACGCCGCTCAGCGTGACCGCGCCCATGTTGAACCCGGCCAGCGGCATGATGTATCGGTAGACGGTGCTTGTCGTTACCGTCACGTAAAGACCTGGCGGCGCGCCCGTGCTCGTGCATGGCGTCAACAACGGGTCCAGGACCGGCGTCGAGCTGCTTGGATCCATGCACTCAGCTAACGAGAGCACAGGGGCCACTGTCACGTTGGCGCCGAGATTGGTGGCGCCCTGTGCTGCAGCCTGGATTTTCAGGATGTTATAGCCTTGAAGAGCAGCCCAATCCGCGCCGGCACGCGCCGCATTGCCGACTTCCACCTTGACCCGGAGCGCGTCGCCGAAGCTAACCGCACCGGCAAGCAGTAGAACAAGCGTCGGCGCCAGCAGCGCGAACTCAACCGCTGCAACGCCATCGCGCGCACGGAGCAACGCCTTGATGCACGTAAGGCTGTCTTTTGACGAGTGCCTCACTCTGCGAGCTTGTAGCCAATGGTCGCGTCCAGCACGCCGTAACCCGCGCAATTGTGCTGCAGGTTTATGGCGCCGGTCACGGAGAGCGAAGAAACGATAAGCTGAGTGCAGGGACTGCTTGCCGCTCCGGTTAGGGTTACGGCCGAGCTTGGCGCGTAGAAAGCGCCGCCAATGGTCAGAGCCGATGCGCCCGTCAGGCTGAACGGCTGGTCTCCCTCCAGCCACAAAGCAATCCCTGCCGTCGGCCCGGTCGTGAGACAATGCAAGTTTACCGAAGTAGCGCCGAGCAGGTTCATCGTTGCGCCAGGCGCCATGACGACGGTGACGTCGTTTGATCCTCCGGAGAAGGAGAAGGCGCCAGCGACAGTGATGCTGCCCGCGAAAATGTAGACGCCGGGCGAACCCAGGTTCAGCGTCAAAGCGCCCGCTGTTGTAAAGCCGCAATAGGTGCCTGGCGTTGAGAGCGTGACCGGGAGCAGCGCGATGAGGCCGATACCCGTGCTTTTACAGGATGATGCCGCAGCAGGCGGAGTGTAGCCTGCGTAGGGATCGATTGCCGCTGCTGCAGGCGCCTTGAACTTGTCAGTGGCCACGATGGCCACCAGGGGACAGGCGGGTTGTCCCAGGAAGACGTCATAGGCGGCGATGGTTGCTGCACCGACAACGCCGACGTCGCAATCGGCTGACGAGCTGACGGAATCGTCGAAGACGTCGCAGTTGGTGGCGGTGATGGCGCCCGCACCCGTGACGTTGATCCCGTAGCCGCTCGATTGAAGTGCCATGACGCATGTGGGACCAGTCACCGGAACGACGACGGCCCGACCGGACGCGTTCACCGGGCTGCTGCTGATAACGCCACGCAAAAACGAGGCTTGAGGCTGGGTGATGATGGCCTCGATCGCGTTGGCCGTTGCCGTATTGGGGCCGGTCAGAGGCGGGACGTTGATAGCGACTGCGATGCCGTTGACGCCGCCAACGAAGCCGTTCGCCGCAGCAGTACCCATTCCCTCCTTTCGCGCCGAGCTGACGCCGTAGGAAATATTGTAGCTGGCCGCATAGGCCGCCTGATCCGCGGCCCCCTGCATGGCGGCCTGATTCGTCTTCCAGATGCCGACATCGACCGCGAGCGCGCTAAACCCGATGAGAGCCGTGCCGAGAAATGCCGTAATGATCGACACCGTCGCACGCCGGTCCTGCCGGATGTCTCGGACCCGGAGCTGTTCAAAACGTCTCCCGGCCATCGCGCTTCTTAACCTGTGAGTTCGACGGGTAGTGTGGGCTCTACAGGTTGCTGAAGCGTTAACGCCTGAAGGCACGCGACCCGGTGACCCTCTACGATTGCCGCTTGACGACTGGCCTCCTATGTCTAGCAACAGGGAGTCTATAGTCATGGGCGACGGCGGGTTTACGATCGATCTGGTGCTCTTCGGCGCCATTGCCGCCTTCCTGGTGCTGCGGCTGCGCAGCATCCTGGGCAAGCGCACCGGCTTTGACGGCCGTCCGGCGCCGGCTGCGGCGCCCAAGCCGCGACCGGCTGGACGGCAATCGCCGATGATCGACGTCAAGGTGGAGGCGCCGCCGACCAGCCGCATCCTGCCCGACCCGGCAAGCCCGACGGGGCAGGCTTTGTCTCGCATGCAGGGTGTGGACCGCAGCTTCGAGCCGGGCAAGTTCCTCGCCGGCGCCGAGGCCGCCTTCCGGATGATCGTCGAGGCATTTGCCGCCGGCGACCGCGGCACGCTGCGGCCCTTGCTCAGCCCCGAGAGCTACGATGCCTTTGCCGCCGCCATCTCGGCTCGTGAGGAGGCCGGCGAGACCCAACGCACCGAGATCCGCGCCATTACCGCCGCCACCATCGAGACGGCCACCCTGCTCGGCAGCCAAGCCGAGATCGCCGTCCGGTTCGTCTCGGACCAGGTCAACATGACGCTGGACCGGGCCAGCAATCCTGTCACGGGCACAGAGGGCATTACCGAGCTGCACGACCTATGGAGCTTCGAGCGCGACCTCTCCCGCTCCGATCCGGCCTGGCGCCTGACGGCCGCACGCAGCGCCTAGTGCGGCCGCCTGACGGCCGCACGCAGCGGCTCGTGCGGCTGGGCTGTCGAGCCGCCGCGGTCACGCTCAGCCTCGCGCTGGCGTTAGGTGGGTGTGACGCCAACATAGCGCTGGTCGACGGTGTTGCGACCGAGGCGGTGCCGTTCGCCGAGCTTCCAGGCTGGTCCGCTGACCATTTGGCCGAGGCGCTCCCCGCGCTGCGACGCGGCTGCGCGCGGTTGACCACCTTGCCGGCTGATCAGCGGCTCGGCGGCGGCAGCCTGGCCGCCGCGTCAGCCGGGCAGGCAGCGGAATGGACGCAGCCTTGCGCGGCGCTCGCCCACGTGCCGGATGGCGATGACGCGGCGGCGCGGCACTACCTCGAAGCCTGGTTCACGCCGCACCAGCTGGGCGACGGCATCAAGGCCGCCGGCTTGTTCACCGGCTATTACGAGCCGCTGGTTGCCGGCGCGACGGCGCGGGGCGGGCTTTATCAGGTGCCGCTGCTGGCCCGCCCGGACGACCTGGTTCGCCTGCCGCCCGTCCGGCCAAACGGCCGTCCGGTCGTCCTCCGGCGGCTGGCTGATGGGCGCACCGTGCCGTACTACACGCGGGCGCAGATCGCCGCCGGCGCGCTCGACGACCGAGATCTCGAGATCGTTTGGCTGAAGAGCCGCACTGACCTGTTCTTCCTGCAGCTGCAGGGCTCCGGCCGCATCGTGACACCGAGCGGCGTCACTCTACGGGTCACCTATGACGGGCAGAACGGCCAGCCTTACGTGCCGGTCGGCCGGCTGCTCACCGAGCGGGGACAGCTCGCGGCCGACGACGTCAGCATGCAGTCGATCCGGGCTTGGCTTGCGGCCCACCCGGCGCAGGCCGACGCGCTGCTCGATGAAAACCCGGACTACGTGTTCTTTCGGCAGGTGCCTCAGGATGCTGGCGCCGGCGCCATGGTCGGGCCGCCCGGGGCGCTTGGCGTGGCGCTGACGCCCGGTCGCTCGGTCGCCGTCGACCGCACCGTTGTGCCGCTCGGCGCGCCGGTCTTCATCGCCACCGACGACCCGCTGACACATGCTCCCTGGCGGCGCCTGACGGTGGCGCAGGACCTCGGCACCGACATCAACGGCGCCGCGCGGGCCGACATCTTCTACGGCTCCGGAGCGACGGCCGAGGCGGCGGCGGGGCGCATGCATGCCGGCGGCAGCGCCTGGGTGCTGCTGCCGCGCCAGCCGGCCGCCTAGCCGGCCCTGGGAAAAGGCAAGGCCAGGGCGCTGCCCTGGACCCGCTGGGGCCGTGAGGCCCCAGACCCCTGATGGTAGCAAAAAATTGCAATTTGAGGCGTCATATTGATGGCATCTTTATCGAGTATCTTCAAAGCCGCGACTTTCTCCGCGTCGCTTCTCGTCATCTCTGATCCAAGGGCGGCCATGGCAAAATCACGGTTCATGAAGCCGGATGAGGAAACGACAAAGTCAGCAGTTCTGAGGCGGATACCCATAGGGACGTCCATCAAGGACGCAAAAAAGCTTATGGAGGGCGATGGCTTTAAATGCTTGTTACAGGCTAATACTCGTTACTCTGACGACGGGCCTGATCCGAGCCGGAAAGTAGTAGTAGGACCAGCTAATATACTTTGGTGTGACTCGGGCGAGCGAAAAACCTGGAGACTTTTCATCTCCAAGAGGTGGCAAGTTATTTTTGAAAATGCGGGAGGCAAAGTCTCGCGCGTTGCCGTCGGAGTCGGCCTGACCGGCCCTTAAGCAAATCGGGTCTGGGGCCTAACGGCCCCAGCGGGTCAAGGGCAGAGCCCTTGCCTTTCTTACTGCTACACGTCGTCCGGAGACAACGTCGCCAGCAACTCGGCCGAATTCTTGTGCACCTCTGCCTCACGCTCCAGGTTTTTTGGAAAGCGCGAGCGTTTGGCCTGAATCAGGGTCTGCTTGGCGCGGGCTTCGTGCCAGAAGCGGGCGGCCTCGATGGCGGCGGCCCAGCCGGCGCGAAACTTGGGGTCGTCGCGGTCCGCCTCGCTCACGCCAGCAGCGCCTCGATGGCGCCGGCAATCGCCTCGGGCTTGGTGGTCGGGCCGAAGCGGCCGACCACGCGGCCGTGGCGGTCGAGCAGGAACTTAGTGAAGTTCCACTTGATCGCGCCGGTGCCGAGCACGCCGCGGCGCTCGCTCTTCAGCCACCGGAAGAGCGGGTGCGCAGCGCTGCCGTTCACGTCGACCTTGGCGAACATCGGGAAGCTCACGTCGTAGGTCGTGGTGCAGAACGAGGCGATCTCGGCGGCGTTGCCCGGCTCCTGGCCGGCGAACTGGTTGCAGGGAAAGCCGAGCACGGCGAAGCGGTCCGGACCGAAGCGGCGATGCAGCGCCTCCAGCCCTTCAAATTGCGGCGTGAAGCCGCATTTGCTCGCCGTGTTGACGATCAGAAGCACCCGGCCGCCATACTCGGCCAGCGTCGTCGGCCGGCCGTCCAGCGCCTCCACCGTCTCGTCGAACACGCCCATTCAGTCCTCCTTCGAAGCGCTTCTTTTTTGAAAAAAAGAAGCAAAAAACTTTCATTCGTACTATCGCTTGCCAAGCTGGCGATGGCTCGTACCGGACAAAAGTTTTTTGGTTCTTTTTTTCAAAAAAGAACCTCTTTTCCTGCTTCACTCCTCCACATCGAGGAAGAACTGGTCCGCCTCGTCGTCGTAGTTGTAGAGCTCGGCGAAGCGGCCCCAATTGATAACCGAGGACAGCGTGTCCTCGGCGTAGTCGGGCGACATGTGGTCTTCCAGCTCGTCGCGGAAGCGCACCGCCGAGGCGCGATGGTTCCAGCGTTCGTCGAGCACGCCGCGGATCATCGCGGCGAGCGGCACGCGCTCGCGCAACGCGGTGCGGAACAGCGCCTTGCGATCGTCGGTGTCGGCCTGGACATAGAGGCGGCCGGCTTCGGTCAGCTTGATGTCGCCCTCCTCGAGCAGCGCGAAGCCGACCATCTGCAGCGCCTCGCCGAGCGGCAGCAGGTCGTCGAGCTCGAGCTGCAGCGCGGCGGCGAGCGGTGGGAGGTCGGCGCGGCCGGAATATTGCGCGCCGGCCAGGATCTCCAGCAGGCCGGCCATGAGGTTGGTCGAGACCGGGTGCAGCGCCTGGGTCATCGGGTTGACCGGCTTGTCGCTCGGCGCCGGCACCGAGGTCGCGCGGCGCGTCATCAGGGCGTAGATGTCGTCGACGAACTTGCGGAACGCGGCGTCGTGGCGGTTGCGCGGGTGGGCGAACGGCACCGCCAGTTCCTGGGCGACGCGGCCTGGGTTGGAGGAGAACACGAGGATGCGGTCGCACATCAGCACCGCCTCCTCGATGTTGTGGGTGACCAGCAGCACGGATTTGACCGGCAGCTTGCGCTCCATCCACAGGTCGATGAGGTCGGTGCGGAGGGTCTCGGCGGTGAGCACGTCCAGCGCCGAGAACGGCTCGTCCATCAGCAGCAAGTCGGGATGGACGACGAGGGCGCGGGCGAGGCCGACGCGCTGGCGCATGCCGCCGGACATCTCCTTGGGGTAGGCGCTCTCGTAGCCGCCGAGGCCGATGAGGTCGATCGCCGCCTCGGCGCGCTCGCGGCGCTCGGCGCGGCGGATGCCTTGCGCCTCGAGGCCGATCTCGACGTTTTCCTGCACGGTGAGCCAGGGGAACAGGGCGAAGCTCTGGAACACCATGGCGACGCCAGGGGCAGGGCCCTGCAATGCCGCGCCGCGCCACACGACCTCGCCGGCGGTTGGCCGCAGCAGGCCGGAGACGATGCGCAGCAGGGTGGACTTGCCCGAGCCGGAGCGGCCGAGCAGGCCGACGATCTCGCCCGATTGCATCGTCAGGTCGACGTTGTCGAGCACGATGAAGTCGGCGCTGGCCTCCTTGGTATAGGCCTGGCGGATGTTGCGCACCTGCAGCAGGGGGTCCATGGCGCGCTCCTGAAAGGAAGGAAGAGTTCTTTTTTGAAAAAAAGAACCAAAAAACTTTTACCCGTTTGGAACGCTGCTGAGGTCGGTTACACCCTAAAGAATAAAAGTTTTTTGCTTCTTTTTTTCAAAAAAGAAGTCCTTCCTTACAGCGTCAACCTTCGACTCGAATACGTAAACAGCGGCCGCCACAGCACGCGGTTGAACGTCAGCACGAAGGCCGACATCACGATCACGCCGAGCACCACCTTGGCGGTGTTGCCCTGGTCCGTGGCCTCGGCGATGTAGGCGCCGAGGCCCTGCGCCGTCAGCTTGGTTCTGCCCCAGGAGGCGACCTCGGCCAGGATCGCGGCGTTCCAGGCGCCGCCGGAGGCGGTGATCGCGCCGGTGACGAAGTAGGGGAAGATGCCGGGCAGGATCACCCGGCGCCACCACAGCCAGCCGCCGACGCGGAAGTTGCGCGCCGCCTCGCGCAGGTCGCCCGGGAAGGCGGCGGCGCCCGCGATGACGTTGAACAGGATGTACCATTGGGCGCCGAGCACCATCAGCGGGCTCAGCCAGACCTCGGCGTTCAGGTGCCAGCGGACGATGGCGATGACGAAGATCGGGAAGAACAGGTTGGCCGGGAAGGCCGCCATGAACTGCACCACCGGCTGGGCGCGGCGCGCGAGCCGCGGCGTCAGGCCCAGCCAGACGCCGATCGGCACCCAGACCAGTGTGGCGATCACCATCAGCACGACGACCCGGATCAGGGTGTAGAGGCCGAACAGCAGCGCGGTGCCGAGGTCCGACCAGGCGAGGCTGGCGCTGCAGAAGGTGACGACGCGGTAGAGCGCCGCACCGGCGACCAGCACGACCGCGGCGAGGAACAGGGCATCGACCAGCCGCGACGGACGGGCGGGCCGCTGCGGGTGAAGGCGGCTGCTGAACGACAGCCGCGCGCCGGTGATCTGGGCGAACACATCGCCGACCGCATCCGCCGCCAGGCGCAGCAGCCGGGTGCGGCGCAGCGCGGCCAGCACCCAGGGGTCTTCCGGCGCCTCGGTCTGCGTCGTCTCGAAGCGGAACTTGGCCGACCAGGCGACCAGCGGGCGGAACAGCAGCTGGTCGTAGAGCAGGATCACCACCAGCATGGCGAGGATGGCGTAGATCACCGCGCGCAGGTCGCGCCGGTCGATCGCGGTGGCGACATAGGAGCCGATGCCGGGCAGCTTCAGCGTCACGTCGCCGACGGTCACCGCCTCGGCGGCGACGACGAAGAACCAGCCGCCGGACATCGACATCATGGTGTTCCACACCAGGCCCGGCACCGCGAACGGCACGTCGAGGCGCCAGAAGCGCTGCCAGGCGGTCAGCCGGAAGCCGCGCGAAGCCTCGTCGAGGTCGGAAGGCACGGTGCGCAGCGACTGGTACATCGAGAACGCCATGTTCCAGGCCTGGCTGGTGAAGATCGCGAAGATGGCGGCGAGCTCGGCGCCCAGCGTCTGGCCGGGGAACAGGCTCATGAAGAAGACGGTGGTGAAGGTGAGGAAGCCGAGGATCGGCACCGACTGCAGGATGTCGAGCAGCGGGATCAGCACCAGGGCGGCGCGCCGGCTCTTGGCGGCCCAGGTGGCGTAGGTGAAGGTGAAGATCAGCGAGAAGACGAGGGCGGCGAACATCCTGAGCGTGGTGCGCAGCGCGTAGCCGGGCAGGTAGGCGGGGTCGAGATGGATCACCGTGCCGGCGTTGGCGGGCAGCGGCGCCAGGGTGCCGCGCGCGGCGTGGGTGACGGCGATCAGCAGGCCGAAGATGAACAGCATGGCGGCGGCGTCGAACAGGTTGGGCAGGCGGCGCAGCGAGGCGAACGCCGGGAACGTCGTGTCGGACATGCGCGCGGGCCTTGCTTGAGGGACGATCGCGGCCCCTCGCGGCTCGTAGCCCGTGCGAGGAAGGAAGGCCAGGGGCTTTGCCCCTGGACCCCATTAAAGGCGAAGCCTTTAAAATCCATTCGTTTATTCGTGCCTCTATGGCTTCGCCGAGCAAGAAAGAGCCCTGTTGGACTCCAAACGAAAGGGGCCTGGGGCCTCGGGCCCCATCGCAGGCGTGCGATGGGGCCCGTCCAGGGCAGAGCCCTGGCCTTTTTCTCACTATCTTTGCTGAGAAGCCTTGATGTTCATCCTTGACAAGCTGCTCACCGCCGCCTGCCTGCCCACCGCGCTGATGGTGGAGTGCGCGCTGCTGGGGCTGCTGCTGGCGGCGCGGCCGATCGGTCGGGTGCTGCTGGTGCTGAGCGTCGGCGCGTTAACGGCGTGCCTGGTGCTGCCGGTCGGCAACTGGGCGGTGCGGCCGTTGGAGGACCGGTTTCCGCCGGTGCTGGCGCCGCCAGAGCGTGTCGACGGCATCGTCGTGCTGGGCGGCGCGATCGACGACCTGACCAGCCGCGACCGCGGCACGCCGACGCTGACCTCGGCGGCCAACCGGCTGACCAGCTTCGTCATCCTGGCCCGGCGCTACCCGAACGCCCGGCTCGTCTTTACCGGCGGCTCGGGCGACATCGTGCAGGGCGTCTCCAACGAGGCGGAGTATGCCAGGATCCTGCTCGACCAGCTCGGCCTGCCGCCGGCGCGGGTGCTGTTCGAGACCGCGTCGCGCACGACGGAGGAGAACGCGCGCGACACCGCCGCCCTGGTGCATCCGCAGCCCGGCGAGCGCTGGGTGCTGCTGACCTCGGCGGCGCATATGCCGCGGGCCGTCGGCGCGTTCCGCCGTGTCGGCTGGACGGTGCTGGCCTGGCCCGTCGGCTACCAGTCGCGCGACCGGATCAGCGCCTATGCGCAGCCGCTGGGGCCGAAGCTGGCGCTGCTCGATTGGGCCGCGCATGAGTGGATCGGGCTGCTGGTCTACTATGTGCGGGGGGAGAGTAGTGCTCTGCTGCCTGGACCCTAAGCGGTTCTTTTTTGAAAAAAGAACCAAAAAACTTTTGTCAATTATGGAGGGTTTTCTCTCGGTCCAGGCTTAGAAGGACCGCGATGAAGGTCCAGGTCAGGAAGCCGATTTCGCCGGTTGTGACGCCGGTCAGCGGTATGTCGATCAACTGCCCGGCGACGATCGCGCCGGCCGCGACGATCAGCGGCTCGCGCACGGGCCGGCTGCGTTTGATCGCGGCGATCCCCGCCCAACACAGCATCAGCAGCGAGATGATGCCGACGATCAATCCCATGTCGACGATCGAGATGATGATGGCGCCGTCGGCAGCAAACGCCTGCTGGATCCTGTAGTCACCGGATTGCGGCGCCAGCCCGTAGCCGAGCAGGAAGTCGCTGAGATGAGCGAAGAGGTATTGCCCCTGCTCAAGCCGCGCCGATCCGCTGCCGTCCTGCGTCGGCGCGCCCTGCAGCGTCGACAAGCGGTTAACCACGACCTCGCCGAACGGCGTTGCGGTCACCGTGATCACGACCGCCACCAACATGAAGACCACGAACAGCGTCGACCGCCGCCGGGTGGCGGGCAGAAACATGAAGAACGTCAGGCCAATGACAAGCCCGATCCAGGCGGTGCGGAACTGCGACAGCAGCAGGCCGATCAACGCCGGCGTCGAGACCAGCAGCGTCAGCACGCCGCGGCGCGCGTTCATCACCAACAGCAAACCGCAGGTAATGAACATCGCGTATGAGGCCGGCGAGTTGAGCGGGCCGAACACGCGCACTTGCCTCGGCAAAGGCAAGCCGATCGAGTCCATCGGCCCCATCAGCATCCAGTAGCGGTCCCACTCTTGCGGGTTCAGCCATTGCAGGACGCCGTAGACGCCGATCAGCGGCAAAATGACGCTGAACGCCCGCGTCGCTCCAGCGAGCGCCTCACGAGGTTCGCCCCGCATGACCAGCCATAGGCCGTAGAGCAGAGGCGCGATGAACTTGATCGCGGTGGCCGTGGAGGCGAACAGGCCGCCCTGCAAGGATGACAGCGCCCAGGCATAGACGATGCAGACGCCATACAGCAGTATCGGCAGCGCGACGGTCGGTCGCGGCCGAGGTGCGGCGAACAGCCGGTATAGCTCGGCGCATGGCACCAGGAGCGCGAGCAGCGGCCCGACGAGCATGATGCCGCTCGGATCGTAGCCGACATGGTAGTCGGTCACGCGCCGCAGCAACGGCGCGGCGACGAACAGCACGATCATCAGCTCGAGGTGCGCGCCGACCCCGCGCCGCCAGGCGACATAGCCGAGCCCGGCGCATCCGGCGATGAAGAATGGTCGCGCCAGCGAGCTGCCGGACAGCACGGCCGTGACCAGCATGAACCCGGCCAGCAGGCCATACTGCGACAGCCAGGCCATCCAGCGCGAGCCGGGCCGCACCGGGGCCGCATAGCGCCGAGCCGCAAGCTCCGGCAGGGGCCGGGTCGGCCACAGCTGCTGGTCAGACATCGTGCGACCGGATGGCGATCAGGCGGGTCCTGAAGGCGGCGGCCGGTGAGCCTCTCTTTGTCACAGCACCACTTTCCTGGACACACTGGTTGAACCAACTAGGCGGCGCCCGTTCGATCCTCGAGCCGCGCTGGCGTGCTGCTTTTGCGCGACGCCGCCCATTTTCTATAGCGCCGCTGCAGCAGAATTGTGACGGGCCGCTCGGTCAATCGATAGGCGATGCAGCCGATCACGATCTGCAAGACGAGCATCGGCGCCAGGTAGATGTAGCTGCCGGCCGGGCCCGGATGAAGATAGCGCAGCGGCAGCATGATGAACGGCACTGCCAACGTATGTGTCAGGTATAACGAGTACGAGCTGTCGCCGATGAAGGTCATCACCGGCCACTGCCAGATCCGGTAATGTTTCTCGACCGACACCATGCCGAGCACGAGCCCGGTCGCCGGCAATCCCCAGAGCAGGAACCTGGTGGACTCGCTGCCGGTCGGCAGCCCGACCAGCAGGACCGAGGAGACGACGAGCAGCGCCAGGCTTACCGACCTGGGTGGCAGCCGGTCGATCAGGAACAGCCTGCCCACCACGATGCCGAACAGGAACTCGAACACGACCGGGCGGGCGTAGAAGTTGACGACGGGCGAGCTCGTCCCCGCCAGGTAGATCAGGCTCAGGGCGCCGAAGACGAGGCCGACGAGCACCACCCACCGGCGCGGCGACAGCAGGCGGCACACGCCGAAGATCAGATAGAACATGATCTCGAACTCGAGCGACCAGGCCACGATGATCAGCGGCCTGAGTCCAAGCCCCGGCGTCACGTAGGGGACGAGCAGCAGCGACGTGACGACGTTGGGAACCGAGAACACCGAAAACAACACGAGCGACGGGATCAGCAGCAGCGACGCCGCCTTCAGAATAGTAAACAACCAGTAGATCG
The DNA here is from genome assembly GCA_963692975.2 of Acetobacteraceae bacterium. Taxonomy (GTDB): domain Bacteria; phylum Pseudomonadota; class Alphaproteobacteria; order Acetobacterales; family Acetobacteraceae; genus CAXMMR01. The sequence continues at coordinate 31,602 of CAXMMR010000027.1, read as the reverse complement.
GGACGATCCGGATCACCCGCTTAATCAGGAAGTCGCCGAGCCGGAAGTCGCGGCCGTGCGTCGTCACCGTCATGATGAAGCCGCTGATGACGAAGAAGATGTCGACGCCGCAAGCGCCGAAATTCGTCCATCGCGAGGTCAGCACCCCGGTGCGGAACTCCACGCCTTGCGAGGTGTGGAACAGCATCACCAGCATGGCCGCGATGGCACGCAGCCACTGGACGGTGGAGAGCTGGTGCCTGGCCGCGCGCGTCGGCGTGGCCGGCGCAGCTTCCGTCGACCACTCCCTCGGTGGACGCTCCGGTAGATCATCCATGTCGCCGCGTCCGGCCCTTCACCGCGCCAGTGGCCGCAACGCCGACACGCTTGGGACGATGGTCCTAGGCTGCGAAAAGAGGCGCCCCCACCAGCACCGATCTCTCCTCAAGGTGTACTCCATGCGCATGCGCCTTCTAGCGTCGACGATCGTCCAGAGCCTTGTCATCAGCTCGGCATCCTACGCCGCCGTCACGGGTGGTTTATACGACCCTCTGGCGTTTGGCGCCTACTACGACGGCAGCACCCACACAGTGCAGTCGACGCTCGGCGTCTCGACGATCGCCGGCATCCAGGCCTACAAGCCGAGCTCCGGCCCTTATGCGGGCACGCAGCCCTATGCCTTTCTCAACACCGGCAATTTCGTCCACCAGGCGACGCTGCCGATCCTGACGTCGACCGCCGCCGGCCAGGCGCTGGTCATGCTCAGCAAATACATCACCATCAGCGCGGTGGATGCGAATGATCCCAAGCACTTCCTGATGGCGGCCGGAGGCATGTCAGGCATCAGGTCGGGCTATGTCGTGAACGTCACCCATTCGGCGAACGGGATCACTGGAACATACACCATCGGTCAGGTCGCCAAGCAGAGCACCGACGGCGCCAATAACGGCTTCACGACAACGGTGGCGCCAAACGCCGCACTGGCTGTCGGCGACACCTTCATGGTCGGCCCGAACATCGCGGAGCTGTCCAATGCGGTGCTGGCCGGTGTCACCATCAAGGTCAGCGACGGCGGCAACTCCATCCCGGCCAACGCGACGATCACCGGCGTCAACACCACGACCGGCAACGTCAGGATCAGCAGCAACCTGACCAGCGCCACCACCGCCTTCGACGGCATCGACGTGACATGGGCGTACACCGATGCCGAGGGGGCGGCGATGACGATGGACAGCCTCGCCACCAACGCGGCCGTATCCTATAGCGAAACGCATGGCGGCGGCATCGTCGAGCTGCCCGCCGGAAGCGGCGAGTTCTCGGCGGCGATCGACATGCCAACCGTCAATCAGACGATGACCGTGTTCCCAACAAGCCCGCGTGCTACGTCCGTCGCCGGCGCCGGAATGGGCGCGACCTTGTTGCAGGCCACCAGCGACTTCGGTCCGGGACAATATCTTGTCTCCTGTCCGCAGCGGCTGACCTCGACGATGTGCGGCGAATCCTTCCATGACGCGACGCTGCTCGGACCGGCTGCGGCAAACGGCTACTCCGTTGGCGCTTCGCTGGCACAGATGTCGGGCATTGGAGTTTCAGGCAGGCTCAATGTCCATGACGTCTACACCGTCGCCTTCAGCGACGGGCTTGCGATCACAGGTGATCAATCTCACCTGGAAAATCTCTACTCCATCAATGACTATGATGCTCTGCACTGGGACTATAACCAGTATAATGGTCTCATGGCTAATTTCTTGGTCGATAACGTAATCGCCAATCAGAACGCTGACGCTATGTTGGCGATCGGCCCGAACGTGGTGGTCGCCGGGTCGACGTTAATCAAACTGACGGACGGTGCAGGACCATACGGCATCGAGAAGGAGACGGGCGGCACTCAGAGCGAAGCTCTGGCGGACGACCACATCACGTGGCTGCAGTGTGAGTTCGTCGGCATTGCGTGCCGCGGCGAAGACCGGCCGTACTTGAACACGACCTCAAACGACACCAACGTGGATTATCGCGATGTTGAGTTCCAGGCCGCGGCCAACTCCGGCTTCAATCCCACTGACGGCCTGGGCAAGCCTGATGCTGCATTCGAAATGGCCCAGGGCGTCAAGGTGAGGATCGAACCCGCCGACACCTATAACTGGCTGAACGTTGCCGAAGGCCTGTTCAATATCGCCAACGCCAACTACGGCGTGACGATACACGGAGATATCCAATCACTTCTCAACAATAACACCAGCATCTTCGGGCCGGCCGCGGTGACCAGCCAGAAGGGTGTGATCGGGTGGGATTTTGAGGATGCCAATTGGCACGCTCATCCGGTGTACTGGTCGAACCTGCCGACGCACGAGTTGATCTGTGATCAGAACGGCCTCGTGGCGTGCGCCGGGACGACGGCGGACGATGTGGTGGGCGTCAATCTGCAGGTCAGCAGCGCGAACATGAACGCTAACCTCGTGCTTGATCGTGGTGCCATCAATCCGAACGCGGCGAACTTCACGCTGGCGTTTTCCGGCGGCTTCTCAGGTTATCTGTATGCTCCTGCCGCTCTCTGCACCGCTTCCGGCGGCGCCGTCCAAGCTTGCTACACCGCGTCTGGAAGCCCGGTGAGCGGGGCGGGTCGCTTCATCGGGACGACGGACAACAGCGGCGACAGGTGGGCGAACATCGTGACCAACGCTCGATAGACTGACGAAGAGCAGCACGGCGTGGAGCGGCTCCGAAAGCTACGGAGCCGCTCCAAGCCGTTGCGACACGATCGGCGGCACATGTCGCGCCAGTCTCGGCAAGGGTGCGAGCCCCAGCGCCGGCAGCAGCCGCAGCCGTGCCAGAACCGCGTGCGCCAGCATCGGCAACGCAACCCCGGCACCGACGCCGATGCCGAGGAACAGCCAGGGATCATGCGGCGCATGCAGCCGCAGCATCACCATTCGAATGCCCGAGCCGGCCAGGATGTGCAGCACATAGATCGTCATCGACAGGCCGCCGACGGTGGCCAGCCAACGCAGATGGCCGTCGAGCAGCCGGCACATCAGCAGGGTCGCAGCGATACCGAGCCCGCAGGCGGGCAGTGAGGCAAAGCCCAGCGCATCGAAGCGTGAGGCCGGGCCGCCAAGCGCGACGGCCAGCGCGAAGCCGCACCACAGCAGCACCACCAGGCTCCAGCCCGCCGCGGCGCTGCGGATCGCCCGGCGCGTGAGGCCATGCGCATAGAGCCCGGCGACGTAGAATGGCAGGTCGTGCAGGGTCTGCGGCACCCCGCTGCGCATCGTGCCGGCGCAGAAGGCGACCACCCCCAGCACCGACAAGCCGGCGAGCAGCCGCCGGCTCGGCACGATCACCACCGCCAGGTGGCACAGCATCAGCGCGTAGAGAAACCAGAACTGCCCGATCGGCCGATACCAGATCGCCGCCAGATCCGCCCGGCTCAGCGGCAAGTTGACGTCATGTCCCAACGCCAGGATCAGGCCGCCCTGCAGCAGCGACCACAGCACGTAGGGATAGGCGATCGTCCACCCTTTGGCGGCCAGGAAAGATGTCGCGCCCCGCTGCAGGCTGTGCGGCACGTTCAGCCCGGTCAGGAAGAAGAACAGCGGCATGTGGAAGGTGTAGAGGGCATATTCGGTCCATGTTGCGAGCGGGCCGTCCGGGAACTGCCCGGCCCGGGTGAGCCCGCTCAGCACGTGACCGAGCACCACCAGGATGACGCCGAGTCCCCGCGCGAGGTCCAGCCACTCCAGGCGACGGTGCGTGACCGGTTCGGACATGGGCATCTACTAGCACGGCGCCGGGCGACGCGGGAGAGAGTCTTGGTCCGTCCTCCGGCCTGCCCGATCCTACGCGCCGGTGGAGCCGAAGCCGCCGGCGCCGCGCGCGGAGGCGAGCGAGAAGGCCTCGACCGTGCGCAGGCTCGGCCGCACTACCGGAACGAACAGCATCTGCGCGATGCGCTCGCCCGGCGCAATCAGGATCGGCGGCGCGCCGGCCGAGTTGCGGTTCCAGGCGCTGACGGTGATCGGGCCGACATAGTCCGCATCCACCAGGCCGGCGGAGTTGCCGAGCACCAGCCCGCGATGGTGCCCCGCGCCCGAACGCGGCAGGATCACCGCGGCCAGGTCGGCGCGCGCGATGTGCAGGGCGAAGCCGGCCGGGATCAGCACCGCCGGCGAACCGCTCGCCAGCGTCAGCGGCGCGTCGAGGCAGGCATGCAGGTCGACCGCCGCCGCCATCGCCGACTGGTAGGCCGGCACGCCCCATTCGTGCAGGCGCGGGTCCAAAATTCGGATCTCGATGTCGATGTCCAGGCGCAGCCTCGCTGTGCGATCGGGTTCTGGCCACATGGCGCTCAGCGGCGGCGCGCACGCTTGCGGCGGTAGTCCCGGATCAGCGGGAAGAAGTACCAGCCGAAGGCGCCCACCCAGATGCAGAACGCCAGCAGCGCGAGGAACCAGTTTATGCCCGGCATCGGCGCTGCGTCTTGCCGGCCTGAACCCCGTCGCGCTGCGTCACAACCAGCATCCTTCGCCCCTGTCGACCGTCCGGCAACCTGGTTCAACCTCGCGTGATGGTCCAGCGCTGCAGCGATATCGTGCCGCCGGTGCACGACGCGCTCGTTGCGGGGCCGATCATCGTCGCCTATCGTCGCTGCGAGGGCAGACAACCGGCGCGATAGGCCGCCGGGCCTGCTTTCGGGAGCGTGCACGAGAGTGCACGGACGTTCAACCAGCGGCGCCGGACAGGGATGAAAACCCGCCGCCCGCCGCGCGACAGAGGTGCACGCCGATGCTGAGCGGTACGGTCAAATGGTTCGACCCGACCAAGGGCTATGGCTTCATTTCCCCCGAGACCGGCGGCAAGGACATCTTTGTCCATATCAGCGCCGTGCAGAAGGCCGGGCTGCGTAACCTCAACGAGGGTCAGCGCGTCGGCTTCGAGGTCGAGCAGCAGCAGAACGGCCGCGCCGCCGCGGTCAACCTCTCGGACGCGCCGTAGCCGTCCGCACGACCGGGAGGTGAGACGGGCCGGGGCAGCGCCCTTGCCCGCGCCCTGCGCTTTGTCTACGAGCGTGCCTCCAACTCAGGGTATGCCGTGGACCAGTCCCGCCTCACCCCGCTCCGCGCGCTCGACGCCGACGCCGTGCGCGCCGCCTATGCGCGTTGGGCGGGCGTCTATGACACCGTCTTCGGCGGCATCTCCGCCCTTGGTCGACGCCGCGCCGTCGCCGCGGTCAATGCGACGGATGCCGTCCACGTGCTCGAGGTCGGCGTCGGCACCGGCCTCGCCTTGCCGCGCTATGATCCGGCCAAGCGCGTCACCGGCATCGACCTGTCCGCCGAGATGCTGGACCGCGCGCGCGAACGGGTGAGGCGCGAGAGGCTGCTCAACGTCGAGGCGCTGCTGGTCATGGATGCCGAGCAGACCGAGTTCTCCGACGGTGCGTTCGACTGCGCGGTGGCGATGTTCGTCTCCTCCGTGGTGCCCAATCCGCGGCGGCTGCTTGGCGAAATGCGTCGCGTGGTGCGTCCCGGCGGCCACATCCTGTTCGTCAACCACTTCGCCGCCGAGCGCGGGCCGCGCTGGTGGATCGAGCGCGCGCTGGCCCCGGCCTCCCAGGCGCTCGGCTGGCATCCGGACTTCTCGATCGGCAGCCTGCTCGAGCCCGAGGAAATCGCCACCGCCGTGTCCGAGCCGATCCCGCCGGGCGGGCTGTTCACCCTCGTGCGGCTGCGGAACTAGCGGGCAGGAAGACCAGGGGCTTTCCCTGCGTGGAGCCCTTCCAACTGCCGCTGCGCGGCAGTCGGAACCTTGGGGCTCACTCCGCCCCTGGACCCCATTAAAGGCGGAGCCTTTAAGATCCGTCTGTGACGGTCTTCCGCCTCTACTCCTGTCGGTGCGGGTCTGGGGGCGCGGCCCCCAGCGGGTCCCCAGGGCAGAGCCCTGGCCTCCCTTCAAATCGCCGCAAGCGTGGAACTCCGACGTCGCCCTCTTTGCCGCTGAGCGTGCGTGCCTATCTTGATCTAAGTAAGCCCGTCCGATAGGTCGGGGTCAGCGTAGGGCCTTCCGGCCGGCCGAAGCGGGGACGAGTTTCTTGAAGCAGGTTATTCGACGGCGCGGCGCCGCTCTCCTGGCTGGACTGGCGGGGTGCTTGCTCGCGCGCGGAGCCGGGGCGCAGACGCCTGCACCGTGGCAGATCGGAATGCAGACCGCGCACAGCCCGGTCGAGCAGCATATCCAGGACCTCAACCTCCTGGTGACGATCATCATTGTCGCCATCACCGTGTTCGTCGCCGGGCTGCTGGCCTACGTGATCTTCCGCTTCAACCGCAAGCGCCACCCGGTCGCCAGCCGCCTGTCCCACCATTCGACGCTGGAGATCGCCTGGACGGTGCTGCCGGTGGTCATTCTGGTGGTGATCGCGATCCCGTCCTTCCGCCTCGTCTACTACGAGGATCGCACCCAGGACCCGGCGATGACGATCAAGGTGACCGGGCACCAGTGGTATTGGGAATACACCTACCCCGATGCCGGCGGCCTGCACTTCGAGAGCTACATGGTCCCCGAGGACCAACTCAAGCCGGGCCAGCTGCGCAACCTGGCGGTCGACAACCAGCTGGTGATCCCGGCCAACAAGAAGATCCGCATCCTGACCACCAGCGGCGACGTGATCCATAGCTGGTTTATCCCGTCGCTCGGCGTGCAGCGCTACGCCATCCCCGGCCGGACGATCGAGACCTGGGTGGAGGTCGACAAGCCGGGTGACTATTTCGGCGAGTGCAACCAGATCTGCGGCACCAATCACAGCGTGATGCCGATCTCCATCCATGCCGTGAGCGATCAGGACTTCGCTGCCTGGCTTGCCTCGGCGAAGACCAAGTTCAGCAGCCTCGCGCCAGTGGCGCAGCCTCACCTAGCTCTTGGGCCGACGGGTCAGTCCCGCCTCGCCCTCGCGTCGGAGCATTAAGCATGTCCGCCTCCTCTCGCGACCTCGCCCACGACGTCCATGCCCCGGCGCATGATGATCATGGGCATGGCCACCATCCGACCTTCGCTCAGCGCTGGCTGTTCTCGACCAACCACAAGGACATCGGCACGCTGTATTTGATCTTCGCGGTGTGCGCGGGGATTATCGGCGGCATCCTGTCGATCATCATGCGCGCCCAGCTGATGCATCCGGGCAGCCACATCGTCGGCTCCGGCCAGGAGTGGAACACGATCGTGACGGCGCACGGCCTGATCATGATCTTCTTCACCGTCATGCCGGCGATGATCGGCGGCTTTGGCAACTGGTTCGTGCCGATCATGGTCGGCGCGCCGGACATGGCGTTCCCGCGCCTGAATAACATCAGCTTCTGGCTGCTGGTCCCCGCCTTCGCGCTGATCCTCGCCGGCTTGTTCATGGGCGAGAGCGGCACCGGCTGGACGCTGTATCCGCCGCTGTCCAACAGCACCTACGAGTCCGGCCCGGGCATGGACTTCACGCTGTTCGCACTGCATCTCGCCGGCGTCAGCTCGCTGCTGGGCGCGATCAACTTCATCACCACGATCTTCAACATGCGCGCCCCGGGCATGACGCTGCACAAGATGCCGCTGTTCGTCTGGGCGATGCTGGTCACCGCCTTCCTGTTGCTGCTGTCACTGCCGGTGCTGGCCGGCGCGATCACCATGCTGATCTGCGACCGCAACTTCGGCACCTCGTTCTTCGACCCGCAGGGCGGCGGTGATCCGGTGCTGTGGCAGCATCTGTTCTGGTTCTTCGGCCACCCCGAAGTCTACATCATGATCCTGCCGGGCTTCGGCATCGTCAGCCACGTGATCTCGACGTTCAGCCGCAAGCCGGTGTTCGGCTATCTCGGCATGGCCTACGCGATGGTGGCGATCGGCGTCGTCGGCTTCGTCGTTTGGGCGCACCATATGTTCGTCTCGGGCATCAGCGTCGACACGCGCGCCTACTTCATGGCGGCGACGATGATCATCGCCGTGCCCACGGGGATCAAGATCTTCTCCTGGATTGCGACGATGTGGGGCGGCTCGATCGAGATGGCGACGCCGATGCTGTTCGCCGTTGGCTTCATCTTCCTGTTCACCGTTGGCGGCGTGACCGGCGTCGTGCTGTCCAATGCCGGCCTCGACCAGATCCTGCACAATACCTATTACGTGGTCGCGCACTTCCACTACGTGCTGTCGCTCGGCGCGGTGTTCTCGATCTTTGCCGGCTTCTACTACTGGATCGGCAAGATGTCCGGCCACCAGTATCCGGAGTTCTGGGGCAAGGTGCATTTCTGGGTCACCTTTGTCGGCGTGAACCTCACCTTCTTCCCGATGCACTTCCTGGGCGCTGCCGGCATGCCGCGCCGCTACCCGGACTATCCGGAGGCGTTTGCCGGCTGGAACTATGTCGCCTCGATCGGCTCCTACGTCGGTGCGCTGTCGGTGCTGATCTTCCTCTACGTCTGCTATCGCACCTTCACCTCCAAGGTGCCGCTTGCGGACAACTACTGGGGCGAGGGCGCGACGACGCTGGAGTGGACGGTGAGCTCGCCGCCGCCATTCCACACCTTCGAGGAGCTGCCGCGGGTCCGGTGATGAAAAGTCCCGTTCTGGCGTCCGGCATTGTGGTCGCCGTCCCGCCGGTCTTTGAAATGCCGGCGGAGGCGCGCGACTGGATCGCGTTGCTCAAGCCACGCGTGCTGACGCTGGTGGTCTTCACCGCCGCGATCGGCATGCTGGTGGCGCCGGGGCACGTGAACGTGGTGGTCGCCATTGCCGCGATGCTGTGCATCACCATGGCGGCTGGCGCTGCCGGCGCGATCAACATGTGGTTCGACCGCGACATCGACGCGCTGATGACGCGCACGGCCGGGCGCCCCATCCCGGCTGGCCGGATCAAGCCGGGCGAGGCGCTCGGCTTTGGCGTCGCGCTCGCCGCCGCCTCGGCCGGTATGATGTATCTGGCGACCAACCTGGCCGCGGCTGTGACGCTGGTGCTGTCGATCGCCTTTTACGTCTTCATCTATACCATGTGGCTGAAGCGCCGGACGCCGCAGAACATCGTCATCGGCGGCGCTGCCGGCGCCTTTCCGCCGCTGATCGGCTGGGCGGCGGTTACCGGCTCGATCACGCTGATGCCGCTGCTGATGTTCGCCATCATCTTCTTCTGGACGCCGCCGCATTTCTGGGCGCTGTCGCTCTATGCGTGCAAGGACTACGCCCGTGCCGGAGTGCCGATGCTGCCGGTTGTCGCCGGCGCTCGCGAGGCGCGCCGGCAGATCCTGATCTACACCGTGCTGCTGCTGCCGATCAGCCTGCTGCCGTGGTGGCTTGGCTATGCCGGGCCGATCTACGGCTTGTGCGCGGCGATCTTCGGGCTGATCTATCTGGCCACCAGCATAGCCATCCTGATGGATCGGCAGGATGCGAGCGGCATCAGCCTGACGCGTGACCGGCCGGCGCGGATCGGCTTTCGTGTTTCCATGGTCTACCTGTTCGCGCTGTTTCTATCGCTCGGCGTCGACAGCATCGTCGGGCGCCTCGCCGGCTGATGGAGCCGTTTCCGCCACCGCTCTCGCCGGCGGAGGCGGCCGAACTGAAGCGGCGCCGGCGCGGGCGCAACATCGCGCTGCTGATCGTGCTAGTCGCGGTTTGCGTATTGTTCTATGCGCTGGCCATCGTGAAGCTGGCCAAGGCTTGAGGAAGGGGTTCTTTTTTGAAAAAAAGAACCAAAAAACTTTTGTCTGTTGGCTTAGGCGTGGCGTCGACACTCAACTAGACGAATGAAAGTTTTTTGCTTCTTTTTTCAAAAAAGAAGGCCGTTCTTCTCAGGGAGACCACCATGGACGCGGAACTCGACAACCGGGCGCTAGCCGTCAGCTCAGGGCTGAAGCAGCCCTATCACCTGGTCGATCCGAGCCCGTGGCCGATCTGCGCAGCGTTCGGCGCCGGGCTGCTGCTGCTCGGCATCGTGCTTGACGCGCATTACGGCGACCGGCTGGTGTTGATCGCGGGCCTCGTGCTCACCGTCGCCGTCGCTACGCTGTGGTGGCGCGACGTGTTGCGCGAGAGCCGCACGCCGGGACTGCACAGCCCGGTTGTCCGGCTCGGCCTGCGCTATGGCATGGTGCTGTTCATCGCCTCCGAGGTGATGTTTTTCGTCGGCTTCTTCTGGGCGTTCTTCCACTTCGCGCTCTACCCGGAGCACGTGCTGGACACCGCCAACCCGAGCTGGCCGCCCGCCGGCATCCACACCTTCGACGCCTTCAAGCTGCCGTTCCTCAACACGATGATCCTGCTGCTGTCGGGCTGCACCGTCACTTGGGCGCATCACAGCCTGATCGAGCAGGATCGCCGCGGACTGATCCAGGCGCTTGGGCTGACCGTGCTGCTCGGCATGAGCTTCACGGCCTGCCAGGCCTGGGAATACTCGGACGCGCCGTTCCACTTCTCGGGCGGCGGCATCTACCCGTCGGTGTTTTTCCTCGCCACCGGCTTTCACGGCTTCCACGTGATCGTCGGCACCTGCTTTCTCGTGGTCTGCTGGTTCCGCTCGCGCGACAACCAGTTTACGCCGACCAGACATTTCGGCTTCGAGGCGGCTGCCTGGTACTGGCACTTCGTCGACGTGGTGTGGTTGTTCCTGTTCGTTTGTATCTACGTCTGGGGCGCTGGGCCGCCGGTGCTTGAGTAGGGCAAAAGGCAAGGGGCTTTGCCCCTTGACCCCATCAAAGGCGGAGCCTTTGAAATCCATTTATAAGAATTTTGGTCCACCGCCTCGATCCGTCGATGGATCATGTGCTTGACTGGCTTTGCCAAGCAGGAAAGAACAAGGCGGAACTGCAAACGACAGGGGTTTGGGGCCTCACGGCCTCAGCAGCGGGACAGAGCCCTGGCCTTCCTTTGACCCCCTCTCTCGCCTCCGCGACCTTCTCCTGCCGCTGCCCAAGCTGCGGCGAGGGCGCGCTCTTCCACGGCGTGATCGAGCTGAACGCCGCTTGCGCCGTCTGCGGGCTGGACCTCAGCGACAGTGACGTTGGCGACGGGTTCGTCGTGCCCATCCTCATCGTGCTCGGCGCCATCATCGTCACCGCGGCGTTTATCGTCGACAGCCGGTTCGCGCCGCCGCTGTGGGTGCATGCGCTGATCTGGCCGGTGCTCACGATCGTGCTGGCCGTGCTGATGACGCGCTGGATCAAGGCTTTTCTGGTTGTGCAGCACTTTCGGGTACTGCCGGGGCAATCATGAGCGGCACGGCGGAGCCGGCTTCGAAGCTGGCGCGGCTGGTCGGCCCGGCGTTTCTGACGGCGTTGATGCTGGTGTTGCTGGTGACGCTTGGTGTGTGGCAGATGCGTCGCCTGGCGTGGAAGACGGCGATCCTGGCCAGCATCGACTCGGCTGAGCGCAATCCGCCGGTGCCGCTCGCGCCCGGGGTTCCGCCTTTCGCCCGCGTCAGCGTCGCCGGCGTGCTGAGTGGGCCGAGCGCGGCCTATGCCGACCAGGTGAACGACACGCCGCAGGGGCCGAAGATGGGCAGTCAGTTGCTCCGGCTGCTGTCGCGACCCGGGGCGGCGCCGATCCTGGTCGACCTTGGCTGGGTGCCGGAGGGAGTATCGGTGCCGGTTTCGCCGGGCGTGACCACGGTCGTCGGCTACGTGCGGCCGGGCGAGCATCCGAGTTGGAAGAGCGCGGTCGACAGCGCCTCGTCGCGGCGGTTCTACACGTTGGACCCGGGGGTTATCGGCTCCGCGCTCGGCGCGCCGGTGGTGGCGCCGTTTACGCTGGTGGCAATGGGACAGGTCCAGCCAGGCGTCTATCCGCAGCCCGCCGACGCGCTGCCGCAGCCGCCGAACAATCACCTCTCCTACGCGCTGACGTGGTTCGGGCTGGCGTTTGTGCTCGTCGTGGTGTTCGGGGTGCACGTGCGTTCGATACTGCGCGCATAGGACATCGCGGGCGGGGCCTCATCAAGCGGGTTTTAAAGGCTCGGTCTTTCATCGAGTTCGGGGCGATGCCCCTGGCCTTCGTTCCACAACTTCTGTCATGATACACTTTGGTTAATACAACCGGCACCTGTCATGCCCGAAGGCAATTCGCTCCCGTTCGCCAGCACTGGCCCGCAAGGCCATCGTGAGCGCATGCGTGAGCGGCTGTTGACGGCAGGGCCGGACGGGCTGGCTGATTACGAGCTGCTCGAGATGCTGCTGTTCCTCGGCATTGCGCGACGCGACACCAAGCCGCTCGCCAAGGCGATGATCAACGCGTTCGGCAGCTTGTCCGGCGTGCTTGGCGCGCCGGGGGAGGCGTTGGCCGCGGCAGGCGGGCTGGGCATTGAGGCGCAGACCGCCATCCGGCTGGTGGAGGAGGCAGGCGCGCGGCTGGTGCGGGCGGAGGTGGCCAGCCGCCCGGTGCTGTCGGATTGGACGCAGCTGATGGCCTATGTCGAGCGGCCGACGGGCGCGCGGTCGGAGCAGCGTCGGGTTCTGTTTCTCGACAATCGCAATCGATTGCTGGCCGACGAGGTTCAGCTGGACGGGCCGTCCTGGGGGGAGGTTCGGAGTTTGCTTGAGCGCGCGCTGGCGCTGCATGCGACGGCGCTGATCCTGCTGCATGACCGGCCCGAGGCGGAGCCGGAGCCGGAGACGGACGCGCTGGCGTTCACCCGGCGGCTGCGTGAGGCGGGAGCGGTGCTCTCGGTGATCGTGCACGACCACCTGCTACTCGGCCGGGAGGACTGGGTGAGCTTCGCCCGGCACGGCTATCTCTAGGCCGGCGAGGCGCGCTACTGAGGGTCGGGGCGGCTTCTTCAAGCGCCATTTCGCGGGGCTGATCGGGCCGGCTCGCATCCTGCCGCCATCTCCGCCAGGGTTTGCAGACCAGGGTAATTTCCGGCTGCCGGCAGGCTGGGAAGACGGCAATGGCCAGATCAGCGCCCCTGAGGCGCCCCGCCCCGTCGGCGGCCGGGTGCGCGACCTGATTGTCGCCGGACACGCCGGACGGCTGAGCGACAAGCAATTGCTGGGCATGCTGCTGCTGCTGGCCACACCGCTGAGCGAGGACCCGCGACCGCTGGCTGCCGCCCTGATCGCGCGATTCGGCAGCTTCGCCGCCGTGCTGGCCGCCCCGTTGCGGGAGCTGGCGCAGGTGCCGGGGCTGGGCCGCCATAGTCTCGCGGCGATCAAGCTGACGCATGCCGCTGCGCTGCGGCTCGCGCGCGCCTCGGTGACCGGGCGGCCGGTGCTGGCGCACTGGGACGCGCTGGTCGCCTACCTGCAGGCGGCGTTGGCGCGCGAGAAGGTGGAGCAGTTCCGCATCCTGTTCCTGGGCGTCGGCGAGGTGCTGCTCGCCGATGAGGCGCAGGCGCGAGGCACCGTGAACCATACGCCGGTCTACCCGCGCGAGGTGATGAAACGGGCGCTTGAGCTCGGCGCGCGCTCGCTCATCCTGGTGCACAATCATCCGAGCGGCGATCCGACGCCCTCGCGCGAGGACCTCGCCATGACCGAGCAGGTGCGCCAGGCGGCTGCAGCTCTGGGAGTAGCGTTGCAGGACCACGTGATCGTGGGTAACGGACGCTGGCTCAGCTTCCGGGCAGAGGGTTTGCTCGATGTAGGTTGACGATTGCTGACGGTGCGCTTCATCGAGCAGTCTCGTCACCTCAGTTCATCGGCAAGGCGTGCGTTGTGTGGCTGGTTTGCTTATCCAGGCGGCAGGCGAAGCCATAGATCAGGAGCGACTTGCTCGACCTTGGGATAGGCGTCCTGCATCGCCGCATTGACGGCCGGGCTGCGGCGCCCGGTGGGCCAGGCGGTGCCGTCGCTGGTCAGCATGAACGCAAAGCCGCGGGTCGCGATCATCTTGACCAGCGGTCGTTCATCCCAGCGGCCGAGCGCTGCAAGCTCGGTCACGATGGCTGGTTCGTAGATCACGGACTTCCCGGCACTCATCAGCAAGACCATGTTCTCGGACGCAACGGGTCGGGTCGCCTGCCTTATCCTGCTGAGTAGCAACGCAGGCGGCGCGGACTGGGCCTGCCAGGCCGCATTGGACATCAGTCGCGCCGGCGCCAATGCCGCTTGCACGCCAAGCAGCGCGAGCAGGACATTGGACGCTCTTGAGCCGGCGGGCAGATCGCTCAGCAACGTTCCGACCAGGATCAGCCCGACACAGAACCAGTCAACGAAGTAGTTTATGTTGCTGCCGGACTTGAAGATGGTCAGCAGCATGACGCTGGACAGCATGAACTCCAGCAAGAGGATCTCACGTGCGACTTGGACACCACTGACAGGGCGTTGAGCGGTCAGCGCGGAGCGCCATGACCGGATGTGCAGCAGGCAGAGCCAGCCGACCACAAATACGATCGTCAACGCGAGAAGAATGCTCGTCTTCTCGGCCCTCAGCGTATGCAAGCCGCCCCCAACGCTCATTCGGTTCACGTTATAATAGATGATATGCTCCAGAAAGCCGCCATGGGTGAACCACTGCAAGGCGACAAGCGGCACAAGGCCGACAGCGATCGAGATGCTGACGGCAACGGCCGCATCGCGCGGCCGGCGCAGCATCATGATGATGGCGACGGCGAGGCCGGCCGGGAGCTCGGTCTGCTTGCAATATGTTGCGATGGCGCAGAGCAGCATCCCCGCCGTAAGACCCTGCCAGCTTCGCGACCGCACAGACACCAGCATGCCGGCGAGGCCGAATGCTTCGGCCAGCATGTCGACGCGCATGAAGAGCGCCCAGGCACGGACGGCATGCACGCAGAGCAGCGATAGGCAGATTGCCACAGCGACGTCGATCCGAGGCAACCGCCGTGTCGTGGCCGCCGGCGTCGAAGCGGCGAGAACCAGCATCGCCGCCATTGCGGCGACGAAGCCGGCAGAGATGGCGGTCAGGACGCGACCGGCGACCAGCAGGTTGGGCGTGATCAATCCAAGAGCGCGGGTGAACAAGAGATAGACCGGCGGATAATGAAAGACGATGAACGGCAGGCTGGAGGCGGTTGAATAAAGCCTTGGGCTCAGCAGCAGTGCTGCCTGCTGCCAGACGATGCCTTCACCGTAATCGAGTTCGTTTGGGTCCCGGATGGCGGCAAGCAGGTCAAGCCCGACGCCGCAGCTGTGCAGCGTAAGAATGACCAGGAGCAGGCCGACAATGGGAGCGCGCAGTCGCAGCTTTACCTGCTCACGGATGCTGATCCACCGGGCGACTTGCGGCGGCGCCGTGAACGAGCGCTCGATTGCGGTTGTGCGCGGAGCGCCAATCATCTCGGCCTCGCACGCACCAACATCTGCTTGCCGAAGAGCTTGATCGGGCAGGCAAGCCAAGCCCGGATGAGCCACGGCGAGACCGGCAGCCGTCCCTTGATGGAGAGCGGCATGAAGCGTGGCACGACCTGGATTACCTCATAGCCGTTGGCGCGCAGGAAATCAGCCAAACTGACATGCGTGAAGACGCTCTTGTGATCGAAGTCGTCGAAATATTCTCGGTAGGCATAGCGATAGTTCGGCTGGATGATCGTCAGCGTGCCGTCGGCCGCGAGCTTGCTGCGCAGGCTTGCCAGCACGGACGAGAATTCGGCCTTCGTCAGATGTTCGAACAGGTTGCTCGCGAACGCGAAATCGACGGCGCCGTCGACGATGAAGTCGAGCTCGGTGACCGGGCCGACGGCATACTCGATGCCCGGAGCGAGATAGGCCGGGAAGCCCGGCCATGCATCCACGGCAATCCGCCTTGCGGCCTGCACGACGTTGATGAAGTTGCCATAACCCGAGCCCAGGTCGAGCACGCAATCGGCGGGTCGGACGCGCGCCCGGAAGTAGTGTAGCCAGAGGCTTTGCCAAAGCACCGCCCGACGCGGGTCCTCAGGCAAGCGGGAGCCGTGATAGTCAAGAACGGCCGGGCAGGCGGTGCCGACGGCGTTCACCCTGCGGCGCCTTTCCAGCGCCACGCTATGCCGAGAAGCATGCGCAGGCCGACGCTCAGGGCGCGCCGGTTGTTCAGATTGCCGCCCTTGCTGACGCCGATGCGAGGATGGAAGGTGATCGGGCACTCCACGACGTCGTAATCCAGGGAGAGCGCGACGTCGACGAAGTGGGCGTTGAACTCAAGGTTGACGGCAGGATTGAGGTGCGGCAGCAACCCGGTCAGCGCCTCGCGGCGGCAAAGCTTGTAGGTCGTGCCGACATCCGTGATTGTTGCGCGGCCGAGATGCTTCGCCTCGAGAAGCTTGCCGACGAACAGGTTGCCATAATACATGAAGGTGCTGAGCTGCGTCTTGCGGGCGCGTAGGCGTTCCACGGTTCGCGTGCCCAGAACGATGTCGGCATGCGGTGCGTAGGCCAGGAACTTGTCGATGTCATACGCCCGAAACGTGCTGTCTCCCTCGCAGATGATGAAGAGCTCGCCCTGTCGCGTGAGCGCCTCCTCAAGGCCGCGAAACACGCAGCGCCCATAGCCTTGCCGCGGCTCGTTGAGCACGGTCGCGCCCGCCGCCCGCGCGCGCTGCATCGTCAGGTCACTGCTGTTGTTGCTCACGACGATGACCTCCTCGACCAGGGCGTGCGAGAGGAAGTCGCGTACGACGTCGGCAATGCTGGCCTCATCATTATAGGCGGTGAGCGCCACGGTCAGTCGTTTGTCCGCCAGCGGGGAACGGCGCACTTCGGGCCTGCGGGAGCGTTTGCTGCCGAGCAGGACGAAGATGTCGATTAGCGCCAGGCACAGACCAAGCATTACCGGCACGCCGCTGTACCACACCAGCATTTCGTTGAAGGCGAGAAGCCGCGTGCTGCTGCCGAGCAGGTGGCGGGGCAAGGCCATAGTCACGCCGGCGAGATAGGCGGCCAGCCCGACGCAGAACAGCAGGATGCCATACATCAGCAAGTGTGGCCGCCGGCCGGGGGAGCCGAGCGTGATAAGGCTCGGCTCGACGCGCGATGTGCCTTCGCCGATCACCCGTTGAGGACTCAGCCGGCTGTCGAACACGAACGCCTCCTGCATCGCCGGCGCACGTCATTGCGCCGGTGTGCATGTTGCGCGATGCCGGTTAAGCAAAGGTGAATCCCGATTTTGCGCGTCGGCTGACGGCGACTATCTTGTCGCCATGAGAACCAAGTCGCTTGCCGGGCTCGCCGTGTTGCTCGCGTCTCTGTGCATGGTGGAGGGGAGGGCGGCGGAGATGTCCGGCACGGTGGTCGAGGGACGCGGCCTGGAGGCGAGCCTGGCGGCGCTGGCGGCGGGGCAGGTGACAGCGGCCGGGCTGGTCTCCGCCTACACGGCGCGCATCGCCGCCCTGGATGCGGCAGGGCCGCGGCTGCAGGCGGTGTTGGCGATGGACGGAGCGGCAGCGGACGCGGCGGCGGCGTCGGATGCGGCGCGCGCCGGCGGGTCGCGGCGGCCGCTCGAGGGCGTGCCGGTGCTGGTCAAGGACAACGTTGACGTCGCCGGCATGGCGACCACCGCCGGCTCGCTGGCGTTGGCGGCCAACATCCGTGGTCGGGACGCGCCGCTGGTCGCCCGGTTGCGCGCCGCCGGCGCGGTGATCCTGGGCAAGACCAACCTGTCCGAGTGGGCGAATTTCCGCGGCGCGCCGTCGCTTTCCGGCTGGAGCGGCGTCGGCGGGCTGACCCGCAACCCCTACGCGCTCGACCGCTCGCCCTGCGGCTCCTCGTCCGGCAGCGGCAGCGCGGTGGCCGCCTCGCTGGCGCCGGCAGCGATCGGCACCGAAACCGACGGCTCGATCACCTGTCCGGCCTCGCTCGCCGGCCTGGTCGGGCTCAAGCCCACCGTCGGGCTGGTTCCGCGCACCGGCATCGTGCCGATCTCGGCAAGCCAGGACACCGCCGGGCCGATGACCCACACCGTCCGCGACGCCGCGCTCATGCTCGGCGTGATCGCCGGCAGCGACGCCGCTGACCCGGCGAGCGCGCCGGCCGACGCGCACAAGACCGACTATCTCGCGGGCCTTGGCGGCGCCGAGGGCGCGCTCGCCGGCACCCGGATCGGCGTGCTGCGCTTTCTCGCCGGAACCTCGCCCGCAACCGACGCCGCGTTCGGCCAGGCGCTTGCCGTGCTGCATGCGGCCGGCGCGACGCTGGTCGAGATCATCGCGGCGCCGAGCGGCATGGATGCGATCGCCGACGCCGAGCAGACGGTGCTGCTTACCGAGTTCAAGGTCGGCGTCGAGCACTACCTCGCCGGCGCGCCGGCCGCCGTCGGCAGCCGCACGCTCGCCGACCTCATCGCCTTCAACACCGCTCATGCGAGCCGCGAGCTCGGCCTGTTCGGCCAGGAGCTGTTCGTCAAGGCGGCAGCGACGCACGGCCTCGCCGATCCCGCCTACCAGGCGGCGCTCGCAACCGGGCATCGGCTGTCGCGCGAGCAGGGCATCGACAAGATGCTGGCCGACAACCACGTCGTCGCCCTGGTCGCGCCCAGCGGCGGCCCGGCTTGGACGGTGGACCTGCTGACCTTCGACCACGACGTCGGCGGCGCCTCCAGCCTGCCCGCCGTCGCCGGCTATCCGCACCTGACGGTGCCGGCCGCCCAGATCGACGGCATGCCGGTCGGGCTGTCGTTCATCGGGCCGGCCTGGTCGGAGCTGATGTTGCTGCGTCTGGGCTACGCCTATGAGCAGCGACGCGGGCCGCTGCCCGGGCCAAGCTATCGGCCCAGCGTCGCGCCCGCGGACACAAGCCTGTTAGCCCCGGCCGCCGCCCCTTGACCCGGCTCGGCGGCTGATCGACCCAATGCGGGCCGACGTCATCGGAGCCCCGCCATGGCCAAGCCGTTCCCGACCCTGCTGGAGGGCGCCTGCCGCTGCGGCGAAATCCGGTATCGCGTGACGTCGCCGCCCCGCTTCAGCTTCGCCTGCCACTGCACAGATTGCCAGCAGCTGAGCTCGAGCGCGTTCTCAATGGCGCTGGTCGTCGATCGCGCCGGCTTCGCGGTCACCCAGGGCACGCCGCGCTGCTGGGCCAAGCAGGGCGAGAGCGGCAGCGACAGCCGGCAATACACCTGCCCGACCTGCGCAGGCTGGACCCATACCGAGGCCGACAGCGCGGCCAAGTTCACCATCATCCGCCCGAGCACGCTGCACGAGCACGACTGGTTTCGGCCGGTGGCGCAAATCTACACCCGCAGCGCGCTGCCCTGGGCATTGATGCCGGTGCAATTCAGCTTCGAAACTGAGTTCTCCGACCCAGCGCCGCTGGAGCAGGCCTTCGCCGCTGGCGGCATACGGCCGGACGTCGGCCCAGATGGCCCGCAGCAAGGCCGCGGCGTAATTGCATCACTGCTTGGTCGTTAGGAAGGCCAAGGGGCTTCGCCCCTGGACCCCATTAAAGGCGAAGCCTTTAAAATCCAGTCATTGTTCGAGTCCAAACGGATGGGGTCTGGGGCCTCCCGGCCCCAGCGGGTCCAGGGCAGAGCCCTGGCCTTACTTTCCTGTCTTCGTCCAAACCACCTGCGCATTGACGAACTCATGCACGCCGAAATGCGACAACTCGCGCCCGTAGCCGCTGCGCTTCACGCCGCCGATCGGCGTGCGCGGGTTCGAGGCGGTGAAGCCGTTGATGAACACGCCGCCTGACTCCAGCTGCCCGGCCATCTGGCGCGCGCGGTCGAGGTCGTCGGTCCAGAGATTGGCGCTGAGGCCGAACTCGGTGGCGTTGGCGATGCGCAGCGCGTCCTCGGCATCCTCGGCGACCATCAGCGCGGCGACCGGTCCGAACGTCTCCTCGTCATAGACGGCCTGGCCCGGCTTCACGCTGCTCAGCACCGTGGGCGCGTAGAACCAGCCCGGGCCATCGAGCGGGTGGCCGCCGAGCAGCAGTTCGGCGCCGTCCCGAATCGAGCGCTGCACCTGGTCGTGCAGGGCGGCACGCAGGTCGTCGCGCGCGATCGGGCCGAGCTTGGTTGCGGGGTCGGTCGGGTCGCCGACGGTGAGCGCGCGCGCCGCCTCGACGAAGCGGGCGGTGAAGGCCTCGGCGATCGGCCGCTCCAGGATGAAGCGCTTGGCGGCGAGGCAGACCTGACCGCAATTGGCGTAGCGGCCGGTGATCGCCGCGGCGACGGCGCGGTCGAGGTCGGCGTCGGCGAGCACGATGAAGGGGTCCGAGCCGCCGAGCTCGAGCACGCTCTTCTTCAGCGCGCGGCCGGCGAGGGCCGCGACGGCGCTGCCGGCGCGCGGACTGCCGGTCAGCGTCACGGCGGCGATGCGCGGGTCGGCGATGATCGCCTCGACCGGCTGGTTGTCGACGTTGACGACGCCGAACAAGCCCTCGGGGAAGCCGGCGCGCCGCCAGATTGCCTCCAGCGCATAGGCGCAGCCCATGACGTTCGGCGCGTGCTTGAGCAGAAAGGCGTTGCCGCCGAGGGTGATCGGCACGGCGGCGCGGATCGCCTGCCAGTACGGGAAGTTCCAGGGCATGATGCCGAGCACGGTGCCGATCGGCAGGTAGGCGACGTGGACGTCGTCGTCGTCGGCCGCGACCGGCTCGTCGGCCAGCATCGGCGCGCCGTTCTCGGCGAACCAAGCGGCGGCGTTGGCGCATTTCTCCACCTCGCCGCGCGCCTCGGCCAGCGTCTTGCCCATCTCGGCGGTCATCAGCGCGGCCAGATGCTCGGCGCCCGCACGGATCTCGCCGGCCAGGCGGCTGAGGGCGGCGGCGCGTTCGGCGAGCGGAGCGGCGCGCCACTGCCGGTAGCCGCGCTCGGCAGCCGCGAGGCGCCGCTCGACGGCGGCTGCGTCGTCGAACGGATAATGCGCGAGCTCGGCGCCGGTCGCCGGATTGCGCGAGGTGGCGCCGGCGGAGCGGCTGCCGGTGGACTGTCCGTGATCCTGTCGCGTCGTCAGCATCGGCTCGCCTCGATCATCAATGCATTGTTCGATGAGTAACGGCCGCGCGAAGCAAGGGCTTCTTTTTTGAAAAAAAGAAGCAAAAAACTTCTGCCCGTTTTTCGCCTCCAAGCCGTCGGACGCCCAAACTGACAAAAGTTTTTTGGTTCTTTTTTTTCAAAAAAGAACCGCTTCCTTACCGGTGTCTGGACGGACCGCCGCTGCTGAGCGACCTTGCGGCAATGAGCCACTATGATCGCCTGACTGCCCGCTTTACCCGTCTCGCCACCCTCAACGAGGCCAGCGCGGTGCTCGGCTGGGACGCCGCGGCGATGATGCCGCCGGGCGGCGCCGCCTCGCGCGGCGACCAGATGGCCGTGCTGGCCGGCCTGTCGCACGAGATGCTGACGGCGCCGCAGACCGCTGACGCGCTGGACGCGGCCGAGGCGGAGCCGCCGGCGGAAGGCTGGCAAGCCGCGAATTTGGCCCTGATGCGCCATGCCCATACGCGCGCCACCGCGCTGCCGGGCGATCTGGTGGAGGCGCAGAGCCGGGCGAACGGGCGCTGCGAGACGGTGTGGCGCCTGGCGCGTCGCGATTCCGACTTCGCCAGCGTGGCGCCGCTGCTCGCCGAGGTGGTGGCGCTGCAGCGCGAGGCGGCGACGGCCCTCGGTGAGCGCCTCAGCCTGTCGCCCTACGACGCGCTGATGGACGGCCACCAGCGCGGCCTGCGCACGGCTGCGGTCACCGGCGTGTTCGACCGCTACGAGGCGTTCCTGACGACCGCATTGCCGCTCGCCGAGGCGCGCCAGGCCGCCCAGCCGGCGCCGTTGCCCTTGGCCGGGTCGTTCCCGACGGCGGCGCAGGAGGCGCTGTGCCGAGAGCTCGCTGCCCGCGCCGGGCTCGACTTCGCCGCAGCGAGGCTTGACCGCTCCACCCACCCGTTCTGCGGCGGCACGCCCAGCGACGTGCGCATTACGACGCGCTACAATGAGGCGGATTGCGCCCAGGCGGTGATGGGCGTGCTGCACGAAACCGGCCACGCGCTCTATGAGCGCGGCCTGCCGCTCGCCTTTGCCCGCCAGCCGGTCGGCGAGGCGGCCGGCATGGCGGTGCATGAGAGCCAGTCGCTGATCGTCGAGATGCAGGCCTGCCGGTCGGACGCCTATCTCGGCTGGCTCGGCGGCCGGCTCAGCGCTGCTTTCGGTGGCGAGGCGGCGAATGCGGCGGCGTTCGAGCGCGCCAACCTGGCGCGGCTGTGGCGCCGGGTGGAGCGCGGCTTCATCCGGGTCGACGCCGACGAAATGACCTACCCGGCGCACGTCATCCTGCGCTTCCGGCTTGAGCAGGCGCTGATCGGCGGCACGCTCGCGGTTGCCGACCTGCCCGGCGCCTGGGCGGAGGGCCTGCATGCGCTGCTCGGCATCGTGCCGCCGGACGACGCGCGCGGCTGCCTGCAGGACATCCACTGGTATGACGGGCTGTTCGGCTACTTTCCTTGCTACTCGCTCGGTGCGATGGCGGCGGCGCAGCTGATGGCGGCCGCGCGCGCCGCCGAGCCGGAGCTGGACGCGAGCTTGGCGCAAGGCGAGCTGGCGCCGCTGCTCGGCTGGCTGCGCATGCACGTGCATGGGCAGGGTAGCCGCCTCGGCTTCGACGCGCTGCTCGCCGAGGCAACCGGCCGGCCGCTGGATCCGGCCGATTTCGAGGCGCATCTGACGGGGCGGTATTTGGCATAGCGGGAAGAAGGAAGAGGTCCTTTTTTGAAAAAAAGACCAAAAAACTTCTGTCCGATAAGCTCGTCTCCTGGAATGCTGGCGCTTTTGGAATAAAAGTTTTTTGCTTCTTTTTTCAAAAAAGAAGCGCTTTTACTGTCCTGCCCCGGCAGGATAGGCGCGCACGCGCCTGCCGTTCTCGTCAGTGGGCTTTAACGTTTTGGTAAGCTCCGCCTGCCATCATCCAACGCGCGGATGGAGGCGGACGATGGAACTGCTGAACGTCATGGGCGCAGCGCCGGGTCACATGGTGGCCTCGGTGCAGCATGCCGGCCAGCTGGTGCATGTTCGCGTCGAGGTCTCGCGCCATCCGCTTGGCGGCTGGCAGGCGCGCCGCGACAGCACGGAGTGGTCGCTCCGCTGCAACAGGTTGGAGACCGCGATCCTGCTTGAGGCGGGCGAGACGATGCTGTTGGCGTAAATCGTGCAGCCTGGGCCGCTCGGCCTTTGGTGACGTGTCTGCCGCGCACGAGTGCGAGGGGTCTCGTCCGGGGAGAGCCCTGGCCTCGCTCCACCGGCGGCCTGCTAGCCTCGCGGGCTCTATGCGGCTTTGGCCTGTCCGACCAGCCGGTTGAGGTTGGTCAGCACGTCGCGCGCCGCCTTGACCCGGTCGGCGACGGTCATCTCGCGCGCCATGGCCAGCTTGTGGTCCGGCCGGAGTCGTAGCTGCCCCTGACGGCTGCCGAGCCAGGTGACGAGGCCGGCTGGGTTGCCGAAGGAGTTGCCGCGGAACTGCAGCACCATGCCTTTCGGCCCCGCCTCCAGCTTCTCCACGCCCGCCTCGCGGCAGGCGCGTTTCAAGCCTACCACCTGCAGCAAGTTCTCCACCTCGTCCGGCACGGCGCCGAACCGATCGACGAGCTCGGCCGCCATTGCCTCGCTCTCCGCGTCCGAGGTCAGCGCGCCGATGCGGCGATAGAGGCCGAGCCGCACCGGCAGGTCGCGCACGTAGGTGTCGGGGATCAGCACCGGCAAGCCGAGCGAGATGTTCGGCGTCCAGTCGCGCTCGTCGTTGCGGCGGCGGCCTTTCTCCGCCCGCATGTCGGCGACCGCGTCCTCCAGCATTTGCTGGTAGAGCTCGATGCCGACCTCACGGATATGCCCGGACTGCTCGTCACCGAGCAGGTTGCCGGCGCCGCGGATGTCGAGGTCGTGCGAGGCGAGGGTGAAGCCGGCGCCGAGCGTGTCGAGCGTCTGCATGACGTCGAGGCGCTTTTCGGCGGCGGCGGACAGCACGTGCTTCTGTGGCCAGGTGAGATAGGCGTAGCCGCGCTGCTTGCCGCGGCCGACGCGCCCGCGCAGCTGGTAGAGCTGACCAAGCCCGAACAGGTCGGCACGATGGATGAGCAGCGTATTGACGGCCGGCATGTCGAGGCCGCTCTCGACGATGTTGGTCGACAGCAGGACGTCGTATTTGCCGTCGCCGAACTCGGTCATCACCCGCTCGAGCTCGCTCGGCGCGAGCCGCCCGTGCGCGGTGACGACGGTGGCCTCGGGCACGATCTCGCGCAGCCGCTCGCCGAGCCGTTCCAGGTCCTCGATTCGAGGGGCGACGCAGAACACCTGGCCGCCGCGGAAGCGCTCGCGCTGGATCGCCTCACGGATCACCACGTGGTCGAACGGCATGATAAAGGTGCGCACCGCCAGCCGGTCGACCGGCGGGGTCGCGATCAGGCTCATCTCGCGCACGCCGGTGAGTGCGAGCTGCAGGGTGCGCGGGATTGGTGTCGCCGACAGCGTCAGCACGTGGACGTCGGCCTTGAGGGATTTCAGCCGCTCCTTGTGGGCGACGCCGAAATGCTGCTCCTCGTCGACGATGACGAGGCCGAGATCGGCGAATGCGATGCTCTTGGCGAGCAGCGCGTGGGTGCCGACGACGATGTTGAGCTCGCCCTCGGTCAGCCGCCGCTTCACCTCGCTCGCCTCCTTGGCGGTGACCATGCGCGACAGCTGGCCGACGCTGACCGGCAGCCCCTCGAAGCGCTGGGCAAACACCCGCGCGTGCTGGCGCGCCAGCAGCGTCGTCGGCACCACGACGGCGACCTGCGCGCCCGACATCGCAACCGCGAACGCGGCCCTGAGCGCCACTTCCGTCTTGCCGAAGCCGACGTCGCCGCAGATCAGCCGGTCCATCGGGCGCCCGGCCGAGAGGTCCTCCAGCACGTCGCTGATGGCGCGCGTCTGGTCCTCGGTCTCGGCGAACGGGAAGCGGGCGCAGAACTCGTCCCAAGCGCCCTCGGGCGGCGCCATCATCGGCGCCTCGCGCAGCCGGCGCTCCGCCGCGGTGCGGATCAGCGAGCCGGCCATGTCGCGGATCCGCTGCTTCATCCGTGCCTTGCGGCCCTGCCAGCTCGTCCCCCCCAGCTTGTCGAGGCCGACGCCCTGCTGCTCGGAGCCGAAGCGGCTCAGCATCTCGATGTTCTCGACCGGCAGGAACAGCTTCTCCAGACCGTCGTACATCAGTCGCAGGCAGTCATGCGGCGCCAGCCCGACGGTCAGCGTCTCCAGCCCCTCGTAGCGGCCGATGCCGTATTCCTGGTGCACCACCAGGTCGCCCTCGGCGATCTCGGTGGCCTCGGCGATGAACTGGTCGGCGCGCTTGCGCCGTCGCGCCGGCCGGGCGATGCGCTCGCCGAGCAGGTCCTGCTCGCCGACGATGGCGACGTCCTCGGCGACGAAGCCGCGCTCGACGCCGAGTGTGACCAGCCCGATCGCCTCGGGGGGCAGGCGCGGCGTGCTGGCCCAGCTTTCCGCCACCTCGACGCGCAGCCCGTTCTCGCGCAGCAGCGCGGCGATCCGCTCGCGCGAGCCGCGCGTCCAGGCGGCGACGATGGTGCGCCGGCCTTGCGCGGCCCAGGCCTTGTGCTGCCGCGCGAGCTCGGCGAACACCGTCTCGCCGGCGGCCTGCGCCACCGTCTTGCTGAACACGATGCCCGGTCGCCCGCCGGCATCGATGCCGGTCGCACCCTCGGCCTGGCCGTAGGGGTTGAACACGACGCGTGGGAACTGCGCCAGCATCGCGTCCCACTCGTGCCGGTCGAGGTAGAGCCGCGCCGAGGGCAGCGGCCGATACGGCACCTCGCCGTCGCGCGTCACCCGGCCGCGCGCCTCGTGATGGTCGGCGATCATCTCGAGCCGGGCGTCCAGCACGTCGTCCACCTGGCTGTCGAGCGTGATCGCCGGCCGCTCGACATAGTCGAGCAGGGTCTCCATCGCCTCGTGGAACAGCGGCTCCCAATGCTCCATCCCGGGATGGCGGCGGCGGTCCGACACCGACAGGTACATCGGGTCGGACGCCGCCTCCTGGCCGAACAGCTCGCGAAACTCGGCACGGAAGCGCGACACGCTCGCCTCATCGAGCGCGATCTCGCTGATCGGCCGCAGCGACAGGGCGGCGACCGGCTCGTTGCTGCGCTGTGTCGTCGCGTCGAAGCGTTTGATCGTCTCGATCGCATCGCCGAACATGTCGAGCCGCACAGGGTCGGCGTGCCCGGCGGGAAAGATGTCGATGATGCCGCCGCGCACGACGTACTCGCCGGCCTCCATCACCGTGTCGGCGCGGCCGTAGCCGTTCGCCTCGAGG
Organism: Acetobacteraceae bacterium; assembly: GCA_963692975.2. GTDB lineage: Bacteria > Pseudomonadota > Alphaproteobacteria > Acetobacterales > Acetobacteraceae > CAXMMR01. The sequence goes on along the minus strand of CAXMMR010000027.1, from coordinate 5,441 downwards.
AAGCCGACCAGGCGCTCCGGCGCCACCTCGCCGCCGGCCGCGATGTCGAGCGTTGCGCCGATGAAGACGAGGCGCGGCGGCACACGCTGCACCAGCGCGTTCACCGTCGTCAGCACCACGCGCAGGCCACGTGCAGGATCGAGCAGCCGGGTCAGCGTGGCGATGCGCTCGGCGACGATCACCGGGCTTGGCGAGGCCCGGTCGTAGGGCAGGCAGTCCCAGGCCGGCAGGCGCAGGATCTCGACCTCGGGCGCGAAGAAGGCCAGCGTCTCGGCCAGGCGCTGCATCCGCGTGTCGTCGCGCGCCACGTGCACCACCGTGCCGCCGTAGTCGCGCGCGTGCTCGGCCGCCCGGCGCAGCAGCAGCAGCGCGTCGAACCCCTCCGGCGCGCCGTAGATCGTGAGAGGCGCGCTCAACCGGGCTGCTCCCCCGCTTGGCCCGCGCCGTGCCGCGCCAGCGCCGCTTGCCGGATCGCCAGCAGCATCGGCTGGTCCTCGCCGGGCGGGATCGGCAGCCGTCCGGTCAGCCAGTCGGCCAGCAGCGGGTCGGGCAGCTCCAAGATGATCTCCAACTGATCAAGCTCGGCCTCGCTAAAATCGGCGATGCGCGGGCTCACGTAACCGCCGATCAGCAGGTCGTTCTCATGCGTGCCACGATGGTTGGCGCGGAACAGCATTCGCCGCCGTCGATGGTCGAGCGGCGGGCTCACCGCTTCGGGGATGTCCGGCTGGGCCGGGTCGTGCGATGTGTCGTCCATGGCGTCGACGTCATATAGCGGGGCTGCCACGCAAGGCCAGAGAGCGCCCATCAACACTGCCGACATGGCCGCCGACGCGGCTGCTGATCCTGCCGCCGCCCTGCTGGCGCCGCTCGCCAGCCTGCCCGGCGTGGGTGCCGCGACCGCCCGCCTGCTCGAGCGCGTCGCCGGCGGCCCGCGCGTGCTCGACCTGCTGTTCCACCTGCCGGAGAGCTATGTCGACCGCTCCGGCCGCACAAGCTTGCGCGAAGCGGGGCGCCCGGCGGAGCGCGGCATCGCGACCGTAGCGATCACGGTGGTGCGCCACGAGCCGCCGGCCAACAGCCGTCAGCCCTGGCGCGTCGTCGTGCAGGACGAGACCGGCTTCGGCGAGGTCGCCTTCTTTTCCGCCGCGCGCCTCGCCCGCATGCCGGTCGGCGCCCGGCTGCTGGTCTCCGGCCGCGCCGAGCGCTACGGCGACCGGCTGCAGATGAGCCATCCGGACATCATCGTGCCCGCCGACCGGCCTGAGCTGCTGCCCGCCTTCGACCCGGTCTGGCCGCTCACCGCCGGCCTGTTTCCCTCGCAGATCCGGAGCGCGCTGCGCGCCGCCCTGCCGCTCGCCGAGGGCCTGCCGGAGTGGCAGGACGCGGCGCTGCTGCGGCGCGAGCGCTGGCCCGGCTTTCACGCCGCCCTGCAGGCACTGCATCTGCCGACCGCCCCGCCGACCCCCGAGTGCCGCGCGCGCGTCGCCTATGACGAGCTGCTCGCCCATCAGCTGGCGATGGCCTGGATGCGCGCCCGCGAGCGCACCCGCCCCGGCCGGGCGCTCGCCGGCGACGGCAGGCTGCGCAGCGCGGCACTCGCCCGCTTCGGCCATCCGCCGACCGAGGCGCAGGTCGCCGCCCTCGCCGAGATCGACGCCGACCTCGCCGCGCCGCGCCGTATGCTGCGCCTGCTGCAGGGCGACGTCGGCTCGGGCAAGACCCTGGTTGCCATGCTCGCCATCCTGCGCTGCGTCGAGGCCGGCGCGCAGGCGGCGATGATGGCGCCGACCGAGGTGCTGGCCAAGCAGCACCATCGCGTGCTGAGCCGACTGTGCCCGGTGCCGGTCGGCCTGCTCACCGGTGCGGTGAAGGGCGTCGCGCGCCGCAACACGCTGCTCGCCCTGCAGGCCGGCCGCCTGCCGGTCGTGGTCGGCACCCATGCCCTGTTCCAGGAGGCGGTGACCTACCGCGACCTGGGCTTGGCGGTGATCGACGAGCAGCACCGCTTCGGCGTCGACCAGCGGATGATGCTCGGCGCCAAGGGGTCGCGCGGCGGCAAGCTCACCGACATTCTGGTGATGACAGCGACGCCGATCCCGCGCACCCTGCTGCTGACGCAGTGGGGCGAGATGGAGGTTAGCCGGCTCGCCGGCAAACCCGCCGGCCGGCAGCCGATCCGCACCACGCTGCACTCGCTGACCCTGCTGCCCGACATCATCGACGGCATCGCCCGCGCGCTCGACCGCGGCGAGCAGGTGTTCTGGGTCTGCCCGATGGTCGCCGAGAGCATGGTCACCGACCTGGCCGCCGCCGAGGCGCGCTTCGCCGCGCTGCGCTCGCTGCTGCCTGGGCAGGCGGCGCTGATCGGCCTCGCCCACGGCCAGCAGGAGACGGCGACGCGGGACGCCGCCCTGGCCGCGTTTGCCGCCGGCCGCACCCGCCTGCTGGTCGCGACCACCGTGATCGAGGTCGGCGTGGACGTCCCTGCCGCCTCGGTCATGGTCGTCGAGCATGCCGAGCGCTTCGGGCTGGCGCAGCTGCACCAGCTGCGTGGCCGCGTCGGCCGCGGTTCGGCCGCCAGCTACTGCCTGCTGCTGCACGAGGACGGGCTGAGCGAGCTCGCCCGCCGACGCCTCACCCTGCTGCGCGACACCGAGGACGGCTTCCAGATCGCCGACGAGGATTTTCGCATACGCGGCGGCGGCGACCTGATCGGCAAGCGCCAATCCGGCCTGCCCGGCTACCGGCTCGCCGACCCGGTACAGCACGAGGGATTGCTGCAGACCGCGCGCACCGAGGCGAGCTACGTGCTCGAGCGCTTCCCGGCGCTTCGCGAGGGCCGCGGCCCGGCGCTGCGGCTGCTGCTCCGCCTGTTCGAGCGTGGCGAAGGGCTGCGGGCGCTCGCCGCCGGATGAGCGACCGCCGCTATCCTGCGCGTCCCTTCGTCGGCATCGGCGTGGTGCTGTTCACGCCCGATCTGGCCGAGGTGCTGCTGGTTCGCCGCGGCCGTCCGCCCGGGCTCGGCGCCTGGAGCCTGCCCGGCGGCGCCCAGCACCTCGGCGAGACCGCGGATGCCGCCGCACGACGGGAGCTGCTCGAGGAGACCGGCTTGGTCGCGGGCGGGCTCACCCTCGTCGCGCATGTGGACAGCATCCACCGGGACGCCGCCGGGCGGGTCGAGTATCACTACACGATCCTGGACTTCGCCGGAGTCTGGGCGAGCGGAACGCCGGACGCGGCTGATGACGCGATCGATTGCCGCTTCGTCGAGTTGGCAGGGTTGGGCGCGTTTGGTTTGACGTCGGCGGCGACGGCCGTCATCCGAAAGGCCAGGGCGCTGCCCTGGACCCGCCAGGGGGCTGGGCTCCCTGGACCGCCGACCGCGGGGTCTTAGTACGGGCGGCGGTGATGGTGATAATAGCGGTGCCGGTAGAATCGGCGATGCCGATACGGGACATATTGCGCCAGTTGCACAGTTGCCTGCGTGCCCGCGGTCGGCAAGGCCATGGCCGGCGCGGGCGCCCAGGCCGCAAAGCCCAGCGCAGCGCAGGTGATGGTGATCCTGAGCAGCTTCATCGCACCCGATCCGTCCACTGTTGAGCAAACGCAACGTACGGGCACGCCTGTCGGTTCAGTGGCAGCAATCCTTCGCTGGCGACAATGCCGGCATGGTGATGCGCAGACGCCATAGGGCGATGCCGCCACAGAGCGCGGCCAGGTTCAGCCAGGCCGTGTAGTTCAGGCTGAACGCGGCCATCAAAGCTCGCGAGCCCGGTTGCGGCTGCGCCGGCGCCAGCCCGAGCGCCGCGAACGCCAGGTCGATCAGCACCGCCGCGATCACCATCGTCACATAGAACACCAGCCCCATGTAGATCGCCATCGGCAGCCCGAAATTGCGCCGATACGCGTCGAGCAGCGGCAGCACGATGAGGTCGCCGTAGAGAAACGCGATCACGCCGCCGAAGCTCGCCCCGCCGCGCCATAGCACCGCCGCCAGCGGCACGTTGCCGATCGAGCAGACGAAGGTGACCATGGCGACGAGCGGTCCGATCAGCGCATCGAACGGCACCCGCAGCCAGGCCGGGCCGCCGGCCAGGAACAGCCCGGCCCAGAACCCCTCCGGCACGAACGCGGCGATGCAGCCGGCGACGAGGAAGCCGATCGCAAGGTCCTTCCACAGCATCCGCCAGTCCATCCAGACGCTGCCGGCGACCGCCGTCCAGGTGGCCCGCGACCATAGGCCTTGGCCGGGCGCCGCCTGGTGGCCGTGGCCGCCGCTGCTCGCCTCCGCCCGCCGTCGCGCCTCCGCCTCGATCGCCGGCCGTCGCGTCAGCCGCACCAGGACCGACAGCACGGTCACCAGCACGATCCCGCCGAGCCACTCCGCCGCCATGAACTGCCAGCCGATCAGCAGCAGCAGCACCAGGCCGAGCTCCACCACCAGGTTGGTCGAGGCGAACACGAAGGCGAGCGCCGGGGTCAGCGCCGCACCCCGACCGAGCAAGGTGCGCATTACCGACACCGCTGCGTAGGAGCAGGACGAGCTCGCCGCGCCGAAACCTGCCGCCAGAGCGATGTCGCGCGGCCGGTCGCGCCCGAGCAGGGCCACCATCCGCTCACGCGAGACCAGCACCTGCAGCAGGCCGGAGATGACGAAGCCGAGCAGCAGCGACCAGCCGACCTGCCAGGCCATGCCGGCGGCGGTCAGCAGGGCGATCAGGATCAGGTGTATTAGATGCATCGCCGCTGGCCTGCGGCGAAAGCAAGTAAGGGCTTCTTTTTTGGAAAAAAGAAGCAAAAAACTCTTATCGATGAAGACGCCAGTGTCATGACGCAGCCTCTGCTACAGAGATCCGGGATAAATGTTTTTTGGTCCTTTTCTTCAAAAAAGGACTGCTTGGCTTCATTCCTGCCGAAACGCGTCGCTGATCCGGCGTATCCGGCCGCTGCCATCCACCACCATCACGTCAAACCGCACGCCCGCCGACCCCCACTCGGGATGCTCCGCGAGCAGGATCTCCGCCGCCGCGATTAACCGCGCCTGCTGTCGCCGCCCGAGGCTGGCTGCGGCGGTGGCGAGGTCGGCGCGGCGCTTCACCTCGACGATCGCGAGCAGGCCGGCGCGCTCGGCGACGAGGTCGATCTCGCCGGCCGGCGTTCGCCGGCGCTGCGCCAGCACCGTCCAGCCATCCGCCGCCAGTGCCGCCGCCGCCGCCGTCTCGGCCGCGATGCCGTCGATCTGGCCGAGCCGACCGCGTGCCCGGCGGTCCGGCGTTCCGGGCTGGGCGCTCAAGGTGGGGCGCTCAGGGCTGGGTGCTCAAGGCTGGGCGCTCAAGGCTGGGCGCTCATTGGCGGATCAGGATGAAGTTCATCGTGAAACTCGAAGGTGTAGTCCTTGTTGCCCATGTCCTCCGGCAGCGGCGGCACCTTGTTGCCGC
>CAXMMR010000026.1:0-95964 GCA_963692975.2 Acetobacteraceae bacterium | reverse complement strand
CAACGGGCGCAGCGGCGGCAGCGGGCGCGGCGGCAGCGGGCGCGGCGGCAGCGGGCGCGGGCGTGGCGGTGCTGGCCGGCGCTGCCGCCGGCTCCGCCGCGTGACCGAAAATTTTCGACATGATCGAACCGAACATGCTCATCGCCGTGCTTTCCTGTTCTGCCGCGGCGACCCTGTGCCGCAGCGATCCGCAGGCGTAGGAACGGCGCGTCGGGCACGGAGTTCGGCAGCGCTCGCCCGGCGGAGGCCGGGCAGGCGTCAGGACGGGAGTGCGGCGATGGTGCGGCAAGGCACGGCGGTTGTCATCGGCGCCGGCGGCGGCATCGGCGCGGCGCTGCTGCGGGCGCTTCAGGAGGATGCCGATTACGAGCGCATCGTCGGCCTGTCGCGCAGCGGCGCGCCAAGCCTCGCCGGCGTCGCCTACGGGCGGATCGACGTGACCGACGAGGCCAGCATCGCCGCGGCGGCGGCCGAGCTTGCCCAAGCGCCGCCGCTGCGCCTCGTCCTCGTCGCGGACCGGGGTGCTGCAGGCTGCCGGGCTGACGCCGGAGAAGACCTATCGGGCGCTCGACGGCGCGGCGATGCTGGAGAGCTTCCGGGTCAACACCGTCGGGCCGGCGCTGGTCGGCAAACACCTGCTGCCGCTGCTGCCGCGCGCCGGCCGCAGCGTCTTCGCCGCCCTGAGCGCACGCGTCGGCAGCATCGGCGACAATCGGCTGGGCGGCTGGCACAGCTATCGCGCGGCCAAGGCGGCGCTCAACATGGTGCTGCGCAACTTCGCCATCGAGCTGGCGCAGTCGCGGCCGGAGGCGATCTGCGTCGGCCTGCATCCCGGCACGGTGCGCACGCCGCTCAGCGCGCCGTTCCGCGGCCGGCGCACGGCGCTGGAGCCGAGCGCCTCGGCGCGTCACCTGCTCGACGTCATCGCGCGCCTGACCACGGCGCAAAGCGGCGGCGTGCTGGCCTGGGACGGCGGCACGATCGTGCCCTGACGACGCCTACGGCGCCTGGGCCGCCGCCGCCACAGCGACCACCACCTCGTTGCGGCGCAGGAACGGGATCGTCCAGGGCGGGTCGTAGAACCAGGCGGCGGGAGCTCCGACCGGGCGCCAGGCCGTGGACGCCAGCGCGGCGAGCAACTCGCGCTGCGCGGCATGCACCGCCTGGGCGGTCGGCAGGCCGGAGAAGCGCCACACCGCGATCGTCTCGGCCGGCAGCGCGACGATGCGCACGGCCGGCGCGGCCGGCTTCGGCGCGTCGGCGGCCGAGAGGCCGTGCGGCAGGAAAAAGCGGATGGTCCAGCTGGCAGGAGCCTCCGGGCCGCCGCCGGATTGAGCGACCGGGGCGGTCATCGCAATCCGCTGCCGGCCGGCATTGCCGCCAAAGATGTAGTTGGCGAGCCGCCGGAAGCCATCGCTGCGGGCGGCAAGCTCGCCCGCGTTGACGGCGGTCTCGGCGGCAAGACGCGACTCGTAGCGGCGTATCTCGATCGAGCCAAGCCGCTGCACCAGGTCGTAACGCGGCTCCTCGGTGCCGCTACGCACGCCAACGACGGAGCAGGCGGCGAGCACCACGCCGCCGAGCAGGGTTGCCAACAGTCGTCTCGTCAGCCGCAACGGCCGCGGCCGGGCGGCATCAGCTGGACTTGATCCACCATTTGACCGGCTTGGGCTCGCGCGCCGGCTTGCGCCGCGCCGCGTCTGCGATCTTGGCCGGGCCGCGCGGGCGCCCGACGGGGTTTTTCCGCAACGCCTGCCCCTCCGGCAGGGCCTCGGGCGAAGGCGCTGCGGGCTGATCGTCGCGATCGCCGGCACGCGCTGCGGCGGCGACGAGCTCGGTTTGCTGAGCGCCGATGGTCGCCTGCAAGGCGGCGATGTCGACCTCCTGGCGCCGGATCAGCTCCAGCGCGTCTTTAAGCTTGAGCTCCGCCAAACCGAGCTGGCTGCACACCGCATCGAGCTTGGCGTGCGCCTCGCGCAGCGGCCGGTCATCCGTCGCGGGGCGAGCCGGTGCGGCCTGATGGTCGGGCGGTGCGACCGGCTCGCTGCGGCCGCGCTCGCGCCCCGGACCGAGCGGCAGATGGACCACCGGAACGTCTGCCGAGCCGGCAAAGCGGTTACGGCGCGGGCCCGAGCCGTTCTGCAGGCCGGAGGAGGAGAGCTGCGGCCGGGCCGGCTGGCTCCATTTCGCCGCTGGGCCGGGCTCCGCACGCGAGCGTGGACCAGAATGACCCGGCTGGGACGCTGCCGGCGCTCCAGCAGCGACCGGCCGGGGCGGGGAGAACCGCGCACGCTGATGCTCGCCGCCCAGGTCGGCCAGCGCTCGTCGCATGCGCTCTTCATCGGATTCGGTGGTCGACAACTCGGCGAGCGGCTGGGACTTGTCAGAAGTCGGCAAACTGGATGTTTCCATCAAATGTGGTCTGCGGGTGTGGTCTACGGGGTGGCGGCGCGCCAAGCATGGAAGCAGCTTGCCGAGGCCACAACGTCGGATCAGCGTGTCATCTCGGCAGGCGATGATCTTGAATGATGACTTGTTCAAGTAAAATTATTGAACGTTCCGGCCGCTAATGCAATATACGTGTCCGACGGTAACTCACAAGGCGTACGTATTATCATGGCTGAAGAGTTCGACAAGATCCACGGCGAGTCTGCCGGATCCACCCTTGCCTATACCGCGCAAATCGTCTCGGCGCACGTCGCCAACAATGCCGTCCAGGCCAGCGCCCTGCCTGAGCTGATCCAGCAAGTCTACACCGCGCTGAACTCGCTCGGCGGCAGCACCGTCGCCGCTGAGAAGCCGCAGCCCGCGGTTCCGGTGAAGAAGTCGGTTTTTCCGGACTACATCATCTGCCTTGAAGACGGCAAAAAGCTGAAGATGCTCAAGCGCCACTTGATGACGTCTTACGGAATGTCGGCCGAAGACTATCGTCAGCGCTGGAACCTGCCGTCCGATTACCCGATGGTGGCGCCGAACTACGCCCAGCATCGCTCCAGCCTCGCCAAGTCGATCGGCCTCGGCCGCAAGCCCAATGCGATCGACGCCGCGCCGCCCGACGTAGCGCCGGCCGCCAAGCCGACGCGTCGAGGCCGCAAGGCTGCGCAGGACAAGGACAATGCGGCCGACTAGAGAGTGCCGGTCCACCGCGACAGAAAGTCGCAAGTCGTTCACGGGGACACCGTCAGAAGAACCCTGGCGGCGTCGCCGCTTTGCAAGCCATAAGCCCGCGAACGGCAACGTCTCAAATCCTTCCGGAGACTTAGCAACCGATTTCAGCAGGTCTACAGCAAGCTGGCCCCGACATTCACTGTCAGCGCAATAATCACAGTGTTGTAGAGAAAGCCGAGCAGCCCGTGCAGCGTTGCGAGTCGGCGCAACTTGCGGCTGCTGATCTGTACATCGGACACCTGAAATGTCATGCCGAGGACCAGGGCAAAGTAAAAGAAGTCCCAGTAATCCGGGTCCACATCGGACGGAAACTGCAAACCGCCTTCGGGCCTGCCGCTGGCGCCGTCCAGCGAGTAGTATTCATGAGCATAACGCATCGCAAACAGCGTGTGCGTGACCAGCCAGGTCGCAAGCAGCGTCGCCGCCACCAGGGCGACACGCAGGCTGCGCAGGTCCGGGCCGGCCGACTTGCTCAGCGAGAACTCGCCGATCACGGCAGCGACGCTGACCGCCGTCGCGCCGACGACGACGGCGAAGATGCTCCATTCGCCGTCCTGCTGCGCCGCCGCGTCCTGCGCCATCGTGCTGCGCCGCTCCAGCGTGAACAGCAGCGCCGCCAGCACCAGCAGCGTCAGGCAGCCGAGATCCCAGGCGCCAATACCACGGCTCAGCGCGTCCCAGCGTCGAGGCAGCAGCAGAACCGCCAGCACGCCGACGAGGGCCGCGGCGAACACGCGATGGTGGGCTTGGATGATGCGCAGCGGCGACATGGAGCAAACTTACGAGCTTAATGCCGCGCGGAGGAAGGCCAGGGCTCTGCCCTGGACGGGAACCCGTCGCAACGACACCGGCCTCGCCCAAGCGCAATAACAAAGAACGGATTTTAAAGGCTCCGCCTTTAATGGGGTCCAGGGGCAAAGCCCCTGGCCTTCCTTGTCTCTCAGGACCCGCTGAACTCGTCGTAGCCCTGCTTCTCCCAAAAGCCGCTCGGATAAACGTTGGTGACAAAGATCCCAGCCAGGTTCTTGGCACTCTTGAAACCGAGCTTCACCGGCGTGCGCAGCCGCACCGGCGCACCCCATTGCGACTCCAGCGGCTGGCCGAGAAAGTCGAGCGCCAGTATCGTCTGCGGATGCAGCGCGCTCGGCATATCGAGCACCGTCGAGTAATTGTCAAAACAGGTAAAGCCGACCCAGCGCGCGCTCAGGTCGGCGCCGACATGCTCGAGGAACCGGCGCAGCGGCACCCCGCTCCACTGCCCCACCTGGCTCCAGCCCTCGATGCAGATGTGCCGGGTGATCTGGCTCTCCTGCGGCAGCGCGCGCAGCGCCTCGAGCGTCCAGGAATGCCGGTCGGCGACCTGGCCGCTCACCTCCAGACGCCAGTCGTCAGGCACGTCGCGCACCTGCCATTCCGGATAGTAGGCGTTGAAGCGGAACGGCTTGGTGACGGCGCTGAGCGGGTAGGTGTCGGCCAGCCGGGTGCCGCTGAACAGCGCCGCCTGCACACGGTCGTCCAGCGCCAGCATGGCCCGCAGCGCGCGGTCGAACAGGTCGCCGCTGTCCAGATTGCCAGACAGGTCGCAGCCGCTCAGCAGGCTCACCGCGCCGAGCGAGAGGGTGCGCTTCAGCATCATCCGGCGCGACAGCCGGGCGAGCTCGCCGCGTGCGGACTGATTGCGGCTCATGACAGGCTCTGCCGCGCCCGGCCGCTCAGCATCGAGCGGATCGTTGCGGGATAGATCAACGCCAGCGTCACATGAACGATCAGGAAGGCGACGATCGCGCTCATCAGGCCGAAATGGATGACGCGCGCGGTCGGGTAGCCGCCGAACAGGCCGGTGAGCCAGCCGAGCTGCACCGGCTTCCAGATCGCCATCCCGGTCGCAACCGTGAGCAGCGCCACCACCAGCACGCCGACATAGAGGATCTTCTGCACCGCATTGTAGTGCCCGAGCTGGTGGCCAAGCCGAAACCGCATCGCGTTCCAGACGTCGCGCCAGAGCTCGCCGGGCGTGATCGGCGCGAAGTCGCGGCGGAAATGCCCGCTCAGCAAGCCGTAGGCGAGGTAGACCGCGCCGTCCGCCAGCAGCACCCACATCGCCGCGAGATGCCAGGCGATCGCCCCGGCGAGCCAGCCGCCCAGCGTGAGGAACCGGGGGAACACGAAGGGCAGAATCGGCGAGGCGTTATAGATCTGCCAGCCGCTCGCGATCATGCCGATCATCGCCGCAGCGCCCACCCAGTGGGTGATGCGGATGACGAGCGGATGGGCGGGCGGCGGGCGAGCCGTGCTGTCGGCTGAAACTCTCATGAGGCGGTTCCGCTTAGTCATGGGCTACACGGACATGGCCCGACACTCCAAGGAGACTACATCGTGACACGGCAACTCGCCTATGCGCTGCTCGCCAGCACCCTGCTGGCCACCACCGCGCTGCCCGCCGCCAGCCTCGCCGCCGCCGCCCCGCAGCGCATCCGCGGCACCATCACCTCCATTTCGGGCGACACCGTGCACGTCAAGACCAAGGCCGGCACCGACGAGACGATCACCCTGGCCGCCGACACCCACGTCGCCACCCTCTCGCAGGCGACGCTGGCCGACGTGAAGCAGGGCACCTTCATCGGCACCGCGACCAAGGGCTCCGGCGACTACCTGACGGCGCTCGAGGTGGTGATCTTCCCCGAGGCGATGCGCGGCACCGGCGAGGGCCACTACGCCTGGGACCGGATCACCGACACCACCGCCGGCGGCCGCAGCACGAAGAGCGCGATGACCAACGGCAACGTCAGCGCCGCGCTGCCGGCCGGCGGCACCGCCAACAGCTCGATGACCAACGGCAACGTCAGCACGGCGGCCGACGCCGGCGGCGCGCAGAAGCTGACGGTTACCTACAAGGGCGGCCAGCAGACCATCATCGTCCCGCCGACGGCGCCGATCGTGCTGCTGCACCCCGCCGATCGCTCGGCGCTCGCCGGCGGCGACAAGGTGTTCGCCGTGGTCGTGAAGGACGGGAGCGCGTTCGACGCCAAGCTGGTGGCGGTCGGAACCGGCGGCGTCACGCCGCCGATGTAAGCCCCCCGGCGGCGTCACGCCGCCGATGTAAGCCCCCGGCGTCACGCCGCTCCCATAAGCGAAAGGCGCCGGCTGGCGACGCGCCGGCGCCTTACTTTCGCCGTGCTGCCGGCTATGCTTTGACCTCCGCTGGCCTCACGGAACCGGAACATGCCTGCACGCTCCTGCGCGATCGCGGTGATGGCCAAGGCACCGCAGCCGGGGCGCTCCAAGACCCGCCTGTCGCCGCCGCTGAGCCCGGATGGCTGCGCCGCGCTCAGCGCCGCCTTCCTGCGCGACATCACCGACAACATCGCGCTCGCGGCCCGCACGATGAGCGCCGGCGCGGGGACGATCGAGGGCAGCGTCGCCTATGCGCCCGCCGGGCTGGAGCACCTGTTCGACGGCCATCTCGCGCCGGGCACCCGCCTCGTCCTCGCCGATGGCACGCCGCCGATGCCGCACGGCGTCGAGGGCTTCGGCCGCTGCCTGCTGCACGCCACCGCCTCGCTGCTCGACGCCGGGCACGACGCTGCCTGCGTGCTGAACTCGGACAGCCCGACCCTGCCGACGGCGCTGCTGCGCCGCACGGCCGAGCTGCTGGCCGCACCCGGCGACCGTGCCGTGCTGGGCCCCGCCGAGGATGGCGGCTACTACCTGCTCGGCCTCAAGGCGCCGCACGCCGCGCTGTTCACCGACATCGCCTGGAGCACCTCGTCGGTCGCCGAGCAGACCCGCGCCCGCGCCGCCGCGATCGGCCTCGAGCTGGTCGAGCTCGACACCTGGTATGACGTGGACAATCGCGCCGCACTCGCCCGGCTGCTCGACGAGCTTGCCGGCCGATCGCGCGGCACGCTGACGCCCTACCCGGCGCCGGTGACGGCCGCCTGCCTGGCCCAGCTCGGCATCGACCAGCTCGCCGGGGCCGGCGCCTGATGCTGGCCGGGCTCGGCGCCCTGCTGCTCGCGCTGACCCTCGCCGGCCTCTGGCTGCACGTGCCGGGCGCGCCGACCACCGGCAGCGTCCACCTCACCAACGTCTTCACCGCCATCTGGGCGCTCGCCGGCGGCGTCTACCTGCTCGCCGCTCGGCTGGTGCTGCGCCATCCACCGCACGGCGCCCGCGGCTTATGGCTGGTGGTCGCCGTCGCCACCGGGCTGCGCCTGATCGCCATCGCCGCGCCGCCCTTCCTGTCGAGCGACCTCTACCGCTACGTCTGGGACGGCCGGGTCCAGCTCGCCGGCATCAACCCCTACCGCTACATCCCCGACGATACGGCCCTGCTCGGCCTGCGCGACGCCGCGATCTACCCGCACGTCAACCGCCACGAATACGCCCACACGATCTACCCGCCGATCGCCCAGTCGGTGTTCGCCGCGCTGGCGCTGGTGAGCCAGTCCGCGACCGGCCTGCGCCTCTTCATGGTGGGCTGCGAGGCGGTCGCCTGCCTGTGCGTGCTGCGCCTGCTGCGCCTCGCCGGCCTGCCCCCGGCGCGGCTGCTGATCTACGCCTGGAACCCGCTCGTGGTGTGGAACTTCGCCGGCAACGGCCATGTCGACGCGCTCGCGATCGGCTTCTGCGCCGTCGCCCTGCTCGCCTCGGTGGAGCGCCGCGCGACGCTGGCCGGCGCGATGCTGGGAGCGGCGATCGGAGTGAAGTTCCTGCCGGCCGCGATCGCCCCGGCGCTGTGGCGGCGCTGGGACTGGCGGCTGCCCGCCGCCGCCGCCGCCGTGCTCGCCGCCGGCTATGCCTGCTACGCCAGCGTCGGCTGGCGGGTGTTCGGCTACCTGTCCGGCTATGCCGATGAGGAAAGCGCGGCCGGCGCCTCGGAGCTGTGGCTGCTCGCCGGCATGGACCGGCTGCATCGCCTGCCCAAGGCGGCGATCGCGCTCTATCTCGCCGCCGCCGCCCTGCTGCTGGTCGCGCTGGGACTGACCGTCGCACTCCGCGGCCGCCATCCGGCGACGCCGCGCGCCGACGCCGTCTGGACCTGCGGCGCCGCCGGGATTCTGGCGGGCTGCCTGATGCTGGCGATCAGCCCGCACTACTCCTGGTACTTCGCTTGGCTCGCCGTCCCCGCCTGCCTCGCCCCCTGGTGGAGCCTAATCTGGCTCGGCGTCGCCCCGCTGATTCTGCAGATCACGCCCTGGGGCGAGAAATTTTTCTGGCCGTCCTTGATCTACGGCCCCACCTTAGCTCTGGCGTTGCTGGACATCCGGCGCGCCCGGGGCCGCCCCTTTATCATTTCGCCCGTGGAGACCGCATGATGTCCGCCACCACCGAAGCCCCGCCGTTGCGTGACCCGCGTCGCTACTTCGAGGCGGTGCAGACCAACCAGCGCGTCGCCGAGAGCCCGCCCGTGTGCCTCTATCTGGAGGTCACCAACCGCTGCAACCTGCTCTGCGAGACCTGCCCGCGCACCTTCGAGGCGCTCGAGCCGCCGGCCGACATGTCCTGGGAACTGTTCACCCGCATCGTCGACCAGGTGCCCGACATCGCCCGCGTCGTGCTCCACGGCGTCGGCGAGCCGATGCTGGTGCGCGACCTGCCGCGCATGATCCGCTATCTCAAAGACCGCGGCTCCTACGTGCTGTTCAATACCAACGGCACCCTGCTCAAGGCCAACCGCTTCCAGGAGCTGATCGACACCGGCCTCGACGAGCTGCGCGTCTCGCTCGACGCCGCCGACCGCGCCACCTACAAGCTCGTCCGCGGCAAGGACTTCTTCGACCGCATCATCCGCGGCGTCGGCGGCCTCACCGCCTTCCAGGCCCGCACCAACCAGCCCAACCCGCGCATTTCGCTGTGGCTCACCGGCCTGCGCGAGACCGTCCTGCAACTGCCCGACTTCGTCCGCCTCGCCGCCGAAATGGGCGTCCGCGAAGTCCACCTCCAGCGCCTGGTGTTCGACGAGGCCGGCTTCGGCATGGCCACCGAAGCCAACTCGCTGTTCGAGCAGACCCGCGCCGAGGAGCAGGCCGCGATCGAGGCCGCGCAGACGATCGGCACCAGCCTGGGCGTGACCCTGGACGCCTCCGGTGCCACCGAGCCCGGCATGAGCCTCAAGCAGCAGGGCGACCAGCCCTGGGCCACCTGCCGCCGCCCCTGGTCGCTGCTCTACTTCACCGCGCACGGCCGCGCCCTGCCCTGCTGCATCGCCCCGTTTTCGGCCCGCGGCTACGACACCTACACCCTGGGCGACGCAACCCAGCAATCCCTGCGCGAGATCTGGAACGGCGCCGCCTACCAGGACTTCCGCAGCGACCTGCTGAGCGACACGCCGCCGAAGCCGTGCGCGAATTGCGGGCTGCGGTGGAGCCTCTGAAGAAAGGAAGGGTTCTTTTTTGAAAAAAAGAACCAAAAAACTTCTGTCGATAAGAGAACCGCTCGCTTGGCGTAACGACAACGGAATAAAAGTTTTTTGCTTCTTTTTTTCAAAAAAGAAGCGCTTCCTTTGACAGTCATCGCCATCATTCCAGCCTGGAACGAGGCCGGCGCCATCGGCCCCACCGTGCGCGGCCTGCCGCGCGACGTCGTCGACCAGATCCTCGTCATCGACGGCGGCAGCACAGACGGCACGGTCGCCGAGGCCGAGGCGGCCGGCGCGACGGTGATCATCGAGCGCCGGCGCGGCTACGGCCGCGCTTGCCAGACCGGCGTCGAGGCCGCCGCCACCGCTGGCGCCACCATCGTCCTCTTCCTCGACGGCGACGGCGCCGACGCGACCGAATGCGCCGCCCAGATCATCGACCCCGTCCGCACCGGCGCCGCCGACTTCGTCCTCGCCACCCGCACCGGCGGCGCCCCCCGCGAGCCCGGCGCCATGGGCGCCCACCAAGTCCTCGCCGGCAAACTCATCGGCGCCGCCCTCGGCCTCATGGCCGGCCACCGCTACTCCGACATGTGCGCCTACCGTGCCATCCGCCTCGACACCCTCCAGCGTCTCGGCATGCGCGAGATGACCTACGGCTGGAACCTCGAAATGCAAATCCGCGCCGCCCGCGCCGGCCTCCGCATCCTCGAAATCCCCCTCCCCTACCGCAATCGCCTCGCCGGCGCTTCCAAAGTCGCCGGCAATCTCCGCGGCACGGTCAAAGCCAGCACCCGTATCGTCAGCACGCTGTTTCGCGTCACGGCGGAGACGAGGAAGTAAGGCAAGGGCTTTGCCCTTGACCCACCAAGGGCCCGCGGCGCTTGGATCCCGTTAGTCCCCCGCTTGGTCCACTTGCGTAATCAGCGCGACGGGCAGTGGCGCGTGGAGGTGCGGGAACGGCGCCTGGTCCGGCTCGCTCTTCACCCAATGGATGGCGTCGGCAAGAGACGCGGGGTCGAACCGCAGCACGAGCAACTCGCTCTTCATCGGGAAGTGGCGGCCGAGCACGAACGGCAGTTGCTCGAGCGTGCAGCAATGCAGGAACGGCTCGCCGCTGACGGCTCCCGAGGCCCGTGCCGCCCGCCATCCCGCCTCGTCGATGACGTGACACAATTGCAACGAATATCTCCCGCGTCTTGGCAGGCGCCAACCCCTGTCAGGCACCGATGACGCATCCTGGGGTATCGAGACACGTCCGTAGCTGCTCAGATCATGATATCGAACCTATCATGCTTCTCCTCATCCTTCAGGCTGTTCACGTCGCCTTTCCTCTGGCTCCACGACTGGGTCCCGCTCGCCCGTCTTAACGACGTCGCCGCCGTCCGCCGCCAGGACACGACGGCGCAAGTCATTCGGGTCACCCTAATCCAAAGCGTGCCCTACACGGTCGGCCTACTCGCCAGCCTGCTCTGCACCGTCGGGCACGTCGCTTATCCCGCCTGGCTCTGGTCCTGGCTGTGGATCAGCTACGGCCTGCTCTTCGCCGGCGAGCTGGCCGCATGGTGGCTGCCCTATCTCGTCCGCCCAGACCCGGCGCGGGCGGCACGCTACCGGGCCATGTTCGGCAACACGAGCGGCTTCCTGCCGGAGCGGAACGGCATCGTTCCCAACACGCTGCACTGCCTGCTGCATGTCGCCACCCTGTCGACGGTCGTCACGCTGGCCCTACTCTCTTCATAAATGGTTTCCAAAGGCCTCCGGCCTTTGGTGGGGTTCAAGGGGCAAAGCCCCTTGCCCGTGCTACGCCGTCTTCCGCCCGCCCGCGCTAACCTCGCCCGCATGCATGGCGGCAAGCCCCACCTGCAGCTCCAACTCGCACCGCACGCCCAGACGCGCCGCCAGCAGCGTCGGGTCGCCCCGTGAGTGCAGGATGTCCCCCACCTTCTCCGGCCCCGCCACCAGCCGCGGCCGCGCCCCGGCGATGGCGCCGAGCATGCCCGCCAGCTCGTGCACCGCAATCGAACGCCCGGTGCAGACGTTGACCACTGCCGGCGTGTCCGGCAGCCGCGCCATGCCGGCCCGCATCGCCGCCACCACGTCGGCGACGTGAACAAAATCCCGCGTCTGCCGCCCGCCGCCGTTTAGCACCAGCGGCAGGTTGCGCTGCAGCCGATGCCGAAAGCTGGAAATAACCCCCGAATACGGCGAGGCCCCGTCCTGCCGCGGCCCATAGACGTTGAACAGCCGCAGCCCGAGCGTCGGCGTGGCAAAGCTCGTGCGCGCAATCCGCGCATGCAGCTCGCTGCCGAGCTTGTCGCAGCCATAGGCCGAGAGCGGCACGGTCGGGTCCGTCTCCGCCAGCCGCTCGCGCGCCAGGTCGCCATAGACCGCGGCCGACGAGGCATAAACCACCGGCAGCCCGCCCAGCAGCCGCGCCGCCTCCAGCACGGTGACGCTGCCGGTCTGGTTGATCGCGTGCGTCCCCGCCCACTCCTCGACGCAGCGCGCCACCGAGGCGACCGCGGCGAGGTGATACACACCGTCGCAGCCGCGCATCGCCTGGCGCACCAGGGCCGGATCAGTGACGCTGCCGTGCACGAACTCGGCCGCCCGGGCGAGCTGATGGCGCCGCCCGGTCGAGAGGTCGTCCAGCACGCACACCGCGTCGCCGGCGGCCAGCAGCGCGTCCACCAGATGCGAACCGATGAAGCCGGCGCCGCCGGTGACCAGCCAGCGGCTCATCCGAGCAACGCCAGCATCGCGGCCGGGTCGGCCACCAGCAGGCGCTCGGCCGCGCCGGCGCCGCCACCCTCGCCGAGCGCCAGCGAGGCCAGCGCCGCACTGGCCTCTGCAACACCGCCGAACTGAAAGCCGAGCTGCGAGCGATAGGCGCCGCAGGCAGACTGCTTGCGGCCAAGCGCCTCGCTGTCGAGCGGCACAACCAGGTCGCTCAACGCCAGCCCGGCGACCTGCGCGCAGGGCCGTGCCCCGGGATCGCGAATGACGTAGGGCGTGTCGCGGTAAAACCCCATCGGCCCGGCATGCCCGCAACCCAACAGCGCCGCGCAGAGCTGCAGGTGGTCGACATGGCCGCCGCAGCCCTGCGGCGCCAGCACCAGGGCCGGCGCGAAGCGCTCCAGACACCCGCCGATCGCCCCGGCGAGCGCTCCGCCGACATCGTCATCGTCATGCGGCGCCGCAAACAACGCCGGCGCGGAGTCGTAGCCGCGATGCGGCGCCTCCAGCAGGTCCAGCCACACGGCCTCAGCGCCAAGACGCTCGCAGGCCACGCCGTCCTCGCCCCGGCGCAGCGCCATGTAGTCCACCGCATCGGAGAGGCCCTTGTCCCGCTGGCAGGCGAGCGCAAAGCCGGTGGCAGGATGCACCGAGCGGGTAAAGGCGGTGGCGACGACGACGCGCCAGCCAGCCGCCGCCAGGCCCGCCGCGATGCCGCCGCAGGAGAACGCCGCGTCGTCCAGATGCGGCGACAGCAGCAGCGCGGTGCGACGATCGCTCACAGCAGATGCGGCTTGTCGCGATACCGACACGGGTCGCGCGGCAACTCGGCCGCAAAGTCGGCATCCGGCCGAGTGCCGCGCAGCCGCGCATAAACCTGCATGATCTGATCGGCGACCACCGGCCACGCATAGACCCGCCGGCACTCCTCCAGCGCCGCGCCAGCCAGCCGCCGGCGCAGCGCCGGCTCGGTGATCAGCCGCCGCAGGCCACGCGCCAGCGCCGGCACGTCGCCGGCCTCCACCAGCAGCCCGTTCTCCCCATCGCGCAGGCAGTCGACCACGCCGACGACGCGGCACGAGATCGTCGCCAGGCCGCAGGCCATCGCCTCCAGGATGGTGTTGGAAAACCCCTCGGCATAGGTCGGCGAGACGAATATGTCGGCGCCCGCATAGGCCTCCGGCGCGTGCTCGTAATCGACATAGCCGCGCAGCGTCGCGCACGACGCGAGGCCGGTTTGCTCCAGTCGCGCCGTCGCCGCCTCCAGGTCCGGACCGATGCCGGACAGCACAAGCCGAAACCGCACCCCCTCATCGCGCAGCAGCACGAGAGCGTCGATCATGTCGAGCACGCCTTTACGCGCATCAACGCGGCCATGATACAGCAGCACCGGCGGCTCGCTGCCCTGATCGTTCCGGTTCGGCACGAAGCGATCGGTCTCGACCGCACCCGGAACGATGGTGAAGCGGTCTGGGTCGGTGCCAAGCCGGCCGCACACCTCGTCGGCAAACGAGCGGCAGCCGATCAGCACCGCCCCCGCGTGGTCCAGCACGCGCGTCATCGCCAGCCGATGCGCCTCGCAGCACGAGCCAACCCAGTGGCCGTCCCCGCCCTGGATCGAAACGACGCTCGGCACGCCAAGCCGGCGCGCGGCCAGCAGCACCGCCCAGCCGGTCGGGTAACCATACTGCGCGTGCAGCACGTCGAACGGCGCGCGGGCATGCTCGGCCTCGATCACGCGCTGCATCTCGTCGATGTCGCGCTCGAAATCGCCGCTCTCCGCCTCGCCGAGCTGCGGCAGGCCGATCACCCGCACGCCCGCCACCGCCGGCGGCGGCCCGCCGCCATAGACGCCGCGGCCGAACGCGTCGTCGCGATACTGGCTGATCATGGTCACGTCGTGCCCGGCCGCGACCAGCGCGTGCAGCAGGTTGAGCGCATAGACGCTCATCCCCGAGATCGCCGGAAAAAAGCGCCGGCTGACAAAGCAAATCCTCACGGCAGCGCCGCCTCGATGGCGCGAAGCGCCGCCAGGGCCGCCGGCACCATCCGGTCGGCGCGATGGCTCTCGCGCGAGAGCTCGACGCAGACCAGCCGCGTAAAGCGCACCGAGCGCAGCGCCGCCAGCACGGCCGGGACGTCCATGTCGCCCTCGCCGAATGGCAGATGCTGGTGCACGCCGCGCCGCATGTCCTCGATCGAGACGGTGGCGACATGCGCATGCTCGTCGAGCACGGCGCGCTCCGGCGCCACCTCGCCGGTGACGATGCAGTGGCCGACGTCAAGCGCCAGGCGCAGCCCCGGCAGGCCGGCGGCGCAGGCGTGATAATCGGCCACGGTCTCGATCAGCATGCCCGGCTCCGGCTCCAATGCCGCCGCGACGCCCAGCGTCTCGGCCCGGCGCAGCAACGCGGCGATGCCCGCCTCCAGCCAGCCGCGCGCCTCAGTCCGGTCGACGCCAGGCTGCGGCACGCCGGCCCAGAACGACATCGCCTCGGCGCCGCACTCCGCCGCAACCTCGAGAGCCCGGCACAGGAAATCGAGCCGCCGCGCCCGCCCCTCGGCGTCCGGCGTCACGAAAGTCGGCTCGTGCTTGTGCCGCGGGTCGAGCAGGAAGCGCGCGCCGGTCTCGACCACGCAGCCAAGATTGCGCTGCCGCAACGAGGCCGCAACGCCGCGCCGCGCCGCCGCGTGGTCCGGCAGATACGGGTCGAGGTGATGGATGTCGAGCGTCAGCGCGACGCCGTCATAGCCGGCGTCGGCGATCAGCGCGATCGCGTCGTCGAGGCGGTGGTTCGCGCAGCCATTCGTATTGTAGCCGTAACGGAGCATCAGCGCCCCGCGCCCTCGAGCAGCGGCACCGCCACCGGCCGCGTCGAGCCCGGCCGCTCGATCATCCGGTCGAGCAAGCCCAGCACCGCCGCCTTTGGCACGTCGCGGGCAAAGTCGAACGGCGTGAACACGGTGTCGAACTCGAGCGTCTCGAACACCGCGCGATAGCGACGCGCCTCGTTTGGCGAGAGCGGTATCTGCTTGTGATAGGCCTTGTGGCAGGACAGCGCGGCGAGCCGGCCATCGGCGCCGAAATCGAGCTTCAGCGCGTCGCCGACGAACACCGCGCCGCGTCGCGCGTCATGCAGCACCGCATGCCCATCGTAATGGCCGCCGGTGTGATGCAGCGTGAGGCCAGGCTTGATCTCGTGCCGCTCGTCCCACGGCCTGGTTACGCGAAACGCCTTGGTCCATTGCAGGTCGAGCTTCTGCATCAGCAGCTCGGGATCGAAACGACGCTGCAGCTGCCACAGCGCGCCGTAGCCATGCGGATGCGAGGCGGCAAGCACGCGCACACCGCCAAGCGCGTCGATGCGCTTCAGCGCCGCGGCGTCGTAGAACGGCGCCGCCTCGAAGGCGACGTTGCCGTCCGGCTCCACCAACAGCCAACCATGGCTGTCGAGGCCGAAGCGCGGCGTGGTCCAGAACTCCCACAATCCCGGCATCACCTCGCGATGATGGTGGGTGAGCGAGGCGAGATCCTGCGGCGTGCGAAAATCCCACCCGTCCTCGGGGAGGTCGTTGCGCACGTCGCTGCAAATCGGGCAGCCCGGCGGCACCGCAAAGTGAAATTGCCAGTGGCCGCAATTGCTGCAGGCATAGGGCGACAGCGGCATGCTCAGCCTGCCTCGACCGCGACGGCGTCGCGCAGCCCGGCGAGCAGCGCCATCGTCGCCAAATCCTGCGCCGGGGTAAAGCCGAACGGCCGCTCGCCGGCCAGCGCGGCGCCGAACGCCTCGACCTGGGCGGCAAACGGCGAGCGGTCCAGCTCCGGCACCGCCAGCTCGCGCGCCGGCGCCGCGCCGTCCTGCAGCAGCACGGTGCCGCCCGGCGTCTGCCCCATCGTGTCGATCAAGGTCAGCTGCCCACGGTCGCCGACGATCTCGAGGCGCCGCCGCGGCAAGAACTCCGGGCAATTATAGGCGACATGGAACTGCGCCAGCACGCCCGAGCGGCTGCGCGCCACCACCATCGCCCCATCCTCCACCGACGCGTCATCGGCCCCGGCGTAGTCCTGGATGCGGCGCTGGCCCATCACCACGGCCTCGGCAAGCGGCTCGCCCAGCAGCATGGCAACCAGGTCGAGCCCGTGCGGCAGCAGGTCGAACAACGCGCCGCCGCCGGCCCGCGTCGGGTCGATGCGCCAGTTATCCGCCGACCATGCCGCATCGACCCAGCACGCATAGACGATGCGCACGGCCGCGACCCGTCCGACCGCGCCCGCCGCAATCATTCCGGCCACGTGACGGTGCGCCGCGTGGAAGCGCTGGTCGAACGCGGTCGCGTAGACAACGCCGTGGCGCTCGCAGGCGGCGACCATCGCCGCCGCGTCAGCGCGCGTCAGCGCCATCGGCTTTTCGCACAGCACCGCGAGCCCCGCCGCCGCCGCCGCCTCGACAAGCGGCCGATGCACGTGGTTCGGCGCCGCAACGTACACCGCCTGCAGGCCGGGCGCCGCCAGGAACGCCGCCAGCGACGTGCTGCGCGCCACCTCGGCAGGCGCCGCCGCCGCCTCCAGCGCCGCGGGGTCCGGATCGTGCAGCGCGACCAGCCGCCCGTTGCCGCTCGCCGCGATCGCCGGGATCGCGTAGTCGCGAGCAACCCAGCCGCAACCGGCCACGCCCCAGGCGATGTCGGTCACCATGGCCGGCTCACCATTGCGCCGGCAGGTCGACATAGATGCCGCGCCGCACCAGCGCCGGCGCGCCGCCATCCGCCGCCCACTCGTCCGGACCCTCCCAGCGCCTCGGATAGGTCACGAGTGCCGCGTATTCCTGCTCATAGCGCTCGCTCGGCCAGGCGATCACCGCCGCGTCATCCGCCTCGCGACGATAGAGCGGGTTCAGGCGCAATGGCGATCTCGGCGCCGGCATGCCGAGGCCGACCGGCGCCGCCCCGCAGGCGGCCGCCGGCCACAGCATGGCCACCGCCGGCGCCCCGGCAAGCGCAGCCGCGGCGGCGGCGCACGGCGCGCGCGCCTCGACAAAGGCGGCGCTGAGCTCACGGTCATCGAACAGCGAAGCGCCCGGCAGCAGCGCCGCATACGAAGCGACGTCGAGCGGGATGCCGGCGGAGTGGTTGTCGACATCGGCGTTGTGCGCATGCCCGATGGCGATACGCCCGCCGGCATCGATCGCCGAGCGCATGCGGGCGACGATGCCGGGCTTGTCGGCAAGGAAGTAGAACGCGTCATGGCAGAACACGCCGCCGACGCTGCCGGCGGCGAGCGGCCAGACCGGAGCGCCGGCGTCAAAGCAGACGAGCCGCGCCGATGAAGCCACATAGTGGCGGGCCAGCCAAAGCTTGGCGAACACCAGGTCGGCGCCGCAGGCGGTGATGCCGGCGGCGGCGAAGGCGCGCAGAAAATGCCCCGCCCCGCAGGCAAGCTCCAGCACCGGTCGGGCCGCCAGGCCCGCGAACGCCGCCTCGGCCAAGGCCAGGCCGGAGAAGTATGTCGGGTCGGTCCAGCGATGGGCGAAGTAGTCGCCGACCCGGCCAAAGGCGAGCTGGCGCATCGCCGCCCGAAAGGTGAAGCGCTCCGGGTCGCGCGCCAGCGCCGCGGTCGCCTCCAGGCTCGGCGGCGGGTCGGGCGCGAAGCCGTCCTGATCGGTCAGCAGCAGCGCCGCCGCCTCGACGCGCGCGCCGGCGCGCAGCAGCGCGACAGCCTGCTCGGCCATCGCCCGCCGGTCGGCCCGCAAAAACGCGATGCCGTCGACAACCGGCCACGCCTCGCCCGGCGCCGCCAGCACGTCCGGCCCCTCGGGGGTTAGAACACGGCCGCTAATCGGGCTCAGCAGCGAGCCGCGGGCCCAGGCGAAATCCTGCATCACCCGAGGCCGATGCAAGCCAGAACCCGCGCCTGAAACGGCCGCAGCGGCCCCTCATGCACAAGCTGCAAGTCGTCCAGCGCCTGCTCGGCGGTAAAGGCCGCGGCGCGCGCATGGTGATGCGCCTGCAGCACGCGGTCGACCACGTCGGCGGCGTGAAAGGCGCGCCCCTCGGCAGTGTCCGCATCCACGATCAGCAGCAGCGCGTCCTCCACGGTCGCGCGCGGGCCCGGCGGCAGGCTGCGCAGCTCGCGCTCGAACAGCCGCTGCATGAGAGGCACGAGCGCCTCGCCGAGCATCATCTCGCCGGCAAACCCGGTATCCGGCAGCATGGCGTTGTGCAGGTGGTGGGCGAGCCCGGCGACGAACACGCGCGACGGCTCGCCGCCCTCATGCAGCGCCAGCAGGGCGCCGAGCACGGCCACGACCAGGCAATGGTCGCCATGGCTTTCCGCCGGCTCGAGCGCCAGCCTCGGCTTGCCGGGCGAGGTCGCGCCGGCCCGGGGCTGGCGGATCAGCGCCGCGGCGAACCCCGGCGCCGCGTCGGGCGCAGGCAAGGCCTCATCAAGACGGTCCCGAACGAGCGTAAGCCGCTCAGCGTCAAGCGAAACGGTCGCCTCGTCGAACGCCCGGCGCAGGATGGCCCGGCGCGTCGCCGGGTCAACCTCCAGCGTCGCCAGCAATGTCGAGTCGATGCCGGCCAGCCGCGTCGCCGCCAGCGCCTCGGCAACAATCGACGGCCACACGGCGCCCGCCGCCTCGCCGGAGGCGAGCCGCAACCAGGCACGCCGAAACAGCCGCTCGGCGACGCTGTCGGTCGACGAGGCGTCGCGCATGCGCTTTAGCTCGGCCAAGTCCCGCGCCACCGCGCCGAACCGTGGCAGGTCGAGCGCCGCGTCGGGAGCCGACATCAGCCGGCGTCGCGCAACCAGTCCGCAAGGCGCGCCTGCTGGCGGCCGAAATCGTGCTCGGCCGCAACGCCGCCCTTGGTCTGGGGCGACTTGAAGAACACGCCGAGCTGCTCCTGCGCGCCGCCCTCGCCACGCCGCTGCGCCAGGTCAAGACAGCGCGCGATCTCGATCACCAGCGGCGCCGCAAGGACGGAATCCTTGCACAGGAAGTTCACCTTCATCTGCATGCGCTGGCCGAGAAAGCCGGTGACGTCGATGTTGTCCCAGGCTTCCTTGTTGTCGCCGCGCGGCTTGTAATAGTGGATGTGCACAAGATGGTCCTCGACATGGTAGCCGAGGATGTCGTCGATGACCCCGCCCTTGGTCTTGAGCTTGGACTGCAGGCTCGCCGGATCGTCCAGCGCCAGGCCGTCGCGATTGCCCAGGATGTTGGTCGAGAACCAGCCGTCGACATGCAGGTTGCGGTCACGGAACGCCGGCGCCAGCACCGTCTTGATGAAGGTCTGGCCGGTCTTGCCGTCCTTGCCGGCGAGCGGCACGCCGCGGCTTTCGGCGAACTGCGCCAGCGCCGGAATGTCGGCACCCAGGCTCGGGGTGAAATTGCCGTATGGCACGCCCTCGCAGATCGCCGCATAGGCGTAGAGCATCGCCGGGCTGATCGTCGGGTCGTTGCTCGCCAGCGCGTGCTCGAAGCGCGAGATGTCGCTGAACGCCGCGACGTCCGCCGGCCAGCTCTCCACCGAGGCGAGGTTGATCACCACCAGCCGCTCGATGCCGCTCTTTTCGCGATAATCCCGCATGTCGCAGCGCAGCTGCTCAACCGCGCCGAGCAGCGAATTGGCTGAGAAGCGGTTGCCGCCGTCGACGTTGCGGCAGAACGCCGTGCTGCCGGTCGCCGGCCACGGCTTGATCTGCGACAGCGCCTCGTTGAGGCCCGCCGCGATCTCGGTTGGCAGAACGCGGTGGTTGGCGAGCGCGCTCGCCAGATCGTCGGCGTTGAGGTCCCAGCCGACGACCTCGATCGCCTCATAGGGCGCCAGGCCAGCCTCGGTGAAGCCGGCCAACGGCAACCCGGTGCGGTCGGTCTCGCCCTGCCGGATGCGCTCGATGCCGGCCGCGACCGTGGAGGCGACGGCGCCGCCAAGGCCGACGATCAGGATGCCGAGCCGCTCCGACTTGCCTGAGCTGCCGGTGCTCGCGCTGCCTGTTACCGCCATCAACTAAACGCCCCAATTCCTGCGGCCGCACATGTGCGCACCAGGCACGGCTTTGGAAAGATCTTCCTCACGGGATCGTGAGCAAGGAAGGAAGGCCAGAGGCTCTGCCTTTGAACTCCGCTGGGGCCCGAGGCCCCAGACCCCAGGCCCCAGGCCCCAGGCCCCAAACCCCATTATGAGTGGGGACGATGCCCTGGCCGTGCTAGCAATCACCCGAGATGAGGCCTGAGCGCGGCGGTGCCGAAAATCTTGCCTGTAGGCAAGATTTCAGTAACCCATTGAAAAAACCCACTTATGCTGAGGAAAATGGGGTAAAAACCCTTATCCTGACCATTCCCAATCTTGCGGTATTTCACCGACTCACAGCTTCGTAGCTTTGTTGAAGATCCTAACGCTCTTCAACGGATGCGGGTCTGGGGGCGCCGCCCCAGCGGGTCCAGGGCAGAGCCCTGGCCTTTAAACCTCACCAGATCTGCACACGATCAGCCGGAGCCAAATACATCGCCTCGCCCGGCTCGACGTGCCAGGCCGCATACCAGGCATCGATATTGCGCATCGGCCCGTTCACCCGCGCCATCGGCGGCGAGTGCGGGTCGCTGACCAGGCGCTGCTTGGCGGCATCGTCGCGCAGCTTGGCGCGCCAGACCTGCGCCCAGCCGAGAAACACCCGCTGGTCGCCGCTCAGCCCGTCGATCACCGGCGCCGGATGGCCGTGCAGCGAGGCATGATAGGCGTCGAGCCCCAGCGTCAGCCCGCCGAGGTCGGCGATGTTCTCGCCCATCGTCAGCTGGCCGTTGATGTGCAGGCCGGGGAACGGCTCCATCGCCGAGAACTGCGCTCCAAGCCGGGCCGCCCGCGCGTCGAAGCGCTTCGCGTCCTCCGCCGTCCACCAGTCGCGCAGCTTGCCGGTCTCGTCGTATTTGCGCCCCTGATCGTCGAAGGAGTGCGTCATCTCGTGGCCGATGACGCCGCCGATCGCGCCGTAATTGATCGCCGGGTCGGCCGCGCGGTTGAAGAACGGCGGCTGCAGGATGGCGGCCGGAAACACCACCTCGTCGAAGGGCGGGTTGTTGTAGGCGTTGACCGTCTGCGGCGTCATGTCCCACTCGTCGCGGTCGACCGACTTGCCGAGATGGCCGAGCCAGTAGCTCCACTCGAAGCCGACCGATCGCTCGGAATTGCCGTAGAGGTCGCCGGGATGGACCACCAGGCCCGAATAGTCGCGCCACTTGTTCGGATAGCCGATCTGGACGGCGAACATGTCGAGCTTCTTGAGCGCCTCCTGCTTGGTCGGCTCGCTCATCCAGCCGTTATGCGCCAGCCGGATGCGAAACACCGCCTTGAGGTCGTCGGTTAGCGACCGGACGGTCGCGCGGTCGGCCGGGGTGAAATACTTGCCGACATAGATCTCGCCGAGCGCCATGCCCATCGCGCTGCTGGTGGCGGTCGCCGCCAGCTTCTCACGCGGCAGGTTTTCCGGCTGCCCGGTCAGCGTCTTGCCGGCAAACGCGAAATGCGCGTCGACGAAGCGCTTGGGCAGCAGCGCAGCAGCATTGTCGACCAGATGGAAGGCGAGCCAGGCGCGCAGCGTGGCAAGGTCGGTGCCCGCGGCAATCGCCGCCTCGTCGATGATCGCGCTCTTCTCGCCAAGCACCACGTTGGTGGTCGAGCCCAGATCGGCGCCGGCAAGATAGGCGTGCCAGTCGAACCCGGGCGCGGCGCGCACGACATCGTCCACGCTCATCGGGTTATAGGTCTTGTCAGGGTCGCGGCTCTCGGCCCGGGTCCAGCTCTTCCGGGCGATCGCGGTCTCGAAGTTCACCACCGCCTCGGCCTGCAGCTGACTCTCGGGCCAGCCGATCAGGTCCAGCATCTGGCCGACATAGCTCTGATAGGCCGCCTTCTTCTCGGCGAACTCGGGCTTGAGGTAGTAGTCGCGATCAGGCAGGCCGAGCCCGCTCTGGGCGAGCTGCACCGAGTAGACGGTCGGGTCCTTGGGGTCGGGGGCGATCACCATCCCATACAGCGAGCTCTGAAAGTTGCGCTGGGCGGTGCCGAGCAGGTGGGCGAATTGGCTGCGATCGACAACCTTGGTGATCTGGTCGAGGTCGGGCGCCAGCGGGCCGGCGCCCTTTCGCTCCACCGTCGCCGCGTCGAGATAGGTCGCGTAGAAGGCGCCGAGCTTCTGGCCGATCGTGGTCGGCTCCTGGCTCGGGGTCTTGGCCAGCTCTTCCAGGATCGCGCGGGTGCGGTCGCGCGACAGCTCGGCGAGGATGTTGAACGCGCCCCAGGAGCTGTGATCGGACGGGATCACCAGGTCGCGCACATAGGTGCCGTTGGCGCGCTCGAAGAAATTGTCGCCGGGCACGACGGAGAGGTCCTGCCCCTTCAGGTTGAAGCCCCACGGACCATAGGCGCTCGCCGCCGCCGTCGCCGTGGCGGCCAGCGGGGCGCCCTGCGCCATCGCCTGCACGGATCCGAGGCAGAGCGTGGCGGTGGCCAGCAGGCGGGCACGGCGGATCAAGGCCACGCGTCTCTCCATGGTTTTCTCGAAATCCGCTTACAGAAGCGGGACCGGCAAGGCCAGGAAGAGAAGGTCTTCTTTTTTGAAAAAAAGAAGCAAAAAACTTCTACCCGTTTGTCGCGGAGCCTCATTCGGACAAAAGTTTTTTGGTCCTTTTTTTCAAAAAAGGACCGCTTGCAACGCCGCGACCAGCGCCGCCTCGTCCCGCCACGCCAAGCTGACGCCGGCGACCGTCACCTGCCCGCGAACCTCCGCCGGCAAGCGCACCGCGTCCTTCGGCGTCGTCACCAGCGTCAACCCGTCCTGCGCCGCGCGCCGCAGCAGCCGGTCGAGCTCGCGCCGGGCGTAGCGATGATGGTCGGCAAACGGCGCCCGCGTCACCGTCGCGCCCGCCCGCTCCAGGCTGGCGAAGAACTTCTCCGGCCGGCCGATGCCGGCGAACGCCAGCACCCGGCGCCCGGCGAGCGCCTGCATCGCGTCGTCCGGCCGCAATGTCGCGTGCAGGCGCGGCAGGCTTGCGGGCAACGCGACCGCGCCGGCGCCGATGACCACCGCCGCCTGGCAGCGCCCGGCGGCCGCGGCGACGGGCTCGCGCAACGGTCCCGCCGGCAGCAACCGGCCATTGCCGAACCCGCTCGCCGCATCGACGATCAGCAGCGACAAATCCTTGCACAGGCCAGGGTTCTGCAGCCCGTCATCCATCACCAGCAGCGTGGCGCCGGCCGCCACCGCCGCCCGCGCCGCCGCCGCGCGGTCCGCCGAGACCCAGCACGGCGCCAGCGCGGCAAGCAGCAGCGCCTCGTCGCCGACCGCGACGGCGTCATGCGACGGCTCCACGCGGATGAGCCCGCCCCCAGTCCGGCCGTGACCGCGCGTCAGCAGATGCACCACATGCCCGGCCGCGAGCGCCCGCCGCGCAAGGTCGAGCGCGAGCAGCGTCTTGCCGGCGCCGCCCACCGTGGCATTGCCGCAGCACACCACCGGCACGCCGGCGCGATAGCCGGACCGAGCCACCCGCATCCTGGTCGCCGCCGCGGTGATCTCCGACAGCGGCGACAGCAGCCGGGCGAGCGGGCCGTCGTGCTGCCAGAAGCCAGGCGCCCTCACCCTGGCGCCGCCACGCCGTGCTCGACCAGGCCGAGCAGCCTTGCCGCCAGCAGCGCCGGCAGGCCGTCACCGCCCGAAGCCGCCGCCGCCGCCGCCTCGCCGACACGCTGGCGTGCCGCCGGGTCGCGCAGCATGGCGTCCACCCAGTCGCCGAGACCGTCCGCATCGGCGACGCGCGCCAGTCCGCCGGAGCGCGCAAGCCGCTCGCAGACCGCCTCGAAATTGCCGGTATGCGGTCCGACGCACACCGCGCAGCCGAGCCGCGCCGGCTCCAGCGGGTTCTGCCCGCCCGCGCCCACCAGGCTGCGCCCGACGAACACCGTGCCCGCCAGCCGATACAGCAGGCCAAGCTCGCCCAACGTGTCGACCAGCCATAGCCCGGCCTCGCGTGGCGGGTCCTCGCCGGCGCCGCGGCGGGGCGCCCCGAGTGCCGCCGCCAGCGACGCGCCGCGCTCGGGATGGCGCGGCGCGATGATCGTCAGCAGGCCGGGATGCACGGGCGCCAGTCGGTCGTGCAGCGCCGCCACCAGCTGCTCCTCGCCCGGATGGGTGCTGGCGGCGAGCCAGACCGGACGAGCGCCGATCAGGCGCGCGAGCCGCTGCCGCTCCCGCGCATCGGCGGCGAGTGGCGCGGCGGCAAACTTCAGGTTTCCGGGCGCATCCACGCGTCGCGCGCCAAGCGCGGCGAACCGGGCGGCGTCAGCCTCGGACTGCGCGGCCACGAAGGCGAGGCTGCCAAGCAGCCAGCTGGCAAGGCCCGGCAGCCGTGCCCAGCCGCCGGCACTCCGCAGCGACAGCCGGGCGTTGACCAGGCCAACCGGGATGCCGCGCCGCCGGCACGCCTCGATCAAGTTCGGCCACAGCTCGCTCTCGACAAGGCCGGCCGCCTGCGGGCGCCAATGGTCGAGAAACCGGCCGACCCAGCGCGGCACGTCGAGCGGGACGAAGCGGTGCAGCACCGTACCCGGCCAGCCGAGCTCCGGCAGCCGCCGCTCCAGCAGCCTGGCGCTGGTCACCGTACCGGTGGTCAGCAGCACGACCAGCTGGGCGGGCAGCGACGCGATCACCGGCAGGATTGACACCGCTTCGCCGACGCTCGCCGCGTGCAGCCACAGCAGCGGCCCCGCCGGCCGGCGCGTCGTCTCCAGGCCGCGCCGCTCGCCGAGCCGTGCCCCGATCTCCTTGCCGCGACCGACACGCCGGAGCAGCGCCAGCCGCAACGCCGGCGCGGCGAGCGTCATCGCCGCACCCCACAGCGCCAGAGCTGGGCTCAGCCGGCGCACAGCCGGTCCGCCTCGAGCGCCGCCGCGTTCAGCGCCGCCTCGAGGCGTGGCAGAGCCTCGCTCCAGCCGTCGCGCGGCACCGCGATCGGCGGCAGGCAGACCAGCACGCCGCGTCCGAACGGCAGCGGCACCGCCAGGCGGTCCCAGCTCCGCAACCTCACCCGCCAGCGCAGCGCGCCGGCAAACGGCAGCACCGGGCAGCCGGACAGCGCGGCCACCTGCGCAAGCCCCGGGGCCGCCTGCCGCGCCGGACCGCGCGGGCCGTCAGGCGTGATCGCCACCAGCTCGCCGGCCGCCAGCTGCCGCAGCATCGAGCGCAGCGCCGCCGCACCGCCCTTATCCTGTCCGCGCCCCCGATCGGTCCTCGCCGTGGAGCCGAACAGTACGGTGACCTTGAAGCGGCGCAGGGCCGCAGCAATCAGGCGTCCATCGCGGTTGCGGCTGACGACGACGCTGACGGCGCGCCGGCGAGCAACGCGGCGGATCCGCGCCAGCAGAGCGCCGCTGGTCGCCAGGCGCTCGTGCCAGAACGCAATCAGCGCCCCCTGCCCGGCGCCGCCCGGCCCCTCGCGCGCGAAGCGCTCCAGATGAATGCCGCCCTGCATCGTCCAGCGCGTCGTGCCCAGCGCAAAAGCGAGATAGGCGCCCGCCAGCCACGCCGCCACGCCGGCGCCAAGGGAGCGACTTGTGGGCCGGGCAAGCAGGCGCTTGAGCATGGGCGTCTATCGCGCCGGGCGGCGTTTTCGTCCAGGCGGCGACGTGAGAAGGCCAGGGGCTCGCCCCTGAACCCCATCAAAGACGAGCCTTTGAACCCCAGTCCCGCCCGGCCGCTAGAGCAGCCGCAGCCACCACGAGAGCAGCATCGAGGCAGCCGGCAGCACCAGCAGCGCCGGCCAGGCCAGCCGCGTGCCGGACCGCACCACCGCCTGCAACACCCGCCGCCGTCTCACGCCAGCCGCTCGATGCCGGACCATGGCCCATGCGGCAGTTCGAGTGTCGCCATCGTCAGCCCAGCCTCGCGCCCGATCCAGACCCGCCCGCCCTGGGGCCGCGCCAGGTCGCGCATCAGCGTGAACCCGCCATCGCCGTCGCCCCGGCCATGACGCGCAACGCCATCGTCGCTCACCCGCAGCCGGGTGCGGTCGGCCAGCACCGTCAAGGTCACGGCGATGCTGCCATGCGGGCAGCCTTGCAAGCCCTGCAGGATGGCCTCGCTTAACATCTCATGCGCCACACGCATCACTGTGCCGTCCAGCCATGCCGGCCCGCCGCACCCCTCCACCTGGACCTCGAGCGTGATGCATTGGCCCGGCGCTGCGAGCTGCAGCAGCACGTCCGAGGCAAGACGGCGCAGACGCACGGCCAGCTGGGCCGGCATCGCCGTCAAGCCGAACAGCGCATCCGAGATCGCCGCCGTCAGCCTGATGCGTTGGTGCAGCTCCTCGATCATCGCCTGAGCGGCCGGCGTCTCGGCAAGCTCGGCGCTCGCATGCACCAGGCACAGGATGCGCTGCAGCGCGTTTTTTGTCTGATGGCGCAGCTGCTGAAAGGCCGCCCCGGCGCTCTCGCCGGCCTCCAAGCCCATGCTCTCGGGCCGCAGCCACTCGCGCCCGGCGTCGGTCTGCGGCGCGGCAGCGGGCGTGATCGACCGAGAAAACGACATGCCCACGCTCCGAGACACACAGCCCATGCGCACCAAGGATGCTCCAACGCTGCGCCGGCAGAATGTGTGGGACAAAATCCCACGTCAACTGCTATCCTGTTGGCGCGAGCAAGGTTATCCCCGCCGAACGACCGAGGCACAGAACGCCGATGCCGAGCGACTTCATACCGGCGGGCAAGGGCGCCGAGGCGTTCAGCGCCGGGTCGCTCGCCGCCGCAAGGCTGCTGCCGCCGCTCGCTCGGCTGCTGCGCCCCCTGGTCAGCCTGCTGATCCGCGCCGGCATCACCTTCCCGGTGCTGTCAGACCTGCTGCGTCAGCTCTATGTCGAGGTGGCGGCGGCCGAGCTCGACATCGACGGTGCCGGCCCGTCGCGCCGCCGCGCACCCGCCGCGCGCAACGTCAGCCGGCTCAGCCTGATCACCGGCCTGCATCGCAAGGAGATCCGCCGGCTGCGCGCGCTGCAGACCCCGGCCGGCGACGTCGTGCCGGCAGTGGTGACGCTGCACAGCCAGCTGATCGCCCGCTGGCTTGGCGGCGCCGACACGGCCGATGCCGCCGGCCGTCCGCTGCCGCTCCCGCGCCTCGCAGCCGGCGATGCGACCGGCGGCCCGCCGTCCTTCGAGCGTCTCGTACGCGGCGTCACCACCGACCTCCGGCCGCGCAGCGTGCTGGACGAGTGGCTCTCCCAGGGCATCGCCACGCTCGACGACGACGACACGGTGCGCCTGCTCGAGACCGCCTACGTGCCGCGCCCGGGCCAGGACGCCCAGCTGTTCTACTTCGCCCGCAACCTGCACGACCACCTGGCTGCCGCCGCCGCCAACGTCCTCGCCCGCGACGCGGCGCCGTTCCTGGAGCGCAGCGTGCACTACGACGCCCTGTCGCCAGACCTGGCGGCCCGCCTGGTCGCCGGGGGAGCGGCGGCGGCGGAGCGGCTGCTGCTCGACATCAATCGCCTCGCCCTGGCGCTGCTCGAGCAGGGCGGTGAGCCGCCGCCGGGCGCGCCCACCGCCCGCGTCAACCTCGGCGTCTACCTCTTCCACGAGCCGGAGCCCGCCCAGCCGCTGCCGGCGACGCCGGGAGCGGGTCCCTGATGAAGCCGGCCAGGCTTCTCCTCGCCATGCGCCGTATGCTCGCTGCGCGCGTCCTTCTCGCCGCGCTGCTGTTCCTGTCCGGCTGCGAACCGGCCGTGCGCACGCCGGAATCCGCCGAGCCGAGCGCCATCCGGCCGGCCGCCGCACGGGTCTGCCGGATCGGCGCCAATGGCGGCCCGCCCGATGCCGACGCGGCCACCAACAATGGCGCGCTGCTCCTGGCCGAGCGCGGCATCGGCGGCACCGGCGCCGGCGGCGGCGTGCTCGCCCCATCGTCGCCGCAACCGGCCAAGCCCGCCGGGCCCGACCGCGGCATCGGCGGCACCGGCGCCTCGGGCGGCATCCTGCGCACCGCCGGCGTCAGCACCACCGGCAGCACCGGCATTGTCGGCGTCATCACCGGCTTCGGCAGCGTCTGCCTGGACGGTCTGGAGGTGCAATACGATCCGGCCCAGCCCGTCGACACCGAGACCGGGGCCGCAAGCACCGCCGAGCTGCGCGCCGGAGAACTCGCCGTCGTCACCGCCGACGGTGACGAGCCAGCTTTGTTCGCCGACAGCATCGCCATCCGCCACGAGGTGATCGGCCCGGTTGAAAGCATATCGGTCGAGAGCGTAACGGCCGACAGCATCTCCGCGCCGGGCGGCCGCGTGATGCAGGTGGCCGGCCAGCCGGTGCTGCTGCATGGCGGCCTCACCGGGCAGGCGCCCGCGCCCGGCGACTGGGTCGCTGTGAGCGGCCTGCGCGATGCGCGCGGCGCCATCGTCGCGACCCGGCTCGACCGCGTCGACCCGGCGGCGCGCCAGGGCGTCGTGCTCGTCCATGGCCGCCTCATCGCGCGCGACGGGGTGCTGCGGCTCGGCCATCTGCTCGTCCAGCCGCGGGCCGGCGTCCAGGTCGCCGACGGCGAGTTCGTCGCCGTCACCGGCCTGCTCGACGCGCACGACACGCTCGACGCCACCAGCTTCCTGCCCGACCCGCTGCAAGCCGACCCGGCGACCGGGTTCAACGCCAGCGTCAGCACGCTCTACGTCGAGACCTATGTCGACGCGGCCGGGCTCGACACCTATGGACCGGCCTGGCAGGACGCACTGGGCAGCCTGCGCGACGGGCTCGGCGTCGCGCAGGAGCGGCGGGTGATCCGCTTCCAGCGCCAGAACGGCCGCTTCCGCGCCGTCGGGCTGGCGGGCGCGGCGGCCTCGGGCTTCACGTCGGCGCCGGTTGCGGCGGCTCCAGTCTCGGCGGCGCCGGCAACGCGGGCCGGAGTGAAGGCCAGGGGCTTTGCTCCTGCACCCCACCAGGGGGCCGGGCCCCCTGGACCGCCATCCGTGAAGTGATTTAGCCCACGGCCAGGCGGCCCGCATCCACGGGGCGGGAGCGCTGCACGGTCTCGTAGACGAGCATCCTCATGCCGTCGCGAACGAAGGCGCCGAACACCGTCATGCCGATGCCGCCCAGCACCATCCGCGAGCCGAAATTATCCTCGCGCGCCACCGCCACCACGCGCGCAACCCCCGCATCCAGCGCGTAACGCAGCGCCGCACCCGCCGCCTCACGCGCCACCCCGCGTCCACGCGCCTCCGGCCAGACGGCGAAGCGCAGCCCCGGGCCGCGCCCGTCCGGACGTCGGTGCAGGCCGGCGATGCCCTGAAACAGTCCCTGCTCGCGCACGGCGAAGATGCCGGCGCCGTAGCTGCCCCAGAAGACGATGTCGTCGGCCAGCTCCTCGGCCACCTGCACCGGGCTGCGCACCCCGCCCAGCATCTGCGCAAACGCCCGCGGGTCCCCCTTGAGCCGCGTCAGCTCCGGCAAGTCGCGAAAGCTCACCGGCGTCAGCACCAGCCGGGCCGTGCGAATGACGCGGTTCGGCATCACGGCGAGGAGCAAGGCAAGGGGCGTGGCCCCTTGACCCCATCAAAGGCGGAGCCTTTGAGATCCATTACCAAGGGTCGCAGCTCACCGGTCCCTCGCCCGATAAGCACTCTTACAGAATGGATTGTAAAGGCTCCGCCTTTACCGGGATCGAAGGGCAGAGCCCTTTGCCTTGCCGTTCCCGACTTACCGCGCCAACGGCCGATACTTGATCCGATGCGGCTCCGTCGCGTCCGAGCCCAGTCGACGTCGCTTGTCCTCTTCGTAGGCCTGGAAATTGCCCTCGAACCACTCGACGTGGCTGTCCCCCTCGAACGCCAAGATATGCGTCGCCAACCGATCCAAGAACCACCGATCATGCGAGATGATCACCGCGCAGCCGGCGAAATCCGCCAGCGCATCCTCCAGCGCCCGCAGCGTGTCCACGTCGAGGTCGTTCGTCGGCTCGTCGAGCAGGATGACGTTGCTCTCCGCCCGCAGCATCTTCGCCAGATGCACCCGGTTGCGCTCGCCGCCGGAGAGGATCCCCACCCGCTTCTGCTGGTCCGCCCCCTTGAAGTTGAACGCCCCCACATAGGCCCGCGACGGCACCGCCCGCTTGCCCAGGTAGATCACGTCGGTGCCGCCGGAGATCTCCTCCCACACCGTCTTGCCGTCCTCCAGGCTGTCGCGCGACTGGTCGACATACCCGAGCTTCACCGTCTCGCCGACGCGCAAGCTGCCGCTATCCGGCTCGTCCTTGCCGGTGATCATCTTGAACAGCGTCGTCTTGCCCGCCCCGTTCGGCCCGATCACGCCGACGATCCCGCCCGGCGGCAGCTTGAAGTCCAAATCGTCGATCAGCAGCCGGTTGCCGAACGCCTTGCGCAGCTTCTCCGCCGTGATCACCGTCCCACCCAGCCGCGGCCCCGGCGGGATCACGATGTCCGCCGTCCCGCCCGACAGCTCCGCCGATTTCTGCAGCATCTCCTCGTACTTCGCGATCCGCGCCCGGCTCTTGGTCTGTCGCGCGCGGGGGCTCGACTGGATCCACTCCTGCTCGGCCGCCAGCGCCCGCTGCCGCGAGCTCTCCTCCTTCTCCTCCTGCTGCAGCCGCTTGCGCTTCTGCGTCAGCCAGGACGAGTAATTCCCCTCGAACGGATACCCCCGCCCACGCTCGATCTCGAGAATCCAGTTGGTGACGTTGTCGAGGAAGTAGCGATCATGGGTCACCACCATCACCGTCCCCTCGTAGTCGCGCAGCGTCTTCTCCAGCCAAGCGACGCTCTCCGCGTCCAGATGGTTGGTCGGCTCGTCGAGCAGCAGCAGCTCCGGCTTCTCCAGCAGCAACCGGCACAGCGCCACCCGCCGCCGCTCCCCGCCCGAGAGCGTGGTCACGTTCGCGTCCGGCGGCGGGCAGCGCAGCGCGTCCAGCGCAATCTCGATCCGCCGGTCCAAATCCCACCCGTCCTCGGCGTCGATCTTCTCCTGCAGCTCCGCCTGCTCGGCCAGCAGCGTCGCCATCCGCTCGTCGTCCATCGGCTCCGCAAACTCGTCCGAGATCGCGTTGAACCGCGTCAACGCCGCCTGCAACGGCCCAAACGCCTGCGCCACGTTCTCCGCCACCGTCTTGTCGGCGTCCAAATGCGGCTCCTGGCTCAAATACCCAACCCGAGCCCCCTCCGCCGCCCAGGCCTCGCCGCCATACTCGGTCTCGATCCCCGCGATGATCTTCATCAGCGTGGACTTCCCCGCCCCGTTCACCCCCAGCACGCCGATCTTCACCCCCGGCAGGAACGACAGCGTAATCCCCTTGAACACCTCCCGCCCGCCCGGAAACGCCTTCGTCACGTCCTTCATGACATAGACATATTGATAAGCGGCCATCCGGGGCTCCCAACGCAAAAGGTCCCGGCTCTGTAAGCCAAACCCGCCAGCGGCGGTAGACCAACCCCCTGCGCCCGGCAGGACTTGAACCCGCAACCTAGCCGTTATGAGCGGCCCGCTCTAACCAATTGAGCTACGGGCGCTTGGGGGTGGAGCGTAGGAAAAGGCAGGCAAGGAAGGAAGGCAAGGGCTCTGCCCTTGACCCGCCAAGGGCCGGCGGCCCCTGGACCCCGATCCACAAGACAAAGGGCAGCGGTTCGACGCCACACAGCTATAAGAGGCTGAATGAAAGAGAATACTGCAAGTATCGGACCGGACAATGTGTTGTGCCGCTAGCACAAGCGTTAACAGAAATAAACATCACCGCCATAAATTATGTTGATACAGCTATGTGTTAAATATGACTGAACTCGTAGCCGTACAGAAACTCTTTCTAACACTTACCTAACCACATAGAAGTAATCGCCTCTATTTGATATACTATCGTATGCCTGACCAAATCGCAGCGTTCATTCGTGGGGGTATAAGAACAACGGCCTGTCCGCTGGAGTATTTCTTAAATTGACCTGTTACCTGAATACCCTGTGCGTCCTGTCCTGGATAAATCGCCGCATGGCTCGTGTGATCGGCATGATTGCCATGACGACCATCACTGTCGAACGTCGCAATGACCGTATTCGGCGCAATGTTCATGTTGCCCTGCACACGCGCACCCTGCCGCCAACGCGCATCCAGCGGCACGCCGATCGGTCGCTCTGCCAGCTTTTTAGTAGGCATCCCTCTTGCGACTGCAGAGCCGCTCGCGTGCAGGCGCGCACGGGCTGGCAAGATCAATGACAGCATCGACAGAGCACCGTCTGATCAGACTACTCCCTCTGATGCAGTCTCTACTGCTATCGGCAGATAAGCTGGTTAAGTTTATCTTCGTCACATCGGGTATAGGCGACAGGGACGCGTAAAGACGTCTTTGCTTTCCCGTACTCGCATCCCAGAAAGTACCCGTCGCTGACGCTCATTGAATGATGAAGCACCCAATGAGCGTCGTAGTCCGGTGTCAAATCAGCCATACCTTCGACCGGACCGTCGTAGAGAAGAGCTAATGTAATAAGATGATGGTGAAAGTAACGCGGACACTGTATTGTTCCCGCCGAAAAAGCGTTGACTGGATTACAAAAGACCGTCATTCCCATCAGGACAGCGTAGCCGTTTAGTGCAGGCAATTCGGTCACTAGCCACGTGACAAGGATGCTTGCGAGCCTAGTTAACCACATAGAAGTACTCTCCTCGATCTGAGATCGGACCTTGGTTCCGGCCGAAACGCAGTGTCCGTTCACTCGGAGGTTTATGGCTAGTAAGCCTCCCGCTACGATGAACGTTGTATTGATCTATCACCGTAATCCCACGAGAATCCTGTCCAAGATAGATCGCCGCATGGCTCGTGTGGTTTGTGTGATTGCCATAGCGGCCATCGTTGTCAAAAGTCGCAATGGCTGTGCCTGGCGCAATGCTCATGTTGCCCTGCACACGCGCACCCTGCCGCCAATGCGCATCCAGCGGCGCCCCCGTCGCGCGCTCCACCAGCGGCACGCACTCGCCGCTCCCAACCGAAGGGTGCCCAAGCCAGCGCCTCGGATCGGGATCAACGTAGGGCCCATGACCAGCCGACGGGACGCTGACCGCCTGTCCGCCGCCCGCCTCGGCCTTGCCCGCCGCCTCGGCGGCCGAAGCGGCAAAGCGCGGCAGGCGCTCCACGCCGACCGTCCGCACCGCCAAAGCCAGCGCCGCGCCCGCGGCATCGATCGTCGCCCGATCATGCGCAGCCAGCGTCGCCGTCGTCGCCGCCAGCAGGCTGGATCCCACGGCGCCGCTCGTGCCAACCGGCAGCGTGTTGTCGAACGCCGCAGGACTGCGGGCCGTCGCCCTAACCCACACCGTCATCGCCTTCGTCAAATCAGCCGCTGCCTGCCCGTCCGGCTGCAGCGCGGCAGCCTGACGGTCAGCTGGCGCGAAATGCGCAATCAGCGTGCCAACGACAATCGCGGCACGTCGATCAGCCGTCGCCAGGTCAAGCTTGGTGCCCCCTGCCGCCGCTACGTCAGGCAGTCTCGGCGGCGCCTTTCCATTGCCGAACCACTGATGATACTGCCGCCCCTGATCCTCCCAGCTCATCCCACCGTCCCTTCGCACGCGCCTCATTGTGACGAAGCGCCAGCATCGTCCCAACAGACTTGCTATCGAACGCTTTGACGCACACTGCTCTCGCTTCAACACAGCAAGTCACGTGCAGGCTCGGTGCCGAAGCTGGCAACATCAGACGGCAAGAGCACGATGGTTTGGCAACTGACGCCATTGCCGAAGCTGCTCTAGGCTTTGCAGATTAAAGGGACTTCCCAGCCTTAGAACATAACACCGGATCGATGTTGCTCCCGAGCAAACACGATGAACCGCACGCCCACAAGCTGCCGATTTGTTGCCCACTACAAAGGTGTTGTGATCTGCGACAACTGCATCGAGTCAGCGTGAACTTAGCGCATGCTAGATGAAAGCCTGACGCATCAAAGGCTGTTCCAACCTCATCTGCAGAGCGGCTCGGCTTTCCGTCGTTTATCGAATGGCTTAAGCCTCTGCTTGGCGCTAAGACATCCAGCCTGCCACGCCGACGGCTCCGCCAAACACGTTCGGTCCGGGACCGCCGAGGCAATGCCCATCCCAGACGCCAGAAACGGCGGAAATATTGCTGCGTTTGCGCCAGCGCCGTCGCGCACCCTCGCGGCGCCGACAGCCGCAAGGAAGAGCCAGTGTCGTCCTGGGTCGGCATCGGCGCGTTCGCCCAGCCGTGTTACATCGGCAACGGCCCGCCATGCGCACGGAAGGCCGACAAACCGTCGAGTCGGAGTCCAGGATCGGCCCCAGCACGCCCATCCGCATTACGTCATGGTCGCGGTCGAAGCTGTGAGAAAGACAAGGGCTCTGACCTTGACCCGCCGGGGCCGGCGGCCCCAGACCTGCGTATGTTAAGCAGCGGGCAAGCTCTGACAATGGCCCTCAGCAACCGGGTGTATCCCGGCCGACCAGCCATGGGCTCTGAAAATAGATCATTATCGTCGTACACAATCTTTCAGCCATGGGTAGGCCGTTGAACGATTTTCACAGGCTTCTGGGCATGCTTGCCGATGCCGGCGTCACCGATCTGATCAACAAGCTTGGCTCCCATCATGGCCTGGTCGCCATCGTGAGACCGCAGGACGCAGACTACCTTGGCAGAGTGTTGCCAGACATGGCGTTGCGAAAGCTGGAGGCACATCTACAGCCTCAACCAGGCGAAACCAATCTCATCGACTGCCGCCCTTCGGCACCGGGCACAAACTCAAGCGTCCTTGCCGAGCATCGAGTGCCGACGCTGTTACTGGACGCCGTCGCCTGTTTCCTGACCCAGGCAACGAGCCTGCAGCCGGCACGCCGGGTCGGTCAACGCTACTACTTGCTGAGCACACCACGATCCGGCAGCACGTTTTTCTGTGACTTACTGACGCGCACAGGTGTTTTTGGACGGCCGACGGAACACCTCAAGCCCTGGCTTCGGCACTACATGGTCGCGGCAAACATCTCGCTTCCCGTGCTCATTGAGCGCCTCCATGCGCATTCCGCAACGCCCAACGGTGTTTTCGGGTCCAAGATCATCATCAATGATCTTTTCGACTTTCTGGCACACTTTCCCGACGACGTCTGTGCCGAGCTGGCCAGCAACCCGGTATTCTTCATCGTTCGCAGCGACAAGGCTGCACAGGCCTTGTCGAACACGCGGAGCAATCAGCTAGCCATCTACCATGTCAACACCAGCAGCGAAGCCGAAGCACGGAAAAAGCTCTCGACGTTCAAGGTCGACTACGTGGCAATCTTTGAAATGGAGCGCTGGCTGCTTCGTCAGGAAGCTGACTTGCTCGATCTTCTTCGTAGGAGAGGCATTCAGCCACACCTACTATCCTATGAAACGTGCATCCAAAGCCGGCAAGGCGCGGAAGCCATCATACAGGACCTGGCAGCATTAGTGCACGTGAAGCCGCCACAATCGCTGAGCTGGCCTGAGCTAATCAAAATAGGCGACCTCTCCTCAGACAACTACTTAGCCCAGTACCGGGCTTTGCGACGCGGTATGCATCTCTTTTCAACCCGCTCTGAGCCCTGGCTCGGCCTCATTCTTGGTTCAGGCTGGAAAAATCCAGAGCGCTGGGGCGTCCGCAGCGCAGCGCTGGAACTCACCCTCCGCATCCCGCCGCGCCTACACCCAAGCGCAATCGAAGTTCTGATCGTCTTCGAGAGCGACACGTGCCCACAAGAGTTGACGATCGGCCCGACAAAGCTGCGACCGACTCGTCCTGAAACGGGATCGAGCACTTGGCGTGGGCTGATCCAACTGGACACAACGCAGCAACTCACGACAGTGCAGATACGCCTGAGCGATGGCGGCATCGGCGTGGAGGAGGTTATCCTCTACGAGCAAATCCCGGATCAGCACTCAGAAACTCTCGGCCAAACATCCTCTCCGCCAGTAGCCGACCGAAGCACACCCTAAGATCAGCTCCTGCCGCAATCCGCAAACGCCGGCCCTGCCCCAAACCCCACCAAACCACCGCTCACCCGCCCATCATGCGCACCCGCATAACCACCGCACCGACTTCAAAAAACGACAACCAGCCCGCGGACGAAACGGCGCCCGTCCCGCCGGGTGCCTCGCGCCGACCGCCTCCCACCGACTGACCCGGTCCGGGATGCGAACGATCTCCGTGGCAGAAACGCCTCGACCTCGGCCATTGCGAACAGCGGCCGGATGCCAATCTCGCTCGGCCCTGACGTCGAGTTCGGACCGCCGTAGGGGTTGCTCCAGCCGCGACGCAGCTGCCCGCCGGGATCAGCTGAGCCGCCGTCACCGTGCCCTACGGAATGAGCGCGCGCGCCAAGCCCGCGCAATCCGCCATTGACAACCGCATCCCGCCGAGCATGCCGCTCGAAGAGCGCCGCGCCGCGCCGCGCCGCGCCGCGCTCCGCACCCGCTCCGCCGGCCTCGCGTTACCCGGCGCCCCCCGCCCTCGGCAGCCCTCCTGCCGTCGACGAAAACGCCACCACGCGCGGACGATTATTCGTCTGCAAGGTGTGATCGGGCGTCTTCGGCCGGCTCGCCAGCCGCTGCCAGATCGCCGCATCGCGGTGATAAAAATCCGGCGTGAACTGCAACGTTCCTGTCGTGTCCACGAACGCCGTCTCATAGACCACGAACACCGGCATCGGCGTTGGCAGGTCGTGGCGCGTCGTCCCCCCCGCCGCAATCCCCTGGTTGACCTCGCCAATCGGCTGCTGCAACAGCAGTGCCGCGAAATCGCGCGGGTCCTGCACCCGGATGCACCCATGGCTGAGCTGGCGATTGTCGCGGTTGAAGATGGATCGATCCGGCGTGTCGTGCATGTAGACGTCGAAATGGTTCGGCATGTCGAACATCAGGTAGCCAAGCCCCGCCTCGGGTCCCGGCAGCTGCTCCGCCTCGCCACCGGCCAGCATCACCATGTGCTGCCGCGCAAGATACTGTGGGTCGCGACGGACCTTCGGCAAAATCTCCGCCGTCACGATGTCCGCCGGGATCACCCAGGGCGGATTGAAAAAGCTCGCATCGATCGCGGCGCGAAATTCCGGCGTCTGATGCGGCCTGATATCCTCACCGACGACGACGCGGGTCGAAAACACCGGCCGGCCAGTGTTGAACAGCACAAGCTGCTGGGTGGCGACGTTCACCCACGCCCGGTCCGCCGGTAGCGACCGCGGCAGCCAGCGTTGGCGCTCGAGGTTCACTTCGATTGTCTGCAGATGGTTCGCGGCGAGCCGGTAGCGCGGCACAGCGCCCAGCCGGTAACTCCGCAAGGCCTGCCGCAGCGCCGCGTATGTCCGCGTCCGCGGCGCCAGCCCCTCGATCAAGGCTCCCGGATCGGGGCTGTCGATCGCCGCATCAAGCGCCGCCGCCACGTCGATCGGCTCAGGCGTCAGAACCTCGTCGTCACCCCGTTGCTCGACCGGCACCGCACCACGCGCCAGCGCGTCCGAGTAAGACAGGAAGGCGTCGGACAGCACCAAGTCGCGGTCCATCGGCGCCAGCGTCGCCGCGCGCCGCAGCAGGCCGGCGTGAAACAGCTCAGGATCCAGACCCTGGTCGCCGGCGCGCGACACGGCAGCCACCAGCGAGTTCGCCTGCGCTTGCCGGCTCGTCCAGACCGGCTCGAAGCCGTGGCGCGCATAGAAGCGCTGCAGCAAGGCAACGTTCAGCCGCTCACCGGCCACCATCAAGTCCGGCGCCTCGATCCGGCTGTGCAGTGCCGTGTCGGCCTGCTGCCCGAAGACAGGACCCGACTCGGTCTGGCTATCCAGGCCGCACGCACTCAGCGCACAGGCGGCGGCAAGAGCGATCATGCCGCCCGCC
The DNA here is from genome assembly GCA_963692975.2 of Acetobacteraceae bacterium. Classification (GTDB taxonomy): domain Bacteria; phylum Pseudomonadota; class Alphaproteobacteria; order Acetobacterales; family Acetobacteraceae; genus CAXMMR01. The sequence goes on along the minus strand of CAXMMR010000026.1, from coordinate 57,817 downwards.
AACCTGGCGCCCCGAGATGATTGATAACGGCCTGGGACCAAAGGCTCTCGGCGGCCGAGATCGACCTGCCGAGACAGCGTGCACACCCGTTTCATTCCTCGACCTCTGCAATCCTACACGACTAAGTGATTGACTCTTCGCTGGGAATCGCCACTAAACTGCTTGGATACCAAGCAGCTCAAGCAAGGAGTAGCGGATGCCCGCCGTTTCCCAAACACTGGCTCGTCGCAGGCTATTTAGTCGCGCGGCAATGGTTGCCGTGCTGATCCCCGTCGGGCTTGTCGGGGCCTGCGCTGATCAGCCGCCCCCGCCCCCGCCGCCGGCACCTGTCCAGTCAGCGCCGCCCCCGCCGCCGCCGCCGCCTCCCCCGGCGCCCGTTCCGCCAGCGCGAGGCTAGCGTCACGAGGCTGACCAGGCTTGATTTCGGATCGACGAAATCCAGCTATGTCAGCCGATGGGCCGATGACCACTCGTTCCTGAACCCGTGCGCGGGTTCAGGAACGGGTGTAGTTCCTGTTGTTCTGACCAGCGACGGTCTGCTTCAGGCATCCAATGCATGCGCGTAGACGCCGCCGAAATCCGGCGGGAGAACGTCAGGAGAAACGGCGCGACCAGGCGCATTCCGGCTGCCGGTGCCACATCCCGCCGTCTAATGCGCGCCCACCAGCCCCAGCAGCACCGCCGCCATCGGCGAGTATGCGACCGCATCCACCACCAACTGCGTGCCCACGATCCCCCCGACGCCCCAGCCGTAAGCCGGGTGCACCCGTCCCCGCACGATCCAGTCCACCGCCGGCCCCGCCAGCGCCAGCAAGTCGAGCACCCCATCGGCCACCAGCGGCCACACCGCGCCGAGCAGCGGGATCGGCAGCGCCCGCTCCAGCCCCGGCCCCACCACCACGATCGCCGCGCACAGCATCAGCCGCTTGTGCCACTCCCCGCGCCGCCGCAGCGCCACCCCGGCGACGACCAGCCCGGCAAACAGCGCCAGCGCGAGAAACCCGCGCACCAGAAACAAGCCGTGCGGATAAAAGTCCGGCACGTGGTCGCTCCACAACGCGAGCAGCAGCGCCAAGCCGCCCACCACCAGCATCGCCACCGCAAGCCCGGCCCCGAGCCAACCAAGCCGCCGATGCAGCCGCAACGATCCGCGAACCACCAGCGCCGGTTGCGCGACGAACAGCAGCACCCAGGCGGTAAAAACCCCGGCATGCACCATCAGCAACATGGGGAAGTCGGGCGCCGCCAGGTCGAATGGCACCGTGTGCGAGAACCCGAAGACCACGATTGCCACCAGCACCAGCGACATGGCCAGGTAGAACCATCGCCCGACCCGGGGCGGCCCGCTCGTTGCGCTGCCAGCAATACCGATCGTTTCGCTCATGGGCTGATCCTGCACAGCCGCGGCGCACAGCGTCAATCAAAAGCCGGCCAAGCCCCGCCCGGCCCCGCCCCGGCCTCCCAGGCTCACGCACCGGGCGCACCCAGACGCCACCCCCGCCGAGCCCGCCGTGAAGCCCCTCGCCTTGCCCACCACCCGCCGGTAAGGTCCGCCGCCTCACCTCGGAGCGTGACCCATGGACCTCACCAAGATCCCCACCGGCAAGAACCCGCCCAGCGACATCAACGTGGTGATCGAGATTCCGCAGGGCTCGCAGGTCAAATACGAGGTCGACAAGGAGAGCGGCGCCGTCTTCGTGGACCGCTTCCTGTTCACGCCGATGGCCTACCCCGCCGCCTACGGCTTCATCCCCAACACCCTCGCCGAGGATGGCGACCCAGCCGACGCGCTGGTGCTTGCCCACGCCGCCATCGTGCCCGGCGCCGTCATCCGCGCCCGCCCGATCGGCATGCTGGAGATGGAAGACGAAAGCGGCATCGACGAGAAGATCATCTGCGTCCCGCACGACAAGGTTCACACCCAGTTCGAGAAGGTCCAGAAGATCGAAGACCTGCCGGACATCACCATCAAGGCGATCGAGCACTTCTTCACCCGCTACAAAGACCTCGAGCCCGGCAAATGGGTGAAGGTGACCGGCTGGGCCGACCGCGCCGCCGCCGAGGCCGCCATCCAAAAGTCGATCGCGGCGGCGGCGAAGTAAGCAAGCGGTCCTTTTTGAAAAAAGGACCAAAAACTTTTATTCCTTGGCGTCGGCGACTCGCTGGCGACAGGGGTGGGACGGTCAGGTGAGTGTGCTAGCACACTCAGCCAGGCCGCCACGCAGGCGGCTACCGGAAATCTTGCCTATAGGCAAGATTTAGATAAGATATTGATAACGTTGATGATCCAGCCCCGCCAATGCCTCATAGTGGCGATCCTTGCAGCCGCCCCAGTCCCCTCCGAATCTTGCGGTATTTCACTGACAAAAGTTTTTTGCTTCTTTTTTTCAAAAAAGAAGCGCTTGCGACCGCCTAGTCCCCGTTCCCCGCCAGCCGCCTGATCAGCGCCTCGTAGTTCCTGAGATACGCCGCCATGTCGAGGTTCTTCTCCGCCCAGGCCCGCGCCCCTGCCCGCAGCCGCTTGGCCAGGCCCGGGCTGTCGAGCACGCTCAGCACCCGCTCGGCCAGCGTTCTCGGTTCATGGAACGGGCAGAGCAGCCCGGTGCGGCGGTCGGCGACGAACTCGGCGACCGGCTCGGTCTCGCTCGCCACCAGCGCGCAGCCGCAGGCCATCGCCTCGCGCAGCGACCAGGAGGCGACGAACGGGTAGGTGAAGTAGACGTGGCAGTCTGAGCGCTGCAGCAGCCTGATGTAGTCCGGGTAGTCGAGCCGGCCCACGAAGTGGGTGCGCGCCATGTCGAGCCGGCTGCCGACCTCGCCCATCAGCCGCTCGCGCCAGGTGCCGAAGGAGAGCCGCGCGCCATAGCTGACGCCGTCGCCGCCGACCAGGATCACGTGCAGGTTGGCCCGCTCGCGCTGTAGGTGGGGGATCGCCCGCATCACCACGTGGAAGCCCCGATAGGGCTCGAGATCGCGCGCGACGTAGGTGACGAGCGTCGCGTCCGGATGGATGGTGATGGTGCCGAGCTGAAACGGCCGGTCGCGCGCCGCCGGGTCGGGGCGGCAGACCTCGAGGTTCACGCCCTCGCGCAGCACGGTGATGCGCGGCCGGGCCCAGTCCGGGTAGGTCGAGTGCTGGAACTCGGTGGGCGTCTGCCCGAAGCCGCGATTGGTCAGCGCCAATAGGTTGACCGCGTTCTTGGCGCGCACCCGCGGCAGGCTGGCCGGGTCGGTCGGGAATTCGGGGTCAAAGCCGACGTCGAGCCCGTCGGCGTGGTAGTAGAATTCCTGGTAGCCGAGCATCGGCACGTCGGGCCACACGTCGGCGATGTTGAGCAACTCGCCCCAGCCATGATGGCCGATGACGATGTCCGGCTCGTAGCCGAGGCGCTTCAGGTTCTGGCAGGTCTGCGCGACCGCCTCGGCGCGCAGCGTCGCCGCCTCGAACTCCACGGCGTCGCGATGGGTTGTCTCGGCCGGCTTGCGCGTCGGCTGATACACCACCTTGCGAACGCCGGGGATGTTGTTCTTGTTCGCCTCGCTGATGAAGACGATGTCATGGCGGTGCTGTGCGGCGAGATGGCGCGCCAGGTGCAGAAACTGCGCCGGAAAGTTCTGGTGGACGAACAGGTAGCGCAACGGGCTGGTCTCAGCCGCAGCCTGCGTTCAGCGGCGTCCGCGCCCGGTGGGCTTGGCGGGCGCCTTGCCCGGCGGCCGGCGCGCCGGCGAGGCTGACTTCTGCCCCGCCTTTGGTGTCGAAAGCCGCCCGGATGCGGGCTTCTTCTTGACCGCCGCCTGCTTGGCCGGGGCACGCGGCTTCGCGGTCTCAGCACGCTTGGGCGCGGGCGCTGCGCTTCTGGTCGCGGCGGCGGGCTTGGCAGGGGCCGCCTTCAGGACCGGCGCCTCGGCCGGGGCGGAGCGGGTATCGGGAGCCGCGTCCCGGCGTCCGGCTCGCGGCACGATCTCGACATGGAAGGCCTCGAGCGGCGCCAGGCTGTCGGCCTGACACGGCTCGCCGGTCTTCGGCGCAGCGGTGCTGCCGTCGACGAAGCTCGCCTGCACGCGGCAATCGTAGCGCTGCGCGGCGGCGCCCTTGAGACGCACGGACAAGCCGAGGATCGGCAGCCCCATGCCCCGGCTGCCGCAAAACTTGCCGCCCTCCGCCCAAGGCGAGAGCCAGCCGCGGCCGAGCACCGCCTGATACTCGATGTCCTCGCTGCCGATGACGTTGCGCGGCGCGATGGCGAAGCCCTCGATCCAGGCCTTGCTGCCGCGCTCGCCCATCCAGCCATCGAGCTTGGCGAGCACGTCGCCGCGGCCCTGGATGTGAGCGGCGATCTCGGCGGCGTCCTGCGCCGGCTGCTCAGCGCCGGGCGCCGCCGCCTCCACCTGCCGCTGGCCGCTCGGCGCGGCCGCGCCGTTCGATGGCGGAGCCGGCATCAACGCCGCATTCTCCGGCTGGCCGGCTGCCGGCGCCTCGGTAAGCTTGACGACCTGCAGGCGCGGCGCCTCGTGCGAGCCGTCCGGGTTCTGATAGATCGTGACCAGCACCTGCGCGGGCCCGTGATCGACTCGGATCAGCGCCGCGTTGTCGCTGCCGCCGATCCAGCCGTCGTCACGAAACGTGCTGATCGCGATCCGACCGGCGGCCTGGCCCGGCGGCAGCGACAGGCGCACTCCAGGCAGACCGGTCAGCGCGTCCGGGGGCTGCGCGCCCGGCGCATGGAAGACGCAGAATATGCCGGCATCCAGCGCCATCAGATGGCCCGACACCTTCAGCTCGGTGACGATCCGTTGGCTCGGCGCTTCGGACATGTCGCGACACTCGCTGCTAATGCCCTGCCCGCCGCTCGCCGGCCGTGATCGGGCTTGAACTCGGCTCGGCTATATCGCATCGCGACGCGTGCCGTAACCCTCCGCAACCTGGCGCCCCAGACGCAGCAAGGCGACGTTCACCGCCGGTGGCGACAGGCCGAGCGGCAGCAGGAAGCCATGCTCGCGCGCACGGATGCGCTCGGCGATCGCGCCGATGTCGAACGCGACCACGGCGAGCCCGGCCGCCCAGGCGTGGCTCAGCGTGTAGCTCCAGGTCTCCGGCCAGATCGACGGCAGGAAAACAAGCGACGGCTGCTCCTCGGCGATCAGCCCGGCCAGCTCATCGTCGCTTCGATACGCACCGGTGACGAAGACCGGCCCGGCCTCGAGCAGCCGCTCGTCGTCCAGGGTGTGGCCGATGACGGTGAAGCGGATCGGCAGGGCGCGGGCGCGGGCGTCCCGCACGCAGTGGAGCAGCACGTCGAAGCCCTTTTCCGGGCCGATGCCGCCCAGCACCGCGACCCGCAGCGCCGCGCCGGGCGCCGATGCCGACCGTGGCGCCGGCCAGCCGGTATCGTCCTCCCAGGGCTCCACCACGGGGCGGATGGAAGGAAAGTGCCGCACCAGCCGCGCCGCTCCGTCCCCGGTCGGACTGACCACACGCGACGCGCCGTCGAGCAGCGCCGCCGAGCGCGCGACCAGGGCGCGCACGCCGATCGGCTCCTCGAGCAGCGAGCCCTGGTCGGCGATGCAGTGCTCGCAGCCGGCGACATCCGGCTCGCCGCAATAGCGCCGCTCCGGGCCGATCAAGGCGATGCGCGGGCAGAACCAGGCATAGTCGTGCGCGTAGGCGTCATAGGGGATGCGCAGGCGGCGCAGCAATTCGATCACCGCCTGATCGTGGCCGAGCAGGTGGTGGAGCTCGGCGCGCTGAGGCCGGTCGGCGCCGAGCAGCCGGGCCAGCGCCGCCAGCTCGTCGGGCAGCCGGTAGCGCAGGTTCGGATAGTTCTCCGCCTCTTCATCACCAACCACGATCAGGCCCGGCGTTTCGTGCACCGGCCGCAGAATGATCGGCCGCAACCCGGCGGCGCGGGCGGCGCGCACCCGGCCCGCCACCATGCGCTCGACGCCGCCGCCATGCAGGTGGGTCGCGATCAGCACCGAGCCGGCCTCGCGCCGGCCGCGCCGCCAGCGCAGCACGTCCATCCGCCGCCGCGCCGCGCCCAGCGGATCCGCGGCCACGTGGCGCGCGACGAGCGCGGCGTAGCCGGGATGCAGGCGCTCCAGCAGCAGCTGGTTGCGCTCGATCAGGCTGCGTCGTCCCGGACCGAACGAGGCGCCGCCGTGATGGCCGATAAACAGGCCCGGCACCGCAACATGACGCCAGCCCAGCGCGTGGGCGCGCAGCGACAAATCGTTCTCCTCGCCGTAGCCCTGGGCGAAGACGCCCTCGCGGAACAGGCCGACCTGGTCGAGGCAATCGCGCCGTAGGTAAACGCAGAAGCCGTGCATGGTGGGAATGTCGACCAACCGACCGGTATTGGTTGTGCGCGCCAGCCCCGCCAGGCGACGCACCTCCGCCAGCTCAGGCACAGGGTTCGCGCGGTCGCAAGCGGGATAGCTCAGGATGGTCGCATCATTGGACAGCGGCGTCGCACTGCCGATGTCTGGCGCGGCGTGCGCCGCCTCGCGCAGGATCGCCAGCCAGTCCGGGACGACCAGCGTGTCGGCGTTCAGCAGCACGACGTCGCGCCGGCCGGCGGCGAGGATGCCGCGATTGGCGGCGGCCGGGAAGCCGCGGTTGCGATCATGGCGATGCAGCACGATGCGGCGGCGGGCCGCCAACGCGTCCAGCAGCCGCACCAGCTCAGGCTCGGGCGAGCCGTCATCGACCACATGCACGCGCACGGCCGCCGGCTGATGCGCCAGCACCTGATCGAGGCAGGCCCCGGTGCGCGCGCAGTCGCGATAGGCGGGGATCACGACGTCGACGCCACGCCGCGCCCGCAGCGTCGCCGGCGCCGCCAGCGGTGCCGCTGCCGGAGCCAGGTCGGCCGCGATCGGCGCCGTGGTCACCGTCGGCGTGGCGGACAGCCCACGGTGGTGATGCGAAATCGCCGCCGCCACCCGCCGCGCCGACTGCCGCTCCCAACCCGGATCAAGCGGACTGCCGAGCAGATCCCGGCCGTCCTCGCCGAGGACGTGCAGCAACCCGGCAGCGGGCAGCTCGTCCGCGGGTAGTTGGAACCGCCGGGCGCGGCCGAGCGGCGGCAGGCCGGCGATGCCGCTGGCCGGCAGCTCGGCCAGCAGCGGCAGCGTGGCGCCGCCGGCAGCCGGCACGACACGCAGCCGCGGCGCCCGCTCCGGGTCGCCGGGATGCCAGGCCCAGCCGTTCAGCCCGCCCTCGGATGCGGTGACGAACCCGTCCAGGCGCCGGATCGCGCCGAGATCGAGTGGGCTGGCGAGCAACGCCTTGCCGCGCAGCCAGCCATCCAGCCGGCCGGCCCGCTGCCAGCCGGCGGGCAACGGCAGGGATGCTGGAACACCGTCAAGGCTAAGCGCTGAATCGTCCGCCGGCTCGACGTGCAGCCTGCCGTCATCACCCGCCGCAAGCCAGCCCGCAGCACCCGCGGCGGCGGCGATTGGAACCGCCAGCGCCAGCATCTCCGCCGTCGCCGCATTGCGCGAGGCGGCCCGGGACCAGGCCGCCGCCGCCGCCGCCGGCTCGCCGAGCCGGAGCCGGCACGCCGCAAGACCAAGCCAAGCCTCGGCGAGGTCGTGACGATCGAGCACGGCCTGGAAATCACCGGCGGCCTCGCGCAGCCGGTCGCGGCGCAGCCGCACCGAGCCGAGCAGCAGCAGCACGTTGGCATCCGCCCGCGCCAGACGTGCGGCGCGGGCAAGCAGCCGCTCGGCGCCCGGCAAGTCGCCCTCCGTCAGCAGCGCGCTGCCGGCATCGAACGCAGCCTCCGCCCTCGCCTGGGCCCGTGCCTGCCACTCGGCACGGCTCGGCCCGGGCGATACGTCAGTCGCCCAGCTGGGCGCAGCAAGCGAAGGGCTAGGCGGCACAGCGAGGACCGAATCCAGCGACAAGGAAACATCCTGCGTCAAGCAAGTCGGGGAAGGCCAGGGCTCTATCCTGGACGGGCCCCATCGCACTCGTGCGATGGGGCCCGTTGCTGGGGCCGTGAGGCCCCAGACCCCTACCCTTTGCGTCCGTCGCCCTTCTTTTTCGCTTGGCGAAGCCGTTCAGTCCTGCTTCCCAAATCACCGACCTCGTCGCTAGGCACGAGTCGCCAAACGGATTTTAAAGGCTTCGCCTTGAATGGGGTCCAGGGGCAAAGCCCCTGGCCTTCCTCGTCGAGCTAACGCCGACGCTCCACCAGCCGAAAGCGCACCGGCCGGTCCGGCTGCGTCGTTACGATGCCGCGCGGCAGCACGCCGCCGCCGCCGACGAGGTCCAGCCGGAAACGGCTAAGCAGCCGCGCCATCACCAGCACCGCCTCAGTCAGCGCGAACTGCGCGCCGACGCAGACGCGCGGCCCGGCGCCGAACGGCAGGTAGGCATAGCGCTGCGGCGGCGGCGCGCCCGGCATGAAGCGGCTCGGATCAAACATGTCCGGCGCCTGCCAGCGATGGCGGTGGCGATGCAGCACCCAGGGCGAGATCGACACCAGCGTGCCACGCTTGACCCGGTGGCCGAGCACGACGTCCTCGCCGCGGGCCTCGCGCACGATCAGGAACGCCGGCGGATACAGCCGCAGCACCTCGTCGACGAAGGCGCGCGTGCGGATAAGCGACTTCAGCGAGCCGGCAGCGCCAGCCTCGCCGAGGTCGAGCGCGCCAGCCTCGGCAGCGATCGCCGACTGCTCCTCGGGCAGACGCGCCGCCGCGTAGCACGCCCAGAACAGCGTGACCGCCGTCGTCTCGTGCCCGGCGATGATCATCGTCGCGATCTCGTCGCGCAGCAGTGCCCGGTCAAACCCCTGACCGCCCTGCGGATCGCGCGCCGCGGCCAGCAAGTCGTATAGATCGCGTGGCTGATCGGGCTCGGCCGGCGGACGCGAGGCAATCACGCGGTCCATCATCGCCAGCCACTCGCGCCGGAACGCAGCGCGCCGGCGGTCCCCGGGCGAGGCGATGGTGCGCGGCAGCACCAGGTCCAGCACGCCCGGCGTCGCGTGCTCAAGGCCATAACGCATTAGGCAGGCCCGCAACTCCTGCGCGAAATGGTCCGCCTCCAGCGAGAACATCGACTGCGCGGCGATCCGCAGCGCCAGATGCTGCAGCTGCGGCATCAGCTCAATCGGGCGGCCGTTAAGCGCGCCAAGCTCGACCTCCTTGGCCGCGGCCGCGGCAACGACGTGACGGGCCAGGATCGGCATCGTCCGGGGCGACATGGCGGGAGCGATGGTGCGCCGCTGATGACGCCAGGCGTCGCCCTCGGCCAGGAACAAGCCTTCGCCAAGCAGCGGCTGCAAGACGCGCTGCGCCGTCGCGTTGCGTGTGTAGTTCTCCGGGTTGGCGACCAGCACGTGATGGATCGCGTCGGGCGCGTTGATCATCAGCTGCTCACGGCCGAGAAAACGGCCCGGCAGAACATCCTCCTCGTAGGCGGCCTCTCCCCAAAGCTCCAGGATGTTGCGCCGGAGCACCAGGAACGCCTCCGCCTGGCTGCGTCGGCGGTTGGTCAGTGGCGGGCGCGGCAGCAGGGCGTCGGGCATGTCAGAGAGGTGGGAGCAAGTCGCGCCAGGCAAAGCCCCCGCGATCAGCCGACAAGCACCTGGTCTGCGAAGGCAGCCTTAGTGCTCAGCGAGTTGCGGCTCGCGCATCGGAACCGACAGCCTGGCGAGGTCGCCGGCCACCTCGGACAGACCCTGCGACTGCGCGCGCTCCAGCCAGACCCTTGCCTCGACCTCGTCGCGCTGGCCCGCGAGGCCGCGCGCCAGGTAGCGGCCTAGCATCATCTGGGCATGACCGTGGCCGCGCTCTGCGGCCTTGCGGAACCACATGGCTGCAGCCGCCCTGTCCTCCGGCGTATCATGGCCGCCACCATACATCGCCCCGACGCTGAACATGGCGCCGGTGTGTCCCTGGCTGGCCGCGCGCTCATACCACTGTAGCGCGGCCGCATGGTTGCGCACGCCGGCGCGATTGCCGAGCAGCATCTCGGCCAGCAGCACCTGCGCATCCGCCATGCCGCTTTGGGCGGCGCGGCTGATCCACACCATGCCCTCCTCGACATCCGCCTCGATGCCACGGCCCTCGATCAGCATCTTGCCATACCAGTACTGCGCGTTAACCACGCCGTCGGCGGCTCGCCGCATCCACAGCATCGCACGCCGGTCGTCGCGCTCGATGCCGACGCCCTCCGCCAGGCACACGCCGAAATTGAACGCCGCCATCAGGTCGCCCGACCCGGCGGCGTGCTCGAACCACTCGCGCGTCCGCACGCGATCCTCCAGGCTGGCGCTGCCGGCCAGCACCAGGTTGGCGAGGTCGGCCTGGGCATGCTTGTCGCCACCCTCGGCGGCGATGCGGAACCAATGCGTCGCCTCCTCCTGGTCGCGCGAGACGCCGGCGCCTGTCAGGAAGAGTAACCCGAGCGCGCGCGCCGCCCCGGCATGGCTGGAATCCGCCGCGCGGCGGAACCACAGCGCCGCCTCGGCATAGTTCGGCGGCAGCGCGCCGCCCTTGGCATACATGTCGCCGACGAGCGCCGCCGCCTCGCCGTCGCCCAGGTTGGCAGCCCGCCGCAGCCAGCTTTCGCCGTCCACAGCGTCACGCTCGACGCCACGACCCTCGAGCAGCGCCAGGCCCCAACGCGCCATGCCGGAGCGCACGCCGCGTTCGGCCGCCTGGCGGTAGAGCTGCGCCGCCTGTTCCAGGCTCGTCGGCAGCCCGGCGCCGCGCTCATGCATGATGCCGAGCAGGTAGAACGCCGTCGGCAGGCTGGAGTCCGCAGCCAGCTTCAGCTGCTCGGCCGCCGCAGCCTGAGCCGTGTTGTCGGTCGCGGTGCGCAGCAATGCCAAGCCGAGGCCGAGATGGCCCTGCGGACAGTTCGCCGCCGCCGACTTGCGATACCAGTCATCCGCCGCGTCGAGATCACGCAGCTCGTCCGGGCCGGAGGTCAGGATGTAGGCGAATAACGCCTGCGCCTCGGGCGAGCCGGCCTCGGCGGCAGGCTTGGCCCAGCGCATGGCACGCACGTAGTCGGTCGAGCTCTGCGGCTCGCGCACGGCGGCAACCGGCTCGAACAACGCCGCCTCGGCGCCTTTCGGGGCGGCCGTGCCGATGATCCCGTAGAGATAGAGCGTCGCCAGCAGGGTCTGCGCCTCGACCCATCCGCCCTCGGCCGCCCGGGTCAGCCAGCGCGCGGCTTCCGGCCGGCTGACCGGCACGCCGGCGCCGTCCAGATAGGCTCGTCCGACCCGATACTGCGCCTCGGCAAGCCCCGCCTGACCAGCCTTGGCGAACAGCGGAAACGCCCTCGCCGCGTCTCCCGCCTCGTGCAGCTGGAGCCCTCGCCGCAGCACCGCCGCCGGCGAGAGCCTGGCGGTGAGCCGATCGAGCAATGCCACGCCTAGTCCCCCCTGATGGCCGCCATGCCGATGATCACGGCTCGCGCATGCCCTCGTGAGCGACCGGCAGCACGCGGGAGAACATGTAGCTCAGGACGGTCCGCTTGCCGACCTTGATGTCAGCGGCGACCGGCATGCCGGGCACGATATGGAAGGTCGTCGGAGTGTCGTGCAAGGTGATCTTGTCGAGCGTGATACGAGCGCGGTAGTAGGTCTCCCCGCCGGCCGGGCCGCTATCGGTCGTCGTCTGGCTGGGGCCGCCGGCAGCGCCCTGGCTGCTGGTCGTGAAGCTGTCGGCGCTGATCAGCCGCACCGTGCCCTCGGCGCCGCCATACTGGGTGGCCGCGAAGGTGTCGAACTTGATGTCCACATGATCGCCCGGATGCACGTAGCCGGCCTCGCCGCCGGGGATCTGCCCCTCAACCTCGAGCGGCGCGTTCATCGGCACCATCCGGAAGAACTGGTCGCCCGACTGCAGAACCGAACCGACCGACACCGGCGCGACGCTCAGCACCACCGCATCCTCCTCGGCGCGCAGGTCGACGAGCTGCTTGCGACGTGTCGCCTTGGCATACTGATCCTCGGCGTCGCTGAGCTTGCGGCTCTCCTCGGTCAGCTGCTGCGAGAGGTCGCCGCGCCACTGCTGGTCATAGGCCTCGCGCTGCTGCTGCGTGGCCAGGATCTCGCGACGCTCGTTCTCTGCCGAGGCCAGAGAGGATGCGAGCGCCCGCGTCGTCTCGATGCGGGTGTCGGTCGCAGCCAGCGAGTTGAGCTTGCTGCCCACCTGGTCCTTCTGCAGCTCCAACCGCATGCCCTCGACGTTCTGCGCCACCGAAACGCGCTGCCGATAGAACGCCGCGTCGTTTTCGTCGCGCGACACTTGCGTCTGCAAGCCGGATATCTGGTCGGCGTAGTTCTGCAGCTGCGCATGGCGCTGGGCTGCACGCTGCTCGAAGATCGAGGCTTCCACCAGCGAGGCCGGGCTGTCCGGCGCCGCGTGATAGGTCAGCCCGTTCGCCTCTGCGCTCATGCGGTTCACAGCCGCCCGCAGGCTGTCGACCTGCTGATCCAGCGAGCCGGCGTCGGCCACCGCGAACGTCGGGTCGAGCTGGGCGAGAAGCTGGCCTTTGCGAACGACCTGCCCCTCCTGCACGTCGATCGAGCGGACGATCGAGGTCTCGAGCGGCTGCACAACGACCGTCGGGTTGATCGAGACGACCTTGCCCTGTGCGGTGACCACCTTGTCGACCGGGATCAGGCCGGCGGTGACGACGCAGCAGATCATCATCGAGCTCACCACCCACGTCGTACGCCGGGCGGACGGCTTGGCCTGCGAGGCGCTGAGTGCTGCGGATGGCGAGTGGAACTCCAGCAGCGACGGCAGCGCATCGTCCTCACGCCGGCGCACGCTACGCTTCGAGACTGCGGGCAGACGCGGGTCCACAGGCTGCAGGCTGGTTCCAGACATGTCGTATTCCCGTTCTACTCGTCAGGTCGTCACTGCGCCGGCTTGGCACGTACTCGCGGGCGCCGTGTTGGAGCGCTCGGCGCTACTCGCCCTGAGCCAGCACCGGCGTGACCGCATCCGGCCGCTGCGAGGGATCGCCCATGTGCCGGGTCTGCTGCTTCCAGAGCTGGCGATACACCGAGCAACGCTCCAGCAGCACCGCATGCGGCGCCACGTCCAGCACCCGGCCCTTATCCATCACCAGGATCAGGTTGCAGTCGACCAGCGACGACAGCCGATGCGAAACGATCACCATCGTCCGGCCCTTGCCGATGCGCTGCAGGTTGGCGTTCACCAGCGCCTCGCTCTCGGGGTCGAGCGCGCTGGTCGCCTCGTCGAGGATCATGATGCGCGGATCGGAGATCAATGCGCGCGCGATCGCCAGGCGCTGACGCTGACCGCCCGAGATGTTGGCCGAGCCCTCCTCGATCCACGTCTCGTAGCCCTGCGGCATCCGCTCGATGAACTCCTCCGCACCGGCCAGGCGGGCGGCACGAACGACATCCTCGAGCGTCAGGCCCGGACGGCCGGCGGTGATGTTGTCGCGCACCGTGCCGCGAAACAGGAAGTTGTCCTGCAGCACGACGCCGAAGGAGCGCCGCAGATGCGTGAGGTTCAGCTCCCGCAGCTCCGAGCCGTCGATCTTAACCGCGCCCGTATACTCGCGGTTGATGCCCTGCAGCAGCCGCGTGATCGTCGACTTGCCAGAGCCGGACTTGCCAACCAACCCCAGCATCGTGCCGGGCGGGATAGAGAAGTTCACGTGGTCGAGGGCCGGGCGTTGCGCCCGCGGGTAGGTGAACACGACGTCCTCGAACTCGACGGCGCCGGCGAATTTCGGCCGCATGCCGTCGGTCTGCGCCTTGGTCTCCGTCGGGTTGTTCAGCACCGCTGCCACCTCGCCGACCGAGGCACGGACCTCGGTGAAGTCCTCCATCAGGCGCGCCATGCCGACCAGCGGCGAGGTGACCCGGCTGGACAGCATCATGAAGGCGATCAGCGCGCCGACCTGGATGCCGGAGGTGTGCTCGAGCGCCAGGTAAACGCCGACCAGGATCACGCCACGGCTGATGAAGAGCTGCATCGGGTCGACGATGGTCTGCGGCCAGTTCGCCAGCCGCCCGGCGGCCAGACGGTAACGCCCGGCGACCGCGACCTTCTCGTCCCAGGCCGAGCGCCGCTGCGGCTCGAGCGCCAGCGACTTCACGGTGCGCATGCCCTGCACCGTCTCGACCATGACGCTCGACTTCTGATGCTCGGCTACAATCATGCGGCTGATCAGCTGCGAGATCGGCTTCAGGAACGCCATGATGACGAGGGCGATGAGGCCGGCCATCACCAGCACGATCCAGGCGAGCGTCGCCTCCATCCAGAACAGGAAGGGCAGCAGGAACACCAGGGTGAAGCAGTCGAGAGCCGTGGTCAGCAACTTGCCGGTCAGGAACTCGCGGATCTTATGCACCTGGGCGATGCGGCCGATCGTCTCGCCGGCCTGGTTGCGCTCGAAGAAGTCAAGCGGCAGCGCGAGCAGGCGCGCGAAGACGTGCAGGTTCAGCTTGGTGTCGATCCGGGTGCTCATCACCAGCACCAGCTCGCGACGACCCCAGTTCAGCAGCGTCTCGTAGGCCGTCAGCACCGCCAGGATCGTCGAAATCAGGATCAGCGTCGACATGCTGTGATGCGCGACCACACGGTCGATCACCGTCATCACCAGCAGCGGCGGCACGATAGCGAGCATGCTCAGCACCAGCGAGCCGATGGAAATGTCGCGCAGGAAGCGCTTTTCCTGCCACACCAGCGCCCCGAGCCAGGCGAGGTTGAACGGCGCCTCAGCCTCGGCCTCGCCGCGCGGACGGCGAACCATGATGACCTCGCCGGTCCAGACCTCGGTCAGCCGAAGCTGATCGACCGCGACCGGGGGATCACTCTCTGCGCCGCGCGGGTCCTTGATCCAGACGACGTCGCGCTTGGCGTCGGCGCCGACCAGGATGCCGGCGCTGCCGTCGCGAAACAGCAGCACGACCGGCGGCGTGTCGGTAAAGCGGAACAGGTTGCGCCACTTCAGCACCACGGCCTTGGCCGTCAGGCCCTGCTCGCGCAGCCACGACACCAGCGAGGCCGGAGAGGGCGTCTCCTCCCCGAGCGTGGGCCGGAAATCATTCAGGATCAACTCGATGCCGTGGTAGCGAGCGGCGGCAAAAACCGCCCGCAGCCGGGCCTCCATCGCTTCGGGCATCGGCTTGTCGGAGCCGCTCAGGCGGGCCATCGCAGGGCCCACGGGTCCACCATCGTCCGGGGTTGTCTCGAGTCGATCCACCTTACAATCCTCGCAACAATGGCAGCACCGGCACGCGCCTGGCAGCTCTCAGGCCCGCCTCGTGGCCGATGCGTCGCTCCATCCTAGCACGCCCGTCGTTGGAGCGGGACCAAAATGTCGCGCTGCACACCGCCGAACATCGCGCTGATCCCGAGACATCAAGGCAAGGGGCGTTGCCCCTTGACCCGATCAAAGGCGCAGCCTTTGAAATCCGTTCGTAAGTTATACCACTCAGGCGCAGCCCTGCTGACGCGTGTTTAAGATAGTGGCAAAGCAAGGCAATCGGACTCCCAACGACAAGGGGTCTGGGGCCCGCGGCCTCAGCGGGTCGAGGGCAGAGCCCTCGCCTTCCGGGCACGACGGTTACGGTCGACGCCAAAGCCATCTAGTCTGCGAGTCGCTGGGGCGAGCACGCGCAAGGTCGGCTCGGCAGGAGGCGCGGGGACGGCGGATGCTGATACGGGATGCCACACCGTCCGACATGGCGGCGATCCAGGCGATCTATGCTCACCACGTGCTGCACGGCACCGGCACCTTCGAGGTGGAGGCGCCGGATGAGGCGGAGATCAGCCAGCGCCACCGTCATGACATGGCGCACGGTGGAGCCTGGCTGGTGGCGCTCGACGAGAGCGGCGTGCTGGCCTTCGCCCACTACAGGCCGTTTCGCGACCAAGCGGCCTACCGGCACACCGTGGAGAACAGCATCTACGTGCGTGAGGACGTGCGCGGACAAGGTGTGGGCCGCCTGCTCGTGGCGCAGCTTGTCGCCACCGCCGAAGCGGCCGGCTTCCGCCAAATGATCGCGATGATCGGCGACAGCGACAATGTCGGCTCGATCGGCATGCATGCGAGCCTTGGTTTTCAGCGCGTCGGAGTGCTGCGCGCCGCGGGCCACAAGTTCGAGCGCTGGCTCGACGTCGTGCTGATGCAGAAAGCCTTGGTTCCGATGGTCTAGCCTCGCCTGCGGATCGCCGGCGTTCATAGGCTGCAGCGGAGTAAGCCTAGCCCGCAGCTGCCTCCCCGCCCGGAACCCACAGCACGTCGTGACCCTCATTGAGCTTTCGCCCGAGAACGAAGAGGTGGTCCGACAACCGGTTGAGAAAGCGCAACAGCGACGGCGTCACGGGCTCCTCTCGCGCGAGGCTCACAACGCGACGCTCGGCCCGGCGTATGACCACGCGGGCGAGATGCGCGTGCGCCGAGGCCTCGGTGCCGCCCGGCAGCACGAAGCTGTTCAGCGGCGGCAGGCTGGCGTTCAGTGCGGCGATCTCAGCCTCCAGGCGCTGCACGGCGTCGTCGCCCATGCGCAGCCGCCGCCGCGGGCTGTCCGGGACGCAGAGGTCCGCGCCAACATCGAACAGGTCGTTCTGAATGCGGCCCAGCATCGCATCGACCTCGGTGTTGCCGCTGCAATGCAGGCGCAACACCCCAATCACGGCGTTCGCCTCGTCCACCGTGCCGTAGGCCTCAACCCTCAAGGCATCCTTATCGACGCGGCTGCCGTCGCCAAGCGAGGTCTGCCCGCCGTCCCCGCCGCGGGTCACTACGGTGTCGATGCGTATCGTCATTGTCCGCTCCCATCGTAGTGCACCGCGATCCTGAACTGTGAGGGCACCGGCACGGCGCCTCTCATCTGCGGCTGAAAGTGCCATCTGGACAGCGCCTCGACAGCCGCATGGTCCAGCGACGTCACGCCGGAGCTTGAGGTGATCTCGACCTGGCCGGATCGACCGTCTGGCCGCACGTGAACGATGATGTCGACGACGCCGTGCTGGCCATGCCGCGCGGCATCTTCGGGGTAACGCGGCGGCATGTTGCGGTAGGCGCTGTCCGGACGGGTTGGGCGGATGTCATCCGAGGTATCCGAGTACGCCGAGTCGTCCTGGGGCGCGTCGCCGAGGTTGTCCAGCATGGAGGTTTGCCAATGCGGCGTCGTGACGCCGGCAGGCGGGTCGAGCGCCGCACTCGGCTGAGTAGCCACTTTAGCTGTCGAGAGAGGCGGCGAGGTTGAAGCGGCTGACGCGGCTCCGGGCGTCGAGGCGGCATCGGAGGATTTGGGCGGCGCCCCCCGCGTCGTGCGCGGCTGCTGGATAAAGACCATCTCGACCTGACGCTGCGGCACCTCCGGCGCGAGCGGGACCGGTCGCGACGCCATCGGCATCATCATCAACAAGACGCCTAAATGCAGCACGACGGAGACGACCACCGCCATGCGCAGCAGGGTTCGGTTCGCCTCGACGCCCGTGAAGGGCGGACGGTCTGCCGTCGCGTCGGCACGCAGGATCAAGCCTCTTGCCAGTCCAGCAGAGGGCAGCCCCGCTGCACTGCCGGGGCCGATGGCGTCGCGACTTGACGTGAGGCGCCTTCCTCCCGAGCCCGGCTCCACCAACCCGATAGTGATTGGCTGAACGGGCCGACCGCCGCCGCCGCAAAGCATCGGGCCGATGATGGCCACGCTCGGCGTCGTTTCAGGCCCGGCGACAGCGCGCGTGAGGTTCGACCGCCTGACCGCAAGGGCCAAGCCTCCCGGCTGATGATCGTCTCGCAAGTTCACTCGGGCGCCGCGTCGCCGATCAGGTGCAGCACGATCTCACGACGATGCGGCGCCGACCGGTGCTCGAACAGGTAGACGCCCTGCCACGTGCCCAGCACCGGCCGGCGCGCGCGAACCGGGATTGACAGCTGGGTCTGGGTCAATGCGGCCCGCAGATGAGCCGGCATGTCGTCCGGCCCTTCGGCGCCATGCACGTAGCGGCCAGGGTGCTCGGGTGCGATGCGTTCGAAATACGCCGTCAGGTCAGTCCGCACGTCAGGATCGGCATTCTCCTGGATCAGCAACGATGCGCTGGTATGACAACACCAGATCGTCAGTAGCCCATCGTCGACCGGTTGATCCCGCACCCACGCCAGCACCGGCGCGGTGATCATGGTCAACCCTTTGCCACGGGTCTGGACGTGCAGATCGCCGAACGCCTGACGCAAGGCAGCTCCTCATCTCGGCGCTGATCTGCACCGTGTCACGGCATGGAGGCTTAAGCAGCCGCCACATGCTGAACCTTGCTGAAGAGGCTTGGTTTCCAGTGGCCGCCGGCGCGTGCGACGACATAGCCAAGAAGCAGGAGCGTCCAAACAGGCGTGGCGGCGCCAAGCAGCGTCAGCCTGGGATTGAACGTCAGCGGCGCCGCCCAGCATATCAGGCAGAATACCAGCTCGCCCGGCCGAAAGCCGCGCTCCACCCCTTCAAGCCACACAAGGCTGGCGCCGAAGCATCCAATCAGCATGTCGTAGTTCGAGAAATGCGGCGCCGCCAAGCCTGTCGCCAGCAGCAGGGCGGCGGCACGAACCGGCAGCCCGACCTGCGCGCGAAAGACGTGTGCGACGAGCCACGCTGCAACGATGCACATCACGTCCTGCCCCAGTCTGCTCAGCGCATCGACATGGCAGATTGCATAGATGCAGGCATAAACGCTCATGCCGCTTTGGCGACCTGTCGCCTCCCATTGGCTGAACTGCGACGTCGTCCCGAGCATCAGTTTGAACCAACCCACCCAAGGCGCGGTCCCGAAGGCCGCCAGGCTAGCAAGGCTCAGCATGGCGGCGGAGCAGCCGGCGGCGATCAGCGCGCGCCGGTGGCCGCCGGCCAGCAGGGCCACCGGAACCAGCACCGCGAGCTGCGGCTTGAACACCAACAAGCCCAGCAGCGCCCCGGCCATGGCTGGAGCACGGCGGAGCATGGCTAGCCCGCCGACAAGCAGGGCGGCCGTGAAAAACGCGTTCTGCCCGGCAAGCAGGGTAAACATGGCCGCTGGACTGGCTGCGGTGCTCACGATCAGGACGGCTCGCTGCGCTCGTGACGCCGGCCAGGCTTGGATCGCGAGCAGCAAGCCCGCGAAGCCGACCAAGAGGAAAGCAACGTAGGAGGCCATCGGACCGAGCAGGCCAAGCGGCAGGATGAGCAGCAGGAAGGGAGGCGGATAGACCCAAGGATGCAGCATCAGGCCGCCCGACAACACGTCCTGAAACCGCAGCGCCAGCGCCTCGGTGAACCCTACCCCATCGCTCAGCAAGGCGAGGTCGCCGGCCAGAACGGCGGACGACGCCTCGTGATAGACCATCCAATCCTGCGCCAGCACCAAGCCATGCGTCATCCCGAAGAAGCGCCAGCCTGCCCCGGTGAACAGCGCGCAGAACAACACCGAGATCGCAACCTGGCCGGTAGCAGGTGCAGCAGCTCGCACCCTCACCGGCCGGCTCTCGCGGCGGGCAATCGCTGCATCCGGCACTCCGCGAGCAGCCAGACAGCCAGCCACGTCGCGGCATAGACGATGGCCGCGCTGCTGGGTCCGCGCGCAGCACCGATGCTGACGGCCTCGATCGTGCCCGCCAGACCAACGCTGCCCACCATCAGCGTCCAACTGAACGCCGACATCCTGCCGCCCGGAGCCATCGTCCCCCCGCTCCACCGCCTGCAGGCAGTCTGAGCCGAACCGGTAAATGAACGATTAAGCTCGGCCGGAATCCCGGCCTAGACGGAGAAGTACTTCGCCCGCGGGTTCAGCACCACGATGGCGCTCGTCGATTGCTCCGGATGCAGCTGCCACTCGTCGGAGAGCGAGACGCCAAGCCGGTCGGCGCCCAGCAGCTGCAGCAATTGCGCCTGATCCTCGAGCCGCGGACAGGCCGGATAGCCGAACGAGTAGCGCGAGCCGCGGTAGCTCTGCGACAGCATCTTCTCCATGTCGCGATCGTCCTCGCCGGCAAAGCCCAGCTCGGCGCGAATGCGCTTGTGCACATACTCCGCCATAGCCTCGGCCATTTCCACCGACAGGCCGTGCAGGTACAGGTAGTCCTGGTATCGATTGTCGTCGAACCAGGCGCGCGCAACGTCCGAGGCCTGCTGCCCCACAGTCACCACCTGCAAGCCGATCACGTCGCGCTGCGCGTCGTCCACGTCGCGGAAGAAGTCGGCGATGCACTCGCCGTCCTCGCGGGGCTGGCGCGGCAGAGTGAAGCGCGCGAGCTCCGTCTGCCCGTCGGGCGCGAAGACGATGAGGTCGTTGCCCTGTCCGGCGGCGCGCCAATAGCCGTAGGCCGCCTGCGGATGCAGGATGTCGTCCGCCTCGCACAGCGCCAGCATGCGCTTGAGCACCGGCCGCAGCTCCTGCTTGGCCCAGCCGAGGAAATCGTCGAGCGAGCGGCCCTGCTTCCTGAAGCCCCACTGGAATTGATACAGGCTGCGCTCGTTCAGGAATGGCAGCACCGCCTTGGGCGAAGCGCCGATCACCTTCGCACCCCAGAACGGCGGCTCGACCACCGGCACGTCCGCCGTCATCCGGCTCCGGCGTGCCCGCACCGCGGCCACGTCGATCGGCTGGAACGCGCGCTCGTCGGCACGCCCCAGGCTACGCTTGGTGTTACGCGCCTTGCCCGAGCGCTTGGTCTGGATCGCGCCGAGATAGTCGTCAAAGCCGTTGCCGGTGACGCGGTCCATCAGCGACAGCCCGTCAAACGCGTCGCGCGCATAGGCGACCCGCCCGCCCGCCTCGCGCATCCCGCCGCCATACGCCGCGACGCAATCGTCCTCGACGTAGTTGCGGGTGAGCGCCGCGCCGCCGAGCAGCACCGGGATCTCGAGTCCCTGGCGCTGCATCTCCTCGAGGTTTTCGCGCATCACCACCGTCGACTTCACGAGCAGGCCGGACATGCCGATCGCATGCGCGTGGTGCTCGCGCGCGGCGGCGACCATGTCGGCGAGCGGCACCTTGATGCCGAGGTTGACCACCCGGTAACCATTGTTGGTGAGGATGATGTCAACCAGGTTCTTGCCGATGTCATGCACGTCGCCCTTGACCGTCGCCAGCACGATCGTGCCCTTCTCCTGTCCTGCCACGCGCTCCATCATCGGCTCGAGATAGGCGACCGCCGCCTTCATCGTCTCGGCCGATTGCAGCACGAACGGCAGCTGCATCTTGCCGGCGCCGAACAGCTCGCCGACCGTCTTCATGCCGTCGAGCAGAATCTCGTTGATGATGGCGAGCGGCGGATGCGTTTGCAGCGCATCGTCCAGCTCGCCGGTCAGCCCATTGCGGTCGCCGTCAACGATGCGGTCGCGCAGTCTCCCCTCGACGGTCTCGGAGCGAACCTTCTTCGTCGCGTCTGCCAACTTCCGGTCGGCGAAGATTTCGAGCAGCTTCTGCAGCGGGTCGTAGCCCTCGCGCCGGCGGTCATAGATCAAATCCTCACAGACCTGCACCTCCTCGGGCGCGATCTGATGCAGCGGCCGGATCTTGCTGACATGCACGATCGCGCCGGTCATGCCCGCCTTGACCGCGAGGTCGAGGAACACCGAGTTCAGCACCGCGCGCGCCGCCGGGTTCAAGCCAAAGCTGATGTTGGACAGGCCAAGGATGATCTGGATCTCCGGAAATTCGTCGCGGATCGCGCGAATGCCCTCCAGCGTCCACTGCCCGAGCTTGCGGTCGTCCTCGGCGCCGGTGGCGATGGTCAGCGTCAGCGGGTCGATCAGCAGGTCCGATTGCGGCAGCCCGTGGGTGTCGCAGGCGAAGGCGACCAGACGGCGGGCGATGCGCAGCTTGTCCTCCGGGCGCTTGGCCATGCCGGCCTCGTCGATGGTGAGCGCGATCATCGCGGCGCCGAACTTCTTCGCCAGCACCAGCCGATCGCGCGCATGGCCCTCGCCGTCCTCGAAGTTGATCGAGTTGATGATCGGCTTGCCGCCATGCAGTTTCAGCGCGCTCTCGATCACCGGCGTCTCGGTGCTGTCGATCACCAGCGGCGCGTTCACCGAGCTGGTGAACCGGCGGATCACCTCGTCCATCTCGACGATTTCGTTGCGGCCAACGAACGCCGTGCAGACGTCCAGGCTGTTCGAGCCCTCGCCCGCCTGCTCGCGCGCCACGCCAACGCAGCCGTCCCAATCCGCCGCCTCCTGCAGCTCGCGCCACTTCTTCGAGCCATTGGCGTTGCAGCGCTCGCCGATCGAGAAGTAGCTGTTCTCCTGGCGCAACGGCGTCTGGCCGTAGAGGCTCGCAACCGACGGCACCCAGACCGGGCGGCGCGCGACGGGCGTGGGCCGGTAGCCGCCCCGCTTGCGCAGCATCTGGTCGAGCGCTGCGATGTGCGGCGTCGAGGTGCCGCAGCAGCCGCCGACCAGGTTCAGCCCGTCCTCGTTGATGAAGCGCTCCACCCACACCGCCATCTGCTCGGGCGAGAGCGGATAATGCGTCTGCCCATCCACCAGCTCCGGCAGCCCGGCATTGGGCTGCACGCTGATCAGGCCCGGCCAATTGGCGGCAAGCCAGCGCACGTGCTCGCTCATCTCCTGCGGGCCGGTCGCGCAGTTCAGCCCGATCAGCGGCACGTCGAGCGCATGCACGACCGTCGCCGCAGCCGCGATGTCCGGGCCCACCAGCAACGTGCCGGTGGTCTCCACCGTCACCTGCACGAACACCGGCGTGTCGGTGCCGGCCTCGGCGCGCGCCCGCTTGGCGCCGTTCACCGCCGCCTTGATCTGCAGCGTGTCCTGGCAGGTCTCGATCAGGATCGCGTCCACGCCGCCGCCGATCAGCCCGCGCGACTGCTCAGCCAGCGCCGCCTCCAGCGCGTCGTAGGCGATGTTGCCGAGCGAGGGCAGCTTGGTGCCGGGCCCGATGCTGCCGAGAACGTAGCGATGCCGCCCGTCGGCGAAGCTCTCCGCCGCCTCGCGCGCCAGCTCCGCGCCGCGCCGGTTGATCTCCAGCGTGCGGTCCTGCAGGTCGAACTCGGCAAGCGTGATCGGCGAGCCGCCAAACGTGTTGGTCTCCACCATGTCCGCCCCGGCCTCGAAGTAGCCGCGATGGATGTCGCGGATCAGCTCCGGCCGCGACAGGGTCAGCACCTCGGTGCAGTTCTCCTGGTTCCAATAGTCGCGCTCGACATCGAGCGTCAGCGCCTGCACGCGCGAGCCCATGCCGCCGTCACACAGCAGAACTCTCTCGCGCAGCGCCTCAAGCAAATGCGGACGGGTCATTCAGGCAACCTCGATCAAAACGGGCGCGTCAGCGCGGGCTTTCGGCGCGGGTGCGAGCGCCACCCAGATGCGGATCTCGAGCGGCCCCGGGATAATGACAGGGGCGGCGACCGTGAGGCCGGCCTGCGCGAGCGGCGTTGTGATCGCGTCGTCCGAGAAGCCATGCCAGCGATGCGCCAGGCTGTCGGCAAGCCCCGCCTGCTCGTGCAGCGCCAGGTCGACCACGAGCAAGCGGCCGCCAGGGCTGAGCACCCGCCTCGCCTCCGCCAGCGCCGCACATGGATCCTGAGTGTGGTGCAGCACCATCTGCAGCACGACCACATCCATGCAGGCGTCCGGCAGGCCAAGCTCGTAGAGGTTGCCCAGCCGCACCGAGCAATGCGCAAGCGCCGCCCCATGCTCGGCCAGCCGAACGCGGGCCAGCGCCAGCATCGCCCGGCTGGCGTCGATGCCGAGCCCGGCGCGCATGCGCGGCCCGAGCAGCTCCAGCAGCCGCCCCGTGCCGGTGCCGATGTCGAGCAGCGCGCCGCCGGCATCTGGCAGCAGCGCCAGCAGCCGCTCCTCCACCCAATGCGCCGGCAGGTCCAGCGCGCGCATCTCGTCCCAGTCCGCGCCCTGACGCTGAAACTGCGCCGAGGCAGTGCGCGCGCGCTCGGCGAGCACCCGCGCCGCCTCGCGCTGATCCGCCGCCAGCTGGGCGTCGTCGGCCGACACCTCCTGCAGCAACCGGCGGACGAGGGCGCCGCGCTCGTCGCGCGGCACCACGAACCAGCAATTCACCCCCTCGCGCAACCGCTCCAACAAGCCCGCCTCGGCGAGCAGCCTGAGGTGACGCGACAGGCGAGGCTGACTCTGGCCAAGGATGGAGGTGAAGTCGCTGACGCAGAACGTGCCGGTGGCGGCGAGCGCGAGCAGACGCAGGCGCGTCGGCTCGGCAGCAGCGGACAGGGCGGAGAGCAAGCGGTGCATCGCAGCTTGCAGGAAGCATAAAGGATCCTTTATGTCCAGTCATGGTCTTGTTCATGGACGCCAGGATCCCGGTGAGCTTTGGCATCGCCGACCTCGCCGACGACGACGCGCTGCTGCTTGATGACGAGGGCGACCTGCCGGTCGTTGTCATAGGCGACCTGCCGCCACGCGCCATGCCGGCCGAACGGCTGCAGCGTCAGCCGGCCCCAAGCCACGCGTCCGACTGCACCTGCTGCCTGCCGCGCGGCGCCGTCGGCCGCCAACTCGCCGCGCTGTTCATGGCCCGCGCCCGCGGCACGACAGGCTTCTTCCGCCGCGTCGTCGTCGCCACCTCCGACCCGGCCGCGCAGGCGGCGGTGCGCGAGGCGGTCGCGCATGACCCGCTCGCCTCCGCCTGCTTCCGCATGGTCGAGCCGGCGTGAGCCTGCTGCGGGTCATCGACCTGGAGACCACCGGCAACAACGTGGCCGATGGCGGCGTCGTCGAAATCGGCTGGCAGGACGTCGTCGGCGATGCCGACAGCTGGCGGATCGACGGCGCTCCAGGATCGACGCTGATCGATCCGGGCAAGCCGATCACCCCGAACACCGCGGCGATCCACCACATCATCGACGCCGACGTCGCCGGCGCGCCCAGCTTCCAGCACGCCGCACCGGACATCCTGCGCGCCGCCCCAGGCCCGACGCCGACAGCGCTCGCCGCCCATCGCGCCGCCTTCGAGCAACGCTGGTGCACGCCGAACCTCACCGGCGGGCGACCCTGGATCTGCACCTACAAATGCGCCCTGCGGCTATGGCCCGACGCGCCGACCCACTCCAACCAGGGCCTGCGCTACTGGCGCATGCCGGAACACCTCGACCGTGCAGCCGGGCTGCCGGCCCATCGCGCCGGACCGGACGCCTACGTCACCGCACACCATCTGCGCGACATGCTGGCGCTGGCAGGGCTGGAAACGCTGCTCGCCTGGTCGGCCGAGCCGGCATTGCTGGTGCGGGTGCCGTTCGGCCCGTTCCGCGGCCGCCGCTGGCAGGAGCTCGACGACGCAACGCTCGATCAGATCGTCAGCGGCGGCAATGCCGACGTGGCGTTCACGTTGCGTCAGGAAAAGGCGCGGCGATGCGGCGGGTCGGTAGAGGAAGGCAAGCAGTCCTTTTTTGAAAAAAAGGACCAAAAAACTTTTATTTTCTAATGAGAATGAGATTAGCTGCAGACCACACTCGCGAGTCTACAAGGATTGAATAAAAGTTTTTTGCTTCTTTTTTTCAAAAAAGAAGCCCTTCACTTCACCGCAGCCACCTTCCCCCCTGGTCGCCGCGCGTCCGTCGCTCCCTGCAGCGAGCCATCGGGCATCACTTCGATGGCCTCGTTCAGTCCCCAGGGATGCTGTTCGGTGAAGTTGTAGCCTGCCTTGACCAGCGCCGCCTTGGTCTCGGGGGCAAGCGCGTCCGGCTCGAGGTAGACCGTGTCTGGCAGGTACTGCATGTGCAGCCTCGGCGCATCGACCGCCTGCTGCAGCGTCAGGCCATAATCGACGACGCCCTGAAGCACGCTCAGCACCTCCGTCGGAATGCGCGAGCCGCCCGGCGCGCCGAGCACCAGGGCCACACGGCCGTTGCGCAGCACGATCGAGGGCGCAACCGAGCTCAGCGGCCGCTTGCCAGGCTGGATACGGTTCGCGAGCCCCTGCACCAGCCCGAACATATTCGGCGTGCCGACCTTGGAAGTGAAGTCGTCCATCTCGTTGTTGAGAAAGAAGCCGGTGCGGCCGGCGATGACGCCGGCGCCGAAATAACCGTTGATCGTGTAGGTGACGGCAACCGCGTTGCCGAGGCCATCAACGACCGAGTAGCTCGTGGTCTGCGGCTTCTCCTCTGCCGTCCCGACAGGCACCGGCGCGAGTGACGCCGACGGCGTGGCCGCGACCGGCTGGATGCGATCGCGCAACTGTCGCAGATGCGCGGGCGACAGCAGCATCGCCACCGGGTCGGCCACGAAGTCCGGGTCGCCGAGCACGGTGTTGCGGTCGAGATAGGCCGCGCGCTCGGCCTCGACTTGCAGGTGCGTCGCCGCAGCCGAGTTGCGGCCCTCCTTGCCGAGCGGATAGGCTTGGAGAATGCCGAGGATCTCGCACATGACGACGCCGCCGGAGCTTGGCGGCGACGGAGCGACCAGCGTCCAGCCGCGATAGTCGCAGCTGACCGGCGGCTGCTCCACGGCGGTGTAGCCGCTGAGGTCGGCGAGCGAGAGGATGCCGCCATGCGCAGCACTTTCGCGCACCAGCGTGTCGGCCACCGGCCCCTTATAGAAGGCGCGCGGCCCGTCCGTCGCGATCTGGCGCAGAGTCGCGGCAAGATCGTGCTGCACCAGCCGATCGCCAGGCCGCAGCGCCGTGCCGTCATGCGTGAAGATGGCGGCAACGTTCGGCTCGGTGTTAAAACGGGCAGTCCCGTAGCCGAGCGGGCCGGTATCACCGGCATCGAGCAGGAAGCCGTTCTCGGCGAGCGCGATCGCCGGCGCCATCAGCGCGGCGCGCGCCTGCGTTCCGTAAGCCTCACGCGCACGCTCAAGGCCGGCCACGGTGCCGGGCACGGCGACCGCCAGATAGCCGCGGCGGCTGGCATCCGGCAGGACATTGCCTGCTGCATCCTGAAACAGGGTTGGCGTCGCCCGTAGCGGCGCCCGCTCGCGGAAGTCGATCACGTGGTTCGACCCGTCGGCGCGATGGATCGTCATGAAGCCGCCACCACCGATGTTGCCGCAGCACGGATCGACGACGGCGAGCGCGTAGCCGATCGCCACCGCCGCATCGACCGCATTGCCGCCGGAGGCGAGAACAGCAGCGCCGACGTCGCTTGCAAGGTGTTGCGACGTGACAACCAGGCCGGCCGCTGCGGCAGGTGTGGCGGCGAAGGCGGCAAGGAAGCAAGCAAAGGTTCTTTTTTGAAAAAAAGAACCAAAAAACTTTTGCTCCATGAGGCGGCACAAGCGGCAGTGCTGCCACATCATGACAGAAGTCCTTTGCTTCCTTTTTTTTTAAAAAAGAAGCCCTTCCTTGCCTTACCGAAAGAGATAATCAACCAGCGTCATGCCGAACAGGATGCACACCCAGAAGAAGCCCACCACCGCGAACAGCCTGATCAACGGCGGTTCATGCGTCACTTCCATCGAGATCACCAGCACGATTACGACCATGCACAAGGTCGATAGTGCCTCAATCATCCAGATCCAGTGCACCGGCAGCGTCGCCCCGCACAGCACGGTGATGCCGAGTAGACAGAGCAGCATGACGAACGATCGCGCCGGGGTGCGCATGTGCTGCCAAAATACGGCTGCATCATCCTCGGCCATGCCGAAGCGCCTGAC
Organism: Acetobacteraceae bacterium; assembly: GCA_963692975.2. GTDB lineage: Bacteria > Pseudomonadota > Alphaproteobacteria > Acetobacterales > Acetobacteraceae > CAXMMR01. The sequence continues at coordinate 30,236 of CAXMMR010000026.1, read as the reverse complement.
CAGGAACTCGCTCATCGGTTCAGCACGTACAGGATCGGAAACACGATGATCCAGATCAGGTCGATGAAGTGCCAGTAGAGCCCGTAGATCTCGATACGATTTTGGTGACGCTGAAGATAGCCAGGCGCGGCCGCCTGCCGTGTCAGCACAAGCAGGATGGAGACGCCTGTAATCAGGTGCAGGCCATGCAGGCCGGTGGTGGCGAAATACAAGTTGACGAACAGCTCGGAGGCGCTGTCACCCGCGAGCGCGTAGCTCCGGTCGAGGAAGAACGGCACCATGTGCTCTTGCCAGTCGACGACGTACTCGTAGCCCTTGAGCACGATGAACAGCGAGCCGAGGGATGCCGTCGCCAGCATAAAGCGCACCATCCCGCGCTGCCAGCCGAGCCGCGACAACTCGATCGCGCCCGACATCGTCAGCGACGAGCAGATCAGGATGGCGGTGTTGGTGGCGCCGATCCAGAACTTGAAGTGCTTGGCCGCCGCGGTGACGCTTGCCGGATGGGTAATGCGCAGGATCAGCGCGACGAGGAATAGCCCCGCAAACAGCAGAAGCTCGGTGATGAGCCAGATGAACATGCCCATCGTCGCGGCGTGACGCTGCTGCGCCGTGTTGTTGAACTGCTCGCGCAGCTCCACCCCGACCGGCGAGACGCCGACCGCCGACATCCCGCCTCTGACGAGCGCCTCAGACACGCTCGCGCGCCTTGATCGGGTAGTCGTAGGGCTCGAAATCGACCACCGGCTCGGCCAGGAAGTTATGCGTCGGCGGCGGCGAGCTCGTCGACCACTCCAGGCCCTTCGCCTCCCACGGGTTGGCGGAGGCGCGCTTACCGAACCAGAGCGACCAGACCAGGTAGATCATCGGAAAGAAATACCCGACCGCCAGGATCGTGGAGCCGGCCGAGCTCAGGATGTTGAGCAGCTGGAACTCGGGCGGATACTGATGATACCGGCGCGGCATGCCGAGATAGCCGAGCAGGAATTGCGGGAAGAAAGTGACGTTGAAGCCCAGGAAGATCAGCAGCGCGCCGACCCGTCCCCATGCCTCATTATACATCCGCCCCGTCATCTTCGGCCACCAGAAGTGCAACCCGCCAAGGAAGGCCAGCACCGTGCCACCGACCATGATGTAGTGGAAATGCGCAACCACGAAGTAGGTGTCGTGCACGTGCTCGTCGATCGACAGCGTGGCGAGAAACAGCCCGGTTAGGCCGCCGATGACGAACAGCCCGATATAGCCCATGGCGTAGAGCATCGGCGTGTCGAGCCGCAGGCTGCCGCGATAGATCGTCGCCGTCCAGTTATAGACCTTCACCGCGGATGGCACCGCGACGGCAAAGCTCAGCACCGAGAAGCTGATCGAGGCCATCTCGCTCTGGCCGTTGACGAACATGTGGTGGCCCCACACGAAAAAGGTCAACGACGCCAACGAGATCGAAGCATAGGCGATGAAGCGGTAGCCGAACAGCTTCTTCTGCGAGAATGCCGGAACGATCTCGCTGATCACCCCCATGCCCGGCAGCACCATGATGTAGACGGCCGGGTGCGAGTAGAACCAGAACAGGTGCTCGAACAGCACCGGGTCGCCGCCGAGAGCGGGATCGAACACGCCGATGCCGAAGCCGCGCTCCAGCACCAGCAGTGACAGCGCGATGGTGATCACCGGCGTCGCCAGCAGGAAGATCAGCGAGACGGCGTAATGCGTCCAGACAAAGATCGGCATGCGGAACCAGGTCATGCCTGGCGCGCGCATGGTGTGGATGGTGACGACGAAGTTGAGCCCGGTCAGGATCGAGCTGAAGCCGACGATGATGACGCCGATCAGCGCCGGGATCACCCAGGTGTTGGAGAACGTGGTCGAGAACGGCGCGTAGAATGTCCACCCGGTGTCAACACCGCCGACCAGCACGGTGAACAGGGTGAACAGCGAGCCACCCATGAAGATGTACCAGCTCGTCAGGTTCAGCTTCGGAAAGGCGAGATCCTTGGCGCCGATCATCAGCGGGATCAGGAAGTTGCCCAGCGTCGTCGGGATCGACGGGATCATGTAGAACCAAACCATCACCACGCCGTGGATGGTGAACAGCTTGTTGTAGGTGTCGTTGCTGAAAATCTGGCCATTCGGCACCACCAGCGCCAGCCGGATGAGGCCGGCGGCAAAAGCGCCGATGACGAAAAAGCCGGTGATCGAGGCCAGGTAAAGCAGCGCGATCCGCTTATGGTCGATGGTGAAGAACCACGACGCCAGCGTCGACTTCTCGTGCAGGTAGTCCTTTGGCCGGCCGATCGTCGGCTGGGCCGTCGCGGCGTCGCGGATCGTGGAGTCAAGCGGACTCATCGAGTGACACTCCCGGCTGTTCCACCCGAGCCGGCATCGCCGCCGATCGAGGCGCTCTGCTGACCAATGGACTTGATGTAGGCCACCAGCCGGACGAGGTCGTCCTCGGCGATGACACCCTTGAAGCTCGGCATGACCTGCTTGTAGCCGGCGATCAGGTTGCCGTCCGGGTTCAGGATTTTATCGCGCAGGTAGCTGTCGTCGGCGAGCACGGTGCCGCCGGCCTGCATCGGCACCGGGTTGCCGTAGAGCCCGGCGAGGCTCGGCGCCCGCACGTTCGAGCCCGCGGCATGGCAGCCGGAGCAGCCATAGGTGCTGAACAGCGCCTTGCCCGCGGCCGCCAGCGAGGTGGAGGTGCCAGCATGCGACAGCCATTGCGCATAGGCCGCCGGCTCCATCACGGTGAGCAGGCCGTCCATCGCCGAGTGGTCGGTGCCGCAATATTCCGAGCAGAATAGTCGGTAGACGCCCGGCCGATCCGAGTTGAACCATAACGACGTATAGCGCCCCGGCAGGGTCTCCATCTGGATCCGCATCGCCGGAATATAGAGCGCGTGGATCACGTCCTGGCTGATCATGTTGACGATGATCGGCTGGCCCACCGGCACGTGCAGGTCGTTGATCTCCCACTGCCCGCCGGGATGCTGAAACTTCCACATCCACTGCCGGCCGATGGCGCTGATCTCCATCGCGTTCGCCGGCGCGTGCTTGTGGGTGTGAAACATCTGCGCGCCCCACACGAAGAAGAACAAGGTCAGCACGAACGGAATGATCATCCACGCCATTTCGAGGCGGCTGTCGCGGATGTTGAGGTGGTCGCGGTTCGCCTTGGTGCCTTCGCGGTAATAGAAGGCGAAGAAGGTGATGGCGATGAAGATCGGCACCGTGAGAAACAGCGTCAGCACGGTGAACGAGATGATCAGGTGGTCCGTGCTCGCGGCGCTGACCGAGGCGGCCGGTGGCCACAGCGCCAGCGGGTAATCGGATGGGTTCATGGTGCGGGATGTCCGTCTGCGGGCGGAGCGCCAAGACTGCTCGGCCCGAGATCAAGGGGGCGGCCGACCGAGAGCGTCATCGCCCGGCCGATCGGAATACGGGCGGCGGCATGGCGTGCGCCGATCCAGGCATAGCCGGAGAGCAAACCATCCTCATGCGCGCGCTCAGCATGCAGGTCCAGATAGGGCTGAGCCTGAAGGTGCGGGAGCGGCACGGCGATGGCGGCGGTCTGCTCCGGGGTCAGCCGCCTGTCGTCGCGCTCGGTGGTGGCGTCCAGCACGTTCACCATGATGATCATCAGGCTGATCATGGTGACGGCGAAGCCCAGCAACAGCCCTGCCCACTTGATGATGCTGACCGGGCTGGCGTCGAGAACCTCATAGCCGTCGGCGAGCGACTTTGGATTGGCCGAGCCCGAGCGGGCGCCGCGGCCGGCGCTGGGCGCGTGCTTCGCATCCTGCTTGCGGAACAGCAGCATCGAGGCGCCGACCAGGGTCGCCGCGAACGCCAGCAGGGTGGGCCGGCGATCCTTGCCCGCAGCGTCGCGATCAGCTGCGGCCATGGCCTGCTCCTACCAGGGCAAACCGGGCCGGGATCAGCGGCGGCTCGCCGCGAGCCCGGCCGCTGGTCACGCCGAACAGCGCCACCATCACGCCGCCAATGCCGAGCAGCGCCAGCAGGTCGGCCAATCCCAGGTGCCAGACGCCGGAAAAGCTCGGCGTGATCGTCCAGTAGACGGCCAGCGCCTGCACCAGCACCACCAGTGCCGCAAGCCCCGCGACGAGCCCGCCGACGGCGGAGAGCCTGGTCGGCAGCATCAGGCTGCTGGAGAGAACCAGCACGATCACGCCAAACCACGGCACCATGACGCCCGCACCCCTGCGCGCCTGATACCAGGCAATCTCCCGCGGCAGGTCGGCGGACCAGATCGTCAGATACTGCACGAAGTGCAGGAAGGCCGAGGCGGCGAGGACGGCGACCATCAGCCAGGCGGCCTTGCGCAATGTCGGCGCGTTCAACCCACCCGCCGTCAGCACCAGGCCCGTCGCGACAGCGAGCGAGCATTGGCCGACGATCACGACAAGGCCGTACACCGACGAGTTCAGCCCCGGCGTGATCGACATCGCCCAGTCAAGCGCAGCCAGCGAGCCGATGGAGAAGTGCACGACCAGGCCGAACCCCGCCAGGCCACGCCGATCGCGAAAGCGGTGCGGTCGCAGAAAAGCCAGCGCGAGCAGCGACCAGGCGAGGAGATAGACCAGGCTGCGCGCGACGAAGAAGCCGGTGGTGTACCAGCCGCCGGCAAAACCCGGCAGCGGCGCATGCACCCAGCCGTAAAGCGCCGGCAGGCGCACCAGCACCGGCAGCATGAACACGGCGCCGAGCGGCAGCAGCACCAGCAGCGGCCGCATGGCCGCGGCGGTCGCGGTCTCGCTATAGCCGGCGAGCTCAAGCACCATGACGACGGCCAGCGCGCCCACCGGCACGGACAGCCAGAACAGCCAGGCCGCCAGGTACGACGGCATCACGCGCACCCCGCCGGCGGCGCCCAGAACCAGCAGGATCAGCAGCCCGGCAACGCCGACGCCCAACGGCAGCAACAACCACAGCACCCGGTCGCGCCCGGTCGGGGGCACGCGGGCGGTGGTGCTCACGACCCTGCCCCACGCGTCTCGTCGTCGTGGCCGCCCGGCTCCTGGCCGCTATCCTGCGGGTTCTGCGGCCCGGAAGCGCCCGGAACGGCCTCGGTCGGTGCCGAGGCGAGATGCTCGCGGTCGGCGGCGCTGAGCGCTGTGGCCGGCGCATGCTGGCTGACCTGGAGGGCGCGGATATAGGCGATGATCGCCCAGCGATCGGCCGGCGGCACGCGATCGGCGTAGCTGTACATCACGCCGTAGCCGTTCACGATCGCATCGAGGAACACCGAGGCGGCCGCCTGCTGCAGGCGCGGCTCGTGAAACGATGGCGGCTGCGGAAAGCCGCGCTGGACGATCATGCCGCGCCCGTCGCCGGCGCGGCCGTGGCAGGGGGCGCAGAAGATGTCGAAGCGCTCGTGCCCACGCTCGAGCATGGCAACGTCAATGACCGCGGGCTGCGGCACCGGCAGGTTGGCCGGGTTGCGCGCCACCGTCCCCGCGACCGGCTGACGCATCGCCCGATTATTGGAGAAGAAGCTGTCGCGATCCCAGGTCTGCGAGCGCCCCTGCGTATACATGTCCTCGCGCTTGCAGCCGGCGAGGCAGAGCCCCGCCAACGCCAGCACAGCAAGGCGCCTCATCGCTTCACTCGCGTGACCAGGCGCGGCCGGGTCGACAGGCCGGCCAAGGCGCGCTCGGCGAGGTCCGGGTCGAAGACGGCGTCGCGGGCTTCGATCACCAGGAAGTAGCGATCCTGAGTGGACCGGCTGAAATTCGGGATGTTGAAGGCCGGATGGTTCAGCGTCGGCAAACGGTTCAGCATCAACAGCCCGACATAGACGGCAAAAGCGCCGGTCAGCGTCGCGAAAGACACCGTCGGCACGACGAAGGCCGGCCAGCTGTAGAGCGGCCGGCCGCCGATGTTGAAGATGTAGTCGTACGCGGTGGCGTAAAGGCACATCGCCATCATCGCCGCCCCGCCGACCAGCGCGCCGAGAATGGCGACCACGTTCATCGGCGGGTGGCGGATGCCGAGGGCGTCGGCGACCGCGGGCAATGGCACCGGGCTGTAGGTGTCAAGCCGGCCAAGCTCGCGCGGGGCGAGGTCCGAGATGGCGTCGAGCAGGGACGACGCGTCGTCGAACTCGGCCGAGACGCCCCAGAGCGGCGCGTCGTTCTCATGCCCGGCGGCAACCTTGTGCTCGGCATCGACGCCGGCATGTCCCTTGTTGGCGCCCTTAGCCACGCCGGCGTCCCCCTCGGACCAACGCCGGCGCCATCACCGAGCCATGCGCCAGATCGTCGGCAAGACGCAACGCCGACAGCCGCCGGGTCTCCATGATCGACACCACCGGCAGGTAGCGCAGGAACAGCAGCAGCAGCGCCACGAACAAGCCGACCGAGCCGGCGAAGGTCAGCACGCCGGACAGCGCGACATGGTAGGGCGCGGCGATGGACGGCAGAAAATCCTGCTGCAGGGTGACAACGATGACCATGAAGTGGTCGGCCCACAGCCCGAACGACACCAGCAGGCCGACAACGACCAGCGCTGCAGCCGAGCCGCGCATCACCGAGAACCAGAACAGCTGCACCGGCAGGATCGCGCCGATGACGATCGCCCACAGGCTCCAGGCGTGCGAGCCGCCGAACCGCCGAACGGCCAGCTGCTTGTCGAAGCTGTCGCCGAACAGCGCCGTGACGAAGAACTCCTGCACGTAGCAGTAGAGAAACAGCAGCCCCAGCATCAGCATCAGCCAGGCCAGCAGCTCGAAATGCCGCCGGGTGATCAGCGTCTCCAGCCCGAACACGGCGCGCAGCATCACGCCCAGCACCGCCATGGTCGCGATGCCCTGCAGCAGCGCGCCGACGATGAAGCTGACAGGCTGCATCGTGTCGTGCCAGCCGGGCTCGACGCTGCCCGCGAACATCACCGCCGCACCCGTCTGCAGCGCGATCACCACGAAGATGCCCATCAGCGCCAGCGCCCGGCAGGACGCGTTCCAGCGCCGCCAATGCACCGCCGAGCCGCGCCATCCCAAGGCCAGAATGCCGTAGACCTGCGCCCGGAACAGCGGCAGGCCACGCCGCCGGCCCGCGAGCGCCGTCTCGAACGCCCGATCGCGCAGCGTCGCAAGGTCGGGCAGCATGCCGATGTACCAGCTGCCGAGCGCCACGCCGAGAAAGCTGACGATGTCGATCGCGTCCCAGTACAGCGGCGATCGGAACTGCGGCCAGAGCAGCAAGGTGTTCGGATAGGGCAGGTTCCAATAGAAGAACCAGGGACGCCCAAGATGGATGATCGGGTAGATGCCCGCCGCGGCGGCGGCCACCAGCGCCGCCGTCTGGGTGATGCGGTTCAAGGCCGAGCGCGCCGGCGCCTCGGAAAACAGCAGCACGGACGAGATGAACAGGGCGCCGCAGGCGACCCCCATCCACCAGTCGTAGCCGACGATGTCGAGCGCCCAGGTGACCGGGATATTGTTCCCCCAGATCCCGACGCCGTCATAGAGCAGGAAGAACAGCACCAGCGCGAGCACGCCGAGCAGGCCGAAGGCGCCCAGAAAGGCAAGCCACCAGCGCTTGTAGCCCGGATGGGTAAACGCGATCGCCGTGACGTCCCGGCCGATCGAGATGAAGTCCTGCCGCGGGCCGATATAGCTCGCCGCCGCACGGCGGTTGCTTGCCGCGAGGTTGTCGGCGGTGACGTCGCTCATGCGCCGCTCCTCTTGATGCCGCCACTCTTGACGCCATCAGCAGCCGCCGGCGGCGCGAACTCGGCGAGGTAGGTGGTTCGCGGCCGGGCGTTCAGCTCGCCGAGCAGCGCGTAGTTGCGGCCATCGGCCCGCGCCCGCGTCACCGCGCTGGTGCGATCGCCCAGGTCGCCGAAGCTGATCGCCCGGGTCGGGCAGGCCCCCTGGCAGGCGGTCACCACCTCGCCGTCACGGATCGGCCGCTCCTCCTTGTCGGTGGTGATGCGCACCTCGGCGATCCGCTGGACGCAATAGGTGCACTTCTCCATCACCCCGCGGCTGCGCACGGTCACCGAGGGATTGCGCTGCTCCTGCAGGCTCGGCGCCGCGCCGGCCGAATAGTCATAGTAGTTGAAGCGGCGCACTTTATAGGGGCAGTAGCCCGAGCACGCGCGGGTGCCGACGCAGCGGTTATAGACCATCTGGTTGAGGCCCTGATGGTCGTGCAGCGTCGCCTCCACCGGGCAGCCGACCTCGCAAGGCGCCTGCTCGCACATCATGCACGGCACCGGCTGGAAGTGCGTCGCCGGCTCGTCCACCGCGCCGGAGTAGTAGCGGTCAACCCGCAGCCAATGCATCTCGCGCCCCAGCCGCACCTCCTCGGGCCCCACCACGGCGATGTTGTTCTCGGACTGGCAGGCGGTGACGCACGCATTGCAGCCGATGCAGGCGTCCAGGTCGATCACCATGCCCCAGGCGACGCCGTCGCCATGCACGACCCGGCTCTCGTCGGGGCCGTCATACAGCGTCGGCTGGGTGAAGGCGGTGTTGTCGCCGACCGGCGCCGCGCCGATCTGCTGCACCCGCACCAGGTCGTGGCCCTCCATCGTGTTATGCGCCTGGGTGGTGGCGAGCCGGCCAGTCGGCTCGCCGACGCGCTTCAGCTCGACATTGTCGGCCCGCCACAGCGAGCCGCTCTGGCGCACGGCGTAGGCGTTGTAGCCGGCATTGTCGGCCACCTCGCCGGCGTCGGTGCGGCCATAGCCGAGCGTGACCCCGATCGCATGCGGCGCCTGACCGGGCATGATCCAGGCATGCCCGGTGATCACGCGGCCCTCGACACCGACGGCGACCTGGTCCTCATGGCCGATCTTCATCCGTTCGGCCAGCGCCGGCGCGATGGTGATCACGTTGTCCCAGACGATCTTGGTGAGCGGCCGCGGCAGCTCCTGCAACCACGCATTGGCGGCGAACCGCCCGTCCCACAGCGAGGCGTCCGGCCGGAAGATCAGGCTGAGCCCGGCGCCGCCAAGGGCGGGCGACGCGGCGGAGGACGCAGCGGGCGACGCGGCGGCCTCGCCGGCCGCCAGCACCGGCGTGATCGGCGGCGACGCGGTGCCGGCGACAAAACCCTGCTGCAACGCCGCCGGCCAACGGTCGCCCGGCAGGCTGGCCTGCCAAAAGGCGGCCAGCATCGAGCGGCCGTCACGCGGCTCCGCATCGGTCAGCAGCGACAGGATCTCGGCCGGGCTGCGGCCGCTGTAGAGCGGGCTGATCGTCGGCTGCATCAACCCGACCGTGCCGTCCGGTGAGCGGGCATCGCCCCAGCTCTCGAGCGCGTGGGTCAGCGGCAGATGCCAGTTCGAGCGCAGCGCCGTCTCGTCGACATGGCTGCCCGCATGAACCTTCATCGCCACCTTGGCCAGGCGCGTGGTGAAGTCGACATCCACCGGCGCGTCGTAGACCGGATTGACGCCGAGCATCAGCAGCAGCTCGACCTCGCCGCCATCGATCGCGGCGGCAAGCTCGGCGAGCCCGGCGCGCTCCGGCAGCACCGCCGGGATGTGCAGCACCGTGCGGCCAAGATTGCCGAACTGGTCGTTGAGCCGGTGCGCCGCCGCCTGCAAGGCTGTCGAGGCGGTGGCGCCGACGGTGACGATGCCGCGGCCCCGAGCGGCGGCGAGCGCTGCGGCGGCACGCGCCGTCCAGGCCTGCTCGGCCGCATCGCCGGCATCGCCGCCGCCGCCAAGCCGCTCGGCGATCGCAATCAGCCGCGACGGGTCTGCCGCGAGCACATAGTCGGACTTGGCGCTGGTCAAGGAGGGGATCGAGGACGCGTCGTGCAGCGCCAGCAGCCGGCCCTGCGCCGCCGCCTCGCGACGCGCGTCGATGAAGCGTCGCGACTGACCAACCTGCCAGGGCCCGGGATCCAGCAGGTCGCCGTCCAGGCTGACCACGACGTCCGCCACGTCGAAGCGATACTGCGTCTCCAGGCGCTGGCCGAAGGCGGCCACGCTGCCCGCATAGGCGCCCTGCCGCCCAGCCGGAACGTGGCTGGCGATGCGCATGGCCGGGAACGCCGCCTGCATGGCGGTAAGCTGCGCCAGCAGCGAGGGGGAACTGACCGCGCCGGTCAGCACCCATAATCCGCGCCCGCCCCCTGCCCGCAACGCGCCGATGCGGCCGACCATGGCGCCTCGAAACGCCTCCCAGGTGGAGGGCCGGTCCAGAAAGCGCACGCTCTGCGAACGGAACGGATCATACAAGCCGAGCACCGAGGCCTGGCCGAACGCATCGGTGCCGCCGAGCGACCAGGGATGCTGCGGATTGCCCTCGATCTTGAGCGGCCGCCCGTCGCGACAGGTGACCAGAACGCCGTTGGCCATGCCGTCAAGCTCGACCACCGAGGCATAGGCATAGGAGACGCCCGGCTCCTGGTGCTCAGGGTTGCGTACGAAAGGCACTTCCTGGCTGTGGCCGTCGGGCTTCTCGTCGTCGCAGCCGGTCAGGCCCGCCAGCGCTAGCGAGGCCGCCATCAGCTGCAGGAAGCGCCTCCGATCCGGCCCCTGCGCGAGCCGCGCGACGGAGGGAAACTCCGCCGCCATGAAGGCGCGAAAATGCGGCAGGTCGGCGAGCTGCTCCAGGCTGCGCCATTGTGCGGCGCCGCCATCCGCCAGGCGCGTGCGCAGCTGAGCGATGTCAAAGCGAGCAGGTGGCGGCGGGCTGAGAGGAGCGTTCATCGATGACAGATCGAGCAGTCGGTGAGCACTTGCGCGCCCTTGATCTGGTAGGCGGCGACCAGTTGCGGACCGAGCGTCGCCTGGTTCACCGGCGGCGTCCACTCCATGTTCCAGATCTCTGATTTCGGTCGAACATTCGCCTGCGGGTTGCGATGGCAATTGATGCAGAACTCCATCTTGAAGGCGTTCGCCCGATAGGTAAGCTGCATCTGATCGACCGCCCCGTGACAGGTCGAGCAGCCGATGCCCTTGGTGATGTGGATCGAGTGGTTGTAATAGACGTAGTCGGGCAGACGATTGACCCGCGTCCAGTGCAGGGGCGTGTCGTTGGCCAGGCTCTCGCGCACCGGTGCGAGCATGGTCGCACCCGTCCAGATCTGCGAGTGGCAGGTCATGCAGGTCCAGGTCGGCGGTATGCCGGCCGAGGCGAGGTACTCCACCTGCTGATGGCAGTAGCGGCAATCGATGCCGAGCTCGCCCGAATGATGCTTGTGGCTGAACGGCACTGGCTGGGCCGGGGCAATGCCGACGCCGTAAAAGTAGTCGGAGCGCGACACGCCCTCGGCGATGAAGATGCCGCCCAGCACGGCCAGGACGAGGCCGAGGGTCGCAAGCCTCAGGATCGCGTCGGCGCCCGGCGCAAACAGCTGGCGCATCAGCAGGCCCGGCAGCGAGAGTGGGAGATCAGGCTCAAGACAGCAGCCTCGTCATGCGTTTTGCCTGCACGGTCGGCCATGCCGAGCCGCGCAAACCTGACCGTTTGGTCACAGTCCGTCAATGACATGGAGGCTTTAGCGCCCGTGGCAATGTGGTGAAATTCGCCGCCGTGCCGCAGTGTATTTCCGCGCCGCATGGCCATGCGGCAAAGGCCGCGACGTCTCCGCCGGCGTGATCGATTTGATAGCGACACGAAGCGATGCCGCCGTCCGGCAAACCCAAGCGCCCATTCTTCGCCCCCCTTCTTCGCCCCCATTCTTCGCCCCCATTCTTCGCCCCCGTCTTCCTTGCAATCCACAGGGGGCGAAACGGCGCCAGAAGGTCTACAAGCACCCTCGTGAACTCGATCGACACGCCGCTTCTCGGCCTCTCGCAAAGGCTTCCGCCGGCCAACCTGCAGGCCGAACAGGCGCTGCTCGGTGCGCTGCTCGCCAACAACCGCGCCTATGAGCGCGTCTCGGACTTCCTGCTCGCCGAGCACTTCGCCGACCCGATCCACGGCCGCATCTTCGCCGCCGTGCAACGCCGCATCGAGGCCGGCCAACTTGCCGACGCGGTGACGCTGAAGGGCGAGTTCGAGCATGCCGGCACGCTCGACGAGGTCGGCGGCACCGCCTATCTCGCCCAGCTGCTGACCGCGATGACCGGCATCATCAATGCCGGCGAATACGGCCGGGTCGTGCATGACAGCTGGCTGCGCCGCCAGCTCATCGACATCGGCGAAACGGTGGTGAACAACGCCTTCGGCGGCGACCCGGAGCTCGACGGCCCCAAGCAGATCGAGTTCACCGAGCAGTCTCTGTTCAACCTGGCGAGCGGCCAGGGCACCGAGGGCGGCTTCGTCAGCTTTGAGACCGCGCTCGTGCGCGCGATCGACAATGCCGAGCGCGCCTTCAACCGTGCCGGCGCGGTCTCCGGCCTGTCGACCGGCCTGCGCGACCTCGACAAGAAGACCGGCGGCATGCATCCCTCGGACCTGCTGATCCTGGCCGGCCGGCCGGGCATGGGCAAGACGGCTCTGGCGACCAAGATCGCCTTCGGCGCCGCCCGCGCGCTGCTCGCCGAGGCGCGGGCGGCCGACCCGAACGGCGTGCCGGCCGGCTCGGTCGCGATCTTCTCGCTCGAGATGAGCGCCGAGCAGCTCGCCACCCGCCTGCTCGCCGAGGAGGCGCGCGTCTCGGGCGACCGGATCCGGCGCGGCGAGATCGGCCAGCGCGACTTCGACCGCTTCGTCCAGGTCAGCCGCGAGCTCGCCAGCCTGCCACTGCACATCGACGACACGCCGGCGATCACAATGTCGGCACTGCGCACGCGCTGCCGGCGGCTCAAGCGCACGAAGGGCCTCAGCCTGGTCGTCATCGACTACCTGCAGCTAATGCGGCCGGCCGCCGGCACCCGGCCGGAAAACCGCGTGCTCGAAATCAGCGCCATGACGCAGGGCCTCAAGGCGCTCGCCAAGGAGCTGTCGATCCCGGTGCTGTGCCTCAGCCAGCTCTCGCGCGCCGTGGAAGCGCGCGAGGACAAGCGCCCGCAGCTCTCCGACCTGCGCGAATCAGGCTCGATCGAGCAGGATGCGGACGCGGTGATGTTCGTCTACCGCGACGAATACTACCTCCAGCAGCGGACGCCCAAGCAGATGGCGTTCGACAACGAGGAGAAGTTCCAGAACGCGCTGGAGAAATGGCAGCGCGACATGGAGCAGGTGCACAACAAGGCGGAGCTGCTGCTGGAGAAGCAGCGGCACGGCCCGACCGGCAAGATCGACCTGTTCTTCGAGGGCGAGTTCACCCGTTTCGCCGACCTCGACCTCGTGCACGCCGGGCACGGCTAAGATAACGTGCACGCCGGGCACGGCTAGGATAACGTGCATGCCGGGCACGGCTGGACACCACAATGCCAGACATTGACCAGCCCGCAGCCGAAGCCAGCGACGCTCGCTCCGACTATGCGCGAACGGTTCGCAATGACGGGCGCAGGCAGCGCATCGTCAAGCGCGGCGGCGGCAAGCGCGACGTGCGCGACGCCTACCACACCCTGCTCACCCTGCCCTGGTGGCTGTTCGCGCTGCTCACCATCCTGTTCTACGTCGCCGTTAACGCCGTGTTCGGATGGCTCTACAGCCTCGACCCGAACAGCCTCGTCGGCGCCCGTCCAGGCTCCTACGTCGACGGCTTCAACTTCAGCGTCGAGACGCTCGGCACCATCGGCTACGGCGCCATCTCGCCGCATGACGGCTACGCCAACACCCTCGTCGCCATCGAGGCCTTCCTCAACATCGCCATCACCGCGCTCGCCACCGGCCTCATCTTCGCCCGTGTGTCGCGCCCCACCGCCAGGATCCGCTTCGCAAGCTCGGCGCTGATCGGAACCTATAGCGGCCAGCGCATGCTGATGTTCCGGATGGCTAACGAGCGCGCGAACCACGTGCTGGAGGCGGAGGTGTCGGTGGTGCTGGCGCGCTACATGATCACCGAGGACGGCTACAACATTAACCGGCTCTTCGAGGTCCGGATGGTGCGCAACCGCTCGCCGCTGCTGGCGCTGACCTGGACGGCGCTGCATCTGATCGACGAGACGAGCCCGTTCCACAACGAAACCGCCGAGAGCCTCGCCGCCTCGCGCGCGGAAATGATCGTTGTGTTCTCCGGCGTGGACGAGGCGTTCGCGCAGCGCATCTATGCCCGCCACAGCTATATCGCCAGCGAGCTCGTATTCGACCGCCGCTACGCCGACGTCGTGCAGCCGCTCCCGGACGGCAGCTGGCTAATCGACTACACCGATTTCGATACGCTGATGCCGCATGTTCGCAGGTAGGAAGGAAGCGCTTCTTTTTTGAAAAAAAGAAGCAAAAAACTTTCGTTCGAAAGGATGTCAAGCTCGGCGAGGCTCTTGGCTTGTCCCTCCTTACAGATAGAAGTTTTTTGCTTCTTTTTTTAAAAAAGAAGCGCTTTCTCTCTCAATTCAAGCTATTCACATCCTCCTGTCGCGACCTGAGATACAGGTCGAACTCCCGCCTGAGATCGGGCTTGTTGCCCGCCCACTCGAACACGCCGTACGTGTTGCGCTTCAGGTCCGTGTCGGGATCAAAACCATGACGCAGGAACATCTCCCAGCGCGACAGGTAGCCGCGGTCTGCCTTGCGGCCATGAAACCTGTGCTCGATCGTTCCGTCGACGAAGCCGACATTGCCGTTGATATGCCGACGCGCCCGGTCCTGCCAGCGCATGACGTGACCGGCGTAGGCGCTGAGCGCATGGCCCGGCAGGCTGCGCTCCGCGTGGCCGGCGAGTGCGAGCGCCATGTGGTGATCGCCCGAGCCCATGCCGCAAATGTCGAGCAGTCCGCCGAGCCAGTCGAGCGCCTGGCGCGTCCACGCCCAGCAATAGCCGGAGTGCGGATACTCGTAGGCGCCGCCGGCAAACGACCAAAAATTGGGTCCCTCGGCATAGACCGGCTTGCCGTAGCGCAGCTGCTTGCAGAACGAGACGTGGTGCTGCATGTGCTCGTCGTTCGGCCCGAGATCATAGGCGTGCGTCCAGGGCTGGATGACGTCGTAATGCTGCAGCGCCTCCACCGTCTCGCGCGCCCAGTCGCCGCGGCGGAAGAACACGTCGCTGTCGGCGGTCGCGATGTAGCGCGCCTCCGGGGTGCGCTGGATGCCGATGTTGAGCAGGTTTTCCTTGGTCCAGCACCACGTCTTCGCCCGCACGCCGATGTGGTTGACATGCGGCAGCGCGCAGGTGAAGTCGCGCTCGCCGTATTGGCACTCAATCACGGTGACCTTCACGCCGCTGTCGAGCATGTGCTCGGCCCACTGCCGAAAGATGCGGTCCGGTGTTGCCCAGCGCAGGGGGTTCGCCCTGGCCGTGAAGACATGCAGCAAATCCGATCGCATCATGCACCTCGCAACTCAGGATATGCCGCTTGTTACTGTGTCTAACCCTCTCGTCCCAAGCCGCGCCATGATCATCCGGCGCCGATCGTCGCGCCCTGCCGCGCGTGGCAACGCGGCCTGCAACCTCGCGTTGGTCGGCTGACAGCCGTAGCGGCTTCCGCCCGGCATGAACAAGGACGCAGCCTCATGAGCACCGACACTCACTCGCATTGGTTCGCGTTGCTCGGCCTCGGCTTTGCCGCAGCCGGCGTCAACAAGCTGATCGGCGTGCCCGGCTACGACAAGCTGGCCCGCCACTGGGGCTGGTCGCGCGACAACATGCGCACGCTCGGCGGCGTGGAGTTCGCCGGCGGGCTGATGGTGGCGACCCCGGCGACCCGCCGGCTCGGCGGCGCGCTGCTGAGCGCCACCTGCGCCTACGTGCTGGCGACCGAGCTGCAGAACCACAACGAGGAGCTGGGTTTCGCCCGCGGCGGCCTGCTGCTGGCGGCGCTGACGGCGCTGATCCCCGGCAGCACCTCCCGCTCGGTGAAGGTGCCCGCGCCGATCAGATGACTCCACGCCTGACCATCGACCTCGACGCCATCGCCGCCAACTGGCAGGCGCTGGACGCCCGTCACGACGGCGCGACCGCGGCGGTGGTCAAGGCCGACGGCTACGGGCTCGGCGCGGTGCCGATTGCCCGCCGGCTGACGAGCGCCGGCTGCAAGACCTTCTTCGTCGCCCACCCCGGCGAGGCGCTGGCGCTGCGCCAGGCGCTCGGCCCGGCGCCGGTCATCGCCGTGCTGAACGGCCTGTCCGACAACCTGGCCGAAGCTTACGACGTGCACGGCCTGACGCCGGTCCTCGGCTCCCTGGCCGAAATCACCCTCTGGCAGCAGGCGGCGCGCCGATCCGGCAGACCCCTGCCCGCGATGCTGCATGTCGACACCGGCATGTGCCGCCTCGGGCTCGACAACGCCGAACTCGACCGCCTCGTCGCCGAACCTGCCCGGCTCGACGGCATCCGGCTGGTCCTGCTGATGACCCACCTGGTCAGCGCCGAGACCCCGGCCGCCCCCATCAACGCCGTCCAGCTCGCCCGCTTCGAGGCCGCCTGCGCCCGCCTGCCGGAGACCCCGCGCAGCATCGCCAACTCCTCCGGATTGTTCCTGGGTCCCGAGTTCCACGCAGTCCTCGCCCGGCCCGGCGCCGCCCTCTACGGCATCAACCCCCAGCCCGGCGAGCCGAACCCGATGCGCCCGGTGCTGCGCCTCACCGCCCCGGTGCTGCAGCTCCGTACCGTCGCCACCGGCGAGACCGTCGGCTATAACGGCATCTGGACCGCCCCCCGCCCCAGCCGCATCGCCACCCTCCCGGTCGGCTATGCGGACGGCTACCACCGCGCGCTCTCCAACTGCGGCCTTGCCAGCTTTGACGGCCGTCCCGTCCCCCTGGTAGGGCGTGTCTCCATGGACCTCACCACCTGGGACGTCACCGACCATCCGGCCATCGAGCGCGGCTCCTGGCTGGAGCTGATCGGCCCCGCGGTGCCGCCCGACGAAGTCGCCGCCCGCGCCGGCACCAACGGCTACGAGGTCCTCACCTCCCTCGGCCGCCGATACGACCGGCACTACGCCGCCCTGTGAGCGCCACGTTGGACCTGGTCGGCGGCCTCGGCCGCGGCACGCTGGGGATGCTGCGCGTGCTCGGCGCCATCGCGCTGTTCGCCGCGGCAGGCCTCGCCCGCATCGTCCGCCCACCCTTCTACTGGCGCCAGTTCTGGCGCGCCTTCGTCGAATTCGCCTTCTTCAGCCTGCCCGTGGTGGCGCTGACGGCGATCTTCTCCGGCATGGTGATCGCGCTGCAGAGCTACACCGGCTTCTCCCGCTTCGGCGCGGAGAGCGCCATTGCCTCCATCGTCGTGCTGTCCGTGGTGCGCGAGCTCGGCCCGGTGCTCGGCGGCCTGATGGTCGCCGGCCGCGTCGGCGCCGCCATGGCCGCCGAGCTCGGCACCATGCGCGTCACCGACCAGATCGACGCCCTCGGCACGCTGTCGACCGACCCGATGCGCTACCTGGTCGCCCCTCGCCTGCTCGCCGGCATCCTCGCCGTGCCGTTGCTGGTCGTGGTCGCCGACGTGCTCGGCGTGCTCGGCGGCTTCATCATCGCGACGGTGAAGCTCGGCTTCAGCCCGAGCGGCTACCTGGTCAGCACCGCCGCCTTCATGCAGGCGAGCGACGTCGGCGTCGGTCTCGCCAAGGCAGCGGTGTTCGGCCTGCTGATCGCGCTGATGGGCTGCTACCACGGCTATAACAGCCGCGGCGGCGCCGAGGGCGTCGGCACCGCCACCACCTCGGCGGTGGTCTCCGCCTCGATCCTGATCCTCGCCTTCGACTACGTGCTGAGCGAGATGTTCTTCGCCCGATGAACACGCCGGCGACCCCGCGCATCAGCGTGCGCGGCCTGCGAAAGGCGTTCGGCGACAAGCAGGTGCTCGGCGGCGTCGACCTCGACGTCATGCCCGGAACCTCGATGGTGGTGATCGGCGGCTCCGGCACCGGCAAGTCCGTGCTGCTGAAATGCATCCTCGGCCTGGTCGAGCCCGACGCCGGCAGCATCCGCATCGACGGCGAGGACCTGCTCACCGCCAGCCGCGCCGAACGCGCCCGGAGCCGCGCCCGCATCGGCATGCTGTTCCAGAACGGCGCCCTGTTCGACAGCCTGCCGGTCTGGGAAAACGTCGCCTTCGGGCTGCTCGCCGAGCCCGCCAGCCGCCGCCCTTCGCGCCAGGCCGCACGCCAGCGCGCCGGCGAGATCCTCGGCCAGGTGGGCCTCTCGGCCAGCGTCGGCGACCTCTCTCCGGCCGAGCTCTCCGGCGGCATGCAAAAGCGCGTCGGCCTGGCCCGCGCCATCGCCGCCCAACCCGACATGCTGTTCTTCGACGAGCCGACCACCGGCCTCGATCCGATCATGGGCGCCGTCATCGACGGCCTGATCGTCGACTGCGTGAAGCGCCTCGGCAGCACCGCGATCGCCATCACCCACGACATGGCAAGCGCCACCCGCATCGGCGATCGGGCGGCGATGCTGCATCAGGGCCGCATCGTCTGGGAGGGTCCGGCCGGCGACGTCATGACGAGCGGCAACCCGCTTGTCGACCAGTTCACCCATGGACGGCGCGAGGGGCCGATCAGGATGGCGCTGCGGCGATAGTAACAAAGCGCTTCTTTTTTGAAAAAAAGAAGCAAAAAACTTTTATCGGTCTAAGTGTCCCACATGCCAACTCTGTCTTCATGGACAGAAGTTTTTTGGTTCTTTTTTTCAAAAAAGAACCCTTCCTTGCTGACCGGAGAACCCGATGCGCCGCCTCCTGCTAGCCTGTCTGCTTCTGCCGGCCCCCCTCCTCGCCCAAACCACCGCGGCTCCCATTCCCGGCGCCGCGCCTGCCCTCGGCGCCGGCCCGCTCGGCGCCCAGCAGGTCGTCGGCCTGTTCATGGCCACCTGCCTGCAGTTCGGCGCCAATCGCGACCAGCTGCGCGGCTTCCTGCAGCAGCAGGGCGCGCGTACTGTCCCCTCCCCGGCGCGCGACGCGTTCCTCCAGGGCCGCGCCGGCGTCGTCTATGATGCCAGCTATCAAACCACCCACCTCGCCCTGGTGTCGCTCGACAGCGGCGGCTGCGAGGCGGTCAGCGAGTTCGCCGACCCGGGCTTGGTGATGACCGACCTCACCCAGGCCCTCGCACAGGCGCAGATCCCGGCCCAGCCGCAGGGCTCGAACATGGCCGATCCGAGAAACCCGGCGATCCATCATCAGGCCTACGCCATCGCCGGCAGCACCAATGGCGGCCACGCGGCGACCATCGTGGCGGCCACCTCCCTGCGCGGCACCCCCCAGGCCGTGCTGACGCTCACGCCGCATGAGGGCGCCCCCGGGCAGCCCGCGGCGCCGCCCCCGCCGGGCCCGCCGGCCACCGCGCCCCTGCCCCCATGAACCAGCTATGGTGAACGAGCCGCTCGCCGAGCTGCTCTGCTCCGACCTCGCGCGCAGCCTTCGCTACTACACGCAGGTGCTCGGCGCGCTGGTGCTGGATGAGCACGATGACGGCGCGCTGATCGAGATCGACGCCACGGTGCTGGCGCTACGCCCCGCCGACTTGCCAATCGCCTATCCAGCCGGCGCCGGCGTCACCCTCGTGCTGCCCGTCGCCGACGCCGCAGCGATGGCCGCCAGCGTGCAAGCCTACGGCGCCCGCCTCGTCGAGCCGCTCGCCGGCGAGCGTTTCGCGATCATGGATCCGGACGGCTACCGCCTCCGCCTCGTCCAATCCTGATGGCCAAATCGAGCGCCCGCTTCGTCTGCCAGTCCTGCGGCGCCGTCACGGCGAAGTGGGCCGGCAAGTGCGAGACCTGCGGCGAGTGGAACACCATCGTCGAGGAGCCATCGGCCGAGAACCGCCCCGGCCTCGCCGCCCCCGCCACCAAGCCCGGCGCCCGCCGCGTCGCCTTCGTCGGCCTCGATGGCGTCGCCGAGCCGCCGCCGCGCGACCTCACCGGCATCGCCGAGCTCGACCGTGTGCTCGGCGGCGGCCTGGTGCCGGCCTCCGCCGTGCTGGTCGGCGGCGATCCCGGCATCGGCAAGTCCACCCTGCTGCTCCAGGCCGCCGCCAGCCTCACCGCCCGCGGCCGCCGCGTCCTCTACGTCTCGGGCGAAGAGTCGATCGACCAGATCCGCCTCCGCGCCCGCCGGCTCGGCATCCACGATGCCGGCCTGCAGCTCGCCGCCGCGATCAACGTGCGCGACGTCGCCGACAGCCTCGCCGCCGAGCGCGACGTCGCCGCGGTGGTGATCGACTCCATCCAGACCATGTGGCTCGACACGGTGGAGTCCGCCCCCGGCTCCGTCGCCCAGGTCCGCTCCGCCGGCTTCGAGCTCATCCGCCTGGCCAAGTCCCAAGGCTTCGCCCTCATCCTGGTCGGCCACGTCACCAAGGAGGGCACTCTCGCCGGCCCCCGCGTGCTCGAGCACATGGTTGACGCGGTGCTGCACTTCGAAGGCGATCGCGGCCACCAGTTCCGCATCTTGCGCGCCACCAAGAACCGCTTCGGCGCCACCGACGAGATCGGCGTCTTCGAGATGACCGATCGCGGCCTCGCCGAGGTCGCCAACCCCTCCGCCCTGTTCCTCGCCGAGCGCCGCGGCAACGTCGCCGGCAGCGCCGTCTTCGCCGGCCTCGAAGGCACCCGCCCGATCCTGCTCGAGGTGCAGGCCCTGCTCGCGCCGAACGCCGGCGGCTCGCCCCGCCGCTCCGTCGTCGGCTGGGAAGCCGGCCGTCTGGGCATGCTGCTCGCGGTGCTGGAAACCCGCTGCGGCCTGCGCCTGACCGGCTCGGACGTCTACCTCAACATCGCCGGCGGCCTGCGCGTCTCCGAGCCCGCCGCCGACCTCGCCGTCGCCGCCGCTCTCGCCTCGGCCGCCACCGAGACGCCGACCAGCCCCGGCTCCGTCTATTTCGGCGAGGTCGGACTATCCGGCGAAGTGCGCCAGGTCGCCCAGGCCGAGGCGCGGCTGAAAGAAGCCCAGAAGCTAGGCTTCGACCGCGCCGTGCTGCCGCGACGCGTGGCAAGGGGATCAAGGCCGCCGTCAGCGATCCAGGGCTTGCAGCTCGACCAGATCGGACATCTGGAAGACTTGGTCCGACAGTTTACCGGGAAGTAGGCAAGCGGTTCTTTTTTGAAAAAAAGAACCAAAAAACTTTGGCGAGTAAGCGGTCTCGCCGGCTCGGCACGCGACAGCGTGAATAGAAGTTTTTTGCTTCTTTTTTTCAAAAAAGAAGCCTTCCCTTGGGACGATCCCAATCTTCAGCGAAATGCCGCCATGAACAAGTGGAGAACTTGGCATGGCGACGCAGACCGCTCTCCTCGTGAAGCAGGCCTTTGACGGCTACGTCACCGGCGCCCTGATCACCGATCCGGCCGCGATGACGGCCGCTCTGAACGCCCATCCCGAAGACGTCGTGCTGATCAATCTGCCCAGCGGCACCACGACGCCGCCAAGCAATGGCGGCACCACCAGCGGCGGCGGCTCCAACACCGGCACAGCCACCGGCGGCTCGAACACCGGCACCACCACCACCACGACCACCGTCGTTATCCAGACCCCGAACCCCGCCGCCACGGCCGCGAGCCTCGCCGCCCTCCGCGCCCTCGTTCCCGGCGGCTCGAGCAGCCCCGCCGCCGTGCTCGTGCAAGGCCAGACGACCCCCGGCGACGGCGCCGACCGCTGGGCCTATTGGAACGCGGCCAGCACCGCCGCCGACGATGGCGCCACCGTCATCGCGCCGGCCAGCACCACCGGCGCCGGCCGCTGGATCGTGGCGCTGGGCGCCCAGCCGAGCCTCAACGTCCGCTGGTTCGGCGCGCTGGGCGACGGCGCCACCGACGACAGCGCCGCGTTCACCGCCGCCATCGCCGCCGCCGCCAGCCTAGCCGTGCCGGTCTTCGTCCCCGCCGGCCGCTACGTCGTCAGCCTGTCGCTCACCGACGAGGACATCTGGCTCACCGGCTCCGGCACCCTGATCCACCAGCAGGCCAAGAGCGTGCTGACTGTCAACCGCACCCCCGGCCCCGCAGTCGCGGTCAGCGCCATCGGCACGGCGCTGATCGGCACCGTCACCGGCAACGAGTTCACCGACATGGCGGTGACCGAGTCGACGCTGACCGTCCCCTCGGTCGCCGGCATGCAGCAGGGCCAGGTCTGGCTGCTCTCCTCACAGGACGCCTACCCCTGGTCGCCGCCGGTCTCCGGCGTGCCGAACACCGGCGTCACCTCCGCCCAGGTCTGGCAGTCGCAGCTGTTCCGCATCCAGGGCCTCGGCCTCGCCTTTACAGGCGGCGTTGCCGGCCAGTTCGCCGAGCAGCAGACCGTCAGCGGCGCCACCTCGAGCGCCGTTGGCTTGATCCGCTCGCTCGTCGACGGCGCCAGCGGCACCCTGGTGTTCAACACCATCACCGGCAGCTTCGTCGTCGGCGAGAACCTGGTGGTCGGCGGCAAGACCTTCGGCCAGGTCGCCGCCCTGCCCTTCGTCATCTCAGCCGACCGCATCTACGACACCTACGCCACCTCGCCGCAGATGCAGCTCTTCGGCCAGGCCAAGTTCATCCTCGACGGCCTGTCGGTGGATGCGAGCGGCGACACCGATGCGGCGGTCGGCGTCGCCAACCGCCAACCCGCCTTCATCCTCCAGGGCCTCTACCAGCCTGTCATCCGCAACTTCACCATCCACAACGCCTGGACCCGCTGCCTGCAGCTGCTCACCTGCTGGCAGGGCGACGTGCAGGTCTTCATCGAGAAGCTGCCCAACGACGCCAACCTCAGCGAGGGCGCCTACGGCTACGGCGTCGAGCTCGGCGGCTCCACCGACGGCATGCGCGTCTCGGTGCGTGGCGGCAACTGCCGGCATGCGGTGACGACGAACGTCTATTGGGGCGGCTACAAATACGATGGGCACCTGGGTGCGCGGCAACCCGAAGCACTGCCACATCCATGACTGCGTCGTGCGCGACTGCTTCAACGCGGCACTCGACAATCACTGGGGCTGCTACTTCCTCACCTACGAGAACTGCGTCGTGCACGGCCCGAGCCACGTTAACCGCGTGACCTCAGGCTCGGTCGGCTTCCAGAACCGCAGCTTCGGCACCCGCTACATCGACTGCCAGGTGATCGACGCCGTCGACGCCTTCATCGACGGCTCGACCAACCTCGCCGCCACTTTCCTGCACACGATCACCTACATCGATTGCCACGCCATCGACTTCCAGCAGAACGGCTTCGTCGCGGTGATCGCCTCGGCCACCGGCAACAACCGGCTCGAGTATCGCAACTGCTCGGCCCGCGGCGACGGCCGCGCCGTCAACGCGCCCTACGTGCAGTGCGGCTACAACTTCGCGAACTCGAACTACGTCCGGATCATCGGCTGCACCGCCGAGCGCTTCAATGCCTACCCGATCCAAATCGCCCAGTCCGGCCGCGTCGAGATCATCGACTTCTTCGCCTACTACCGCGACAACGCCAACTTCGCCTCCGGCCTGCGCTTCGACGGCGCCCCGGCCGAGCTGCAGATCATCAACTACCGCGTCTTCTACGACGCGGCGACCGGCTCCCCCACCGCGATCTTCCGCAACGCGTTCGCCGGCCCGCTCGCCATCAACCTGGCCGGCACCGTCGGCTGCGTGAACTCGAACCGCGCCGCACTCATCCAGAACACCGCCGGCGGCACGACGACGCTGAACTGGCGCGATTACAGCTACTCGGCCGCGCACCCGGTGGTCCCGCTCCAGACCAAGCGCTGGTACGGCCCAACCGCCCAGACCATCAACCAGGCGCCCACCGCCGCCGCCCTGACGGCGATCCCCTACGCCATTACCGCCGACACCATCACCCTCTCCGCCTTCGGCGTCCTGGTCGCCACCGCCGGCGCCGGCGGCACCACCATCCAGCTCGGCCTCTATGCCGACAATGCGGGCCAGCCCGGCGCCCTGATCGTCGACGCCGGCCACGCCTCCACCGACACCGCCGGCGAGGCAATCGCCACGCTCGCCGCCTCCATCCCGCTCAGCCGCGGCATCGTCTGGTTCGCCGCCCAGCTGCAATCGGCCGGCACCACGGCGCCAACACTGGCCTGCATGGTCGCCGGCAGCAGCAGCCTCGCCCAGCTCGGCGGCGCCACCCCCAAGGCGCTGATGGGCCAGGCCGCAACCCTGGGCGTCGCCGGCGCCGGCGCCACCGCCACCGGCGCCCTCCCCGCAACCTTCCCGTCACCCGGGTATGTCACCGCCGGCGGCGTCGCCGTGCCCTACATCGCCGTGCAGCTCAGCCCTTCAGCAGTTTAAGACAAGGCCAGGGGCTTTGCCCCTGGATCCCATTAAAGGCGAAGCCTTTAAATCCATTCGTTACACGTGCTTCCGAACGGACTGCAGTGGTGTGCGAAGCAGGATTGAACGGCTTCGCCAAGCAAGAAAGCACCTCTGCGCTCCTAACGGATGCGGGTCTGGGGCCTCAGGCCCCAGCGAGGTCCAGGAGCAGAGCTCCTGGCCTTTCTTCTTTCCGTAACCTTCTTGCTCTATACGTCCGCGCGCACGCTTCAGAGGGCGAGTCGGATCGCACCATGACCTATGTCGACGGCATTGCCCTGGCGGTGCTCGCGATCTCCGCCCTGGCCGGGCTGGTGCGCGGCCTGGTGCGCGAGGTGCTCGGCCTGCTCGCCTGGATCATCGCCGCTTGGGGCTCCGTCCAGCTCTACCCATTGATCGCGCCGACCACGCACGGATGGTTCTCCGACCCGACGACCGGCGACATCATCGCCTACGCCATCGGCTTCATCGTCCTGCTCATCCTGTTCTCCGTGCTCGCCAACCTGGCCGCCCGCTTCATCCAGTTCTCCGCCCTCGGCGGCCTGGATCGCATGCTGGGGCTGCTGTTCGGTGTGGCGAGGGGTGCAGTCGTCGTTGTGCTTGCCTACATTCTGGTCGGGCTGGTGATCCCGAGCGAAGAGTGGCCGGCCGTCGTGCAGCACGCACGCGGCATGCCGCTCGTCTACGCCGGCGCCGTCTGGACTGCCGATCGCCTCCCCAAGGCCTACCGCCCGACGCTGGTGCCGCCGCCCGGCACGCCAGCCGCCACTGACGCGCCGCACGCGACCCCGACAGGGCCTGCCGAGCCCGACGCCGCCCCGGTCCGCGAGTAAGGATGCCGTGATGAACGAGCGACTCAACGACACTCTGGCTGACGACGACATGGCCGGCGAGGCGGATACCCTGCACGAGGAGTGCGGCGTCTTCGGCGTCTTCAACGTCACTGACGCGGCCGCGCTGACCGCCCTCGGCCTGCACGCCCTGCAGCATCGCGGCCAGGAGGCGACCGGCATCGTCTCCTTCGACGGCCGCCGCTTCCACATGCAGAAGGGCCTCGGCCTGGTCGGCGACAATTTCGGCGATGCCCGGGTCATCGCCTCCCTGCCCGGCATCTCCGCCATCGGCCACAACCGCTACGCCACCACCGGCGACACCGTGCTGCGCAACGTCCAACCGCTCTACGCCGATTTCGAGTTCGGCGGCTTCGCCGTCGCCCACAACGGCAACCTCACCAACGCGCTCGCCCTCCGCCGCGCCCTGGTCCGCCGCGGCTGCCTGTTCCAGTCGACGACCGACAGCGAGGTCTTCGTCCACCTCATCGCCATCAGCCTCTACTCAACGGTTGTCGACCGCCTGATCGACGCCCTCAAGCAGGTCATCGGCGCCTACTCCCTGGTGGCGCTGTCCGACGAGGCGCTGATGGGCGTCCGCGATCCCCTCGGCGTCCGCCCGCTGATCCTCGGCCGCGTCTCCCACGCCGACGGCTCGCATGGCTGGATCCTCGCCTCCGAGACCTGCGCGCTCGACATCGTCGGCGCCGAATTCGTCCGCGACGTGGAGCCCGGCGAGATCATCATCATCTCCGCTCAGGGCGTCCGCTCCATCAAGCCGTTCGGCGCCGGCGGCCAGGCCCGCTTCTGCGTCTTCGAGTACATCTACTTCGCCCGGCCGGACAGCGTCATGGAGGGCATGCCCGTCTACGAGGCCCGCAAGCGCATCGGCCGCGAGCTCGCCCGCGAGGCCCCGGCGGAGGCCGACGTCATCGTCCCGGTCCCCGACAGCGGCGTCCCCGCCGCCATGGGCTACGCGCTGGAAAGCGGCATCCCGTTCGAGCTCGGCATCATCCGCAACCACTATGTCGGCCGCACCTTCATCGAGCCGTCCGACCAAATCCGTAACCTCGGCGTCAAGCTCAAGCACTCCGCCAACCGCGCCATGCTCGCCGGCAAGCGCGTCGTCCTGGTCGATGACAGCATCGTGCGCGGCACCACCAGCCGCAAGATTGTCGAGATGGTCCGTGCCGCGGGTGCGAGCGAGGTGCACATGCGCATCTCCTCGCCGCCCACCACCCACTCCTGCTTCTACGGCATCGACACCCCGGAGCGCGCCAAGCTGCTCGCTGCCCGCAACGACGTCGCCGCCATGGCCGCCCTCATCGGCGCCGACAGCCTCGCCTTCATCTCGCTCGACGGTCTCTATCGCGCCCTCGGCAAGCCCGGCCGCAACGCCGCCCGCCCGCAATTCTGCGACGCCTGCTTCACCGGCGAATACCCCGTCCCCCTGCCCGACTTCGACGACAAGTCCGACCAACCCGAACGCCAATTGTCGCTGCTGAACGTGCATTGACCACGCTGCCGCTTGCCGGCCGCGTCGCCCTCGTCACCGGCGCCTCCCGCGGCATCGGCCAGGCCACCGCCATAGAGCTTGCCCGCCTCGGCGCCCACGTGGTCGCGACCGGCCGCAGCCAGGGCGGCCTGGAGGAAACCGACGACCTCGCCCGCCAGGCCGGCGGCGAGGCACTAACCCTGCTGCCCCTCGACCTTAAGAACGAAGCCGGCATCGACGCCCTCGGCCCCTCCATCGCCACCCGCTTCGGCCGCCTCGATATTCTGGTCCACGCCGCCGCCACCCTCGGCAAGCTCACCCCCGTCGCCCACATCCAGCCGCGCGACATGGCCGACGCGCTGGCCGTCAACCTCACCGCGACCTGGCGCCTGATCCGCACCTGCTCTCCGCTACTCGTCGCCGCCGAAGCCGGCCGCGCCGTCTTCCTGACCAGCCGCATCGCGCAAGCCCCGAGGGCCTACTGGGGCATCTACGGCGCCACCAAGGCGGCGCTCGAGAACATGGTCCAAGCCTGGGCGCAGGAGGTCGACAACACGCCCCTGCGCGTCAACCTGTTCGATCCCGGCCGCACCGCGACGCGCCTGCGCGCCATGGCGTACCCGGCCGAGGATCCGGGAACATTGAAATTGCCAGCGACAGTCGCCCCCGAGATCGCGTCGCTATGCCTGCCCACCTTCCTGCAGCATGGGTCTTATATCGAAGCAAAAAACTTTTATCCGAAAGGAAGCGGTTCTTTTTTCAAAAAAGAAGCCCTTCCTTACTTATCCTTCAACGGATCATGCCCCCAATTCATGAGCGAATACCGCCACCGGGTCTCACTGACATCGCCTGACGGCCGCTGCTTCGAGTGCCGGTGAATATACCCCACCACCTTGCGCATGTCGGCAAAGTCGTCGTCATCCAAGTCGGCCTGCTTCTTGTGCCCGATCGCGACGATGCGCTCGCCCATATGGTGCCCGACCGCCTCGCCGCCGCCCGCCTTCGTCACCTTCTCCCCGCCGCTGGTCATGCCCACGCTGCGGCTTTCCTCGCTCTCCAGCCACTTCGCCAACGCCGAGGGCGTCATGTTGACGACCGCGCGATATTCGGCCTGGATCGAGCGCCGCTCGTCCTCGGAGAACCCGTCGCTCACGCGCCCAGCGCCTGCAGCAACTGCTGCTTCTTCATCCCCGACCGCCCCTTGACGCCTTTTTGCCGCGCCCGCTGCATCAGCTCTTCCCGCGTCATCGCCGAGAGGTCGTTCGGCTTGCGATCCACCGCCGTTTTCTTGGCGACGTCCTCTGGCTGAGCAGAAAACTGCTTGCCCTTCTTGGTATCCGCCCGCTTCTTCTCGGTCGTCCGCTTGTATTCGGCGTCGCTGAGCTTCTCACGCGACTTCTTCGGCAAATACCGCTCGCCCGTCTCCCCACTCGGCTCCCCGGACTTGGTCCCCCAATCCTCTTTCCCCCATTGCGACAGCGAGTTGTCCTCGCTCTTCTCGCCCTTATAGCCGCCGCCCTCCTGCTTGTATTCGCCGACGGCAAGCTGCGCCTTGCGCGCCGACCACTGCCCCGGCTTGCCCCCCTTATCCCCCTCGGTCACCTCCTCCTTGACCTTCTCCCACAACTTGGGATCGCTCTTCTCCGCCGTCTTCGCCACGTCCCCGCCTCCGATGTTCATCCTGATTGTCAAATGCGACCTGACCAGCACGGTTCCCGAACAAGCAAGGCCAAGGCTCTCCTCAGCGGCCGTTCCATCGGGCTTCGCCCAGCGGCACCGTTCGGCCGCTATGCCCTGAACTGTGCACTATCCTGCCAGGGTTGGTGGGGTTCATGACCGCACCCGCTGGTTTTATGATCTCGATTGACGTGTCCGGTGGCAAAGGCGTGCCGGCCGCCAAGACGCTGCCGTTGACGGCAATCAAGCCTTCGGAAGTGCCTTGAAGAAGATCGCTAAGCGATCACAGACTGGCTGATATTGCTCTAAGCATCCACCTTGGCGCTATCCACCGCCGGGTCCAGCTTGGCCGCGACCTTCACCTTGCGATGCTGCGGCAACAACAGCATCACCAAAATAAACGACGACAACCCGAGACAGATGATGTTCTGCCCGATAATCGCCCATTGCAGCGTCAGCGCCCCGTAGGCCAGCCAGGCGATGAAGCCCAGCACCGTGATCGCGTACATGCGCAGCGAAAGGCCGTCCGTGCTGCGGGACTTGATGATGCCCCAGGCTTGCGGGACGAAGCTCACCATGGAGAGCGTCGCCGCGAAAAGGCTGACCACAGTAACCGCTTTCATCACTCACCCCTAAAGCCGCCGCATGTTGCAACGCAGCGCAACTTCAGCAGGTCGAGTTCACGCCGGCGTGGTCACCAGCCGACACTATTTGTCCGCATACGGGTTCGTCGTGCCGCGGAACTGCAGCCGGATCGGCGTCCCCGGCAGCTTGAAATTCTCCCGCAACCCGTTCACCAGATAGCGCTGGTAATCCTCCGGCGTCTGCTCCGCCCTGGTGCCGAACACGATGAACGTCGGCGGCCGCGCCTTCGCCTGAGTGATATACCGTAGCTTCAGCCTTCTCCCCTCAACCAGCGGCGCCTGGTGCCGCTCCAGCGCCCCCTCGAACCACCGGTTCAGCTCCCCCGTCGCCACCCGCATGTTCCAGATCGCCGCCGCCCGCCGCACCACCGGCAGCAGCTTGTTCACGTTCGCCCCGGTGAGCGCGGAAAAACTCACCACCGGGATCCCCTTCATCTGCGCCAGCGACGTCTCGAGCCGGTCGGAGATCTCCCCCCGCCGCTTCTCCCGGTCCTCCACCGCATCCCACTTGTTGAGCGCCAGGATGCAGGCCCGCCCCTCCCGCTCGATCAACCGCGCGATCTGCAAATCCTGCTCATGCAGCCCGAGCGCGGCATCGACGCACAGCACCACCACCTCGGCCATCTTCAGCGCCTCGATGGTCGCGCTCACCGACATCTTCTCTAAGCCCACCTCGACCCGCGCCCGACGCCTGAGCCCAGCCGTATCGACGATCTCGATCTCCCCCTCCGCATCGCGCAGCCGCACGGCCACCGCATCGCGCGTCAGCCCCGGCTCCGGCCCGGTGATCATCCGCTCCTCGCCGAGCAGCCGGTTCAGCAGCGTCGACTTGCCGGCATTCGGCCGCCCGACGATCGCCAGGTGCAGCGGCCGTCCCGCATCGTCGTCGGCCTCCACGCTCTCCTCCGGCAACCGGTCGGCAATCTCGCCCATCAAATCGGCGATCCCCTCGGCATGCTCCGCAGAAACCGCCAGCGGCGCGCCCAGCCCGAGCGAAAACGCCTCCATGGCCGCCGCAACGCCGCCGCGCCCCTCCGCCTTGTTGGCCACCAGCAGCACCGGCCGCCCCTGCCGCCGCAGCCAGGCCGCAAAATGGCTGTCCGCCGGCGTGATCCCCGCCCGCGCGTCGACGACGAATACCACGAGGTCTGCCCCGTGCACCGCTGCCTCCGACGAGGCCCGCATCCGCCCATACAGGCTGTCGGGTGCCGACTCCTCCAGCCCCGCCGTGTCGATCAGCCGCACCAAGCGCCCGCGCAGCATCGCCTCCGCGTCCTTGCGGTCCCGCGTCACCCCCGGCGTGTCGGAAACAATGGCATGCCGCCGGCCAGCCAGCCGATTGAACAACGTGCTCTTGCCGACATTCGGCCGCCCGGCGATCACGACCACCGGGAGGGTCA
>CAXMMR010000025.1:0-116743 GCA_963692975.2 Acetobacteraceae bacterium | reverse complement strand
CGAGCGCCATCGCGGATTGCCCGAGATCGACCGCGTCGTCGGCGGCACGGCAGAACGCGTAGAGCACCGTCGCCGGCTCGCGCACCCGGCGGGGCAGCAGGCGCGCCGCCGCGGCGAACGAGCGCGAGCCGTGGCTGAGCGCCGCCCGGCAGGCCGCATGCTCCGCCAAGTTGGTGAGGGGCCGGCTGTTGAGCGACCGGCTGGTGAGAAAGCGGCGGCTCACGCCGACTGCCAGCGCTGCGCCAGGTCGACGAGGTGCGCGACCAGCGACAGCGCGAGCCAGGCGCCGACCGCGCTCGCCGGCTGGCCAAGCAGCACCGCGCGCAGGGCGAGCAGCAGGCAGGCGCCGGCCGCGAGGTTGCCGGCGATCCCGCTCAGCGCCGGGCCGCGCCCGGTCAACCGGCGCAGCGCCGCAAGCCCCACCGCCTCGAGCGCCACCAGGCCGAGGATGGCGTCGATCAGCGGCGCGTCGATGACCGGCGTCACGCCGGCACCGCCTGGCGCTGCATTTCGCCATGCGCGTCCGCCATCTCGCCGATCAGCCGGGCGATCACCGCCGGCGCCTCCTCATGCGCCAGGTGCCCGAGCCTCGGCAGCCTGACGACGCGGGGGTGCGGCAGCAGCGCCGCCGCGGTCACCGCGCAATCCGGCGGCACCATGCCGTCGGTTTCGCCGGCGACCAGCGTCACCGGCAGGTCGAGCTTGCCCAGGTTCAGGCTGGCGAGGTCCCAGTTGGCCATCAGCCGCAGCGTGCCCGAGACGTGCCCCGGCCGCGCAAACACGCGGCCGTAGAACCGCAGCCCGGCGGCGTCGATGCGCGAGCCGGTCCCGGCCAGCAGCTTGGCGACCCGGTCGGGCTGCGAGGCCCAGCCGGCGCCGAGCCATGGCAGCACCGGCGCGCCGGCCAGCAGCTTGGCCGCCAGCGGGAACAGCCGCGAGGAGTTCCCCGGCAGCGGCAGCAGCGCGCCGTTCAGCGACATCATCGCCAGCGGCGCGATCCGTCGGTCGAGCACCATCTGCGCCGCCACCGCAGCACCCGCCGAGTGGCCGACGACGAGGCGTGGCGCGACCCGCAACACCCGCAGCAGGGCCGCGACCAGACGGGCGACGCCGGCCGGCGACATCTGCGCGCTCGGCGGCAGGCCGGAGAAGCCATGGCCCGGCAGGTCCGGCGCGATCACGGTGAAGCGGGCCGCGAGCAGCGGCGCGAGGTCGCGCCAAGAATGCGTCGCCGCGCCGGTGCCGTGCAGCAGCAGGATCGGCGGCCCTGCGCCCATGACCTGCACGTGGAAGGTGAGGCCGGCAGCGGCGACGAAGCGGCTGACGGCGCGGTTGGGCCAATCCCCGCCATGCCGCAGCCAATCCGCCGGCGCCGCGCTCATGCGGCCACCGCCGCCCGCACCGCCGCGCCGACCGCCTGCCCGCCTTGCGGCAGGGCTGCGAACCGGCCGCCCATCGCCGCGCAGAGCCGCTGCGCCAGCGACTGCGGTCGCGGCGAGATGTCGATCAGCAGCGCGGCGATGCCGGCGCCGCGCAGCACCGAGGCACTGGCCTCGGCATCGGCCTGCGCCCGGCCGCGGTCGCGCGTGCCATCGCGGGCGACGTTGGCGCGGCCATCGGTGAGCAGCACGATCAGCGGCGTGTCGCCACGGCTGCGCAGCCGGCAGGCGAGCGCGCCCGCGGCGTCGAGCCCGGCGGCGATCGGCGTGCCGCCGCCGCCCGGCAGCGCCGCAAGGCAGCGCCGCGCCCGCGCCAGCGCCCCGGTCGGCGGCAGCAGCAGCTCGGCGCCCTCGCCGCGAAAGCCGATCAGCGCCACCCGGTCGCGCCGCCGGTAGCACTCCGAGAGCAGCGTCTCCACCGCGCCCTTGGCCTCGGCCATGCGGTTCAGCGCCGCCGAGCCGGAGGCGTCGACGACGAAGATCGTGGTGGTCCGCCGCGGCTGCTCGCAGCGCAGCACCCGCAGGTCGCCGGGCCGCACGATGAGCCCGTCACGCACTTTGGCGCCGTCCCGTGCGGCCTGCCGGCGGCGCAGCGTCTGCCACAGCGCGGCGGCGCGCAGCGAACCCGGCAGGTCGAGCCGCCTGCCCTCCCCCGGCCGGCCCGGCAGGCTGCCGACCCGGCGGCCGCGCACCGAGGGGCGGGCGCTGCCGTCACGCCCGGCCGCCGCCGAGGCGCGCCGCGCCGCGGCCGCCGTCAACGCCGCCAGCAGGTCGGGCGGCAGGGCGGCGCGCGCCGCCTCCAGCACCCGCGTCGTCGCCTCGCCGGCCGTCAGCGCCTCCTCCGAGCCCGTCTGCTCCGCCTCGCCGGCGCTCGGCGTCGGCAGCTCGGGGCTGGCCTCGGCCGGCTGTTCCGGCAGCCGGGTCGCGCGATGCGCCAGCACCAGCATCGCCGCCTGCTCGGCATCCGCAAGCGTGGTCTCGCGCCGCCGGTCCAGCGCGGCGATCCCCCGCGCCGCGCGCAGCGCCAGCAGCGGCGCCCGCAGCGAGGCGATGCCGAACGCCAGCGCCGTCGCGCACAGCGCCTCGCGCACGGCGGCACTGGTGCGCACCGAGGCCAGCTGCGCCCGCGCCGAGCGCAGGCTGCCGAGGGAGACCTCCGGCAGGGCGCCGGCCGACGCCAGCGACGCCGGGTCAATCAGGAACGCCGCGCGATCCAGCAGGCAGTCGGGCGGCGCCTCGTCGATCCCCTCATCCAGCAGCACCAGCCCGATCGCGGCCGGGCTCACGCGCGACACGCCGTCGCGCTCCACCGTCACTTCGCCGCCATCCAGCGCGGCGGCGAGCAGGGCGGCGAGACGGCCGCCGAGCCGCTCCGCACCCGGCACGACCAGCACCCCGCCGTCGCACTCGGCGAGCAGACCGCGCGCCACCATCGGCCGGCCAGCCGACAGGCTCGCCGTGAGGTCGAGGCCGCCGAGCAGCCGGTCCTCGTCGATGCCGACCGGGCAGCGCCGCTGCGGCCGCGCGTCGAGCACCGCGCCGAGGAATCGCAGCGCCTGGTCGCGCCCCGGGCCGGGCGGCGCGCGCAGCACCAGCACGCTGCCGGCCGGATCCAGCGCCAGCAGCCGCAGCGCCAAGGTCGCGAGCCCGGCCGCGGGCCCGGCCGGCTCGGTAGCGACGCTCATGCGCCGAGCAGCTCCGCCACCGCGCGCTCCACCCGTGGGCTCGCGCCGGCCTCGTCGAGCGGGTTGCGGCGCAGCCGATGGCGCAGCGCCGGCAGCGCCACGCGGCGCAGATGCGCCTCGCCCACCACCGCATCGCCGTCAAACGCCGCCAGCGCCCGCGCCGCGCGCAGCAGCGACAGCTCGCCGCGCAGCCCGTCCGTGCCCAGCGAGAGGCATAGC
The DNA here is from genome assembly GCA_963692975.2 of Acetobacteraceae bacterium. Taxonomy (GTDB): domain Bacteria; phylum Pseudomonadota; class Alphaproteobacteria; order Acetobacterales; family Acetobacteraceae; genus CAXMMR01. Next base: position 113,400 of record CAXMMR010000025.1, on the reverse strand, counting down.
CGCGCCGACTGCTCCAGCATCGCCGCCGGCATCGTGACGCCGCGCAGCGCCGCCCGCCCCGCAACGATGCGCCGGGTCAGCGCGTCCTCCTCGCCGGCCCAGGCATCCAGAAAGCCGTCGCGCTCGGTGTCGAAGGCGTCGCGCCGGCGCAGCACCTCGACGCGCTGGTCGAGTTCGGCCGGCGTGCTCACCTCCACCGCCAGGCCGAACCGGTCGAGCAGCTGCGGCCGGAGGTCGCCCTCCTCGGGATTGCCGCTGCCGACCAGGACGAAGCGCGCCGGATGGCGCACGCTCAGCCCCTCCCGCTCGACCACGCTCTCGCCGGAGGCGGCGACGTCGAGCAGCAGGTCGACGAGGTGATCCTCCAGCAGGTTGATCTCGTCGATGTAGAGGAAGCCGCGATGGGCGCGCGCCAGCAACCCCGGCTCGAAGCGCTTCTCGCCATGCGACAGCGCCCGCTCAAGGTCGAGCGCGCCGACCACCCGGTCCTCGGTGGCGCCGAGCGGCAGGTCCACCACCGGCACGCCGGCGTGGCCGACATCATGGTGGCCGCGCAGCGCGCAGTCCGGGCACTCCGCCGGGTCGCCGCCCGGCTCGCAGTTGAAGCGGCAGCCGACCACCACCGCCATCGCCGGCAGCAATCCCGCCAGCGCCCGCACCGCGGTCGACTTGCCGGTGCCGCGGTCGCCCAGCACCAGCACGCCGCCGATGCCGGGGTCGACGCAGGCGAGGAGCAGCGCCAGCCGCATTTCGTCCTGGCCGACGATGGCGCTGAACGGGTAGGCGCGGCGCCGCGCCGCGCTGCGGCTGTCGCGCCCGGCGACGGCCTCGAGCGCCGTCATCAGGCGGCGCGGCGCAGGCTGAGCTCGGACCACACCTCGCCGAGCGCCGCGGCGAGGTGCTCGATGTCGGCATCCGAGTGCAGCGGCGAGGGCGTGATGCGCAGCCGCTCGGTGCCGCGCGCCACCGTCGGATAGTTGATTGGCTGCACGTAGATGCCGCTTTGGCTGAGCAGCCGGTCGCTGATCGCCCGGCAATGCACCGGGTCGCCGACGATCACCGGGACGATGTGGCTCGGGTTACGCAGATGCGGCACGCCATGCGCGTCGAGCCGCGCCCGCACCCGCGCGACCCGCTCGGCATGGCGCGCCCGCAGCGCGTCGCCGTCGGCCAGCACCTCCACCGCGGCGAGCGCCCCGGCGGCGATCGCCGGCGGCAGCGCGGTCGTGAAGATGAAGCCGGAGGCGAAGCTGCGAATGAAGTCGCACAGCGCCGCCGAGCCCGCGACGTAGCCGCCGATGACGCCGAACCCCTTGGCCAGCGTGCCCTCGATCAGGGTGATGCGGTCGGCCAGCCCCTCGCGCGCCGCGATGCCGGCGCCGCGCGGGCCATACAGGCCGACCGCATGCACCTCGTCGAGATACGTCATGGCGCCGTAACGGTCGGCGACGTCGCAGATCGCGCGGATCGGCGCGATGTCGCCGTCCATCGAGTATACGCTCTCGAACGCGATCAGCTTGGCGCAGTCGCGCGGCAGCGCCGCCAGCTTGCGCTCGAGGTCGGCAACGTCGTTGTGGCGGAACACCTCGCAGCGCGCCCGGCTGTGCCGGATGCCCTCGATCATCGAGGCATGGTTGCAGGCGTCCGACAGCACGACGCAGTTCGGCAGCCGAGCGGCCAGCGTGCCGAGGCTCGCCCAGTTCGACATGTAGCCCGAGTTGAACAGCAGCGCCGCCTCGCGGCCGTGCAGCGCCGCGAGCGCCTGCTCAAGCGCGATGTGGCAGGTCTGAGTGCCCGAGATGTTGCGCGTGCCGCCCGCACCCGCGCCATGCCGGTCGATCGCCGCATGCATCGCCGCGGTCACCGCCGGGTGCTGCCCCATGCCCAGATAGTCGTTCGAGCACCAGACCGTCACCTGCCGCGGCGCCTCGCCCGCGAGCTTCGCGCTTGGAAACTTGCCCGCCTCGCGCTGCAACTCGGCGAACACGCGGTAATTGCCGCTGCGCTGCAGCTTGCCGATCTCGGCCTGAAAGAAGGTCTCGTAGTCCATGATCGTGGCTCCCCGGTCAGGCCGCGTTGGGCAAGGCGTAGGCGCAGGCGTCGAAGGCCTGCTGCAGGCGCTCCGCGTCGAGCTCGCGCCCGATCGCGACCACGCGCGGCGTCTCGCTCGCGCCTGGGGCGAAGGCGGCCATGCTGGGCCGGCCGCCGGCGAGATCAAAGCGGATCCAGCCGTCGCCGACGCGCGCGATCCCCTTCAGCCGCTCGACCGCGCCGTAAGCGCCGCCGCACACCGTCTCCAGCAGCGCCTCGACGCGCTCCGGGTCGCAGCTCTCGCCCAAGGTGGCGCTCCAGGAGCCGAGGCCAAGCCCGTCCTGATGCGCATGGCCGTGATCGGCGTGCGCGTGGGCATGGTCATGCGCATGGTCATGCGCCGCGTGCGAATGCTCGTGCGCCGGCGCCGCGGGCTGCTGCCGGCGCGCCGGTGCCGCAAGCGCCAGCTCCGGCATCGCGACGCCGTAGCAGGACGGCACCACGCGGGCCGTCGGGTTCAGCCCGCGCAGCGTCGTCTCCACCAGCCGCCGCTCGGTGTCGCCCACCACGTCGCTCTTGTTGACGACCAGCACCGAGGCCAGCCGCACCTGCGCCTCGAGATGGCCGGAAAGCCGCGCGTAGTCGGCCAGAAAGGCGCCGGCGTCGAGCACCGTCGTCACCGCAAGGCTGCGCCGCATCGGCTTGAGCTCCGGCCGCTCCAGCACGCCCAAGAGCGAGGCGAGGTCGGCGACCCCGCTGGGCTCGATCAGCACCCGCTCCGGCGCGAACGAGGCGACGACGGTGCGAAGCTGCTCGGCGAGGTCCTGGCGCAGCGAGCAGCAGATGCAGCCGTTCGGCAGCTCCACCACCTCGGCGCCGCGCTCGGCGAGCAGCGAGCCGTCCACGCTCATGGCGGCGAAATCGTTGACCAGGACCACCGTCTTGGGGCCGGCATGGGCGAGCCTCGCACGCAGGAACGTGGTCTTGCCGGCGCCAAGGAAGCCGGAGACCACCTCGACGTCGAACGGCTTGATCGCGGCGCGCGACTTCAGGCTCCAGCCCCATAGCGCCGCCACCGGCAGCGGCAGCATCAGCAGCCAATGCTCCAGAATCGCGAGGCCCATCAGCACCGAGAGGAAGCAGCCGCTCGTCCGGCTGAACGCGCTCGCCCCCGGCGCGTCGGCGACCTGGATCATCAGCACCAGGATCACCGTCGAGATGGTGATCGAGACCGGGAACAGCAGGTTCATCGACTTCTTGGTCAGGAAGCTGCGCAGGAACTGCAGGTGCTCGGGCAGGAACTCCTCGTTGAGGTTGCGCACGCCCAGGAACACGTTGAGCTTGGCGCTCTGGTGCATCCACCACAGCACCATGAAGGTCCAGAAGCCGACGCGGTTGGGCTGGTGCCAGGTCAGCGCGCCGACGACGAGGGCGGCGGCGATGATCGCCAGCTCGTGCCACAGGCTGGTCTGGATCGCATGCCCGAAATGCCGCCAGCCGCGGCAACCCTCCGGGCAAGGCGCCGAGCGCGGCCCGGTGACGACGCCCATGTAGAAGCTGATCTCCTGCCAGCCCCAGGCGGTCAGCCCGCACGCAAAGGCGACGTAGGCGCCGCGCACGCTGGTGTCGCCGGCGCCCGCCCAGATGCCCCACAGCGAGGCCGCGAACAGCACCGTCGCGCCGGCCAGGCTGTATTTGAAGGTCCGGCGCGGCAGGCCGTCGAGGAACATGATCGCGCCGGTGCTGAACCACCAGACGAAGAGGGCGAACAGGCCGGGGAGCACGTAGAGCGAGGTCATGCGGGTGTTCCTCAGACAAGAAAAGCAAGGCGTCCTTTTTTGAAAAAAAGGACCAAAAAACTTTTGTCAGTTTAGCTCGGCTCTGATCGTGCAAAAGTTTTTTGCTTCTTTTTTTCAAAAAAGAAGCGCTTCGCTCTCTTACCAGGCCGGCGCAAGCCGCACCTCGTCCGGCATGGCGCGCGCCCGTACTGGCAACACGTAGACCCGGGCGAAGACGAGCCCGGCGCGCGCCTGCAGCGCCAGGCAACGCAGCCGGCCGGCAAGCCCGCCCTGCCGCTTGGCGGCCGCGATCCCGGCCGCCAGCACCCGCAGCCGCTCGAGCCCGGCGCGGAGCTGCGGCGCATCGAGGTCGAGCGCCACCGGGAACACCTGGGCGCAGATTTCCTGGGTGATGCTGAAGACTTTGTAGTCGTACTCGGTCATGTCGAGCCCGAGCGAGGCATGGAACACCGGCCGCAGATGGTCGCGCACATACATCGTCGCGAACACGGCGAGCAGGAAGAACCGGATCCACAGTTTGTTGCGGCCGGCTAACAGCTTGGGATCGGCGCGCATCAGCAGCGCGAACGCCTCGCCGTGGCGGAATTCGTCACCGCACCATTTCTCGAACCAGGCGAAGATCGGGTGGAAGCGGAACTCCGGATGCCGCTCGAGCTGGCGGAAGATGGTGATGTAGCGGGCATAGCCGATCTTCTCGGACAGGTAGGTCGCGTAGAAAACGAATTTCGGCTTGAAGTAGGTGTATTTCTTCTCGCGCGCGAGGAAGCCGAGATCCACGCCGACGCCGAAATCCTTCAGGCTGTCGTTGATGAAGCCGGCATGCCGCGCCTCGTCACGCGCCATGGCGCTGAACAGCCGCCGGATGTCGGGGTTGGTGATGCGCTTCTTGATCTCGGCGTAAAGCACGCAGCCGGAGAACTCGGCGGTGACCGAGCTGACCAGGAAGTCGAGGAACTCGCGCTTCAGGCCGGCCGGCATGGCGGAGAAATCGGCATCGAAACGCTCGTCGCGCACGAAATGGCCGGCATTGAGGTCGGCGTCGAGCTCGGCCAGCAGGCCGTCCCACTCGCGGCGCACCAAGCTCACGTCGATGCCGTCCATGTAGGCGAAGTCGGTGGTGTAGAAGCGCGGGCTGAGCACGGTGTCGCGCTGGGCGGCGAGCGTCTCCTCGTTGACCGCGCGGCGCGGCCGTGCGGCGAGCACGCCAGCCTCCGGCGCCTCCATGGCGGCGCTCATCCCGGCTCTCCCGCCTCGAAGCCGACCTCGTAGAGCTCGGTGAGCAGCAGCAGCGCCGTCGCCCGCGTCCAGGCGCGCCGCAGCAGGCCGGCGCGCTGCACCGTGGCGCGGCAGGCGCGGCTGACCCGCTCGCCCTGCCGCACCGCCACCGGCGCGTCGTGCACGAGCACCACGTCGCCGGGCCGGATCAGCACGTCGAGCGGGATCGCGTGCGCGTGCAGACTGTCGAACGTCCGCTCGATCTCCACCACGCAGCGTGCCTCAACCTTGCGCCTGCTGCCGATCATCACGGGACTCCGATAAAGACGTGAAAGCTTGCCGCGTTGTCCGGACCGAAGCCCTCGATATCGACGACGGTGCCGGTCTCGCTGTCGCTCAGCGTCAGCCGCCCATCCGAGAGTGCGGCGATGCGCAGCGGCGCCGCCGGGTCGACGCGGTTCACCCGGCGCATCACCTGCAGCCCGTGGATCATGCCCTGGACGAAGCTGCGGTCGCTCGGCGCCACACGCGCCACCAGCGCGCCGCTCCGCGCGTCGCGCGCCTCGACGCTGCCGTCCGCCGGCAGGCTGAACACCAGATCGCGCTGGATCAGCACCCGGGCCGGCGGCAGGGGCGACGCCGGCAGCAGGGCGACGATGCCGATCAGGCCGCTCAGCATCAGCGCGATCAGCACCGGGATGGGCAGGCGACGCCAGCCGGTGGCGGCGGGTGGCGAGCCGGCGGGGGCTGCGCCCGAGGTGGTGGCGCTCATCGCGCTAGGCCGCGACCGGCAGCGCGGCGCCGCTCACCGCGGGTTCGCCCTGGGGCAGCGCCGGCACGGCCTGGGCCGCGCTCGCGGCGAGCGCGCGGGCGAGCAGTTGCGCAACCGCGGCCGCATCGGGCAGCGCGCGCAGCATCGGCTCGACGTTGCGCGTCCGCCACGGCCGCACATGCGGCCAGAGCAGCGTGATGCCCATGCGCGTCGGCCCCGCGAGGCGGATCGGAATATCGCCCGAGCCGTCGCGACGCAGCCGCAGCGCGGCACTCTGCACCGCCGCGAACGGCAGGTTGATGTCCATGCTCAGCGCCACGCCGACATGCAGCACGATGCGCCGGTCGGTGATCGTGTAGCGCGAGGTCCGATGCACGAGGTAGGCAAAGCCCGCCAGCAGGCCGATGGCGACGCTGCCGAGCAGCAGCAGCCCGGCCAGCATGGACCAGGCCTGCGCGGTCTGCAGCCGCAGCGCCTCGAACAGCAGGCCGGCGCCCAGGGCGGTGAAATACAGCGCCAGCTTACGCACATGCAGCACGCGCAGCGCCAGCAGCCGCCAGCACGGCGCGCCCTGCCACAGCAGCGTCTCGCCGGGCGGCAGCGGCGCCGGCATGCCGGGCAGTTTGGCCGAGCCGCCGGCCGCTCGCGGCTGCGTGCGGACAACCCGGATGCGGCCGCTCACAGCGGCGCGCCCTGGCGCAGGGAGGCCGCATACATCTGCCCGCCGCCAAAATACGCCACCAGCTTCTCCTCCTCCTGGAACGTCACCTGCTCGGAGTTGCGGAGCCGCGGCACGTCGCGGAACTGCCACGCCAGCATCGACTGCACCCGCACCTCGCGGGTGCGCTTGTTGAAGCGCGCATAGGGCTGCGGCAGCAGCACGCGCCGGAGCAGCGCCTCGGGCTCCACCGCCTCGTCGAGCTCGACCTCGAGGTAGCGCATCGTCTCCTCGATCTCGTCGATCCAGAGGTCGCCCACGACGCCGACGAGCACGCCGTCGGCGCCGACCACGCGCCAGCCGCGCGGGTCGGCCGAGTAGCGCGCCACTGAGTATTCGCGCATGTCGCGCATCGGCGTCATCTTCAGCTTGCCCTCGATCGTCAGCTCCGGCTCGTCGATGCGGTAGCACCACGAGGCGGGGCCGATGCCGTCGACGAGCGGGTTGCCGGTGGGCTCGATCGGCGCGCCGGGAAAGTCGCTGACCGGCGCCGCACCGATCGGAAAGCGCGGCGGCTGGGTTGCCGGCGACAGGCTTTCACCGCCATGGAAGAACCGGAACACCTTCGGCTCCGGGGTCTTGATGAAGCCGTGCGTCGCGAATTGCTGGGTGTGGCCCTTCACCTCGGAGACCAGCGGGTAGCCCTCGCGCTTGTCCTCGCGATGCAGGTACAGGATCAGCCCGAAGAAAAAGATCCAGAACGCGTACAACGTCACCTGAGCGACGTCGACGTAGCCGGTGAAGCCGCTGTGATGCATCGGACTTTCCTACTGGCTGGCGCCAAGCGCGCCGGGCAGGTGCGCCTGGCGGTGCTGGACACGGCGGTAGCTGGCGAGCGGCCCGAGCGTCACGAGCGTCGCCAGCAGCAAAATGATTTCGGCAAGGTAGACGGCGTCGTAGCCGGTCGCGCTGTCGCGCAGGCCGGCGCCGAGCGCGCCGTGCTCGGCCAGGCTCGCGACCGCGTCGCGCAGCACGCCGCCGATCGCGATCGCCGAACCGGCGGCGAACGCCTGCACCGCGCCCCAGGTGCCGAGCGACAGCCCGGTCGTTTCGGCCCCGGCATCATCCATCGCGCCGGACAGCGTGCCGACGGCAAACACCGCCGCCCCACCGCCGATGCAGAACGTGCCGAGCCCGAACAGCGCGCGCGAGCCGACCGGTGCTGCGAAGATCACCAGCGGAAACGCGACCAGCCCGACCAGCACGCCGATCGCGGCGAGCCGGTAGCGGTGCAGGCCGCGGCCGAGCTGCCGCCCCGACCAGGCAAAGCCTGCAAGCCCGCCGGCGGCAAGGAGCGCCGTCAGCGCCGTCGTCGCACCCACCGGCAGGCCGAGCACCTGCCCGCCATACGGCTCGAGCAGCACGTCCTGCAGGCTGAAGGCGACGGTGCCGAGCCCGACCGCGACCAGCCGGCGGCGCGCCTGCGCCTCGCGCCCGATCACCCGCCAGGCGGCGCGAAATGACGGGCGGCGCACGCCGGGGGCGAAGCGCGAGGGCGCGCGCGGCTCCTGGCGCCACAGCGCGACGCCGTTCAGCACCAGGCTCAGCAGCGCCGCCCCCTGGATCACCTGGATCAGCCGCATCTCGCTGAACCGCGCCAGCAGCAGGCCGAACAGCAGCGCCGCCGCCAGCACCCCGATCAGCAGCATGGCGCAGAGCAGGGTGACGATGCGCGGCCGGCTCTCCGCCGGCGCAAGATCGGTCGCCAGCGCCAGCCCCACGGTCTGCGTCGTGTGCAGCCCCGCCCCGGTCAGCAGGAAGGCGAACCCCGCCCCGAGCGGCCCGAGCCAGGCCGGCGCGTGCCCGCCGCCATCGCCCGACAGCAGCAGCAGCGCAAACGGCATGATCGCCAGGCCGCCGAACTGCAGCAGCGCGCCCATCCACAGGAACGGCACCCGCCGCCAGCCGAGCAGGCTGCGATGGGTGTCGGACTTGAAGCCGATCAGCGCCCGCGCCGGCGCGAACACCAGCGGCAGCGCCACCATGATCGCGACCAGCCGGGCCGAGACGCCGAGCTCTACGATCATCACCCGGTTCAGCGTGCCGATCACCAGCGCGATCGTCATGCCGACCGAGACCTGGAACAGCGACAGCCGCAGCAACCGGCCGCCCGACATGCCGAGCGGAGTATCTGACGCGGCGAGCGGCATGACCTGCGACGACAGCAGCGTCAGCCCACGCGAGAGGCGTGCGGCGGCGCTCACCCGCGCACCAGCTCGTTCGCCTCAGAGATGTAGAAGCCGGTCGAGACGCGGTGGCGGCGCGCCTGCCGGAAGCCGGGCAGGCCGGCGAGCCGCGCCCGCAGCCGGCGCGGCGAGATCGGCTCGATCGCCGGCGCCCGGTCGGCGCGCGGGAACAGCCGTCCGGCGGCGTGCATCGCCGCCAGCATCGGCGTGCGCGGCGCCAGCGTCGTCAGCACCGCGCGGTCGGTGCGATCGGCGAGCTGGCCGATGGCGTCCGCCATCTCAGCCGCCGGATAGTGGATCAGCGAGTCCATGGCGACGACGTAGTCGAACCGCCCAAATGCCGGGTCGAGCATGTCGCCGGCGCGGAGCTCGATGCGGGACGCGACGTCGGCCGGCATCCGGCTGACCGCCAGCTCCAGCAGCGTGCCGGCCAGGTCGATCGCCACAACCTGTGCGCCGCGCCGGGCCGCCGCCACCGCCAGCGCCCCGGTGCCGCAGCCGGCATCGAGCACCCGGCAGCCGGCAAGGTCCTCCGGCAGCCAAGAGAGCAGCGTCGCGCGCATCTCGTCGCGCCCGGCCCGCACCGTGCGCCGGATGCGCCCGAGCGGCGCCTCGGAGGTCAGCCGCGCCCAAGCGGCGGCGGCGGTGCGGTCGAAATACGCCTCCAGCTCGCCGCGGCGGCGCTCGTAGACGCTGCCTGCCAACGTGGCGGCCGACATGGCGGCTGGTGTGGCCGAGCCGGGCATCACTCGAAGCCGAGCAGGTCGAAGATGTCGCGGTCCTTCATCGCGCGGGCCTGCAGCGGCGGCGTGCCGCGCCACAGCGTCTCGGCGAGCCGCATATACTCGGCCTGCACGGCCGCGACCTCCGGCGTCGCCTCCATCTCGAACAGCGTCGCCTTCTTCAGCCGCGAACGGCGGATCGCGTCGAGGTCGGGTAGGTGGGCGAGCGTGCTGAGCCCGACCGCGGCATTGTAGCGGTCGATCTGGTCGGTCGCGGCGCTGCGATTGACGATCACGCCGCCGAGCCGGACGTCGTAGTTGCGCGCCTTGGCTTCGATCGCGGCGACGATGCGGTTCATCGCGAAGATGCTGTCGAAATCATTGGCGGCGACGATCAGCGCCTGGTCGGCGAATTGCAGGGGTGCGGCAAAGCCGCCGCACACCACGTCGCCCAGCACGTCGAAGATCACGACGTCGGTGTCTTCAAGCAGATGGTGCTCGCGCAGCAGCTTCACCGTCTGGCCGACGACGTAGCCGCCGCAGCCGGTGCCCGCCGGCGGCCCGCCCGCCTCGACGCACATCACCCCGCCGGTGCCCTCGACGACGAAGTCCTCCGGCCGCAGCTCCTCGGGATGGAAGTCGACACCCTCCAGCACGTCGATCACGGTCGGGATCAGCCGCTTGGTCAGCGTGAACGTGCTGTCGTGCTTGGGGTCGCAGCCGATCTGCAGCACCCGGTGGCCCTGGCGGGCAAAGGCGAGGGAGAGGTTCGACGAGGTCGTGCTCTTGCCGATCCCGCCCTTGCCATACACCGCGAACACCCGCGCCGTGCCGGCCCGCTTGCTCGGCTCAAGACGAACCTGAACGCTGCCCTCGCCGTCGCCTCCGGCACTGTCGGAGCAGCTGCCGCAGCCGCTCGCCAGTTTCAGCCGATCCGGCTTCGTATCGATCGTCATGCGGCAACTCCCAATGCTGGCGGCGCGATGCCCTCGAGCCTGTCCTCGGCCGCCTCGCCGGCCTCGCGCAGCCGCTCCAGCGTCTCGGCGTCCGGCGCCCAGTAATGCCGCTCGCCGGCCTCGATCAGCCGGTTTACGATCTTGGCCGAGGCCACCGGGTTGAGCGCGCAGAGCCGCTCGCGCATGCCCGGCTCCAGCACGAAAGTCTCGCTGAGCTGCTGGTAGATCCACGGCGCGACCTGCCCGGTGGTCGCCGACCAGCCGAGCGTGTTGGTCACCTGCGCCTCGATCTGCCGCACGCCCTCGTAGCCATGCGCCAGCAGCGCCTCGTACCATTTCGGGTTCAGCGCCCGCGTCCGCGTCTCCAGGCTCACCTGCTCGGCGAGGCTGCGCACGATGCCGTCGCCGCGCGTCTGGTCGCCGATGTAGAGGCTGGCCGCAGCACCCCGGTTGCGTTTGACCGCCCGCGCGATGCCGCCCAGCGTGTCGAAGTAGTGGTCGACCGTGGTGACGCCGAGCTCGACGCTGTCGAGGTTCTGGTAGGCGACCTCGACGGTCCCGAGCATGTCGGCCAGCACCGCGTCCTGGCGGCAGGCGTGGCCGTCCATGCCGTAGGCGAACCCCTTGCGCCGCACATACGCCTCGGCGAGCTCGTCCTCGTCGTTCCAGCCGCCCTGGTCGATCATCAGGTTGACGTTGGCGCCGTAGGCGTCCTCGGCGTTGCCGAACACCCGCAGCGCCGCCACCGCCATGCTGCAGCCGTTGCGGTTGGCAAACGACAGCGCGTGCGCCCGGACGTAGTTGCGGTCGGCCGGCTCGTCCGCCTCGGCGGCCAGCAGCGCCGCCTCGGCCAACAGCCGGGTCTGCAGCGGCAGCAGGTCGCGGAAGATGCCCGACAGCGTCACGATGACGTCGATGCGCGGCCGGCCGAGGCGCTCGAGCGGCACCAGTGCCGCGCCGGCAAGCCGGCCGTAGCTGTCGTGCCGCGGCTCGGCGCCGATCAGCCAGAGCGCCTGGGCGATCGGCCCGCCCTCGGTCTTGAGGTTGTCGGTGCCCCACAGCACCATCGCCACCGTCTCGGGCAGCGCCGCGCCGTCCGCCTGGTGGCGCGCCAGCAGCCGCTCGGCCTGGCGCGCGCCGTCCTGCACCGCGAACGCGCTCGGGATGCGAAACGGGTCGAGCCCGTGCAGGTTGCGCCCCGTCGGCAGCACGTCGGCGTTGCGCACGATGTCGCCGCCCGGTGCAGGCCGCAGGTAGCCGCCGTCCAGCGCATGCAGGATCGCCGGCAGCTCGCTGTCGGTCGCGAGCAGCAGGTCCAGCTCGGCGCGACGGCCCGGCTCGAAAATGCCGGCGGCGTCCAGCATGTCGGCTCGCCCGGCGGCATCGGGCGGCCGGCCGACGACGTGCAGGCCCTGCGGGATCAATGTCTGCTCGAACTCGATCAGCTGGTTGCGCAGCGTCTCGACCCGCGCCGCCGCGTCGCTCCAGGCCGGCGCCGCATCGGCAAGCTCGATCGCGGCCGCCTGCGCCTGGATCAGCTCGGCGAGCGCGGCCCGCTGCTCCTCGCTCGATTCCGGCGCCAGCGCCCGCCAGCGATCGACCGAACTCTTGAGGTCGAGCAGGCCGCGATAGAGTCCGGCGCGCCCGAGCGGCGGCGTCAGGTGGCTGATCAGCGTCGCCCCGGTCCGCCGCTTGGCCAGCGCCCCCTCGGAGGGATTGTTGGCGGCGTAGAGATACAGATTCGGCAGGTCGCCGATCAGCCGGTCCGGCCAGCAGGCGGCGGACAGGCCCGCATGCTTGCCCGGCATGAACTCGAGCGCGCCGTGGGTGCCGAAATGCAGCACCGCGTGGGCGGAAAAATCCTCGCGCAGGTAGCGGTAGAAGGCGGAAAACGCGTGCGTCGGCGCGAAGCCGTGCTCGAACAGCAGCCGCATCGGGTCGCCCTCATAACCGAACGCCGGCTGCACCGCGACCAGAACGTTGCCGAAACGCTCGCCCAGCACCTGGATCGCGCTGCCGTCGCTGTTCTGCCGCCCGGGTGCCGGCCCCCACTGCCGCTCGATCTCCGCCAGATGCGGCTCGCGCCGAACGTGATCGGCGGCCGGGATGCGATGCACGACGTTGGCGTCGGTGCCGAAGCGCGCCGCATTGCCGATCAGCACCCGCTCGCGCAGCGCCTCGACGCTGGCCGGCACCTCGACCCGGTAGCCGCCGGCCGACAACCCGATCATCACCCGGTGCAGCGACTCGAACACCGACAGGTAGGCGGCGGTGCCGGTGCTGCCGCCATTAGGCGGAAAGTTGAACAGCACGATCGCCACCCGCCGCTCCGCCCGCTCGGCGCGGCGCAGCGCCACCAGACGCGCCACACGCGCCGCCAGCATCGCCGCCCGCTCGGGCTCGGAGGCCATGTGGCGCCCCGCTGCCGCCTCGCCGCCCTCTTCTCCTTGACGCCCGCCAAACGTCATCGGCCAGATCGCGCCGTCGAGCTCCGGCAGCGCCACCATCATCGCCGCCTCGACCGGGGTGAGCCCGCGCGCGTCCTCGCGCCACTGCGCCAGCGTCTGGAACTCGACAGGGTGAGCCGCGAGGTAGGGCACGTCGAGCCCGGCCAGCACCGTCTCGGCCGCCTTTGCATCGTTGTAGGCAGGGCCTCCAACGAGCGAAAATCCGGTGAGCGACAGCAGGGCGTCGATCTGCGGCCGGCCGTCGGCCATAAAGTAGCGCTCGATCGCCGGACGCGCGTCCAGCCCCGCCGCGAACGCCGTGATGACGTTCAGCCCGCGCGCCTCGAGCGCCGCGATCACGCCGTCATAATGCGCCGCGTTGCCGGCCAGCACGTAGGAGCGCATGACCAGCAGCCCGACCGTGCCCGCCGCCCCCAGCCGCGGCAGGGCGGCGAGGTCCTCGACAACCCGGCCCGGCAGCGCAGGATGATACAGCCCGACATCCGGATACTCGATCGGGGCGGCGATGCGCAGCTTGGCGCCCGGGGGCGCGTCGCCGGCGTAACGATCGACCAGCATGCGCACCAGGCTGGCGAGGTTCGCCTCCGAGCCGGCGAGCCAGTACTGCAGCGCCAGGAAGTAGCAGCGCGCGTCCTGCGCGGCGCCGGGGATGAAGCGCAGCACCTTCGGTAGGCGCTTGAGCATGCGCATCTGGTCGCGCCCGCTCGCAGCCCCCGGCTTGCCGCGGCCGCCGCGCAGGCGCTTCAGCACGCCCATCAGCCCGCCCGCCTCGCCGGCCATCGAGAACGACCCCATCCGGGTCAGCTTCACGATTTCGGGCGCCGACATGCAGCCGAGCATCGCCCGGCAGCTTTCGTTCCGGGCCTGCAACGCCGGCAGCACCGCGTCCACATGCTCGCCGAGGAACAGCATGGCGGCGATGACGATGTCGGCGCCGGCGATCGCGGCATGGCAGCCAGCCAGCGCCGCCTGGTCGTGCCCCCACACATCGGCCGAGTGCACCGAGAGCGACAGGCCCGGCAGCTCGGCGCGGAGCGAGCACTCCACCTGCACGGCGGCTGCCGCCAGATGGCTGTCCATCGTGACGATGACGATCCGAACCGGCGTCATCTCAGCGTGCATGATGCGCCTTCGCCTCATAGAGCGTCTCGACGGTGATCAGCGCCCGGCCGCGGTCACGCGCGTAGGCCTCGGTGTTGCGCCGCGCGCGGCCGCGCACGAACACCGGCACCCGCCGCAGCTCGCGCTCCGCCTCCGGCGCCCAGGCCGCCGCATCCACACCCGCCACCTCGAGCGACCGCGAATGCGCCTCGGCGCCCAGATGCGACGCCGGCGCGTCGGGCGAGAACTCGTCATCCTCGCGGAACATGCCGAGCAGGTGCTCCTCGAGCCCCATCATCAGCGGGTGCACCCAGCTGTCGAACAGCACGTTGGCGCCCTCAAAGCCCATCTGCGGCGAGTAGCGGGCCGGAAAATCCTGCACGTGCACCGGCGCGGAGATCACCGCGCACGGGATGCCGAGGCGCTTGGCGACATGCCGCTCCATCTGGGTGCCGAGCACGAGGTCGGGCCGCAGCTCGGCGATGCGCTGCTCGACCTCCAGGCTGTCGTCGCTGATCAGCGCCTCGAGCCCGTAGCCCAGCGCCGCCTCGCGCAGCTCGCGGCCGAACTCGCGGCTGTAGCTGCCGAGCCCGACCACGTCGAAGCCGAGCTCCGAGGCCGCGACCCGCGCCGCGGCGATCGCATGCGTCGCGTCGCCGAACACGAGCACGCGCTTGCCGGTCAGGTAGGTCGCATCCACCGAGCGCGAATACCAAGGCAGGTTGCACGCCGGCTCCGCCGCATCCGGCGCGATCCCGGCCAGGGCCAGCACCTCGTCGACAAAGGCGCGCGTCGCCGCGACGCCGATCGGCACCGTGCGCGTCGAAGGCTGGCCGAAGCGCTTCTGCAGGTAGCGCGCCGCGGTGCCGGCGATCTCCGGATACAGAACGACGTTGAACCGTGCCTCGCCGAGCCGCGCCAGCGCCGCCGGGGTCGCGCCGAGCGGCGCCACAACATTGACCCGCACGCCGAGCCGCTCGAGCAGCCCGCGCACCTCGCGCACATCGTCCCGGTGGCGAAAGCCGAGTGCGGTCGGGCCGAGGATGTTGCAGCTCGGGCCGTGCTCGTCGCGCGGCGCCTCGACGGCGAGCCCCCGCACCAGCGCGTAGAACGTTTCGGCCGCCGCCCAATTCTCCTTGCGCTGGTAGGACGGCAGGTCGAGCGCGATCACCGGGATCGGCAATCCGAGCGCGCGGGCGAGGCCGCCGGGATCGTCCTGGATCAGCTCGCCGGTGCAGCTCGCGCCGACCAGCATCACCTCCGGGCGGAACCGCTCATAGGCGTCGCGCACCGCGGTCTTGAACAGGGCCGCGGTGTCGCCGCCGAGGTCGCGCGCGGCGAACGTCGTGTAGGTCACCGGCGGCCGGCGATCGGCCCGCTCGATCATGGTGAACAGCAGGTCGGCATAGGTATCGCCCTGCGGCGCGTGCAGCACGTAGTGCACGCCGTCCATCGCGGCGGCGACCCGCATCGCGCCGACATGGGTGGGCCCCTCATAGGTCCAGAGCGTGAGCTGCATCGGCTAGGCCGCCACCGGCGCGGCCGGCGCGAGCGCACCGTCCAGCAGCGCGCGCCGCAGCATTGGCCGTGCGAACAGTCCCGCGAGGTCGCCGGCCTGCTCGTAGCCGTGCACCGGGCTGAACAGCAGCTCGATCGACCATTTGGTCGTGATGCCCTCCGCCTCGAGCGGGTTGGCGAGACCCAGCCCGCACACCACCAGGTCCGGCCGCGCCGCCCGGCAGCGGTCGAGCTGCCGGTCGACGTCCTGGCCCTCGCTCAGCCGCGTGCCGGCCGGCAGCAGCGCCAGCTCCTCGGCGAGGTGCTGGCGGTGCAGATAGGGCGTGCCGACCTCGACGAGCCGCATGCCGAGCTCGCGCGACAGGAAGCGCGCGAACGGGATCTCCAGCTGCGAGTCCGGGAACAGGAACACCGAGCGCCCGGCCAGCCGCTCCCGCTGCCGCCCGACCGCGGCCCGCGCCCGCGCCTGGCCCGGCGCCAGCACCGCATCGCGCCGGTCGGGCTGCACGCCGAACGCCGCCGCGGCGGCGCTGAACCAGGCCGTCGTGCCCTCCTCGCCGAACGGAAAGGCGGCGGCGATGCGGCGCGCGCCACGCGCCTCCAGCAGGCGCGCGGTCTCGGCCAGAAAGGGCTGGGCGAGCAGCAGCCGGGTGTGCGGGCCCACCGGCGGCAGCGCGGTCGCCCGCCGCGGCGGCAGGAAATGCACTTGCCCGATGCCGAGTGCGGCGAAAGTCGCGCGAAACTGCGCCTCGATTACGTCCGGCAGCGCGCCCGCGACCAGCAGCGCCGGCGAGTCGCTGCAAGCAAGCTCGGGCACCAGCGCGGCGAGGCACGCATCCTCACCCTGGGTGAACGTCGTCTCCAAACCGCTGCCGGAATAGGCCAGCACCCGGGTCGCCGGCAGGGTGCGCTGCGCGAGCCGCGCCGCGGCTCGTCCGAGGTCCAGCTTGATCACCTCGGAGGGGCAGGAGCCGACCAGGAACAGCAGCCGGATCTCCGGCCGCCGCTCGAGCAGCCGGGTGACGACCCGGTCCAGCTCGTCGTTCATGTCGGCCCGCCCGGCGAGGTCGCGCTCCTCGATGATCGCGGTGGCGAAGCGCGGCTCGGCGAAGATCATGACGCCGGCGGCCGATTGCAGCAGGTGCGCGCAGGTGCGCGAGCCGACCACCAGGAAGAACGCGTCCGGCATGGCGCGGTGCAGCCAGACGATGCCGGTCAGGCCGCAGAACACCTCGCGCTGGCCCCGCTCGCGGAGCGGCGTTACGTCACTCTCGCGGAGCGGCGCAACCTCACGCTCGCGGAGCGGCGGTATTTCACCTTCGCGGAGCGGCGCAACCTCACTCTCGTGGAGCGGCGCGGCCTCGGCCGCCCGGAGCGGCGCCTGCTCGGCCACGGCGCAGCCGGCGGCTGCCGACCGCGTCAGGGCCAGGCTCGCGCTCACTCGGCCGGGCTCGCGACGCCAGCCGCCCAAGGCTGGGCCTCGGGCTGCGCCTCGCGACGCACGGCGCGGAACTTCACCACGAATTGCGCCGCGTTGACCACGTAGGAGGCGTAGGCGGTCAGCGCCAGCAGCATCAGCTGGGACGGCGCCAGAGCGTGCGTCAGCAGCGCCGCGACGTAGCCGGTGTGCAGCGCGATCACCAGCATGCTGAAGGCGTCCTCCCAGAAGAACGCAGACGCGAACAGCAGGCGGCCGAACACGGCGCGTTCCCACAGCGCCCCGGTCGTCATGATGGCGTAAAGAAACAGCGTCTTCACCACGATCGAGATCGTGGCCGCGGCATAGCCCGAGCCGCTCGCCAGGAAATGCAGCACGAGGCCGAGGCTGACCGCAAACGCGAGGAACTGCAGCGGCGCCAGCACGCCCTGCACCAGCGTCCAGCCGCTCTCGTCACGCCGGCGGCGCTGCTCGGGCGTGTAGACGATCGTTTGGCGCCGCGGCGCGGGGGGTCTGCGCTGCGGCGCGGACGTGCGCGGCGCGGATGGGCGCTGCGCGGCGAAGCCCGCGCTCGCCGTCCAGGGGCAGCAATTGGCGCCGTTCAGCCGGTCGGAAAGTGAGAAATGCGTCGTCGCCACAGCCAACTCCCGCCTCGCCGATGCCGAACGCTAGGACCCGCGGCGAGCGACTGTCAAGCAGACAGAACGTAATCTTAAGTTGACACATTGCAGCGCCGTTGCTTCAGTCCGGCAACGGCCAAAGCCCAGGAAGCACCCGATGTCTGGTCTGCGCGCGCCTGCGGTCGGCGAGACAACAGCGAGAGGACGCCTCGTGCCGCAGCGCGACAACATGCCGGCGATCCTGGCGCTGGTCGAACGCCAGGTGATCCCGCGCCTTGCCGACAGCCTTGATCGGCGGCTGCCGAACCGCGCCGCCCGCGCGGCCGAGGCGATGCACGCGCAGACGCTGCGCCGCATGGTCGAGTGCCTGCTGCTCGACGATCCGCGTCCGGCGCGCGAGCTGCTGGCCAGGCTGCGCGCCGGCGGCGCGGCGCCCGACGCGCTCTGCCTGGGCTTGCTGACCCAGGCTGCCCGCCGCCTCGGCGAGCTCTGGGAGCAGGACCTCGCCTCGTGCAGCGAGGTCACCATCGGCACGCTGCGCCTGCAGGCGATGCTGCACGCGCTGGCGCCGGAGCTGGTCGAGGGCGGCGACGCCACCAGCACCACCGCCGCCGCCCTGCTGGTGCCGGTGCCGGGCGAGACGCATGGCCTTGGCATCTCCATGCTGGGCGAGTTCTTCCGCCGCGACGGCTGGACGGTGTGCACGCCGCTGCCCAGCGCCAGCGAGGACCTCGGCGCCCAGCTGCAATGCCAGGAGATCGACCTCGTCGGGCTGTCGATCGCCAGCGAGATCCACATCGAGACGCTGCGCGAGCAGGTGGCGCGGGCGCGCGATCGCTCGGCCCGGCCGGGGCTGATCGTCATGGTCGGCGGCCCGCTGCTGCACCGCCGCCCCGAGCTCGCCCGCCTGGTCGACGCCGACGCCACCGCGGCGGACGCCGAGGAGGCGG
The DNA here is from genome assembly GCA_963692975.2 of Acetobacteraceae bacterium. Lineage (GTDB taxonomy): Bacteria > Pseudomonadota > Alphaproteobacteria > Acetobacterales > Acetobacteraceae > CAXMMR01. Next base: position 94,906 of record CAXMMR010000025.1, on the reverse strand, counting down.
TGCGCTTCGCCGGCCTGCTGCTGCGCGCCCGCCGCGAGGCCGAGGCGGCGACGCTGCGAGCCGACAAGGACCGCCGACCCGCAAGCCGCGACAGGCCATCGAAGCAACCCGGTCGCGACCGGCGGCCGGCGCCATGAAGCCGATTACGACAAAGCCGGGCATGACAAAGTCGATGACGACAAAGCCGGGCGCGACAAAGCCGGGCATGACAAAGGCGGACTCGGCCAAGCCGGGCACGACAAAGCCGGATCGGGCCAAGCTCGGCGCCGCCAAGCCGGCCGCGCCAACGGGCAAGCCGGGCAAGCGCTTCGCCTCGCCCGACCTCGTCGGCGCGCTTGACGGGCACGCCGCCGCCCGGGTGATCGCCGCCGCCGCCGATGTCGCGGTGATCCTCGGCCCGGACGGCGTGGTGCGCGACCTCGCCTTCCGCAGCGCCGACCTGCTCGACAACCTACCGGGGGCGGCGGAGTGGCGCGGCCACCCGTTTGCCGACGCGATCACGGTGGAGAGCCGCCCCAAGCTCGAGGCGCTGCTCGACGCCGCCCAGCAGGAGCATGACGGCCAGCTGCGCCACCTCAACCACGTCGCGCGCCCCGGCGGCGGCGGCGGCGACGTCGCGGTGCAATACTCCGCCGTGCGCGCCAGACGCGACGGCACGATGATCGCCTTCGGCCGCGACCTGCGGCCGATCACCGTGCTGCAGCAGCGGCTGATCGACGCCCAGCAGGCGCTGGAGCGTGACTACGCCAGCCTACGCCAGGCCCAGGCGCGCTACCGGGTGCTGTTCGAGACCTCGCCCGAGCCGCTGCTCGTCGTCGACGCGGCCAGCCTGCGCGTGACCGAGGTGAACGCCGCCGGGCGGGCGCTGCTGCCCGAGCATCGGCGCGGCGCCGGCAGGGCCGCGACGGACGCCGCCCGCGCGCTCGAGAAGCGCCCGCGGCTGCCGCAAACCAGCTTCATCGAGATGTTCGAGCCGCGCAGCCGGCCCGCCCTGCAGCGCTTCCTGGCCGCCGCGGTAAAGGGCGGCGCCCAGGAGAGCCGCACCGCCGAAGCCGTCCCCGAGACGGTGCGCGCCCGCCTGGCGGAGGCCGGCCGCGAGGTCAGCCTGTTCGCCTCGCTGCTGCGCGAGGACGGCGCCGCGCTGCTGCTCGTCCGGCTCTCCGCCGGCGCGCCGAGCACCGAGGCCTCGGCGCTGAACGAGCAGCTGCTGGCGGCGCTGAAGCAGTCGCCGGACGGGCTGGTGTTCACCGACGCCGCCGGCGAGCTGCTCTCCGCCAACGCCGCCTTTCTCGACCTTGCCCAGCTCGGCGCGCTCGAGCAGGCGGTCGGCCGGCCGCTCGAGGATTGGCTCGGTCGCCCGGGCGTCGACGTCGACGTGCTGCTCGCCAATCTGCGCCAACGCGGCGCCGTGCGGCTGTTCGCGACTCAGCTGCGCGGCGAACACGGCGCGGACACCGCGGTCGAGGTCTCCGCCGTCTCGATCGTCGGCGAGGGCCGCACCGCCTGCTGCCTGAGCATCCGCGACGTCGGCCGCCGGCTGCCCAGCGCCGACGAGCCGCGCGGCGCTGCGGGGCTGGACCTGCCGCGCTCGCCCGAGCAGCTCACCGAGCTGATCGGCCGGGTATCGCTGAAGGACCTGGTGCGCGACGCCACCGACGTGATCGAGAAGCTGTGCATCGAGGCGGCGCTGGAGCTGACCGAGGACAACCGCGCCTCGGCCGCCGAGATGCTCGGGCTGAGCCGGCAGAGCCTGTACGTCAAGCTGCGGCGCTACGGGCTTGGCGACCTGGCGGAGCTCGAAGATTGAGCACGCGAAGCAAGGCAAGAGCTTTGCCCTTGACCCACCGTCACGCGCACGCGTGCTTCGCACGACGGCCGGCGGCCTTTGGAAACCGATCGGATGGGTTCCAAGGGCCTCGGGCCTTTGGTGGGTCCAGGGCAAAGCCCTGGCCTTCCTTGCTTGCCTTGCTTGAGCTGTTGAAGCCCCTAACCTGGTTCGCCCCGATCTGGGCCTTCCTGTGCGGCGTCGTCTCCTCCGGCCGCTTCCACCTCGGCCTGCTGCTGGCCGGCGTGGCACTCGCCGGCCCGCTCGCCACTGGCACCAGCCAGGCCGTCAACGACTGGTTCGACCGCCACGTCGACGCGATCAACGAGCCCGGCCGGCCGATCCCCTCGGGCCGCGTGCCCGGCCGCTGGGGGCTCTATCTGGCGATCGCCTGGAGCCTGCTCTCGCTCGCCGTCGCCTGGGCGCTCGGCCCCTGGGTCTCGGTTGCCGCCGTGATCGGCATCGCGCTGGCCTGGGCCTACAGCGCGCCGCCGATCCGGCTGAAATCCAATGGCTGGTGGAGCAACCTGGCCTGCGGCGTCTCCTACGAGGGCCTGCCCTGGTTCGCCGGTGCCGCGGTGATGCGCCACGGCATGCCCTCGCCGGCGATCATCCTCGTCGCCGCGCTCTACAGCCTCGGCGCCCACGGCATCATGACGCTGAACGACTTCAAGTCGATCGACGGCGACCGCCAGATGGGCCTGCGCTCCCTGCCCGCCCGCCTCGGTGCGGACGTCGCCTGCCGCCTCGCCTGCCTGATCATGACGGCGCCGCAGGCGGTGGTCGTCGCCCTGCTCTGGACCTGGCACCGCCCGCTCGCCGCCGGCGCCGTCGCCGCCCTGCTCGCCGCCCAGCTGCTGCTGATGCCACGCCTCCTGGCCAATCCCCGCGCCCGCGCCCCCTGGTACAACGCCACCGGCACCAGCCTCTACGTGCTCGGCATGCTCGCCGCCGCCTTCACGCTGGCATCATGACGCGACGTGAAGCAAGCGCTTCTTTCTTGAAAGAAAGAAGCAAAGAACTTTCGATCCCGCTGTCGCGACGTCAATCGAATAAAAGTTTTTTTGTTCTTTTTTTCAAAAAAGAACCGCTTCCTCTTCTTAGGGTCCTGCCATGATTTACGACGCCATCGTCGTCGGCGGCGGTCCCGCCGGCGCCACCGCCGCCTCCGACCTCGCCCGCCGGGGCCTCGCCGTCGCCCTGCTCGACCGCGACGGCCGGATCAAGCCCTGCGGCGGCGCCATTCCGCCGCGCGCGATCCAGGATTTCGCGATCCCCGACGAGATGCTGGTCGCCCGCGCCACCGCCGCCCGCGTCTTCGCCCCCTCGGACCGGACCGCGGACATGCCGATCGGCGAGGGCTTCGTCGGCATGGTGGACCGGCGCGAGTTCGACATCTGGCTACGCGAGCGCGCCGTCGCCGACGGCGCGACCCGCCATCACGGCGAATTCGCCTCCCTCGCACGCGAGCCCGACGGCACCGTCGTGCTGAGCTGCCGGGATGCCGACGGCGAGGCGTTCACGCTGCGGAGCAGGTCGGTGATCGGCGCCGACGGCGCCCGCTCGGCGATCGGGCGTGCGGAAATCCCCGGCTCGGCCAGGATGAAATACGTCTTCGCCTATCACGAGATCGTCCGCACCCCAGCCGGGCAGGATCCGGGCTGCTGCGAGGTGCATTACAAGGGCGACCTGTCGCCGGATTTCTACGGATGGGTGTTCCCGCACGGCGCGACCACGAGCGTCGGTCTCGGCAGCGCCGTCAAGGGCTTCTCCATTCGCACCGCAACCGCGCGGCTGCGCGGCGCGGCCGGGCTTGCCGGCGCCGAGACGCTGCGCCGCGAGGGCGCGCCGATCCCGCTCCGCCCGCTGCGCCGCTGGGACAACGGCCGCGACGTCGTGCTCGCCGGCGATGCGGCGGGCGTGGTTGCGCCGGCGTCCGGCGAGGGCATCTACTACGCCATGCTCGGCGGCCGGCTCGCGGCCGAGGCGGTCGCCGCGTTCCTCGCCAGCGGCAACCCCGCGGCGCTGCGCGGCGCCCGTAGACGGTTCATGAAGGCGCACGGCCAGGTGTTCTGGGTTTTGGGGATCATGCAGCGCTTCTGGTACGCCTCCGACGGCCGGCGCGAGCGCTTCGTCAGCATCTGCCGCGACCGCGACGTTCAGGCGCTGACCTGGTCGGCCTACATGACCAAGGAGCTGGTGCGCGCCAAGCCGATCGTTCACCTGCGCATCTTCTGTAAGAACATCGCCCACCTCACCGGCGTCGTCTCCGCATGAGCGGGGCGGTGGGGGTGGAGGGTTGAGCCCGGTGGTCTACGTCGCCGCCGCCTCGGCAATCGGCGTGCTCGGCCTCGGCGGGGCGATGACCACGATCGGCGCCTGGTACGATGCGCTGCGCAAGCCGGCCTGGCAGCCCCCCGGCTGGCTGTTCGGCCCCGCCTGGACGCTGATCGGCGGGCTGACCGCCTGGGCCGGCGTGATCGCCTGGCAGGCGGCGCGTACGCCCGAGCAGCGCGCCGCCACCCTCGGCCTGTTCGCGCTGAACGGCGGGCTCAACATCCTGTGGAGCGCGCTGTTCTTCAAGCTGCAGCGGCCGGACTGGGCGCTGATCGAGGTCGTGCCGCTCTGGCTCTCGATCGCGGCGCTGATCGCAGCCTTCGCCGGCCGGGCGCCGCTCGCCGCCTGGCTGCTCGCGCCCTATCTGCTCTGGGTCGCCTTCGCCGCCCTGCTGAACCTCGTGGTCGTCCGCCTCAACGCTCCCTTCCCGAACCCCGTCGCGACCTGACCTTATGGACCCCGTCATGCTCGACCTGCCGACGCCCGGCGCTGCGATCGCCCCCCGCTCTCAGAGGGGCGCCCCGGCGCGCACGCCGGACGTCAGGCCGCACCATCCGACGCTGCCGCTGCGGGTCGGCACGCGCGGCTCGCCGCTGGCGCTGGCGCAGACCCGCAGCTTCCTCGCGACACTCGCCCGCGTCTGCCCGGTGCTGCGCCAGATGGACGTCTTCCGCGAGCAGATCATCCGCACCACCGGCGACGCGGTGCAGGACCGGCGCCTCGCCGAGATCGGCGGCAAGGGCCTGTTCGCCAAAGAGATCCACGCCGCCCTGCTCGACCGCCGCATCGACCTCGCCGTGCACAGCCTCAAGGACCTCGAGACGGTGCTGCCGCCCGGCATCGCGCTCGGCTGCGTGCTGCCGCGCGAGGACCCGCGCGACGCACTGATCCTGTCCGACGAATGCGGCGAGCCTGACCCCTCGCAGCCGTTCAACTGCCTGCAGCACGGCGCGGTGGTCGGCACCTCCTCGGTGCGCCGCCAGGCGCAGCTGCTGCACGCGCGGCCGGACCTGCGCATCACCCTGATGCGCGGCAACGTGCAGGCGCGCCTCGACAAGGTCCGCCACGGCGAGTGCCAGGCCAGCCTGCTGGCCATGGCCGGGCTGAACCGGCTCGGCCTGGAGAGCGAGGCGTCGCTGCCGCTGCCCGAGTTCGCGATGCTGCCGGCCGCCTGCCAGGGCATCGTCGGCATCACCGTGCGCGAGGACGAGACCGACCTGCGCGAGCTGCTGCTCGCCGTCGAGGATTACGCCGCCCGCATCGCCGCCACCGCCGAGCGCGCGATGCTGGCGGTGCTCGACGGCTCCTGCACCACCCCGATCGGCGCCCATTGCCGGCTGAGTGCCGGCCGGATCACCCTGCACGGCCTGGTCGCCAGCGAGGATGGCGGCTTCCTGGTGCGCGACGCGGTCGACGGCGCGGCGGGCGAGGCCGCCTCGCTGGGCTATGCGCTCGGCGAACGCCTGCGCGCCCGCTGCCCGGACTCGGTGTTCGCCGGGCCGCGCTGAGGCTCCGGCGAGCGAATGCTTACTCGGTCTGCTGCCGCAGCGTGGTCACCGCCGAGAACAGCGCGCCGACGGCGTCGCGGCCCAGCTGGCGCGTCTCCGAAGCCAGAGCCCCGGTGTCGCCGCGCCGCGCCAGATGCCCCTGCAACGCCCCAAGACGGCCAACGGCGTGCCCCAGCGGCTCGGTGTCGTCCCGCTCGCCCGCCCGCATCAGCAGCATGAGCAGCATCGAGGGCAGCGCCGAGCGCGTCAGCGCGTCCAGCGACTGCAACGCCTCCTTGCCATGCTGCTCCGCCCTGCTGGAACTCACCGCACCGGCTAAACCGTCGTTTGATCGCGGCTGCGCGGACGACATCAACGGCTCTCCCTGGGACGCCGGCGACAGGTCTGCCGTTCTGGCAGCTCTTTCCCCGCGACTTTTGCGCGAGTTGACACGTCCGAAAACACCCTGGTTGATCAATCACGGATTATTGATCATGCTGCGCTGCAACGCTTCGGTCGGTCACACCGCCCTATGCCGGTCCGCCGGGCGCCCCGAGGCGTGCCGCAGCGCTGACCTCCGAACCCCACCGCACGGCCTCGGCTCTTGCCGCACCAAACCGTAGTCGTCGGCGCCGGCTTCGGCGGCATCGCCGCCGCCCTGCGCGCCCGCGCCCTGGGAGACGCCGTCACCCTGATCGACCGCCTGCCCGAGCCCGGCGGCCGTGGCCGCGTCCGCCGCCAGGACGGCTTCCGCTTCGACTCCGGCCCGACCGTGATCACCGCGCCGTTCCTGCTCGAGGAGCTGTTCGCCCTGTTCGGCGAGCGCCTGGCCGACCACGTCACCCTGCTGCCGGTGTTCCCGTTCTATCGCATCACCTTCGAGGACGGCCGCCACTTCGACTACTCCGGCGACCCGGCGGCGATGGCGCGCGAGGTCGAGCGCTTCTCGCCCGCCGACCGTCCGGGCTACGAGCGCCTCATGCGCCACGCCCAGGCGCTCTACCGCGTCGGCTACGAGCGCTACGGCGACCAGCCCTTCCACCGCCTGCTGACCATGCTCGCCGCCTTCCCGGCCCTGCTCCGCCTCGGCGGCCACCGCTCCGTCTACCGCCAGGTCGCCCGCCAGCTGGCCGATGACAGCCTGCGTCGCGTCTTCAGCCTGCAGCCGCTGCTGGTCGGCGGCCACCCGTTCCACACCAGCGGACTCTACGCCCTGATCCAGCATCTCGAGCGCCGCCATGGCGTGTGGTTCGCCGAGGGCGGCACCGGCGCCCTGGTCGCAGCCCTGATCGGCCTCGCCCGCCGCCACGGCGTCACCGTGCGCCTCGGCGCCGACTGCACCCGCCTCACCCATGGCGCCGGCCGGGCCACCGGCATCGTGCTGGCCGACGGCCAGGTCCTGCGGGCCGACACCGTGATCGCCAACGCCGACGCCCCGGCGCTCTACGCCGACCTGATGCCCGGCCGCCGACGCCGCCGCTGGACCAACCGCCGGATCGACCGCCTCACCTTCTCGATGGGCCTGTTCGTGCTGTTCTTCGGCACCAGCCGGCGCTACACGGCCACCGCCCACCACACCATCATCCTGGGCCGCCGCTACCGCGCCCTGCTCGACGAGGTGTTCGGCCGAGCCGCCCAGCCGCCGGACGACCCGAGCCTCTACCTGCACCGCCCGACCGCGACCGACCCGGCCATGGCGCCGCCCGGCCAGGACGCCTTCTACGTCCTCGCTCCGGTGCCCAACCTGCGCGCCGGCATCGACTGGGCCGCCGTCGCCCCCGGCTTTCGCGACCGCCTCGTCGCCCTGCTCGCCGAGCGCGAGCTGCCCGACCTGCCCGCCACCATCGTCAGCCAGAGCTGGATGACGCCGCAGCACTTCGAACATGACTACCGCAGCCGCCACGGCGCCGGCTTCTCGGTCGCGCCGAAGCTGCTGCAATCAGCCTGGTTCCGGTTCCACAACAAGTCCGAAGAGCTGCGCGGCCTCTATCTGGTCGGCGCCGGCACCCATCCGGGCGCCGGCCTGCCGGGCGTGCTCACCTCGGCCAAGGTGGTCGAGCGGCTGCTGAAGGAAAGGCCAGAGGCTCTGCCTCTGGACTCCGCTGGGGGCGGCGCCCCCAGGCCCGCATCAATTTAGTTTTTCACTGAGGGGCTCACGCGTGACGGAGCCTCCGGCCTATCTCACCTGCGTCTGGAAGCTGGGATCGCCCGCCTGCTGCAGGGTAAACGCCAGCATGTCCGTGATCTGCGCATCCATGTCCTGCTTGGACGCCCCCATGACATGATGCCCACCCTGGTCATCAACCCTGAGCAAGACCGGCTTGCCGCTCCGGCTGGCCGCCTGCAGCCGAGCCGCCATCGCAGCACCCATCCAGGGCGGCACACGGTGGTCATTCAGCCCGATGGTGATCAGGACGGCCGGGTAGTTCGTGCCGGCCACCACGTGCGAGTAGGAGTCCATCGCCAGCAGCGCCGCGTAGCCATCCGGCGTCGCCACCGAACCATATTCCGCAACGTTTTCCGGTCCGCCCTCCGTCGTCTCGAAGCGGAGGGTATTGACCATCGGCGCCCACATGACCGCGCCCGCCAGCAGGTCCGGCCGCTCTGTCACCGTGCGGCCGATCATGATCCCACCGGCGCTGGCACCGAAACCAACCGCCTTGCTGGATGAGGTAAAGCCGTCCGCCTCGAGCGCCTCGACGCAGGCGATGAAGTCGTGCCAGGTGTTCGGCTTGTTCGAACCCTTGCCCGCCAGGTGCCAGGCCTCGCCGAACTCGCCGCCGCCACGCACATGCGCCACCGCCCAAAGGCCGCCGTCGCGCAGAAACGGCATGATCTGCGGGTGGAAGATCGGATCGTAGGAAAACCCGTAGGCGCCATACGCCTCGACCAGCGCCGGCGCGGAGCCGTCGCGCCTGAGGCCGCGGCGATGGGTGACCGAGATCGGCACCCTGGTCCCGTCCGGTGCGCGCGCCACCACCGTCTCGGTCACGATGTCGGAGAGGTCGAGCGCGAAGGGCGGCGCCAGATGAAGGTCCCGAACGCCGGCCGCGCCGGCCGCGCCGGCCAGGAAGTAGGTTGCCGGCCTGGCCCAGGATTCGAGGCCGACAATCGCGGCCGGCTGCCGGGGGTCCGCATTCAGACCCTCGACCGTCGCCTCGTAGGGCAGCCGGGTTTCGGTCAGAGGCCCGCCCGCGTAGCCGCCCTGCGCCAGCCTGTAGCCGCTGCCCGACGCGTAGGCGAGGACGAGCCCGTCCGCGGTGCCCGCGAGGCCGGCCAGACGGGCCGCCTGCTGTGGGACGATGACCCTCTCAGGGCTCCCTGGCTGGTCGAGGTCGACCCGCACCACCATGCCACGAGGCGCGTCCCTGAGGCTCGGGAACCAGGCTTTCCGGCCACGGATCACCGGCTCGACGGTGTTGTTGCCGTCGAGCGTCAGCACGAGCTTGTCGGCCAGCCGCGCCACGCGCCGCCACGATGGCTGGCCGTGCAGCAACGCGCCCACCGGCGCGACGAACCATTCCGCCTCCTTGGACACGCCGCTGTTGGCGAACGCCAGCGCATAGCCGGAGCCTGGCGGCAGGAGGAGGCCGACGAACGCCGAACGCCCGACCTCGCTGCCGGCGCCGGCGGCCGTGAACAGCGGCGCGTCGCGCGCCGGGTCCTCGCCGGGCCGATGGCGGAAGACGGTCTCGTCGAGGAACCGGTCGCTCGGGCCGGAGTAGACGGCCTTCAGCCGGTTGTAGAACAGGGTGGACCCGTCCTGCGACCACACCGGGCCGGCCGCACGGGCGCGGTCGATCCGCTCGGGCAACATCGTTCCGGAGGCGATGTCCATGATCTGCAGCACCGCATCCTCCGAGCCTCCCTGGGCCAGGCAGATCGCCAGCCGCCGGTTGTCCGGCGAAACCGCATACTCATGAATGGACGTCGTCGCGTCGCCGGCCGCCACGGGATCCACCAGGCGTCGCTCCGGCCCGCCGGCGAGCGCCCGGCTGTAAAGGCTCGCCTGTGCGTCCCCATGGCCCTGCTTCTCGTAGTAGATCCGGTCACCGACCGGCTGGACCTCGCTGACATGCGTGTCCGCATCGCTCGCCGCGGCGACCTGCGCCGCGAGCTGGGCATAGCCCGGCGTTCCATCCAGCGCCCGCCGAGTCACCCTGTTCTGGGCGTGCACCCAGTCGAGGAACGCCGGCCCCTGCGCTTGCATCCAGCGATAAGGATCAGCCGTCTCGCGCCCGTTCGTCATCGCGGCCGGCTGCACCGGCGCCGGCCCGGCCGCCGCCGATGCAGCCGCCGCCTGGACAGCCGCCGCCTGGACAGGCCAAGCGACGACCCAGACCAGCGAGGCGATGACGACGCCTCGGTCCGTCCTGCGCATGCCTGATCTCCAGAACCATCTCGTTGCAACATCGCGCCAATAAACCGGCATGACCGCCAACGCAACGATCGACCGCGAAGCAAGACGTCGTCATCCGCGTCGCAACCCCGTCGAGCCCCGCCTTATCGAGCCCCGCCGTGTCGGCTCGCCTTGCCGTCTCTCGGCTTACCCTCTACGCGCCCCCGATGTCCGCCGTCCTGCAAGCCGCCCTGCCAGTCTTCGCCCTCATCCTGCTCGGCTGGCTCGCCGGCCGCCGCCGCCTGCTCGGCGCCAACGCGGTCGACGTCCTCAACCTCTTCGTCACCCAGCTCGCCCTGCCGGCGCTGCTGTTTCGCGCCACGGCGACGATCACCCGCGCCGACCTCGCCAATACCGGATTCCTGCTCGCCTTCACCCTGCCGATGCTGGCCTGCTGCGCCGCCTCCTTCCTGCTCGACCGCCAGCGCGGCCTCGCAATCGCCGCCATCGACGCGCTGTCGGCCGGCTACGCCAACACCGCCTACATGGGCATCCCGATCTGCCTGCTGTTGCTCGGCCAGGGCGCGCTGCTGCCGGCGGTGCTGAGCAGCCTGCTGACCGTCTGCGCCCTGTTCGCGCTCGCCATCGTCCTGGTCGAGCTCGACGAGCAGGAGACGCGGAGCGTCACGCGCGCGCTTGGCCGCGTCGCCCTGTCGCTCGCCCGCAACCCGCTGGTCGCCGCCCCCCTGCTCGGCGGGCTCTACGCGGCTACCAGGCTGCCCGTCCCCGCCATCCTGCTCAGCCTGCTCACCCTGCTCGGCAATACCGCAAGCCCGGTGGCGCTGGTCACCATCGGCCTGTTCCTGGCCGAAGCCGCCGCCACCCCGGTCCGCCCGGCAACGCTCGCCGGCCTGGTCGGCCTCAAGCTGCTGGTGCAGCCGGCGCTGACCGCAGCCCTCGCCTTCGGCGCCTTCCGAATGGACCCGCTCTGGGCCCGCAGCGCGGTGCTGCTCGCCGCCATGCCGACCGGCACCGGCCCGTTCATGCTGGCCAAACTCTACGGCCGCGACGCCGGGCTGACCTCACGCACCATCCTGGTCTCGACCCTGCTGTCCGTGCTGACCGTCTCGCTGACGATCACGCTGCTGGGGCGATAAGAAGCAAGAAAGGCCAGGAGCTCTGCTCCTGGACCTCGCTGGGGCCCGCGGCCCCAGGCCCCATTTATTAAGAGTTTTCGCGCTCTTACTCGGCGAAGCCATTCGACCCTGTCTCCCACACCACCGACCAAGTCGTGGAAAGACGGATAAATAATGGATTTTAAAGGCTTCGCCTTTAATGGGGTCCAGGGGCAAAGCCCCTGGCCTTGCTACTCCGCCTTCGGCCGCACGCCCAGAATATGAGCGATGGCGTATGTCAGGTCCGCCCGGTTCAGGGTGTAAAAATGGAACTCGTCCACGCCGTTGGCTTGCAGCAGCCGCACTTGCTCCGCCGCTGCGTAGGCGGCCACCATGCGTCGCGTTTCCGGGTCGTCGTCCAGCCCGTCGAACAGCCTCGCCATCGAGTCCGGGATCGTTGCCCCGCACATCGCGGAGAATTTCGCCGCCTGCTTGAAATTGGACACCGGCATGATCCCGGGCACGATCGGCGCCGTGATCCCGGCTGCCAGGCACCTGTCGAGGAAGCGCAGGTAGGTCCCGGTGTCGAAGAAGTATTGCGTGATCGCCCGCGTCGCGCCGGCGTCCAGCTTGCGCTTAAGGTTGTCGAGGTCGTGCGCGGCGCTGGCCGCCGAGGGATGTCCCTCCGGATAAGCGGCGACCGAGATCTCGAAATCCGCCACCCGGCGCAGCCCGGCCACCAGGTCCGCCGCATACGCATAGCCGTCCGGATGGGCGACGTAGTCCTCGCCCGGAGCGGCGTCGCCGCGCAGGGCGACGATGTGGCGCACGCCCGACGCCCAGTACTCGCGCGCGACCACATCCACCTCGTCCCGGCTTGCGCCGACACAGGTGAGGTGTGCGGCCGGCGTGAGCGACGTCTCGCTGACGATGCGCGCCACCGTCGCATGGGTTCGCTGCTGCGTGGTGCCGCCGGCGCCGTAGGTGACGCTGACGAAGGAGGGCGCGAGCCGCTCCAGCCGGCGGACGCAGGTCCAGAGCTGCTGCTCGAGCGCCTCCGTGCGCGGCGGAAAGAACTCGAATGACAGGGTCGGCGGCCGCTCGCCGGCCGCCTGCGACGGCAGCTCGGCAATCCGCGGCCCGGTCAGCCAGCGCTCCAATGTCGCTTCGGCCGGCCGCTCCATCGTCGCGTCGCTCGCCAGTGATCCTGCGGTCTGGTCCATCGCGCCGATGTTCTCCCGTGTGCCCTGCCCAGGCAAGCCGTTCCGTCAACGCCGTCTCATCCAGGCCGCAAGGCGGACCGATCGCGACAACGCCGCCACGCCCAGAGGACGCCACGCCCAGAGGACGCCACGCCCAGGAGACGCCACCGCGGCCTCTGCCCCGCTCCGCTGAGTGTGGTGGCGAACCGCGGCGGCGCAACGCCGCCAACAGGTTCGCCGCCGATGCCCGCTCTCACGCGTTGAGCGACAACCACAGTATCAAGCAGACGCTCGACCTCATGCCGCCTCCCGCCTCCAGCATCGCCTGCGCCCGCCAGAGCTCGTAGCGCCTTGCCCCTGCTGCCGTCCTCCCAGCCTTGAGCGAAAGATCCGACCCGATGATCAAGACGACCCGCCGGCTGGTGCTCGCGGCGCTGACCGGTGCGATGGCGCTCGCCATCCTCCCGCCTGCCGCGCGCGCCGACACCGCCGCCGACACCGCTCCTGCTGTTGCCATGGTGCGCGCCTTCGGCAACCAGCTTGTCGCCGTGGTCAACGGCCCGGGCACGCTGGCCCAGAAGCACGTCCAGCTGCAGCCGGTGATCGACGCCGCGGTCGACGTGCCCGGCGTCGCCCGCTTCTGCCTCGGCCAGTTCTGGAACGTCGCGACCCCGGCCCAGCAGCAGCGCTTCGTCGGCCTGTTCCACCAGGTCCTGGTCACCTCCATCACCGGCCATCTCGGCGACTTCGCCGGCGTCAGCTTCGCGATCACCGGCACCGAGCAGCGCGGCGCGGAGGCCTTCGTCGGAACCACCGTCCGCCGACCCGAGGCGCCGCCGGCTGACGTCCAGTGGGTGGTGAGCGAGGCCTCCGGCGCGCCCCGGATCGTCGACGTCGTCGCCGAGGGCACCTCGCTGCGCCTCACCCAGCGCAGCGACTACCTCAGCTACATGAGCCAGCACGGCAACCAGGTCGAAGCGCTGCTGGCCGCCATCCAGCACCAGGTCTCGTCCCAGTAGCCTTCGGCCAAGCGATCGGCCAATACCGCTAGGCTGGTAGCATTCGGCCAAGCTCACTCGCCGCGCGCCGCTTGGCACGCCGCCAGCATGCTACCACGTACCTCATCGAGGGAACGGATCATGACGCCACCCGACACGCATCACGGCCGGGCTCCATCAGGCGAGCCGCCAGCCGGTTCGCCGTCGGTCGAGCCGGCGGCGCTGCCCGGTCCGAGCCTTGAGGAGGTTCACGCCGCCGTGCGCACCCTCCTCCGCTTCGCCGGCGACGACCCGGACCGGGAAGGCCTGCGCGACACGCCAGACCGCGTCGCCCGCAGCTACGGCGAGCTCTTCGCCGGCTACCGGCACGACCCTGTGCTGCTGCTCGAGCGCACCTTCGAGGAGGTCGACGGCTACGACGAGATCGTCCTGCTGCGCGACATCCGCCTGGAGAGCACCTGCGAGCACCACATGGCGCCGATCATCGGCCGCGCCCACGTCGCCTACCTGCCCGGCCGGCGCGTCGTCGGCATCTCCAAGCTCGCCCGCATCGTCGACGCCTACGCCAAGCGCCTGCAGATCCAGGAGCGCCTCACCGCCCAGATCGCCGACACCATCAACGACGTGCTGCAGCCGCGCGGCACCGCGGTGGTGATCGAGGCGGCGCACCAATGCATGTCCACCCGCGGCGTCCACAAAAGCGGCGTCACCATGGTCACCAGCCGCATGCTCGGCGCCTTCCGCACCAATCCCGAAACCCGCCGAGAGCTGATGGCGATGATCGGCAATCGCCCGCTGGGGGAAGCCGTCTGAGGAAGGCCAGCGCTTAGGAAGACCAGGGCTTTGCCCTGGACGGGACCCCATCGAACCTGTGCGATGGGGTCCCGCCATCAAGAGCCGGGAGGCCTTGGATCCCGATCGGGACGACGCGCTAAGCGTGTTAACAATGATCTGAGGTCAGCCTGTCCGCAATGGTCCTGAAATCTTGCCTATAGGCAAGATTTTCATAAACCATTGATATAAAACACTATCCTTGATAGAAAATGACGTGAGTTACCCCTCCCGTTCCCTATGACGACCTTCAGAAATCTTGCGGTATTTCGCCAAACAGCCGCGCGCAGCCTTGTTGAAGATGCTCACGAGCGGCTATCCGGCGGATCCCAGCGCCGGTCGAACTAACGGGATCCAAGGGCCGCGGGCCCTTGGTGGGTCCAGGGCAAAGCCCTGGCCTTACTGGCCCTCCGGAAACCAATTGCCATGAAACCCCGGCGGTATCCTGTGCGGCAGCCGCACGGTCGCGACCGGCGGCGCTTCGAAGGCCTGCGCGTCGAGGATCGTGAAGTCCGTCGTCTCGGCCGCCGTGTCGATGACGAGGCCGACCAGCCAGCCCTCGTCCTCGCCCGCTCCGGCGCTTGCCGGCACGAAGATGAACTCCCCCGGCACATGCCCGTCGCCGAAATCGTGCACCAGGCGGGCGCCCGTCTGCAGGTCGTGCTTGTAGAGCCGGGTGGCGCTGGCGAGCTGCGGGTCGCCGTCGGGCGGCACGGACACGGTGTAGACGGTGCGGTAGCTCTGGCCGAAACGGCGTTCGTCGATGCGGGGGAACTCCTGTGGCGTCGGGTCGATCACCTGGCGCGCCACGCCGCGCGCCACGGGATCGATGGTCCAGCGCTCAAACCGGCCGAGCGCGTCCAGCCCGGCGCCGCCCGAGGCAAACATCGTCGGGTAGACGATGACGTCGAGGATCACCCGCCCATCGTCGCGATCGAACGCGTTAGCCACATGGAAGGCGAAGCACGGCTCGACGTCGCACCAGATGACGCTGCCAGCCTCGCCGCGCCGCGGCAGCAGGCCGACGCGGGCGCGATGCGCCGGGTTCCAGCGAAACGGAAACAGCTGGCCGCCCAGCACCGCACGCATCGAGAAGGTGACGGGCAGGTCGAGGATGATCGCGAACCGGGCGGTGAGGCCGCTGTCGTGAATGCAGGGGCCATGCTCGACCGCGACCGGCACGTCGCGAACCACCCGGCCATCGGTTGAGACGACGACATGGCGGACCGCATCCCAGATGCTGCCGTCATAGGCGATCGCGTGGTGCTCGCCGGTGAGCGGGTCGCGATGCGGGTGGCCGCTGAACGAGCCACCCAGCGTCCCGTCGAACGGATTGTAGCGCTGCTCCTCCAACGTCTCGGAGAGCTCCACCGGGAAGCTGCCCGCCTCCACCACCGCAAAGGCGCGCCCGCCGACATCGACGACGTTGGTGTTGACGGTGTCGTTGCGCCCCCGGCGCGGCCCCGGCGCCGCAGGCCGGCCGAGTGCCGCCGCCGCCAGGCGCGAGCCGATCCAGCGATTGCGATACCACAACGCCTGGCCATCGCGAATGGCGAGGCCGTGCACCATGCCGTCGCCGAGGAACCAGTGGCCGGCCGGGTCGGGCGCCACCGGGTTCGCGCCCATCTTGAGATAGCGCCCGTTCAGTCCGGACGGGATCGCGCCGGTGACGGTCAGGTCGTGCAGCGTCAGCTCGGAGCGCATCGGCCTGTGGATGCCGACGCTGAACGGGCTGTCGACCTTCGGCAGCCGCCTGCGGTTGAACGCCGCCACAAGGTCGACACCCCCCTCGATCGCCGCGCGGACGGCTGACTGGACGGGGTTCGACATCGAGCACGTTCTCCGGCGACGTTAGCAAGGCCAGGGCTCTGCCCTGGACCCGCTGGGGCCCGCGGCCCCAGACCCCAACCGCTGGAGTCCGATATCGTTCTTTCTTGCTTGGCGAAGCCGATGAATCCTGCTTCCCACGGCAGCAATCCTGCCCATCGAGAATGACCGACAGAGGGATTCAAAGGCTCCGCCGTCGTGCGCAGCACGCCTTCACGTGACGATGGGGTCAAGGGGCAAAGCCCCTCGCCTTGCTGCCAGAGGCAACACAACCGAGCACGCCACGTTGAGACGCGACAACGTGCAGCGAGGGGCGCAACCATGCCGTCAGAGACCAGCAAGCCGGGCCCCGAGCTTGGCGACACCGTCCTCGAGGTGCAGGCGATCTTCCCGTCCGACGCGGCGCTGCAGACCGCAATTGCCGAGCTGACCCGGGCGGGCTTCGACCGAGCCGAGTTCAGCCTGCCGCACGTGACCAACGCAGCCGGCGACGCGACGCCGAACGAGAGCGCCGAGAACCCCGACACGGTCGACGACCGCACTCAGATCCGCAATATGAATACCTCGATGGCGGCGGCCGGCGCCGGCATGATCGGCGCCGGCATCGTGGTCGCGACCGGCGGCCTGGCTGCGGTCGCGGTTGCAGCTGCCGTCGGCGCCGCGGCGGTCGCCGGCGGCGGCGTGCACGCGCTGCACAGCGCCGAGCTCGACAGCCAGACGGACGACCGCAATGCCGCCGCCTCGCGCGGTGAGCTTGTTCTGGCCGTGCACACCCGCGACGCTGAGCGCCGGGCCCGTGCCGAGGCGATCCTGCAGGCGGCAGGCGCCAGCCGCGTCGCCGCCGTCTCGCGCACCGACGACGCCATCACGTCGGCTGGCTGACACGAAAAGGGCCGCTCCACTGGAGCGGCCCTTGCGTCTCCGTCAGCGACGATGGCTCAAGCAAGCTTGAGGTTCGTCGCCGCCGCCTTGCCGCGCTCCATCGCAACGTCGTAGCTGACCTTCTGCCCATCATTGAGGCCGCGCAGCCCGGCCGCCTGCACTGCGGTGATGTGCACGAACACATCCTTGCCGCCATCCTGCGGCATGATGAAGCCGAAGCCTTTCGTGGTGTTGAACCACTTTACCGTGCCGACCGCCATCCGCCTCTCTCCTCGTCAAGGGGCGCGAGAAGGATCGCGCCGCCGCTGACAACCGTGCCATTTGTCGACTTGGAGGCTCCGGTAGGGAGGCGCATCAAGGCAAGTCAAAGCGTCGATTGTTACATATATGGATGCAGAAACCAGGCGGACTGTCAACGAATACCGCGTGCAGAGACACGGCCGGGGACACGTCCAGGAACACAGAAAAGGGCGGACCTTGCGGGCCGCCCTCCTGGTCTGTGCAAGCGAAGCGTGGCCGAAACGGACTAGAAGTCCATGTCGCCCATGCCGCCGCCCGGCGGGCCACCCGCCGGCGCCTTCTTCTCCGGCTTCTCCGCAATCATCGCCTCGGTGGTCACCAGCAGGCCGGCGACCGAGGCCGCATCCTGCAGCGCCGTGCGCACGACCTTGGTCGGGTCGATGATCCCGGCCGCGACCATGTCCTTGTAGTCGCCGGTCTGCGCGTCGTAGCCGAAGTTGTAGTCGGCGTTCTCCAGCACCTTGCCGGCGATCACGGCGCCATCCTCGCCCGCGTTCTCGGCGATCTGCCGCAGCGGGGTCTGGATCGCCTTGCGCACCAGCTCGATGCCGAACTTCTGGTCCTCGTTCTCCGGCGACAGCTTGCTGAGCGCGACCGAAGCGCGCGCCAACGCCACGCCGCCACCTGGAACGATGCCTTCTTCCACCGCGGCGCGGGTCGCATGCAGCGCGTCGTCGACGCGATCCTTGCGCTCCTTCACCTCGACCTCGGTGCTGCCGCCGACGCGGATGACGGCGACGCCGCCGGCGAGCTTGGCCAGCCGCTCCTGCAGCTTCTCGCGGTCGTAGTCAGAGGTCGTCTCCTCGACCTGGGCGCGGATCTGGTTGCAGCGGCCCTGGATGTCGGTCTTCTCGCCGGCACCCTCGACGATCGTCGTGTTCTCCTTCTCGATGAGAACCTTCTTCGCCCGGCCCAGCATCTGCAGCGTCACCGTCTCGAGCTTGATGCCGAGGTCCTCGCTGATCACCTGGCCACCGGTCAGGATCGCGATGTCCTCGAGCATCGCCTTGCGACGGTCACCGAAGCCCGGCGCCTTGACAGCCGCGATCTTCAGCCCGCCGCGCAGCTTGTTCACGACCAAGGTCGCGAGCGCCTCGCCCTCGACGTCCTCGGCAATGATCAGCAACGGCCGGCCCGACTGCACGACGCTCTCGAGCAGCGGCAGCAGCGGCTGCAGGCCCGACAGCTTCTTCTCGTGGATCAGGATGTACGGATTGTCGAGGTCGGCAACCATCTTCTCGGCATTGGTGATGAAGTAGGGGCTCACGTAGCCGCGGTCGAACTGCATGCCCTCGACGACGTCGAGCTCGGTCTGGATGCCCTTCGCCTCCTCGACCGTGATCACGCCCTCGTTGCCGACCTTCTGCATCGCCTCGGCGATCATCTGGCCGATCTCGGTCTCGCCGTTGGACGAGATCGTGCCGACCTGCGCCGTCTCGGACGGGGTCGTGATCTTGCGGGTGCGCTCGGCGAGCTCGGCGACGACGGCTGCGACCGCCTTGTCGATGCCGCGCTTGAGGTCCATCGGGTTCACGCCCGCGGCCACCGCCTTGAGGCCCTCGCGCACGATCGACTGCGCCAGCACGGTCGCCGTCGTCGTGCCGTCACCGGCCAGGTCGTTGGTCTTGTTGGCGACCTCGCGCACCATCTGCGCGCCCATGTTCTCGAACTTGTCGGACAGCTCGATCTCTTTGGCGACCGTGACACCGTCCTTGGTGATGCGCGGGGCGCCGAAGCTCTTGTCGATAACCACGTTGCGGCCCTTGGGGCCCAGCGTCACCTTGACCGCGTCGGCCAGGATGTCCACGCCGCGCAGCATGCGCTGGCGGGCGTCGGGGCCGAAGCGAACATCTTTCGCTGCCATGTCAGTAATCCTTCAATCGTTGCAAAAAGCGGTTGGCAGAGCTCAGGCGGCCTTGGAGATGGCCGGGCTGCCCTCGACGATGCCCATGATGTCGCTCTCCTTCATGATCAGGAGCTCCTCGCCATCAAGCTTCACCTCGGTACCGGACCACTTGCCGAACAGCACCCGGTCGCCGGCCTTGACCTCGAGCGGCGTCAGCGCGCCCTGCTCGTTGCGCGCGCCGGGGCCGGCCGCGACAACCTCACCTTCCATGGGCTTCTCCTTGGCGGTGTCCGGGATGATGATGCCGCCAAGCGTCTTCTCTTCGGCGTCGATCCGGCGGACGACGACCCGGTCGTGCAGGGGGCGGAATTGAGCCATGTCGGAGCACTCCTGGTGATCTGATGTGTCACTGCAATTGTCGCCAGCCCGTCATTCCGCCGCCGCCGGCCTGAAGGCCTATGGGGATCAGAACGGCGTCTGGCACTCTCGAGCTGAGAGTGCCAGTGAGCTAGGCGTTCACCTTTGCGGTGTCAACCCGTCGGCAGCACTCTCGGTCGAGGAGTGATAAGTCGCTGCAATAGCTCGGTTTTACGTTGCGATGACGAAGTTCCTGGCGGCATCATCGGCAGGTGCCGAACGCCGGAGATGCCCGATGAGCCTCGCATTGCAGCTGCAGAGCTACCGCCTGACAACGGCCGAGATCCTTTACCACCTGCCGGACAACCCGGCAGTGCTGCAGACATTTATCTGGCAGGAACTCGACCTGGCGCCGGGCTACCCCGTGCTTACCAAGTTCCTCGACTTCTGGAAGCGCGAGATCGAGGGCCGGCTCCATTCCGTCCGGGTTGGCTCGGCCCTGCTGATCAGCCCCGGCGAGATCCGCCACATCCAGCATTGCGCCTACGTGCAGTAAAGGAAGCTTGGCGAAGCGATTTGGCCCCATTGTCCATCGCACCAACCTCGCACGTGCATCATGAACACTAGAGGGATTTCAAAGGCTTCGCCTTTGATGGGGTCCAGGGGCAAAGCCCCTGGCCTTACTTCTCGACCTTAGCGCCATCCAGAACTCGATCCCGGCTCGCCTCAGCTTTGAGTACGGAGGCTCTCTCCGCCGCGGTGCGTCCGAACTTGGCCCGATTACCTGCGGCTTTGCTGACGCTCTGCTGCTTCTCCATCCGCTTGCGCTCGCGATGGAGGTTCACGACCTCGCCCATCCTAGAGCAGCCGCTGCATCACGGCGTCGAGCTTGCCGAGCATCTGTGGATCGCGCGCCTCGGGTGCGGTGATGATCGCGGTGTCGAGCGCCCGGTCGCATTTGGCCGGGCACGGCCCGCGCGTCTGCCCGATCAGCGGCACGACGCCGCGTATCAGCGCGCGCGCCTTGTCGGCGTTCTCGAGCAGCACTCGCACAACCGCCTCGACGGTGACGTCCTCGTGGCCCTCGCGCCAGCAATCGTAATCGGTGACCATGGCGACGGTGGCGTAGCAGAGCTCCGCCTCGCGAGCGAGCTTGGCCTCGGGCATGTTGGTCATGCCGATGACGCTGCAGCCCCAGCTGCGATACAGGTTGCTCTCCGCCCGGGTGGAGAATTGCGGGCCTTCCATGACCAGGTAGGTGCCGCCGCGCGTCACCGGCAGGGCGAGCTCCTTCGCCACCGTCTCGAGCGCATCGCCAAGTCGTGGACAGACCGGGTCGGCCATGGAGACATGGGCGACGCAACCGGCGCCGAAGAAGGACTTCTCGCGGGCGAAGCTGCGGTCGATGAACTGGTCGACGATGACGAACTGGCCCGGCGGCAAATCCTCACGCAGGCTGCCCACGGCGGAAAGCGACAGGACGTCGGTGCAGCCGACCCGCTTGAGCGCGTCGATGTTGGCGCGATAGTTCAGCCCGCTTGGCGGCACGCGGTGGCCGCGTCCATGCCGAGGCAGGAAGACGCAGCGCACGCCCTCCAATGTGCCGAACAGCAGTTCGTCCGACGGTTCACCCCAGGGTGTGTCGACCCGGCGACGTTCCTGATCGACCAGACCTTCGATCGAGTAAAGGCCGGAGCCGCCGATGATGCCGATGACGGGGGTCATTTGCCGCTCAGTGCGCGTCGCTCCAAACCTTGCGTTTGACCGCATAGGTCAGGCCCGACATCACCGCAAAGAACAACACGATGCGCACGCCCATGCGCTTGCGCTGCTCCATCTCAGGATTGGCGGCATAGGTCAGGAACGTCACGACGTCCTTCGACATCTGGTTGATGGTCGCGGGCGTGCCATCGGCGTAGGTCACCTGCCCGTCATGCAGCGGCTGCGGCATGTGGATGTTATGGCCGGGGAAATAGACGTTATAGTAGAGCCCGTCCGGCACTTTCACGCCCGGCGGAGGATCACGATAGCCGTTCAGGATGGCATCGAGATAGTTGGCGCCCCCTTCGCGGGCCTTTTCCAGCAGCGACTGGTCGGGCGGCAGCGCTCCATTATTGGCCGCTCGAGCCGCCTTGTCGTTCGGAAACGGCGAGGCGAAATGGTCCGAGGGCAAGCCGTTGCGGGTGATCGGGTCGCCGTTGTCGTTGGTGCCGCCTGGAACCGTCACCGTTGATGCGATGGCGCGAACCTGCGCCGCGTCGAGCCCGATGCCCTCCAAGTTGCGGTAGGACATCAGCTTCATCGAGTGGCAGGACGAGCAGACCTCCTTGTACACCTGAAAGCCGCGCTGCGCCGAGGCCCGGTCGTAGGTGCCGAACGGCCCGGAGAAGCTCCATTGCTCGTGCGGCAGCGGCGGCGTGCTCTCCTGGGCCAGCGCCGGGCCGGCCAGCATGGCGGCGCCGGCAGCGAGCGCCACCGTCAGTCGGCGCATCAGATCTTCTCCATCGGCTTGGCGATCGCACCGCTCGGCAACGGCCCGCCGCCACCACGCGGCGGCCGCGGTCCGAGCACCGGACGGCTGATGCTCTCCGGCAGCGGCAGCGGCCGCTCGATCTTGCCGAGCAGCGGCAGCAGCACCAGGAAGTGCAGGAAGTAGTAGGTCGTCGCGATACGGCCGATCAGCACCCACGCACCCTGGGGCGGATGCGCACCGACGAAGCCGAGCGCCACCATGGCGATGACCAGCAGCACCATCATGTTGCGGTAGATCGGCCGGAAGCGCGCCGAGCGCACCGGCGAGGTGTCGAGCCACGGCAGCACGAACAGCAGCGCGATCGAGCCGAACATGCAGGCGACGCCGCCGAGCTTGTTCGGCACCGAGCGCAGGATCGCGTAGAACGGCAGGAAGTACCACTCCGGCACGATCTCGTTCGGCGTCACCAGCGGATTGGCGGGGATGTAGTTGTCCGCATGCCCCAGGTAGTTCGGCGCGAAGAACACCAGCACCGAGAACACCAGCAGGTAGACGCAGAGGCCGACGCTGTCCTTCATCGTGTAGTATGGATGGAACGGCACGGTGTCCTGCGGGCTCTTGACGTCGATGCCGAGTGGGTTGTTCGAGCCGGTGATGTGCAGCGCGACGACGTGCAGGAAGACCACGCCGGTGATCACGAACGGCAGCAGGTAGTGCAGCGAGAAGAACCGGTTGAGCGTCGGGTTGTCGACCGAGAAGCCACCCCACAGCCAGGTGACGATGGTATTGCCGACCAGCGGGATGGCCGAGAACAGGTTGGTGATGACGGTCGCGCCCCAGTACGACATCTGGCCCCAGGGCAGCACGTAGCCCATGAACGCGGTCGCCATCAGCAGCAGGAACAGC
Source organism: Acetobacteraceae bacterium (assembly GCA_963692975.2). GTDB lineage: Bacteria > Pseudomonadota > Alphaproteobacteria > Acetobacterales > Acetobacteraceae > CAXMMR01. Next base: position 72,181 of record CAXMMR010000025.1, on the reverse strand, counting down.
ACCACGCCGGTCATCCACAGCAGCTCGCGCGGCGCCTTGTAGGAGCCGTAATAGAGGCCGCGGAAGATGTGCGTGTAGATGACGATGAAGAACATGGACGCGCCGTTGGCGTGCACGTAGCGGATCAGCCAGCCATAGTTCACGTCGCGCATGATGCGCTCGACGCTGTCGAAGGCGAGGTTGGTGTTCGGCGTGTAGTTCATCGCCAGGAAGATGCCGGTGGCGATCATGATCACCAGGTTGATCATCGCCAGCGCGCCGAAATTCCAGAAATAATTGAAGTTCTTCGGCGTCGGAAAAGTGCCGTATTCCTTCTGGATCATCGTGAACACGGGCAGCCGAGTATCGACCCAGTTGATCACCGGGTTCTTGAAGTCGCTCTTATGTAGACCGGCCATCCGACGGGTTCCTTGACCACCAGCATCGCGTGCGCGCCGGCGAACCCTCGCACTGACGGGCGGATCGACCGACCGACGGCGCGACGGATGCGCCAGAGCCGGGGCCACCCATACGGCAGCGCCCGTTTCATCACATAATATAGTAAGGAGGCCTGGCTCAACCTGCAACGGAGCCGGCACCTGCCGGGAGCACTGGGGCGAGGCTATGTTGGGGGCGATGACAGATCACGCCGAGCTGCCGCCCCATGCCGGGCTGCAGGATGCCGCCCGCGCCTGGTTCGAGAGCCTGCGAGACCGCCTCTGCGCCTCGTTCGAGGCGATCGAGGCCGCGCATGCGGGCCCGCTCGCCGACCGTCCGGCCGGTCGGTTCGAACAGCGCGCCTGGGCGCGACCGACCGAGGACGGCAGCCCCGGCGGCGGCGGGGTGATGAGCCTGATGCGCGGCCGGGTGTTCGAGAAGGTCGGCGTCAACGTCTCGACCGTGCTCGGCGAGTTCAGCCCCGAGTTCCGCGGCCAGATCCCGGGTGCCGCCGAGGACCCGCGCTTCTGGGCCTCGGGCATCAGCGTCGTTGCGCACATGCAGAGCCCGCGCGTACCGGCGGCGCACATGAACACCCGCATGCTGGTGACACGGCGCGGCTGGTTCGGCGGCGGCGGCGACATCACGCCGATGCAACCCGAGGCGCCGGAAGCGCTGCAGGACGCAGCCGACTTCCATGCCGCCTTCCGCGCCGCCTGCGACCGGCACGACCCGGCCTACTACCCACGCTTCAAGGCCGCCTGCGACGCCTACTTCTACCTGCCGCACCGGGGCGAGACGCGCGGCCTCGGCGGCATCTTCTATGATCACTTCGACAGCGGCGACGCCGCGGCGGATTTCGCCCTCACCCGCGACGTCGGCGTCGCGTTCTGCGCCGAATACAGCAAGATTGTACAGCGGCGGGCTGTGGAACCCTGGACCGAGGCCGAGCGCGACCACCAGCTCGTGCGTCGCGGCCGCTACGTGGAGTTCAACCTGCTGCACGACCGCGGCACGCTGTTCGGCCTGCGCACCGGCGGCAATACCGAGGCGATCCTGATGAGCCTGCCACCGGAGGTGCGGTGGCCTTGAGGGCGGGGGCGTGAAGGAAGACGAGGGCTCTGCCCTCGACCCGCTGGGGCCGGGAGGCCCCAGACCCCGAGGTTTAGACGATCTTGCCTATAGGCAAGATTTTGCTAACCCGTTGATAATTCGGCACATCGCCGCGCACCGCACCGTCCCGCCCCGCCTTGCGAGACGGTGAGTAGGGCTCAACAAGCCCATCGTCTCAAGCCGTTTTGGACGGCTTCACGAATGGATTTCAAAGGCTCCGCCTTTGATAGGGTCAAGGGGCAAAGCCCCTTGCCTTGCCTTGCCTTGCCTACTCGGCTGCCACCGCAGTCGGCCGCGCGCCGAGGGCGATGCCGTCGACCATGCGGATGACCTCGCGGCAGAGCTTCAGCGCCTGGTAGCAATTGCCGGCCTCGAGCATGGCCAGCGCCTCGGCCAAGTCCGCGGCGCTGGTTGAGCCGGCCGGGGCGGCGTAGGCGCTGACCAGCTTGCGTGCGTCGGCGAGGCCCGCGGCGCGTTCCTCGTCATTGCCGATATAGGCCTGCTGCAGCGCGTAATAGATGCGACGCACCGGGGTCGTGGCGTCCTGCGCCATCATCAGCTGCTTGCCGAACAGGAAGCGCGCCGGCGCCGTCAGCTCGATGCGCGTCTTGTTGCGGAAGCGGATGCCGGCGCCGTTCACGACCATCATGTCGCCTTGACGCATTTCCAGGACCAGGTTGGGCATAGTGCTCCTCGACGGGCGGAGGGCTGCTCGACCGTGGCGGGCGAGGCCGGCTCCGGGCTGGAGTGTGCCAGCCAAGGCTTAATGAAAACCTTCCAGCATGACTAAATTGTGGATAGCTGGCCGATTGCCGCCGCCGGCCTTGCTCGCATCGATCAGGCAGACGGACGGTGCGTGGCAGGCCGAAAAGCGTGCACCATATCACCGCGGCGCGACGGTGAGCGGCAGCGGGCGGGATGGGACACAGGACATTGTGACGACACGGGGCATGGTGACGGGCGGCGAGGACGTGCTGGCCGAGGCGATCGGCTGGCGGCGCGACGGTGCGGCGGTGGCGCTGGCGACGGTGACGCAGACATGGGGCAGCAGCCCGCGCCCGGCCGGCAGCCAGTTGGCGATCGCCGCCGACGGCCGGCTGGCCGGCTCGGTCAGCGGCGGCTGCATCGAGGGGGCGGTGGCGCAGGCCGCCCAGGAGGTGATCGCGAGCGGCGCGCCGCTGCTGCTCGAATACGGCGTCACTGACGCGCGCGCCTGGGAGGTGGGGCTCGCCTGCGGCGGCAGGCTCACCGTGTTCGTCGAGCGGCTCGAGTGACGCCGCAGGTGCAGGCGGCGCTGGCCGCGGCACTCGCGGCCGGCCACCCTGCCACGCTGGCGACGCGGCTGCGCGACGGGCTGCAGCACGTCGTCGAGCCCGGCGGCGACGGCACGGCGGCGGACGCCGCACTGCCGCCGGGCCTGGTCGAGGCGGCACTGAGCGCGATCGAGACCGACGTCAGCGCCACCGTCAGCCTTGAGGGCGAGGCCTGGTTCGTGCTGGCGCGCAACACGCCGCTGCGCCTTGCCATAGTGGGCGCGGTGCATGTCGCCCAGGCGCTGGCGCCGCTTGCCACGGCGCTTGGTTTTGCGGTGACGGTGATCGACCCGCGCGGCGCGTTCGCCACCGCCGAGCGCTTCCCGGGGGTGGCGCTTGACACCGCCTGGCCGGACGAGGCCCTGGCGGCGCTCAAGCCGGACCGGCGCTGCGCCGTGGTGACGCTCACCCACGATCCGAAGCTCGACGACCCGGCGCTCGACGCGGCGCTGCGCTCGGAGGCGTTCTACGTCGGCGCGCTCGGCTCGCGCCGCACCCATGCCGGGCGGCTGGAGCGGCTTGCCGCGATGGGCCACGAGGCGGCCTCGCTGGCGCGGCTGCGCGGGCCGGTCGGGCTGCCGCTCGGCGCCGTCACCGCGCCGGAGATCGCGCTCTCGATCGTTGCCGAGATGATCGCCGTTCGGCGCCGGGCGGCGATCGCTGCCGGACGCGGATGAGGCTCGGCTCATGAGCACGGGCGGATGAGCGGCGATGCCGCGGCGGGCGTCGTGGCGGGCGTCGCGGCCGTGCTGCTGGCGGCCGGGCGGTCGAGCCGGATGGGGCGCAACAAGCTGCTGATCGAGGACGACTCGGGGCGCAGCATGGTGGCCCGCACGCTCGGCCACCTGCTGGGCAGCGGCGTGCGGCGGCCGGTGCACGTGGTCGTCGGGCATGAGGCGGCGCTGCTGCGGGCGGCGCTGCTGCGGGTCGCCGACGAGCAGGCGGTGCGCGTGGTCGAGGCGCCCGACCATGCCGAGGGATTGAGCGCCAGCCTGCGCGCCGGCCTCGCCGCCGTGCCCGACAACGCCGCGGCGGTGCTGGTGTGCCTGGGCGACATGCCGCTGGTCGGCGCCCCGGTGATCGACAGCCTGCTCGCCGCCTTCGACCCCGGGGCGGCGCGATCCGTCGTGGTGCCCACCGCCGGCGGGGTGCGCGGCAACCCGGTGCTGTGGGGCCGGCGACACATTCCGGCGCTGCGGGCGCTGACCGGCGATGCCGGCGCGCGGCGGCTGTTCGACGCGCTGGCCGGCGAGCTGCACGAGGTGGAGACCGGCGACGCCGCGGTGCTGCGCGACTTCGACACCCCCGAGGCGCTCGCCGCGATGCCGGCATGAGCGCCCGCATGAGCACCTTGGACGCCTTGCCGCCCAGCCCGCCGGGCGGTCCAGGCCTGCCGGGCGGCTGGCGGCGGCGTGTGGCGACCTCGGCGCTGCGGCCACTCGCCGCCTTTGCCATGCTCGGCCTGTTCTGGGGCAGCTGGGCGGCGCTGGTGCCGGCGGTGGCGGCGCGGCTGCGGATCGCCGACGGGCCGCTGGGCCTGGCGATGATGGCGACCATCGTCGGCGCCATCCCGGCGCTGACGCTGGCGGCGCGGCTGGGCAACCAGCGCGGCCAGCCCTGGCTCGCCCCGGCCTGCGCCAGCTTCGGCCTGGCGGCAGCGGCGACGGCGCTGGCGCCGGGCTATGCGTGGCTGGTGGCCGCGCTGGCGCTGGTCGGCGCCGCCTCCGGCATGCTCGACGTGCTGATGAACAGCGCGGTGAGCGAGATCGAGACCGACGGACGGGATGCCGGGCGAAGCACGCGGCGCATGCACGTTGCCCATAGCTGCTACTCCGGCGGGGTGTGCGTCGGCGCGATCGGCGCCGGTGCGCTGCGTCAGGCCGGGATGGACGCGCGCGCGATCCTGCTCGGCGCGGCCGGCGCGATCCTGCTTGGCTCGCTGCTGACGCGGCGGGCGCCCGGCGCGGCCATCGTCTTCGGCGGCGCGGTTCGGACCGGACGTCGGCGGCTGCAGGGGCCGGCGCTGCTGCTGGGGCTGATCTGCGGTCTCGCCTTCATGGTCGAGAGCGGCCTGGAGCTGTGGAGCGCGCTGCACCTGGAGCGCGACCTGCACGCCGATGCGGCGGTGGCCGGGCTCGGCCCGGGGCTGCTGGCGCTGGCCGCGGTCGGCGGCCGGCTTGGCGGGCAGCTGCTCGGCGAGCGGCTCGGCGATGCGCGGCTGGTGCTGCTCGCGGGCCTGGTCGCTGCGGCGGGCGCCGCCGGCTTCGCGCTGGTGCCGGATTGGCGGCTCGCCTTGCCGGCGCTGCTGCTGGCCGGCGCCGGCGTCTCGGTGGCCGCGCCCACCGTGGTCGGGCTCGCCGGCCGGCTGGCGGCACCCGGCGAGCAGGGCTCGGCGGTGGCCGCCTGCTCGCAGGTCGCCTATCTCGGCATCCTGCTCGCGCCGCTGCTGCTCGGCCAGCTCTCGGCCGCGGTCGGCCTGCGCGACGGGCTGCTGTCGCTGGTCGGCTGCGGGCTGCTGTTCGGGCTGGGCGGCAGTGCTGCCATCGCCGGGCTGTGCCGGTCGATGTCGATCGTGGAGCCTGCGTCGTGAGGACGCCGTCGTGAAGGCGGGGCCATGACGCGGCGGTCCGACGCCGTGCGGGTGGCGCAGGCGGCCGGCGGCTCGCAGGTCTACGTCGTCGACCGGCCGGCCGAGCGGCTACCCGCGGTCTGCCCGCGCGACATCGCCCGCGCCTGGGAGCAGGCGCACGACGCGGCGCGGCGCGAGGCGGGCGGGCCGGCGCGGCTGTTCCGCTTCGCCGCCACCGCGGCGGACGAGGCGCCGAGCGACCTGGTGCTCGCCGACAGCGACGCCTGCTGCTGGGCGGCGGCGGTGGACCGGGTCAGCGGGCTCACCACGCTGTATGGATTGTCGCTCTGCCTGCGGCTGCTGGCGCTGGTCGAGCTGCTGGGGCGGGCGCGCTGGCTCGCCGGGCTGTTCCGGCTGCGTCCCGATGGGGCGGAGCTCGACCAGGTGCTGCTGGCCGCCGCCGCCGCCTGCCCGCTCGGACGGGAGGCGCGGTTCGACGAGGCGGCGATGCGCGCGATGCTGCCCATGGCCGCCGGGCCGCCGGTGACGGCGCAAGCCAGACGGGCGCTGCCACCAGCCGGGACGGCCGTTGCGCCGCCGCGGCAGGCTCGTTACCAGCACGAACAGGCCGGCGCGCCGCGCGACCGGCGAGGAAGCTCCGCATGACCACCCGCGAGACCCAAGCCCTGCCGCGCTGCGGGCGCCGACCACCCCGACGACTTCGGCTCGCCAGCCTGCTCGCGAGCCTGCTGGCAGCGGGGTTTGCAGCGGGCTGCGCCGCGGTGCCGCCGCAGCAGAACCATGCCGACCGCGCGGCCGCCGCCGCCTGCGAGCACCAGGCGGACCAGGCCTATCTGTCGCAGAACCGCTTCCTGCTCTCCGAACGCTCGACCGTCGACACGCCGTTCTCGTCGAGCGGACTGCCCGGCGTCACCTCCAACGGGCTGCCGGACCGCTACGGCCGCGACCAGCAGCTCGCCGGCTGCCTGCGCGAGAACGGCCAGTCGGTCGACGACGCCAACGGCACCGCCGCGCCGGGCAGCGTTCCGCCTTCGCCGGCTCAGCCCTGACGGAAGTAAGGCCAGGGGCTTTGCCCCTGGACCCCATTAAAGGCGGAGCCTTTAAAATCCGTACAGGGTCTATGCCACACGGCTCTGGGACCTCGGGCCCCAGCGCGTCCAGGGCAGAGCCCTGGCCTGACTTTAGAACCTCTCAGGAGACCCGCATGAGCAAGATCATTCGCACCGGCGCTGACGCCGTGCTGGCCCGCGCCGTGGAGTACCACGGCTTCATCTTCACCCAGGGGGTGGTTGCCCGCGACACCAGCAAGGACGTGCGCGGCCAGACCCTCGACGTGCTGGGTCAGCTCGACGCGTTGCTCGAGGAGCACGGTACCGACAAGACTAGGCTGCTCCAGGCGCAGATCTGGCTCGCCGACATCGCGGACCGCGCGGTGCTGAACGAGGTGTGGTCGGCCTGGCTGCCGGAGGGCGGGGCACCGGCGCGGGCCTGTGTTCAGGCGGTGCTTGCCGACCCGGCCTACCTCGTCGAGATCATGCTGATCACGACCAAGTAGGCCGCGATCATTCGTGTCGATCTCGCATCGAAAATGTCGCTAAGTGGCTGATCCGGCACAGTGCTGCACATCGGCCACCACATAATTCGCGGCCACAGGCGGTGCTGTATGATATCTTGATTATAGGACCGCAGTCCCGAAACCGACCGTCGTGCACAGTCGATTTCAGACGAAGTACGGCGGCGGAGACGGTTTTCCGGCGCTGGCGGTTGTCGAACGCGTGACCGGGTTGATACGCAGTCTTGGCGTTTCAAGACTGCGGAGAGACCCAGGTATGCGTTTCACACAGGCTGGCAAGACGGCAGCTGTCATCGCCCTGCTCACCGGGGCATGCCTCTCAATCAGTCCGAACGCAGCCAGCGCCCATCACCGATACCGCCATGACGGTGCCGCGCATTACCACTTCGCCGCCTATCGCGCGCGCGCCCTGCCGGTGCTGCAATGCGTCGCCTTCGCCAAAGAAGCGAGCGACGTTCAGCTTTCCGGCAATGCCGTCGACTGGTGGGACAATGCCGCTGGCGTTTATGCCCGCGGCCAGCGGCCGGAAGTCGGCAGCGTGCTGAGCTTCCAGGCTAATGGGCGGATGCCGCTCGGCCACGTCGCGGTGGTGAGCAACGTCGTCGACAGCCGCAGCATCGTGATCGATCAGTCGCATTGGAACAGCCGCGGCGTCACCCGCAACATCTCGGTCGTCGACGTCTCGGAGGCCAATGACTGGTCCGCCGTGCGGGTCGCGCTCGCCCGCGGCGACACCTATGGCAGCATCTATCCGACCAATGGGTTCATCTACCCGCGCGCCGACCAAGGCCACTTGATCGTGGCGCAGACCCATGCGCCGATGCCGCGGCTCGACGTAGCGCCGGCCGACTTGCGCGAGGATGCCGTCGCGGCGCCGACCCGCGGCGCCGCCTTCGAGGAGGTGGCGATGGCGCCGGCAGGGATCGACCTCACGATCTCCTCGGCGGACGCGCCTGATCGTAGCGTTCGGTAAGGTCTAGGAAGGCCAGGGCTCTGCCCTGGACCCGCTGGGGCCGGGAGGCCCCAGACCCCGGTCTTTAAGACTAGGTGGATTTCAAAGGCTCCGCCTTTGATGGTCGAGGGGCGGAGTGAGCCCAAGGTTCCAACTGCCGCACGACGGCAGTTGGAAGGGCTCCACGGAGGGAAAGCCTCGCGCCTACCTGGCCTGACTTATCTAAAGCACCCGGTCATTAAACGGCGGCAGCAGGTCGGCGGCTTCGAACTCCACCACCCAGAGGTCCGGATCGCGCGACACTTGCCGGGCGACGTAGGCGTCGGCGGTGGGGTCGTCCACCGGGTCGGCGCCGGTGCCGCGCAGCCAGGCCGGCGCGCCGGAGGCGTCGCGGGTTTGGCTGAGCACGCTGAGGCCGCGCCGGCTGCGCAGCACGACCAGAACGCCGCCGGCGTCCTCGTCGCCGCGGCGCAGGATGGCGCCCGGCTTGCCGTCGCCATCGCCGAGCCGGAGTGCGGCGCGCACCCACAGCCCTGCCTTGATGCGCGCCTCGGCCATGTTGGTTCTCCTTGCGGCCTGCACTCTTGCTGCGCGGGCGGCCCAAGGCCACTACTTGGGCCGGAATTTGGCCAGGCGGGACAGCGGCGATGAAGGTGATGAGCGAGGGCCAGCGCGGCTACGAGGCGAAGCGGGCCGCCAAGGCCGGGATGAGCCTCGAAAAATGGCTGTCCGAGAAGGCGCGCCTCGAGGCGGGCGAGCAGCGTGACCGGGAGCGCGAGCGGGCGGTGCAGGCCAAGGTCGACGCCAAGGCGGCGAAGAAGCGCGGCGGGCTGCTGGCGCGGCTAATCGAGCGCGGCCACAAGCCGCTCGGCAAGAGCTCGTCCTGATGCAGGATTTCGAGGCCAGGCTGGACCGGCTGGCCGAGATTGCGATCCGCAGCGGGCTGAACCTCCAGCCGGGACAGGAGCTGCTGATCTCGGCGCAGCTCGAGGCGGTGCCGCTGGTGCGGCGGCTGACGGCGCACGCGTATCGCGCCGGGGCGAGCCTGGTGACCTGCCTGCTGGCCGACGAGCAGGCGATGCTGATCCGGCTGGCGCATGGCGACGAGGCGAGCCTGGACGCCGCGCCCGCCTGGCTGCTCGACGGCATGGCGAACGCGCATGAGCGCAATGCGGCGGGCCTCAGCGTGGTGTCGGCCAATCCGTCGCTGCTGGCCGGACAGGATCCGGCGAAGATCGGGCGGATCGCCAAGGCGGCGGCGATGGCCGGTAAGCGGCGGCTCGACCTGATCACCGAGTTCCGCGTCAACTGGCTGGTGCTGCCGGCGGCGAGCCCCGGCTGGGCGGCCGCGGTGTTTCCGCATCTGGGCGAAGCGGAGGCGGTCGCCGCGCTGTGGGAGGCGATCTTTGCCGCCTCGCGCGTCGACGCCGCGGACCCGCTGGCCGAGTGGGCGGCGCATTTCGAGCGGCTTGCCGGCTGGGCGGCGCGGCTCAACCAACGGCGCTATCAGGCGCTGCACTTTCGTGCGCCCGGCACCGACCTGCGGGTCGGGCTGGCGGACGGGCATCTGTGGAAGGGCGGGGCGACGACGGCGCGCAACGGCATCGTTTGCAACCCGAATATTCCGACCGAGGAGGTGTTCACGACGCCGCATCGCGACCGGGTGGAGGGGCACGTCACCAGCAGCAAGCCGCTGGCGCTGCGCGGCACGCTGATCGATGGGATCAGCATGCGTTTCGAGGCCGGACGGGTGATCTCGGCGGAGGCGCGCCAGGGCGGTGAGGCGCTCACACGGCTGCTCGACACCGATGCCGGCGCGCGCCACCTCGGCGAGGTGGCGCTGGTGCCGAACTCGTCGCCGATCGCGCGCTCTGGCCTGCTGTTTCGCAACACACTGTTCGACGAGAACGCCGCCTGCCACATCGCCATGGGCTCGGCCTACACCGAGTGCCTGCTTAACGCCGAGACGCTGAGCGAGGCGGAGGCGCGAGCGGCAGGCGCCAATGACAGCCTCATCCATGTCGACTGGATGATCGGCAGCGGGGCGATGGACGTGGACGGGCTGCTGGCCAATGGCGACGTAGAGCCGGTCATGCGTGCCGGCGAGTGGGCGTAAATCGGAGGGGGCTGCTGGAGCCCACGCCAAGAACAGGATTTTAAAGGTTCCGCCTTTAATAGGGTCCAGGGGCAAAGCCCCTGGCCTTCCTTCCTACCAAGTTACGTGATGTAGCGGCCAAGCAGGTATCCGGTCGTCACCGCGATCAGCACGGCAACGAACGGGCGCTCGCGCACGCCCGCGGATGCCTGCTCGTAACGGTCGCCGGCGGCGTCGCGAAACGAGTTGGCCGCCTCGCGCGCGCGGTTCGCCGCCTCGGTCACCCGCGGCGGCAAGGTCGGACCGCTCAGCTCGTCGACCTCGTCGCGCATCGCCTTCAGATCTTCCGCGTCACCCATCGTGCTCCCCTGCAGTCTGTCCGGCGCCGAGCGCCGGACCGTTTAGGACGCCGGCGGCCGCCGGCTAGGTGGCGGAGGTCCGGTGGTGGCGGACGTGATGATGGGTGGGCATGCCGCGGCCATACAGCTTTTCGGCCACCGTCAGGTGATGCTGGATGATCGGCACGGTCTGCGTCGCGAACGCCTTCAAGTCCGGGTCGGCGCCGTTCTGCGCCTCGGCCTGGAATGTCGCCAGCATCGACTTGTGGTCCTCCACCTGCCCGGCGACGTAGTCATGGTTGAACTCGCGGCCGGTCTCGCCCTGCAGCTTGGTGTACATGGCTTCCTGCTCGTCGGTCGGCGCCGTCGGTAGGGTGATGCCCTTCTGCTGGGCGATCTGCATTAGCTGCTGGTCGGCCGTGGTGTGGTCCTTGATCATCAGGTCGGCATAGGCCTTCACCGAGCCGCGCTTGTCCTTGGTCTGGGCGAGCTGCGCCGCCTGGATCTCGGCCAGCCCGCCCGCGGCCGCGGTCATGGCAAAGCTCTGGTCAGCCGCCGCGACGGCCGGCGGCGGGGGCGCTTCGGTTGCGACCGGCTGCGGCTTGTCGGAGGAGCAGGCGGCGATGGGCAGCATCGCGGACAGTGTCAGCAGAAGGATCGAACGGTTCATGGCGGTAAGCTGTCTCCAAGCGGCGTCGCAACAAGCGGCCGCTGTCGGAGCGCCAACGCAAGACAGGGGAGTACGTTCAGGCGTTATGGAAAGACAGGGCAGGGCCACGCCTCCTGCGGACCCCGGAGGCCTTGCATCGGACCGGTAAGCGGCGCCCGTCGCCTTGCCGTACTCAGCGCGCGTAGCGAAAGCGCTCCACCGCCGCGACCAAGGCGCGACGGATGCCAGGCTCCAGCGCCGAATGGCCGGCATCGGGGATCACGGTGAGCCGGGCGGAAGGCCAGGAAGCCGCCAGCTCGAAGGCGGAGGTGGCGGGGCAGACCATGTCGTAGCGGCCCTGCACGATCTCGCCCGGGATGTGGCCGATCCGGTGCATGCCGCCGAGCAGGCCCGCCGGCGTCAGGAACAAGTCGTTGGCGAAGTAGTAGGCCTCGATGCGGGCGAGTCCGAGGGCGGTGCGGTCCTGCGAGAACGAGCTCACCGTCTCCGGGCTGGGCAGCAGGGTGCTGCAGGAGCCCTCATAGACCGACCAGGCGCGCGCGGCCTGCATGTGCACGCTTGGATCGGGGTCGCACAGCCGGCGCAGGTAGGAGCCGAGCACGTCGCCGCGCTCCGCCTCGGGCAGAAAGCCGACGAAGGCGGCGTGCGCGTCAGGGAAGATCGCGGCGAGGCCGTGCAGGAACCAGTCGACCTCGCTGCGCCGGCCGAGAAAGACGCCGCGCAGCACCAGGCCGGCGACGTGCGCCGCGTGCGCCTGGGCGTAGGCGAGCGCCAGGGTCGATCCCCAGGAGCCGCCGAACACCAGCCAGCTGTTGATGTCGAGATAGCGGCGCAGCGCCTCGATGTCCTCGACCAGCGCCTGGGTGGTGTTGCCGGCGAGCAGGCCGAGCGGGCGGGAGCGGCCGGCGCCGCGCTGGTCGAAGATCACCACCCGCCAATGCGCCGGGTCGAAGAAGCGTCGATGCACGACGCCCGCCCCCGCCCCCGGCCCGCCATGCAGGAACAGCACCGGCCGCCCACGCGGATTGCCGACCTGCTCCCAGTACATGATGTGACCGCCCGAGAGCGGCAGGTAACCTGTCTGGAACGGCCCTATGTCAGGGAAGAGGTCACCGCGCGGCATACCATCAATCTATCGCAGGCGTGGCGTTGGGCAACGAACGAAGCCGGCGGTTTGCGGCGCCAGAAGGCAAGCGGTTCTTTTTTGCAAAAAAGAACCAAAAACCTTTGCCCAACAACTGCACCAACCAGAGCCGGTTCGAGAATGCGCTAGGGTGAGTCAGCTGGCGCGTCTTTCGAGAACCGGACCGGAGCGGCCGTCTGGCCGTGAGGACCGGAAGCGCAGAAAGGCGCGCCAGATGACCACCCTAGTAGCATTATCGAACCGGCTCTCAGGCGTGGCCGGCGGCGGGGGATAGCACGAGCGGGTCGACCTTCAGCACCGCCAGCGCGCGGCGCCACTTGGTCGCGTGGTCGGCGTCGAACACCAGGGCCACGTTGGCCGGCGCCGACAGCCAGGCATTGCGCTGCATCTCCTCGTCGAGCTGGCCCGGGCCCCAGCCGGCATAGCCGAGCGCGAGCAGCCCCTCGCGCGGCCCGCCGCCATCGGCGATCGCCTTCAGCACGTCCAGGCTCGCCGTCAACGCCACCGCCTCGTCGACCACCAGCGAGCCGTCGCCGGTCCAGTCTGCGGTGTGCAGCACGAAGCCGCGGGCGCTCTCCACCGGGCCGCCCTTGCACAGCGCCACCCGGCGGTTCGGCGGGGTCGGCGCGACGCCGAGCTGAGCCAGCAGGTCGTCGAAGCTGGGGCTGTCCAGCGGGCTGTTCAACACGATGCCCATCGCCCCCTCGGCGGTGTGGGCGCAGATATAGATGACGCTGCGATTGAAATACGGCGTGTCGATGCTGGGCATGGCGATCAGCAACTGGCCGGTCAGCGTCGCCGGCTGCAATCCCAGCGCCCCGATCCCGATCCCGGGCCCGGCCGCAATACCGAGCGAGCCCGCAGCAGCCCGAGCCGGGCTCGCATCCCCGTGCTGGGCCGGAGCAGGCGCCACGAGCCGCGGCTTGCGTCGGCGGAGCGGCTTCTCATCCATTGTTCAAACGACCTCGCTGGCAGATCAATCGCAGTGTCGACACATCGCCGTCGCGCCGGGGACGGCCATCCACGATCCTAAAATTGGAGCACGTCGACCGCCGACAAGCACAGTTGCACAACGTGACTCATCAGCGATCCGCCATTACATCTGCGTCATGGCAACGCACGAGGGGACGCGACGGTGACGATCAAGGTGGGCGACACGCTGCCGTCGGTGAAGCTGACGCTGGCGACCCAGGACGGGCCGCACGAGTTTTCGACCGAGGAGGTGTTCGGCGGCAAGCTCGTGGTGCTGTTCGGCGTGCCGGGCGCCTTCACCCCGACCTGCACCGCCCAGCACCTCCCTGGCTTCGTGCAGAACCTCGCCGCCTTCAAGGACAAGGGCGTCGAGATGGTCGCCTGCATGGCGGTGAACGACGTCTTCGTCATGGGCGCCTGGGGCAAGGCCAACGAGCTAGGCGACACGATCACGCTGGTCGCCGACGGCTCCTGCGCCTTTACCCACGCGCTTGGCCTCGAGCTCGACCTGACCAATCGGGGCCTCGGCATACGCTGCCAACGCTTCGCCCTGGTCGCCGACAACCTCAAGATCACCCATCTGGGCGTCGAGCCGCCGGGCGATTTCGGCGTGAGCAAGGCAGAGAGCGTGCTGGCGGCGCTTTAGGTCAGGAAGGAAGGCCAGAGGCTCTGCCTCTGGACACCGTCATGCGTCAGCGTGCATTCGCACGACGGGGCCTGAGGCCCCGGACCCCCATCCCTCGGCATGACCAACGAATGGATTTAAAGGCTTCGCCTTTAATGGGGTCCAGGGGCAAAGCCCCTGGCCTTCCTTGCTTCACCGTCCCGTCAGGATCCGCTCCATGAGCTGCTTCACCGTCGGGATGAAGCCGTTGCCGTAGAACGGGTCCGAGGCAAATCGGTAGGCGTTGTGGCCGCCGAACATCAGGTTGTTGTCGGCGGCCTCGGGCGTGTCGGTATGGCCGATCTCCTGCAGCGTCTTTTGGATGCAGAAGCTGCGCGGGTCGGCCTTCTTGCCATTGGTGTAACTCGGTTCCGCCTGGCTCCAGTTCGAGAACCGGCACTGGCTGAGGCAGCCCATGCAGGCGACCTGGTCGGCCTGGATCTCGGCCGCCTTTTCGGGGGTGACGAAGACCAGCGTGAGGTCGGGCGTGCGCAGGGCTTCGGTAAAGCCCAGGCGTTCCCAGACGCCCACGTGGTGGCGATCGGTGGCTGTGAGATAGACCTTGCGGCCGCGCGGGCCGACGCCGTATTCGGCGACGTGCTCGCCGACCGGCTCGGCGGTGTAGGCGACCTGGCGCTCGCTGCGGCCGCGCAGCTCCTCCATGAAGGCGTTGTTGATGGCGCTGGAGTAGAAGCCGGTCGGGCTGAAATGATTGAGGAAGACGTCGCCGTGCTTGAGGTGCAACAGGCGCTGCTTCCACTCCTCGCCGATCGGGCTTTCGGTGGTGAGCAGCGGCCGGGTGCCGAACTGGAAGGCGATCGGCCCGAGCTCGGGGTTGTCGATCCAGTCCTCCCACTCCTCAAGCCACCAGACGCCGCCGGCCATGATGATCGGGGTGTCGTCGAGGCCGAAGGCGCGCATTTGGCGGCGCAGCGCGAGCACGCGGTTAAACGGCGGCTCCGGCTTGGTCGGGTCTTCGCTGTTCGACAGGCCGTTATGACCGCCGGCGAGCCAGGGGTCTTCGTAGACGACGCCGCCGAGCAGGTTGGCGGCCTTGTGGTAGGCGCGCTTCCACAGCGCCGAGAAGGCGCGCGCGGAGGAGACGATCGGATAGTAGTGCACGCCGAAGCGGGCGGCGATCTCGGACAGGCGATAGGGCATGCCGGCGCCGCAGGTGAGCCCGTTGATCAGGCCGCGCGCGCCTTCGAGCACGCCGGTGATGACGCGTTCGGCGCCACCCATTTCCCACAGAATGTTGGCGTGGATGCGGCCGCGGCCGCCGGCGAGCTCGTGCGCCTGGCGCGCCTGGGTGATGCCGCCTTCGATCGCGTACGTCACCAGCTCCTCGTGGCGCTCGCGGCGGGTGCGGCCATGATAGAGCTGCGGTCGGATGGAGCCGTCTTCGTCGTAGCTGTCGGCATTGACGGCGCTGAAGGTGCCGGCGCCGCCGGCGGCGGCCCAGTGGCCGGACGAGATGCCGTTGCTGACGGCAACACCCTTGCCACCTTCGACCAACGGCAACACCTCGGCGCCGCCCATGCGGATGGCGTTGATCGTCTTCATCGTTCCGCCCTCGGCCGCCTAACATAATTGTAATGGATACGGCCGGGTAGCCCGACAAGATGCGGGCGCCCCGGATCCGCCACTGCCGGCAGGCTACTCGGCGGCCTCGTCGCGCGGGCGGCCGGCGCCGCCCTTCGGGCCGACGCGCTCGGAGATGTCCTCGCCGGTCTCCTGGTCGACGACGCGCATCGACAGCTTGACCTTGCCGCGGTCATCGAAGCCCATGACCTTGACCCGCACGGACTGGCCGACCGAGACCACGTCGGCGGTCTTGTTGACTCGGCCCTGGGTCAGCTCGCTGATGTGCACGAGGCCGTCGCGCGAGCCGAGGAAGTTGACGAAGGCGCCGAAATCGGCCGTCTTGACCACCTTGCCGAGGTAGATCACGCCCACCTCGGGCTCGGCGACGATGCCGCGGATGCGGTCGAGCGCCTTTTGCGTTGCCTCCTCGCTGGTCGAGGCGATCTTGATCGTGCCGTCATCCTCGATGTCGACCTTGGCGCCCGAATACTCGACGATCTCGCGGATCACCTTGCCGCCGGTGCCGATGACCTCTCGGATCTTCTCCTTCGGCACGTTGATGACCGTGATGCGCGGCGCCGTGGCAGCGACGCCGCCGCGGGCGCCCGTCAGTGCCTTGGCCATCTCGCCGAGGATGTGCAGCCGGCCGTCACGCGCCTGCTCGAGCGCCACCCGCATGATTTCGGCGGTGATCGAGGTGATCTTGATGTCCATCTGCAAGGCGGTGATGCCGGTCTCGGTGCCGGCCACCTTGAAGTCCATGTCGCCCAGATGGTCCTCGTCGCCGAGGATGTCGGAGAGCACGGCGAAGCCGCGGTCCTCCTTGATCAGCCCCATGGCGATGCCGGCCACCGGGCGCTCCATCGGCGCGCCGGCGTCCATCAAAGCGAGCGAGCAGCCGCACACGGTCGCCATCGAGGACGATCCGTTGCTCTCCAGAATCTCGGAGACCAGGCGCACGGTGTAGGGGAACTTGTCCTTCCCCGGCAGCAGCGGACGCAGGGCGCGCCAGGCCAGCTTGCCATGGCCGATCTCGCGCCGGCCCGGGCTTCCCATGCGGCCGGCCTCGCCGACCGAGAACGGCGGGAAGTTGTAGTGCAGCAGGAAGTTGGCGCGGCTCTCGCCCTCCAGGCTGTCGATGATCTGCTCGTCCGACGCGGTGCCGAGGGTGGCCACGCACAACGCCTGGGTCTCGCCGCGGGTGAACAGGGCGGAGCCGTGGGCGCGCGGCAGCACGCCGACTTCGGCCACGATCGGGCGCACCGTCTTGGTGTCGCGCCCATCGATGCGCAGGCCTGTCTCCAGGATCGCGTTGCGGACGATGTCCGCCTCAAGCTCCTTGAACAGCGGCTTGGCCTTGTCGGCCGGGTGGCCCTCGGCCACCAGCGTCTCGGTCGCCGCCTTCTTGGCTTGACCGACCTTCTCGTAGCGGACCTGCTTCACGCGCTCCTGGTAGGCCTCGGCGATCGAGGCGCGGGCGAGTTCGTCAATGCGGTGCTTGAGCTTGGCCTGCTCCTCGGACGGCTCGGCGAGCGCCCAGGGCTCCTTCGCGGCATGCTCGGCGAGCTCGATGATCGCCTGGATCACCGGCTGGAAGTGCTCGTGGCCGAAGGTGACGGCGCCGAGCATGGTCGCCTCGTCGAGCTCGCGGGCCTCGCTCTCGACCATCAGCACGCCGTCCTGTGTGCCGGCGACGACGAGATCGAGCGTCGCGCCCTTCATCTGCGAGGTCGTCGGGTTCAGCACGTAGGCGCCCTCGACATAGCCGACGCGGGCGGCCGCGACCGGGCCGAAGAAGGGAATGCCCGAGAGGGTCAGCGCGGCCGAGCAGCCGACCAGGGCGACGATGTCGGGGTCGTTCTCCATGTCGTGGCTGAGCACGGTGGCGACGACCTGGACCTCGTGGCGGAAGCCCTCGGGGAAGAGCGGCCGGATCGGCCGGTCGATCAGGCGGCTGACCAGCACCTCCTTCTCGCTCGGACGGCCCTCGCGCTTGAAGAAGCCGCCGGGGATCTTGCCGGCCGCGTAAGTCTTCTCCTGGTAGTTGACGGTGAGCGGGAAGAAGTCCTGCCCCGCCTTGACGTGGCGAACGCCGACGGCGGTGCACAGCACGATCGTCTCGCCGTAGCTGACCAGCACCGCGCCGTCGGCCTGGCGCGCCATCTTGCCGGTCTCAAGGACGAGCTTGCGCCCGCCCCAGTCGAGCTCCTTGCGGAAGTGATTGAACATCTAGAACCATCCTTCTTTGTCTGCGGGACGGCGTCTCGGACTGCATGGGCGAGGGATTTCGTCCATGTGGCCGGAGACGCCGGTAAGAAAGGCAAGGGGCTTTGCCCCTTGACCCCACCAAAGGCCGGCGGCCTTTGGAAACCATCACTTAAGGAACCGGGTTCCAAGGGCCGCCGGCCCTTGGCGGGTCAAGGGCAGAGCCCTTGCCTTCCTCCTATCGGCGCAGCCCAAGCCTGCCGATGAGGGCCGTATATCGACCGCTGTCCTTACCCTTGAGGTAATCGAGCAGCCGCCGCCGACGTCCCACCATCATCAGCAGCCCGCGCCGCGAATGGAAGTCCTTCGCGTGCGTCTTGAGGTGCTCGGTGAGGTTGCCGATGCGCTCGGAGAGCAGGGCAACCTGAACCTCCGGGCTGCCGGTGTCCGCGGCGGCGGTGGCGTAGTCGGAAATGAGCGTCGTGCGACGCTCCGCGGTGATCGACATCGTGATGCTCCGGTGGCGAGGTTACAGGATGCGCTGCGACCTGATCATCCCGTCCTCGAGACGGCACAGGCCGACGACGCGCTCCCCCGCCATGGCGCGAACGATCCCCTCGCAGGGGGCGGTCGCTGGAGCGTGGCCGTCGAGGTCGGACAGGCACAGGGCTTGTCCGTTCGCGAGGCTTTTGGCCTCCTCTTCCGTCAAGGCGAGCGCCGGGATGTCGGCCAGCGCGGTCAGAACGGGCAGCAGGAGGTCCGGGGAAGTGGGCGGGGTATCCTCCGCGCGGACCAGCTTGTCCAGTGAAATCGCCTGCGCGGCATGAAACGGGCCGACGCGCAACCGACGCAGCGCGGTAATATGGCCAAGCGTTCCGCAGGCCAGCGCGACGTCGCGGGCCAGCGCGCGCATGTAGACGCCCTTGCCGGATTGCACCTCGAACACGGCCAGGTCGGCGCCCAGCCGCTCGACCAGCTCGAAGCGGTCGACCCGGGCCGGCCGCGGCGGCAGCACCGCCGCCCTGCCCTCGCGCGCCATGTCGTAGGAGCGCTCGCCAGCGACCTTGAGGGCGGAAAAGGCGGGCGGCACCTGCATGATCCCGCCGGTGAGCGCCGGCAGCGCGGCACGGAGCGCGGCATCGCTCGGCCGCAGCTCGGACCGGCCGGTGACCTGGCCGTCGGCGTCGTCAGTATCGCGGCTCTCCCCAAGGCGCAGCGTGAAACGGTAGACCTTCGTGCCGTCCATGACGTACGGCACGGTCTTGGTGGCGGCGCCAAAGGCGATCGGCAGCACGCCGGTGGCGAGCGGGTCCAGCGTGCCGCCATGGCCGGCCTTCTGCGCGTCAAAGGCGCGGCGGACGCGGTTGACGACGGCGGTGCTGGTGAGGCCGGAGGGCTTGTCGACGATCAGCCAGCCGTCGAGCGGCAGGCCCTTCTTGCGGCGCATGGCGGACTAACCTTGGAAGGAAAAGCTTCTTTTTTGATAAGAGCAAGGAGCCATGCGCGTGTCATCAAGACGATCACGCCGGGTTAGTGCCCGATGCGAAGACGCCACACCCTAGGACAGCCGCGATGAGCTACGAGACCATCACAGTCACACCCCTCAGCCCGGTGATCGGCGGCGAAATCTCCGGCATCGACCTGACCAAGCCGCTGGCGAACCAGCAGGTCCATGAGCTGCACCAGGCGCTGGCGGACTACGTCGCCATCTTCTTCCGCGACCAGCCGATCAGCTTCGAGAACCACAAAGTGCTCGCCCGCCATTTCGGCGACATCCACATCGCCGCCGTCACCGCCAAGTGGCAGGTGCCCGAGCATCCCGAGGTCACCATCATCCACGCCGACGAAAAATCCACCTTCGTCGCCGGCGAGGACTGGCACTCCGACATGAGCTGCGACCCGGAGCCGCCGCTCGGCTCCATCCTGCACATCCATACCGTGCCGCCGAGCGGCGGTGACACCGTGTTCTCCAGCATGTATGCCGCCTATGACGAGCTGTCCGACCGCATGAAGACCATGCTCGAAGGCCTCACCGCGACGCATGACGCCATCGTCGGCTTCGGCGGCATCACGCCCGACGGCATGAAGTTGCCTCGCTCCACCCATCCGGTCATCCGCCGCCACCCCGTCACCGGCCGCAAGACCATCTACGTCAACAAGGGTTACACGACGCGGATCAACGAGCTTCCCAAGGACGAAAGCGCCGCCCTGCTGTCGTTCCTGTTCCAGCACATTCAGCGTCCGCAGTTCCAGTGCCGCTTCCGCTGGCGCGCCAACTCGATCGCCTTCTGGGACAATCGCGCCTGCCAGCACTCCGCGATCTGGGACTACTTTCCGCAAACCCGCTCCGGCTACCGAATTCAGGTAACCGGCGATCGTCCGATCTAAGTCGCGATAGCGCTGGGAAAAGTTTTTCGCTTCTTTCTTCAAAAAAGAAGCGCTTCCTTCCGGCAGATATTTAACGCCGCAAGCGCATAGATCCGAGTGCATTGCATCAGGTCGTCGATGGTAGGCTGCCATCGCCGCGGCCCCATCGTCGCCGCGGGCACCTTGTTCATGTTGAACACGTTATGGTCTCGCCACATGCTCGAGTAGAGCGGCGCGCTGATCGGCATCGGGCCGCCGCGCACCGCCGCATGCGCCTGGTCCAGCGCCGCCCGCAGCGGCTCGATTTCGCCGGCCTCCGCCTCGAACCCGGGCCGCATCACGTAGGGCGTGATCTCCACCCGCCCTAGCCCCGCTTCGCGGAACGCCGCCTTGAGCGAGCGATCGACGTCGCCGATCCGTTGTGACGGCGTCATGATCACCTCGAGATAGATCGAGCACAGCTCGCTGCCGGCACCGAGCGAGCGCGCATTGCCGCCGCGCACGGCGCCGATCTGCACCTTCGGGATCGCCGTCCCGCCGGCGCCTTCATGCCGATGCCGCGTCTCGTAGTCGCGCGCCCAGCCCTGCAGGATCTCGATCGCGGCCGCCATCTTCACGATCGGGTTGGGGTGCTGCCGGCTCTCCGCCGGATGCTCCAGCATCGGCGTGAACACCGCCTCGCCGTGCAGCGTGATGCAGTAGTTCACGTAGCCGCAGGCCACCCAGTTCACACCAAAATCGGTGCCCTCGGCGGCGATGGCGTAGTCCGGCGCCACGCCGCCATGCGTCAGCATGAACTGCGCGCCAACCTCCTTGCCGAGATAGGCCGGGCCCTGGTGCTCCTCGGCCGGCTCAGGCCCGATCTCGCCTGGGCAGGCGGTGAGATAGAGCGTGCCCGAAAGCCCGATGCCGGCGCGGCGGAGCGCCTTGGCCGCCAGCAGGAAGCACGCCATCGGCCCGCGATCATTGCCGACTGCGTGGCCGACGAAGCGCTCGCCCTCCAGCCAGGCGCCGAGCCATTGCGGATCGGCCACCGTCTCGGGCCGCACCGCGTAGCGATCATCCGGGTGATAGAGCGGCGATTCCGTGTCGAGATGGCTGGAAAACAGCAGGTTCGGCCCGTCTCCCGCGCCGCCATACTGGCCGATCACGTTGAAGCGGTCCTCGACCAGGCCGGCTTTGCGCGGCGCAAACCCCTCGCGCGCCATCCAGTCGAACACGAACTGTCCGGCGGCACCCCCGGTGCCGACCGGCGCCGGGATGTTGCCGAGCGCCAGAACCAGCTCGATCAGCTCCGCCCGGTCGATGGCCGCGCAAATCGCCTCATCCGCCGTGCGCGCACCGTCCATCTCAGGCCTCCTCGCCCACCACCGCTAAATCCACGCCGAGATCGGACGACGCCTGCCGCGAGGGCTCCCGCATCAGCAATCCCGCCGCCGCCAGCGGCACCAGCACCACGCCGATCCCCGCCAGCCCCGGCGCAAAGCTTCCCGTCCGGTCCGCCACCAACCCCGCCGCCGAGGGCCCGAACGCCGCCACGCCGCACAGCGTCCATACCGCGGAGAGCGCCGTGCTCCCGGCGCGATGGCCGAAATACTGCACCAGCAGCACGGTGACCGCGAGGCTCGTCCCGCTCCAGCCCAGGCCGAACAGCACGGCGAACGCGTCGGCGCTCCAGCCCAGCCCGCCATAGGCCAGCAGCAGCATTGCCGCCGCCTGTGCCAGCAACCCTGCCACCAGCAGCCGCCGCTGGTCGATCCGCTCGGCTACCCACCCGGCGCCCGCCGTCGCCGCGGCGCCGACCAGCGCCTGCACGCTCAGCAGGCTGGCCGCCAGCGCCGCCGGGCCGCCAAGCCGGGCAACATGCGGCGAGATCACGCTGAACACCGTCAGCAGGCAGATCTGAGTCATCACCATCGAGGCCGCGATCATCGCAAACGGCCAGGACAGCAGCGCTTGCGCCCAGCCCGCAGTCTGCGCCGCGGCCTCCCTGTCGCCGGCCGGCGGCTCGCGCAGCAGCAGCGCGCAGAGCGCCGCGAGCCCCAGCGCCATCACCGCCATGCAGGCCCAATGCCCGCGCCAGCCGCCGGCGCTTGAGACCAGCGCCTGCGCCACCGGCGGCCCCGCCACCCCGCCCAGCGCGCCGACGGTAAGGTAGACCCCGATCATCCGCGGCGCCCGCTCGCCGAACCAGCCCGCCGTCAGGTAGATCCCGGTCGTGTTGGCCATCAGCGAAAACGCGACGCCGAACAGTCCCGCCGCGACCATGAAGCTGTCCAGGTTCCAGCACCGCCAGGCCGTCGCGAACCCTGCCGCCAGGATCAGGCAGCCGGCGACGATCGTCCAGCGCCCGCCGATGCGCGGGATCAGCACCACTGGCAGCAGCGACGAGGCGCAGCACGTGAGCCCCAGTGCCAGGAAGCTGCCGCCCGCCGCCGCCTCGCTCCAGCCGAACTCCGCCGCCATCGCGAACACCACCACGCCCATCGACTGGAAGGTGGCGGCCGAGGCGAAGCAGTAGATCGCGCAAACCCCGGCCAGCACCAGCCAGCCGCGCCGGATCACGATGCGCTCTCCGCGTGCCTCACACGACCGGCCAACGGCTGAGGACCGGCAATCCCGCCCGCTGAACGATCCGCTCGCCGGCCTGCTGCGCCTCGGCATAGAGCCGCGCCTCGTCGAGCGTCGTGCATCGATAGTTCTCCACCACCCGCCTTCCATCCACCCAGACGCTGTGCACGCCGCGCCCGTCCGCCGACCAGACGAGCTGGTTGGCCACGTTGAACAGCGGCCGCCACTCCGGCCGGTCCGTGTCATGGGCGACGAAATCGGCCCGGCGGCCGACCTCCAGCGAGCCGATCTCGCCCGCCAGCCCGAGCGCCTGCGCGCCATGCAGCGTCGCGCACTCATAGGCGAGCTCGGCCGGAAACAGCTCCGGGTCCTGCCGGCAATCCTTGAACAAGCCGGCGAGCAGGTAGGTCGCGCGCATCAAATCATGGCTGTTGCTGTTGTTGTTGCCATCCGTGCCGAGCGTCAGGTTCACCCCGCCCGCCTGCATCTCGACAAAACGCCCGACCGCCGTCGCGCCGTAGCCGCCCTTCAGCGCGCTGGTCGCGCAGTGCGACACGTTGGCGCGCGCCTCCGCCAGGATGCCCGTCTCGGCGGCGTCGAGATGCACCGCATGCGTCAGCATCGTATTCGGCCCGACGACGCCGATCTCGGCCAAATGCTGCACCGGCCGCATGCCGTGCCGCGCCAGATACCAGTCCGGATCGACCGCGACCGGGCTCATATGCGCGGCGACGCCAAGGCCATGCGCGTCCGCCAGTGTCTTGGCCGCCTGCCACAGCCGGGCGCTGCACGTCATGTGCCCGATCAGCACCGGCCAGGCCGCAATGCGCTGCCCGGCCTCGGCCGGGTAGCGCGCAATCTCCGCCTCCAGCACGGCAATCGCCGCGTCGGTGGCCGCCGCCGGATAACTTTCATCCTCCGGCGCGAAGTCCCACGCCCACTGCCCGACCCGGCCGCGAATGCCGATCGCGGTCAACCCATCCACCACCGCGTCGAGGTGGCGGATCGTCCCCGCCTCCAGAAAGCAGGTCGTCCCGGTGCGCAGCATCTCCAGCGCCGCCATCTGGCCCGAGAGCCGCTCATCCGCCTCGCCATAGGCCATGTGGATCGGCACCAGCCAGTCGAAGACGTTGCTACGCCAGCCGCTATTGTCAGGCACCAGCCCGCGCGTCAGCGGCTCGCCCGTCACGTGCACATGCGTGTTGACCAGCCCGGGCGTGACCACGAAGCGCGAGCCGTCGATCGCCTCGCCGGCGACGAACGCCCGCCGCAGCTCCGCCGTCTTGCCCACGCCCACGATGCGCCCGCCCCGCACCGCGATCGCGCCGTCCAGGATCACCCGCCGCTCGGCGTCCATGGTGACCAGGACCGCGCGCTCGATCATCAAATCGACCGGCGCCGGATCGGGAGAGGGGAGGGTCGTGCTCATGCGATTTGGGCTAGGAGCGCGAACGCCGCGCGTCTTGTCTGTGCATGCATCGTCCATTGCCTTGCCGCAGGTGACGCTGCCACAGATGTCAAGTCTTCTGGCATGATCATTGCTTGACCGTTATCGAGAGGGCGGCGCTGGTGACTCCGGCCGCCTGCTCGTCGCCTGCATCATGCGAAGGCCCAAGGCATGAAGTCGTGGAAGTGCTCGACCGACACCGTGGCTGAGCCCGACCGGGAACGCATCTGGGGCGAGGCGCTGCACCGGATCGCGCTGCCCGGCACCAGCCTGCAGAACCCCGACGGCTTCTACGGCGACGTCTGCAGCATCGTCTCGCCGCGCGGCATCGAGTTCTCCCGCGTCTCGTCCTCGGCGCAGACCATCTCCGGCAAAAGCGCTGGTGGAAGCCCCTCCCTCTGGCTCGCGCTGCCGGTCGAGGGCCGCTTCCTATTCGACGATGGCGCTGACGGCAGCGATTTGCGCCCCGGCGACATCCTCTACGGCCCGGCCGGCTGCGACTCCACCCTGCGGCTGCCGAACACCTTCGTCATGCTCTACGTCCGCATCCCGCTGGCGATGCTGCATCCCCGCCTGCTGAACCTCCGGATCATGCCGACCGGCCGGCTCTCCAGCCGCGCCGCCCTCAACCGCGCCTTCTCCAGCCTGCTCAGCTCCGTGGTCGACGACCTCGACGAGCTCACCGACGACGACATCCGCCCGATCGAGGTCGCGCTCTCCGAGTTCGTCATCTCCAGCCTCGGCGCCAGCGCCGCCGCCGGCCGCCTTGACGCCGCCGCCGCCAGCAACTTCCACCGCATCTGCCAGGCCATCGAGCTGCATCTCGGCGACGGTGAGCTCACCCTGGCCCGCATCGCTGACGAGCAGCACGTGTCCGGCCGCTACATTCAGAAGCTGTTCCAGCAGGCCGGCCTCAGCTTCAGCCCCTACCTACGCCAGCGCCGCCTCGCGCATTGTCGTTCCGACCTCGCCAACACCGCTTTGCGCAATCTTTCGATCAGCGAGATCTGCTTCCGCTGGGGCTTCAATGACGCGGGCCATTTCAGCCGTTCGTTTCGCGCCGAGTATGGCGAGACGCCTCGGGAGTTTCGGCAAAGCAAGAAAGCGGTTCTTTTTTGAAAAAAGAACCAAAAAACTTTTATTTAATAAAATCTTTTTGCTTCTTTTTCTTCAGAAAAAAGAGGGCCTTGCTTCCTTACTGTCTGCCCAACCCTTTCGGTAACGGTCGACCAGCCAGACATTCAGCTGCCGCTGCGCCCCCTCCTGCCAGGAGTAACGCCCGCGCGGTGCGAACTTCGATTTCAACCCGCGCTGCACGCAGGCATCGACATGCAGGTCCTGCTCGACGATCTCCTGCACCGATTCCTGGTTGAACTTCATCAGCCGGTCGAACATCGGATTGCTCATCGCGCTCGGCGTCACCAGCGCGCCCATCACCAGCGAGTGGTGATCCGCATCCTCCGCCTGCATGATCAGATACAGCACCATGTCGGTGTTCATCACCAGCGACAGCGTCGGCGGAATGTTGACGAACAGAACGCGGTTCTGCTCCTCCTCGGTCAGCTTCTCGAAGACCGGCAGCAGCGCCTTCTGCGTCGGGTTGAAGCTCGCATGCGGGTGGGTCGAGCCGTTGGTGCGGTAATACCCACCGGCGTCGTCCGGCAGCTCGGGAAAGCTCGCGAGCGAGCTCGGCACCGGGTCGTGCAGCGGCCCCTTATGCAGCCGGTTCGCGTGGTAGCCGTCGTTGTTGTTCTCCAGCATCACCTTCCAGTTCCAGTCGAACCGCATCGCCCCATCCGGCCGCGGTCCGTCCAGCATCGAAAGATCGTAATTCGCAACGACGTCGTTCAGCAAGGCAACCTGCGGCGCCAACGCCGGCGCGGCCTCGTCGAAGTTGACGAAGACGAAGCCCTGCCACGTCTCCACCCGCAGTCGCGGCAGGCCGTATTCGGCGCGATCGAAGTCGCAGGTCCGCTGCATCTCCGGAGCGCCCAGCAAAGCGCCATCGAGGCCGTAGACCCAGTGGTGATACGGGCACAACAGGGAGTTGACGTGGCCGTGGCCTTCCGCCACCAGCATGCCCCTGTGCTGGCACACCGCCGACATCGCCGCGATCTCACCCTGCCGCGTTCTGGTGATCACCAGCGGCTCGCCGACATGGGTGGAAGTGAAGTAGTCGCCCGGCTCCCGGACCCAGGACTCGCGCCCGACGCACAGCCATTCCTTGTGGAACAGCGCCCGCTTCTCGAACTCGAAGAACTCCTGGTCCACGTAGCAGGCCGGCGGCAGCGATTCCGCCCGGTCGAACGGCCGCACCGAGCTGGCCAGGCTGCCGAAAAACGCGTCGTTCAAGACAGAGCCGAACATGGGCATCATCCGATATTTTAGGGGTATGATAGCCTTGCCGGCACGATGCGTCTTGATCAGGCACGAACTGGCAGTTGCAGAAAGGCCAGGGCTCTTCCCCAGCGTCCCGCAATTTATAAGACCAGTGCCACCGCTCGCACCGGACAGCCGGTCGCGCCCCGCACCTTAATCGGCAACGCCGCCAGCAAAAAACTCTTCCCCACCAGCCGCTCCAACCCGCAGAGCTGCTGCACCATGCAGACGTCGTTCGACAGCCAAACCTGGTGCGTCGGGTCCCACCACTCGTCCGGATCATCCATGCCGATCATGTCGGTGGCGAATAGCCGCATGCCCCGATCCACCAGCCACTGCGCGCTCTCGCTCGGCACATGCGGCCGCCGCCGCCCCATGTCGGCCTGCCCCCATGCCACGTCCGACCCGGTCCAGCACACCGTCGCCGTGCCAGGCCCGATCCGCGCGCCGGACGCCGCCTCCGCCGCCTCGAAATCAGCCACCGTGATCGCCTCGCCCGGCCCGCGATGTGTCAGGTCCAGCAGATGCCCCGGCAGCACCAGCCGCTCCAGCGGGATCTCGTCTACCGACCGGCCGGGCTCATGGAAATGCCGCGGCGCGTCCAGATGCGTCCCGCAATGCTCGGGAAACATCATCATGTGCGTCTCGTAGGCCACCCGCCCGCCGGTCATCATCCGGGTGCGGGCAAAATTATCCATCACCGGAAACGCCACCGCCCAGCCGCCGCCATTGCGCATCCCCTCGAACATCTCGTGGCTGAGGTCGATCATCTCGCGAAACGGTAACGCAGCCATGGCTATCCTTTCCTTAGAGCGCGTTTGAGACTGCGCTCGGGCGAGGCGGCTGGCGCGTCTTTGCGAGCACCGAAGCGGAGCGGCCGTCATGGCCGTGAGCATCGGAGCACAGCAAAGGCGCGTCAGACGACCGTCCGAGTAGCATTGGCAAACGCGCTCTCAGCTGACAGGCCAGGGGCAGACCATCGGCAATCCCGACCTTGCAACGATCCGTGCGGACGCGGCCCGCGCGTCGGCGAGCAACCGATCCTCGTCAATCATCGTGCAGCGATAATCCGCCACCACCCGCCGCCCATCGACCCACACGCTGTGCACCCCGCGCCCGTCCGCCGACCAGACCAGGCGCGAAACCGGGTTCAGCATCGGCGTCCACTCCGGCCGCATCGTGTCATGCAGCACCAGGTCCGCCTTCGCCCCTACCGACAGGCAGCCGATCACCCCCGCCAGGCCCAGCCCCGTCGCGCCGTCCACCGTCGCCATCTCGAGCGCCCGCGGCGCGCTAAACAGCGCGACGTCCCGCCGCGCGTCCTTGAACACCGAGGCGACCAGCGTCATCGAACGCATCAAATCGGCACTGTCCGAGCCGTCCGTGCCCAGCATCACCGTCACCCCGGCCGCCGCCAGCTCCGGCATGCGACCATGCGCGAACAGCCCGAACCCGCCCTTCAGCGCCGCGCCTGGGCAATGGATCACCCGCGTGTCGCTCTCCGCCAGCAGGCTGATCTCGGCCGCGTCGAGATGCACCATGTGGGTCAGGCACAGGTTTGGCCCGAGCACCCCGAGCGCCGCCAGGTGCTCCACCGGCCGCCGCCCGGTCTGCGCCAGATACCACTCGGCGTCGCCCTCCATCGGGCTCATATGCGCCGACACCCCGGCGCCATGCGCGTCCGCCAGCGCCTTAGCGCCCTGCCACAGCGCGTCGGTGCAGGTATTATGGCCGATCAGCAGCGGCCAGGCCGCCACCAGCGCGTCCTCGCCCGGCGGATACCGCTCGAGCTCCGCCTGCAGCACGCCGAGCGCCCGGTCCGTCTGCGCCGTCTGGTCACCGGCGCCGGCGAAATCCCGATCCATCACCCACTGGCCGACCCGCCCGCGTATGCCGGTCTGCGCCACCCCCTCGATCACCGGGTCCAGCGCCAGGATCGTCCCCGCCTCGACAAAGCACGTCGTCCCGGTCCGCAGCATGCTGATCGCGCAGATCTGCGCCGCCAGCCGCTGCTCGTTCTCGTCCTGGATTTCATAGAGCGGCACCGACCATCGCCAGATGCCGTCGTCAAATCCGGCATCCTCGGGCACGAAGCCCTTCACCAGCGTCTCGGTCGCATGCACGTGCGCGTTGACGAAGCCGGGCGTCATCACGAACCCCCGCCCGTCGATCACCTCGGCGGGGGCCACCCGCGCCGCCACCTCGTCCGCCTTGCCCACCGCCACAATCCGATCGCCGCGGATCGCCAGCGCCCCGTCGGTGATCACCCGCCGATCGTGGTCCATCGTCACGATGGTCGCGCCCGTGATCAGCGTGTCGACGATCAGCAAGTTCGGGGCGAGCGGCTGGCCGCTCAACCCCAGGCCGCCAGCACCGCCTGCGTCACCGTCAGCAGCGCGCAGTTTTTCGACAGCGCCGCCAGCGCGCCGACATGCAAGCCCTCCTCATAGGCCGCGCAGGCGTCGCGCACCACGAACACGTCGTAGCCGCGATGGAACGCGTCACGCACCGTGCAGTCGACGCAGCACTCGGTGGTGAAGCCGGCGACCACCAGCGTGTCGATCCCCGCCGCCCGCAGCCGCGCATCCAGGTCGGTGCCGACGAAGCTGGAGTAGAGCGTCTTCTCCACCTCCCAATCGCCGGCCTCGGGGCTGACGCCGTAGTAGTCGACCCCGGGCGTGCCGGCGCGGCAGATCGCGAGCTGCGCCGGCGCCCGCCCCTTGCGCGCGTGCAGATGCTTCAGCGCCTCGGTGTCGGTGTCCTCCCGCGTCACGACGCGGACAAAGACCGGCGTCACCCCCGCCGCCCGCGCCGCCGCCGCCAGTGCGCCCAGGTGCCGCAACGGCGCGTCGAACACGCCGAGGTCCATCCCCCAGTGCCCCGCCGCGCCCGTGGGCGAGATGAAGTCGTGCTGCGCGTCGATGATCAGCAGCGCCGTGCGCGCCGGCACGATCATCGCCGGCAAGTCGTCTGCCGCCACGTCCGGGTCCACCATCGCATCAGACGGCATCGGCCATCTCCTTGCCTGTCGTGAAGGCCGCCCGAACCAGCGGCATGATCTCGTTGGCGAACACCGGCATCGAGCGCAGATAGTCGGGAAAGATCAGCATCATCCCGTCCAGGCTGCAGCGCTCGATCACCTCGATCATCCGCGCCGCCACCGTCCGCGCCGAGCCGACGATCCGCGTCGCCATAAAGCCCG
The DNA here is from genome assembly GCA_963692975.2 of Acetobacteraceae bacterium. Lineage (GTDB taxonomy): Bacteria > Pseudomonadota > Alphaproteobacteria > Acetobacterales > Acetobacteraceae > CAXMMR01. Next base: position 42,585 of record CAXMMR010000025.1, on the reverse strand, counting down.
AGCGCGCCGACTGCACGAACGCGTTCTCCCGCCCGATCTCCGCGTCCAGAAACCCGTACGCCCGCATCATGCCGAAGCAGGCCTCCTCGTCGAAGCCGGCCCGGTAATGCTCCGCCTCCGCCTCCGCCGCCGCGTCTGTCTCGGCGATCACCAGCGTCATCATCGTATAGGTGCGCACCCGCCGCCCGCTCTCCGCCGCCATCGCCTTCACCTGCGCGCAGGTCGCCGCCAGCTCGGCGTAATCGCGCCCGCCGGCGAACATCGCGTCCATCCGGTCGGCGACGAACCGCATCCCCTTGGCCGAGGTGCCGGCGCACACCAGGAATGGCGGCCGCGACGGCTTTGGATCGCTGTGGCAATCATCCATGGTGAAGTACCGCCCCTGGTGGCTGACGGCCTCCTCGCGCCACAGCCGCTGGATAATGCCCATCCACTCGTCGGCCAGGTCGTAGCGCTCGTCATGGCCGACATCGTCGCGCCAGGCGTTCATCTGCGCGAACTCGTTCTTGTAGGAGCCGGTCACCACGTTCAGACCGGCCCGCCCGCCGCTCACCTGGTCCAGCGTCGCGATCATCTTGGCGGTCACGGCCGGGTTCTGCAGCAGCGTGTGCACCGTCGGGATGATGCGCACCCGGGTCGTGATCGCCGCCAGCGCCGCCATCAGGATCTGCGAGTCGAGCGAGAAGCGCCAATGCTGCGTTACCCCGCCATAGCCGCGCCACTTCGCCATCGACATGATGAAGTCGAAGCCGACCTCCTCGGCCAGCAACGCCACACGGCGGTTATACTCGTAGGACCCGTCCAGCCGCGGCGCCGTGCTCGACAGAATCCAGCCGCCATTGGCCATCGGCAGGAACACGCCGAGGTCCTTGCCGCCAAGGTCCGACGGCAAGCCGAACTCGCTCGGCCCGGCGTTCGTCATCGCTGCCATATCCTCGGTCATGTGAGCATCTTACCGCCCGCTTGCACGGCAAACTTGTGTCAGGGCGCTTGGGCTTTTGAAGAAAGGAAAGTGGAGGGCAAGGGGCGTTGCCCCTCAACCCCATCAAAGGCGGAGCCTTTGAACCCATCACCTATCCATTTGCTCGGAAGACCGAGTGTAGACTCCAGACAGACGGGGGTCTGGGGCCTCAGGCCCCGTCGTGCAAAGGCACGCTGACGCGTGACCCAGGCCAGAGCCTCTGGCCTTCCACCTGTCTGGCCGCACTCCCAGACGAAAGCGCTTGTTTCAATTTTTTGTGCGCCACCGCACAAGAAGATCGGCCATGCGGCTCACATAGTCAGCCTTAGCGCGAGCCGACTTAACAATGCAGGTCATGGAGAAGTTGCGCATGTGCAGCAAGTGAATGCGATAATAGGACTATAGCGTCGCCGTCAAAGCTGCCGGTGCGGCAAAATCGCCATCGCCGCCGCCGCCTCGATTGCCGCGCCGCCGTCCCAGTATGCGTCAGACCTTCCGTCGATTGCGGCGTCCGAGGAGTTCCGTTATGCCCGCCCGTCTTTGGATGCGCTATCCGGTCGCGGTGATCGCCGCCTGTACGCTGAACGCCACGCTTGCCGGAGCCCAGCAGACCACCACGGCGCCGGCCGCGGCGACACAGGCCGCGGCCAAGCACAAGACCACCAGGCACAAGCACGCGAAGATGCAACTGGCCCAGGCGACGATCCCGCAGGCCGCGGTGCCCGCCAGGCCGACCAAGCCGGTCTCCGACGTCGCCACGACGGCCGCGGCCGGCACTGTCGAGATCGCGCCCGTCGTCGTCAGCTCGGAGCACCGCACCACCGACATCCAGAAGACCGCGCTCGCCGTCAGCAGCGTTTCGGGCAGCACGCTGGACAAGGTTTTCGCGACCCAGATCTCCGACCTGAACGCCACCGTGCCGAGCCTCGAGGTCACGAAGGCCTCCGGCTTCGAGAACCTCGTCACCATCCGCGGCGTCGGCTCCGAAACTCCGGAGAACTCGCTCACCACCACGCCCGGCGTCGCCGAGTTCATCGACGGCGCCTACATCGCCAACACCATCTCGCTTGACCAGACGCTGTTCGACATCGCCCGCATCGAGGTGCTGCGCGGACCGCAGGGGGCGCTGTACGGCCAAAGTGCGGATGGCGGCGCCATCAACATCATCACCAACCAGCCGCAGTTGAACCAGCTCGGCGGCACCGCGGACGTCAGCGGCGGCACCTACAATCTGACGCGCGAGCGCGCCGAGGTGAACGTGCCGGTCGGCGACACCGTCGCCATCCGGCTCTCGGCACAGAAACTCGACCATGACGGCTTCGGCGAGGACACCATCCTGCGCAGCAACGACCTGGACGACGCGCACGACCAAAGCTTCAAGGCCGCCATCCTGTGGCACCCGAACGAGCGCTTCACCGCCACGCTGACCGGCATCTGGTACGGCGCCGACCAGAACGGCGCCGAACAGAAGAACATCCTCGACCCGCAGCCGGATCCGCGCAAGTTCGAGCAGGACTACCCGTCCGAGTTCAACCTGCACACCCAGCTCTACCATCTGAACCTGCAATACGACACCGACTACTTCAGCATCAAGTCGGTGAGCGCCTACCAGGGCCTCAACCACCAGCAACAGGAGGACAGCTCGCGCAGCGCCTACCAGGTGCTGGGGATCTACGACGATCTCGCCGGCTGGAACACCAAGCTCAAGAACCTCAACGAGGAGTTCGACCTGCTCTCGCTGCCGAACTCCCGGCTGGAGTGGGATGTCGGCGCCTTCATCCTGAACCAGTCGAGCCATCAGTTCGTCGCCGAGTTCGAGTGCACCTTCAAGCCCTGCTCGCCGCCGACCGCCGCCAACCTCGCCATCCCGACCGACATCGAGGAGCTCGACCTGGACCAGCTCAAGCAGATCACGCCCAACCTCGAATACGGCAACGACACCTCGGTTGAGCGGCGCTCGTACTCGGCCTTCGGGCAGGCCACCTACCACATCCTGCCCGACCTGCGCGCCACCATCGGCGGTCGTTACAATTACGATTACTACGGCCAGGACAGCTACAACTTCTCGGTCAACGACGTCGACAGGGTCAGCCGCGCGTATATCGACCACGTGCCGACGTACCGCTTCGACATCGACTACGACGTCACCCCGAACAACCTGGTTTATGGTTCGCTCGCGCGCGGCTACAAGCCTGGCGGCACCAACGGCATCTACGGCCAGGTCGTCGTCCCGGCGATCTTCCAGCCCGAGACCAACACCGCGTTCGAGGTCGGCTCGAAGAACTTCTTTCTCGACCACACCCTGCGTCTCAACCTCGCCTCGTTCTTCTACTTTTACAAGAACATGCAGTACATCGAGAACGACCCGGTGCCGTTCGACGGCGGCATCTCGAACATCCCCTCCATCCACGTCTACGGCGTCGAGGCCGACACCACCTACGTCCGAAACCGCTTGATCCTCGACGGACACCTGGCGCTGGAAAACGGCCAGGTTCAGGGTGATTACTACAGCATCGACTCGACGGTGCAGAACGCCATCGAAAATGAGTCGACCGGCCCCTGCGCCAATGGCGGCGCCTACTACAATCCGAAGTGCTACGCCCTGGTGGAGGCCAGCGCCCGCGACCTCAAGGGCAAGATGCCGCCCGCGATGCCGAAGGTTTCAGGCGCCGCCGACATCTCCTACACCTTCGACGTGCCCTACGGCACGCTGACGCCGCGCGCCGAGTTCATCTTTCGCGGCACCGAATGGGAACGCATCTTTAACGAAGCCAGCCTCGACCACATCAACTCGTACGGCGTCATCGACTTCAACCTGGCCTACGTCCCCACCCACACGAACTGGATCGTCCAGCTTACCGCAACCAACCTGACCGATATTGCAGGTGTAAACAGCAAGTATACCGACCCGTACGGCACTGGCCAGACGAGCCTGCAGTATATTCCGCCGCTGCAGGTCATTGGCTCGGTCGGCTATCGGTTCTGAAGGAAAGCCAGAGGCTCTGCCTCTGGACTCCGTCACGCGCGTCAGCGTGCATTCGCACGACGGGGCCGGAAAGCCCCAGACACCATTCGCCGATGTAGCACTCTTGTGGAAAACATCTCTTAAGTCGCGGGGTCTGGGGCCCACGGCCCGAGCGGGTCCAGTGCAGAGCCCTGGCCTTCCTTCTACTCCGACGTATACCCGTCCGGCACCACCGGCGCCGGCCCGGCCTTGCTCCACAGCACGATTTCGTTCCCCCAAGGGTCGCAAAACGCGTCGTTGAAGCCGTTGAACTCGCGCCAGTAATGCCGCCGCCACAGCACCGCGGCACCCCGCTCCACCGCCCGCGCCACGATGTCCTCTGCCGACTGCCCGTCGCCCACTAAAATCCACACCCGAGCTCTCCGACCCTCGCGGCTGAGCTCGCGCGGCGCCACGCCGGCCGGGTCAGGATGCGGCCGCGCATTGGCCGCCTTGAAGATGCCGAGATGCAGGTTGCCGACGCCGCTGTCGCCGCCATCGCTGGTGGGAAAGGTCCCGCCCGGCACCATGCGATGATACAGCCCGCTCGGCCGGTGGTCGTCCTGCCAGCCAAACACCTCGCTGTAGAACCGTCCGGCCGCCGCCGGGTCGTCGGCCGCCAGGTCGACAAAAATCAACGTGTTCGGCTGGCTCATGCGGCACTCCCTGGCAGAACAAAAACCTAATCGAATGCCACGGAGAGGCTGGTCGCCCGCCAGCGCTCGATGTCGGCGGCCAGACGATCGCGCGCGGCCTCGGCATAGTGCAGCGCGTCCTCGCCCAGCAGCAGGTGCAGGGGAGGGTGCTCGGCCCGCACCGCCGCCAGGATCGCCGCCGCGGCGCGCGCCGGGTCGCCCCGCTCCTGCCCGGCGCCGGCGGTCAGCACCCGCTCCGCCTCCCGCGCCGCCCCGTCATACGCGTCGAGCTGACAAGCCGTCCGAGCCAGCGAGCGGCCGGCGAACTCGGTGCGCAGCGCCCCGGGGGCTACGTTGATCACGGTGATGCCGTGCTCGCGCACCTCGTTGGCAAGCGTCTCGCCGACGCACTCCATGGCGTATTTCGTCGCGCCGTAGACCGACGTGCCGATCCAGGCGGCGAGCCCGCTGACCGAGGTGATGTTGACGATGCGCCCGCCGCCGCGGCCGCGCATCAGCGGCAGCACCGCCTGCATCACCGCGATCGGGCCGAACACGTTGACCTCGAACAGGGCGCGAACCTCGTCGAGGCTGGTCTCCTCGAGCGCGCCCACCAGGCCGCGCCCGGCATTGGCGACCAGCACGCCGATGCCGCCGGTGGCGCGCTCCGCGACGGCGACGGCGCGCTCGATGGAGGCCGGGTCGCTCGCCTCCATCAGCAAACCGGTCGCCCGGCCCGGCGCCAGCGCCTCGAAGGCGGCGAGTGCCGCGGCGTTACGCACCGTCCCGGCGACCACGTCGCCATCCGCCAGCGCCGCCTCGGCGACCGCGCGCCCCAGCCCGCCGCCAACTCCGGTCACCAGCCAGCCGGTCATGCCGGTACCAACTGCCGGTCGTCGATCGGCAACGGCGCCATCGCCGCCACCAGCCCGCTCGCCCGCAGCTCGGCCCAGAAGCCCGACGGGATTGCCTCGTCGAGCAGCGCCAGGCTGTCGGCGGCGCGGTCCGGCCGCGACATGCCGATCAGCACGGGGCCGATCGCCGGGTGCGCCCGCACGAACTGCAGCGCCGCCGCCGCCAGGCGCACGTGATGCCGCTCGCACAGCGTCCGCAGCGCTCCGACACGCGCCAGGATGTCGGTGTCGGCCGGCCGGTAGTCATAGGTCGGCCCCGCCGCTAGGATGCCGGAGTTGAACACCCCGCCCGCCAGCACCGGCAGGCCGCGCGCCTGCGTCGCCGGCAGGAACTCGGCCAACGCCCCCTGCTCGAGCAGCGTGTAGCGCGAGGCGAGCAGCGCCACGTCGAAATCGCCGTCGGCGATCATTCGCGCGCCGACATCGCCCTCGTTGACCGCCACGCCGACCGACCGAACGTCGCCAGCGCGTCTCAGCTCGACGAGCGCCCGCATCCCGCCGTCAAGCGCCTCGCGGTAATGCGCCTCGAACGCGGCGCCGTGATTGCGCCGGTCGAGATCGTGCACCAGCAGCAGGTCGAAGCGCGTGATCCCGAGCCGCAGCGTCGACTGCTCGAACGACCGCATCACCGCGTCGTAGCCGTAGCCAAACCGCTCGGCGAAGGGCAGCGGCGCCGCGAACCCCGGCGGCGCCTCGCCCGCCTCACAGGTGCGGCCGACCTTCGTCGACAGCACGTAGGCGTCGCGCGGCTGGTCGCGCAGAAAAGCGCCGAGCCGCAGCTCGCTCAGCCCGGCGCCGTAGCCTGGCGCGGTGTCAAACATCCGAAATCCCGCCGCCCAGGCCGCCGCCAGCACGGCCTGCGCGTCCGCCTCGCTCAGCCGACGGCCCAGGTTGCCGATCTCGGCCGCGCCAAAGCCGAGCGGCGACGCTTGCCGATCCGGAGGGCACAGGCGCGCGGAGATCATCATCCTGCCGACCCTATGCGTCCCAGGGCGCGTTGCTTGTCCGGACCCGCACGATCTCTTGCCGCCGCCGGGTTCCGGCGCGGTTCGGGCCCTGACACGCGGCGCAAAGTGCTACTCGTGCGGGGTGCGCACGTGGTTGGGCAGCATTCGCCCTCGGAGGAGACATCATGTCGGATGAGTTTACCATTCGGCCGGTCAAGGGCGGCTTCGGCGTCGAGGTCCGCGGCATCGACCTGGCGACGAGCGGCCCGGCGCCGCTAGCCCGCATCGTCGATGCCTTCAATCGCCACGGCATCCTGATCGTGCGCGACCAGCATCTGTCGCCCGAGGCGCAGATGGCGGTGACCCGCGCCTTCGGCACGCCGGAGACCAACCAGCGCCTGGAATACACCTACCCCGGCATCCCCGAGATCTACGTCATCTCCAACCGGGTGGTCGACGGCCGGCGGGTCGGCGACTACGAGGCCGGTCAGGGCTGGCACACGGATTCCTCCTACCTGCCGGAGCCGGTGATGTGCACGATGCTATACGCCATGGAGGTGCCGCCGGAGGGCTCGGACACCATCATGTCCGACCTCTGCGCGGTGTGGGACTCGCTCTCGCCGGACCGCCAGGCCGAGCTCGACGGCCTGCAGGTGAAGCACAGCTGGCGCGCCCTGATGGAGCTGAAGAACGTCGCGATGGACCCGGACGACAACTCCATTCCGGACGTCGTCCACCCGATGGTGCGCCGCCATCCCACCGACGGCCGCCGCGCGCTCTGGGTCAGCACCGGCACCACTCGCGGCGTCGTCGGCATGCCGAACCCGCAGGGCCTCGACCTGCTGAATGAACTGGTCGAGCTGGCGACCGAGGAACGGTTCCTCTATCGGCACAAATGGCAGGTCGGCGACCTGCTGATCTGGGACAACCGCTGCACCCTGCACACCGGCACCCCGTTCGACATCACAAAATATCAGCGCCATGTCCACAGGACGTGGGTCAAAGGAGATAGGCCAATGTGAGGGCCCGTTCGACAATGCTCCTAGGTGACCATCTGGCTCACTCACCCTAGGGCATTCTCGAACAGGCTTTATGCGGTTTGCGCTTAAGGGAGAACCATCGTGCAGCAGACATCGGTCGCCGCCGACCCGGCCGGGGCGCAGAAATGGGCGGTGCTGTCGATTACGGCGCTGGCGTTCTTCTTCATTACGGCGACAACATTCACCTCGCTCGCCGTGCTGCTCTACGTCATGAGTGCCGATCTGCACTGGTCGCAAAGCGAGGCCGGGTTCAGCTTCTCCCTGCTCGCACTCGCCTGCGGGGTCAGCAGCCCGCTGCCGGCAATCGCCATTCGCCGTATCGGCGTGCGCGCGACAATGCTGGCGGGCGGCGTCTTGCTGGCCGCCGGCTTCGCGCTGGCCGGGCACACCGCCAGCCTGCCCGAGTTCTTCGTCGCGCTCTGCCTAATGGGCACCGCCTTCAGCCTGATGGCGCCGGTGCCGGGCATCTTCCTCATCCCGCGCTGGTTCGCCGACACCGCGCCCCGCATCATCGGATTCTACTTTATGGCCGGCGCCTTCGGCGGCGTCATCGGTCCGGTGATGGTCAGCACCAGCGTCGCGCTGACCGGCAGTTGGCGCGCGCACTGGTATGCGATGGCGATGATCGCGCTCGCCCTCGGCCTGCTCTGCTTCCTGCTGGCCCGCGACCGCAAGGCTGCGGCCGCTGCTCCGGACGCGGAGATCGCCGCCGCGATGGAGGCGGACATCGCCGCACCCGCCAGCCGGCGAGGCGGATGGACGGTGCGCGACGCATCACTGAGCCGCCCCTTCATCGCCACCGCCTCGACCATGCTGATCATCCAGACCGCCATCACCATCATCAACAGCGACCTCCTGCCGCACGTCATCCATCTCGGCGCCGACCGCGCCACAGCAGCGCTGGCGGTCGCGCTGGCGAGCCTGACGGCCACGGTGTCCAAGGGCATCGCCGGGATGATCGCCCAGCGCGGCCTGCATCCAAGAGTGCTGCTGCTGTTCAGCCTGGCGCTCGACGCTGCGGGGATGGCGCTGTTCGGCCTCACCCACTCGGTGCCCGTCGCCTTCGCCGCGGCGGCGCTGTTCGGCACCGGCTGGGGCGTCGGCTGGCTTGCCGCCCACCTGCTGCTGCTGCGCCGCTTCGGCCCCGGCGTGACGCCGGACCTCGTCGCGCTCGCCACCGGGCTGACCACCGGCGCCATCATCGGCCCGATCGCCGGCGGCCTCATCTTCGATCACACCGGCAGCTTCGCGCCGATCTTCCTGGCCGCCTCCACCCTGCTCGTCGTCGCCCTGCTGGTAACCTGGTTCGTTAACCGCGACGTTGTCGAGCGTGTGCCACAGCAAGTCCGGCAAGAGCTTCTTTCTTGAAAGAAGCAAAGAACTTTCGCCAGCGCTGTCGCGAGTCTAATTAGTTAAAAGTTTTTTGTTCTTTTTTTCAAAAAAGAACCGCTTGCTTACTTCGGAAAAATATCCCGTGGGATCCGCGCATGGATGCCCTGCCGCCCATCCACCACCTGCGTCACGCCGAAATCCGCGGCGACGCTCATCAGCGAGTAGGCATCTTCCCGGCTGAGCCCGCGATGCTCGGAGAGCAAAGTCAGCATGTCATGCGCGCAGTTCCGCATCGCGGTGTTGAGGTCCTCGTCGAAGCCGTGCGCGATCCAGTAGCGCGGCGTCTCAAGCAGCGGCGACGGAAACGAGAAGTCGCGCCGGAGAACGATCTGCATCAGCACGTCGAGCGACGCCTCGATGGCGGTGCCCGAGATCTCGCCGTCGCCCTGCGAGATGTGCGGGTCGCCGACGGAGAACAGCGCGCCGTCCACCTGCACCGGGTAGTACATCGTCGCCCCGGCGCCGATCCGCCAGTTGTCGATGTTACCGCCATGCGCGCCGGGCGGGATCGTGCTCGTGCGCCCGGGCGTGTCGGGCGCTACACCCGCGGTGCCGAGGTGCGGCCGCACCGGCACCCGCACCCCGGTCAGCGCGTCGCGCCGATCGCATTCGGGGCAGTGCGTGATCGTCCCCGGCACCATGTATTTGCCCGGAAACTGATAGGCGTAGAGCGCGGACGCGGTGTTGGCGTTGGCGTCGAGCTGATAGATCGTCACCCGCTCGGTCTCGCCGAACTCCTTGTAGAGGTGTCCCCAGTTCGCGGCCAGGTTGGAGCCGTAGGTGAAACGCGGGGTCATCCGCAGATAGCGCACCTCCAGCATGTCGCCGGGCTTGGCGCCCTCGACATGGATCGGCCCGGTCATGATGTGCACGCCCGGGTTTCGGTCCGACTCCGGAATGTCGCGGAACAGCGTCGCGACGCTGTCGTCCATCATCAGCTCCGGCGCGTCGCCCGCGTGATGTGTCACCGCCTGCACCTGCACGAGATCGCCGCTCTGCACGCGCAAGGCCGGCGCCAGCGCCGGGTCGAAATAGCCCCAGTGCACGCTGCCCGGCGTTGCAGCCAGCGTGTGCAGTGCCCGCGGCGGCACGTCGGGGCGGGTCTCGCCCGGGCTGCAGATCAAGGCCATACCGTGCGGCTCCCTCGTGACGTGGTCAGGCGGCCATTTCGCTCAGGGTGACCGTGGTCATGCTGAGCGAGCCGTGCTCGATGTGGTCCGGCCCGAAGCGCGCGAAATCCCCCGCCTCGCGCGCGCCCAGCACGTAGAGCAGCGGCCAGTAATGCTCCGGCGACGGCACCGACAGGGCGGCGTCCTCGCCGAGCTGCGCGAAGTCGACGGCACGCTCCGGCCGATTGTCGCGGATGGCATCGCGGATCGCGTCGTTAAAGCGCTGCGCCCAATCGAACGCCGCGACGTCGCGCGCCGCCCAGTTCAGCCGTCGCAAATTATGCACGATGTTGCCGGTGCCGATCACCAGCACCCCCTCGTCGCGCAGCGGCCGCAGCCGGCGTCCGATCGCGAAATGTTCGGCCGGCGTGCAGGTCTCGTCCAGGCTGAGCTGCACCACCGGCACGTCGGCCGCCGGATAGGCGTGGCACAGCACCGACCAGGTGCCGTGATCGAGACCCCAGCCGCTCTCGTCGCCCGCCTCGTCCAGCCGCACCGGCCGCGGCGCCAGCAGCGCGGCGACGCGCCGCGCCAGCGCCGGGTCGCCGGGGGCAGGATACTGCACGTCGAACAGCGCCTGCGGAAAGGCGCCGAAATCATGGATCGTGCGCGGCCGCGCCATCGCGGTCACCGCCGTGCCGCGCGTCAGCCAATGGGCGGAGACGCACAGGATGGCGCGCGGCTTGCCGAACTGCCGGGCCAGCGCCACCCAGGCCTCGGTCGTCGCGTTCGTCTCCAGGGCGATCATCGGGCTGCCATGGCCGAAGAAGGCGGTCGGCAGACGTGCGGCGGCTGGTTCGGACATGACGACCCTCGGCGTTCAGTTCGGCCGTACTCTGCGCCTGATCAAGCTGGCAAGCCCAGCCGCCGTCTTGTCCTCAGGCGCACATCCTTCAGGACAAAAGTTTTTGCGCTGGCCTAGAGAGCGCGGAAAGGCGTGTCGAAGGCCAGATCGTTACGCCGAGGCGACGCAGCCGGCTGGCTCGCGACGTGCAACGGGCTCTGATTGTTCAGTTCGTCGCCGGCGTTCCGGCCCGCACGGCGGCCGAGCTGGTTGGCGTCAACCGGCAACAGCGCGACGTTGTATGACCAGAAGCGTCGCGAGCTGATCGCGGCCAAGCTGGCGGCCGAGGCGCCGTTTTGCGTCGGCGAAGTGGAGGTTGATGAGAGCTATTTCGGCGGCGTGCGCAAGGGCAAGCGCGGCCGCGGCGTGGCTGGCAAGGTGCCGGTGTTTGGCCTGCTCAAGCGATCCGGCAAGATCTATGCGACGATGATCCCTGACACCCGGTCGCAAACGCTGGTCGGCATCATTCGCCAGCGTATTCAGCCAAATAGCGTCGTCTACACGGATCGCTACCGCTCCTACGATGTGCTCGATGTGTCGGAATTCATCATCAGCAGATCAACCATAGCCAAGCGTTTGTGGCTGCCGGCAACCATATCAACGGGATCAAGAACTTCTGCAACCAGGCCAAGCGCCATCTGCGGCGCTACAACACCATGCCAAGGGCGCATTTCGAGTTCCTCAAGGAATGCGAGCGGCGCTTTAACGATCGCCCGGCCGTCTACTGAACCTGCTGATCCGATGGGCTGGCCTGTGATGCCGAGAGTGGAGACGGTTGGTCTGTGAATAAGCGGCTGCGACGTCACAGCTTGTCGGCCGCTGAGGGTCAGCCACTTACCACATGTCAACCGCACAGCCACAAAGAAGAGCCATGTATGGATTAATCCTTAGCCAGGCCAGCCTCAAAACTCTTATTCACGCTGTCGCGACTAGTACCGGATAAAAGTTTTTTGGTTGTTTTTTTCAAAAAAGAACCGCTTACTCATCCTTGCCAAGATCCCGCGCGACCTCCGGCCGATGCAGCAGCTGGTCGATATGCATCGCGTAATCGAGCGCCGTGTCCGGCTGGAACGTCACGTCCGGGGCGACGCGCAGGCGGCGAGTTTCGTGGGCGAGCTGCGAGCGGATGAACGGCGAGGCGCGCTTCAGCGCCGGCAGCAGCGCGGCGACGTCGGTGCGGCCCAGCCGGGCGATGAAGGCAGTCGCGTGCTTGAGGTCGGGGCTGATGCGAACCTCGGTGACCGTGAGATGCACCCCGGCGAGCTCCGGGTCACGGAACTCGGCGCGGGTGAACAGGCCGGAGAGCACGTGACGGATCTCCTCCGCCACGCGCAATTGCCGCTGCGTCGGCGCCTTGGCCGCCGCAGCCTTACCGGCGCTCGCCGGCTTAGGCAGGGATCAACTCCGGCTCATAGCACTCGACGATGTCACCCTCGCGCAAATCCTCGAAGCCGGCGAACGACAACCCGCACTCGTAGCCGCGCGCCACCTCGCGCACGTCGTCCTTGAAGCGCTTGAGCTGGCTCAGCTCGCCCTGGTGGATCACCACGCCCTCGCGCAGCAGCCGCACGCCGCAGCCGCGCTTAACCAGCCCCTCGGTGATCATGCAGCCGGCGACCTTGCCGGACTTGGTGATGTCGAACACCTTGCGGATCTCGGCGTAGCCCAGGAAGCGCTCGCGATACTTCGGCGAGATCTTGCCCTTCACCAGCGCCGCGATGTCGTCCGCGACCTGGTAGATGATCGAGTAGTAGCGGATCTCGACGCCGTCCCGCGTCGCCAGCTCACGCGCTTGGCTGGTCGCCCGCACGTTAAAGCCGATCAGCATCGCGTTGGAGGCTTTCGCGAGCTGCACGTCGCTCTCGGTGATCTGCCCGACGCCCGACATCAGCACCCGCACGCCGACCTCCTCATGCGCGAGCTTGGTGACGGTGGCGGTGATCGCCTCCGACGAGCCCTGCACGTCGGCCTTGATCAGCACCGCGACCTCCTTCTGCGCGCCGGCGGCGAACCGGGCGAGCATCTGGTCAAGCGTGCCGCGCGCCGCGGTCGCCGAAGTCGCGTTGCGGTCGCGGATCTTGCGCTGGCGGAACTCGCTGATCTCGCGGGCGCGGGTCTCGTTCTCGACGACGACGAACGGCTCGCCCGCCGACGGCACGCCGGCCAGCCCCAGGATCTCCACCGGCTGCGACGGCTCGGCAAGCTTGATGGCGCGCGACTTGTCATCGAGCATGGCGCGCACGCGGCCCCACTCGGCGCCGGCGACGACGATGTCGCCCTGGCGGAGCGAGCCCTTCTGCACCAGCACGGTCGCGACCGGCCCGCGGCCGCGGTCGAGCCGGCTCTCGATCACCGAGCCCTCGGCGTTGCGCTCGGGGTTCGCGCGCAGGTCCAGGATTTCGGCCTGCAGCATGATGGCCTCCTCGAGCTTGTCGAGCCCGGTGCGCTTGGTCGCCGACACTTCGACGTCCTGCGTGTCGCCGCCGAGTTCCTCGACGACGATCTCGTGCTGCAGCAGTTCCTGGCGCACCCGGTTGGCGTTGGCATCCGGCTTGTCGGACTTGTTGATGGCGATGATCATCGGCGCGCCGGCGGCCTTGGCGTGCGAGATCGCCTCGATCGTCTGCGGCATCACGCCGTCATCGGCGGCGACCACCAGGATCACGATGTCGGTGACCGAGGCGCCGCGCGCGCGCATCGAGGTGAACGCCTCGTGGCCCGGCGTGTCGATGAAGGTGATGCGGTTGCCGGCCGCGGTCAGCACCTGGTAGGCGCCGATGTGCTGGGTAATGCCGCCCGCCTCCCGGCGGCGACGTCGGTCGCGCGCAGCGCGTCCAGCAGCGAGGTCTTGCCGTGGTCGACATGGCCCATGATCGTGACCACCGGGGCGCGCGTCACCCGGTCGGTGTCGACATCGGTGCTGCCCTCGATGCCGAACTCGACGTCGTTCTCGCTGACGCGGCGGGCGCGGTGGCCGAATTCCTGGATCACCAGCTCGGCGGTGTCGGCGTCGAGCGTCTGGGTGATGGTTGCCATCACGCCAAGCTTCATCAACGACTTGATCACCTCGGGGCCGCGCGCCGCCATGCGGTTGGCGAGCTCCTGCACGGTGATCGCGTCCGGCAGCACTACGTCGCGCACGACGCGGACCTGGTCCGAGCGCAGCCGCTCGAGCTCGGCCTGGCGGCGCTCGCGCTCGCGCTGGCGGCGCACAGAGGCCATCGAGCGGGACTTGTCGTCGTCGCCCTCGATCGCCGCCTGCACGTCGATGCGCCCGGTGCGGCGCTGCTCGCCGAGCACCTTCTTGACCGCGGGCACCGGCGCCTTGCGCGCGGTGATCGGCGAACCGGGCCGGCGCGGCACGGCGCGCTCGTCGTCCTCCGGACGGCCGGGCCGCAGGCGCAGCGTCTCGGTCGGCGTCGCGGGCACGGCCGGCCGCGCAGTGACGGGCCGGCGCAGCTCGCCGGCCGGCGCCCGCGCCTGCACCGGCGCGCCCGGCGCCTCGGCAGTGGCCGGTGCGCTCGCCTCGCTCGCATCCCCGCCCGCATCATCGGCGCGCTCGGCCGCCTGGCGGGCGGCGGCAGCATTGGCGGCGGCCTCCTGGCGGGCCGTCTCCTCGGCGGCGCGGCGCTCGTCATCCTCGCGCCGCCTGGCCTCCTCGGCGGCGGAGAGGATGTTGATCTTCTCCTGCTCGCGCCGCTCGGCGTCACGGCGAGCGGTGTCGCGCGCCTGCTCGGCGAGCACCCGCTGGCGGGTCTCCAGCTCACGCTGGGTCAGCGCCCGGCCGACGCCCGTGCCGGCGCCGCCCGGGCGCGGGCTGGTGGCGGGACGCGGCGGGACGCCGGGCAGGCTCGGCCGGCCCTGCAGCGCCGTCGGCGTGCTGGCGGCCTCGCTCGCCGCCGCCACCGGGGCGCCGGCGCGCTTCTTGCGCACCTCGACCTGCACGACCTTGGAGCGGCCGTGGCTGAAGCTCTGCCTGACCGAGCCTGCGTCCACAGTCCGCCCAAGCTCCAGCCGCCCTGCCGGTCGCAGAGAAAGCCGCCCCTTGGCCGCGTCCTGATCGTTGCCTTCGCTCATGCACCTGTCCGTTCACACAGCACCCGCCCGACCCGGACCGGCGCATCATCCACACACGCCGCCAACCCTGCGGCACTCAACCTGGGCACCGCCCGCGCTTCAGCCGCTCGCCGGGCCGATCCCGGCCAGGCGGCCCGCCTCCACGCCCAGCCGCTCGGCAAGCCGGCCGGACGCGATGGCGACATGCACCACATGGTCACGGCCGAAGATCGCCGCCAGCTCGGCGCTCGCCAGCGGCCGCACCGCCACGACACCGCCGCGCCCGCTGCCCATCAGACGCCGGCTCTCCTCGGCGCTGCCGTCGCTCGCCTCGATCACCAGGCCGGCGCGCCCAAGCTGCAGCCACTCCCGCGCCCGCTCGAAACCCGCCACCGCCTGCCCAGCCCGGCGAGCCAGGCCGACGAGCTCGCCGATCCGCCGGCGCAGTCCGGCGCGCAGCATGGCGTCGAGGTCGGGCGGCACGGTGACGGGGCCACGAGCGGCGCGCATGAAGGCGCCTCTGACACGCGCGTTCTCTATCACATCCCGACGCGCACTCAACCAGATTCCCCGGCCGGGCAGCGTTGCCGCTAGGTCCGGCACGATCATGCGCTCCGGGCCGACGACGAAGCGCAGCATGCGCACCCGCTCGCCATGCTCGCGCGTGACGGCGCAGCGCCGCAACGGCCCGCTCGGCGCCGGCTCTTCCTCGTCGGCAGCCTCGTCCGGCGCCGCGTCCGCCTGCAGCGCTGGCTCAGGCGTGGCCGGCCTCCCCCGTCTCGAGCCCAGCCTCGGCGCTCTCGCCGGCCGTCGGCACGGCGCCGCCGGCCTCCGACGCGTCGTCGCCGAACCAGTGCGCGCGGGCCGCCATGATGATCTCGTTGGCGAGCTCCTCGTCCATGCCCTCGGTGCCGACGATCTCGATCAGCTCGTCGCCGGCGAGGTCGGCCAGGTCGTCCAACGTCTTCACGCCCTTGTTGCCGAGTGCCACCAGCATCGTCGGGCTGAGCGCCTCGAAGGAGGCGACCTCGTCGCTCACTCCGAGCGTGCGGCGCTCCTCGGTCAGCTCCTCGTCGCGGCGGGCGAGGAAGCCCTCGGCGCGGCGGATCAGCTCCTCGGCCAGCCCCTCGTCGAAGCCCTCGATGTCGGCGAGCTCCTCGAGCGGCACGTAGGCCAGCTCCTCGACGGTGTTGAAGCCCTCGGTCACCAGCAGGCCGGCGATCACGTCGTCGACGTCGAGCGCCTCCACGAACAGGCCGGTCCGGCGGCGGAACTCCTCCTGGCGGCGCGAGCTCTCCTCCGCCTCGGTCAGGATGTCGATGTCCCAGCGGGTGAGCTGGCTCGCCAGCCGCACGTTCTGGCCGCGGCGGCCGATCGCCAGCGACAGCTGCTCGTCCGGCACCACCACCTCGACGCGTCCGCTCTCCTCGTCCATCACCACCTTCGTCACCTCGGCGGGTGCGAGCGCGTTGACGACGAAGGTCGCGGCCTGCGGCGACCAGGGGATGATGTCGATCTTCTCGCCCTGCAGCTCCTGCACCACCGCCTGCACGCGCGAGCCGCGCATGCCGACGCAGGCGCCAACAGGGTCAATCGAGTTGTCGCGGCTGATCACCGCCATCTTGGCGCGGCTGCCAGGGTCACGCGCAACCGCCTTGATCTCGATGATGCCGTCATAGATCTCCGGCACCTCCTGGGCGAACAGCTTGGCCAGAAATGCCGGATGCGTGCGCGACAGAAAGATTTGCGGCCCGCGTGGCTCCTCGCGCACGTCGTAGATGTAGGCTCGCACCCGGTCGCCATTGCGAAAACTCTCGCGGGCGATCAGCTCGTCGCGGCGCAGCAGCGCCTCCGAGCGGCCAAGCTCGACCATCAGGTTGCCGTACTCGGTGCGCTTGACCAGGCCGTTGATGATCTCGCCGACGCGGTCCTTGAACTCGTCGTACTGCTTCTTGCGCTCATACTCGCGCACCCGCTGCACGATCACCTGCTTGGCGGTCTGCGCGGCGATCCGGCCGAAATCGATCGGCGGCAGCGGGTCGACGATGTAGCCACCGATCTCGATCTCGGGCTGGAACTTCTTGGCGATGTGGACGGGGATCTGCGTCTCCTCGTTCTCCACCGTCTCGACAGCCTCGGTCCAGCGCGACAGCCGCACGTCGCCGCTCTTGCGGTCGATGGTCGCGCGAATGTCCTTCTCGTGCCCATACTTGGCGCGGCCGGCCTTCTGGATGGCCTGCTCCATCGCCTCGAGCACTTCCTCGCGATCGATCGACTTCTCCCGCGCGACGGCGTCAGCGACCAGCAGCAACTCGGGGCGGGATACGGCGGTGTCCATCGGGGAGCCTCTCAATTGGTCCGTTCGGCAGCCGCCGGCGCGGTGGCGGCAATCAGCGCGTCGGTCAGCACCAACTTGGCGCGCCGCAAATCGTCCAGCGGCAACGCCACCTCGTCGCCGGTCTCAAGCTTCATCCGGCCATGCGTCGCATCGGCGCCCAGCACCACGCCGGCAAACCGCTTGCGCCCGTCGATCGGAAAGTTCACCTCGGCCTTCGCCTGGTGGCCGGCAAACCGGTTCCAATCCTTCGCCCGCGTCAGCGGCCGATCGATCCCGGCCGAGCTGACCTCGAGATTCCACGCCCCAGGAATCGGATCGTCGACATCGAGCACCGCACCCACCGCATGGCTGATCGCCTGGCAATCCTCCACCGCGATCAGCGAGCCGTCGGCCCGATCCGCCATCACCTGCACCGTCGGCACCGCACGGCCGAGCACGGCCACCCGCACCAGCTCGTAACCCATCCCGGTCAAGGTCGGCGCGATCGCATGCACGATCCGGCCCTCGAGCCCGGATTGGCGCGGCAGGTCGTCGTCGTCAGCCGCAGCGATGAGTTCGATGTCGTCCAAAACAAAAAAGGCGGCCCGTGAAGGCCACCCCCCAAAGGCGTGGAGAATGTCGTATGGGCATATATTTAGAACTCAAGGGAAGTTAAGGCAAGGGCTCTGCCCTTGACCCGCGTCATGCCCTGGCATGCTGCGCATGACGGCCCGCGGCCCTTGGATCCCATTTCCCGGGCGCTTGGGACGACAGTGGCTAGGAGCCAAAATCCTTGCGTCGACAACGCGACGGGATTTGCTAGAAACTGAAAATGTGTTAGATCAATGACTTATAGAAATCTTGCCTATAGGCAAGATCTACGATCGACGCCATAACGACCAGTAGAGCGGCCGACGACCAGCCGCCAACGCCTTGGCCTCGTAGCGCGTCGGCGGCCAACCTTCGGGGCGTTCGTCCATCGGCGCGGCGTGAGTGAACAGGTCCTGGGCGGACATCACCTCCTCGACCCAGGCCTGGTAGATCGGGTCGTCGCTGGCGATCCGCCACTCTGCGCCCGGACGCAGCACGGCGGCGACCAGCGGCAGGACCTGCGGATGCACGAAGCGACGCTTGGTGTGCCTCGCCTTCGGCCAGGGATCGGGAAACATCAGCATCACCCGGCTGAGACTGGCCGGCGGCAGCAGCCGCAGCAGCGCCCGCGCATCCTGGTCCCAGAGCCGCAGATTGCCTGGCAATGCGCCGCTCGCCTCCTCCCCCTCGCCGACCAGCTTGGCGAGCATCGAGCACAGCCCGTTCTCGAACACCTCGGCGGCGATCAGCCCGACTTGCGGTATTTCACCGATCAGCGCGAGCGCATGCTCCCCGCCGCCAAAGCCGACCTCAAGCCAGACCTCGTCAACGGGAGACGCAAACGCGTCGACCAGTCGATCTTTATACAATAAATCCAACCGGATGCGCGGCAGCGTGACATCCAGCAGTCTTTGCTGTCGGGGCCTCAACGGATGGCTTCGCTGCCGCCCATACAACCGATCGGCCGGAGCTTTCATCGAATGCGGGTCTGGGGGCGCCGCCCCCAGCGGGTCCAGGGCAGAGCCCTGGCCTCCTTACCTTGAAAACGCTGACCTAAGATCGCCGACCAGATCCGTCCTCTCCCACGTAAACGACCCATCGACGGCCTCGTCCGGGGAGCGGCCGAAATGCCCGTAGGCGGCGGTCGGAACATAGATCGGCGCGTTCAGCTTCAGGTGCTCGCGGATGCCGCGCGGCGAGAGGTTGACGAGTTGGCGCAGCGTACCCTCCAGCCGCAGCTCGTCGACGTCGCGGCCGGTGCCGTGCAGGTCGACATAGACGGAGAGCGGGTGGCTGATGCCGATCGCGTAGCTGATCTGGATAGTGCAACGCTCGGCGAGCCCGGCGGCGACGACGTTCTTGGCGAGATAGCGGCAGACATAGGCGGCCGAGCGGTCGACCTTGGTCGGATCCTTGCCGCTGAACGCGCCGCCGCCGTGCGGCGCAGCGCCGCCATAGGTGTCGACGATGATCTTGCGGCCGGTGAGCCCGCAATCGCCGTCCGGCCCGCCAATGACGAAGACGCCCGTCGGGTTGACGTAGAACTCGGCGTCCTCCGGCATCCAGCCCTCCGGCAGCACGCTTTGGACGATCGGCCGCAGGGTGGCCTTGAGCGCCGCCTGGTCCATGCCCTCCTCGTGCTGGGTGGAGATCACGACGCTGGTGGCGCCGACCGGCTTGCCGTCGACGTAGCGCAGGGTGACCTGGCTTTTCGCGTCCGGCAGCAGCCCGGCGGCCTGGGCGTCGCCGGCCCGGCGCAGCGTGCTGATGCGGTGCAGGATGGAGTGCGCGTAGTGGATCGGCGCCGGCATCAGGCTGGCCGTCTCGGTGGTCGCGAAGCCGAACATGATGCCCTGGTCGCCGGCGCCCTCGTCCTTGTTCCCGGCGCTGTCGACGCCGACGGCGATGTCGGCGGACTGGGCGTGCAGGTGGCACTCGACCTGGGCATGGCGCCACGAGAAGCCGGCCTGGTCGTAGCCGATGTCCTGCACCGCATCGCGGGCGAGCTGCATCAGGTGCTCGGGCGTCACGCTCGCCGGGCCGCGAACCTCGCCGGCAAGGATGATGCGGTTGGTGGTGACCATGGTCTCGCAGGCGACGCGGGCATACGGGTCGGCGGCGAGGAACGCGTCGACCACGGTGTCGCTGATGCGGTCGGCGACCTTGTCCGGATGGCCTTCCGACACGCTCTCCGAGGTAAACAGATACTCGCCGAGATCCCGCATCGTCGCTCCTTGCCGCGACCGGTCTGGCGGGCGCGGCATGGTGTGGAGGATCGGGGTTTAGGGGTCAAGGCGAGGAAGGCCAGAGGCTCTGCCTCTGGGCTCCGCTGGGGCCCGAGGCCCCAGACCCCACTCGTCCGGAGTTTTGCATCTTCTTTCTTGCTTGGCGAAGCCAGTCATCCTGCGTCCGCGGCACTGGCCTCCGATAGAGCCACCGCCAACAAACGGATTTTAAAGGCTCCGCCTTTAATCGGGTCCAGGGCAGACAGCCCTGGCCTTGCTTCACCGCATCGGCAAGCCCTGCCGCACCCCGCCCTGGCTCACCAGCCTGTCCTCGCCGCGCGGCAGCTTGAGCGGCGAGCCGGCGCCGACTGTGGCGTCGAACAACTCGCCATAATTGCCGACGGCGCGAATGGCATTGCGGGCGAAGGCATCGCTGAGGCCGAGGCGGCGGCCGAGGCCGTCCGCGCGGCCGAGTAGGCGCTTCAGCTCGATGTCGCCGTGGTCGTCGACGGTGTCGACATTGGCGCGGGTGACGCCGTTCTGCTCGGCGAGCGTCAGGGCGTTGAGCGTCCAGGTGACGATCTGCGCCCATTGCGGGTCGCCCTGGCGGAAGGCGGGGGCGATCGGGTCGTTCGAGAGCGTGTCGGGCAGCAGCGCGAAGTCGGGGATCTGGCCGTGAAAGCCGGTGCGGGCGTCGGCGAGCCAGGTGAGGTCGGCGGTGATCGCGGCGCAGCGGCCGGCGCTCAGCGCGGCCTCCATCTCGCCCATCTCCTCAAACGGGAACTGGCCGAAGCGCGGCACGGTGCGGCGCAGCCGCGGCAGCAGCGCCTCCATCTCGGTTTCGGAGATGAAGCAGACGAGCTTGCCGTCGAGGTCGCTCAGCGTGCGGATGCGGGCGCGGCGCACCAGGAAGCCCTGGCCGTCATGCAGGATCGCCGGGGCGAAGGCGACGCCGTAGCTGGCCTCGTTGGTGAGGTCGGGCGTCGTGCCGACGAAGAGCGCGACGCGGCCGGAGTGCAGCGCGGCCAGGCCGGCCGCGTCGTCGGGCACGCCGAGGAAGTCGGCCCGCGCCGGGTCGCCGAAGATGGCGGCGGCGACGGCGCGGCAGGCGGCCTGAGCGAGCGCGAGGACGGGGCCGTGCGTGTCGCTCTTGGTGTAGTCGAGTTCGGCGCGACTGACGCCGCAGGTGAGCCGGCCGGCGGCGCGCACGGCGGCCAGCGTCGGGCCGGCGGGCGCGACGGCGAGCGGGTCGTTGTGAACAGGGCGCGGCGGCTCGGCGGACTGGATCGGCACGGCGCTGTTGCCGAACGGGATCGGCGCGTGCGGGGCGGCCTGGGCCAGCGCGCAGGCGGGAAAAAGACAGGCAAGCAGGGCGGCGAGCGTCGGGTGCGCGTTCATCGAGTCCTCATAGCAAAGGGGGACCGGCTCGCGCCGATCCCCCTCGTCGTCAGGCTGTTTGACTGCTTCGGACGGGCCGGATCAGGGGTTCCAGGTGCCCGAGGTCGGCACGCCGGGGGTGGTGGAGGGGCGCGGGTTGAAGTCGACCGGCGCCGGGTCGAGCAGCTTGCCGCCCTGGTAGTCGGTCGGAACGATGTTGAGCACGTAGCAGCCCTCGCCCTGATAGTGCGGCAGGACGTGTAGTGCGGCCGGCGGGATCATCGCGTAGCTGGCCGGCAGCGGCGCCGTCCGACCGGTCAGGCGGCTGTTGTCAAAGGCGGAGAACAGGTCACCGATGCCGGCGGTGTCGTCGGCCGGGCCGAGGTTGGATTGCGGCGCCGGCAGCTTGAGGCCAGCCTTGAAGCCCTTCTGCTCGTCAGGCAGGTCGGCGAGCGGCGTCAGCCCCTTCAGCATGTTGATGAACTTGATGACCGAGCTGTGCTCCGAATACTCGTGGTCGATCACATGGGTGCGGCTATAGGGCGAGATGACGATCGCCGGGATGCGCGGGCCGCCGGCGAGCGGGTTGCCCTCCGGGTCGTTCTCGCGCAGCCGCGGCAGCGCCTGGTCGTAGAGCCCGTCGGTCTCGTCGTAGGTGATGATGATCGCGCTGTCCTTCCAGTATGGCGAGGACGCGATGGCATTGACCTCGTCGCCGATCAGAGCCTCGGCGATCTGGGTGTCCGAGTAGCCGGGATGGTCGTCGCTGCCGGGTGCTGCGGCCTGCACGACGCCGACCGAGGAGGGGCTGCCAGGATTGGCGGCACCCGGATCGATCGGCTTCAGGCCGTCATTGTTGCCGTAGCCGCCGCGGACGTAGAACACGCCGCCGCCGGTCGGCAGAGCGCCCTTGCCGATGGCGGTAAAGAAGTCGCCGAGCCCGTGCAGGTGCTTGGTCTCGGCCGGGTTGTCGCCGACATAGCCGAAGTACTGCGGCCCGTTATGATGGGTGATGTAGGTGCCGTAGAGCTCGCCGCCGGGCAGCTTGTCGGTCGGCTCGGCGTCGTAGCCTTCCTGATACCAGCCCCAGTTCACCGGCGTCACGCCGTCGCCGGCGATCTGCTTGATGTCGGCCTTGACGTCGAGCAGGTCGAGCAACGGGTTCTGATCGGTGGTGATGGTGTTCTCGATCTTGCTGCCCATGAACGAGAGCGGCAGCGTCGCGTAGGTCTGGTTGAGCGCCGGGGTCGCGGGGCTCTCGTCGTTCGGACCATAGGGCGGCTTGATCGCGGAGTAGTCGAGGTTGGAGCCGGCGAACGGGCCGGCGTCCCCAACGACCGGCTCGCCGCCGGAGGTCTTGATCGCCGGCGAGGCGGTGTTGCTGCTCGCCTCGGAGGGATGCAGCGCCCATTGCGTCTGGCCGGACTGGCCGGCGATCATGGCGATCGCGTTCGGCGTCGAGGGACCGATGATGGTCTGGTAGAAATTGTCGAACAGGGTGAAGCGGTCGGCGAGCTGCCACAGGAACGGCACCGTGTCGCAATCGTCATGCGACATCACCAGCTCGCCGTGCTGCACCGAGGCCTCGCTCGGCGGTGTCGCGAGCGGCGCCAGCGTCGTCTTGCTGACGATCTGGCCGCTGGCGGTCGTGGTCAGGCCTTCTTCGTTGAGCGCGTAGCGGTCGTTGCGCGCGATGCCGGCGCTGTCGACGTCGAGGCTGTTGTCGATGCCGCCATGCGAGTGGTCGACCGAGTCGGTCACCGTCGGGTAGATCGGGATCGTCTTGCCGTTGGTCGCCGTCACTGATTGCGGGATCAGGAATGGCGAGATCGTCGAGACCTTGCCGCTGGTCAGCACGATGGACTGTGTGAAGCCCGGCGTGTTGGCGGCGGGCTGGCTGAACAGGCCCTGCGCGCCGGGGAAGGTGCCGAAATGGAAGTCGAACGCGCGGTTCTCCTGGAACAGCACGAAGACGTATTTGATGTGGCGCTGCATCAGGTCGAGCTTCTGCGCCTTGCTGAGCAGCGGTTCGGCCGCGACGTTGCTGGCGTAGCGCAGGGCGATGGCGCTGGAGGGCTTGCCGGCGGACACCATGGCGGCATCGCTCGTCGAGCCCGCGGCGAGCAGCGCCGTCGGCTGCAGCATTGCCACCGTCGCCATCGTCGCGCAGGACGATTTCCACCAGTTCTTGCGGTTCATAACAGAAACACTCTCGCCTGTTGATTGCTGCGCAGCCTAGTAGCCCAGGCACCCCGCGGCGTCTGTGACAGGTGGAAGAAACTGCGGGCGGCTGGACCATTCGGAGCCCAGGCGGGCACGTTGCTAGACGCACAGACAACGACTGGATTTTAACGGCTCCGCCTTTAATGGGGTCCAGGGGCAACGCCCTGGCCTTTCACCGGACGATGCGAGCGCCCGAGAGCGCGCGGTCGAGGTAGTGCGCCGCGCTGATCAGCGCGAGATGCGTGAGCGCCTGCGGGAAGTTGCCCAGATGGTGGCCCTGCACGTCGAACTCCTCGGCATAGAGGCCGAGATGGTTGGCAAAGCTCAGCGTGCGCTCGAACTCGACATGCGCCTCGTCGATCCGGCCGGCGCGGGCGAGGCACTCGACATACCAGAACGAGCAGGCGGCGAACGCGCCCTCGTGCCCGTCAAGGCCGGCCGGGGTGCGGAACACCAGCCCGTCATGGGCGAGCTGCTCGCCGATGCGGGCGAGCGTCTTCAGCCAGCGCGGGTCGGTGCCGGTGACGAAGCGCACCAGCGGCATCATGAGCATCGCGCCGTCGACGTCCGTGGAGCCGATGGCCTGGACGAAGTGGCCGCGCTCCTGGTGCCAGAACTCCAGCCAGATGCTGTCGTGGATCTGGTTGCGCGTCTCCGACCAGCGCTCGAACGGCGCCGGCAGCGAGCGCTTCAGCGCAAGCCGCAGCGCCCGGTCGACGGCGACCCAGCACATCAGCCGCGAGTGCAGGTAGCGCTGCGGCGCGGCGCGCACCTCCCAGATCCCGGCATCCGGCTCGCGCCAATGCTCGCAGACATAGTCGACGGTGCGGGCGATGCGGCGCCAGGCGTCGTAGCCGGGCGGCTCGCCGTATTTCGCGCTCAGGTAGACGCTGTCGAGCAACTCGCCGTAGATGTCGAGCTGCATCTGGCCTGCCGCCTCATTGCCGATGCGCACCGGCCGCGCACCGCCATAGCCGGTCAGGTGGTCGAGGTCGCGCTCGTCGAGGTCGCTGCCGCCGCCGATCGCATACATGATCTTCAGCGAGTGCGCCTCGTCGCAATCGTCGGCGCGCTTGGCGATCCAGCGCATGAAGCGCGTCGCCTCCTCGGTGTGGCCGAGGCGCATGAAGGCGTAGACCGTGAACGAGGAATCGCGGATCCAGCTCGCGCGGTAATCCCAGTTAAGGTCGCCGCCGCGGCGCTCCGGCAAGCCGAAGGTGGCGGCTGCCGCGATCGAGCCGTGCTCGCGCGAGGTCAGCAGCTTGAGCACCAGGGCGGAGCGCGCCATCTCGTTGCGCCAGCGGCCGCGATAGCTAGAGCGCGCGGTCCAGGCCTGCCAGTAGCGCACCGTGGCGTCGATCGCATCGCCCAGGGCCTCGAGCGGCACGGCGTTGCCGCCGTCCTCCGCCGGCCGGTCGTCCTCCAGCACGATGTAGGCCATCTCGCCGGCGGCGAGGGTGAAGCACGCGGTCGCGGCATCGTCGCTGAGGCTAAGCGGCACGGTCGCAAGCAGGCGCAGCGCCGGGTCGTCGGCGCTGCCGGCAAGGCGCGCGCCCTGGTCGCAGGGCGTCACGGCGGCGCTGCGCAGACCGTAGCCGTAACGAGGCCGGCAGTGCAGGCGCATCTCCAGGCGTCCGCGGGTCGCGCGCACCCGACGGACCAGGCGCGGCGGGTCCGGATCGCGGCCGTCGCTCACGACCATCAGGTCGAGCACGTCGACGCTGGCCTCCGGCGTCGACCAGTGGGTCGAAAGCACATTGCTGTCGGGCAAATAGAGCTGGCGCGCCTCGGCGGGCTGGGCGGGGCGCAGCGCGAAGGCGCCGCCGCGCTCGGGGTCGAGCAGGGCGGCGAACAGGCTTGGGCTGTCGATCTTCGGCCAGCACAGGAAGTCGATGGTGCCGCCGGTGTCGACCAGCGCCAGGGTGGAGAGGTTGCCAATGACGCCGTGCGCCTCGATCGGCGTCGGCGCAGCCCCAGCCTGTTCAGCCATTATCGGCAAAGCCCGGATAGAGGCTCATCCCGCCATCGACGAACAGCGTCGTGCCGACCACGTAGTCCGCCTCGTCCGACACCAGCCAGGTGGCGGCGCGACCGACATCGGCAGCGTCACCGATCCGGCCGTATGGGATCAGCGTGCGCAGGCGGTGGCCGGCAGCGCCCTCCGTCTGGTCGTGGTTGATGGCGGTGCGGATGGCGCCGGGGGCGATCGAGTTCACCCGGATGCCCTCCGGGGCGACCTCCTGGGCAAGGGTGCGCATCATCATGCCGACGCCGCCCTTGGCGGCGGCATAGTTCACGTGGCCGGCCCAGGGGATCACCTCATGCACCGAGCTCATGCAGAGGATCTTGCCCAGCGCCTTGGAGCGCGGATGGCGCCCCTGCAAGCGGAACTGGCGGATCGCCTCGCGGGCGCACAGGAACTCGCCGGTGAGATTGAGCGCGATCACAAAATTCCAGTCGGCAAGCGACATCTCGGCAACTGGGGCATCCTTCTGGATGCCTGAGTTGGCGACCAGGATGTCGAGCGCCCCCCACTCGCGCACCGTCTCCGCGAACAGCGCCTGCACCTCGTCCTCATGCGAGACGTCGGCCTTGAAGGCGCGGGCCCGGCCGCCGGCGGCGACGATGTCGGCGGCCGCGTGCTCGGCCGCGTCGCCATGCGCATGGTAGTTCAGCATCACGGCGGCGCCGGCGGCGGCAAGGTGCTGCGCAATCGCCAGCCCAAGGCCGGAGCTGGCGCCCGTGACAAGGGAGATCTGGCCGGACAGGTCAATCGTCACGCATCTCTCCCAGACTGAGCAAGCCTAGGGGTCCAAGTTGGGAAGGCATTGTCAATGGCGGTGCCAGTTGGCGGTGCTGGGGGCTTGCTCGCAAGGCAAGGTCTTCTTTTCTGAAGAAAAGAAGCAAAAGACTTTTGCTTTGCTTTGGGTGATATTCTGCGGCTTGTCCGCCAAAGTAGCGACATCGGCTCGAGAGTAGCAAAACGCCGGCTTAACGACCACGCCGGCTGCGCCGGCATGCTGCTCCAGGCTGGCGAGAACCAACAGTCGCGGTGCAGGATCAAGGACGCGCCAGTCTCGCCTGCCATGTGCGGCACCATCCCGCCGGCTGCGCATTGCTCGAAGCGAGCCCGGAACGACGTTTTCTAGCCCTGATAGCAAAAATCAGAAAGCGCCGGTGCTCCTGGCGCGACATGTGACGACTTCAAGAAGATCTGCCAAGACATGTTGGATGCTATACTCATCCTCATCGACTTCGGGTACGTAGCCGCCGACGCTTAACAACTAGGAGCGACCCCGCTCATGCCAACGACCGTGCACGGCGCAAACGCAATAACTATAGGCAAGGACGTGGCGACACTTCTCGCCCGCGAGATCGCCACGGCCCTACATCACGCCCCCACCTTCCTCGGCGGCACAGCCTCAGAAGGCTTTGCTATCTCGATCGGCAACGATACGCTGAGTAGTGCCGTGCACGTAGCGATCACCGGCTCTGAAGTTGCACCAGCTAGCGTGACGTCGGCGCTTAGCAAGGAGATTTACAGCTTCCTCAAGACCGACCCACTCGCAGCAGGCGTGTTCCAGTATGCCGCCAAGACGGGTGCGCAGCTGAGCCTGACGCGAGATCCGGTCACGCTGCAAGGTTCCGGGGCTTCGATCACCCTGTCAGACGCTACCAAGATAACGTTCCAGAGCGTTGATCACCTGGCGCCCAAGCACTTTTCCTGACCTGCTGCTGGCTGAAGCTTTAGGTTGCTAGTCTCAGCCTAGTGTGAAACCATGGCGGGAGACGCATGGATCAGAAAGCTCGTCTTCTATCGAAAAAGGACTTATGCATTCCTGTGAGTTGAAACTGAGCGTGTGCTTCCTCATCAACCCCTTGGCGTGACAAGGGAGTTCATGACTCATGATTGGCATGAGCAGTCGTCGTCGAAGTGTCGCGTCAGCCGCTTTGCCGTGCCCACAATGTCTTCTGAGCGCGTGCACGTCGGTGTCAGCGGTGGTTACATGAGTCGAACCGTGCAGCAGTCGTATTTCGCTTCGTTGACGGCTCTGCACATGCGGGACATCGAGGCAGAGCTAGCCCTCGCGCTAGGTTCAAGAGGGCATCAATCGTCTCCGACCGTCACGGCAAATCCGAGCGGTTCTCAACCTGAGGTTGAGTCAGCGGCGCATCTCGATGTTGTCTCATGCGAGGCGTCGACAGCGGAGCTTGTTCCTCGCAGAGCGCCGCCGCCGATGCTGGATGCCCTACCTGCTGAACGTCTAGACAGCGGCAGCCTGATATTTCCGGCCGATGATTTTGGTGGCTGGTCGGCTGAGCCGGCGTGGCAGGTGTTTAGCAATCATCAGGCTGTCGAGCCTGACGAAGGCGTCGTTCTTTTTGCGCAGGCCGGCGTCATAGGTGGTGAGCTTGGCGACGATGCCTTCGTGGAGCTTGCCTACAAGCTCATATTGCAGCGCCAGCCCGATCCGGGCGGACATCGGGCCTACCGGGAGACACTGCAGAGCGGCCACAAGACGCGACACGGCGTGCTGCGTGACCTCGCCGGCTCCGCCGAAGCCGGTGCGACGGGCCAGTTGCTCGTGATCTTGCCCGGCAGCTGGCTCGCCGGAACGGCCGGCGCCTGCGAGGATGTCCCTGATGCAGTGCGCGTAGACCTGCGCAGGCTGCCTCCCGCTTCCGCTGCTGCGCAAGACGGCCGTCATGCGGCCGGTGAGCCGGTGTCGATGGCGTTGATGACCAAGGTGGCAGCCGCGGCGTGAGGCTGCTGGTTCTGAACTTCTTTCCCGCATTCAGCCCGCCGTCGAGCGGCGGTGAGTTGCGGCTGGGCAATCTCTATCGCGCGCTGTCGGCGCATCACGACGTCACGCTGCTAACCTCGACGGACTTCGGCGCTCGCCAAGAGGAGGTTCGACACACCGAACGTTTTACCGAGTGGCGGTTCCCCAAAGACCAGCTCTGGGCGAAGGCCTACGCAACGCTGGAAGAGACGGGCTTGGCTGGTGACCTTTCCGGGCTCGCCTTCGCCCTGGCGGTCAGCGATCCGGACTGTGCGCTGCGCCGGCTGGCCCGCGAACTGGCGCCGCAGATGGACCGGGTCATCCATGAATTCCCGTTTTCCGAGCCCATTTTCGCCGACATGGCTCATGCGGACACGGCTAGTCCTGAGACCGGTCGCGCGGCAGCGCCGCGAGAGATCTATAATTCGCATAATTTCGAGACCAGCCTGCTCGGCTCGGTCGTGCAAGGTGCAGGCTTCGACGCGGCGTTGCTCAAGCTGATGCGGCTGGAGGGCAACTTGGCGCACCGTGCCGAGCTCGTGCTGGCGACCTCGGCTGCGGATGCGGAAAAGTTCCGGCTGTTCTACGGCGTCCCGGCCGAGCGGCTGGCGCTATGCCCAAACGGCTTCGACGCTGCCGAGCTGGAGCCGGTCGCGCGGGCGCGCACCTCCCGGGTTGGGCGGCAGCGCGATGAGCAGATCGTCGCCGCAGAGATCGCGGACGCGCGGGCAGCCGCAAGGCACGAGGGCGGTCCGCCGGTCACCGGCGCAGTGCGGCGGCCAAAGCTGCTGTTCACCGGCTCGGCGCATCCGCCCAACGTGGAGGCGGCGCGCTTTCTGGCTCAACTCGCAGCGGCGTTGCCGGAGTGCGACGTGGTGCTGGCCGGCAGCGTCGCCAGCGCGCTGGAGGCGTCGGCCGCCCCGGGTTCATTACCAGCCAACCTGCTACGGCTTGGTCCGTTTGCACCCGCAACCAAGCAACGCCTGCTGATCGATGCGGACCTCTTCCTCAATCCCGTGACGCTCGGTTCAGGCACCAGCCTCAAGGCGCTGGAGGCGCTCGGCGCCGGACTGGCGATGGTCAGCACCGCGGAGGGTGTGCGCGGGCTCGGCGTGGAGCCCGGCATGCAGGCCGCCGTGGTCGAGCGGTCGCGCTTCGCCGAGACGATACGCGCCCTGCTTGCCGACCCGGCGGCACGTGCCCGCCTGGCCGCAGCCGGGCGCGATCTAGCCGAGCGACGATTTACCTGGAGCGCCATCGCCGACGCTCTCGCAACGCGCCTTGAGACGGTCGCAGCTCCCGCCAGCACCACGCCTCTCGTGCTGGCGCTCAACGACTACCCGGTGCTCAGCGGCAACTCCGGAGGCATGGCGCGCGTCCGCGGCTTGCTGAGCCAAGCCGGCGCCGAAGTCGTGCTCGTGAGCTTCGGTGCGAAAGCGGAGTTCGTGCTTCTCGAGCCTGGCCTGCTCCACGTCACGCTGCCGAAGACGGCAGCACATCTCAGCTTTGAGCTAGCGCTCAGCGACGGCCAGCCTGTCTCCGCCAACGACGTCGCGGCGGCACTCTTCGTCGGCGCCAGCCCGCTGATGGCAGCCGTCCTGGCGCAGCTCGCTCATCGCGCCGCGGCCGTGCTGATGGAGCACTGCTACATGGCGCCGGCGCTCGACCTGATCGCCTCAGCCCGCGACGGCTATCCGCAGGCTCGCCTACCGATCATCTACAGCAGCCACAACGTCGAGACGACGCACAAGCCGCCGCTGCTGGCTGGGCACGCGGCCCGAGCAAGCTTGTCTCGCTTCGTCGCTAGTCTGGAAGCGCGGCTGGTCGGCACGGCGGAGCTCATCGTCTGCTGCACCGCGTCCGATGCGCGCGACTTTGCGTCCCTCGCTCTGGACACAAGCCGCGCGCGCTCCGAGGCCACCGGGCTCGCATGTTCGCCTGCCACCATCATCGTGGTGCAAAATGGCTGCGCAGTGCCGAGCCACACCGCGGCGCGGACCGGTCTTGCAGAGGCTTCCGCCGCCAGGTCCGAGCCGGCGGTCGCCGGCTTTCTCGGCTCTGCGCATGGGCCCAACGTGGAGGCGGCGCTGTTCATTCTGCGCGAGCTGGCTCCGCGTCTACCGCGCGTCACCTTCGAGATGGTCGGCGGGCTATGCGAGGCACTGGCTGGTGGCGGCCCCTGGCCAGACAATGTGCGACTGCGTGGCGTGCTGGACGAGACCGAGAAGTCGATGGCACTCGCCGGCTGGACGATCGCCCTCAACCCGGTCACCGGCGGCGGTGGCTCCAGCCTGAAGCTGCCGGACTACATGGCGCATGGTCTGCCCAGCCTCAGCACGCCGGCGGGAGCGCGCGGCTTCGCGGTGGCCGAGAAGGGGGCCGGCGTTGTCGTTGAGCAGCATCTGTTCGCCCGTCAGCTCGCCGCCCTGCTGGCCGAGCCGGATCGGCTGGCCGCGATGGGCGAGCGGGCTCGTGGCTACGCGCAGCAGGAGCTGAGCTGGCAGGCGGTCACGGTGCCTTATCGTGCTGAGCTGGCGCACCTGCTGGCCCCGCGGCTCGGCCGCCTCGCAGCCCTGCCTGATCGGCCACGTCTGCTGGTCGTGACATACCGCTACACCGAGCCGACCCTGGGCGGCGCGGAGGAGTACCTGGTGGAGGTGCTGCGGCGGCTCCGCCCGCGCGTCGCCCGGCTTGATCTCGCCTGTGTCGATGTCGGCCCGCTCACCAACCATCACCATTTCGCAACCCGTTCAGGGCCCGCCGAAGGCGTGACGCGGCGGCTCGGCGAGGTGTTCGACCAGCTGCACTGCCTTGCCGCCGATGCCGTCGACGAGCCGACGACGCTCGCCCACTGCCGCGACCTGGAGCGCGCCTGGACCGCCGAAGAGGAGTTGCTGCTGCTGCCGTTCGCGCGGCGGCTTGGTCTGGCCGACCGGCCGGTGCTGTTCGCCGGCTTCTACTGGCCGGAAAATCACGATGGGGTTCTGCGGCGCTGGACCGGGCCTCATTTCTCGATCCTGGTGCCGGCCGACGCTTGCGTGCTGCGCCTCGCCGGCTGGGTGTCGCAATCGAAGCGCCTGCAGGTCGAGGTGCTGCGCCTGCCGCCGGCCGGCTCCGACGCCGCTGCCGGTTCTGCCGACGCGCTGATGCGGCTCGGCCGGCTGGAGCAGCGGCTGAGCGGCAACTTCGTCACCAATTTCGGCCTGCCCGCACTATCGGGCACCGCCGCAGGTGACGCCGCCTCCACGGGCATGCTGTTGCTGCGCCTCGCCGTTGAGGAGACGCAGTCGCCCGGCGACCATCGCCCCTTCGGCGTGCTGCTCGAGACGGTGTCGATCCTGCGCAAAGCCGACGGCCCTTCGGATCGCCCGGGCACCTTCAGCCGGCTCGAGGAGCGGCCCGCCGATTTCGCCGCCGACAACGATCGGCTGCTGCGCGCGATGGATTTCGCCGGTTGGGTAACCGCCCTCAACACCATCGCCGCCCAGCGCTCGCCGACCATCGAGGCGGCTTTCGCGGCCGTGCGCGGCCCGCACTCGACCGCCTTGCAGGACTGGCTCGTCGAGCATGGCGGCGACTACGACGTGGCGCTCATCCAGGGCGTGCCGTTCGACCTGGTGCCAAGCACCGTCGCCACGCTGTCGGCCCTGCCGCGTCCGCCACGCCTGGTCACGCTGCCGCATTTCCACGCCGACGATCGATTTTACCACTGGCGCCGCTTCGCCGACAGCTTCGCCAAGGCCGACGCAACGCTGGTGTTCACCCACGGCCTGCCGGCGCTGCTCGCCGCCGGTGACCCGGCGCTGGAACGCCGCTTCGCGGTGGTGCCGGGCGGCGGCGTGCGGCCTGACGAGCACGCCGACGCGACGGCGCACCGGCGCTTCGCCGAGGCGCATCCGGGCAAGCGGCCGTTCTTCCTGGTGCTTGGCCGCAAGACCCCCTCGAAGGGCTATCGCCGCGTGCTCGCCGCCCACGCCGCCCGCCGGAGCGCCGATCCCGACAGCGCCGACCTGGTGCTGATCGGCCCTGACGAGGACGGCCAGCCGGTTGAGGCGCCGGGCGCGGTCTATCTCGGTCGCCAGCCGCGCGAGGTCATCCGCGGTGCGCTTGCCGCCTGCATCGCCGTCATCACCATGAGCGAGAGCGAGAGCTTCGGCATCGTGCTGTGCGAGGCCTGGCTGTTCGGCCGGCCGGTGATCGCCAACGCCGCCTGCTACTCGTTCCGCGACCTGGTCGACGCGGGGCGGACCGGCCTGCTGGTCCACACCGACGCTGAGCTCGCCGCCGCCATGGGCCGCCTCGGCGAGGACGCGGCCCTCGCCGATGCCATGGGCCAGGCCGGCTATCAGATCGTTCAGGACAACTACACCTGGCCGCAGGTCGCCGGCGCCGTTGCGGACGTGCTGTGGCCAGCCATGCAGGCAAGCACCGATATCCCGGCTCTCAACCGTCCGCTGGCGACCTTGGACGCCGTGTAGCCAGGGCAATGGTTTTTGCCCGCTCACCGTACCAAAGCCCGGGTTTCAGCAACGCTCCATGGGGTAGACGCTGTCGTTCATGCACGAGGCTACATCGGCTAGGATCGTTGGAGCGGAGAGATTGAATGGCTTATGGAAAGCTGATCAGCCTCGGCCGAACGTGCATGCGGACGTGCCAACTCCGAACCTTGCGGATTTCTCCGACCCGGACTGTTTTCAACTCTCTTGGGAGTGAATATTCGTCTACAACTCTCGCTACAACGTCCTGCACACCATGACTTCCCAAGCGACGCCAGCCGGGAGCGGCCCGTAACGACGCCCAGCGGCTTGAGCTACGTCGCGGCCTTTCGCACCTACACTTGGGACGAGGGCACGCAAGAGCTCGCGCGCCGTTTCTTTAGCGCAACCGGCACCGCTCGTCAGGTCGTTCTCGCCGACGAGACTCAGGGCGCCCTCGGCATCAATGAGTACGAGGTGATCTCACACACCAGCAACGTCGCCCATCTTGGCCTGCTGAACCATCCGCAAGAAAACCCGCTCTGGTTCAACGTCGATTACGGCGTCTACGTGTTGAGGGACGCGCTTCCCAACTACGACTACTATCTGCTGTCCGAGTCCGACCTCGCCGTGAACCTGGACCTGGAGCCCATGATGGGCATCGTCATGGCGACAGGGCTTGACGTCGTGGCGCACGACGTTAAGCCGTCAACACCGGATTGGTACTGGCATCGGGGCGGCGCCGCCATCTTCGCTGAGCCCTGGCGGGCCTTGCTGTTCTTCATGGTACTCTCCAGCCGCGCCGTCGATCTGTTATTCGACGCCCGACGGCGCCAAGCGATCGAATATCGGGCTCACAGGCTCGCCGAGTGGCCGTTCTGTGAGCCGTTCGTGCCATCGGTCCTGAAGCAGGCGCGGATGAATTTCGCCGAGATCGGCCAATTCGCCGACGTCGCCGACCTGAGATTTCGCCCGCGGATCGCCTTGAACGACGACCGGGCCAACCGTCCCGGTTCGCTCGTCCATTCCGTCCTGGCGGTGCCACTCTACCTCAAGGCGGTGATCGGGCAGAGTAAGCCGAGAGACTGGTTCACTCCGGCGAGCGTTCTGCGCCAGGCCCTGCAAGGCCAGTCGTCGACGGACTATGCCCCGCTGCTCCGCGCCGCCTTCAGGAGCGAGCTGGATCACGCGGGACTGGCGGAGTTCAACACGCAGATGGCCTGCCACCCGATCGGCGATGACGACGTGCCGGAGGCTGCCGACCTTGCCCACTGCAAGCCGTCGATCACCAGCTCGACAAGCCCGTGGTCGCGCTCTGAGGACCGCCAAGTGGATGCCGCCGGCGCCAACGGGACGGTCGTGCATGAGGATTACGGCTTCCACACCGATGAGGAGACGAACCCCTGGTGGCTGGTCGATCTCCTACAGTCATACGTGATCGACCAGCTCCGGATCGTCAATCGGACGAGCCATCAGGAGCGCTTCACGAGCTTCATGGTGCACAGCTCGTCCGATGGTCACGTTTGGCTGCTCAGGCACATGAAGCTCGACCTCTCCACCGTGTCGGACCGATCGGACAAGCCGCATCAAGTCGACTTCCCGGACCCGTTCGTCGCCCGGCACGTGCGGCTGACCAAGCTTGGGACAGGCGTGCTGCACCTCCGCCGCATCCAGGTTTTCGGTCGGACGATCGGCCCGAGCCAGTCATGACCGCGCGTTCCGGCCGCCTCGCCACCCGTTCCGGCTCCGCCACAGGCAGCACGCGCCGGGTTCTGAGCATGATCCTGGCCTGGCTTTCATTGGCCGGAGTCGCTGCCGCCATGCAAACGTCCGACACTGCCTATGACTGGCCGGAGGCGCTTGAAAAAGGCGCGCTTGACCTGTCATCCGACCGCTGGTCCGGCCGGGATCGTGGCGCCCTGATCGCGCATCTAGCGGAGCTCGATCCCGGCATCGTCAATCGCTTTGCGTTCTTCTTCGGCGGCGCGTCCGAGCAGGACCTCGCCGCCACGGCAGCCGTCGCCGCAAAGGTGCATCAAGCCGTGCCAAGGGCGATCATGGGCGCCACGCTGCCTGAGCTCATCCGCGCCGACTATGCAGTCGCGCTGACATGCGGCGGCAAGGCGACGTCTTTCGTGGCTGGCGACATCACCGGTCAAGCGTCGGGCGATTACCGTTGGCTGGACATGTCGCGCCCAGCAGCGGCGGCTTACTACGAGTGCCTTGGCGAACGCTATCTCGGCATGGGCTTCAGCCTCATCCACTTCGAGAACTCCGGCACGGTGATCAGGAACTCCGCCAACCATGCGCAGGCCCTGGCCGCCTATGTGCAGGTCGCCGCCGAGCTTCGCCGCCGCGCCGGCGAGCAGGGTCGGCCGCTCTACCTGTCCGGTGATTTCACCACCGCCGCCGCCCTCAAGCTTGAGGCCGTCTACGAGCCCAGCCGGTTCTACCACATGGAGCCAGGCTACAAACGCTACCAGAACCGTGTGCCACGGCCAGGCCACGGCAACGGCTACTCATACGTCCTGTCGCTGGCGATCATCGAGGACCAGAAAGCCAAGTTGCCGGCGACGACCGCTGTGCTGTTTTACGTCGACAATTGGAACGACAAGGAGGACGACCTGCGCCGCATGATGGAGCTTGATGCCGACAACCGGCGCTTCATGATCGCGCAAAGCCTGGTTGTCGCCCGCCAGCATGGCGCATTGTTCGTCCCAAGCCTGGATCACTGCGTCGGCTGCGTGGCGCCCCGTCTCGTCGGCGATCCATGCGAGATCCTACTGGATGGGCGAAGCCAGTATGACGCGCTCACCTGTGGTGACATCCATACCCTGCGGCAAAACCTGCATGCCAAGCCGGCGCCTGAACGTTAGCGATAAGAGTTTGGGTCTGCGGGATTTCTTGCGGGTCGACATCAGCCAAGTTGCACGCGTCGCTCGATCACCCGGCGCAACGCCGCCGACTCCGACCACTGCAGCTTGCGGGCAAAAAACGCGGTCGAGCCGTCGACCTCTTCGATCATCGCGTCGCTGAGCCAGAGCGGGTCGCCCGCCCGCAGCCTTAGATTGGTCGGCGAGACCGCCTCCGTCTCGGCGGCGGGAGCGTGCTCGATCAGCGATTGAAAAAACGATTCGTCCGGGATCAGGATCGTGCTGAAGTAGCTGACGAACTCCTGCGTGGTTGCAGACCGGGTCAGCCACTCGCAAAGGCTTCGTCCAAATACGAACCATTGCCGCCCGCCTCTGTAGCGAACGACGTCGCCGAAGATGCGCCGCCGATCCTCGGCTTCATGCCGGCTCAGCCCCCTGCAGTACAGCGCCTTCGCATCCACATCCTCCCAACAGAAAAAGTTCGGCCTGATCGTCCAGTTCATCACCGGTGAGCGCGTTCCCGTGAAGCTGCTCAGCATGGCCGTGCTGGCCCACAGAGCTGGAAACGCTGTCGATCGCTCGTAGGTGAGGGCCCGTTCAGCGTCGGGGTCGGGCTCCAGCCAGTCGACCCAGACGCCGCCGAAATACTGCAGGAAGTTGCGCTTGCCGTTTTGCGCCGCAAGGCTCAGCTGCCGCATCATGGCGGCCTGCGACATCAGCGGCGCATCGCGCGCGGAGATGTTGATGAAGTGCGTCCAGGTCCCGCTGTTCAGCAATCGCTCCATGCCGCTCAAAATCGCGGAGACGACCGTCATGCCGCCCCAGACCACCGCCGGGGATCGACCCGTCGCGACGTTCGGGTAGGCGGCGCAGAAACGCTGCGTGCGGTCCAGCACCTCGCCGTCGGCATCAACGGAGACGAGGTAGAAATTGTCAGGATGCCAGATGAGCGGCAGCATCCACTCCAGGTACTCCACGCCCTCGTGCATCTGAACTAAATACGCAATCATGCCCCGTCCCGCGTCACGCGCTGTCGCCGGGCCCGGCTTGCCCCCACCGACCCCGCCGCGTCCGCGATGCAGCCGATCTGAGCCATTCTCGCGCGAACCGAAGCCAACCCCTACACGCCATAACGATCTTCACCAAGGCCACCCTTGTTCAAGCCTGCCGGCACCGGCAGGACGGCTCACGCTGTCATCAAGGCTTCACTATCCGACCGGCGTAATAGGCTGCCCATCGCCGCCCTGGACGGCTAGACAGCCGGCATGCCGCCGCGATCACCCGTCAGAGAGCGCTTGCGATCCGCTCGCCGGCGCTATCTCGGAGGCGCAGCAATCATCGCGATCGGCGCAGTGGCGACGGCGCAGGCCGCCGACGCGCCGACGGGCCGAACCTTCGACATCGAGGAGTTCCGCGTCACCGGCAACACCGTGCTGCCCACCCGCGCCATCGAGGCCGCGGTCTACCCGTTCCTCGGCCAAAACCGCAGCGCCGCCGATGTCGAGCGCGCCCGCGCCGCCCTCGATCAGGCTTACGTGGCGAGCGGCTACCCGACGGTCTCGGCCGAGATCCCCGAGCAGCACGCCGCATCCGGCGTCATCACGCTGCACGTGGTCGAGCGCCGGGTCGGCCGGCTGCGCGTCACCGGCTCGCGCTACTTCCTGCTCAGCGACATCAAGCACGACGCGCCGTCGCTCGCCGAGGGCAGCGTGCCGCACATGCCAGACGTCCGGCGCGACATCGTCTCGCTCAACGTGCTGCCCGACCGCACCGTCACCCCCGCACTGCGCGCCGGTGCGGCGCCCGATACCGTCGATGTCGACCTGCAGGTCAGCGACCACCTGCCCTTCCACGGCACGCTGGAGGTCGACAACCGCCAGAGCGTCGGCACCGAACCGCTGCGGCTGACCGGCACGGCGCGCTACGACAATTTGTTCCAGCGTGGCGACAGCATTGCCGGCTCGTTCCAGGTGGCGCCGCAGCGGCCGGCGGACGCGACCGTGTACTCGGTCTCCTACCTCTACAACGTGCCGGGCAGCCGGCTGCAGGTGCTGGCCACCTACCTGCGCTCGAACAGCAATGTCAGCAGCGTCGGCGCCTCCAACGTCGTCGGCCGTGGCGACGACGCCGGGCTGCGGCTGCTGGTGCCGCTGCTCGGCGCCGCCGGCTTCGTGCAGTCGCTCAGCATCGGCGGCGACTACAAGAAGTTCAACGAGGACGTCACCCTGGCGAGCAACACGCTTGGCTCGCCGGTGACGTATTACCCGCTCGGCGTCAGCTACTCCGCCGCCTGGAGCGACAGCCGCTCGAACACCGGCCTGCTCGCCAGCCTGGTGTTCGCGCCGCGCGGGCTCGGCAGCGACAACGCCGCGTTCGACAACAGGCGATACGACGCCAACTCGAACTTCATAGCAGCCCGCGCTGACCTCGCCGGCAGCCAGACACTCGTCTATGGCGTGCAGCTCTACGGGCACGTGGCCGCGCAGGTCTCGCCCGACCCGCTGATCAGCAACGAGCAGCTCAGCCTGGGCGGGCTCGACAGCGTGCGCGGCTATCTGGAGAGCGAGGCGATCGGCGACACTGGCGGCTTTGGCCAGGTCGAGCTGCGCAGCCCCTCCGCCGGCCCGGCGCTCGGCGACCGGCTCGACGAGGCGCGCGCCTTCGTCTTCGCCGATGGCGGCGTCGCCCGGCTGCACCGCGCGCTGCCCGACCAGATGGATCACGTCCACCTCGCCTCCTCCGGCGCCGGCGTGCGGGTGCGCCTGCTTGAATACCTCAATGCCGAGCTGCTCGACGCAGTGACGCTCGATCGCGGCCCGTCGACGCCGAGCGGCGACGACCGCCTGCTGTTCCGCGTCTTCGGAGTGTTCTGAGCCGTGATCCTGTCCCTGATCCGGCGCGCCGCGGCGGTCGCCGTGCTCCTGCTGGCGGCGCAGTTCGCCCTCGCGACCCCTGCGGCCGCCTGGTGGAACAGCGACTGGACCTACCGGATGAAGGTCGAGATCAACCCGGGCAAGGCGCCGGCGCTCACCGGCCCGCTCGGCCGCGCCCAGATCCTCGTGCGGCTGCATCAAGGCAATTTCAACTTCGACGAGGCGAAGGAGGACGGCGGCGATCTGCGCTTCGTCGGCGCCGACGA
The DNA here is from genome assembly GCA_963692975.2 of Acetobacteraceae bacterium. Taxonomy (GTDB): domain Bacteria; phylum Pseudomonadota; class Alphaproteobacteria; order Acetobacterales; family Acetobacteraceae; genus CAXMMR01. The sequence continues at coordinate 3,619 of CAXMMR010000025.1, read as the reverse complement.
CAAGACGCCGCTCTCCTTCGACCTCGAACGCTTCGACGGCCTAGTGGACCAGGTGGCGCTCGCCTGGGTCAACCTTCCGGAGATGGCGACGAGCGGGCCGTCCTTCTTCTACGTCTACTGGGGCAACAAGAACGCGACCGCCGGCGCCGATAGCCACGCGACCTATGATGCCGACGCGTCGCTGGTCTATCATTTCGGCGGCGACACCGGGCCGCCGCATGACAGCACGGCCTACAACAACAACGCGCTCACGCCGGCTCACCGCGATCAATCCGGCCTGATCGGCGGTGGGCTTCGGCTCGACGGCCGCTCGCTGGTGCAGCTTCCGGCAAGCCCGTCGCTGCGGCTTGACGCCAACGGCGCGCTCACCGTCTCCTTTTGGGTGAAGGCGCCGGACGCCGCGGCGTCGGGGCTCGTCTACGACCAGAGCGACGCGGCCGGGTCGCTGCGCATCGGGCTTGATCACGGCCTGGTCTATGTCGACACGCGCCGCGGCACCGCGCCACCGGCCCACGCCGTGGCGACGACGCCGCTGAGCCCGACCTGGCACTTCGTCGCCGTGACGGCGAGCGATCACGTCGTGCTCAGCGTCGACGCGGCGCCGGTCGCGCAACTGCCGGGCGGGCTGGCCGCGTTCGCCGGCAGCGCCACGATCGGCGGCGCTGCTCCGGCGCCGGCAAGCCCACCCGCCGCGCCGCCGGTTCCGGGCACGGTCGGGGCACCCGCGCCGCCCCCGCCTGCACCGCCGGCAGGCCTGGTCGGCGGGCTGGACGAGTTCCGCATCAGCAAGGTCGTCCGCCCCGCCGCCACGCTCGCGCTCGCGGTCAAGACCGAGGGGCCGGATGCCAACCTGCTGAGCTTTGACGCCGAGGAGCAGGCCTCGGTGTTCGGCACCGGCTATGTCGGCATCATCTTCCGCTCGATCACGCCAGACGCGCTCGCCATCATCTGCGTGCTTGGCGTGATGTCGGCGATCAGCTGGTGGGTGATGATCGGCAAAGGCATCTTTCTCAGCCGCCTCGGTCGGGCAAACCGCGCCTTCCGCCGCGAGTTCGAGCGCGCTACGCGCGGCCGCAGCAACGCCGCCGCCTTCTCCGCGATCAAGAACGGAGCACTCCGCGGCTCGTCGCTGTTCCGCCTGTATCAGATCGGCACCCGCGAGCTGAACGAGCGGCTCGATGGCGGCCGGCTCGATCGCAATGGCATGCTGGCGCCGCAATCGATCGCCGCCATCCGCGCCTCGCTCGATGCCGGCCTGGTGCGCGAGAGCCAGCGGCTCAATCGTCTGATGGTGATGCTGACGATCGCCATCGCCGGCGGCCCGTTCATCGGCCTGCTCGGCACGGTGGTCGGCGTGATGATCACGTTCGCCGCCATCGCCGCGGCCGGCGACGTGAACGTGAATGCGATCGCGCCGGGCATCTCGGCGGCGTTGCTGGCGACCGTCGCCGGACTGTTCGTCGCGATCCCCGCATTGTTCGGCTACAATTACTTTTTGACACGCATCCGCGATGCCTCCGGCGACATGGCAACCTTCGTCGACGAGCTCGTCACCCGCATGGGCGAGGGCCTCTACCGAGACAGCGTCCCGCATCCCCTGGCGGAGACGATCTCCGCCGATACGCTAGGCGAATAAGATGCAGGTCCAGAATGCCGACAAGCCGTACGACGACATCAACATCACGCCGATGCTCGATCTCGCCTATGTGCTGCTGATCATCTTCATCATCATGACCACCGCCTCCGTGCAAGGCATGAAGGTCGACCTGCCGAAAGCGAGCGCGACGCAGAGCCTCGCCAAGCCGAAGACGGCGGTGATCAGCGTCAGCAATGAAGGGCAATATTATATCGATGCCATACCGGTTACGCTGACGGAGCTGGAGGGCAAGCTGCGCGACAAGAAGGCGATCACGCCGGATCTGCCGGTGATCCTGAAGGGCGATCGCGCGACCCAATACGACAAGATCATGGCCGTGCTCGACCTGTGCGGCCACGTCGGCATCGCCTCGATCGGCATGGCCGCACAGCACGTCGTCGGCGGCTGAGCACACGGCACGGCGGCATGCCATGGAGGGCGACGATGAGCGCGAGGACGATGCGGCCGGCATCGGCGTCTGGCGGCGGGCCGGTTGGGCGGCGCTCGGCCTGCTGCTCGCGCTCGGCATCGGCATCGGCGTCGTTCGGCTGTTCAGCCACAGCCGGCACACGGAGCGGCACGTCGTGCAGACGGTGACGCGGGTTCTGCTACCGCCGCCGCCTCCGCCTCCACCGCCGCCCAAGCCGCAGCCCGAGCCGTTGAAGCCGACGGAGCTGCCCAAGATCGTCGAGCCGAAGCCCGAGGCGGCACGCCCCAAGCAGGCGCCATCGCCGCCAAAGACAAACCCGGTCGCAGCACCCCCGGGCAACCCGTTGACCGGCCAGGTCGGGCCCGGTGCCAACCCGTACGGCCTCGCCCCCGGCGATGGCGGCGGTGACATGATCGGCGGCGGCGGCGGTGGCGGTGGCGGCGGCGGTTTCGCCCAGGCCTTCGCCCAGCAGATCCAGTCGGCGCTGCAGCAGGACGACACCACCCGGAGCGGCCGCTACAGCTTCACCGCGCGCATCTGGCTGAGCGACAGCGGCGCCGTGAGCCGCATCGAGTTCGACCAGTCGACCGGCGAGCAGGCGGCGCTGGTCGCGGCCAAGCGGCTGATCGCCCGGATGATCGCGCACGCCGGACACCCGCCCGACCCGACACGACCGATCATCCTGCGTTTCCGCGCGCAGCCGACGTGAAGACCGTGATGCAACAGCAGCAAGCAAGGCCAGGGGCTTTGCCCCTGGACCCTATTAAAGGCGGAGCCTTTAAAATCCATTACTTAGATAAAGGGGGTCCGTGGGCCTCGGGTCTTTGGCGGCGGGTTTCTACCGCACTTGTGCGATGGGGTCTCGTCCGGAGCGGCGCCTTGGTCTTGCTTGCTTTCTGCTCATTGGCTCGCCCTGCCATCGCCCAGGACAGGCCGAGCACGACGGTCAAGCTAATCCAACTCCTGGTCAAGACCGGCGTGCTGAAGCCGGGCCAGGCGGCAAACCTGCTCGCCGAGGCGCGCCGCGAAAGCGCCGCCTCGACGGGCTACCATACCGCCCGCAATCCAAGCGGCACCGCCACCAGCATCGCCAAGGCCGGCAGCTCGGTCTCCGGGCCGCATGTCGGCCTGGCGTCGGGGCCGCCATCCGCCGAGACGGCAGGGGCGTCGCCGCCCGACGACGGCGCCGTGCACGTCACTTATGTGCCGCAGATCGTGCGCGACCAAATCGCCGCACAGGTCAAGGAGCAGGTGCTCGCCGAGGCGCAGCAGGACGGCTGGGCGCAGCCGGACGAGTATCCCGGCTGGGTCAGCCGCGTCACCCTGTTCGGCGACATCCGCACCCGCGCCGAGCGCGACTTCCTGAGCATGAACAAGAGCAACGGTGCGACGCCTTTCCCGGATTACGGGACCATCAACAACGGCGCCGGCTACGACGTCTCCGGCAATAGCGGCCTGCCGCCGCTACTCGACGACACCGAGGACCGCACCCGTTTCCGCCTGCGCGCCCGCCTCGGCGCCGACATCGCAGTCGACGATTGGATTACCGCCCA
>CAXMMR010000024.1:0-175888 GCA_963692975.2 Acetobacteraceae bacterium | reverse complement strand
GGTGTCGTTCGGGTTGCCGCGCGGCAGCACCTGCACCCGCGCCACGCCGTCCGGCAGCAGCCAGTCGCGCCGCAGCGCCTCGGGCAGATTAGCCGTGGTCACCGCCTCCGGCCGCAGCATCAGGCGCAGTCGGTCGAGGTCGAGGCGAAGCGGCAGCACCAGCGCGTCCGACACCCGGGTGCGCAGCGCCGGCGTCGCGTCGGCCAGCTTGAGCAGCAGCGGCTTGAGCCGCTCGCCCGGCCGGCCAGGCGGCGCCGCGGCCGCCGCCGCCCGCAGCGCCGCGACCTCCTCGGCATCGTCCGGCGCCGGTCGCAGCGCGGCAGGCTCGAGCGCCGGCAGCAGCGCCACCGCCGCCTGGCGGATCGCCGCCAGCTTGCCGGCCTGGTCGTCCGGCACCAGCGTCTCGATCGTCCGCGTGCCGGCCACCGACGGCAGCCCCTGCAGCAGCTTGGCCAAGTCGCCGGCCGCCTTCAGGGAGGGTGCCGCGACGTCGACCGCGGCGACGCCCGTGCCGGGGTCGCGCCCAAGCGCCCGATACGTCGCCACCGCCTCGCCCTTCGGATCCTGCAGGTGCATCGGGTCGAAATCGAAGCGCAGCCGCGTCAGCAGCGGCGTGCCCGCCAGCACGACGCCGATCGTGCACACGACGACGGCGATCCGGTGCCGGCCCAGGAAGTCGTCGACCGGCGCGAGCGCCACGTAGCCGAGCTGCTCCGGCTCGCCCGGCGAGGGCATCACTCTCAGCAGCGCCGGCAGCAGCGTCATCGTCAGCACAAACGCGATCACCATGCCGGTGCCGGCGATCTGGCCGAGCTCGGAAACGCCGCGGTAGTCGGTCGGCAGGAAGCAGAAGAACCCCACCGTCACCCCGGCCGCCGCCAGCGCCAGCGCCGTGCCCGCCTTGGTCGCGGCCCCGCTCAAGGCCTGCTGCACATCGTCGTGCTCGTGCCGCTCGGCGCGGTAGCGCACGCCGAACTGGATGCCGAAATCCGCCCCTAGCCCGACGAACAGCACCGCGAACGCGATCGAGATCAGGTTGAAGGCGCCGACGGTGATCAGCCCGGCCGCCGCCGTCATCACCAGGCCGGCGATCAGGTTGAGCACCACCGCCAGCACGATCCGGCCCGAGCGCAGCGCCAGCCACAGGATCGTCAGCACCGCGAGCGCGGTGCCGACGCCGTTCAAAGCGGCGCCGTTCGACAGCGTCGCGAACTGCTCGTCATTCACCGGCGCCTGCCCGGTCAGCCGCAGCGTCGCGCCGTCAAGCGGCCCGATCTGGCTGGCCGCGCCCGCCGCCCGCACCTCGTCGGCGGCCGCCAGCCCCGGCCGCAGCTTGGCAAAGTTCAGCACCGGGTCGATCGGCAGCAGCTGCCGCCGGTCGGCCGCATCGGGCGCGCGTCCCTCCAGCAGCGCCTGCCAGGAGAACGACGCGAGCTGCCCGGCAAAGGCCTGGTCCAGCGTGTCGGCCAGCATCGTCTCGGCCCGGCCGAGCGGCGGCTGCCCCTGCCGCGCGACCCCGATCGCAGTCTGCAGGATGCCGCGCAGCGTCGGGTCGGCCGCCAGCGCCCCGAGCAGCGGCCGCGCCTGGGCCAGCTCGCCCGCCGTCCTCTCGACCTGCGCCAAAGGCGGGAACAGCAGCCCGGCGCGCAGCAGGAACGGGTCGTTCTGCGGCTGCTCGACGCTGCGCACCTGCCCCGCCTCCGCGCGCAACCGGCTCACCAGCCGGTTGGCCGCGTCGGCCGCCAGCTCCGGCGTCGGCGCGCGGATCACCGCCAGCATCTGCTTCGGCGGGAACGCCTTTTGATAGGCATGCTCGCGCTGCACCCAGGGCAGGCCCGCCGGCATCAGCCGGTCGGTATTGGTGTTGATCGAGAAATGCGTCGCCGTGAACAGCCCGGCGGCCAGGGTGAGCAGCAGGCTGACGCCGATCACCGGCCAGGCGTGTCGCGTGCACGCCGCAGTGAGGCGCGTCAGAACGGTCAAGGGCATGATGGTGATCGAACGGTCCGATGCTGAGAGAACCAGAACGATGCGGGGTTCCCGACCGCTCGACTAGGGCAGCCCGGCCACACAGAGGGGCAGTCGGGCCTGGCGCCGCCGCCGGCGCGCCGAGCCGGCCGCCGATCAGATGCCGTAATTCCCGGGCGCGCCGATGTAGCTGTTAGGATTGCGGGTAACGAACGTCGCCGGCGGCCCGGGTGTGCAACCCGTCGCCACCAGAGCGCAGGCCAGACCCAGCAACGCCAGAACTGAACGGCCGGTCAGTCGGCATCGCCAAGCCTTGCGGCCGATTGTTAAAGCCTGCGCGCGCACGGTCTTGCCCCATGGCCGGCACGGATGGCCCGGGCCCGCCAGCACAGCAGGTCGGCTGCATGGTGCACGCCTTCAAGGCCGCGGCGCGCACACGGGCCAGCACGCTCCGTCAGCGGCCGGCGAGACCCGGCGCCCTGAGGTAGCCATTGCCGTGAGGCGTATAGAAGGTCGCCGGCGGCCCCGGCGTGCAGCCCGCCGCCGCCAGGACGCAGGCCGCGCTCAGCACCACCGCCAGCACCCTGCCCGGCGGCATGAACCCGCCAGCCAAACGGGGCCAGCAAACCTGGCCAAGTACTGCAAGTCCTCGCGCGCCCACGATCATGCCTCGAGCCAGCCCGGACCGTGCGGGCCCGCTCCGTGGATGAACTCGGCCGCGCGGCGCCCGCCTTCAAGGCCGCAGCGTGCACACCGGCGTGTGCCGCCGCGAGCCAGCCCAGCCCTACGGCAAGCCCGCGCCCGGCACCGCCACAGTGAACGCCTCGATCCGCCCGTTGCGCTCGCTGCGCTGCCGCGCCGGATCATGCGAGTCCGCCGTGCAGACGTAGAGCGTCCGGCGCTCCTCGCCGCCCAGCATGCAAGCATAGGCGCCGCGCCCGGTCGGAATGCGCTCCAGCACCTCGCCGCCCTCGCGCACCCGCAGGCAGACATGCGTCGTCGGCGAGGCCACCCAGATCGCTCCTGCCGCATCCAGGCAGATCCCGTCCGGCACCGCCCCGTCCGCCAGCTGCGCCCACACCCGGCGATTCGAGAGTGCCCCGCCCTCGGCGACGTCGAACGCGCTCAGCCGGCCGCCAAAGGTCTCGGCCACCACCAAGACCCGGCCGTCCTCGCTGATCACCATGCCGTTGGGAAACATCAGCTCGTCGGCCACCACGCGCGCACCGCCATCCGGGTCCACCCGCACGAGCACGGTCGCGCAGGGCGCCTCCTGCTCGTCCAGCTCGAAGCCGAAATTGCCGATATAGGCGCCTCCCTGCCGGTCGACGATCATGTCGTTCAACCGTCGCGGCACAAGCCCTGACAGGTCCGCATACGTCGCCAGCGAGCCGTCCGCCTCCAGACGCAGCACCCGCTTGTCGGCCATCGAAACCACCAGCAAACGACCGTCCGGCAGCCAGCCCAGGCCGGACGGCCGCATCGGCACGTCGCACACCGTTTCGATCCCGCTTGCCGAGAGCCGCTGCACCCGGTCGCCATGCATGTCCGACCACCAGATCGCCCCGTCATGCCAGCGCGGCGCCTCGCCAAAGGCGATGTCCGTCGCCACGATCTCCGCGTTTGCTGCCGCCACGATGTCGCCTCCCTGGCTGAGTGACCTGATTGTTATGAGCGCGGAGAAGGGAAGGCCAGAGGCTCTGCCTCTGGACGCCGCTGGGGCCCGCGGCCCCAGACCCCGATCTCGTGGTGCCTCGGCGGGCGGATTATGACGCGCGGATCACACGACCTATCGGATGGATTTTAAAGGCTTCGCCTTTAATGGGGTCGAGGGGGCAAAGCCCCTCGTCTTCGCTTCCTCAATCAATACCGATGCATCGCTCCGACGGCTCATGCTGATGCCCGGTCGCCAGCAGCGGTGCGGGACCCGCGCTGCACGCCGCCAGGGCGAGCACGCAGGCGAGGCTGACGACGACAGCGGAAATCAAGCGCATCGCTATACTACGCCGGGCTGCACCCGACGGTTACGCCGGAACCGCCACAAAGGCGTGTGCCCGAGGGCAGCCCGGATACGGGTGCGCCGTGACCTGCCAGCCGGTGCGCCGCATCGCCTCGAACAGGAAGTCGCGCGTGTAGCCCAGCTCCATCCAGCCGTAGCGCCGGATGCAAAACAGCGACAGCCCGTCCAGCCGCGGCCCCCAGGCATAGGGGATGGAGCCCGTCACATGGTCGACGACCGGCTCGCCGCACAGGATCAGCCGCCCGCCGGGCTTGAGCCGCCCGCGCAGCCGCCGCAGCAGCGCCACCAGATCCGGCGCATGGTGCAGGCTCTCGAAAAACAGGATCCGGTCGAAGCGTTCCTCGCCGAAGCCCTCGCCGAAGCCGCCCGCCTCGATGGCGACATCGAGCCCCATCGCCTCGGCTTGGCGCCGCACCAGCGCCAGCGAGCCGGCGTTGATGTCCACGCCGCAGCTCCTGATGCCGAGCCGCGCCAGCGCCAGCAGGATCTGCCCGCTGCCGGGCCCGTATTCGAGCACGCTCGCCGCCCCGCCCGCCGGCAGGTCAAGCAGCCGGAATATCTGCCCCCAGCACAGCAGGAACTCCGCCACCAGCCCGGTATCGCGAAAGCTCCAAGGCACCACGCCGGCGAACAGGTCCTCGTCCGCGCCGCCGCGATCCTCGCCAAGCTCGTCGCGCTCCGGCTCGTAACATCCGCCGCGACCGCGCAGCTCGAGATAGAGCGCCATCACGGCGTCGCGATAGGCCGCGCCGAACGGGTCCAGCCCGCGCAAAGCGCCCACCCCCGGCACGTCAACCACGATCGCCGACAATCGCTGATACTCCTCCGCATCCGGCGCGGCGCCGCGCAGCGCCGCCAGCATCGCCTCGTATGCAGCCTCGGAGATCGCAGCCGGCGACGGCGCCGCCCGCGCAGCGGCCAGCCGCAGCAGCATCGCGCGGCCAAGCCGTCGGACAGGCCTCGGGAAATATCGACCGGCTCGGCGCATCATGGCTCCTTGCGGCCGGCCTGTTCAGGCAAGCAAGGCCAGGGGCTTTGCCCCTGGACCCCATTAAAGGCGAAGCCTTTAAAATCCATTCGTTATCATTTTCCGTGGCTAGTTCGGTGCTGTGGAAGCAGGATTGAATGGCTCCGCCAAAGTAAGAACGAGCCCAGTTAGACATCAAACGAATGGGGTTTGGGGCCGCGGGCCCCAACGGGTCCAGGGCAGAGCCCTGGCCTTTCTTGCTCTGCGACCCTCACCCACCCCCCGGGTTGCGCTACGCGCCCGGCCGTGTTGCCTTGGCATACATCAGGACCGGCTCACGCGACGAAGTCGGCCGGAGGAACACGCTGCGTGGCCAGTCCGATGAGCCTTCTTGCCGCCCTGGGCCTCGCCGCCACGGCCCTGCTGGCCGCGGCGCCGGCCCGCGCCGAGACTCTGTCGATCGCCTGCGGCTCGATCGGCAAGGAGCTGCAGCTCTGCCAGTCGCTCACCGCCGATTGGGGGCACCGCACCGGCAATACCGTCAACGTCGTCGCCATGCCGCCCTCCGACAGCGACCGCCTCGCCCTCTACCAGCAGATCCTCGGCGCCGGCTCGGCCACCATCGACCTGTTCGAAATCGACACGATCTGGCCCGGCCTGCTCGGCAGCAACTTCATCGACCTCAAGCCCTACGCCCACGGCGCCGAGGCCGACGATTTCCCCTCCACCATCGCCAACGACACCCAAGGCGGCCGCCTCGTCGCGCTGCCGCTCTTCGTCGATGCCGGCCTGCTCTACTATCGCCGCGACCTGCTCGAGAAGTACCACGCCCCGGTGCCGCAGAGCTGGGACGATCTGACCGCCACGGCCAAACGCATCGAGGCCGCCGAGCGCGCCGCGGGACACGCCGGCCTGTGGGGCTACGTCTTCCAGGCCAAGGCCTATGAGGGCCTGACCTGCAACGTCGTCGAGTGGGTCGCCAGCCGCGGCGGCGGCGCGGTGATCGACCCGCACGGCGCGATCACCGTCGACAACCCCGCCGCCGCCACCGCGCTGGACGACGCCGCGAGCTGGATCCGCACCATCGCTCCCGAAGGCGTGCTGAACTACACCGAGGAGGAATCGCGCGGCGTCTTCCAATCCGGCAACGCGGTCTTCATGCGCAACTGGCCCTACGCCCTGGCGCTCGCCAACAGCCCCGGCAGCCCGGTGCGCGGCCAGGTCGGCGTCGCCCCCCTGCCCCAGGGCACCGGCGCCGACGCCCGCCACGCCGCGACGCTCGGCGGCTGGCAGATCGCGGTCAGCAAATACTCCCACCACCAGCAAATCGCCGCCGACCTCGCCGTCTTTCTCGCCAGCCGCGCCGCCGTGAAGCGCTGGGCGGTCGAGGGCGGCTACACCCCGCCGATCCCCGCCCTCTACGACGATCCGGACGTGAAGCGCGCGAACCCCAACTTCGCCCTGCTGCTGCCGATCTTCCGCGACGCCGTGCCGCGCCCCTCCGCCATCGCCGGCACCCGCTACGACGCCGTCAGCAGCGCGCTGTGGAACGCCGCCTACCGCGTGCTCACCGGCGACGCGCACGGCGCCGAGGCGCTCGCCGGTCTCGACCGCCAGCTTCACCGCATCGAACGCGGCGGCTGGTAGCCCGCACGCTTCGCACACCGCACCCGGCACCAGATGCCCGCTGAGCGAACCCTCGCCGACGCCCGCGCCCGCACCGCCTGGGTGTTCCTCGCCCCCTGCCTCGCCACCATGGCCCTGGTCGCCGCCTGGCCGCTCACCCGCACCCTGTGGTTCAGCCTCACCGACGCCGACATGAAGGATCTGTCGGCCGCCAAGCTCATCGGCCTGGGCAACTATGTCGGCGGCTACGGCGTGCTGAGCGACCCGGACTGGTGGCGCGCCGTGCGCTTCACCCTCGTCTTCGCCGTCTGCTCGGTGGTGCTCGAAACCATCGCCGGCATGATCGTCGCCCTGGTGCTCAACGTCCGCTTCCCCGGCCGCGGCCTGGTGCGCGCCGCCGTCCTCATCCCCTGGGCAATCCCGACCGTGGTCTCGGCCAAGATGTGGGGCTGGATGCTCAACGACCAGTTCGGCCTCGTCGACCACGTCCTGCAACGCCTGCACCTCACCGCCGAGCCGATCGCCTGGACCGCCGACCCGCACTTCGCATTGTTCACCGTCATCCTCGTCGACGTCTGGAAGACCACGCCGTTCATGGCGTTGCTCATCCTCGCCGGCCTGCAGGCGCTGCCGACCGATTGCTACGAGGCCGCCCGGGTCGACGGTATCGGCCCGATCACCGTCTTCTTCCGCGTCACCCTGCCGCTGATCCGCCAGGCGCTGATGGTCGCCGTGATATTCCGCGGGCTCGACGCGCTGCGCGTCTTCGACCTCGTCTACGTGCTGACCTCGAACAGCAACCAGACCCAAACCATGTCGGTCTACGTGCGCGACCAGCTCGTCGGCACCGGCTCGATCGGCTACGGCTCGGCCGCCAGCACGGTGCTGTTCCTGCTCGTCGGCCTCTGCACCATCGCCACCATCAGGCTCGGCCGCGTCCATCTCGGCGAGCACGTCCAATGACGCTCGCCAGGCGCCTCGCCGACCTCGGAGCGAACCGGATCGCCGGCCGCTGCGGCTTTGCTCTGCTGGTCGGGCTGATCGTGCTCTACTCGGCGTTCCCGTTCTACTACGCCATCATCTCGTCCATGAAAGTCGGCTCGGAGCTGTTCGACCCGAACCTGCTGCCGCCGCATTGGCGCCTCGCCAACTACGTGGCCGTGCTCTCCAGCGAGGCCTTCCTGCGCGACATCGCCAACTCCGTCGTCGTCGCCGTCGCGGTCGCCGCCCTGTCGCTGCTGCTCGGGCTGACCGCCGCCTACGCCCTCGGCCGCATCCGCTTCCGCGGCCGCCGCCTGCTGCTGCTCAGCATCCTCGGCGTGTCGATGTTTCCCCAGGTCGCGGTGCTCGCCGGCCTGTTCGAGCTGATCCGCAGCCTCGGCCTCTACGACACCGTCTGGGGCCTGGTGCTCGCCGACATGCTGTTCACCCTGCCGTTCACCGTCTGGGTGCTCACCACCTTCATGCGCGAGCTGCCGCGCGAGCTGGAGGAGGCGGCGATCGTCGACGGCGCCTCGCCGCTGACCATCGTCGTCCGCATCTTCCTGCCGCTGCTCTGGCCGGCGCTGGTCACCACCGGCCTGCTCGCCTTCATGGGCGCCTGGAACGAGTTCCTCTACGCGCTGACCTTCACCGTCAGCCCACGCGGCGGCCGCACGGTGCCGGTCGCCATCGCCATGCTCGCCGGCAACAGCCAGTTCGAGCTGCCCTGGGGCTCGATCATGGCCGCCTCCGTCATCGTCACCGCGCCGATCGTCGTCCTGGTCATGATCTTCCAACGCCGCATCGTCACCGGCCTCACGGCTGGTGCGATAAAAGGTTAGGAGATGAAAAAGAGAAGTAGTCCTTTTTTGAAAAAAAGGACCAAAAAACTTTTGTCCGTTAAAGCAACATCAAACCGGCTGCAGTTTTGTCCTTCACATCAAACAACAATCGGAAAAAAGTTTTTTTGCTTCTTTTTTTTCAAAAAAAGAAGGCCTTTCCTTCAATGACCCAGGTCGTAGCCTGATGGCCGAGATCCGCCTCGAAGGCGTGAGCAAGCGCTTCGGCCACCATGCCGTGCTCAGCCGCGTCGACCTCGACATTGCCGACGGCGAGTTCTGCGTTTTCGTCGGCCCCTCCGGCTGCGGCAAGTCCACCCTGCTGCGCCTCATCGCCGGCCTCGAGGACGTCTCCGCCGGCGAAATCCACATCGGCGGCAAGCGCGTCACCCACCTGCCGCCCGCCAAACGCGGCATCGCCATGGTGTTCCAGTCCTACGCCCTGTATCCGCACATGACGGTCTACCAGAACATGGCGTTCGGCCTCTCCATCGGCCGCACCGGCAAGGCCGACATTGACGCCCGGGTCCGCCGCGCCGCCGACATCCTGCACATCGCGCCGCTGCTCGAGCGCCGCCCGCGCGAGCTGTCCGGCGGCCAGCGCCAGCGCGTCGCCATCGGCCGCGCCATCGTCCGCAAGCCCGGCGTCTTCCTGTTCGACGAGCCGCTCTCCAACCTCGACGCGGCGTTGCGCGTGCAGACCCGCCTCGAGCTCGCCAAGCTGCACGCGGGCCTGGATGCCAGCATGATCTACGTCACCCACGACCAGGTCGAGGCGATGACGCTCGCCGACAAGATCGTCCTGCTCCATACCGGCGCCGCCATCGAGCGCCACGGCTCGATCGCCCAGGTCGGCGCCCCGCTCGAGCTCTATCACCGCCCCGTCAACCTGTTCGTCGCCGGCTTCATCGGCTCGCCGAAGATGAACCTGCTCGCCGGCACCATCGCCGAGGCCGCCCAGACCCACGCCACCCTCCGCCTGCCCGACGGAACCCGCATCGCCGCCCGGGTCGATGCCCACCTCGCCATCCGCGGCCAACCCGCCACAATCGGCATCCGCCCCGAACACCTCCGCCATGCCAACCAAGGCGAGCCCGGCGCCCTAACCCTGACCGCCACCCACGTCGAGCACGTCGGCGACTCCTCCTACGTCTACCTGGAAGGCCCCGCCCTCACCCCCGACACCCCCCTCACCATGCGCGAAGCCGCCGCCACCACCCTCCACGCCAGGGATCGCGTCACCGTCATCTTACCCCCCGAGCACTGCCACCTGTTCGACGAAGCCGGCAACGCGTTCCCGCGACACTTGGAGTAAGCAAGGCCAGGGGCGTCGCCCCTGGACCCGATTAAAGGCGGAGCCTTTAAAATCCATCAGGTATTCGTGAATCCATGGCGAGCTTGGTGCTGCGGGAAGCAGGGATCGAATGGCTTCGCCAGGCAAGAAAGCGCCCGCTTACACTCCAAACGAATGGGATTTAAGGCCTCAGGCCCCGCCTTCCTGATCTCTGCGAGTCTCTCGAACCTCGTCGATCAGCTCTGAGATGACAGCGCGACGGACCCTCACCGCCTCCAGATGAGCGTCCAGTTCAGCCAGCTTCGCCTCCAGCCTGGCGTGCAGCCGCGCTTTGCGGGCGTCGTCCTCGGGCGCACGGAGATGGGCGGCAACCTCCCGCAGGGTGAAGCCAAGGCTCTGAGCGCGGTCGATGAACTGCACCACCTTGAGAGCATGGTCGTCGTAGTCGCGATAGCCATTCGCCAGGCGGGGCGCCGGCGGCAGCAGGCCGCGACCTTCGTAGAACCGTATCGTCGACGTGCTGACGCCGGCCCGTCGCGCCAATTCACCAATGCGCATGGTCTTGACCTTACACCATGCTTGAAGGTGTAGGCACATCCTTTCCGGTCAGGTGAGGTCACATGTCAAGTCAAACCCTTGTTCTCATTCCCGGACTCGGCAGCGACGCCGCGGTGTGGCGGCGGACGATCGCGGCGCTGAGCGATGAGGTTCACTGCGTCGTCGGCGACACGCTCAGCGACGACTCCCTGCCCGGAATGGCACGCCGCATTCTGGACCAGGCGCCGCCGCGTTTCGCCCTCGCCGGCGTCTCGATGGGCGGCATGGTGGCGCTGGAGCTGATGACGCTCGCGCCAGAGCGCGTCACCCGGCTTGCCCTGGTCGACACCAACGCGCGTCCCGACACGCTCCGGCAAAAGGCGTATCGCCGCCTCGCCAACACGGTCGTCGGAATGACCCGGGACTTCAGGCGGCGGGCGGAGCAGAGTGTCGGTGCGCTCGTCCACCCGTCGGCGCCGGCGGACATCCGCGCCGAGCTGGTGGAGATGAGCGTTCGGGTCGGAGCCCAGGCCTACATCCGCCAGAACCGCGCCGTGACGGTGCGGCATGACTTGCGACGCGTCCTGCCGGGCATCGCCATCCCCGTCGCGGTGATCGTTGGCGAGGACGATCGGCTTACGCCGGTCGGCCTGTCCCGGGAGATCCACGACCTCACGCCGCACGCGACCTTGCACGTGATCCCCGCCTGCGGCCATCTCCCGCCTATTGAAAAACCGGATGTCTTGGCCACCCTGATAAAGCAGCTCCTGGCCCAATAGAGGCGGGTCTGGGGGCGCCGCCCCCCATCGCACGAGTGCGTCGGGGTCCCCCGTCCAGGGCAGAGTACTGGCCTTTCTGACTAGGCCTCCACAAGGGTTTCTCGGCCGGCCCGCACTCTCGCCACCCGCCGCCCCTTCATCTCGAGTGAGGCGGCGTTCGCTTAAGAAGCCGCCACTAGGTCGGTCGAGGTGAAGTCGCTGCCTTTGAACAGCAGCGGCAAGGCCCGGCGCTTCGCCAGCGCATAGGACGCGCAGTCCCCCAAGTTGAGCGCCGCACGATGACGGCCCTTGCCATAGCGCACGAAGGCTGTCCTGCTTTCGATCGCGAGCTCGGCGTCATGCGCCACCACCTGGATCGTCGCCCGCGCGATCAGGGCGTCAAGCTCGACCCAAGCCGAGGCGTCGCCGGCGCGCCCCGCCAGCACCATGCTGGTCTCGAGCAGGCTGATGGCCGACAGCAAGCAGCCTTCCGCTTCGGTGATCAGGCGCAGAAATTGATCGGCTTCGGGTTCCCGGCGCAAAATGGCAATCAGCGCCGAACTTGTCGACGACAATCACGCCGGCAGACCGTCCTCGTCATACAGATCACCATCCGTCAGCCGCTCGCGGCTCTGCAGCCGTTCGGCACTTCGCAGGCTGATGCTACGGAGATCCTCGAACAGAGCATCGTTCGCCGGTCGAACCGACTGACGCCGACGCACCCCGCCCGGAATAAACTCCGCCCCTGCCTGCTCTAGAGCGTGCCGAACCCCATCAAAGGTTACTGCCGTGATCCGTTCGGACCCGTTGATAGTCTCAAGCCGACGAACGGTGACGACGGAGTTCGATCAACACGCTCAACAAGCGGGGGTCTGGGGCCTCAGGCCCCAGCGGTGTCCAGAGGCAGAGCCTCTGGCCTTCCTACGCCTCCGCCAAAGTTTCCCGACTAGCCCTTACCTTGGCCACCCGCCGCCCCTCCATCTCCAGCACCTCGAACAGCCACCCGCCGAATACGATCCGGTCACCCACCTGCGGCACCCGCTGCAGCAGCGCCAGCACCAGCCCCGCCACCGTGTGGTAGCTCCCCTCCGCCGGCAAATCTGGCAGCGCCAGCCGCGCCTTCACCTCGTCCACCGGCATCATTCCGTCCATCGCCAGCACGCCGCTCTCCGCCGGGTCCGCCGCTGCCGCCGCCCCATGCTCGCGCGCCTCGCCGACGATCGCCTCCAGCACGTCCGCCGCCGTCACCACGCCCTCGAAGCTGCCGTATTCATCGACCACCAGGGCCAGGCCCAGCGGGTCGGATTTCAGCCGCTCCAGCGCCTCCAGCGCCGTCACCGTGTCCGGCATCACCGCCGGCTGGCGCAGTGCCGCCGCGATCGACAGCTCGCCGCCGTCCAGCAGCCGGTCCAGCACGTCCTTCGCCTGCACGATCCCCACCGGGTTGTCGACCGTCCGGTCGCACACCACCAGCCGCGAATGCCGGGTCTGGCGCATCGACTGCACGATGTCGCGCCTGGGATCGGTGCGGTCGATCCAGGCCAGCTCGTTGCGCGGCGTCATGATCGCCCGCACCGGCTTGTCCGCCAGCCGAAGCAGCCGCTCGATCATCGTCCGCTCGCCGGTCTCGAGCACGCCCTCCTGCTCGCCCTCCTGGAGCATCGCGCGCAGCTCCTCCTCGGTCACCGCCTGCCGCGCCGCGCCATGCGCCCCGAACAGCCGCAACACCAGGTTGGACGAGCGCCCCAGCACCCACACGATCGGTGCGGCCACCCGTGCCAGCCCCGCGATCGGCCGCGCCAGCCGCGCCGCCAGGATCTCCGGCGCCCGCAGCGCCACCTGCTTGGGCACCAGCTCGCCCAGCACCAGCGTCAGGTAGGTGATGACGATCACCACCACCGTGAGCGACAGCCCGCCGGCAAACGGTGCCAGCACCGGCACCGCGGCGATCTCCGGCGTCAGGTAAGCCGCCAGCCGCGCGCCCCCGAACACGCCGGCCAGGATGCCGACCAGCGTGATCCCCACCTGCACGGTCGGCAGAAATCGCTGCGGCTCGTCGGAGAGCGAGCGCGCCAAGGCGGCCCCAGCCACCCCCTTGCGCTCCAGCACCTGCAGCCGAACCCGCTTGGCCGACACCAGCGCCATCTCGGTCATCGAGAACAGCCCGTTCAGCACGATTAGCAGCAGGACGACGATGATCTGGGTCAGCACTTGCATGCGGCATCCCTACGCGCCGACCGGAACAAGGCAAGGCCAGAGGGGCTCCGCCGCGGACCAATCCTGCTCTGAGCCGGCCTCGACCTAACCAACGCGATGTAAATAAGAAGTGGATCTTGAAGGCGCGGACTTTAATGAGGTTGAGAGGGCGAAGCCCCTCGCCGTCCTGCAGCCCGGCCTTGCGTTAGCGACCCACACGCGTCACCCCACGGCTGAGACAAACCAGGAGAGCCGCCGTCATGGCCGCCGCCGCGCAGAGACTGCACCCGCTCGCCATCATCCTGTCGGTCGGCGGCCTGATCCCCTTCGTCGCCCTGGGCCTTGCTGCCGTGAGCCCGGTCGGCGAAATGCAGGCGCACCAGATCCTGCTCGGCCTCATTGGCTACGGCGCGGTCATCCTCTCCTTCGTCGGCGCGGTGCATTGGGGCCTGGCGCTCGCCGGCTATGCCGACCCGATCGAGGCCGGCCGGGTAATGCGGCTGCGTCTGGCGCTCGGCGTCGTGCCGGCGCTGGTCGGCTGGGCGGCGCTGCTGGTCGGCCTGGCCTCGCCCTACGCGACGATCGGCCTCGGCGTGCTGATCGCCGGCTTCCTCGGCGTCGTCGTGGTCGAGGCGCGCGCCCGGCGCGACCGTCTGATCCCCGGCGGCTACATGGGCATGCGCTGGACGATCACGGTCTGCGTGCTGGCGGTGCTGGCGGCGGTGCTGGTGTTCCGCCTGGCCGGCGCCCGGATCATCCTGTGACGATGCCATTCCTGCGGCCTTCCATTATCGCCCTGCTGGTGCTGCTCGGCGGCCTATGCGCCGCGGCGGCCTCGGTCGAGGGCCTGGCGCCAGCGCTCGCCGCCGCCGTGCTGGTGGCGCTGCTCGCCGCGGGGTTTGCCGCCCGCCTGCCCGGCAACCGCTCGATGGCGCCCACCGCCAAGGTCGGCGAGCAAGCCGGCGAGCCGCCCGCCGAGCGCCGCCTGGCCGAGCTGGAAGCCGTCACCTCCACCCTCCGCCACGACATACGCGGCGCCCTGTCCCCCGCCATGCTGGTCGCCGACCGCCTGCTCGACAGCACCAACCCGGCGACCAAACGCGCTGGCGAAATCGTCGTCGCCTCGATCGAACGCGTCGAGGAACGCCTCGCTGAGACGCGCTAGCAGAGGCTTAGAAGAAAGCGGTTCTTTTTTGAAAAAAAGAAGCAAAAAACTTTTATCCTCTGCCGCGATACCCTGGCACATCCTGCGTCGGGATCCACACGCCGTCAGGCGGCACTCCCGATTGCCAGAACACGTCGATCGGAATGCCGCCGCGCGGATACCAGTAAGCGCCGATCCGCAACCATACCGGCGCCAGCCGCTCCACCAGCCGCCCGGCGATCTGCATCGTGCAGGCCTCGTGAAAGGCTCCATGATTGCGAAAGCTGGTCAGAAACAGCTTGAGCGACTTGCTCTCCACCAGCCATTCACCCGGCACGTAGTCAATGACGATATGCGCAAAATCCGGCTGCCCGGTCACCGGGCAGAGCGACGTAAACTCCGGCGCCGTAAAGCGCACCACGTAGCGCTGCTCCGGCGCCGGCGCAGGAATACGGTCGAGCACCGCCGCCTCCGGGCTCTCCGGAATCGCCGAGATCTGGCCAAGTTGGTGCATTTGAACTCCAAGTAAGAAAAGGCTTTTTTTTGAAAAAAAGAAGCAAAAAACTTTTATCCGCGCTGTCGCGACTCTTATCGAATAAAAGTTTTTTGGTTCTTTTTTTCAAAAAAGAACCGCTTCCTTCCTCCACTCATCCCTCACCCCTTGCACATGCGCCCCCAGCCGTCGCTCTACGATCGCCTCCCGCAATCCCCGCATGAGCTGCTGGTAATAAGCCACATTGTGCCAAGACAGCAGCATCGGTCCCAGCATCTCCCCGGCCTTGAACAAGTGATGCAGGTACCCCCGCCCATGCCGCGTGCAAGCCGGGCAGCCGCACTCGGCATCGATCGGCGCCAGGCTGTCGGCATGGCAGGCGTTGCGCATGTTCAGCACCCCGCGCGAGGTGAACGCCCGCCCGGTCCGCCCCGCCCGCGTCGGCATCACGCAGTCGAACATGTCGATCCCGCGCATCACCGCCGCCACCAGGTCGTCCGGCGTCCCCACCCCCATCAGGTAGCGCGGCCGCGTCGCCGGCAGGAACGGCGCCGTCGCCTCGATCATGGCGAGCATCAACGCCTGCCCCTCGCCCACCGCCAGCCCGCCGATCGCATACCCGTCGAACCCGATCGCGGTCAGCGCCCGCGCCGACGCCTCGCGCAGCGCCGGATACACGCTGCCCTGCACGATCCCGAACAGCCCATAGCCCGCCCGCTCCACAAACGCGGCGCGGCACCGCTCCGCCCAGCGCATCGACATCAGCATGCTCGCCTCGGCCTGCTCCAGGCTCGCCGGATGCGGCGTGCACTCGTCCAGCACCATGGTGATCGTCGCGTCCAGCCGATGCTGGATCGCCACCGACCCCTCCGGCGTCAGCGCGTGCTTGCTGCCATCGAGATGCGAGCGGAACACCACGCCCGCCTCGTCCAGCGTCCTCATGCCTGCGAGCGACATCACCTGGTAGCCGCCGCTGTCGGTCAGGATCGGCCCCGGCCAATCCATCATCCGGTGCAGCCCGCCGAGCCGCTCCACCCGCTCCGCCCCCGGCCGCAGCATCAGGTGATAGGTGTTGGCCAACACGATCCCGGCCCCGGTCGCCCGCACCGCGTCCGCGGTCATCGCCTTGACCGTCGCCGCCGTCCCCACCGGCATGAACACCGGCGTGGCCACCTCGCCATGCGCGCTCGCCAGCACCCCCGCCCGGGCCGCCCCGTCCGCCGCGTCGAGGCGCCAGCCGAACCCGCTCATCCCCGCTCCAGCAGGCTGGCATCGCCATACGAGTAGAACCGATACCCCGCCGCGATCGCATGCTCATACGCCGCCCGCATCCGCGCCGTCCCGGCAAACGCCGAGACCAGCATGAACAGCGTCGAGCGCGGCAAATGGAAGTTCGTCATCAGCAAATCGGCGGTGCGAAACACGTGCCCCGGCCGCAGGAAGATGTCCGTCTCGCCGGCAAACGCGCCCACGCTCCCGTCCGCCCGCAATGCGCTCTCCAGCAGCCGCAGCGTCGTCGTGCCCACCGCGACCACCCGCCCGCCTTGCGCCCGCGCCGCGGCGATCGCGTCCGCCGCCGCCGCCGACACCACCCCCCGCTCCGGATGCATCCGGTGCGCGCCGACATCCTCCACCCGCACCGGCAGGAACGTCCCGGCGCCGACATGCAGCGTCACCATGGCCCGCTCCACCCCGCGCGCCGCCAGCGCCGAGAGCAGCGCCGGCGTGAAATGCAGCCCCGCCGTCGGCGCCGCCACCGCCCCGTCCACCGCGGCGAACGCCGTCTGGTAGTCCGCCGCGTCCTCACCGGTCGGGCCTAGCGGCCGCTCAATATAGGGCGGCAACGCCAACGCCCCCGCCTCCCGCAGCGCCATGTCGAACCCCGCCCCGGCCTGCTCGAAGCGCAGCACCAGCCCGCCATCGCCCTCCAGCCGCTCCACCACCGCCCGCAACACGCCCCGCTCCGCCGCCAGCGCGTCGCCCTCGCGCAGCCGCCTCGTGTTGCGCGCCAGCGCATGCCACGCCCCCTCGCCCACCGGCTGGTCGAGCGTGACGTCGATCCGCGCCGCCCCGCGCCGCATCGCGATCTGCGCCGGGATCACCCGCGTGTCGTTCGCCACCAGCAGGTCCCCCGGCCGCAGCAGCCCCGGCAAATCCCGCACCGAACAGTCCTGCAGCGCCGCGCCGACATGCAGCAGCCGCGCCGCATCGCGCGGCCGCGCCGGATGCTGAGCGATCAGCTGGGGAGGAAGACGAAAATCAAAGTCGGAGGTCAGCATAACGAAGAAAAGCGAGGTCTCCGCCCCGGACAGACCCAGACCCATCTGATCGGGATCCAAGGGCCTCGGGCCCTTGGTGGGTCCAGGGCAAAGCCCTGGCCTTCCTCACCTAGACAGATAACTCGCGATCTCGACGAGATTGCCGTCCGGGTCTCGGCAATACACCGACGTCACCGGCCCCAGCGCCCCGTCCTGCGCCACCGGCCCCTGCTCCACCGCAACGCCGCAGCCATGCAGGTGCGCGACCAAATCCTCCGGCCCCACCGCGGTGACGAAGCACAAATCGTTGCCCCCCACCGACACGGCGCGCCCGGTGAACCAGTCCTCCGCTCCCTCCGGCCGCACGTTCATCTTCTGCCCGCCGAACTTCAGCGTCGTTCGCCGCGCCGGCCCGAACTCGTCACGCTCCATCCCGAGCACCCGCTGATACCAGGCGGCGGTGATCTCCACGTCGCGCGTCGTGATCACCAGGTGGTCCAGCCGGTCGACGGTAAACCGCATCCGCCTACTCCTTCGGCCGCCGGCGGAACGCGTCCAGGCTCACCACCTGCGCGTCGTCCTCGCCCGGCCCGCTCGTCCCTGCAGCCGTAGCCCCGGCCGTCTCGCCGGCCGCCGCGTCCGCCGCCTTGCCCGCCTTGCCGGCAACCTCCGACGGCGCCGCCCCGCCCGGCCCCTTGGCCAGCGACAGCACCGGCGGCGCCAGCGCCACCAGCGGCGCCGGGCTCGTCTCGGCCGGCGCCGGGCTCACCGGGCTGAACCGCAACCCATACTGAACCTCCGGATCGGCAAACGCCGAGATCGCGTCGAACGGCACTACCAGCTGGCTCGGCACTCCGCCGAACGACAGCCCGACGCTCATGATCCGCGCCGCCTCGTCCACCTTCAGGTCCCAGAACTGGTGCTGCAGAACGATCGTCATCTCCTGCGGATACTGCGCCAGCAGCCGCTTCGGGATCGACACGCCCGCATGGTCGGTCTTGAAGGTCACGTAGAAATGGTGCCCGCCCGGCAGCCCGTCGCGCGAGGCGAAGGTCAGCGCCCGCACCACCACCTGGCGCATCGCGTCCTCCATCCAGGCGTCATACGGCAGCAGGCTCTTCGGCCCCGCCTCCGCTTCGCCCTCCACCGTCCCGTCCTGATCGTCGTCCATGCGCAATCCCGCCTACAGCCCCTCCATAGACCTCTCCCCCGCACCGCAAAAGCCCGCCCCGGCGCCAACCCCGCAGGCGCGCCCGCTCTCCGGCGATGCGAAGCGAGCCGCCTCTCAAGGCTCCGCAGCACGAAAACGTGGGATGGTGGGTCAGCTGGCGTGTCTACGCGAGCACCGGAGCGGAGCGGCCATCTGGGCCGTGAGCACCGGAGCACAGCGAAGGCGCGCCAGATGGCCCGCCAGCACGCGTTTTCACGAAGTGAGGGGGCTTCTGTTGCCCGGTGCCCCTCCTACCGCGTCTATCGAAGCTTACGCCGCGACTGCGAGTGCGGAATTATCGTTCGCACTTAGAGTTTGACCCGATAACGGCGGTATCATGCCGGGCAAAAGGCGAGTCTTTACCACGCGTGTCGAGCCTGTTTCGTCCCCTCATGGTGGAGACGCCGGGCACTGCCCCCGGGTCCACAACGATTATTCCACGCGCCGTTTATCACCATATCTGGCAAGCCAGCCTCACCAATATAGAGACTCGGCCGCGCCGATGCTAGGGGAAGCAAGGCCAGAGGCTCTGCCTCTGGACTCCGCTGGGGCCCGAGGCCCCAGACCCCATTACTGAAGGGCACAAGCTCATGGCACTGACGGACGAGCAGCGGGACGAAATCGCGCAAGCCCGCGACGCGCGCCACCAGACCCGCCGCCCCACCGTCCCCGCCCTCGAGGAGATGCTCTTCACCGCCTACCCCGTCCTCGACCACGGCTTCGTCCGCGTCGTCGACTACATGGGCGACGACGCCGCCATCGTCCAAGCCGCCCGCGTCTCCTACGGCCGCGGCACCCGCCGCGTCAGCGAAGACACCGGCCTCATCCGCTACCTCATGCGCCACCGCCACTCCACGCCCTTCGAGATGTGCGAGGTCAAGTACCACGTGAAGCTGCCGATCTTCGTCGCCCGCCAGTGGATCCGCCACCGCATGGCCAACATCAACGAGTACTCCGCCCGCTACTCCATCCTCGACCGCGAGTTCTACATCCCCGACGCCGCCCAACTCGCCGCCCAATCCACCACCAACCACCAAGGCCGCGGCGAAACCCTAACCGGCCAAGAGGCGGAGGACGTCCTCCACATCCTCCGCACCGACGCCGCCCAAACCCACGACCATTACCTCGACATGCTCAACGAACACCCCGACGGGACCCACCCCGACCCCACCCACCAAGGCCTCGCCCGCGAACTCGCCCGCATGAACCTCACCCTGAACACCTACACCCAGTGGTACTGGAAAACCGACCTCCACAACCTCCTAAACTTCCTCGCGCTGCGCGCCGAAACCCACGCCCAGTACGAAATCCGCGTCTACGCCGAAACCATGCTCGAAACCGTAAAAGCCTGGGTCCCCGCCACCCACCAAGCCTTCACCGACTACCGCCTTGGCGCGGTCACGCTTTCGGCGCAGATGCTAAGCGTCCTACGTCGCCGTCTTGCAGGCGAGACAATAAGTCAAGTTGACAGCGGTCTCTCTACCCGCGAGTGGCAAGAGTTTTGCGACACCCTACGCTAAACGTAGTTGTATTGAGCCGTCAGAGATGCGACTTCGGTATTGCGCTCGCCGACTTTATACACTGAAGACGACCACAGCGCACGAGTATCTCGCTCTTTCCATAGACGACGCGATCACAAGGTGACGGTCAGATTTGGAAAATACGTGGATATCGGCGTATCAACAATGTGATCCGCCTCCAGCGCACGTCGAACTTGATTGGCGACCTCAGCACGGTACGAGTCAATTCTTGGTACCAAAGAGTAGATGTCTGTAGTGTCAATCTGGATGGTGCGCATTTGGTTGACATCGAACGGGACTCGGTCCGATGTGCGAATAAGTTGAACAATCGGTAGCTTAATAGCATGTCGTAAAGCTAACTCGTAGAAGACGTTAGGATTATGGAATGACAGATCGGCAATTACGATCCTAGATCGCATGATGTAATCGATTATCTGGCGTGTAATGATGCCGGGCTTATCGATCGCATCAGCCCGAACGACTTTCAGTTGAAAAGGTTCAAGTGCAGGCTCAATGATGGAGCCCAGGAAGAGATCCGAATGCTTCCTTGGGTCAGAACCCTCGCTCCCGATAGGCGCGATATAGAAGCATGTACTCTCAAACTGAGCGTGCTCAGACGTAATGATCCTTGCAGGGGTAGCGTTCGCGACTTGAACGGTTGGTGAGGATTGAGCTGATGGAAGATCACCCAAAAGCATGTCCATAGAGATGATGCGCTCGGCACCCGAGAGAGTCCGGAGAAGGCCAACGAAGCGGAGGTTCACTACGAATGTGTCTACTGCCTCAGCAGCGTGATCAATATCAATACCCGCGTCTTTGGCGGCATCTATAAGGACCGCTTTGGCTGGCAGCTTATTTCCTACAAACTTCTCAAACAACTTCTGAAATGGCTCTATGCGAGCGATCGCAAGCTCTGCGCGTGTTCGAACGCGCTCAAGCGCGTTCATTTGTTCATCAACGACTTTCTGACCCTCTGGCGTAAGTTCGATGTTCTCTGCCTGCATACCACCCTTCGTAAGGCCATACCGACCCGAGTTGATGATAAGCTGGCGGGAACCGCTACTCTCAGGTGATTTTCCAAGTTGATCAAACAGCGTTAATCGCTTTACGGGCTGACCGCTGCCGATCCTGAACACCGCAGCGGTGAACTCAAGTGGTTCTTCGAAAGTCGATGCGGGAAATGAGCGCTGTGAACGCTTCCTATTTAATGCAGCTTCAGTTTTCGAAGGAGGCGATGCATCACTATTTTTAGCTTTTCTTGTAGAACGCTTCGCCGGTGTTCGCGTCATCTTATTCTACCTAATCATCGTTCAACTGGGCTCTGCTCACTTCGCCCACCGGCCTAGTCCTTGCTGAGTGCCAATCTCTAAGCTTTAGGATCGACAAAGGGAGGTACGGCATCTTTGCTAGAAGGTGAACCACCCGGTGGCAAGTCGGACAAAGAACAGCCATCAACGCGGGGGTAGTCGTCTGCACCTTGAAGTGCAACGGAACCTTATGATGAGAATCGAACAGACTGGGGTTCGTTTCACGAAACCCGCAACCCTCACACACGCAAGCGCCACCGTTAGCATCCCTGTTGATACCTTTTACTAGCTTAGCCATCTCAGAATTGCGTTCATAGCGGATGATATCCTGCATGATCGCACGGCCTTCCTCAACACCGACATAATCTGGAATGAACCTATCTAAGGTAACTTCCTGCGGCAACGATGGCAGGTCGGCCAGACGGATCCGATGCCCGCGAAGTGCGGCGACGATTGGCAACCTTCCGGCATCGAGGTCACAAAGCTGGGTTTGAGCGTCTTTCAGTGGGTGCGTTTGCATACGCAGATCGCTGATGACGTGCGGTGGATAGGTGAACTTGAAGACGTCGACCAACGCTATTGCGTCAGGCCATCGGTCGTACTTTTCTCTCTCCTGCGTTGTGGTTGCGAGCCGCGAAGTCTTTTGCTGGCTAGTGGTCAGTTTGACGAGGTTAAGCACCCGCTGTTGATCCTCCGGCGCTGTCGCGTCCGACGCACCGATGCAAATCGCCCACGGCGTCTTAGCAGCCTTTACGGCGGCACCTGACGCATGACCTTTGGCGAAGCAAAGATACCTATGTTCTATCGGGCTGTAGACGGCTTTGACACCAGCGAACGGCGAAGCGTCAGGGAAGATGTCGTCGAACTGATAATCCACACCATACTCGTAGCCGGCGGGTCCTTTAGAGGTCCCAATCATGAAACTACTGCTCCACCAATCTGGACTGTTGTAACCTGTCTGATGGCAAGGAGGTCTTCCTAACTCCGCGAAACCACGTTGATCAGCCAGGTCACGCGGCCGATCAGGTGCAATCCTTGCGACGACCGCCAGCCATCGATGACACTCCTCGCATTCGACCAGCCGGAAGGCAGCCCACCCACCATCCGCCTCGACGTCCAAACGACCGCCGAAATCTTGCCACAGGCAAGAATCCGGCAACCTGTTGTAAAGTCTGCTAAATCATGTAAGTCGCTACGAATAACTTGACACGACCATCTGCAACACCGCCCGAACCAGCCCGCCAACCGACTTACCCTCAATCCCAACAAAACCCGCCCACCCTCGCGAACCGTCACGGAATCACCCGACCCTCCCGTAACCGCGCAAACAACCCAAAAAACGCCTCATCCGTCGCCTGATATCCCGTAAACCCCAACCGCCGACTCTTCGACATATCGGTGACGACCTCGATCGGCCGCCCCAGATCCGCGTCCGTGTGCCAGGCCGACGCCACCCGCCCAAGCTCCGCCTCGACCAACCCCTCCCGCTCCGCCACCCGCCGCCACGCCGCCCCGTCCGCCGCCATCTGCGCCTCCAGCGGCCGAACAACCCCGTCGAACGCCGCCGCCTCCAGCCCGAACCACCCGGCGATCCGCTCCCACATCCACTGCCAGCGAAAAACGTCCCCATTGACCACATTGAACGCCTGGTCATGCGCCGCCGGCGTCTCCGCCGCCCACAGCAGGTGCCGCGCCAGCTGCCCTGCATCCGTCATGTCGGTCAGCCCGTTCCACTGCACCGCCGACCCCGGAAACCGGAACGCCCGCCCCGTCTCCCGGCACAGCGTCGCATACACAGCGAGCGTGGTGCCCATGTTCATCGCGTTGCCCACCGCCAGCCCGATCACCGTGTGCGGCCGATGCACGCTCCAGCTGAACCCGTCTCGCGCCGCGGCGGCGAACAGCTCGTCCTCCTGCGCGTAGTAGAAGTTCTCGACATCGAGCCGCCCCTGCTCCTCCCGAAACGGCGTCTGTGGCAGCGCGCCTTTGCCATACGACCCGAACGGCCCGAGGTAATGCTTGAGCCCGGTCACCAGCGCCACGTGCCGCCGCCCGCTCGCCTTCGGCAGCCCCGCCAGCAGGTTGCGCACCATCGCCGCATTGACGCGGATGTTTTCCGCCTCCGTCCGCTGGCGCAGCCAAGTCGTGATGAGCACGAGTTCCGGGTTCACGGAGCGCAACGCCGCCGCCGTGCCGGCCGCATCGAGCAAATCCGCCGCCACCGGCAGAACCCCGGCAAGCCCGGCCGGCCGCCTGGCCAGCCCGTGCACCCGCCACCCCTGCTCCACCAACAGCGCCGATGCCGCCGCGCCGGCGATGCCGCTCGCACCCGCCACCAAAGCCGTCCTAGCCATCACGAACCCCTCCCGCCCCACCCTTGCGACGACCGCCCGCCCTGGGCGACACTCCTCGACCAACCACGCACCAACGCCCTCCGGGCTCCATGGCCCGAAGCCGCACGCAAATCTTGCCTATAGGCAAGAAACCCGTAAGTCGCTGCAAACGCACGATATTCTTCGAGCGGCAACAAAAATCTTGCAACGATGGCGCAGCGCGACCCTCGACCCAGCAGAGGCCGGCAACCCTCTGCAAACCGATCCCCAAGCCTCGCCTCGACCCCAAATCTTGCGGTATTTCGCCTGCACGCGCCTGCGGCGTCTTGGCCGTACACCAGGTGCCGCGCCTATTGCCGCGCGTCGGTCATGCCGGTCAGCCCGGTCCACTACACCGCCGCGCCCGGGAATCAGAACGCCCGCCCCGTCTAACGGCACAGCGTCGCGTACAGGGCGAGTGTGATGCCCATGTTCATCGCGTTGCCCACCGCCAGCCCGATCACCGTGTGCGGCCGACGCACGCTCAGCCATCGCCCTGCCCCCGTCGCATCGTCCCGATCGCCGTCTTGGACGTTCTGCCGTCAGAACTGCCCCGCCCGATCCCGCCTCAACCCGCCAGCGCCGTCGACGCCGCCCGGGTCGGCCCATAAAGCGCCCGCCATCGCTCCAGCGCCTCCCGGTAACCCACCGCAAACCGCGCATCCGGCGCCACCTCGCGCGCGATGGCCGGGCTGGTCAGCACCTCGCTCGTCGGCCGGCCGGTGCACGCGATCAGCCCCAGCCGCGCCGCGCCAAACGCCGCACTGAGCTCGCAAGCCTCGGGCACCGCGATCGTCGCCTCCAGCGCATTCGCCATCATCGCCAGCCAGATCGCCGAGCGCGAGCCGCCGCCGATCGCCAGCAGCCGGTCGAAACGCGCGCCGTTCTCCCGGAAGCCGAGCCCGGCATCGGCCATCGCGAACGCCACCCCCTGCATCACCGCGCGGGTCAGCGCCCGGTCGTCCGTGCGGTGATCCAGCCCGATGAAGGCGCCCCTGATGTCGGCGTCGTCCTGCGGCGACCAGCAGCCGTCGAGGAACGGCAGGAACAGCAGGTTGGAGGCGGTCTCGGGCACGTCCCCGAGCGCGTCGACCAGCGCCTCGACCGGCCGCTTCAGCAGGCCCGAAAGCCAGTTCAGGCAGGCGGTCGCCGACAGGATCACCGACATCTGGTGCCACACGCCCGGCACCGCGTGGCACAGCGTCTCGATCGCGTGGTCGGGGCTCGCCCGCGCCTCGCTGGTCGCCACGAACAGCACCCCCGAGGTGCCGAGCGACAGCGTGCCGGATCCCGGCGTGATGACGCCGCTGCCGCAGGCGCCGCAGGCATTGTCCCCGCCACCGCCGGCGACGATAGGCCGGCCGGTCATGCCCCCAGCGGGCCGCCACCGCCGGGAGCAGCCGCCCCGTCGGCTCGGTCCCCTCGACCAGGGCCGGCATGTGAGCAAGCTGCAGCCCGGTCGCGGCCAGCAAACGCTCCGACCACTCCCGCCGCGCCACGTCCATCCACAGCGTGCCGGAGCTGTCCGCACGGTCGGACGCCTTCTCGCCGGTCAGCCGCAGCCGCACATAGTCCTTCGGCAGCAGCACCGTCCGCACGCGCCGGAACAGCTCGGGTTCGTGCCGGCGCACCCAGGCGAGCTTGGGCGCGGTCACCCCCGGCGTCGCCCGGCGCAGCGCGATGCGCCGAAGCGCCGGCTCGCGCTCCTCGAGCTCGCGGCACTCGGCGGCCGCCCGCGTGTCGTTCCACAGGATAGCCGGCCGAACCGGCCGGTCCGACGCGTCCAGCAGCGTCGCCCCATACATCTGCCCCGAGAGCCCGATGCCGCGCACGGCCCCGAGCTCTGTGGGATGCGTTCGCGCCAGCGCGTCCAGCGTCTCGCAAACGCCCGCCCACCACTGCTCCGGGTCCTGCTCGGACCAGCCGCGATGCGGCCGCTGCACCGCCATGCCGCCCGACGAGGCCTCGGCGACTAGGCGCTGATCCTCGTCCATCAGGATGGGTCTTGACCGTCGACGTGCCGATGTCGATGCCGAGATACATGGCCGCCCCCAAACCGCCCGCCATCCTTGCGACGACCGCCCGCCCCGGACAACACTCCTGCCTGATCGTCAGCCGAAGCTGCCCACCCGCCACCCGGCCTCGGCAAGCCGATCCGCCATCCGCTCTTGGGCCTTGACCGACACGTTGCGGTATTTCGCCGGTGTGCCGCCGAGTTCCTGCCCACCGCGCCCCGGCGCCCGAGCAGGCATGCCCGCTCGACATCCCCGCCGCCGATCCCCATTTCCTGTCCGAACAGCACAGGTCCCGCCATGACCCAATATTGCAAAACACCCGAAGCCGTCGCCGCCCTCACCCCAGAGCAGTATCGCGTCACCCAGCAGAGCGGCACCGAGCGCGCCGGCACCGGCCCGCTGCTCGCCAACAAGGCGCCCGGCATCTACGTCGACATCGTCTCCGGCGAGCCGCTCTTCGCCAGCGCCGACAAGTTCGAATCCCATTGCGGCTGGCCAAGCTTCACCAAGCCCATCGAGCCCGCCAACGTCGCCGAGCTGCGCGACGCCTCATACGGCATGGTCCGCGTCGAGGTGCGCTCCAAGCACGGCGACAGCCATCTCGGCCACGTCTTCGAGGACGGCCCGCGCGACCGCGGCGGCCTGCGCTACTGCATCAACTCGGCCTCGCTGCGCTTCGTCCATCGCGACGCCATGGCCGCCGAAGGCTACGCCGACTACCTGCCGCAAGTGGAGGAACTGGTATGAGTGTCGATCCGCAGGATCGCCCTCGCGTCGATCCGCAGGATCGCTCTCGCGTCGATCCGCAGGATCGCCCGCGTACCGAGCGCGCGGTTCTCGCCGGCGGCTGCTTCTGGGGCATGCAGGACCTGATCCGCAAGCGCCCCGGCGTGATCTCCACCCGGGTCGGTTACTCCGGCGGCGAGGTCCAGAACGCCACCTACCGCAACCACGGCAACCATGCCGAGGCCGTCGAGATCATCTTTGATCCCGCCCGCACCAGCTTCCGCACCTTGCTGGAGTTCTTCTTCCAGATCCACGACCCGTCCACCCGCGACCGGCAGGGCAATGACCGCGGCGCCAGCTACCGCTCGGCGATTTTCTACACCAGCCCCGAGCAGCTTGCCGTCGCCGAGGACACCATCGCCGACGTCAACGCCTCCGGCCTCTGGCCCGGCAAGGTGGTGACCGAGCTCGCCCCGGTCTCCGATTTTTGGCAGGCCGAGCCGGAACACCAGGACTACCTGCAGCGCCTACCGCACGGCTACACCTGCCACTTCGTTCGCCCCGGCTGGACCCTGCCGCGCCGCGCCAAGGTGGCTTGAGAAGCAAGGCAAGCGCTTCTTTTTTGAAAAAAGAAGCAAAAAACTTTTGTCCGCTTTCGGGTAAAAGTTCTTTGGTTCTTTCTTTCAAGAAAGGACCGCTTGCCGTCCGCTAGCCCGTCAGGCACCGCCGGATCGCCGCCACCGCCATGTGGGTCAGCCCCGTCGCCCGCTCGTCCACCCGGTCAGCCTGCGACGACACCTTCGCGACCACCAGCCGGCTCGCCTCGTCGACGAACAGGTTCTGCCCGTGGATCCCGGTGGCGAACAGCATCCGCGGCGGCCCGTCGACCACATACCAGCCGCTGCGATAGCTCATGCTGCGGCTCAGCGGCGCGAACCGCTCGCCGAACTCCCCCGTCCGCCACGCCTCGCGGTCGCCGTTGGCGCCGATATCCTCGACCCAACCGAGCGGCACCACCGCCGCCCCGTCGCGCTGTCCCTGCTGCACCATCAGCTGGCCGACCCGCGCAAAGTCCCGCACCGTGGCGCACAGCCCGCCGGTGCAGCGCGGCGAGCCGGCGCGGTCGGTGGTGATGATGGCGCTCCGCTCCGCTCCCATCGGCGCCCAGAGCAGCCGGCTCGCCAGCGCGGCGAACGGCTCCCCCGCCGCCCGCTCGAGCACCCAGCCCAGGAGATCGGTGTTGGCCGAAATGTAGCTGAACGTCCCGCCATGCGGCCGGTGCGGCGCCGCCATCGTGCTGAAGAACTCGTGGAAGCTCGGCCGCGCCGCCTCCTCCGCCACCGGGTCCCAATGCGAGGCCGCCGTGTATGCGCCGAGCACCTCTCTGTCCAGCACCACGCCCGTCCGCATGTCGAGCAGATGCCGCACCGTCGCCTCGGCGTAGGCCGTTCCCTCGATCTCCGGCACGGAGCGGCTCACCAACGCGTCGACGTCGAGTGCCCCCTGCCCCTGCAGGATGCCGGCGACCAGCCCCACCACCGACTTCGTCGCCGACATCAGGATGTGCGGGCTCTCTTGCGTCATGCCGTTGAAGTAGCGCTCGTAGACGACCCGCCCGTCCTGCAGCACGACGATCCCGTCCGTCGCCGTCGCCTGCAGCACGGCCGCCAGGTCGAGGCTGCGCCCGCCGACGCTCAGCCGCACCCTCTCGTCGAGCGGCTGCAACGCGTCCGGCAGCGCCATCGCCTGCGGCCCGGCCGCGATGGCAGCAACCGGCAGCACCTTGTCGACATGGTGGAACGCCCACCGGCTGAACGGGCTCGCGCGCCAGTTCGACAGGTCCGCACCCTCATCCCCGATCGTCACGCCCACCGTCTCACTCCCCGTCACCGTGCCGCACTCTTCGCCTCCGCCGGCACCAGCGGCAGCCACACCGCGCTCGCTTGCTCCCCGGCATGCACGATCCGCATCGTCGCCGCCTGGTAGTCCGCCGGCTTGGCCTCGAAGATGTTCGGCACGTAGGTCTGCGGGTTGCGATCATAGAGCGGGAACCAGCTCGACTGCACCTGCACCATGATCCGATGCCCCGGCTCGAACACGTGGTTGGTCGGCGGCAGGGTGAAGCGGTAGCGCTCCACCTGCCCGGCCGGGATCGGCGCCGGATGGGCGAAATCCTGCCGGTAGCGGCCGCGGAAGATGTCCATGCCCACCGGCAGCTGGTAGCCGCCCATGCTCGGGTCGGACGGCACCAGCGCCGGCTGCACGTCGATCAGCTTGACCACCCAGTCCGCGTCGGTCCCGGTCGTGGCGGCAAACAGGTCGGCCTCCGGCTGGCCGGAGATCCGCACCGGCGCGGTGAGCGGCGCCGTCTGCCAAACCAGCACGTCCGGCCGGTCGGCAACCGCGCGCTGGTCGGTGGTCAGCCACGGCTTCCAGCGCGCGCTGTCGCCAAAGCTCACCGGCCGCGGCAGATAGGGCACGGGCTTGGCCGGATCGGAGCGGTAGCTGTCCGAGCCGCCACCCTCGCCCGGCCGATCATAGCCCAAGCCGCCGCCCGGCTGCAGGTACAGCGCCGTCATCGGTGCCGGGCAGCCGGCCTGGCAGGCCAGCGGCCACTGCGGAAAGCGATCCCAATGGTTCTCGCCGGTGTTGTAGATGAACGCCGCCGGCACGTCGGCCTTCGGCGCGCCGTCTTTCAGATACTGGTCGAAGAACGGCCGCAGCACCTGCTGGCGATACTGCAG
Organism: Acetobacteraceae bacterium; assembly: GCA_963692975.2. Lineage (GTDB taxonomy): Bacteria > Pseudomonadota > Alphaproteobacteria > Acetobacterales > Acetobacteraceae > CAXMMR01. The sequence goes on along the minus strand of CAXMMR010000024.1, from coordinate 146,913 downwards.
GGCGGTGTCGCCGTCCCAGTTCAGCCGGCCGAGGCTCGCGGCGTCGTAGTTCACCTGGCTGTGCCGCCACGGCCCCATCACCAGGTGGTTGTCGGCGCCGTGGCCCGCCGCGCGCAGCGCCATCCAGCTATGGATCGCGCCCCACATGTCCTCCTGGTCCCACAGCCCCTGCTCCCACAGCGTCGGCACGCTCGACGGATGCGCGGCGACGAAGCGGTCGAGCGCCTGGCCTTGCCACAGCGCGTCATAGGCCGGATGCGCCTCCATCCGCTGCCAGAACGGCAGCTGGTCCAGCCCCGCCGAACGCGCATAGGCCCCGGCTGAACCCGCCGCGAGAAAGTTGTCGTAGTCGTCATAGCCCGGCCGCGGCACCGGCTTGCCCTCGCCGCGCACCGTCATCTGGTCGGTGAAGTAGTCGAAGTTGGTCTGCCGGAAGGCGCCGTAATGGAACCAGTCGTCGCCCATCCAGCCATCCACCATCGGGCTCTCCGGCGAGGCGACCTTCAGCGCCGGATGCGGGTGCAGCAGTGCCATCACCACCGTCCAGCCCTCATACGAGGAGCCGAGCATGCCGACCCGGCCATTGCTCTCGGGAATGTTGTGCACCAGCCAGTCGATCGTGTCCCACGCGTCCGTCGTGTCGTCGGTGGTCGACGGGTTGAGCGGCCCGATCGGCGGCCGCGTCATCGTGTAGTCGCCCTCCGAGCCGTATTTGCCGCGCACGTCCTGGAAGACGCGGATGTAGCCGCCGGCGACGAACACGTCGTCGCCCTGCGGCAATGTCGCCAGCATCGACGGGCTGTCGCTGCGGCTCACGCGCTTGCCGGCGTTGTAGGGCGTGCGGGTCAGCAGGATCGGCGCCCCGCGCGCGCCCAGCGGCAGCACGATCACCGTGTGCAGCCTCACCCCGTCGCGCATCGGGATCATCACGTCGCGCTTGCTGTAGTCGAAGCCCGCCTGCGGCCGATCGACATGGGCAGGAATGTCGTTGCCGACAGCGACCAGCGAGCGGTCAACCGCAGGCGCGGCAGCGCAGAGCAAAGGGATCAAGACAAGCAGGCTGCGTCGCATCAAGTGAGCCTCAGAACAAAGGAAGCGGTTCTTTTTTGAAAAAAAGAACCAAAAAACTTTTATCCGCAAGTAGCGGTCACCAGCGCGCTTTCCCAAACGAATGGAAGTTTTTTGCTTCTTTTTTCAAAAAAGAAGGCCTTTCTAGCTGCCCGCCCAAGCCCTGACGATCGCCGCCGTCCCCGCCGGCGTCGTCGTCAATCCGATATGGCCGATGCCGGGGACGATGTCGACGCGGATGCCGGGCTTGCCGGCGGCCAGGGCGGCCTGCAGCCTGTCGGAGAGGAAGATCTCGTCGTCGGCGCCGGCGACGGCCATGATCGGGCGTGGGGTGCGGCGGAGGTCGCCGACGTAGTCGTCATCCGGCCCGAAGTTCTTGAGCAGCCGATACGAGTAGGTCGCTGTCTGATGGTGCGGGTTGCCGGCGGGCACGCCGAAGGCGATCACCGGCAGGCCGTTCAGCCCGGTGATGCCGAAGCCGCTGACGATCGACAGGGCGACGAAGCGCGGCACCGCGACGGACACCCAGCCGCCCGACCCGGTGCCGAGGCGCGCGTTCGGTGCGGCGTGGCCGAGAAACGGGGCAAGCAGGATGAAGCGGCTGAAGCGCGGCGCCAGGCGGCTGCCGGCGATGCGCAGCACGAAGCCGCCTCCGGAGGAGAAGCCGATCAGGGTGGTCTCGGCCGGATGGTGGGCGCGGTCGAGGGTGTTCAGCAGGTCTTCGAGATCGTCCTCAAGCTGGCCGATATAGGCGATGTCGCCCTGCGGGCCGGACCGGCCGTGGCCGCGGATGTCGGGCGTGATCACGGTCGCGCCGGCCGCGGCGAGCGCCTGGGCGGACGGGTGCACGGCGACGCCGGAGCCGGACGAGCCGTGGATCAGGATGACCACGCGGTCTGGATTGCCGGGGTAGCGGCGATACGCGAGCGCGGCGCCGTCGCGGGCGGTGAAATGCTCGGGCTTCGGCAGGTCGGAGAAGTCGACGGCGTCGTAGGGGGTGCTGACCGCGAGCTGCGGCGGGGGCGCGGCGGGACGGTCGAAGGCGATCGTTGCGGCGAGGGCTGCGACCACGAGGAGGACGAGAGCGGCGAGGATTGCTAGCGCTCTTCGCATGGGTTCCCTTCGGAGGCGGAGGGAACAGGAAAGGCTTCTTTTTTGAAAAAAAGAAGCAAAAAACTTTTGTTCCTAAGAGTACCCAACGGCTGCGGGTGTTTTTAGACCTCGAGCCACTCCCGCCTGACCGCTGCGTCGGCGGCAAAAGCGGCCGGCGTGCCCTCGAATACTACCCGGCCGTGCCCCATCACATAGAGGCGTTGCGAGATCGCCAGCGCGATCGCGAGCTTCTGCTCGACCAGAAGGATGGTGGTGCCCCGCGCCGCCACCGCCTCCAGCAGCTCGCGCACCCGCTCCACCATCATCGGCGCCAACCCCTCGGTCGGCTCGTCGACCATCACCAGCGCCGGGCAGCCCATCATCGTCCGGCAAATCGCCAGCATCTGCTGCTCGCCGCCGGATAGAGCGCCCGCGGGTGCTGCCGCGCGCTCCTGCAGGCGCGGGAACAGTGTGTAGGCGTCGGCCAGCATGAACGGGTCGCCCGGTCCGCGCTTCTCGCCCAACAACAGGTTCTGCAGCGTCGTGAGGTCGGGGAAGATCGCCCGGTCCTCGGGCACGTAGCCGAGCCCCCGCCGGGCGATCGCATGCGGCGACATCCGGCTGATATCGACGCCGTCGAACAGCACCTGCCCGCGGCGCTGCACCGCGCCCATGATGGCCTTGAGCGCCGTCGATCGACCCGCGCCGTTGCGGCCCAAAATGGCGACGATCTCGCCGCGGCCGATCTGCAGCGCGACGCCGCGCAGCACCTGGCTCTTGCCATACCAGGCGTCGAGCCCGCTGACCTCGAGCAGCGGCCGCCCTCCGGCGCTCATGACAGCGTGTCCGCCGCGGTGCCCAGATAGGCGACGCGCACCGCCGGGTCGGCGCGCACCGCCGCCGGCAGGCCGGAGGCGATCACCTGCCCGTCGGCGAGCACGCTGATGCGGTCGGCCAGGTCGAACACGACGCCGAGGTCGTGCTCGATCATCACCAGCGTTCGCCCGGCGGTAACCCGCCGGATCAGGCTGACGGCACGGTCGGTCTCGGCATGGCTCATCCCGGCGGTCGGCTCGTCGAGCAGCACGATCGAGGCGTTGCCGGCGACCGCGACGCCGATCTCAAGCGCGCGCTGGTCGGCATAGGCGAGCGCCCCGGCGGCAACGTGGCGGCGGGCGGCAAGGCCGGTGAGCTCCAGCATCTCCTCGGCCCTGGCGTTCAGCTTCGCCCGGCTGGCGATCGGACGGATGAAGTCGTAGCCGACGCCGAGCGCCTGCATGGCGGCGACGCGCAGGTTCTCGAACACCGACATCCGCCCGAACAGCGCGGTGACCTGGAACGACCGCGACAGCCCGCGCCGGCTGATCACGTGCGGCGCCAGGCCGGTCACGTCGGCGCCGTTCAGCAGGATCTGCCCGGCATCCGGACGCAGTCGGCCGCTGACCAGGTGGAAGAAGGTGCTCTTGCCGGCGCCGTTCGGCCCGATGACCGCATGGCGCTCGCCGACGGCTACCTCCAGCGTCACGCCCTTGATGATGGCGGTGGGGCCGAAGCTCTTGCGCAGGTCGCGAATGGCCAGCGCCGCGACGGCGCCATCGGGGCTGGACAGGCCGGCGCCTGAGACCTCCAGCACGGGAATGGTGGCGGCGGCGCTCATGCCGCGATCGTCGCCGCCATCTGCGCCTGCCAGGCCATCTTAGCGCGCGGCCAGAAGCGGTGCAGCAGCGTCGCGCCCGCCAGCAGCAGCGCCACGCCGATGGCCCACTGCCAGATCTCATGCGGCCGCGCCGTCATGCCGAGCAGCAGCCCGGCCGGCGCGCCGTTGCGCACCGCCTGCAGCCGAAAGCCAAGCTCGGCAAGCCACACGACGCCGGCCAGCGCCAGCGCCAGCCCGGGCAGCTGCGCCGCATACGGCCCGACCAGGGCGGCGCCGCGGCCGGCGCGCAGCAGCGGCGTGTGCGCCAGGATGATGCCGGAGAGCCCGCCCGGCGCCCACACCACTGCGGCGAGGAACAGCAGGCCGTCATAGAGCTGCCAGGCGTCGGTCATCGTCGACAGCGCGATCTGCAGGAAGGTGACCAGGATGGCGCCGAGCACCGGGCCCCAGAACGTGCCGACGCCGCCGATGAAGGTCATCAGCAGCACCGCGCCGGACGCCTCGGAGGAGACGTTCGTCGAGGTGACGATCTCGTCATTGAGCGCCTGCAACCCGCCGGCGATGCCGGCGAACAGCCCGGACAGGAGGAACACCAGGAAGCGGACACGCGCCGGGTCGTAGCCGAGGAAGCTGACCCGCTGGTCGTCGTCGCGCACCGCATTGGCAAGCCGGCCGAGCGGCGTGGCCGTGTAGCGCCACATGAGGAAGCTGCAGCCGAACGCCCAGGTGGCGATCAGGAAATAGACATTCCACTGGCGGCCGAAGCCGAGGCCGAACAGCGCCGGACCGTCGGAGCGGTCGCCGGTAATGCCCTCCTCGCCGCCGAACAGCGACGGGAACATCAGCACCGCGGCGCTCGCGAGCTCGGCTAGGCCCAGCGTGATCATCGCGAACGCCGTCTCGTGCCGACGCGCGGCCACCCAGCCGCCGAGCAGCGCTGCGAGCAAGCCGCCGGCGGCGCCGAACAGCGGCAGCAGCGGCGCCGGGATCCACAGCCCGGCACCGGCCGCCCGCATCGCGTGCATGGCCGCGAAGCCGCCGAAGCCGAGCAGCACGGCGTGGCCGAAATCCAGCATGCCGCCCTGGCCGAGCAGCATGTTGAACGACAGCGCAAAGACGATGGCGATGCCCATCCGGCAGAGCAGCGACAAGCCGAAGCCGCTCGACAGCAGGAAGGGCGCGACAAACGCCGCCAGCGCCACCAGCACCCAGGGCAGGGCGGCGCGCAACGCCGCCTGTCGCCGCTCGAGCGGTAGCATTCCATGCTGAACGGTCATGCTCATGCGTTACGCGAGCCGAACAGGCCGCGCGGGCGGAAGGCCAGCACCAGCACGAGCAGCAGGTAGGGCACCGCCGGCGCCGCGCGCGCCACCGTCAGGCTCCACAGATCGGCGAGCAGGCCGTCCGAGCCGGCCGGCGGCAGCCCGAGCAGGCGGCCGAACGGCAGGTCAAGGCTGATCGAGGCGGTCTGCAGCAGCCCGATCAGCACCGAGGCGACGAAGGCGCCCCAGATCGAGCCGAGGCCGCCCATCACCACCACCGCGAAGACGATGCCGCCGAGCGAGGCCGCCATGCCCGGCTGGGTGGTGAACGCGTTGCCGCCGATCACCCCGGCGAGGCCCGCCAGCGCGCAGCCGGCGCCGAACACGCTGGTGAACACGCGCGGCACGTCGTGACCGAGCATCGACACCATGTCGGGATGGGTGAGTGCGGCGCGCACCACGAGGCCGAGCCGGGTGCGCGCCAGGGCCGTGAACAGGGCGACGAACATGCCGAGCGACACCGCCATCATGAACACACGGTAGGCCGGGATGTCGGTGCCGCCGAGCTGGAACAGCGGGAAGTCCAGCACGTGCGGCACCTGGTAGCGCACCGGGTTGCGGCCCCAGATCAGCGGCACGACCTCGCCGATCACCAGCGCCAGGGCGAAGGTGAACAGCAGCTCGGCCATGTGGCCGTAGCGATGCACCGCGCGCAGCCCGTAGCGCTGCACCACCGCGCCGATCAGCCCCACCAGCACCGGCGCCACCACCAGCCCGACCCAGAAGCCCAGGCCGACGCTGATCGTGTAGGCCAGGTAGGCGCCCAGCATGTAGAAGCTGGCATGCGACAGGTTGAGCACGCCCATCATGCCGAAGATCAGCGTGAGACCGCTCGACAGCATGAACAGCAGCAGGCCGAACACCAGGCCGTTGAACAGGATGGGCGCCAGGGTCAGGCTCATCGGCCGCGCCCCGGCTCAAACGTCATCTTACGGCGCCTCCATCTTGCAGCTGGTCGCCATGCGCGTCTGGTCGGCCGGGATGGTGGCGACGGTCTTGAAACCAAGCTTGCTGTCCGGGAAGACGTGCGGCAGGTTCGGCTCAAGCTGCGAGACGTAGAGCGGCTGGATCATCTGATGGTCGTCCGCCCGCATATCGGAAACGCCGAGCGGCGTCTGGCGCTTCATCCCGCTCATGGCCTTGGCGACCTTGAGCGGGTCGGTCGAATCGGCCTGCTTGATGGCTGCGGCCAGCGTGTCGATCTCGTTGACGACGTTCCAGTAGTAGAAGGCGCGATGGAAGCGTGCCTGGAAGGCGTCGGCGATGTCGTCGATGCCGGGCACGTTGTCGGACCAGGTGGCGACCTGCACGTCGCCGACGGCGCCGGGGCCGGCTGCCGCGACGGTCACCTGGTCGCCGATGTAGTAGGTGAAGAAGCGACCCTTGTAGCCGCTGTCGGCGGCCGCCTTGGTCAGCAGCTCGATGTCCTGGCCCCAGTTGCCGGTCACCACCGCGTCCGCGCCGGCGGCTTGGAACTTGGCGATGTATGGGGTGAAATCCTTCACCTTGCCGAGCGGCACCCGGTCCTCGCCGACGATCTTCAGGTCCGGCCGACGATCGGTCAGCAGCTTTTCTGCCGCCTTCTGCACCGACACGCCGAACGAGTAGTCCGGATTGAAAATGTAGACCTTATGGATGTCCGCTTGCGAGACGATGTAATCGGACAGCGCCTTCATCTTCATGTCGCTGTCCGCATCGAAGCGGAAATGCCAGAACGAGCATTTGTCGTTGGTCAGGCCGGGATCGACGGCGGCGTAGTTGAGGAACACCACCGACTTGTCCGGGTCGCGCTTGTTGTTCTTGTCGATCGCCGCGACGAGGGCGAACGCCACAGCCGAACCGTTGCCCTGGGTGACGTAATGGACGCCGTCATCCACCGCCTTGCGCAGCAGAGCGAGCGACTTCTCCGGGCTCACCTCGTTGTCGAGCGCGACCAGCTCGAAATGGCGGCCGGGACCGGCGGCGCCGCTCGCATTGACCCGGTCGATGGCGAAGCGAAAATGCTGTTCGCCGAGCTGCCCGGTTTCGGCTAGCGGGCCGCTCAGCGGGTCTATGTAGGCGATCCGCACCGTCTCGTCGGCGAGCAGCGGGCCAGGATGCGCAAGAGCCACGGGCACGATGAGGCCGAGCATGGCTGCGTTTAGGCGAAGCCGCATGGAACAGTCTCCCAAGGGACAGCTTCATCCGCTCCGTTGGCCGGAGCGGCTGCGATCCCGTCGGGTTGATCCTGATGGGCATTGCCGTCCAGCGTCAATGCCGCAGGCGGAGACGTCACGCATCGATACGATGAAAGGTGATGTTCCGGCAGCGTGGCGATGCCGGCCATGCAGCCAGAACGGCCGGAGGGGCTGCTACTCGGTCTGCACGACGACCTTGCCGCAGCGGCCCTCATCCATCGTGCGATAGGCTCGCGCCACCTCGTCCAGGGCGAAGCGGTGGGTGACGATGCGGTCCGGGTGCAGCTTCCAGCGCACCAGATTCTCGGCCAGATCCTCCATGTGCGGCAGGCTCGTGACCCACGAGCCGTGCAGCGTGAGCTGCCGGTGGATCAGGTCGCGGCTGGGCTGGAAGGCGACGGTGCCGCCCTCGCCGACGAAGACGCAGCGGCCGCGGCGGCGGGTCGCCTCCAGCGCGGTCAGCCGGCCGGCGGCGCTGCCGGTGGTGTCGAGCGTGACCTCGGCGCCCTCGGCGCCCAGCACGCCAGCGAGGTCTGCCGGACCGTCTCGGCCGGCCTGCACCAGCGCGTCGGCGAGGCCGAGCTCGCCGGCCAGCGCCACCCGGCTGGGCTCGATGTCGGTGCCGACGATCTTGGGCGCGCCGAGTGCCCGGGCCAGCATCATCGTCGCCAGGCCCACCGGACCGAGCCCGGTCACCAGCACCGTGTCGCCGCCGGAGACCTCGGCGCGCAGCAGCGCCTCGTAAGCGGTGCCGAAGCCGCAGGCGATCAGCGCGCCGTCGGCATAGCTGAGCGCGTCCGGCAGGGCGATGAGGTCGTCCTCCTCGGCCAGTAGGTATTCGGCGTGGCCGCCGTCGCGCTGCCAGCCATAGGCGGCGCGCTCGGCGCCGGTGCAGCTGATCTGATAGCCCAGGCGGCAGTCATGGCAGAAGCCGCAGCCGGAGATGTGGTAGACGATCACTCGGTCGCCGGCGGCAAAGCGCCGGCATCCCGGGCCGGTGGCCTCGACCTGGCCGCAGGGCTCGTGGCCGGCGATCACGCCCTGATACTTTTCGGCGCCGACGCCGAGATGCTCGCGGTAGATCGCCCGGATGTCGCTGCCGCACAGGCTGGACGCCTTCATGCGCAGCAGCACCTGGCCGTGGCCCGGGCTCGGCACCGGGTAGCGCCGCAGCTCGACCGTGCTGTTGCCGGGCAGCACCGCGCCCGTCATCTCGCCATTGCTCGCCATCGGCCATCTCCCGCCACGCCCGATGGGCGGGCTTACCAGCATCTTTGACAAAGCTGCAAATGCCGTGATGGGCGAAATACCGCAAGATCGAAGGGTGTTGGGCAAGCGGGGGCGGAGGCAAGGATGCCCCAGCTCTCCTAGCATTACTGTTGTTTATCAACAACTTACTAAAATCTTGCCTATAGGCAAGATTTTACGCCGTCACCAGGAAGCCCCGCCTTGAGGATGAAATTAGCACGCTGGAAGCGTCGTCCCACCCGTAATGGGGATCGGGGCCTGGCCCCTAATGCTGCTGCCGCGTCGGCGTGATGCAGATCTCCTGGATCAGCACGTTCTGCGGCATGGTGTAGGCGAACAGCACGGCAGCGGCGACGTGGTCGGCCGAGATGCCGCCGCCCATCGCCGACTTGTTGGCGCGATAGGCCTCGAGGGTCTTCTCGTCGCGCACGTGGTCGAGCACCTCGGTGTCGATCACGCCGGGCGAGATCACCACGACGCGCACGTCGTGCGGCGCGAGCTGGGCGCGCAGGCTGTCCGACATGCCGTGCACGAAGAACTTGGTCCCGCAATAGATCGTGTGGTCGGGATAAACCTTACGGCCGGCGATCGAGCTCATGTTGACGATGGTGCCGCCGCGGCGGGCGACCATGCCCGGCATGACCGCGTGCACCGCGTTCATCACGCCATTGATGTTGATCGCGATGCTCTCGTCCCACTCCTCCGGGTCCTGGGTCGTCACGTCGCCCAGGCGGGCGATGCCGGCGTTGTTGAACAGGCAGTCGGCCGGGCCGTGCACCGCCTCGGCCTCGCGCACGGCGGCCTCGATGGCGCCGCGGTCGCGCACGTCGACGCCGCGGATGAGGGCGTTCGGCAGGCCAAGCTGCTGCATGCGTTCGACGCGGCGGGCGAGCAGGAGCAGCGGGTAGTCCTGGGCGGCGAAGGCGCGGGCGGTAGCCTCGCCGATGCCGGAGCTGGCGCCGGTAATGACAACGAGCGGCTTTGCCATCGCGTGTACCCCTGCGCCTGATTGACACCTCATCGGCTTTGCAAATAACTGTCAAGCCATGATGGCATTTGTCAGCTAGCGCCGTGGCCTCGGTCATTTTCGAGCGTGTGCGCAAGGCGTACGGGTCGGTGGAGGTGGTGCACGGCATCGACCTCACCATCGAGGACGGCGCGTTCGTGGTGCTGCTCGGTCCGTCGGGGTGCGGCAAGTCGACGCTGCTGCGGATGATCGCGGGGCTGGAGACGGTGAGCGGCGGCGACATCCGGATCGGCGAACGCAGCGTCACGCACCTGGCACCGAAAGATCGCAACATTGCGATGGTGTTCCAGAACTACGCGCTCTATCCGCATATGAGTGTCGCCGACAACATGAGCTTCGCGCTCAAGCGCGCCGACGTGCCGCGCGCGGAGATCGCGAGCAAGATCGCGGGTGCGGCGCGCATCCTCGGGCTCGATGCGTTGCTCGCGCGGCTGCCGCGGCAGCTCTCCGGCGGGCAGCGGCAGCGGGTGGCGATGGGGCGGGCGATCGTGCGCGACCCGGCGGTGTTCCTGTTCGACGAGCCGCTCTCCAACCTGGATGCGAAGCTGCGGGTGCAGATGCGCACCGAGATCAAGGAGCTGCACCAGCGGCTGGGCACGACGACGGTGTTCGTCACCCACGACCAGATCGAGGCGATGACGATGGCCGACACCATCGTCATCCTGCGCGACGGCAAGATCGAGCAGGCGGGGCACCCGCTCGCCGTGTACGACGCGCCGGCGAATTTGTTCGTCGCCGGGTTCATCGGCTCGCCGGGGATGAACATCGTTGCCGGCACTGTCGAGATGCAGGGCGACGCGCCGGTGGTCCGGGCCGACGGGGCGACGCTGGCGCTGCCGGCGCGGGCGGCGGCGATGGCCGGGCGGGCGGTGAGCTACGGCATCCGGCCGGAGCATCTGCGGCCCGTCGCCAACGATACCGGGCTTGCTGGCACGATCATGACCGTGGAGCCGACCGGGCCGGAGACGCATGTTTATGTGCGGCTGGCCGGGCAGGAGCTGTGCGCGATCACCCAGGAGCGGCTGCCGCTCAAGCCGGGCGCGCCGGTGCACCTGATGGCGGCGGCCGAGCACGTGCACCTGTTCGACGCCGCCAGCGGCATCCGGCTGTGATGCCAAGCCTGGCGCAGCCATAATGGCCGACGTCGTCATCCTGGGCGCCGGGGTGATGGGGTCGGCGATGGCGATGCCGGCCGCACATGGCGGCGCCCAGGTGGCGCTGGTCGGCACGCCGCTCGACGGCGCGATCATCCAGGCCGTGCGTGGCGGCCAGGCGCACCCGCGGCTGAAGATCGCCCTGCCCGACGGCGTCGAGGCGCATGCGGCGGACGATCTGGCGACGGTGATGCGAACCCCTCCCCGCCTCGTCATCCTCGGCGTGTCCTCGCCGGGTGTGGATTGGGCGATCGACCAGCTGGTCGAGACGCTGCGCATGCCGGTGCCGGTGCTGATGATCACCAAGGGGCTGGCGCCGGGCGACGGGCGCATCGAGGTGCTGCCGCAGCGGGTGGCGCGCGAGGTCGAGCGGCGGACCGGAATCAGGCTGCCGGTGATGGCCGTGGGCGGGCCCTGCATCGCCGGCGAGCTGGCGGCGGGCCGCGACACCAGCATCGTCGTCACCGGGCCAGGTGCGGCGGTGGCCGACGCGCTGGCGCTGCTGGCGGCGCCCTACTATCACGCCCGCGCCTCGACCGACCTCATCGGCGTCGAGTTCTGCGCCGCGTTCAAGAACTTCTATGCGCTGGCGGTCGGCGCCGTCGCAGGGGTGCTCGAAGTCGGCGGCGCGGCCGTGAACGGCGGACAGATGCACAACCTGTCGTCCTCGGTGTTCACCCAGGCGCTGCGCGAGCTGGCCGTGCTGGTGGCGCAGGCCGGCGGGGACGTGGCGAGCGTCTACGGGCTGCCCGGCGCCGGCGACCTTTACGTCACGTGCCTTGCCGGACGGAACAGCCGGATGGGGCGGCTGCTGGGTCTCGGTTTGCCCTACAGCCGCGCCAAGGCGGAGCACATGGCGGAGGACACAGTGGAGGGAGCGCAACTCGCGCTCGATCTCGGGCCGACGCTGGAGGGGATGATGGGCTCAGGCGCGCTCGCCGCCGCGGAGCTGCCGCTGACCAGGGCGGTGGTGGATGCCGTGTGCCGGGATCAAGCATTGACGCTCGACTTCGAGCGGTTTCATCGGTGAGGCAAGCGCTTCTTTTTTGAAAAAAGAAGCAAAAAACTTTTGTCGTTAGGTGTGCTGCGTCTTAGCGCTTTGACTTTGCCGGTTACGGCTTGACGGCTCGGCTTTGCCTTCGCGGAGTTGATCGTCAACGGGTGGAAGTTTTTTGGTCCTTTTTTTCAAAAAAGGACTGCTTACTTCCCTCCGGCAAAAGCATGCAGCCCGCTGAGCAGCGAGCGGTGGAAGATGATTGCCACGAGCACGGGCGGCAGCGAGAGCATGAGGCCGGCGGCGGCCATGTGGCCGTACTCCGGGTTCATGCCGTTGGCGAGGAAGCCGGCGACCTGGACCGGGAAGGTGATCTTCGACGAGGTGATGACGAAGGCGATGAAGAACTCGTTCCAGGTCAGGATCGTCACCAGCAGGCCGGCGGCGGCGAGCGAGGCACGGATCATCGGCAGGACGATGAACCAGAAGGTCTCCCATTGCGAGCAGCCGTCCAGGCGGGCGGCCTCCTCAGCCTCCTCCGGCACGGATTTAAGATAGGCGAGCATGATCCAGCAGGTGAGCGGCAGGTTGATGGCGATGTAAAGCAGAGCCAGGCCAGTCTCGGTGTTGAGCAGGCCGGTGAGCAGGGCCAGGAAGTAGAGCGGCATGATGAGCGCGGCGGGCGGCATCATGCGGGTGGAGATGATCCAGTTCTCGAGCTGGCGGTTGGCGCGGGTGGGGAAGCGCGACAGCGCGTAGGCCATCAGCGGGCCGAAGATCAGCGAGACGATGACGGAGACGGAGACGACGCGGATGGAGCGATACAGCGCCTGGTGGTCGAGGTTGGCCCAGACCCAGGCGATGTTGTCGAACGTGATCGGATGGGGAAACCAGACCGGCTCGTCGCTCTGAATCTGCGCCTTGAACTTGAAGGTGGTGTTGGCGAGCCAGTAGAGCGGCGCGAGCCAGACGCCGAGGCCGAGCAGCAGGGCGAGCGTGCCGGCGAGCTGCACGGGCCAGGCGTGGTTGCGTTGCTGGAGCGGAGCAGTTTCGGCCACGTGCGTGCGTCCTTAACAGGCTGCGGAAGAAGAAAGGCCAGGGCTCTGCCCTGGACCCGCTGGGGCCTGAGGCCCCAGACCCCCAATCCGTTTGGAGTTTAACCTGGCTCTTTCTTGATCGGCGAAGCCATTCAGTCCTACTTCCCACAGCATCAAACTCGCCGTGGAGCGGTATAGCTTGATGGATTTTAAAGGCTCCGCCTTTAATGGGGTCCAGAAGCAAAGCCCCTGGCCTTCCTTGATTGAACTGCCCTAGCGGAAAATCTTGTCGTCCCATTTGGAAATTTTGAGCCAGGCGGCGGTGCTGACCAGGCCGAGAACCATGGTCAGGATGCCGGCGGCGGCAGCGACCGAGACCTGGCCGGATTCCGAGATGCCGATTTTGTAGATGAACAGCGACAGGTCGACGGTGGCGCTGCCTGGGCCGCCATTGGTGAGCAGGTCGGTGGCGGCGAAGGCTTGCGAGCACAGGATGAACTCGAAGATGGCGGTGACCGCGAGCAGTGGGCGGAGCAGGGGCAGCTGGATGAACCACAGGGTGCTCCAGAAGCCGGCGCCGTCGATCTTGGCGGCCTCCATCGGCTCGGCCGGCATCGAGCGCACGCCGCCGAGCAGGATGATCACGGCGAGCGGCGACCACTGCCAGGTCTGGGCGAAGATGATGGTGGTCAGCGCGCCGATCGGGCCGCCGGTGGGCGAGATCAATGCGCCGGTGGCCATTTGAACGACCTGGGGGATGGGGCCGTAGAGCGGGTCGAGGATCAGGCTGAAGACCAGCGCCATGGCGACCGGCGAGACGGCGAGCGGGACGAGCACGACGACGACGACGAGGCCGGCGAAGCGGCCGGCGAACTGGTCGATTAGGTAGGCCATTGTCAGGCCGGTGAGCACGGCGAGCGCGGTGGCGCCGAAGGAGATCAGCAACGTGACCTCCAACGCGTGCAGCCCGGCCTGGGTGCCGAGCACGGCGGCGTAGTTGGCGAACCAGACGAAGTGGCGCGGCAGGTTCGGCACGCTGATGTCGACGTTGATGAAGGAGAGATAGACCGCGTAGAGGAACGGTGGCAGCGTCAGGATCGCCAGCAGCAGGAAGCCGGGCAGCGGCACGAGCCAGGGCGAGCGCCACCAGCCGGGAGCCTCGTAAGGCGCGCCAGTTGCCTTGGTTCGGGCGCTGAGTGCGAGGGCGGCGGTGCTCGTCATGGCTCGGCTCCGAAAGGAAGCGGTTCTTTTTTGAAAAAAAGAACCAAAAAACTTTTGCCCGTTAAGTTGTTAGTTGCAGCAAGGTATTCTCTAAACTGATGAAAGTTTTTTGCTTCTTTTTTTCAAAAAAGAAGCTCTTACACTACTGCGCTGGGAAGATTTCCGTGTACTGCCGCGGCGTGCCGGCGATGCCCTGCGCCTTGAAGCGCTCCTCGGTTTGCTCAGCCGCCGCGGTGAGCGCCGCCTTGGCGGTGGTGCTGCCGGTGAACACGCTTTCGATGTTGGCGCCGATGATGTCGCCCATCTCGCGCCACTGCGGGATCATCGGGCGGTACTCCGCCTTGGTGATCGCCTGGCCGTCGGCGACCGCCTTGATGTAGCCGGGGTCGAGCTTGCTCTTCAGCAGGTCGGACTGGTTGACGGACTTGCGGTCCTCGTTGCCGATGTCGTTGGCGGTGCGGTCGAACTCCATCTCCTGCGAGGTTGCCCATTGCATGAAGGCGCTGGCGGCCTTGTAGCTTTGGCTGCCGACGGGGACGCTGGACGCCATGGCGAGGCCGATCGAGTAGTTCGCCGGGTAGGCGCCTTTGGGGCCGGCCGGGACGACCGAGTAGCCGATCTTGCCGACGATGTTGGACTGCTTGGGGTCGATGAAGGTGGGGTAGAAGGCAGTCGATTCGACGATCATGGCGACGCGGCCGGCGGCGAAGCTGGAGGACACCTTGTCCCAGCCCCAGGAGCCCGAGCCGGGCGGGCCGGATTTCTGGATCAGGTCGGCGTAGTGCTCGGTGCCGGTGATGCCGGCCTCGCTGTCGAACACCGGCTGCATCTGCGGGCCGAGGAAGTCGCCGCCATAGGAGCGCAGCCACTCGGTCCAGGGATAGACGTTCATGCCCTCGCCGCGCAGGCCGCGCAGCGCGATGCCGAAGGTGCGCGGCGGCTTGTTCAGCTTGGCGGCGTCTTCGGAAAGCTCGTCGAGGGTTTTCGGAACTTCCAGGCCGGCGGCCTTCAGCAGGTCGGCGCGGTAATAGAGGATCGTGACCTCGGAGTAGATCGGCAGGCCGTACAGCTTGCCCTTCCAGGAATAGAGCTGGTGGAGGCTGTCGAACACGTCGTCGAGCTTGTAGGCGGGCTTGATCTCCTCATCGAGCGGATGGACCCAGTCGTTGGTGGCGAACAGGGGCACGTAGTTGTCGTCCAGGCAGTAGATCTGGAAGCCGCCGGCCTTGTTGGAGGCGTCGGCGACGACGTGGCTGCGCAGGTCGTTCTCCGGATAGTCGGTGAAGGAGAGCTTGGCGCCGGTCTGCTCTTCGAAGAGCGCCTTGTGGCTCTCGATGAAGTCCATCGCCGGCAGGTGGCGGCAGGCGACGTTGAGGGTGACGCCGGCGAGGCTGTTGGGGGCGGCGAAGCTGGCGACGGCGGCCTTGAGCTTGCCGTCATAGTCCTGGGCGCTGGCGGCGGTGGTCATTGCCAAGATGGCGGCGGAGGTGGCAAGCGCGGTTTTCAACATGGTGTTTCTCCCTGAGGCTCCGGTTTTGCCGGTTTGTTGGTAGTAAGGCCTTCTTTTTTGAAAAAAAGAAGCAAAAAACATGCATCCGATCAGGCCCTTGGTCGATGGCATAGTTTCGCTTCGGAGCAAAAGTTTTTTGGTTCTTTTTTTCAAAAAAGAACTGCTTGCTACCGCATCATCGCCGCCACGTTGCCGCCGTCCACCGTCAGCACTGCCCCGGTGCTGGTTCTGGCTTTGGCCAGGTGGACGAAGGCGGCGGCGACGTCGCTGGCCTGCACCTCGCGATGGACCAGGTTGCCGCGCATGTACTCGTCTTCGGAGACGCCGCGGGAGCGGGCGCGCTCGGCGACCATGGCGTCGGTCATCAGGCCGGTGCGGATGCGGTCGGCGTTGACCGCGTTGCTGGTGATGCCCGAGGCGCCGTGTTCGATCGCGTATTGGCGCATGAGCGCGAGCAGCGCCGCCTTCGAGGTGCCGTAGGGGCCGAAATCGGGGCCTGGGTTGACCGCCTGTTTGGAGACGTTGAACAGCAGCGCCCCGCCGGTGCCCTGCTGCTCCATGACGCGGACGGCGGCGCGGGCGAGATAGTGGTGCGCCCAGAAGTTGATGGCGAAGGCGCGCTGCATCACGGCGTCGTCCACGCTCGCCATCCGGCCCTGGAAGGCGGCGCCGGCGTTGGAGACCACGATGTCGACGCCGCCGAAATGCTGCGCCACGCGGGCGATCGCGGCGTCGACGGCGGCGGGCTCGGTGAGGTCGCACGGCACGGCGAGGGCGCCAAGCCGGCGGGCGGCGGCGGCCAGCGGCTCGGCGGTGATGTCGAGCAGCGCCAGCTCCGCACCCTCGGCGCGCAGCGCCTCGGCGACCGCGAGGCCGAGGCCGCCGGCGGCGCCGGTGACGACGGCGACCTGGCGGGTGAGCGGCTTCTCGACGGTTTTGGCGAGCTTCGCCTGTTCGAGCGACCAGTATTCGATGTCGAACAAATCCGCCTCGGGCAGCGGCTGCCAGCCGCTGATGCCCTCGGCCTGGGTGATCACCTCCACCGTCGCCTCGGCGACGTCGGCGGCGATGCAGGCGGATTTGCGGGTGGCGCCGGTGGCGAACAGGCCGAGGCCGGCGACGTAGAAGACGCGCGGATGCGGGTCGAGCATGACCTTGCCGCCGCCGGCGCGGGCGTTGTTGCGCTCGAAATAGGCGCGGTACTCGGCGACGTAGCGCTCGACCGCCGCCTCGACCAGGCGCTTGTAGGCGGGCAGGTCGGCGGTTGGCGCCGGCAAGGCGACGCCGAGGCGCTTGATGTGGATCACGTGCTCGGGTGTCGCGTTGCCGCGGCCGACGAGGTCGGCGGCGGTCTCGGCGTCGCACAAGGCGAGGATGCGCTCGCTGACACGGTGCTCGACCACCATGCGGCGCCATTGGCCGGGCATGGCGGTCTCGGCGGCGACGGCGCCGCGCAGGATCGGCGCGATCTCGGCGGCAGTGGCGGCCGGCGGCTCGATCGGGGTTCGGGCGAAGGGCTTCGAGCGGCCGGAGGCCAGGCGGCGCTCGGCGCGGTCGATCTTGGCGATCATGTCCTCGTAGGACGCGCGCGGGTCATCGTCATAGGTGAAGATGCCGTGCTTGAGCAGGATCATCCCGTCGGCGCGCGGCTGGGCGGCGAAGGCGGCGTCGCACGCCTTTGCCAGGTCGAAACCGGGCATCACGTAGGGCACGACGATGCTGTCGGGGAACAGGTCGCGGATCAGCGCCTCGCCGTCGGGCTGGTTGGTGAGCGAGACGATGGCGTTGGCATGGGTGTGGTCGACATGCCGAAACGGCAGGATGGCGTGCAGGATCGCCTCGACGGACGGGTTCGGCGCGTCCGGGTCCATCAGCAGACGGCGCTGCAGCATCACCATGCGGTCGTCCGTCATGGTGTCGAAGCGGACCATTGCCTGCAGCGGCTGCAGGCGCACCGCGGGCAGGCCGGCGGGCTCGATGGTGCCCATGTCCCTGCCGCTGCCCTTGACGCAGAGCACCTCGACCGCAGACCCGTCGGCATCGGTGAGCGTGGTCTTGACGGACGTGTTGCCGCCGCCATGCAGCACCAGAGCCGGGTCTTGGCCGAGCAGGCGCGTGGTGTAGACGCGGATTGCCAGGTCGCGCGGCAGACCCTGCCCGGTGTAGCGCTCAACGGTGCTGGCGAACTCTGCGTCGGACCAGAGCGACTTCACAGGTCACCTTCTCTGCCTTGTCGTGGCAAAAGACAGGGTGTGGTGACGAATGTCAAGAAGGAAGGCCAGGGGCTTTGCCCCTGGACCCCATTAAAGGCGGAGCCTTTAAAATCCATTTGTTACCCGTGGCTCCGCGCCGAGCTCGGTGCCCTGGGAAGCAGGATTGGATGAGGTCTGGGGCCGCGGGCCCCGTTGTGCGAATGCACGCTAGCGCGTGACGAGGTCCAGGAGCAGAGCTCCTGGCGTTTCTTAAAGCCCATTCGTCGCCGAGTACACCGCCCCTTGGCGGCAAGACAGCCGGTCCCAGGCCGCTTGCTGGTCCGGCTGCGGCTCCAGGCGGTCTGCGAGCCGGGTCATGGCGGCGGCGGCGTCGAGCATGGTGGGGAACCAGCCGGCGCCGGTGGCGGCGATGATGGCGGCGCCCAGGCAGGAGGCTTCGTTGGAGAGGCTGCGGCAGGTGGGCAGGCCGGTGGCGTCGGCGATCATGCGCAGCCAGAGCGGGCTGCTGGCGCCGCCGCCGATGACGAGCACCTGCTCGGTGGCGAGGCCGGCCGCGTGCATGGCCTGGATGGCTCGCGCGGCTTCCAGGGTCAGCGCCTCGAGGGTGGCGTGGTAGAAATGAGCGGCCGTGTGCAGGGGGGCGAGGCCGGTGATGGTGGCGCGGGCGTCGGGGTTCCAGTGCGGGTCCATGCAGCCGGTGAGGTAGGGGCAGATGAGCAGGCCGTCAGTGCCGACGGGCATGGCGGCGGCGGCGGCTTCGAGACGGTTGTAGACGGCCGGGTCCTGGCGGCCGCCGGCGAAGGTGTCGACGACGTAGTTGACGAAGAACGCGCCGGCGCGCTGGACGTGCTCAAGGAAGTAGCCGCCGGTGGGGGCGATGATGGTGCGCCAGCTGCGGCTGATGACCGGCTCGGCGGACCAGGCGCCGGCGACGACGGCGGTGCCGAGATTGAGGTAAACATTGCCAGGGCGCATGGCGTTGACGCCGAGGCCGGCGCATTGGCCGTCGCCGCCGGCGGCGAAGACGGGGGTGCCTTGGCGGAGGCCGGTGGCGGCGGCGGCGGAAGCGGTGATGCGGCCGACGAGCTCACCGGGAGCGACGGCGGGCGGCAGCTTGGCGAGCGGAATGGACAAATGCTCGAGCAGCGGCGCCGACCATTGCTTCTCGACGATGTCGAACAGGCCGAACGGGTCGGCGCTGGTGTAGCTGGCGTAAACGGCGCCGGTGAGGTGCAGGGAGAGGAAGCCGTGCACGTCGGCGATCAGGCTGGCCTGAGCAAGCCGCTCGGGCTGATGTCGGGCCAGCCAATGCAGGCGGTAGACGACAACGATGACGTCGACCGGACGGCCGGAGATGGCGTGCAGGCGATCGCCGCCGAAGCTTGCAGCGAGATCCTGGTAGGTCGAGGCGGCGCGGTTGTCGAGCCAGGTCATGGCCGGGCCGGTAGGGCGGTTCTCGGCGTCAAGCAGGACCACCGTCTCGCGCTGGTTGGAGATCGCGACGGCGTCGATCGTTGCGGGGTCGACGGCGTCGGTCAGCGAGCGCAGCGCGATGCAGGTGGCGCGCCACCAGCTGTCGGCATCCTGCTCGGCGTAGCCGTGCTGGGGCTGCTCAAGCGTGAGCGGCGCTCGGCCCTCGGCGAGCGGCGTGCCGTCGACGGTCCAGGCGATCGCCTTGACCGATTGCGTCGAGGCGTCGATGCCGACCACGCAGCGTTCAGATGTCACGATGCGCCTCCGCAAAAAGCAAGGCCAGGGCTCTGCCCTGGACCCGCCGGGGCCCGCGGCCCCAGACCCCGTCCAGTTGGAGTCAAACGATGCTTAGTCTTGGCGAAGCCGATCAATTCTGCTCTCCAACAACCTCGACCTCGCCGTGGAAACACGAGTAACAAACGGATTTTAAAGGCTCCGCCTTTAATGGGGTCGAGGGGCAAAGCCCCTCGCCTGTCTTCTCAATCACCTTAGGCCAGCAGCGCTTGCGCGGTGTCCACATCGGTCACCAGGTGGGTGGCGTAGGCGCCGGCGAGGGTGGCGCGGATCGCCGCCAGCTTCGAGCGGCCGCCGGCGACGCCGATGCGCACCGATACCGAGCGCAGCTCGTCCAGTGTGATGCCGACCATGCGATCGTTGAGCGCGCCGGCCACGCCCTGGCCGTCGGCGCCGATGTAGCGGCCGATGACCACGGCCTCGGCGCCGGCCGCGGCGTAGCGGGCGACGTTCTCGGCGCTGGCATAGCCCGAGCGGCGCACGGTGGAGGCGGCGCCGAGGTCGCCGACGCCGAACAGGATGCGGTTCGAGGAGCGGACCAGCTCGAGCTGGTGGCGCAGCATCGGCTCGTCGAGCAGGCGGTCGCGCAGCTCGGCGGTCGACAGCAGCGCCGGGGCGAGCAGGTTGACGCAGCGCGCGCCGAGGCGGCTTGCGAGCATGGAGGTGCAGAGCTCGGGCGAGAAGTCGTCCGAGGCCGTCGAGCTGCCGGCGACCTGCACCACGGTGAGCGGCGCGATGGCCTCCGCCAGGGTGATGGCGCGAGCGGCGGCGAGCACGGTGCGGCCCCAGGCGACGCCGATCACGTCCCTGGGGCGAAGCTGATCGGCGAGCAGCCTCGCGGCGGCGTCGCCGAGGCGCTCGACGAGATGCTCGGGCAGGTTGCGGTCGCTGCGCGAGGGGATGACCAGCGCGTCGACGAGCTGGTAGCGCTCCGCCAGGCGCCGGGCGAGCGTGGTGCGGGCGACGAGGTCGCTGCGCAGGCTGATGGTGACGATGCCGCGCTCGCGCGCCTCCTGCAGCAGGTTGACCACGGTGGCGCGGGAGACGCGCAGGGCTTTGGCGACCTCGCTCTGGTTGAGCTGGTCGGCGTAGTAGAGCCAGGCGGCCCAGACGACGGCGTCGTCGAACCCGGCCGGCACGTGCGGCAGCGGACTGCTCACAGGTCGGCGATCGGCAGGAGCCCGCCAATCTTTTGCATGGCGATCTTCAGCATGGCACCGGACGAAGCGAGCGCTTGAGGCGGCGGCGTTGTCAAGCCGAGGCTGCCGCTATTTTGACGAAAGTCAAAAAGCACTGTCTATTGTAAGAACGCCAAGGTGGAGAGACCGGGATGGGTGCGGAGCGCACGCCGGCACGCAACTGGACGAGCCTGATCGACGACCTGCTGGCCGGCCGCTGGATCAACCCCGCGACCGGGTGCCGCGCGAGCTTCCCCGAACAGCGCATGGTGATCGCCGAGAGCCTCGCCGACCGGGAAGCCGAGCTGATCCGCGACATGCGGCTCGGCACGCGCCTCGCGGTGGTGGCCGACGGGGCGACGCAGGCGGCGATGGGCAGCCGCATCGTCGCCGCGGCGCGCACGCTGGGGCCGGTGGAGAGCGTGATCCTGGACCACCCGCACGCCGACATGGCGTCGGTGCGGGCGCTGGCCGAGCGTCTCGGCGACGAGGTCGACGGCGTCGTGGCGGTCGGCTCGGGCACCGTCAACGACCTGTGCAAATACGTCACCGGCCTGGCCGGCAAGCGCTACTGCGTGTTTGCGACCGCGGCCTCGATGAACGGCTACACCTCGTCGACCGCGTCGATCACGCTGGATAGCGGGCTCAAGGTGTCGCTGCCCTCGCACAACGCGGCCGGCTTCTTCGTCGACCTGTCGGTCTCGGCCGCCGCACCGCCGTTTCTGGCGGCGGCCGGGTTCGGCGATTGCCTGGCGCGCTCGGTCGCGCAGGTCGACCTATGGATGAGCCATCGCGTGCTCGGCAGCGACTACGACGACGCGCCCTACCTCATCCAGCGCGAGGACGAGGTGGAGCTGAACCGCCGCGCCGCCGGCCTGCGGGACGGCGACATCGCCGCCAACGGCTACCTCTATCGGGTGCTGACGCTGTGCGGCCTCGGCATCTCGTTCAACGGCGTCTCCAATCATGGCTCGATGGGCGAGCACCAGGTCTCGCACTACATCGACTGCTTCGCCGGCGACCGCCATCCCGGCACGCTGCACGGCCAGCAGGTCGGCGTCGCCTCGCTGAGCCTCGCCCGGCTGCAGCAGCGGATGCTGGCAGAGCACGCGCCGCCGGTTTTGCGGCCGAGCAGGATCGATGCCGAGGACATGATCCGGCGGATGGGCCCGGAGGTCGCGCGGCAGTGCCTTGCCGAGCTGCAGGCCAAGGCGCTGGACGCGGACGGCGCGGCGCGGCTCAACGCGCGGCTGGCGGCGATCTGGCCGACGCTGCGCGAGGAGCTGGCGCCGTTCATCATTCCGGCCGCCGAGATGGAGCGGCTGCTGGCGGCGGCGGGCGGGCCCTGCACCGCCGCGGGGCTTGGCCTCGAGGTCGGGTTCTACCGCGAGGCGCTGATGCACGCGCACGAGATGCGCAACCGCTTCTCCTTCCTCGACCTGGCCGCCGATGCGGGCATCCTGGCGGAGTTCGCGGCGGGCGAGGGCTGATGCAGCCGCTTGCCGGCCTGCCGCAGGCGGTGGCGGCCTCGGTCGTCGCCGTGCTGGCCGACATCGACGACACGATGACGCTGCACGGCCGGCTGCCGGCCTGCGCCTACCAGGCGATCGAGGATTTGCAGAAGGCGGGCATCCCGGTCGTTCCGGTCACCGGGCGGCCGGCGGGTTGGTGCGACATGATCGCGCGGTTCTGGCCGGTCGCCGGCGTCGTCGGCGAGAACGGCGCGTTCTACTTCTCCTATGACGATGCGGCGCGCACGATGCGCCAGGTCTTCGCCGTGCCCGACGCGCAGCGCAGCCATGATCGCGCCCGGCTTGAGCAATTGCGCCAGCGCATCCTCAAGGCCGTGCCCGGCTGCGCCGTCGCCTCCGACCAGCGCTACCGCGAGGCGGACCTGGCGATCGACTTCTGCGAGGACGTGCCGCCGCTCGGCGCCGACGCGGTGCATCGGATCGTCGGGCTATTCGAGGAGGCCGGGGCGACCGCCAAGGTGTCGTCGATCCACGTCAACGGCTGGTTCGGCGAGTACGATAAGCTCACGATGTCCGCCCGGCTCGCCGCCGACCTGCTCGGGCTGGATCTGCAGGGCGATCGGGAGCGGATCATGTTCGTCGGCGACAGCCCAAACGACGCGCCGATGTTCGGCTTCTTTCCGCATTCCTGCGGCGTCGCCAACGTGCGCCAGTTCGCCGGGCGGATGCCGTCCGAGCCGGCCTACGTCACCGAGGCCGAGGGCGGATACGGCTTTGTCGAAGTGGCGGAGCGTCTTCTCGCAGCTCGTCGTTGAGGGAAGACAAGGCCAGGAGCTTTCCCTCCGTAAGCCCTTCCAATGGCGCCTAGCGCCGTCAGAACTAATCGGATTGGGGGTCTGGGGCCTCAGGCCCCAGCGAGGTCAGGAGCAGAGCTCCTGTCCTTCCTTGCCTAACTTTTCTTTTTCGCCGTCGCGTCCGCCGTCGGCACGGGGATCCAGCGCATGCCTTCGGAGCCCTGCACCAGCAGCAGGATGGTCTTGCGGCCCTGGTGGCGCAGGTCGGCGAGCGTCGCCAGCAGGTCGGCGGGTGTGGCCACGGGCTTCTGCTGCGCCTCCTGGATGACGTCGCCGACCTTGAGGTCGTTCAGCCCGGCCGGGCTGTCGGAGGCCAGCTCGGTGACGACAACGCCCTTCTGATCGTTGGCGATCGAGTATTTCTGCCGCGCCTCGTCGGTGATCGGGCTGACCTTGAAGCCGAGGCCGGCCACGGCGGTGCTGGCCGGCGATGGTGGCGGCGCCGGCTTGCTCGCCACGGCCGCCGCCGGCTCGGCCGGCTGCTCGGCGGTCTTCACCTGCAGCGTCTGCTCCCGGCCGTCGCGCCAGACGGCCACCGGCACGCTGGCGTCGATCGCGGTTTCGGCGACGATCAGCGGCAGGGTATGCATCTCCTTGACCGGCTCGGCGCCGAACCGAAGGATCACGTCGCCGGGCAGCAGCTTGGCGCGGGCCGCGGGGCCGCCCGGATCCACGCCGGCGATCATCGCGCCGGCGGTGCCGTGCAGCCCGAGGGCGGAGGCGATCTCGGGCGTCACCGGCTGGATGCGCACGCCGAGCCAGCCGCGACGGGCATGGCCGAGGTGCCAGAGCTGGTTGACGACGACGCGGGCCAGCGACGACGGGATGGCGAAGCCGATGCCGATCGAGCCGCCGGAAGGCGAGTAGATCAGCGAGTTGATGCCGATGACGTGGCCCGACATGTCGAACAGCGGGCCGCCGGAGTTGCCGCGGTTGATCGGCGCGTCGGTCTGGATGAAGTCGTCGTAAGGACCCTGCTGCACGTCGCGGCCGCGAGCGCTGACGATGCCGGCGGTGACCGTGCCGCCGAGGCCGAACGGGTTGCCGATCGCCAGCACCCAGTTGCCGACGCGGGCGGCATCGCTGTCGCCGAACGCGACGGCGGGCAGCTTGTGGTCGGCGTGGACCTGCAGCACCGCCATGTCGGTGCGGTCGTCATGGCCGAGCAGCGTCGCCTTGAGCGAGGTGTTGTCCTGCAGCACAACGGTAATCTCGTCGGCGTCGGCGATGACGTGGTTGTTGGTCACGACGATGCCGGACGGGTCGATGATGAAGCCCGAGCCGAGCGACTGGACGTGGCGGGGCTGTCCCTCGCCGCCGCTCGGCGAGCCGCCGCCTTCGGGCTGCTCGTCGTCATCGCCGCCGCTGCTGCCGCCATGCGGGTTCTTCTGGCGGTTCATGAAGTCGTGGAAGAACTGCTCGAACGGCGAGCCCTGGGGTGAGCCGGGCGCGTCGCCGTCGGCTGAGGCACCTGGCTTGAGGGTCTGCGAGGATGAGATGTTGACGACCGCGGGCAGCAGCGAGGCGGCAAGGTCGGCAAAGCCGTCCGGCGCCGGCGCGGCCGGCACGGCCACCGGCACGAGCACGGCGAGCGAGGACAGGGCTAGCACACGCAGCAGGGGACGCATGGGCAGGGTCCTCGATGGAAGGCGAGACAAGAGCTTCTTTTTTGAAAAAAAGAAGCAAAAAACTTTCGTCCGCGCTGTCGCGTGCTTCTTATCGGAAAAGGTTTTTTGGTTCTTTTTTGCAAAAAGAACCGCTTTCCTACTGTTTCGGCACCGACTTGAGCAGCTTCAGAAAATCGCTGTCGGGCGTCAGCACCAGACGGTCCTGTCCGGAGGCAAAGGCCTGGCGATAGGCGTCCAGGGTCCGCCAGGTGGCGTAGAAGCTTGGATCGCGGCCGTAGGCGTCGGCGTAGGTCGCGATGGCCTGGTTCTCGCCTTGGCCGCGCAGCGCGTCGGCGCCGGCATTGGCGTCGGCGATCAGCACGGTCTTGTCGCGGTCGGCGTTGGCGCGGATGCGCTGGGCGGCCTCCGCACCTTCGGCGCGGGCTTCGGTCGCCACCCGCTCGCGCTCGGAGCGCATGCGCGCCAGGATCGCGTCCGTGTTCTCCTGCGGCAAGTCGGCGCGGCGGATGCGCACGTCGACGACGTCGACGCCGAAATTGCGCATCTCGTGGTTCACCTGGTCGCGGATCAGCGCCATGATCCGGCCGCGCTGGTTGGACAGCACGTCGGGCAGCGTCTCGCGGCCGATCACCCGCCGCAGGCTGGACCCGACCGACGAGTTGAGCCGGCCGAGGATGCCCTCCTCGGTGGGGCCGACCGACTGGTAGTATTCCAGCGGGTTGGTGATGCGGTAGCGGGTGAAGGTGTCGACGATGAGCCGGCGCTGGTCGGCGAGGATCACCTCCTCGGGCGAGCTCTCGTAGTCGAGCAGCCGGCGGTCGAACTCGATGGCGGTCTGCACCAGCGGGATCTTCGCGTGCAGGCCGGGCTCGGTGATGACGCGCACCGGCTGGCCGAACTGGGTGACGAGCGCGGTCTCGGTTTGGCGCACGGTGAAGAAGCAGGCGTCGATGACGATCAGCACGACGAAGGCGGCGATGCCGGCGAGAATGGCGAGCCGTTTCATGGCGCGGCTCCCGGGGCGGCGGCGGCGGCGGGGGCGGCAGAGCCGGGCGGAGCCGGCGGCGCGCCGGGCGACGGGGTGCCGAGCTGCAGCAGCGGCAGCAGGCCGCGCAGGCTGTTGTCGACGATCGTGGTCGGCGTGCGGGTCAGCAGCGTCTGCATGGTCTCGATGTAGAGCCGCGTCAGGGTGACGGACTTCGCCTGCTGGTAGGCTTCCAGGATGCTGAGGAAGCGGCGGCTCTCGCCGCTGGCCCTGGCGATCGCCGCCGCCTTGTCGCCCTCGGCGGCGGCGGTGACCGCGGCGGCGTCGCCGCGGGCGCGCGGGACGATGTTGTTGGCGTAGGCCTGGGCGTTGTTGCGTGCGGTGTCGGCGTCGGTGTTGGCGCGCTGGACGTCGCGGAAGCTCTCGATGACCTCCTCGGGCGGGTCGACCTTCTGCAGCTGCACCTGGGTGATCTCAATGCCCGAGCCGTAGGCGTCGAGGATCGCCTGGGTGCCGGTGGTGACCGCGGTCTCGATGCCGGTGCGCCCGCCGGTCAGCGCGGACTGGATGGCGGTGCGGCCGATCACCTCGCGCATGACGCTCTCGGCGGCGGACTTGACCGTGTAGTCCGGCCGGCGGGTGTTGAAGAGGTAGCTTTTCGCGTCGCTGATGCGCCAGAACACGGTGAAATTGATGTCGATGATGTTCTCGTCGCCGGTCAGCATCAGGCTCTCCTCGGAGAGCTCGCGGGTGGGCAGGGCGCGGGCCGGCGGCGTCGCGTCGTCGGCGGAGTTGTCCTGCACCTGCTGGCTCTCGCCATCGGAGCGGTAGCCGATTTCGGTGCGGTTGATGCGGGTGACGGCGGGCAGCAGCACGCTCTCGACCGGCCAGGGCAGATGGTAGTTCAGGCCCGGGCCGGTAGTGCGATTGTAGGCGCCCCACTGCAGCACCACGCCCTGCTCGTCCGGCTCGACGCGGTAGAAGCCGGTAGCGAGCCACAGCGCCACGATGCCGACGAGGATGAGTCCGGCGCCGCGCAGAGGGCCGCCGGGGCCGCCGAACAGGCGCTCCCACAGGCCGCCGCCGCGCGGCCCGCCGCTCAGGCCGCCGCCGCCCAGGCCACCGCCGAAGCGGCGCAGCCGGTCCTGCAGGGCCCGGATCGTCCGGTCGAGGTCGGGCGGCATCCCCGGGCCGGGACGGCGGGCGCCGCTCGACCATGGGTCGCCGGGCTCGGACGGGCGGTCGCCGAAGCGCGGCCGCAGGATCTCGGGCCGGCCGCCGCGAACCACGTCGCCGCGGCCATCCTCGGGCTTGCCGCCGGGCGGCGGGTCGGCCGGCTTCTTCGGCTCGTCGCCGTCGCCCCAGGGACCGCTCAAAGCGGGCTGCTCAAAGGAGGCCGCGCATCGAGGCCGCTCACGCTCGCAACTCGGGGTCGCATCGGCTGGGGTAAACTCCGTGGGCCGGATGTGGGCGCGAAGCCGGCCTGATTGGCCCTGGCCGGCCCTGGCTGAAGCGTCGACACGCTGCCATATGCCGATCGGGCAGAGGGCATAATGGTCCGCCGCCGGAGCTTAGCAAGCCGATGAGCCAATCGCCTATCCAAGCGGCATCCAACCAGGCGGTTCCGCTCAGCGAGGCGACGCTGCGCGCGGCCCTCGGCCGGGTGCCCGCCCCGGGCGGCGGCAACCTGGGGTCGGCCGGCCTGATCGACGCGGTGCAGGTCAAGGACGGGCTGGTGCACCTGGCGCTCAGGGCCGAGCGCAGCACTGCCGGCGCCATGGAGCAGGCTCGCCTGCAGGCCGTCGCCGCCCTCTCGGCGTTGCCCGGGGTGTTGAACGTCACCGCAGTGCTCACCGCCCACCGCCCTGCCCCTGCCTCACCATCACCTGCACCGGGGCCGGCGCCCTCGGCGCGGCCGCAGCTGGTGCCGGGCGTGCGCGCCATCGTCGCCGTGGCCTCCGGCAAGGGCGGCGTCGGCAAGTCGACCACCGCCGTCAACCTTGCGGTCTGTCTGGCTCGCCAGGGCCTGCGCGTGGGCCTGCTGGACGCCGACATCTACGGCCCGAGCCTGCCGCGCATGCTGGGCGTGACCGCCAAGCCCGAGATGCGCGGCAAGCAGATGGTGCCGATCACCGCCTGGGGGCTGCAGGCGATGTCGATCGGCTTCCTGGTCGACGAGCAGACGGCGATGATCTGGCGCGGGCCGATGGTGATGAGCGCGCTGGAGCAGATGCTCGGGCAGGTGGAGTGGGGCGTGCTCGACATCCTGGTGATCGACATGCCGCCCGGCACCGGCGATGCCCAGCTCACCCTGTCGCAACGCCTGTCGCTCACCGGCGCCGTCATCGTCTCGACGCCGCAGGACATCGCGCTGCTGGATGCGCGGCGGGGGATCGCGATGTTCGAGAAGACGCGGGTGCCGGTGCTCGGCCTGGTCGAGAACATGAGCTTCTTCGCCTGCCCGCATTGCGGCGAGCGGACGGACATCTTCGGCCATGGCGGGGCACGCGAGGAGGCCCGCCGCCACGGCGTCGAGTTCCTCGGCGAGGTGCCGCTGCTGCTCAGCATCCGCACCCACTCGGACGAGGGAACGCCGGTGGCGCTCGCCGAACCCGAGGGCGTGGCGGGCCGGGCCTATGCGGCGCTGGCGGCCCGGGTGTGGGAGAAGACCGAGGGTCGGCTGCGCGAGCTGGCGAGCTCGGCGCCGCGGATCATCGTCGAGTAGGCTGACCGTCGCCGCGGAAACCGTTTCGGGCGGCTGCCGCAAGAGTACGCAACGACTGCGCTTACGGCTGGCGGTCGGGGCAAATCTCCTATACGGTGCGCCGCTCTAACACATGAGAGTATTTCTAAATGGCCACCGGAACGGTAAAATGGTTCAATTCGGAGAAGGGCTTCGGCTTCATCCAGCCCTCTGACGGCAGCAAGGACGTGTTCGTTCACATCACTGCCGTTCAGGCGGCCGGCCTGACCAGCCTCAATGACGATCAGAAGGTCAGCTACGACGTGGTTGCCGAGCGCGGCAAGCAGGCGGCGGCGAACCTCAAGCTCGTCTGATCCAGCCTCCCTCGCCGTCCACAATCGGCGGCGAGGGTCAGGCGGTCCCGGCACACGCAATCGTGTTGGCCAGACCAGCCTGCCTAGACGTGGCGCGTTGCGCCGACCCCCTTCCCCATTGCAAGCCTGCACTAGCGCCCGACCGACGACGTTGGCGAGCGAGGCATCCCCACCGAGCCGCCGGTCTGCTCCGGCAGCATGCGTTGCAAGGTGCCATCACGCGCCACCACCACATGGTAGCTCGTGCCCAGCAGATGCAGCGCGACCAGGCCGTAGACGAACCACTGGCCGATCAGGTGCACGCTGGTCGCCACCTGGTGGAGCGCCGGCGCCGGGCCGAGCATCGGCACGTCGAACAGACCGAAATAGCTGATCGGATGCTTGCCGGTGGCGCTGAGCAGGTAACCGCTGATCGGCATCACCAGCAGTATCGCATAGAGCAGCCAGTGGTTGGTCTTGGCGAGCAGCGCCACCGCCACGCCCGCGCGACCCGCCAGCGGCGGCGCCGGGTGGCTTGCGCGCCAGGCCAGGCGCAGCACCACGATGGCGACGATGGTCAGGCCAAGCGACTTGTGCACCGTGTAGAGCAGCCCGCTCCACGCGTTGCCGTCACCCATGTTGGTCATCACCCAGGCGATCGGCAGGATCGCCGCCATCAATGCGGCGGTAATCCAGTGGAACCACATCGCCGTCGCCGTATAGGCCGGCCGCGAGGCCAGGACCATCGTCTCTGCGTCCATGATGAGGGCTCCTTCGATCACGGCATCTTCAGGGCAAGCGAAGCGGAAGGCCAGGGGCTTTGCCCCTGGACCCCATTAAAGGCGGAGCCTTTAAAATCCATTCTTTATGCGTGCTGAACTGCCAAACGCCAACTGATCAGGGGTCTGGGGCCTCAGGCCCCAGCGAGGTCCAGGAGCAGAGCTCCTGGCCTTTCCCTAACCTTGCCCTATGGCAGACGCGCGAATGACAGCGCGCCCAGACGTTCCAGGATCGTGGCGAGCATGCGGTCCCAGGTAAAGGCGGCGGCCTGGTTGCGGCAGGCCTGGCGGCGGGCGGCTTGGGCGGCCTCGTCCTCGTCCAGCACCACGCGCAGGGCGCGGTGCAGGTCGGAGATCGAGTACGGATCGAAATAGACGCAGGCTGGGCCGCCGGCTTCCGGCAGGCTGGAGCTGAACGAGGCGACGCAGGGCGTGCCGAGCGACAGGCTTTCCAGCACCGGCAGGCCGAATCCTTCGAAGAAGGACGGGTAGACCGTGGCCCGCGCGCCGGCCAGCAGCCGGTATTTCTCGTATTCGCCGACGTAGCCGGGGAAGACGATGCGCCGCTCGGCGATGGCTGCGGCGAGCACCGGATGCGGCTCGGCGGATTGCAGCCAGCCGAGCTTGCCGGCGATCACCAGCCGGCAATGCTCCAGCAGGGACGGGCTGCGCTCGACGCATTCGAGCAGCCGGGCCACGTTCTTGCGCGGCTCGCGGGTGCCGAGCATCAGCAGGTAGGGCTCGACCGTCGCCTCGCCGACCTCGTTCCAGAGCTGCTGGGCAAAGCGCTCGGGCCAGCTCACGCCGTTATGGGCGACGACGACGTCGGCCGGGTCGAGCGCCAGGTAGCCGACCAGGTCGTCGCGCACCGCCGCCGAGACGCAGAACGTCACGTCGTTCGACGCGAGGTCGGCCTGCATGACCTGCATGTGGTGGTCGATGTTGGCGCCGAGATGGTATTGCGGCGTGATCAGCGTCGAGAGGTCGTGGATCAGGTTGCACTCGACGTCGAACACGCCGCGCACCCGCTTGACCGAGGGGTTGAGCCCGATTGCAAGCCGTGCCGGGTCGAGCTGCACCGGGCCGAGATTGGCGCGGCCGTCCTGGAAGGCGGCGGGCAGCAGGACGCCGCTGTCGCGCACCAGGGCGTCGCGCACGAAGTCGGGCTTGATCTCGGTGGTCTCGAAGAAGAACCGGGTTTGCGGCAGGTGGATCAGCAGCAGGCGGGCCAGGGCGGCGGCGACCACCGGAATGCCGGTCCACTGCTCGTCGAACAGCGGCGAGACGTCGAACCAGAGCTCGAGCCGGGGCTCCGCGGCAAGGCGCCGGGCGACCGCATCCAGGGACGGCGTCCAGTCGCCGCTCATGCCTGGCTCCTCACGCGAGCTCCGGCAGCAGCTGGCGGGCGAGCGGCCGCATCGCCGAGCCGAGCGCGGCCGGGGTGGCCGGCGGCGGCGGCGGCCTGGCCTCGAGCCCGCGGCCGAGGTTGAGCAGCGCGCCGAGCCTGCGGGCGCTGACGGTGGCGGCGCGTTGCAGCTGCCGGCCGAACGGCGTGTGCAGCTCGGTCTGCATCGAGGCGTCGGCATGGAAGGCGGCGCGCGCGCCGGGCGGCGGCAGCAGCGGCTGCAGCCCGCCGGCGACCAGGATGCCGGCGATGCCGAGCCGCTCCAGCCGGCGCAGGGTCCAGCCGGCTTCGGGGTCGCTGCCGTCCACCCAGGCCGTCGGCGTGATCCGGCTCAGCGCGTGCGCGCCGCCCGGCCTGCGCAGCCGGCCGACAAAGATTGCCCGCAGCGCCGCCTCCGGGGCGTCGGTCGCCGCCCGCACGTGGTCGGCCAGCCGCGGCACCGCGTCGAGCGCCTCGCTGCCGATGTTGAACGGCAGCAGCAACAGCCCAGCATCCTGCTCGCGGCGGCGTGCGAGCTTGACGGTGAGGTCGGCGACGATGCCGCCCGGATGGGCCAGGTTCCACGGCAGCGCGATCAGCCGGCGCGGGGCGGCGCCCGTCAACGCGGCATGCAGGTCGGTCGATCGCAGCGGCTCGCCCGCGGCATGCCGCTCGGCTGGCGCGCCGCTCGCCGCGCGACCGGCCTCGCCCCCGCGCGACCAGGCGGCGCGGGTGAACTCGGCCAGTGATTGAACCTGCAGCCCGGCCATGACGGTTCGTCCCGGCCGCGCCGCCAGGTCAAGGTCGGCGCTTGCCGCGGCCTCGGGCAGGGTCGTGGTCGGCAGGACGGCGCCGGCCAGGTCCAGCAGCGGCCGGTGCAGCGGGCCGTAGCTCAGCACGCCGGCCATCAGCGGCGGCAGCCGGTCGCCGCCGCCGAACGGGTGCCAACCGAGGTCGATCGGCGGCAGCGCCGCGTCGTCGCCGGCGACGAACAGGTTGGTCGCACCCTTGAGCAGCCGCGCCGAGCGGGTGGCGCCGAAGCGCAGGTGCACCAACGGGTTGTCGGCGCCGAGCCGCGCCCGGATGGCGGCGCGCGCTGCCGGATGGCCGAAGATCTCGGGCGCCGGCAGCAGCGCGCAGTCGACGCCGGCCGCAGCCAGGCCGGCGGCCATCGCCGCGAGCTGGCCCTCGTAGCCGAACAGCGCCTGGAACGGCCGGTGCTGCGCCATCGGCAGCACGCAGGCGGCGAAGTCGAGCCGGGTGGTCGGCGTGCTGACCAGCACGGTGGGGCGCATGGCGGCCACGGTCATGTCCAATCCGGTCCCGGCACCTATAGGATGCGCGGCGACACCGCAGCAAGCAGCGGCTGCGGCAAGCCGGTGACGGAGAGACGATGCAGGCGGCGAGCGCGCGGATCGACGGGATGACGGCGGAGGGCTGCGTCAACGGCTGGGCGGTCGGGCCGCATCCGCGCCTGCCCTGCCAGGTGGGGGTGGTGCTGGACGAGGCGCTGGTCGGCCGGGCGGAGGCGCGCCAGTTCCGCGCCGACGTGCTGGCGGCCGGCATCGGCCACGGCCATTACGGCTTTGCCGCCCGCCTGCCCGCCAGCGTCGAGGCCGGCATGCACAGCCTCCGCCTGATCGATCCGGACCAGACGATCCTGGCTGAGGCCGTTCTCGAGGTGCCGCCGCGCGCGACGCCGACCCGGCTCAGCGTCGAGGCGCTGCTGTCGGCCGGACCGCGCTGGAGCGAGCAGGCGCTCCTCGAGCGGCTCGATTGCCTGGAGCTGGCGCGGCATCGCGCACTGATGGGCGACCGCCGGTTCGTGGACGCGGGCTTTCGCTACGTGCTCGACCGCCCGGTCGACGCGCTGAGCGAGACCTACTACCTGGCCGCGCTCGAACGCGGCGCGGTGACCCCGGACAGCTTCCTCGCCGGGCTGCTGCGCTCGCCGGACCGCAAGGCGATGACGACGCCGCTCGCCTCGCCGTATGAGGCGAAGTTTCCTTGGTTCGGGTTGGAGTAGCGAGACGGAAGGCCAGGGGCTTTGCCCCTGGACCCCATTAAAGGCGGAGCCTTTAAAATCCA
Organism: Acetobacteraceae bacterium; assembly: GCA_963692975.2. Lineage (GTDB taxonomy): Bacteria > Pseudomonadota > Alphaproteobacteria > Acetobacterales > Acetobacteraceae > CAXMMR01. Next base: position 114,022 of record CAXMMR010000024.1, on the reverse strand, counting down.
TTTGTCAGTCATGCCTCAGCCCGAGGTCGGCGTTGGTGGGCTGATGATTTGAATGGCTACGCCAAGCAAGAAAGCGCCCGTCTAGAGGCCCCGGGATGGGGTTTGGGGCCTCACGGCCCCAGCGGCGGGTTCCCATCGCATGTGTGCGATGGGGCCCATCCAGGGCAGAGCCCTGGCTTACCTGCCTACCTACCTGCCGCCGACCGCCAGCATCAGCACGTCCCACGGCACGGCCGCGACTTCGCGCAGGCGCCAGCGCCAGCGTTTCAGCGGCGAGGTCGCGGCGGGCACGCGGGGCGGCGGGCAGGGCCGGGCGGCTAGGCCTGCGAGGCGGAGCAGCAATACGCAGCGCGGCAGGTGGTAGGCGCTGGTCGCGGCGTAGACCGGCCCGCGATGGCCTCGGGCGCGCAGCAGCGCTGCCGTGTTGCGGACGCTGGCGAGGGTGTCGGGGGCGGTGTCGTCGATCAGGATGTCGGCGGCCGCCACGCCGGCCTGGCGCAGCAGCGCCGCCATCACCGCGGCCTCGGCGGGCGGGTGCAGGCCGAGGCCGCCACTCGGCAGGTAGAGCGGCCGGCGCAGCCGGCGTCCGAGGCCGAGCGCTGCCTCGACGCGCAGCCGCAGGGTGTTGCTGGGCTGGCCGCCCGGCCGCACGGCGGCGCCGAAGATCACGATGGCCGGACGCCGGGCCTCGGCCGGCAGCGCGGCGGGATGGTTTGCCTCGGGCATGGGCGGCAGGCATATCTGGCCGGCATGACCCTGGCCAGAACCCGCGGCTATGTCGGCATCGGCGTCGAGGGCGTCTCCAAGCCGGCCAATGTCGGCGCCCTGATGCGCACGGCGCACGCGTTCGGCGCCGCCTTCTGCTTCACCATCGGCGCCGGCTGGGACAGCCGCACCGGCCGCCTTGCCGACACCGCCGACACGCCCTCGCACGTGCCGTTCTGGCGCTTCGACAGCCTCGACGCGCTGCTGCTGCCGCGCGAGTGCGTGCTGGTCGGCGTCGAGCGCACCGGCGAGGCGGCCATGCTGCCGTCGTTCCGCCATCCGCTGAACGCCGCCTATGTGCTCGGCCCGGAGCGGGCCGGACTGTCGCCGGCGCTGCTCGCGCGCTGCCGCCACGTGGTGCAGGTCCCGACGCGCTTTTCGCTGAACCTCTCGGTGGCCGGCGCCCTGGTGCTGTATGACCGGCTGCTGCAGCACGGGCGCTTTGCCGAACGTCCTGTCGGGTCCGGCGACGGCGGCGCGGCGGCGGCGGCGGGCGGCCACGGCAACCCGAGGTTCCGCCGCGTGGTGCCCGACTGGATGGAGCCCGACACCTCCCCGTAAGCCGGTCTGGGGTCTTAGGCGGGCGGTCCCGTCGTGAGGCGCCGCCGGGCCGCTCGTCCTTGACTCGCGTTATGTCGACGGTCAGCTTTTCACGCGATGATGATCGAGCGCTCATGACCAGCAGCCCCACCACCGACGAGGTCCTGTGGCTCTACCGCGTGCTGCTTGGGCGCGATCCCGAGAGCCGTGCGGCGCTGGAGCATGCCACCGGCAATGAGACGGTGCACGACCTGCGCCGCACGATGATGCGCAGCGACGAGTATCAGCTGCTGCTCGCCAACCCGCGCCGGCCGACCGGCGAGAACCGCTACTCCTACCAGGGCGACACCGCGCTGCTCGCCAACATGATGTGGCATAGCCGGCTGAGCGCGGCGGCGATCCAGCTTTGCTACCGCGCCGTGCTGTCGCGCGAGATCGAGAACGAAACGGTGCTCAACCGCTATCTCGACCGCGGGCTGAACCTGTTCACCCTGGTCGAGGAGCTGCTCAACTCGGCCGAGAAGATGAAGGCGTTCGAGAAGAAGGTGCTGGAGGGCCAGTTCCTGCGCCGCGCGCTCGACCGCACCGGGCTCGGCGGCGGCAAGCGGGTGCTGCTGTTCGGCGCCTATGCGAACGGCAATGTCGGCGATCAGTGCCAGGCCGACGCGCTCGCCGCCATCATGGGCAAGTTCGCGCCCGACGGCGCGACGTCTGGCAGCGTGCGCTCGGAGGTCTGCGCCTGCTCGTGGGAGATGATGGGAGCTCCGAGCCTCGGCCGCGCGCAGCTGCGCCCGCACGACGAGATCATGGATGCGGGCAAGCTCCGCAGCTACGACTTCCTGCTGATCGGCGGCGGCGGCATCCTCTCGACGCCGCATTTCCCGCTGCACTCGCAGGCCTGGGTGGACGGCATCCAGGCGCTCAAGCTGCGCTACGGCTTCGTCGGCGTCGGCGCCTCGGCGGAGCTGCAGGACGACAGCCGGGCCGCGGCCTATCGCCAGCTGCTGGAGGGTGCCGAGTTCGTCAGCGCGCGCGACGAGGAGAGCCTGGAGGCGGTGCGGAAGTTCCGCCCCGACGCCGAGTTTATGCCGGACCCCTATCTGGTGAGCCGGGCGCTGGAGCCGCGGGTGCCTCCGTCGGGCGCAAGGCCGCCGCGCCACGTCGTGCTGATCCCGAAACGGCCGGTCGACAAGAAAGAGGAGGACGGCGTCTACGCGATGTCCAAGCTGCAGCGCAAGCTGATGGCGGACGGCTTCACGACGACGGTGCTGATGCTGGAGCCCCGCCAGGACCGGGTGATCGCCGGCGCGTTCACCAACGTGCTCAACGCGGAGACGGTCGAGGCGGCGGAGGGCTGCGTCGAGGCGGCGGGGGCGGTCTACTCGATGCGCTATCACGGCGCGATCTTCTCGCTGTCGCGGCGGGTCAGCTGCTACGCCTTCGGTGCGAAGAAGCTGCGGATGCTGTACGAGCGCATCGGCATCCCGCAGCACCTGCTGTCGACCGACGAGCTGGCGGCCGGCGACGGCGGCGCATTCGACGCGGCGAGCTGGGGCCACGTGGACGCGTTCCTCGACGAGGCCCGGATCGTGCCGGCGGCGATCCGGCAGGGCCTGGTCGCCAGCGCGGCTTGATCGGGGTTTGGCGGAGCCGATCGATCCTCATGCCCACGGCGTCGATCTCGCCCGTCCGGCAAGACCGGGAAGGGGTTGCAAAAGTTCCGCCTGTGATGGGGTCCAGGGGCAACGCCCCTGGCCTCCCCGCCCCTTCCTTGCCGGCGTCATTGCGGCGCGGCGGCGCGGTGCGTCATGAGCGTGCGGCTCAGCCTGATCTGCCACGCGGCCACGGCGGCGACGCGCGCGGCCCGGTTCTCCTGCGGCGACGAGGCACTCGAGCCGCAGGGCCAGGCTGCCGCGGTAGCGCTGGCCGACACGCTCGCGCGGGTCGATGCCGCCTGGTCGAGCCCGGCGCAAGCGGCGCGGCAGACCGCGGCGGCGCTCGGCCTGGACGCCGCTGCCGAGCCGTCGCTCGCCGACCTCGACTGCGCAAGCTGGGCCGGGCGCGGGCTGGAGGAGGTCGCGGCGGAGATGCCCGAGGCGCTCGCCGCCTGGCTCGGCGACCCGGACGCCGCGCCGCATGGCGGCGAGACGCTGCGGGCGCTGCTTGACCGCGTCAAACGCTGGCTCGACGGGCAGCGCCAGGGTGGCAACGACAGGCGCAGCCGGCAGGTCGTCGCCGTCACCCATGCGGCAGTGATGCGAGCGGCGATCGTCGTCGCGCTCGGGGCTCCGGCCACCGCGTTCTGGCGGCTCGACGTGGCGCCGCTGTGCCGGGCGACGCTGCAATCGCGCGGCGGCGGGTGGACGCTGGCGGGGCTTGAGCCGTGGTGAGGAAGGAAGGGCTTCTTTTTTGTAAAAAAGAAGCAAAAAACTTCTGTCCGTTTGGGTGGGTAGTCGGGCCGACGCGGAAAACGATCAGAAGTTTTTTGGTCCTTTTTTTCAAAAAAGGACCGCTTGCTTTCTCATCGCCGCAGTGACTCCATCCAGCGCGTGACCGCGGCGATCACCGGCGCCTCGATGCCGTCATAGCCATGCGGGCTGAGCGAGCCGCAGGCGCGGTGTGATTGGTTGATGCCGCCGCTGACCTCCAGCACCTGGACGGACGCCGCGTGGGTCATCGCGCTCGCGATGCGGGCGGCGTCTGCGGGTGGGGCGACGTCGCAGCGGTCGTCGCGGTTGGCGACGATCAGCACCGGCGCCCGCACCGCCGACAAGTCGGTGCTGAACACGGTCTCGTGGCTGCCGCCGAGGCGGCTGACCGCCTCCATCAGGATCAGGCCGGCGAGCGCGGCCGGGGGCGCGAGGGCGGCGCCGTTTGCTGCGGCGATCGCGCCCTGGCTGGTGCCGATCAGGAAGACCGGGCCGGCGGCGGCGGCATGGGCGCGGGCCGCCAGCGCGACGACCCAGGCGGCGTAGTCCGGTGTGCTGCGGCGGCCGCGCAGAGTGCGTGGGCCTGCCCCGTCCGGTGCGTCAGGGATCAGCACCGCGTAGCCGCGGGCCAGCCACTGCGAGCGGGTTCGGACGACGAAGTTGTCGCCGTGGCGGAACCGGCCCTCCGGGGTGAGCCCGAGCTCGCCGTCGCCGCCGGGGAGCATCACGATCGCGCCGGCCGGTTGCGGCGGCACAGCCAGCAGCGCCTGCAGCCGGCCACCGGATGGCGACGCCACGGTGATGACCTTTTCCGCCGACGGCGTCGCGCCGGCCGGCTGCAGAATGGGAATAGTCAGCCAAATCTGGCAGACTGCAACCATGAGATGTAGAAGCCTGGAGGCGACTCTCGCGAGCGGCGTGGGTGTTTCGGGCCGCCATGGCGCCGCGGCCGCCGGCAGACGTCGCTTGAACGTCACGCCTCGCCATGTCATCGAGGGCCGGCACCCGGCCGGTCGGGGCGTCGGCGGCTTTGACAGCGGGGCGGCACGCTGGAGGTTACACATCGTATTGCTCTGCAACAGAGAGCCTGGCCGCTCGCCGGTAGAAGCAGCGTCGATCTCTCGCCGGCGCGTCGCGGCCGGTGCGATCCTCCGACACGTTCCAGGCACAAGCACGATGACACGCAGGCGCGGCCAGTGACGGCAGGTTCGACAGCGAGGCGGCCAGCCGCCGCGACGGCCGACGCCGTTGGGTGAGCAGCTCGACCTGCGTCCGGCTCGCGAGCGCCCCGGGGTCGTGGCCCCGACGCCCGCGGTGCGGCGCGGCCGGCGCTGGGTCTCGCCGCTGATCGCGATCCTGGTGATCGGGCTGACCGCGTTGGTCGCTTGGCGCCTGCTCGGCGGCCCGGCCACGCATGCGGCCAAGCCGGCCTTGCCGCCGCAATCGGTGGGCGTGGCCACGATCGCGACCGGCGACGTCGACGTGGTGCTGACCGGGCTCGGCGCCGTGACGCCGCTCGCCACCGTGACGGTGCAGACGCAGATCAATGGCGTGCTGGAGTATCTCGGCTTCACCGAGGGGCAGCTGGTGCATCGCGGTCAGTTCCTCGCCGAGATCGACCCGCGGCCCTACCAGGTGGCGCTCGAGCAGGCCGAGGGCACCTTCGCCCACGACACCGCGCTGCTCAACCAGGCGAAGACCGACAACGCCCGCTACCAGGCGCTCAACCGCCAGGACAGCATCGCCAACCAGACCGCGGTCGACCAGGCCTTCCTGGTCAAGCAATACGAGGCGGCGCTGATCACCGACCAGGGCACGATCGACTCCGCCAAGCTCAACCTCACCTACTGCCACATCGTCTCGCCGGTGGACGGGCGGGTCGGCATCCGCCTGGTCGACCCGGGCAACTACGTTCAGGCCAGCAACACCACCGGGCTGTTCGTGGTCGTCGAGCTGCAGCCGATCTCGGTGCTGTTCACCCTGCCGGAGGACGACATCGACGCACTGCAGGAGCAGATGCGGCGCGGCGCGCTCACCGTCACCGCCTATAACCGGGCCGACACCAAGCTGATCTCGACCGGCCAGCTGGCTACAGACGACAACCAGATCGACAACACGACCGGCACGGTGAAGCTGCGGGCGATGTTCGCCAACACCGACAACGCGCTGTTTCCTCAGGAATTCGTCAACGCCCACCTGCTGCTGCAGACGCTGCACGGCGTGCTGGTGGCGCCGCAGGCGGCGGTGCAGCACGGCGCGCCCGGCGACTTCGTCTACCTCGTGAAGCCGGACAGCACGGTGGCGATCCAGAAGGTCAAGCTCGGGGTTTCGCAAGCCGACCACGTGCAGATCCTCGACGGGCTGAAGGCCGGCGACCGGGTGGTCACCGACGGGCTGGACCGGCTGCGCAACGGCAGCAAGGTCAAGGTCGCAGCACCTGGTGGGGCGGGCGCCCCCACGACGGGCGCCGCGACTGCCCCCGTTTCTGGCCCGGCGCCGGGCGCGCCGGCTGGCGCCGCAGCGTCCACGAGCGACGGCGCCCCCGCTCCCAAGCATCGCCATCACCAGCAATCGGGCGACGCCTCTTCCGGCCAATGAGCCCGTCCCGCCTCTTCATCCTGCGCCCGGTCGGCACGACGCTGCTGATGGCGGCGATCCTGCTGGTCGGCATCATCGGCTACCAGTTCCTGCCGATCTCGGCCCTGCCCGAGGTCGACTACCCGACGATCCAGGTGCAGACCTTCTATCCCGGCGCCAGCCCCGAGGTGATGACCACCTCGGTCACGGCACCGCTGGAGCGCCAGTTCGGCGAGATGCCGGGGCTCGGCCAGATGTCGTCGGTTTCGTCGGGCGGCGCCTCGGTGATCACCCTGCAATTCGTGCTCAGCCTCAACCTCGACGTTGCCGAGCAGGAGGTGCAGGCGGCGATTAACGCCGCGACCAGCCTGCTGCCGTCCGACCTGCCGGCGCCGCCGATCTACAACAAGATCAACCCCGCTGACACGCCCATCCTCACCCTGTCGCTGACCAGCGCCGCGATGAGCCTCACCGCGATCGAGGACATCGCCGACGTGCGGCTGGCGCAGAAGATCAGCCAGCAGCCGGGCGTGGGCCTGGTCTCCATCAGCGGCGGCAATCGCCCGGCGGTGCGCATCCGGATCAACCCGCGGGCGCTGTCCGCCTACGGTCTGGCGATCGACGACGTGCGGACGATCATCGGCACCCAGAACACCGACACGCCGAAGGGCAGCTTCGACGGCGCGGCGCAGAGCACCACGATCAACGACAACGACCAGATCACCGACATCGACGGCTACCGCAACCTGATCATCGCCTACAAGAACGGCGCGCCGGTGCGGCTGCGCGACATCGCGACGGTGATCGACGGGGCGGAGAACAACCAGCTCGCCGCCTGGGCCAACCGCACGCCTGCGGTGATCCTCAACATCCAGCGCCAGCCGGGATCCAACGTGATCGCGGTGGTCAACACCATCAAGAAGCTGCTGCCCAAGCTCTCGGCCACCATGCCGGCCTCGGTCGACGTCAGCATCCTCTCCGACCGCACGACGACGATCCGCGCCTCGGTCGACGACGTCGAGTTCGAGCTGGCGCTGGCGGTCGCACTGGTCGTGCTGGTGATCTTCCTGTTCCTGCGCAACCTGCCGGCGACGCTGATCCCCTCGCTCTCGGTGCCGCTGTCGCTCATCGGCACGCTGGCGGTGATGTACCTGCTGGGCTTCAGCCTCGACAACCTGTCGCTGATGGCGCTGACCATCTCCACCGGCTTCGTCGTCGACGACGCGATCGTCATGATCGAGAACATCGCCCGCCACGTCGAGGACGGTGAGGCGCCGCTCGAGGCGGCGTTGGCCGGCTCGGAGGAGATCGGCTTCACCATCATCTCGCTGACCGTGTCGCTGCTCGCGGTGCTGATCCCGCTGCTGTTCATGGGCGACATCGTCGGCCGGCTGTTCCGCGAGTTCGCGGTGACGCTGGCGGTGACCATCGTGCTGTCGGCCGTGGTGTCGCTCACTTTGGTGCCGATGCTGTGTGCGCTGCTGGTCCGCCATCGGCCGGCCGAGAGCCGCAACCGCCTCGACCTCGCCGCCGAACGCGGCTTCGACCGGCTGGTGCACGGCTACGGACGCTGGCTCACCTGGGTGCTCGACCATCAGGCGCTGACCATGCTGGTGGCGCTGCTGACCTTCGGCGCCACCGTGGTGATGTATGTCGCGATACCGAAAGGCTTCTTCCCGGTGCAGGACACCGGCGTGATCCAGGCGATCTCGGAGGCGGCGCAGGACACCTCGTTTTCGGCCATGGCGCGCCATCAGCAGGCGCTCGCCGACGCGATCCTGCAGGACCCGGCGGTCGCCAGCCTGTCCTCCTTCATCGGCGTGGACGGCACCAACACGACGCTGAATGCCGGCCGGCTGCTGATCGACCTCAAGCCACGCGAGCAGCGCGGCCTCTCGGTTACCGCCGTGATCGAGCGGCTGCGCGGCGAGCTGCGCTCCGTGCCCGACATCACCCTGTCGATGCAGCCGGTTCAGGACCTCACCGTCGACAGCACGGTGAGCCGCTCGCAGTATCAATTCTTCCTGGAAAACTCCGACAACGCCCAGTTCGCCACCTGGGTGCCCAAGCTGATCGACCGGCTGGCCCAGAACCCGGACTTCGCCGGCGTCACCAGCGACATGAACACCAATGGCCGGGCGCTCGACATGGTGATCGATCGCGCCACCGCCTCGCGGTTCGGCATCACGCCGGCGACCATCGACAACGCGCTCTACGACGCCTTCGGCCAGCGCATCGTCTCGACGCTCTACACCCAGTCCAACCAGTATCGGGTGATCCTGCAGGCCGACGTCAGCGATCTGAAGAGCCTGCAGCAGGCGCTCGACACGATCTACCTGCCCTCGGCGACGGCGACCACCGGCCAGGTGCCGCTGGCTGCCATGGTGCACGTCTCGACCCGCCCCAACCCGCTGCAGATCGAGCATCTCGGCCAGTTTCCGGCGGTGTCGATCTCCTTCAACCTGGCCGCCGGCGCCTCGCTTGGGCCGGCCGCCGGGCAGATCGAGGCGGCCGAGCGCGAGATCGGCCTGCCCGACAGCTTCACCACCGCCTATCAGGGGGCGCTCGCCGCCTTCCAGTCCTCGCTGTCCAACGAGCTGCTGCTGGTGCTCGCCGCACTGGTCGCCGTCTACGTCGTGCTCGGCGTGCTCTACGAGAGCTTCATCCACCCGCTGACGATCCTCTCCACCCTGCCCTCGGCCGGCGTCGGCGCGCTGATCGCGCTCGACCTCACCGGCCACGACCTCGACATCATCGGCATCATCGGCATCATCCTGCTGATCGGCATCGTGAAGAAGAACGCGATCATGATGATCGACTTCGCGCTGGCCGCCGAGCGCACCGAGGGCAAGCCGGCGCGCGAGGCGATCTTCCAGGCCAGCCTGCTGCGCTTCCGGCCGATCCTGATGACCACCATGGCCGCCCTGCTCGGCGCGCTGCCGCTGATGCTCGGCCACGGCTCGGGCTCCGAGCTGCGCCAACCCTTGGGGATTGCCATCGTCGGCGGGCTGCTGGTCAGCCAGGTACTGACCCTGTTCACCACGCCGGTGATCTACCTGGCCTTCGACCGCCTCGCCGTGCGCCTTACCGGCACACCGGCCATTCGCAACACCGGCGACGCGGCGGCACCGGCGGAGTGAATCAGAAAGCAAGCGGTTCTTCTTTAAAAAAAAGAACCAAAAAACTTTTCTTCTGTAAATCATTCTTTGCGGCAGCATGGTGCTCTCGCGGGCGAGGCGCGCGACAGCGGGATAAAAGTTTTTTGCTTCTTTTTTTTAAAAAAGAAGCTCTTGCTTGAACATCTCCGCCCCCTTCATCCGTCGGCCGATCGCGACCACGCTGCTGACGCTGGCGATCCTGGCGGCTGGCGCGATTGCGTTTTTCCAGTTGCCGGTCGCCTCGCTGCCGGAGGTCGATTTCCCGACGATCTCGGTGCAGGCGCAGCTGCCCGGGGCTGATCCGGAGACGGTGGCGACGTCGCTGGCGAGCCCGCTGGAGCGGCATCTCGGGCAGATCGCCGACGTGACCGAAATGACCTCGCAGAGCCAGACCGGGCAGGCGCGCGTCAACCTGCAGTTCGGCCTGGACCGCGACATCAACGGCGCGGCGCGCGACGTCGAGGCCGCGATCAACGCGGCCCGCGCCGACCTGCCGACCAACCTGCTGTCGAACCCGATCTATCGCAAAGTGAACCCGGCGGACGCGCCGATCCTGATCGCCTCGCTGACCTCGGCGACGCTGAGCCGCGGCCAGATGTATGACGCCGCCAGCAACGTGTTGCAGCAGCAGCTCTCGCAGCTCACCGGCGTCGGACAGGTGCTGATCAGCGGCTCGGCGCTGCCGGCGGTGCGGGTGGAGCTGGAGCCGCAGGCGCTGTTCAAATACGGCATCGGGCTGGAGGACGTGCGCGCCGCGCTGGCCTCGGCCAACGCCAATGCGCCGAAGGGCGTGCTCGACCTCGGCGGCCAGCGCCTGCAGATCTACACCAACGACCAGGCGAGCCATGCGGCCGACTACCGGCCGCTGGTGATCGCCTACCGCAACGGCCACGCCGTGCACCTGACCGACGTCGCCAGCGTCGACGACAGCGTGCAGGATCTGCGCAATTTGGGGCTCGCCAACGGCAAGCCGGCGGTGCTGGTGATCGTCTTCAAGCAGCCGGGCGCGAACGTCATCCAGACGGTGGACGCGATCCGCGCGGCGGTGCCGAAGCTGCGCGCGGCCCTGCCCTCGGACATCGACCTCGCATTCCCGTCGGACAGCACGATCAGCATCCGCGCCTCGCTCGCCGACACCGAGGTGACGCTGGTGATCTCGGTGCTGCTGGTCACCGCCGTGGTGTGGGTGTTCCTGCGCAACGCGCGAGCGACGCTGATCCCGATGGTCGCCGTGCCGGTCTCGGTGATCGGCACCTTTGGGGCGATGTATCTGTGCGGCTTCAGTCTCGACAATTTGTCGCTGATGGCGCTCACGATCTCGACCGGCTTCGTCGTCGACGACGCGATCGTCGTGCTGGAGAACATCTCGCGCCACATGGAGGACGGCATGCCGCGCGTGCAGGCCGCGCTGCAGGGCGCGCAGGAGGTCGGCTTCACCATCGTCTCGATCACCCTGTCGCTGATCGCGGTGTTCTTGCCGATCCTGCTGATGGGCGGCATCGTTGGGCGGCTGTTTCGCGAGTTCGCGGTCACCCTGTCGATGGCGATCCTGGTGTCGCTGGTGATCTCGCTGACCACGACGCCGATGCTGTGCGCGCTGTTCCTGCGCCCGGCAGCGCCGCCGGCCGACTATCCCGGCCATCGCCGCGGCTTTGGCGAGCGCGTGCAGTCGCTCTACGGCCGCAGCCTTGCCTGGACGCTCGATCATAACGGCCTCGTGCTGATCGTGCTGGCCGCCGTGGTGGTGTTGAACGTGGCGCTGATCGCGGTGATCCCGAAGGGGTTCTTTCCGACCCAGGACACCGGCCGGATGATCGGCTCGCTGCAGGCCGACCAGAGCATCTCGTTCCAGTCGATGAGCAAGAAGCTCGCCCAGATGATGTCGATCGTGCAGCACGACCCCGCGGTCGCGTCCGTCGTCGGCTTCACCGGGGCGGGCGGCGGCGGGGCGGCCTCGCAGACCAACACCGGCAACGTCTACGTCTCGCTCAAGCCGAAGGGCCAGCGCGACAGCCTCGATGAGATTACCACCCGGCTGCGCCGCGCGCTCGGGCGGGTGCCGGGCGGGCGGCTGACCCTTGTGCCGGCGCAGGACATCCGCGTCGGCGGCCGGCAGACCAACGCCGCCTATCAATACACGCTGCAGGGTGACAGCACGGCCGAGGTATTCGAATGGGCGCCAAAGCTGCTCGCGGTGTTGGAGCGCGACCCGGCGCTGACCGACGTGCAATCCGACCAGCAGCAGGCGGGGCTCGAATCGGTGGTCACGATCGACCGCTCGACCGCGACAAGGCTGGGGCTGAACGCCTCGCAGATCGACAACACGCTGTATGACGCGTTCGGCCAGCGCTCCGTCTCGACGATCTACAACGCGCTCAACCAGTATCACGTGGTGATGGAGGTGGCGCCGAAATATTGGCAGAACCCGGACATCCTGAGCCGCGTGTGGATCAGCACCAGCGGCGGCACGCCGACCGGCACGGCGACCTCCAACGCGCCCTCCGGCACGGTCAGCGCGACCACGAGCGCGACGACGAATGCGGCCGCGAGCGCCAGCTCGGCGAACGGCCTCAACGACAGCCAGCGCAACGCGGCGCAGAACGCGCTGGCCGCCAGCGGCAGCTCGGTCGCCTCATCGGGCGCCTCGGTCAGCACCGGGGTCGAGACGATGGTGCCGCTCTCCGCCGTCGCCAGCTTCGGCAGCGGCAAGACGCCGCTCTCGGTCAACCACCAGAGCCAGTTCGTGGCCGTGACGATCTCGTTCAACCTCGCGCCCGGCCGCTCGCTGTCGGACGCCACGGCGGCGATCGCGCGGGCCGATGTCCAGCTACATATGCCGGAGGACATTGTGGGCGGCTTTGCCGGCACCGCGCAGGTGTTTCAGCAATCGCTCAACAGCGAGGCGACGCTGATCGCTGCCGCCCTGCTGGCCATCTACATCGTGCTCGGCGTGCTCTACGAGAGCTTCGTCCATCCGATCACGATCCTGTCGACGCTGCCCTCGGCGGGCGTCGGCGCGGTGCTGGCGCTGATGCTGCTTCATATCGAGTTCTCGCTGATCGCGGTGATCGGCGTCATCCTGCTGATCGGCATCGTCAAGAAGAACGCGATCCTGATGATCGACTTCGCGCTCGGGGTGGAGCGCGGCGAGGGGGTGGCGCCGCGCGAGGCGATTTTCCAGGCCTGCCTGATGCGCTTCCGGCCGATCATGATGACGACGGCCGCGGCGCTACTCGGCGCGCTGCCGCTCGCGCTGGCCTATGGCAATGGCGCCGAGCTGCGGCGGCCGCTGGGCATCGCCATTGTCGGCGGTCTGATCGTGAGCCAGGTGCTGACGCTCTATACCACGCCGGCCGTATACCTGGCGCTTGACCGGCTGCGGCTCAGGATCAAGGGACATGGCGGAGAGATGCAGGCGCAGCCGGCGGAGTAGACGAGGGCTCTGCCCTCGGTCCGCTGGGGCCTGAGAGCCCAGACCCCAGCGAGAAGAGCGCCCCTGGCCTTCTTTCCATCTGGGCGTAGGATGCAAGGAGCCGCGCTGAGGCGGCGCAACGAGGGCTCACATCATGGCTAAAAGTCAGGATCGCGGCGGGCGGGAGCCAAAGAAGCCGAAAGCGTCCGCCAAGAAGCCGCTGCCGGTCTCGGTGTTCAACAAGCCGTCGCCGACACCCAGCACGCCGACAGGCTCCGGCCGCAAGTAGATGGCAGACGATTTGCCGGACCCGATGAGCGAGGCCGAGACGCGCCGGGTGCTGCTGCGCGAGGCGGTGCGGATGACAACGGCGCCGCATTCGGCGAACGATCCGAGCTCGCTCGAGGCCATGCTGGCGCGGATTTCGGCCGAAGTAACGGCGGATGCGAAGGAGAGAGAGGAGGACGGAAGGCCAGAGGCTCCGCCTCTGGACTCCGCTGGGGCCTGAGGCCCCAGACCTCCAATCCAGCCCGTGGGTTAGACCTCCGACTTTTCTTGATTGGCGAAGCCGTTAATCCATTCCGCTTACGCACCGACCTCTCGATCGGGAACAAGTGAATGGATTTTAAAGACCCCGCCTTTAATGGGGTCCAGGGGCAACGCCCCTGGCCTTTCTTCTCGGGGCGGGCTGCTTAGAAGTCCATTCCGCCGCCCATGCCACCCATTCCGCCCATGCCGCCGCCGCCCATGCCGCCGCCGGCGCCGGCAGATGACTTCTCCGGGCGCTCGGCGACCATTGCTTCGGTGGTGATCATCAGCGAGGCGATCGAGGCTGCGTGCTGCAGGGCCGAGCGCACCACCTTGGTCGGGTCGATGATGCCGGCGGCGACCATGTCCTTGTACTCGCCGGTCTGCGCATCGAAGCCGTAATTATACTCGTTGCTCTCGAGCACCTTGCCGGAGATTACGGCGCCGTCTTCGCCGGCGTTGTGGCTGATCTGGCGCATCGGCGCGGCGAGGGCCTTGCGAACCACCTCGATGCCGAACTTCTGGTCCTCGTTGTCCGCCTTGAGGCCGAGCAGCACCAGCGAGGCGCGGGCGAGTGCCACGCCGCCGCCCGGCACGATGCCTTCCTCGACTGCCGCGCGCGTCGCGTGCAGGCCGTCATCGACGCGGTCCTTGCGCTCCTTCACCTCAACCTCGGTCGCCCCGCCGACGCGGATCACGGCGACGCCGCCGGCGAGCTTGGCCAGCCGCTCCTGCAACTTCTCGCGGTCATAGTCCGACGTGGTCTCCTCGACCTGGGCGCGTATCTGTGAGCAGCGGCCCTTGATGTCCTCCGCCTTGCCGGCGCCTTCGACGACGGTGGTGGTCTCCTTCTCGATCAGCACCTTCTTGGCCTGGCCGAGCATGTCGAGCGTCACCGTCTCAAGCTTGATGCCGAGGTCTTCGCTGATCACGGTGCCGCCGGTGAGGATCGCGAGGTCTTCCAGCATCGCCTTGCGCCGATCGCCGAAGCCAGGCGCCTTGACGGCTGCGACCTTGAGGCCGCCGCGCAGCTTGTTGACGACGAGGGTTGCGAGCGCCTCGCCCTCGACGTCCTCGGCGATGATCAGCAGCGGCCGGGCGGACTGCACCACCGCCTCAAGCAGCGGCAGAATGGATTGCAGGTTCGACAGCTTCTTCTCGTGTAGCAGGATGTAGGGGTCGTCGAGCTGCGCCGTCATCTTCTCGGCATTGGTGATGAAGTACGGGCTCATGTAGCCGCGGTCGAACTGCATGCCCTCGACGACGTCGAGTTCGGTCTGGATGCCCTTGGCCTCCTCGACGGTGATCACGCCCTCGTTGCCGACCTTCTGCATAGCTTCGGCGATCATCCGGCCGATCTCGGCCTCGCCGTTGGCGCTGATGGTGCCGACCTGCGCGGTCTCGGCCTCGGTGCTGATCTTCTTGGTGCGGCTGGCGAGCTCGGTGACGACGGCGGTGACCGCCTTGTCGATGCCGCGCTTGAGGTCCATCGGGTTCATGCCGGCGGAGACGGCCTTGCCGCCCTCGCGGATGATGGCGTGGGCCAGCACGATCGCCGTGGTGGTGCCGTCGCCGGCGACGTCATTGGTCTTGGAGGCGACCTCGCGCACCATCTGCGCGCCCATGTTCTCGAACTTGTCGGAGAGCTCAACCTCTTTGGCGACGGTGACGCCGTCCTTGGTGATGCGCGGGGCGCCGAAGCTCTTGTCGATGATGACGTTGCGGCCCTTGGGGCCCAGCGTCACCTTGACCGCGTCGGCGAGGATATCGACGCCGCGCAGCATGCGAGCGCGAGCGTCGGCGCCGAAGCGCACGTCTTTACTGGCCATTTTCGTTCTCTTTCTGTGAAAGGAGGCAAGGGCTTTGCCCTTGACCCACCAAGGGCCCGAGGCCCTTGGAACCCGTTCGTTAAGTCCTCAGGCGGCCTTGAGGCCTTCGACGACGCCCATGATGTCGCTCTCCTTCATGATCAGGAGCTCCTCGCCATCGAGCTTGACCTCGGTGCCGGACCACTTGCCGAACAGCACCCGGTCGCCGGCATGGACCATGAGGGCGACGATGGTGCCGCGCTCGTCGCGGGCGCCGGCGCCGACGGCGACGACCTCGCCCTCCATCGGCTTCTCCTGGGCGGTGTCAGGGATGATGATGCCGCCGCGCGTCTTCTCCTCGGCGGTGATGCGCCGAACGACCACACGGTCGTGCAGAGGACGAAACTTCATGTTGTTTTATCCACAGGTTTGGACGGCTTCGTGGGGCGGAGGGACGATACCCTGGGCAAAGCGAGCGGAGCCGTTGAGCGTGGCTTAGCACTCCGCGATAGCGAGTGCCAGTCAATTCGCTCCGCCGCAGGAATGATCACCCCGGCCACTGGGCACGATTTACGCAACACATTGCGTTCGTTCATTCTTAGCGCCAATTCGGCTTTCTAAGCACGATTTCACTCAACGGCATGGTGGTCCGCACCCTCGTCATGCCAAGCAGCACCAGTGACTGGGGTCTGGAGCCTCACGATCCCAGCGGGTCAAGGGCAGAGCCCTTGCCTTACTCCCTTCCCGCTGCACTTCCAGCAAGGCTCTTCAGGAGTAACAACGTGACGGTTCGATCGATAATGCTGGCGAGCGCGGCGCTGGTCCTGGCGGCGGCGGCGCCGGTAGGGGTGACCGGCAGCGTGCCGGGCGGCGTGGTGCGGGCGACGTTGGCGAACGGCTTGCGGGTGGTCGTGGTGCCGGACCGGCTGGCGCCTGTGGTCAGCACCGAGCTGAACTACTTGGCCGGGTCGAACGACGCGCCGTTGGGGTTTCCGGGCACTGCGCATGCGCTGGAGCACATGATGTTCCGCGGCAGCGCGGGGCTCGACCGTGACCAGCTGTCGCAGCTCGGGGCGCTGCTCGGCGGCGAGTATAACGCCGACACCACCGAGACGGTGACGCAGTACACCTACACGGTGCCGGCCAACGACCTGGACGTGGCGTTGCGTTCGGAGGCGCTGCGCATGCGTGGGCTAACGCTGAGCCCGGCGGACTGGCAGCAGGAACGCGGGGCGATCGAGCAGGAGGTCTCGCGCGACCTGTCGAGCCCGATCTATAACGCGCTGGCGCAGATGCGGGCGGTGCTGTTCGCCGGCACGCCGTATGCGCATGACGCGCTCGGCACGCGACCGTCGTTCGACAAGACCGAGGCGCCGTTGCTGCGGGCGTTCTACGAGAGATGGTATGCGCCCAACAACGCGATCCTGGTGATCGCCGGCGACGTCGACCCGCAGACGGCGCTGGCGCAGGCGACGGCGGCGTTCGGCGACATTCCGCGCCGGGCGGTGCCGGAGCATGCGCCGTTCACCATCGGTGCGATGCAGCCGGGCGCCATCAAGCTGCCGACCGATTTTCCGGTGGGCCTGGTGGTGCTGGCCAACCGGATGCCGGGGCTGACCAACCACGATTTCGCCGCTGCCGACATCCTATCCGACGTGCTCGGCAGCGAGCGCTACGCGCTGTATGGGCTGGTGCCGGCGGGGCGGGCGCTGGCGGCGCAGTTCGACTACCAGGCCGAGCCGGGGGTCGGCTTCGGCCTGGCGCTGGGCGCGTTCGCCAAGGGCGGCGACCCGGCGCCGGTGCTCGCCGATCTGCGGCAGGTGCTGGGTGCGGCGGCCCGCGACGGGGTGCCGGCCGAGCTGGTGGCGGCGGCGCAGCGCCAGGAGATCGCCCAGCTTGCCTTCGCCAATGACAGCATCAGCGGCCTGGCCGAGAGCTGGTCGCAGGCGCTGGCGTTCCAGGGCGTGAACTCGCCCGACGACCTCGCGCGTGCGTATGCCGCCGTGACCCCGGCCGACGTCAACCGGCTGGCGCGTACGCTGCTCGATCCGGCGCACCAGGTGACCGCCATCCTGACGCCGCAAAACTCCGGCCAGCCGATCGCCGGGCGCGGCTTTGGCGGCGCGGAGTCGTTCAACTCCGCGCCCGACCATCCGGTCGCCCTGCCCGTCTGGGCGGCAAGCGCGCTGGCCGAGCTGCGGCTGCCCGATCCGGGTGCCGCGCCCGACGTCAGCACGCTGCCGAACGGGCTGCGGCTGATCGTCGTGCCCGAGCATGTCAGCCACACGGTCTCGGTGTTCGGTCGGGTGCGCGAGGTCTCGGCGATGGAGGAGCCGGCCGGCCAGGAGGGGGTGAGCAGCCTGACCGGGGCGCTGTTCACTTACGGCACGGCGGTGCGCGACCGGCTCGGCTTGCGCAAGGCGTTCGACGACATCGCCGCGCAGGAGAGCGCCGGGGCGGATTTCTCGCTGCGCGTGCTGGCGCCTCAGTTCGACCACGGCATGCACCTGCTGGCCGAGAACGAGCTGCAGCCGGCATTCCTCTCGCCCGCCTTTCCGCCCGAGACGTTCGGCCGCGTGCGCCAGCAGCTCGCGCAGGGATTGGCCGGCATGCTGCAATCGCCGGACTACCTGACCGGGCTTGCCGAGAAGCGCGCCGTGGTGCCGGCCGGCGATCCGGAATTGCGCCAGCCCTCGCTGCCGAGCGTGCAGGGGCTGCAGCTGACCGACGTGCAACGCTACTTCGACCGTGCCTTTCGCCCCGAGCTCACGACGCTGGTGGTGCTCGGCGATGTGACGCCCGAGGCGGCGCGGCGGATTGTTGCCGACACGTTCGGTGGCTGGACGGCGCCGGGCGAGACGCCGCAGGTCGACCTGCCGGCGATCGGGCCCAGCGCCGCGTCGGCCACGCATGTGCCGGATGCCTCCAGCCTGCAGGACAGCGTGACGCTGGCCGAGACGGTGCAGCTGCCGGTGACCAGCCCCGAGCGCTACGACCTGATGCTCGGCAACGACATTCTGGGCAGCGGCTTCTCCTCGCGGCTGTATCGCGACCTGCGGGTGACCACGGGCTACGTCTACACCGTGGGCAGCGCGCTGGACTGGGGGCGGACGCGTTCGGACTACACCGTCTCGTTCGGCGCCGATGCCCAGAATGTCGGCCGCGCCCAGGCGCTGATCCAGCGCGACATCAAGGCGATGCAGACCAAGCCGGTGAGCGACGCCGAGCTGACGCGCGCCAAGGCGCAGATGCTGCGCCGGCTGCCGATGCAGCGCGCCAGCGTGGACCAGATCGCCGGGGTGTATCTGCGGCTGGTCGAGCTCGGCTTGCCGCTCGACACCGAGACGGTGGCGGCGCAGCGCTTCCTCGCGGCCTCGGCGCCCGAGATCCAGCAGGCGTTCGCGACCTGGCTGCGGCCGGACGCGCTGGCGGAGGTGGTCAAGGGGCCGGCTTTGCAGAACTAGGAAGGCCAGAGGCTCTGCCTCTGGACTCCGCTGGGGCCCGCGGCCCCAGACCCCATTCGTTCGGAGTTCTGGCGGCTCGTCGTGGCTTGGCGAAGCCGACAAATGGATTTTAAAGGCTCCGCCTTTAATGGGGTCCAGGGGCAAAGCCCCTGGCCTGCTGCCGCCGCTTTCGGCTGACACGAGGCAGTTTGATCGTGTGCGATACAGTCGCCCGCAATTTACGATGCCGAATGCTGGAGCCGGCACGCCGGCGTTGATCGCCGCCACCGCGCAGGCGATCAACGTCCTGCGCTCGCTGTTCGCGAACCGCGTTCAACCCGACAAGGAGACGCCCCATGTCTGTCAACGTTCTTTACCGCACCCACGCAACCGCGACCGGCGGACGCGACGGTCACTCGGCGACCGATGACGGCGCTGTCGACGTGCGGCTCGCGACGCCCAAGGAGCTCGGCGGCGCCGGCGGCGCGGGCGTCAATCCCGAGCAGCTGTTCGCCACCGGCTACGCCGCCTGCTTTCTCGGCGCGATGAAGTTCGTCGCCTCGCAGGGCGGGCCGAAGGTGCCGGAGAACACCACCGTCGCCTCGACCGTGGGCATCGGGCCGCGCTCCGAAGGTGGGTTCGGGCTCGAGATCGCCTTGCAGATCACGATGCCCGGAGTGGAGCATGAAGCGGCGGAAGCGCTCGTTGCCAAGGCGCACGAGGTGTGCCCGTATTCGAACGCCACACGGAACAATGTCGACGTCAAGCTCAGCGTCGTCTGACGCCCCCGACGGGCGCCGTGATCGGCCGACTGCCCCGGATCGTGGGCCCGATCGTGGGGTAGACGTTCGCGACAGCCGCCTCGTTGCGGCCCGGCGGCAGCTGGACGATCCGGAGCGACTCGAGTGGCGAGGAGATCGAGGCGTAGCCTGCGCGCGGCAGCGCGGCAGGGCTTTGGACGCAGCCGTGCCGTTAATCATTTGTTGAGGTCTTGGTGAGAGAGTTGGGGCAGGCCGGCGACTGGACGAGAGACCAGCCTCGCAGTTGATCGGCTCAGATGAGCGGCGCGGTTGACCGTGCTGCGGACTCGTTCGGCTCATCAGGCGGCTCGACCTCGCTGCCGGCCTGATGAGCCATTCGTGCCTCGACCTCGGCCGCGCGGCGACCCGGCTGCGGCTTTGTCGCCGATGCCGCCAGTCAGTTCTGGCATGATCACCCGGCGCTTACGGAATGTCGGCTGGACCGACGCTTGCGGAACATCCTGTCCTCGGCCATCAAGCGTGCGATGCTCGCGCACCATCAGGCAGGACCAGACGCGGCAAGACGAGACGGGGCGGAACCACACGGGCTGCGGCGGCTCGACACCGTTCGACTTGTCTGCGCCGGCGCCTTCCTGCTCTGCCTCGTGTGGCAGTTCCTCGCCGCGCGCTGGATCCCGCCGAATTCCGACACGGTGCAGAACTACAACGAGATGCTCGCCGTGCGGTCGGGCCATCCGCTGCTGCGCGGCTGGGTCCTGGCGCCGACAACCTACTACTTCAGCGACCTTCCGGTCTTCGTCATCCCGAGCTTCCTGCTTGGCCGCACGCCGCGGCTGATCTACATCGCGCCGGCGCTGATCTTCGCGGCCTTCCTCCTCGCCTGCTGCCTGCTGGTGACGCGGCAGCCGGCCAGGGCGGGCGGTCCGCGCGGCTTTGCGGTGTTCGCGACGCTCTACCTGCTCGGCCTGCCGCTCGTCTCGGCGCTGATGTCGTTGCTGGTCGCCGCGGTGCACACGGCGCCGCTGATGCTCGGCCTCTACGCGGTGCTCGCCGCCGAGCCGGTGCTGTCCGGGCGGCGGTTCAATCGCTGGCGCCTGCTGCCGCTCGGGCTGCTCGTCTTCGCCGCGGCGGCCAGTGACCCGTTCACCCTCGTCTACCTGTTTGCGCCCTGGCTGCTGCTGACGGCGCTGCGGCTGTGGTTCACCGCGCGCTGGCGGCTCGACGAGTGGCTGGTCGCCGGAGCGATCCTGCTCGCTGTGGGATCGGCGAGCGGCTTCAACCGAGCCGTGGCGGCGCTCGGCGGCTTCACGGTCGCGCCCGGCTTCTCGCTCGCCCTGGTGCACGGGCCGGCGGACATGGCGATCGACCTGCGCGCGGTGCTGCGCGGCGCCCAGCAGCTGTTCAGCGCCCGGGTGCCGGCGCTGCCGCCGTTCTACGCGAGGTCGGTCATCGCCGGCTCGCGCCTGGCCGCAGCGGGCGTCGTCGGAGCGCTCTGCGCGCGCGTGGTGTGGCGCGCGCCGCGCGCGCTGCCCGCCGACGGGCTCGTCCAGCTGCTGGTGCTCGGCGCGCTCTGCCTGGCCGGGCTCGACGTGGTGAGCGACCAATTCCGCCAGGCGCTCTCCTTCGGCATCGGCTTTCCCTACGCGGCGACCCGCTACGTGGTGCCGTGCTATGTGCTGGCGAGCCTCGCGGCCGTGCTCGAGGCGCGCGCGCTGCTCGCCGGCGCAGGCCTCGTGCCGGCCCGGCTGGCGGCCGGCCTGCTCGGCGGGTTGATGGCGCTGTTCGCGTTCGGCGTCGTGCAGATCGGCTGGCGGCAAGCCCGCGTGCCGCCGGGCATCGAGCGGGTCGGCGCGGCCGGCCTCGCCAGCTGGCTCGACCGCCATGGCTATCGGCACGGCGTGGGCGACTACTGGACCTCCAGCATGGTGACGGCGCTGAGCCGCGGCGTGGTGCGCGACACGCCCGTGCAGGGCGTCGGCGGCAGTCCGGTGATGCCCTTCGCCTGGGCCTCCGACATGGCCGACCTCGCCCAGCACCGGCCGGAGTTCGCCGCCTTCACGCCGGCCAATACGTTCGGCCTCACGGTCGGCGGGGTCACCGCGGCATACGGCCCGGCGCTCTGCGTCCGCCAGGTCGGCGGCTACGTCTTGGTCGAGTTTGCGCCCGAACTTGCGCCCGGGCGCGACTGAGCGATGCTGGCCAGCCTCCGCCGGGCAAGCTGGATCGAGGGCGCGACGACATGGCTTGAGGCAGGAGTGTCCGGCATGGTCGCAGGCAAGCGTGTGGTCGTCGTGCTGCCGGCCTACAACGCTGCCCGCACGCTGGCGCGCACCGTGCGCGAGATCCCGCGCGACACCGTTGACGACGTCATCCTGACAGACGATGCGAGCCGCGACGAGACCGCCCAGCTGGCGCGCGCCATGGGGCTGCACGTGCTGTCCCACGAGGTGAACCTCGGCTACGGCGGCAACCAGAAGACCTGCTACGCCGCGGCGCTGTCGCGCGGCGCCGACATCGTCGTCATGCTGCATCCGGATTACCAGTACAGCCCCAGGCTGGTGACGGCGATGGCCTCGATGATCGCCTCGGGTCATTACGACGCCGTGCTGGGCTCGCGCATCCTGGGGCGCGGGGCGCTGGCCGGCGGCATGCCGCTCTACAAATACGTCTTCAACCGGGCGCTGACTCTGGTGGAGAACATCCTGCTCGGCCACAAACTGAGCGAGTATCACACCGGCTATCGCGCCTGGAGCGCCGAGGTGCTGTCGACCCTGCCGCTGCTCGCCTGCTCGGACGATTTCGTGTTCGACAACCAGATGATCGCCCAGGCCATTCATTGCGGCTTCAGCATCGGCGAGATCTCCTGCCCGACGCGCTACTTCGCCGAAGCCTCCTCGATTAACCTGCGCCGCAGCATCGTCTACGGGCTTGGCGTGCTGCGCACCGCGGCGACGTTCCGGCTGCACCGCATGGGCCTGCTCCGCTCGCCGCTGTTCCAGCCGACCGCCGAGGCAAGACTGGCCGGCGCCAAGACCGTGCCGCGGTGAGGCGGCCGAGCGCCCGTCTGGGCGTGACGATGGCGGCCGGGCTGCTCGCGATGCTGCTGCTCTCCGGGCTGCTGGCGGCGCGCGCTCTGAGCAGCCCGGCCGAGCTTGTGCAGCGCATCGTCGGCATGGTGCATGGCAGCGGCCGCGGCGGCCTCGCGCTGTTCGCCGCGGCGCAGGTCGTCGTCGCCGCGAGCGGCGTCCTGCCGGCCTCGCTGGTCGGGTTGGCCGCCGGCGCGATCTACGGCGTCGCCGCCGGCTTCGCGCTGGCGAGCGCCACCACCTTCGCCGGCGCCTGGATCGCCTTTCGGGCAAGCCGCTCGGTGTTCCGCTCCGGCATCGAACGCCTGCTGAGCCGCCGGCCGCGCCTCGCGCGACTGGATGCGAGCCTGGCGCAAGAGAACTGGCGCTTCGTCTGCCTGCTGCGCGTCTCGCCGGTGATGCCGTTCGCGGCGACCAGCTACACGCTGGGCTTGCTGTCGGTGTCCGAGCGCGACTATCTGCTCGGCACGCTGGCGGCGCTGCCGGCCTTGCTCGGCTATGTCTGCCTGGGCGGGCTGATCAGGAGCGGGTTCGACAGCGAGGCGCACTCCGCCGGCGTGTTCCGGATGGTCCTGCTCGGCGTTGGCGGCTTGGCGACGGCATTGCTGACGCTGCAGGTCGGGCGGCTGGTCAGGCGCACGCTCCGTCTGGATGAGGGCTCGCGTTGATGATCGTGCCAAGTCGTGCAGGCTTGGCAGCAATTTCGTGCACGCCGGTCGTCGGCGCGAGCGCCGGCCCGCTTTCGCCTTATGCCCGGTAGACCTGCTGCGGACCGGGAACGCTAGAACTCACGCTTGATCCGCCAGTGGCTACGCGACGTCGGCCGAGAGCTCTCTCATCGGCATCGTGCCGTCAATTGCCGCCGGCGTCATTTGCCGCCAGGCCAGAGCGGCCGCGATGGCAACGATGATCGGGGTGAGGAGCAGGCCCGTCTTTATCGCGACGATTGGGCAGATGGCCGGCCACAGCCAGAGCAAGCCATCGATCAATCGCAGCCGCCAGTCATTCCCGGCGACGACGGCCGCTACCGCGATCGAGTAGGCGACCATGTCCGACGTGTAGCCGTACGGCGTGATGATGAGCGACAGGCAGACGGTCGCCGCCATGCGTGCGAACGGATCGGCACGAGGCATCCGCCAGGCGCGATAGACAAGGACCACGGCACCTAGGGCGGCGGCGTCTTGCACCGCATACGCGGCCGGCAGGCCGGACCCCATCGTGCGCGCCATCCAGAACACCGAAACGCCGGTGTTGATGTTGGGCTGGGGCAGCGGCGCCTCAAGCAGCGCCCGGATCGCCGGCTCGGATCGGGTGAGGAACAGCATCCAGGCCTGGCCGCCGAACGCCGCTGCGACCGCCAGGGCCATGACCGCGAACATGGCGGCGGCTGCGCCGATCGCCCGCCAGTTGCGGGCGGACAGCCAGGCCACCGGAACGATCAGGCCTTGCTGAGGCTTGAGCGTGGACAGCCCGAGCATGATGCCGGCTTGGACCGGCTGCGTCGGCGCGATCAGCAAGCCGGCGACGACGAGGGCGCCGGTGAGCAGGCCGTGCTGGCCGAGGACGAGCACCCGCCACGTCGCCGGCGCAGCCAACCCGACGATCAGGATCGGCCAGGGCACACGCGCGCGGCGCAACAGCAGCACAGCCACCGCAAGCGTCGCACCGTCCCAGAGCAGGAAGGCCGGGAGCAGCGGCAAAAAGGAGAGCGGGACGCCGATGAGCAACACCGTCGGCGGATACACCCACGGTTCGCCACGTAACGACGCGCCGAACCGCTGCTGCCGCCAGGCCTCGAACAGCTGGGAGTTGTAGAGCCAATCGAGCTGACCGAGGCGCGCGAGGTGGCCCGCCATCCACAGGCTCGCTAGGTCACCCTCCGGCATGGTGTGGCTGGCCGGAGAGGGGTGCGACCAGCCGAGCGACCAGTTGATCCGAAGGTCGATCAGCGTCAGCAGGAAGAGCGCTGCGGCGAGCACCGACACGATCATCCAGGTCGACGCGGCTTTCAGGCCGAGGCGCGGTCGGGCTCGGCTGTTTTCCATAGCCGGCGTTTAAGCACCCGCTCCGGTAGCACCGCCAGCACAATTTGAAGTTGCAGGCTGCCCGTTCAATCGAGGCCCGCGGGAGCTGCGCCACTGGCCTTCCGTCGGCGCCACGCAGGCTGTTACGCTGGCGGTCTCCAGCAGTCAGGGCGCAGGCGATGGGTGATGAGGCACGGCCGGAACTGTATCTCGACGACCTGACGCTCGGGCAGCGCTTCACCACGGCCGAGCACCGGCTGGACGCGGAGCGGCTGGTCGCGTTTGCCGCCGAGTTCGACCCGCAGCCGTTCCATGTCGACGAGGCGGCGGCGCAACGCTCGCTGTTCGGCGGCCTGGCGGCGAGCGGCTGGCACACCGCCTCGATCACCATGCGGCTGATGGTGACGAGCGGGCCGGCCATCGCCGGCGGCCTGATCGGCGCCGCGGTCGAGCTCAGCTGGCCGAGGCCGACGCGGCCGGGCGACGTGCTGCATGTGGTGAGCGAGGTCACCGACATCGCGCCGTCGCGCTCGCGGCCGGAGCGCGGCATGGTCACGATGCGCAGCGAGACGCGCAACCAGAATGACGAGGTGGTTCAAGTGATGGTCGGCCGGATGGTGGTGCCGCGACGGTCCGAGCAAAGCCCGCAGGTGGAGCCGTGATCACCGTCCATCACCTGGAGAACTCGCGCTCGCAGCGCGTGCTGTGGCTGCTCGAGGAACTCGGGCTGCCCTACGAGGTGCGGCGCTACGAGCGCAACACGCGGACGATGCTCGCACCACCCGAGCTGCTGGCGGTGCACCCGCTCGGCAAGTCGCCGGTGATCACCGATGACGGGCGGACGGTGGCCGAGACCGGCGCCATCATCGAATACCTGACCGAACGCTACGACGGCCAGCATCGGCTGGTGCCACCTGCGGGCAGCGAGGCGCGGCTGCGCTACACCTACTGGCTGCACTTCGCCGAGGGCTCGGCGATGCCGCCGCTGGTGATGACGCTGGTGTTCCGCGGGCTGCCGAACTCGGTGCCGGCGCTGGTGCGGCCGGTGGCGCGGATGATCAGCCAGGGCGTGCAGAAGCGGTTCCTGAACCCGACGCTGGAAAAGCAGATGGCGCTGATGGAGGCCGAGTTGACGCGCGACGCCTGGTTCACCGGGCCGGAGTTCTCGGCCGCCGACGTGATGATGAGTTTCCCCGTCGAAGCCGCGCGCGCACGCCAGGTGCTGGGCGCACGGCCTCGGCTCGCGGCGTGGCTCGCCACGATCCAGGCGCGGCCGGCCTATAAGGCGGCCCTGGAGAAGGGCGGGGCGTATGCGTACGCCTAGAAGGAAGGCCAGGAGCTCTGCTCCTGACCCGTCACGCGCTAGCGTGCATTCGCACGACGGGGCCCGCGGCCCATCTGCTAGAGGCTAACCACCCTCGCTTTCTTGCTTGGCGAAGCCATTCGATCCTGGCTGCACGCCACCGACCTCGCCATTGGCATACGGATTATAAACGGATTTTAAAGGCTTCGCCTTTAATGGGGTCCAGGGGCGAAGTGAGCCCAAGGTTCCAATTGCCGCGCAGCGGCAGTTGGAATGGCTCCACGGAGGGAAAGCCCCTGGCCTTCCTCGGTTAGAGCCTCGCGTATGCTGTTTCCTCCGGTGGCGACGGTGGTCTATCGTGGACTTAAGATGCTCGGGATGCGTTGTGCCAGTGGCGGGCGTCGCCACCTATGCAGTCGGCTTTTCTATGGGGTTGGTGATGGACCTGGATTTCTCTGCCGAGGATGTGGCGTTTCGCGACGAGATGCGTGGGTTCATTGCCGAGAACTATCCGGCGGAGACGCGGGCGCATCAGGAGGCTGGGCTTGAGCTGACGCGCGAGGACTACCTGTCCTGGCATCGGGTGCTGGGCGCCCGCGGCTGGTCGGCGCCATCCTGGCCGGTGGAGTTTGGCGGCCCGGGCTGGTCGCCGATCCAGCGCTTCATCTTCGCCGAGGAGCTGGCGCATGCGGCGACGATTCCGATCCTGCCGTTCGGCGTCAACATGGTGGCGCCGGTGATCCAGCGCTTCGGCACGCCCGAGCAGAAGCAGCGCTTCCTGCCGCCGCTGCTGCGCGGCGAGGTGTGGTGGTGCCAGGGCTACTCCGAGCCGGGTGCGGGGTCCGATCTGGCGGGGCTGTCGACGCGGGCGGTCCGCGACGGCGACCATTACGTGGTGAGCGGGCAGAAGACCTGGACGACGCTGGCGCAGTTTGCCGATTGGGGCTTCTTCCTGGTGCGCACCGACCCCGCGGCGAAGAAGCAGGAGGGCATCAGCTTTCTGCTGATCGACATGACAAGCCCCGGCGTCACGGTGCGGCCGATCATCACGCTCGACGGGGCGCACGAGGTCAACGAGGTGTGGCTCGACGAGGTGCGGGTGCCGGTGGAGAACCGGGTGCACGAGGAGAACGCGGGCTGGACATGCGCGAAGTTCCTGCTGGCGCATGAGCGCACCGGCATTGCCGGGGTGGCGCGTTCCAAGCGGGGGCTGGACAAGCTGCGCACGGCCGCGGCGACGGAGCAGCAGGACGGCAAGCCGTTGGCCGAGGACCCGTTCTTCGCCCGTAAGGTGGCGGAGCTGGAGATCGACCTGCTGGCGCTGGAATACACCGAGCTGCGGGGTTTGGCCCGCGAGGGCGAAGGGCGTGGGCCGGGGCCGGAGAGCTCGCTGCTCAAGATCCGCGGCACCGAGATCCAGCAGCGCAGCACGGAGCTGATCCTGGAGGTGGCCGGGCGCTACGGCAGCGCGCATTTGTCCGGCATCACGCCGGGCGACAACGACCTGGCGGTCGGGCCGGCCTATGCGCGCGACGCGGCGGACACGTATTTCAACATGCGCAAGACGTCGATCTACGGCGGCTCGAACGAGATCCAGCGCAATATCATCGCCAAGGCGGTGTTGGGGCTCTAGGCAGTAAGGCAAGGGGCTTTGCCCCTTGACCCCAGTAAAGGCGGAGCCTTTACAATCCATTAATTTGGTCCTGCGTGCTGCGGGCTGGACCGGCGGATCCTCAGCACGTGATGGATTTTAAAGGCTCCGCCTTTAATCGGGTCCAGGGGCGACGCTCCTGGCCTTCATTTCTGGCATAGCGAGCGGATAGGCACGCATCATGGATTTCAAGTTCACCGAGGAGCAGCGCCTGCTGGGCGACAGCCTCGAGCGCTTTCTGAGTGGCAACTACGGCTTCGAGGCGCGGCAGCGTGCGATCCGTTCCGAGGCGGGATGGCGGCCGGAGATCTGGCGGGCGTTGGCCGAGGATGTCGGTGTGCTGGGCGCGGCGCTGCCCGAGGAGATGGGTGGCTTCGGCGGCGGCCCGGTCGACACGATGGTGGTGATGCGGGCGCTCGGCAAGTCGCTGGTGGTGGAGCCTTACCTGGAGACGGTGGTGATCGCCGCCGGGCTGCTGTCGCGCGTCGGCGGGGCGGCGGCGGCGGACGCGGTGGAGCGCATCATCTCCGGGCAGCTCATCGCCACGCTGGCCTGGGGCGAGCCGACCAGCCGATATGACGCGGCGGACGTGGCGACCACGGCGCGGCACGACGGCAATGACTGGGTGCTGGACGGGCGCAAGGCGGCGGTGGCGGCCGGGCCCTGGGCTGGCAGCCTGCTGGTCACCGCGCGAATCTCGGGCGAGCGGCGTGATCGGTCGGGCATTTCGCTGTTCCTTGTCGACGCGTCAGCGCCCGGCGTGGCGATGCGCGCCTACCCGACGGTGGATGGCCGGCGCGATGCGGAGGTGGCGTTCGACGGGGTGCGGCTCGGCGGCGAGGCGCTGCTCGGCGAGGAGGGGCAGGCGCTGCCGTTGGTCGAGCAGGTGCTGGACGAGGCGCGGGCGGCGCTCTGCGCCGAGGCGCTCGGCGTGATGGGCGAGCTGCAGCGCCAGACGGTGGAGTACGCCCGTCAGCGAAAGCAGTTCGGCCGGCCGATCAGCGAGTTCCAGGTGCTGCAGCACCGCATGGTCGACATGTTCGTCCAGCTCGAGCAGTCGGTGTCGATGACCTACATGGCAACGCTCAAGCTGGGCTTGCCGGCGGCCGAGCGCGGCCGGGCGGTTTCGGCGGCCAAGGTCTTCATCGGCCGTGCCTGCAGCTTTGTCGGCCAGATGGCGGTGCAGACGCATGGTGGCATCGGGCTCACGGAAGAGCTCGCGCTCAGCCATTATTTCAAGCGCGCGACGATGCTGGAGACCGAGCTCGGCTCCGCCGACTACCACCTCAAGCGTTACCAGGATCTGGCCGCAGCGCTCTGATGCAGCGGTTCGCAAGGGTCGCCATCCGTCATGCCAGGCACGCCTTCGCGTGAGCCGGATCCAAGGCGGAGAACCGGCTTCCTTTAGGGTTTACTCATGCGCTTCATAGCACGGCTTCTTGGCCTTGCGGCTTTGATCGGCGGCGGGCTGGCGGCCTTTACCTGGACGGTGGCGAAGCGCATCGAAAAGGCGCTGCCGCCGAGCGGCCGCTTCATCCAGGTCGGCGACTGCAGGCTGCACTACGTGGCTGACGGCGCCGGGCCGCCGATCGTCATGATCCATGGTCTGGCCGGCCAGCTGCTGAACTTTCCGAAGGCCGGCTTCGCGCCGCTGTATCGCGACTACCGTGTGGTTGCGGTTGACCGGCCGGGCAGCGGCTACTCGACGCGGCCGGCCGGCGCCTCGGCAACGCTCAGCGCCCAGGCCGGCACGGTTGCCGCCTTCATCAAGGCGCTCGGGCTCGACCGCCCGCTCATCGTCGGCCACTCCTTTGGCGGCGCGGTCGCGCTGGCGCTGGCGCTCGACCATCCGGACTGCGTCGGCGGCCTCGCTTTGGTGGCGCCGGCAACGCAACCGACCTACGCCGTGCCGAAGCTGTTCCGCGGGCTCGCGGTGCGCACGCCGCTCGCGCGCCGGATCGTCGCCTGGACGCTGGCGATCCCGAGCGCGATGCGCAGCCGGGCCACGACGATGCCGATCCTGTTCGGGCCCGAGGAGATGCCGGCGGACTTCCCGACCGCGGCGGGCGGCATGCTCGGCCTGCGGCCCTCCAGCTACTATGCCGGCTCGACCGACATGGTGGCGATGAACGACGACTTCCCCGGCTACGTCGCCCGCTACGGCTCGATCAAGGTGCCGGTCGGCGTGCTCTACGGTCGCGGCGACCGGGTGCTGGACCATGTCAAGCACGGCCTGGCGATGCGCTCGGCGATCCCCGGGCTCACGCTCGAGCTGGTCGATGGCGGCCACATGCTGCCGGTGACGGTGCCCGACCAGGTGGTGGGCTTCATCCGGCGGATGGCCGATCAGGTTTTCACGAGCGCGCGAAAGCAAACCGCATGAGCGACGTTCTGGACCGCCCCACTGCCGCCGCGCCCGGCTCGCGCGTCGAGCATGTCGACGTCATCGTCATCGGCGCCGGATTGTCCGGCGTCGGCGCCGGCTGGCACCTCAAGCATCGCTGTCCCGGCAAGAGCTTCGTCATCCTGGAAGGCCGCGGCAGCCTGGGCGGCACCTGGGACCTGTTCCGCTATCCCGGCATCCGCTCGGACTCAGACATGTACACCCTTGGCTACCGGTTCCGCCCCTGGACCGAGGCCAAGTCGATCGCCGATGGCGGCTCCATCCTCAGCTACATCCGCGAGACGGCGTCCGAGGGCGGCCTCGACGGCCACATCCGCTACAACCACCAGGTCAGAAGCGCGGCGTGGTCATCGGCGGAGGCGCGTTGGACGGTCGAGGTCGAGCGTTACAGCGAGCGCGCGGCTGGCCGCGACAGCGAGCGCGCGGCTAGCCGCGACGGCGAGTTGGTGCGCCTCACCTGCGGCTTCCTGTTCACCTGCAGCGGCTATTACGACTACGCGGGCGGCTACATGCCCGACTTCCCCGGCCTGGCGGATTTCAAAGGCATCGTGGTGCACCCGCAGCGCTGGCCGGCGCAGCTCGACTACGCGGGCAAGCGCGTGGTCGTCATCGGCAGCGGCGCCACCGCGGTCACGCTCGTGCCGGCGCTGGCGCGGCAGGCCGCGCACGTCACCATGCTGCAGCGCTCGCCGACCTACGTGGTGTCCCGGCCCTCGGAGGATTTCTGGGCCAATCGCCTGCGCGCCCGGCTGCCGGCCAAGCTCGCCTACAGCATCGTCCGCTGGCGCAACGTGCTGCTCGGCCTGTTCTACTACACTCAGATGCGCAAGAAGCCGGACCGCGCCAAGGCGATGATCATCGGCATGGTGCGGCGCCAGCTCGGGCCGGACTACGACGTCGGCACCCACTTCACGCCGAGCTACAATCCGTGGGACCAGCGGCTCTGCCTGGTGCCGGACGACGACCTGTTCCGCGCCCTGAAGGCCGGCAGCGCCGAGGTGGTGACCGACCACATCGAGCGTTTCACCGAGACCGGCATCAGGCTGCGCTCCGGCCGCGAGCTCGCCGCCGACGTCGTCGTCAGCGCCACCGGGCTGAAGCTGCAGCTGCTCGGCGGCGTCCAGGTCACCGTCGATGGGGCGCCGGTCGATTTCAGCCAGACCACCGCCTATCGCGGCCTGATGTACAGCGACGTGCCGAACCTCGCGACCTCGTTCGGCTACACCAACGCCTCGTGGACGCTGAAATGCGACCTCACCTGCGACTATGTCTGCCGGCTGATCAACTACATGGACCGCCGCGGCTACGCCTCCGCCACGCCGCGCAAGGCCAGCACCGCGATGGTGGACGAGCCGCTGCTAGACTTTACGTCCGGCTACATCCAACGCGACATCAAGCTATTCCCACGGCAGGGCGCGAAAAGGCCGTGGCGGGTGCAACAGAACTACCTGCTGGACCGGCTTAATTTCCGCCTCGGCCGCTTGAATGATGGTGCGCTCAGGTTTGCCAGGCGAGGGTAGGAAGGCCAGAGGCTCTGCCTCTGGACACCACTGGGGCCTGAGGCCCCAAACCCCCAACGGCGCGGACCTCACCGTGGGGCATAAATAGGGAGTGGATTTTAAAGGCTTCGCCTTTAATGGGGTCCAGGGGCAAAGCCCCTGGCCTTCCTTCTACTACTCAGTCGGCGCCGCATCATCGAGCTCCTCGTCGGACGCGCCGGCCCACGAGGTAGCGGCCGTGGTTGCCGTACCGCCGACGGGCTTGTCCTGGCCAGGAGCCGCGACCTCGTTGTCCGCAGGTGGGCTTGCCTCGGGCGTGAGAGTGGCCAGGTCGATCGGCGCGGTGCCGGCGTGATCGGGGTTTTCGGTGGGTGTATCGGCGGGCATGCGGCGTCTCCCTGTGCTTGGGCAGACAACGCGGGCTGCGGCTGGCCGTTCATGGCTGGCATACCGATGCGTCGAAACGGCGCTGGGCGCTTGCAAAGGGCGACGGCGGGGCATAGCGAGGACGGCATGGCGTGTCTCCGACAATCACCGCTGACCGGCCCGATCGCTTGCGGCGGCGACAGCGTGGGTCGCGGGTGAGCGCCGCGTCGGACCCGATGATCGAGCAGCTGCTCGAGACGGTGCGGCGGTTCGCGACCGAGCGGCTGCGGCCGCTCGAGGCGCAGGTCTCCGAGAGCGACGAGATCCCGACGGCGGTTATCGACGAGATGCGCGCGCTGGGATTGTTCGGCCTGTCGATCCCGGAGGAGCATGGCGGGCTTGCCCTGTCGATGGAGGCGGAGTGCCTCGTCGCGATCGAGCTCGGGCGGGTGAGCCCGGCGTTCCGCTCGGTGATCGGCACCAATGTCGGCATCGGCAGCCAGGGCCTGGTGATGGCCGGGACCGAGGCGCAGAAGGCGGCGTGGCTGCCGCGGATTGCCAGCGGCGAGGTCATCACCTCGTTCGCGTTGACAGAGCCAGAGGCCGGCTCGGATAGCGGCTCGGTGCGCATGCAGGCGCGGCGCGACGGCGACGACTACGTGCTGACCGGCACCAAGCGCTACATCACCAATGCCGACCGCGCCGCGCTGTTCACCGTGATGGCGCGCACCGACCCGGAGCGGGCGGGCGGCTCGGGCGTCTCGGCGTTCCTGGTGGAGGCCGACAGTCCCGGGCTTTCGCTCGGCCGCATCGAGCGCAAGATGGGCCAGCAGGGTGCGCATGTTTGCGACGTGATCTTCGAGGGCGTGCGGGTGCCGGCGGGCAACCGGCTCGGCGCCGAGGGCGAGGGCTTCAAGCTCGCCATGCGGGTGCTGGACCGCGGCCGGCTGCACATCGCCGCGGTCTGCGTCGGCGCCGCCGAGCGGCTGATCGCGGACGCGGTTGCGTATGCCAATGAGCGGCGCCAGTTCGGCGCTGCGCTGTCCTCGTTCCAGCTGGTGCAGGCGATGATCGCCGACAGCAAGGCGGAGTCGCTCGCCGCCCGGGCGCTGGTGCTGGAGACCGCCCGCCAGCGCGACCGTGGCGAGCGCATCACCTTGGAGGCGGCGTCGGCCAAGCTGTTTGCCTCCGAGATGGTCGGCCGGGTCGCCGACCGGGCGGTGCAGATCTTCGGCGGCGCCGGCTACCTCGCCGAATACGGCGTCGAGCGCTTTTACCGCGACGTGCGGCTGTTCCGCATCTACGAGGGCTCCTCGCAGATCCAGCAACTCGTGATCGCCCGCGAGACGATCAAGCGGGGCGGCTGACCACCTCCTCCAACAACAAATCCGGGAGCACAGCATCATGCGTGAAGCCGTCATCGTTTCCACCGCCCGCACGCCGATCGGCAAGGCCTATCGCGGCGCCTTCAACAACACCCAGGCGCAGGCGCTCGGCGGGCACGCGATCGCCGCCGCCGTCGAGCGTGCGGGAATCGACCCGGCCGAAATCGACGACGTGATCATGGGCTGCGCGGCGCAGCAGGGTTCGCAGGGCATGAACGTCGCCCGCCAGAGCGCGCTGCGCGCCGGGCTGCCGACCAGCGTCGCCGCGCAGAGCGTGGACCGGCAGTGCTCGTCCGGGCTGATGGCGGTCTCGATGGCGGCCAAGCAGATCATGGGCGATGGCATGACGGTCACCGTCGGCGGCGGGCTCGAATCTATCTCGCTGGCGCAGAACGAGCACTCGAACCGCTACCGCGCCGCCGACCCATGGCTCGTCGAGCATTTGCCGCAAACCTACATGACGATGATCGAGACCGCCGAGATCGTCTCCGAGCGCTACCAGATCAGCCGCGAGAAGCAGGACGAGTACGCCGTCCGCTCGCAGCAGCGCACCGCCAAGGGCCAGTCCGAGGGCATCTACAAGGACGAGATCGTGCCGATGAGCACGATCATGCTGGTCACCGACAAGGCGACGGGCGAGACCTCCGAGCGGTCGGTGACGCTGGAGCGCGACGAGGGCAACCGGCCGGAGACGACGCTCGCCGACCTCGCCAAGCTCAAGCCGGTGTTCAAGGGCGGCCAGCGCGTCGGCGAGGGGCACTATATCACCGCCGGCAACGCCTCGCAGCTTTCGGACGGCGCCGCGGCGATGGTGCTGATGGAGGCGCGCGAGGCGGAGCGGCGCGGGCTGCAGCCGCTTGGCGCCTATCGCGGCATGGCGGTTGCCGGGTGCGATCCGGACGAGATGGGCATCGGGCCGGTTTTCGCGGTGCCGAAGCTGCTGGAGAAGCACGGCCTCAGCGTGGACGACATCGGCATCTGGCAGCTCAACGAGGCCTTCGCGGTGCAGGTGATCTACTGCCGCGACCGGCTGCATATTCCCGATGACCGCCTCAACGTGACCGGCGGGGCGATCTCGGTCGGTCACCCCTACGGCATGAGCGGCGCGCGCATGATCGGCCACACGTTGCTTGAGGGCCGGCGGTGCGGCGCAAAATGGGGCGTGGTGACGATGTGCGTCGGCGGCGGCATGGGCGCTGCGGGGTTGTTCGAGATTTACTCGTAAGTAGAAGGCCAGGGGCTTTGCCCCTGGACCCCATTAAAGGCGGAGCCTTTAAAATCCATCTTTTGTTTGTGCCTCACCTTGGGAGCGGTGCGATTTAGCCGACGGGGTAGAGGCCTGGCCTCACGCCCGTCGTGCGGGCTGGTGGAGCGGCCGGTCAGTTGGGCAGCGCAGATCGCCTTCAAACGCCAAGGCTGCGTGTTGCGGTGCACGCAAGGACAGCATCTCGGGCGATCCGTCCTAAAACTGGCACAGTGCAACGAAAATCGACATTGCAGACCCTGCCGACAGGGCCAAACGTGATTGCCATTGCCGGAGTCAGATGCTTTCTTCGCTTTCAAGCGCGAAACGCAACGCTGCTGCGAGGGAGGCCAAGGATGCAGGAGGCGATGGGTATGGCCATCGCCCCGACGACTTATACGCCACACGTGTCGCCGAGTTTTTCGCCATCTCTCGAAATGGCGAAGGGTTCAAGTCGCTGCGACTGACGACTAGACGGTCGGCAATCCGTCTTCGATCGGATCGTATGCGAGGCGAAATCTTAAGGTGGCTCGGTTTCAGAGCATGCAGCTGTAATCAGAAGAATACGCAAGGAGGGTTGTCCATGTCGTTAAAGAATTCGCCCCCGTTCACGTCGCCCGGGGGGCGCCGGACCATACTGGCTCCAGTGCTGGGCTTCATGACGGCGGCGAGCGTCGTCAGCGCCCCTGCTTTGGCGCAGACGTTGAATAGCGGCCAGGGCGCGTCGTCGAGCGTGCAGGTCGCGACGCCAGTGCCATACGTGTCCAGCGAGCCGCCGCTGCCGTCGCCGGAGTCCCTGTTCCCGGAGCTGTTCGGCGCCCGGCCGTTCCTAACCGATCACGGCATTGCGGTGCTGTTCGACACCGTCGATGAACTGGCCGGCAACATCACCGGTGACGGCGGGCCGCGTCCGGCCGGCCGCAACAGCACGCAGGGCGGCGCCTCCATCGATGGCCAGGTCGGTTTCGAGACCGACATCAACTGGGAGCGGCTCGCCGGCATCACGGGCTTCTCGACCAACACCATCATCGTCGCTCGTTACGGCGGGCTGCCGGCCAGCGAGCTGGTCGGCGACAGCCTCAACCCGACGCAGGAGGTCTACGGCGCCGGCGGCAACGTGGTCGCCCACCTTGTGCAGGTGTTCGGCACGGAGTCGCTGGCTGGCGGCCGCTTCAGCGTCAGTGCCGGGCGTATACCGCTGGACGACTTCTTCGCCGCGTCGCCGCTCTACTGCGTTTACGAATCGAATGCGATCTGCGGCAATCCCAAGAACTTCGTCGACAACTACTCGCATAGCTCGTATCCGGACGCGAACTGGGCCGTGCGCACCTTCATCTCGCCGATCCCGGACTACTACATCCAGGGCGGCATCTACTTCACAAGCACCAACATCTACAATCCGGGCCTGGGCTTCCGCTCGGGGTTCAACTTCGACACCTCCTACATTCACGGCCAGGCGTTCCCGGTCGAGATCGGCTGGACGCCGAAGTTCGGTGACCAGGCGCTGCCCGGCCACTACAAGCTCGGCTACGTCTACGACCACAACCCGCACGCCAGCGACTACTTCGACGCCCAGGGCAGCGCGATCCTGCAGACTGGCTTGCCGCCGAAGATCTACGCCAGCGCCAGCACCGTCTACCTTCTGGCCGACCAGACGATCTTCCGTAATGGTCCCGGCACGACGGCAGGCGGCCTGACCCTACTCGGCGGCGCCTCCTACAACGATCCGCAGACCTCGACACGCGCCTACCAATTCTTTGGCGGCGCGCAGGACCTCGGCTTCTGGCAGGCCCGCCCATTCGACCAAATCAACGGGATTGCGACCTACCAGCGCGTTTCCGGGCTGCTCGGCAAGGCGGAGGGTCTCGGCTTCTCCGAGGGGCTGCCGCTTCTCGACATCCCCGGCGGCGCCAGCGGCGTGCAGACCTGGACCGCGACCTTCGAGCTGAACTACGCGATCCACGTCTACCGCGGCGTCACCTTCGCGCCGGACTTCCAGTACATGATCCGTCCGAACGCGCAGTCCAACCTGCCGGACGCAGCCTTCCTCGGCTTCAAGGCGCACGTGGAGTTCTTCTAGGCCTCTACCGCCAAGACCATTACGCAGAGCCATCGAGGACGCCGGGCGACGCAAGTCGCCCGGCGTTTTCGTCTGTGCGGGTCACGGCTAGCGCCGGCGAATGCCGCATGACGCGACGCCATGTCGGCTTGCACGTAAGCGAGCTTACGTATAGGTGAGCCGGATGAGCGAGAGCCAACCCGCCATCGGGCTGACCAGCCTACCGCCGCCCGCCGAGCCGGCGGAGCACGCACTGTCCACAGTGACCGAGCTCGCCCAGGCCCTCGGCGTTACGCCCCGCGCGTTACGCTTCTACGAGGATAAGGGGCTGATCACGCCGCGCCGCCTCGGCACCACGCGCGTCTACGCGGCGCGCGAGCGGGCGCGGATGATCCTGATCCTGCGCGGCAAACGGCTCGGCTTCTCGCTCAGCGACATCGCCGAGTATCTCAACCTCTATGACGCCGACCTCACCGGCCGCGCCCAGCTCACCCGGCTGATCGAGGCGCTGAACACCCGCCGCGCCACCCTCGCCGCTCAACGCCAGGCGGTGGACGAGGCGCTCGGCGAGCTCGATGAGATCATGCGCCTCGCCCAGCACGCGCTCGCGGCGACCGGCCGCCACAAAACATCGGAGTGAACCCCTCATGACCAGCGCCGTCATCGTCGGCTATGCCCGCTCGCCGTTTCAGTTCGCCGGCAAGGGAGCGCTGACCCGCATCCGCCCGGACGACCTCGCCGCCCAGGTGGTGCGCGCGCTCGTCGAGCGCACCGGCATCGCGCCCGAGGACGTCGAGGATGTGATCGTCGGCTGCGCCTTTCCGGAGGCCGAGCAGGGGTTGAACGTCGCACGGATGATCGGCCTGCTTGCCGGGCTGCCGAACTCGGTCGGCGGCGTTACGGTGAATCGGTTCTGCGGCTCGTCCATGCAGTCGGTTCACATGGCGGCCGGGCAGATCGCCATGGGCGCGGGCGACGTCTATGTCTGCGCCGGCATCGAGAGCATGAGCCGGGTGCCGATGGGCGGCTACAACCCGCTGGTCAACGTCGAGCTCGCCGGCAAGAGTGCGGCCTATATGGGCATGGGCGAAACCGCCGAGAACGTGGCGCGGCAGTATCAGATCACCCGCGCCGAGCAGGAGGCGTTCGCGGTGCGCAGCCACCAGCGCGCCGCTGCGGCCCGCGCCGAGGGGCGGCTGGCGGCAGAGATCGTCACCATGACGGGAAAAGCCGGCAGCGTCGCCGAGGATGGCTGCATCCGGCCGGACACCACCGCCGAGGGGCTCGCTGGCCTCAAGCCGGCGTTCAGCAAGGATGGCACGGTGACTGCGGGCACCGCCTCGCCGCTGACCGACGGCGCCTCGGCCGTGCTGGTGTGCAGCGAGGCCTATGCGGACAAGCACGGGCTGGCGCCGCTGGCGCGCATCCGCGCGGTGGCGGTGGCCGGCTGCCCGCCCGAAGTGATGGGCATCGGCCCGGTGATGGCGAGCCGCAAGGCGCTGGCGCGGGCGGGTGTCGAGATCGGCGAGATCGACGTGGTGGAGCTCAACGAGGCGTTCGCGAGCCAGGCGCTGGCGTGCGCGCGCGAGCTCGGGGTGCGCGAGGAGACGCTGAACATCGACGGCGGCGCGATCGCGCTCGGCCACCCGCTGGGGGCGACCGGGGCGCGGATCACCGGCAAGGCGGCCTCCCTGCTGGCGCGGCAGGGCGGGCGCTACGCGCTGGCGACGCAGTGCATCGGCGGCGGCCAGGGCATCGCCACCGTGCTGGAGCGCGTCTGATGGCGGCCATCCGCGCCGCCATCACCAAAGTCGGGGTGATCGGCGCCGGCACGATGGGCGCGGGCATCGCCGCCCAGGTCGCCAATGCCGGCGTGCCGGTGGTGCTGCTCGACATCGTGCCTGCCGGGGCGAACAACCGCAGCGGGCTGGCCGAGGCCGCCGTCGCGCGGCTGCTCAAGACCGAGCCGGCCGCGTTCATGCATAAAGGTGCGGCCAAGCTGGTCGCGACCGGCAATACCGAGGACGACCTCGGGAAACTGGCTGACTGCGACTGGATCGTCGAGGCGGTGCTGGAGCGCGCCGACATCAAGCAGGCGCTCTACCGCCGGCTCGAGGCGGTGCGCCGGCCGGGCTCGGCGATCAGCTCCAACACCTCGACGATCCCGCTCGACACGTTGACCG
The DNA here is from genome assembly GCA_963692975.2 of Acetobacteraceae bacterium. Lineage (GTDB taxonomy): Bacteria > Pseudomonadota > Alphaproteobacteria > Acetobacterales > Acetobacteraceae > CAXMMR01. Next base: position 75,398 of record CAXMMR010000024.1, on the reverse strand, counting down.
AGGGGATGAGCGAGGCGTTTCGGCGCGACTTCCTGATCACCCACTTCTTCAACCCGCCGCGCTACATGCGGCTGCTCGAAATCGTCGCCGGCCGCGACACCGCGCCCGAGCTCGTGCAGTCGATGGAGCAGTTCGCCTCGGTGGCGCTCGGCAAGTCGGTGGTGCACTGCAACGACAGCCCCGGCTTCATCGCCAACCGGCTCGGCATCTACTGGATGCAGCGGGCGCTGGTGAGCGCCATCGACCAGGGGCTCGCCGTCGAGGAGGCGGACGCGATCCTGAGCCGCCCGATGGGCGTGCCCAAGACCGGCGTGTTCGGCCTGATGGACCTGGTCGGCATCGACCTCGGCCCGCAGATCAACGCCTCGCTGCGGGCCGCCCTGCCCGGCACCGACCGCTTCCACGAGGTCGACCGCGACATCCCGCTGATCAGCCGGATGATCAGCCAGGGCCTCACCGGGCGGAAAGGCGGCGGCGGCTTCTACCGGCTCGACCGTGGTCGCGGCGGTCAGCGCAGCAAGGTCGTGATGGACCTGGTGCGCGGCGAATACCGCCCGGAGCGGCCGGCCGAGCTGCCGGAGCTGCGCGCCGCCGGGCGCGACCTGCAGGCGCTGCTCGCCGCGCCAGGCCGCGTCGGCGCCTACGCCTTCGACGTGATGGCCGAGACCATCGCCTACGCCGCCTCGCTGGTGCCCGAAGCGGCCGCGACCATCGCCGACATCGATGAGGCAATGCGGCTCGGCTACGCCTGGAAGCAGGGTCCGTTCGAGCTCGCCGACCGCATCGGCACCCAGTGGCTCGCCGACCGCCTCGCCGAGCGCTCCCTGCCCGTCCCGCCGGTGCTGGCCGCGGCCGCCGGCAAGACCTTCTACCGCGTGCAGGACGGCCGCCGGCAGTTCCTCGGCCTTGACGGCGCCTATCACGACCTGGCGCGCGCGCCCGGCGTGTTGATGCTGGAGGACGTGAAGCTCGCGTCAAAGCCGGCGCTGCGCAACGCCTCGGCCGCGCTATGGGACATCGGCGACGGCGTCGCCTGCTTCGAAATCGCCTCCAAGAGCAACACCCTGGACGACCACGTGCTGGCGCTGCTCGGCCAGACCATCACGACGGTGAAGCAATCCTTCCGCGCGCTGGTGATCTACACCGACGCCGACAATTTCTCGCTCGGCGCCAATCTAGGCTTGGCGCTGTTCGCCGCCAACATCGCCGCCTGGGGCGAGATCGAGACATCCGTCAGCGCCGGCCAGGCTACCCTCAAGGCGCTGAAATACGCCCCCTTCCCGGTCGTCGCCGCGCCCGCCGGCATGGCGCTCGGCGGCGGCTGCGAGATCGTGCTGCATGCCGATGCCGTGCAGGCGCATGCCGAGACCTATCTCGGCCTGGTGGAATGCGGCGTCGGCCTGGTGCCGGGCTGGGGCGGCGCCGGCGAGATGCTGGCCCGCTGGCGCGCCGAGCCGGCCCTGCCGCGCGGCCCGATGCCGGCCACGGTCAAGGTGTTCGAGACCGTCAGCGTCGCCGAGGTTTCGAAATCCGCCCACGATGCGCGCGAAAAGAAGTTTCTGCGCGCCGGTGACGGCATCACCATGAACCGCTTCCGCCTGCTCGCCGACGCCAAGGCACGGGCGCTGGTCATGGTCGACGGCTACATCCCGCCGACCCCGCCGGAGTATACCCTGCCCGGCCCATCCGGCCGCGCCTCGCTCGACAGCGCCGCCCGCGGCCTGCACGCCCGGGGCATCGCCACCGACCACGACCTCGTGGTCGCCGGCGGCCTGGCCGAGCTGCTCACCGGCGGGGAGACGGACATCATCGATACGGTGAGCGAACGGAAGCTGCTCGACCTTGAGAAGCGCGTGTTCCTGCGGCTGATCAAGACGCCGGGCACGCTGGCACGCATCGAGCACACCATCGAAACGGGGAAGCCGCTGAGAAACTAAGAAAAGGCCAGGGGCGTCGCCCCTGGACCCGATTAAAGGCGAAGCCTTTAAAATCCATTTTCTTCATCGTATCGCCGCAGGGCTGGTGCTTGGGAGAGATGGATCGAAATGGCTTCACCAAGAAAGAACGAAGGCGCCTAGACTCCAGACGACATGGGGTCTGGGGCCCGCGGCCCCAGCGGAGTCCAGAGGCAGAGCCTCTGGCCTTCCTTCCTACAGGGAGACGACAAGATGCAAACCTACAAGGCGCCGCTTCGAGACATGCGTTTCGTGCTGCACGAGCTGAACGACAGCGCGGCGCTGACGCGTCTGCGCGGCTTGGAGGACGTCTCGCCCGAGTTGATGGACAGCATCCTCGAGCAGGCCGGCTTGTTTGCCGAGGAGGTGCTGCTGCCGATCAACGCCGTCGGCGACGAACATGCCTGCGTGCTGGAGAACGGGGTCGTGCGCACGCCGCCGGGCTTCAAGGCGGCCTATGACCAGTTCTGCCAGGCCGGCTGGACGTCGATTGCGGCGGACCCGCGTTACGGTGGGCAGGGCTTGCCGGAGAGCGTGAACAAGCTGGTCGAGGAGATGATCTGCGCGACCGGGCTGTCGTTCAGCCTCTATCCCGGACTGACGCACGGCGCCTATCAGGCGATCGCCGACCATGCGACCGAAGAGCTGCGCGAACGCTTTCTGCCGCACATGGTGGACGGCTCCTGGTCGGGCACGATGTGCCTGACGGAGGCGCATTGCGGCACCGACCTCGGCATGCTGCGCACCCGCGCGCGGCCGCAGGAGGATGGTAGCTACAAGCTTAGCGGCTCCAAGATCTTCATCAGCGCCGGCGAGCACGACCTCACTGACAACATCATCCATTTGGTGCTGGCGCGGCTGCCGGACGCGCCGGCGGGGGTCAAGGGCATCAGCATGTTCCTGGTGCCGAAGTTCGTTCCCGATGCGGACGGCCGGCCCGGCTCCAGAAACGGCGTGATCTGCACCGCCATCGAGCACAAGATGGGCATCAAGGCCTCGGCCACCTGCCAGATCACCTTCGAGGACGCGACCGGCTGGCTGGTCGGCAAGCCGCACAAGGGTTTGGCGGCAATGTTCACGATGATGAACAGCGAGCGCCTCTCCGTCGGCATCCAGGGCCTGGGCGCGGCCGAGACCAGCTACCAGAGCGCCGTCGCCTATGCGCGCGACCGCATCCAGGGCCGCAGCCTGGGCGGCGCCAAGCAGCCAGCCGCGGCGGCCGACCCGATCATCGTCCATCCCGACGTGCGGCGCATGCTGCTCACCATGCGCGCCTACACCGAAGGCTGCCGCGCGCTCGGCGGCTGGGTGGCGCGCGAGCTCGACGAGCTGGAGCGCTCGGACGACCCGGCGGCCAAGGCCCGCGCGGCGGACTTCACCGCGCTGATGACGCCGGTGGTGAAGTCGCTGTTCACCGACCTCGGCTTCGAGGCAACCAATCTCGGGCTGCAGGTGCATGGCGGGCATGGCTACGTGCGCGACCACGGCGTCGAGCAGCTGGTGCGCGACGCCCGCATCTCGATGATCTACGAGGGCACTAACGGCATCCAGGCGCTCGACCTCGTCGGCCGCAAGCTGCCGCAGTCGAACGGCCGGCTGCTCCGCTCCTTCTTCCACCCCGTCGCCGAGTTCATCGAGCAGAACAGCAACCATCCGATGCTCGCCGACATGGTCAAAGGCCTGTCACGCGCTTTCGGAGCGCTACAGCTCGCCACCGCCCACGTCGCCACCGCCGGGCTGCGCGACCCGGAAGAGGCAGGTGCCGCCGCCACCGAATACCTGCGCCTGCTCGGCCTCGTGGCACTTGGCTTCATGTGGACGCGCGCCGCCGTGGTGTCGCTCGAGAAGCTGCCGACCGCGAACGGCGACGCGGGATTTTACCGCTCGAAGCTGACCACCGCGCGCTTTTACATGGAGCGCGTGCTGCCGCAGGCGGGCGGCCTGCTGGCGGCGATCAAGTCGGGCAAGGCGGCGATGATGGAGATGAGCGAGGCCGCTTTTTGAGGCAAGGGAAAAGGAAATAAGGCAAGGGCTCTGCCCTTGACCCGCTGGGGCCGTGAGGCCCCAGACCCCTGCCGTTTGGTGCTGAGCCCGCTCATGAATGGATTTCAAAGGCTTCGCCTTTGATGGGGTCAAGGGGCAAAGCCCCTTGCCTTACTTCATCAAAGTCTGCAGGTATTGCCGCCGGTCATCCGGCATAGCGATCGGCCGGTTGGTCGCGCGGTCGACGACGACCTGGTTGAAGTAGCCTTGCGCCGAGGCCGTCTCGTCATCGTTGCGGAACAGTCCGATTTCGAAACGGATGCTGGAGCGGCCGAGATGGGCGACGCGCAGGCCGGACCACACGTCGTCGGGAAAGCTCACCGGACGGAAGAAATGGCAGCGGGTTTCGACGACGAGGCCGATCACGGTGCTGGTCTCGAGGTCGAGCAGGCCGGCGGCGATCAGCATGCGGTTCACGGCGGTGTCGAAGAACGAGTAGTAGACGACATTGTTGACGTGTCGATACGAGTCGTTGTCGCTCCACCGGGTGGTGATGCGCTCCAGCAGTGCGTAGTCGGCGCGTCGTTCGGGCGTGGGCCGGGCGTCGGCGGTCGGCATGCCGTCGGTCCCTCAGGTGGCGGCGCAATCTCGCGGCGTTCCAGGTTTGGCACAAGCAGCGCTGCTCCAACTGGCGGATTTTAAAGGCTTCGCCTTTAATCGGGTCCAGGGCAGACAGCCCTGGCCTTCCTTGGCGAGGAACGACCATGCCCGAGACGATGCAGATCCAGGCGGCGGTGCTGCGCGAGGTTGGCGCGGCGGCTCCGTATGCGCAGAGCCGTCCGCTCCGGATCGAGACGCTTGAGCTGGCGCCGCCGGGCGCCGGCGAGGTGCTGGTGCGGATCACCGCGGCCGGGCTGTGCCACTCGGATTTGTCGGTGATCAACGGCGACCGGCTGCGACCGGTGCCGATGGCGCTGGGCCACGAGGCGGCCGGCATCGTCGCCGCCCTCGGCGAGGGGGTGAGCGACCTGGCCGTCGGCGACCAGGTGGTGATGGTGTTCATGCCGAGTTGCGGCCACTGCCTGCCCTGCGCCGAGGGGCGGCCTGCGCTGTGCGAGCCGGGCGCGGCGGCGAACGCGGCCGGGGTGCTGCTGGGTGGGGCGCGTCGGCTGGCCGCCGACGGAGTCGCGGTGAACCACCATCTCGGCTGCTCGGCGTTTGCCGACCACGCGGTGGTGTCGCGCCGCTCGCTGGTGCGGGTGCCGCGCGACTTGCGGCCCGAGCATGCGGCGCTGTTCGGCTGCGCGGTGCTGACCGGCGTCGGCGCGGTGGTGAACACGGCGCGGCTGCAGCCCGGCATGCGGGCGGCGGTGATCGGCCTGGGCGGCGTGGGGCTGGCGGCCGTACTGGGTGCAGTTGCCGCCGGCGCGATGGAGGTGGTCGCCGTCGACCTGTCGGAGGAGCGGCTGGCGCTGGCGCGCTCGCTCGGAGCAACGCGGACGGCGCTGGCGACGGAGGCCGACGTCGCGGCCTCGATCCGCGAGCACATGGCGGGCGGCGTGGATGTCGCCTTCGAGATGGCGGGCTCGGTCCGGGCGCTGGAACTGGCGTTCGCGATCACCCGCCGCGGCGGCACGACGATCACCGCCGGGCTGCCGCCCCCGGACGCCCGGCTGCCGCTGCCGGTGACGATGCTGGTGGGCGAGGAGCGTAGCGTGCGCGGCAGCTACATCGGCTCGGCGGTGCCCTCACGCGACATCCCGCGCTACGTGGGCCTGTTTCAGGCCGGCCGCCTGCCGGTGGACCGGCTGCTGACCGGCACGCTGACGCTTGTGGAGATCAATGAGGGGTTTGATCGTCTGCGCACCGGCGAGGCCGTGCGGCAGGTGGTGTTGTTCTAGAGGCGGCAAGGCCAGGAGCTTTGCCCCTGGACCCCATTAAAGGCGGAGCCTTTAAAATCCATTTGTTGCTGGTGCTTCCGTGGGGAGAGTGGTGGCGCGCGAAGAAGAGTTGATTGGCTTTGCCAAGCGAGAAGGCGCCGCTCCAAACTCAGAGCGGATGGGGTCTGGGGCCGTGGGCGCCGTCTTGCGACCGCACGCTCGCGCGTGACGGTCCAGGGCAGAGCCCTGGCCTTCCCCGTTAGCTTGTTAGCAGCGCCTTAACGCCCTCCGTGTCCACCACCGCCGCCACCATGGCCGCCGCCGCCGCCATGACCGCCGCCGCCATGGAAGCCGCCGCCACCGCCGCCACGGCCGCCACCGTGGACGCCGCCGCCGCGCGCGCCGACCGGAATGCCGGGGACGCCCCGCCCGCCGCGAAAGCCGCCGCCGCGATAGGGTCCGACGAGATAGCCGTTGTCGAAGCCGCCAAATCCGCCGCCGTAGCCGCTGTCGTAGTAGCCGCCGCCATAGCCGTCATAGCCGCCCCCGCCGACGACGCAGCCGCTCAGCGGCGCCGCCAGCAGGCCGAGCAGCAGCCCAAGCCGAACCCGCCCGCGCGTCATGGTGCGGCTCCCGCCGACGTGCTGGCCGGTGCGTCGGACCACTCCATCAGCCCGAACAGCGCCCCTTGCGGGTCTGCGACGATGGCGATCAGGCCGCCCTGGCGGTCCTGCCGCGGCGGCAGGATCACCCGGCCGCCGAGCGAGGTGACGCGCGCCGCCATGGCGGTGGCGTCGGTGACGCGCAGGTAGCTGATCCAGCGCGGATGCGCGTCCGGGTGGCTCGCCGGGATCGGGTTCACGCTCGCGCGGGCGTAGCCTTGGGAGGCAAGCAGCAGGTGGCGCGGGTCCGTCGTGTCGGACATGCTGAAGACGTCGTAGCCGAGCAGCGCCTTGTAGAAGGCGGCGTCGGTCGTCGGGTCGGTGGTGATCAGCGAGCTCCAGATCCACTCGCCCGGCGTGGCCAGGAAGTCTGGCGGGTCGCCGCTGTTGGAGGCGAGCACGGCGAACACCGCGCCCTGCGGATCGGCAAGCACCGCCTCCTGGCCGAGATTGGCGAAGCGGTGGGGCTCGAACAGCACGCGGGCGCCGTGCTGCACCGCGGCCGCATCCACCTGACCGAGGTCACCGGCGGCCATAAAGGTGAGCCAGCCAGGGTGACGGCCCTGCGGCAGCGGGCGCTGGACGAGGCCGGCGATCGGCCGGCCGTCGAGCGAGGCCTGGGCGTATTTTGTCTCGCCCGCCGCAGACTCGGTGAAGGTCCAGCCGAACAGGCTGGCATAGAACGGCTCCACCGCCGCGAGGTCGGGCGTGACCAGCTCGGCGAAGACGACCTTGCCGGGACGGCGCTCGCCGGTCGGCGGCGTGACCAGGGCCGGCAGCTGCGCCGGCGCCAGCTCGGCCGCGACAGCTACGCCGCCCGGCGCGATGCTGGCCGCAACGCCGAGCGTCAGCCCAAGCCAGCGGGCGTGAATGGGGATGGATCGTTTCGACACCGCTGGTTCCCCTGACTGGTCAGCCGCCTACGCTTCAAACCTTTGCACGGTTCCATGCCGGTCACATGCGACGGCGACCCGATGGCGATCGCGGCGTTGCAGCCTCGCACGACAGGCAGGACCATGCGCCACGTCCATTTCGACCCGCTCGGCGGCGCCGCCGGCGACATGATCGTCGGCTGCCTGCTCGACGCCTTTGCCGAGCATCGCGAGGCGGTCATCGCGGCCGCACAGTCGGCCACGGCAGCGCGCTGCCGTCTGCTCGCGTATGGCGACGGCGTGCTGACCGGCTCGCGCTTCGTCGTCGAGCCCGTCTCCAGCCGCGAGCACGCGCGTCAGCACGGGCATGAGCATGCGCATGAGCACACGCAGGGCGGCCACAGCCATTGGCGCGACGTCCGCACGGGGCTGGAGCGATCGGCGCTCGCCCCCTCGGTGTGCCGCCACGCGGTCGGCATCTTCGCCGTGCTGGCCGAGGCGGAGGGCCGGGTGCACGGCATCGCGCCGGACGAGGTGGTGTTCCACGAGGTCGGCGCGGTGGACTCGGTCGCCGACATCGTCGCCGCCGCGGCCCTGATCGAGGCTATCGGCCCGGCGCGCTGGAGCGTCGCCTCGCTGCCGCTCGGCGGCGGCACGGTGCATACGGCGCACGGCGTGATGCCGGCGCCGGCGCCGGCCACCGCGCTGCTGCTCGAGGGCTTCGCGCTGCACGATGACGGGATCGGCGGCGAGCGCGTGACGCCGACCGGGGCGGCGATCCTGCGCTACCTCGTCACCGCTCCCGGCGCGCCGGCGACCGGCGGCGTGCTGGCGCGCTCCGGCACCGGCTTCGGCACTCGTCGCCTGCCCGGGCAGAGCAACTGCCTGCGCGCCCTGGTGTTCGAGGCGCCCGACCTCGACGCGGCGGGCGCACCCGGACATCGCGAGATTGCCGTCATCAGCTTCGAGGTCGACGACCAGTCCGGCGAGGACCTGGCCCTCGGCCTTGCCCGGCTACGCGGCGCCGACGGCGTGCACGACGTCGTGCAGATGCCCGCCTTCGGCAAGAAGTCGCGCCTGGCGGTGCACGTCCAGGTCTTGACGCGGCCGGACGTCCTCGAGGAAGTGGTCGCCATGTGCTTTGCCGAGACGACGACGATTGGCCTGCGCACGCATCTTGTGCAGGGCCGCGCCCTCGCCCGCCGCAACGTGCGGGCCGAGCTGCCGGGCGCCGCTCTCGGGGTGAAGCTGGTGCAGCGGCCGGACGAGGCCGGCGAGATGACGCCCAGCGGCAAGGTCGAGGCGGACGACCTTGGCCAGGTCGCCTCGCATCGGCGGCGCGAGCAGCTTCGCCGCGAGGCCGAACGGCAGGCCTTGGAGGGGGAGCCTTGAGCGAGCCGCTCGCGCGCCTCGACGCCGTGCTCGCCGCTGCCGGCCCGATCGCGGTTGCGGTCAGCGGCGGCATCGACAGCCTGACGCTGGCGACCGCCGCCCATCGCGCCGGTGCGGCCACCATGCACCACGCCACCTCGCCGGCGGTGCCGCCCGAGGCGACCGAGCGCACCCGCGCGCTGGCGGCCGCTCAGGGCTGGCGCCTCGACGTGTTCGATGCCGGCGAGTTCGCCGACCCGGCCTACCGCGCCAACCCGGTCAACCGCTGCTTCTTCTGCAAGACCAGCCTCTACGGCGCCGTCGCCCGCCGCACCGAACGGCAGATCCTTTCGGGCACCAACCTCGACGACCTCGGCGACTATCGGCCAGGCCTGATCGCGGCGCGCGACCACGCGGTCCGCCACCCCTTCGTCGAGGCCGGCATCGACAAGCACACCGTTCGTACCCTCGCCGTCGCGCTCGGCCTCGGCGCTCTCTCCGAGTTGCCCGCCGCACCCTGCCTGTCGAGCCGGGTCGAAACCGGCATCCGCATCGAGGCGCCGTTGCTGGCGATGGTCCATGCCGCCGAACGCCTGGTCGCCGCCCGCCTGATCGCCGCGCATCTGGCACCGCGTACGGTGCGCTGCCGGGTGCGCGCCGGCACGGTGGTGATCGAGCTTGACGAGGCGGCGCTGGCCGGACTTGGCGGCGTCCAGACCACGCTGCAGGGCGAGCTGCAGGCGATGGCGGACGCGGCAGGCCTGGCCCGGCCCGTGTCGTTCGCCGCCTATCGCACCGGCAGCGCCTTCCTCCGCCCGGCCGCGGCGGCATCGTCGTGAGCGAGCCCGAGTTCGTGCTCGACGCCGAGCGCACCCGGCGCATCGGCCTGCCCGAGGCGATCTTCTGCGCGGGCAAGTCGCCCCCCCAGATCGCCGCCATCCTGGAGGCGGCGCCCGGGCCGCTGCTGCTCACCCGGCTCGATCCCGACCGCGTCGCCGCCCTGCCCGGCCAACTCCGCCACGCGCTCGATTACGACCCGAGCTCCAACACCGCCTTTCACGGCGAGCCCCGGAGCGTCGTCCAGCCGACCGACATCGCCATCGTCACCGCCGGCACCTCCGACCTGCCGGTGGCGCGCGAGGCGGAGCGCACGCTGCGCTTTCACGGCCGCGCCGCGCTGCTGGTGGCCGATGTCGGCGTTGCCGGCCTGTGGCGGCTGATGCGCCGCCTGCCGGAGCTGCAGGCGATGCGGGTGCTGATCGTCGCCGCCGGCATGGATGCCGCACTGCCCAGCGTGCTCGCCGGCCTGGCCGGCGGCGTCGTCATCGCGGTGCCCACCTCGGTCGGCTACGGTGTGGCCGCCGGCGGGCACGCGGCGCTGAACGCGATCCTGGCGAGCTGCGCGCCCGGCATCGTCACCGTGAACATCGACAACGGCTACGGCGCCGCCTGCGCCGCGTTGCGGGTGCTCGGCTTATCCGGGCAGCACATGAGGAGAGAGCACGATGGAACGACGTGAGTTCGTCCGCGCCTCGGCGCTCGGCGTCGCGGCCGCGGCCCTGGGCACGGGCACGGGCACGGGCACGGGCACGGGCGCCGGCGCCGCCCCGCTCGGCGACACCAGCCAGGGCGGGGAGGTTGCGCCCACCGGCCCGGTCACCTCCAAGATCGCCGAGAATCCGGCAATGAAGTATCGCAGCCTCGGCGGCACCGGCGAGCGGGTCTCGCTGATCGGCATGGGCGGCTACCATCTCGCCAAGCCCGGCGGCGCCACCGCCGACGAGGCGGTCCGCATCATCCATGCCGGCATCGAGGCCGGCATCAACTTCTGCGATAATTGCTGGGACTATAACGGCGGCGAAAGCGAGATCCGGCTCGGCCGCGCGCTCGCCGGGGGCTTCCGCAACCGCACGTTCCTCATGACCAAGATCGACGGCCGCACCGCACAGGCCGCCGCTACCCAGATCGATCAGTCGCTCTCTCGTCTGCAGACCGACCATGTCGACCTGCTGCAGTTTCACGAGATCATCCGGATGGACGATCCCGAGCGGGTGTTCGCCGCCGGCGGCGCGCTGGAGGCGGTGCTGCGGGCGAGAGAGGCCGGCAAGGTTCGCTACATCGGCTTCACCGGCCATAAGAGCCCGGCGATCCACCGCCACATGTTCGACGTCGCCGACGCGCATGGCTTTCATTTCGACACCGTGCAGATGCCGCTCAACGTCATGGACGCGCATTTCGACAGCTTCGAGCAGAGCGTGCTGCCGGTGGCGCTCGCGCACGGCACCGCGGTGATGGGCATGAAGGCGTTCGGCGACCCGTTCATCCTAGACACCCACGTGGTCTCGCCGATCCAGATGCTGCAATACCCGATGAGCCTGCCGATCAGCATTCAGATCACCGGCATCGACAGCCTGCCGATCCTGCAGCAGGCGTTGGAGGCGGTGCGCACCTACCGGCCGCTCTCCGTGCAGCAACGCGCAGAGCTGCTCGCGCAGACCGCCCAGCTGGCGGCGAACGGGCAGACCGAGCGTTACAAGGTCTCCAACCAATTCGATGGCACCGTGCATAATCCGCAGTGGCTTGGATAAAGGCCAGGGCTCTGCCCTGGATGGGCCCCCTCGCACATGTGCGATGGGAGCCCGCCGCTGGGACCGTGCAGCCCCCAGACCTCATCCGCTTGCTCATCTCGCCGTCAGACATGAATGATAGATGGATTTCAAAGGCTCCGCCTTTGATGGGGTCAAGGGGCAAAGCCCCTTGCCTTCCTTACGTTCGTTCCGGAGGCCATTGACATGGACTGGAGGCACAACGGCGTGCGGGTCATTCCTGGTGATCAGCTCGACCTGAACACGGCGCAGACGCCCGGCATGACGCGCGCGGTAGCGATCGATTTTGCCCGTGCTGGCGCGCAGAAGCTCTGGGCCGGGACAGTGACGATCCAGGCCGACGCGAAGACCGGCGCGCATCACCACGGCGCGTTGGAGAGCGTGATCTACGTGCTGCGTGGCCGGGCGCGAATGCGCTGGGGCGAGCGGCTGGAATACGTGGCCGAAGCGGGGCCAGGCGACTTCATCTTCGTGCCGCCCTACGTGCCGCATCAGGAGATCAACGCGCTGAGCGATGAGCCGCTGGACTGCGTTCTGGTCCGCAGCGACAACCAGGCGGTTGTCGTCAACCTGGACATTCCTGGTGTCGAAGCCCCCGAGACCGTTCCCTGGATCGATCCGATCCACCGCTAAGAGCTTAGGGGCTTGGGGCCTCGCGGCCCCGGCGTCGGGACCCATCGCACGCGTGCGATGGGTCCCGGCCCAGGGCAGAGCCCTGGGCTTTCTTGATTACTGGTTGGCGTGCGCGATGTTCGCCATGACCAGCGCGGGAATGTGCTCCCCAAGCCAGTCCCCCATCTCCATCTCTTCCTGTTGCGACTGTTCCAGCATCAGAACGTCGTTCTCGGCGCCGGACTCGTTGGCAAGCGCGATCAGCACCTTGTAGGCGGCGATCTCGTATGCCTTGAAGCCGATGGCGGCGAGAACGTTCTTGATCACGTCGTCATCCGAGCCGGCATGCAGCACGCCCGACACCTTGCCCACGAGCGTAGTGACGGCGTCCTTGGCGGTCGAGACGCCGGTGTCGTGGCGCGTCAGCAACTGCTCAAGCCGCTCGGCCTGCTGCTGGGACCGGGTCATATCCTGCTGCATCCGGCCGTGCAGCTCCGGGTAGGCTTCCATCCGCCCGAGCTGACCCTTGATCGTCGCCACCGCCTGGCCTTCGACCGCGTGCTGATTGCGCAGCCCGGTGATGTAGTAGCCGGTCGCGCTCTTGTTCGCCATGTTCATATCCTCTTGATTGGTTCGCAGGACGAACGCTCGCGCCGGCAAAGGTTGACGTCCATCCGCTTCACTTTGAATTGTGGTTGCTTGAACCAGGGGAACTTCTAAATGGCTGTGCTCGCGGCAGACGCATCCGCCCGGCCGACGCTGGCCGCGCCAGATCACGATCCTCATCTCTGGCTCGAATCGGTCGACGGCGCGGACGCCACGGCTTGGTCCGACGCGCAATCCGCCGCGACGCTGGCGCGCTTCGCCGATGCCGCCTTCGCCGTCGAGCGCGACCGGCTGCACGCCTCGCTCGATCGCGCCGACCGCATCGCCTATGTCAGCCGCCGCGGCGGCCATCTCTACAATCTCTGGAAGGACGCGGCGAACCCGCGCGGCCTGTGGCGCCGCACCACGCTTGACGCCTACCGCGCCGGCGAGCCCGCATGGGAGCTGCTGCTCGACCTGGACGCGCTCGCCACTGCCGAGGGCGAGGATTGGGTGTGGCACGGCGCCACGACCCTGCCGCCGGCGCATGAGCGGGCGCTGCTAGCGCTCTCGCGCGGCGGCGGCGACGCCTCGGTGCTGCGCGAGTTCGACCTCGTCCGGCGCGCCTTTGTCCCGCCCGGCCCGGCGGATGGCGGCTTCGCGCTCGCCGAGTGCAAGGGCGGCGCCGACTGGCTCGACCCTGACACGCTGCTGCTCTCCGCAGCACTCGGCGAGGGCATGACGACGCGGGCGGGTTACGCGCGCACCGTGCGGCTGTGGCGGCGCGGCGAGCCGGTCGAGGCCGCCAAAATCCTGTTCGAGGCCGGGTTCGACACCATGAGCGCCTCGGGCGAGCCCGACCGCACCGCCGGCGCCGAGCGGCTGTTCTTCGTCGAGCGGACCGGCTTCTTCGACGCCGTCATCCATCTCGGAGACCGCTCGGGACCCACGGTGAGGCTCGACCTGCCGAGCGACGCGCGCGTCGACATCCAGGCCGGCTGGCTGGCTGTGAGCCCGCGCATCGAGTGGCGCACGTCGGAGGCGACCTACCCGTCCGACGCCGTGCTCGGCATCGCGCTCGACGCATTCCTCGCCGGCGATCGGCGCTTTGCCGTGCTCTGGAGCCCGGGCGAGCGGCAGGCGCTGCAACACCTGTTCTGGGTCGCCGGACGCCTCGTCCTCTCCGTGCTCGACGCGCTGAGCCCGACCTTCCCGGTCTTCACGCCGGGTCCCGCCGGCTGGACGGCCAGCGCGCTCGGCGGCTTGCCCGCCCTCGGCGTCGTCTCCGCCTGGCCGTTCGACACCGTGGCCGAGGAAAGCACCGGCACGCTGCTGGTCAGCGCCGAGGACCCGATCACCCCCTCCACCCTGATGATGCTCGAGCTCGAAGCGCCTGCCGCTCCCGTCGTGCTGCGCCAGGCGCCAAGCCTGTTTGACAGCAGCGGCCTCATCGTCAGCCGCCACGAGGCGCCCTCCGTCGACGGCGAGCGCATCCCCTACCTCCAGGTCGGCCCGCAGGCGGAAACGGGCGACGCGCCGGTCCATCTCACCGGCTATGGCGGCTTCGGCATCTCGAGCCTGCCATACTACCAGACGGTGCGCGGCCAGCTCTGGCTTGCCGAGGGCGGCACCAGCGTCGTCGCCAATATCCGCGGCGGCGGCGAGTTCGGCACCGCGTGGCACGAGGCGGGCCGCCGCGAGGGCAAGGCGCTCTCGCACGAGGATTTCGCCGCCGTCGCCGCCGACCTCGTCGCCCGCGGCGTCACTCGCCCCGGCCGCATCGCCGCCGAGGGCGGCTCCAATGGCGGCCTGCTGATCGCCAACATGCTCACCCGCTTTCCGGAGCGCTTCGGCGCGCTGTTCTGCACCATCCCGCTGATCGACATGCGCCGCTACACCCGCCTGCTCGCCGGCGCGAGCTGGATCGCCGAGTATGGCGACCCGGACGACCCCGACGACTGGTCCTTCCTCGGCCCGATCTCCGCCTATCACGCCGCCGCCCCCGGCCGCCCCTACCCGCCCATCCTCCTCGCCACCTCCCGGCGCGACGACCGGGTGCACCCGGGCCACGCCCGCAAGATGGCCGCCAAGCTGCAAGCCCTCGGCTACGACGCCTGGTTCTTCGAAAACTCCGCCGGCGGCCACGGCTACGGCAAGGACAGCCGCCAGATCGCCAGCTTCGCCGCTTTGGGCAACGCGTTTTTGCGGCGATCGATCGGGTGGGACAGGCAGTAAGGCCAGGGGCGTCGCCCCTGGACCCGATTAAAGGCGGAGCCTTTAAAATCCATTACTTAGAAGCAGCCCAAATCAGGTCCGCAACCGACGCTAAGCAGACCTGGCTCGCGCCCCGTGTGAGGTCAGGCCTTGGCCGGAAGCGGTCCGTCCGGTTTTGAGCGAGAGTCCGGAAAATCGGACGTGGCCAAGTGGCCATCCCAACGGCTTCCGCCCGAACCAAGGCGCTCAGGACGCAGTCGACGACGCCGGGCGCGACCTTCCGAAACGCCGGGCCGTTCGCTGTACCAGCCATCGACTCCTAGGGCCGCGCGATCGTGTGGGGTGTGATCGTGTAGCCGAACGGGTCGCGGAACGCGAAGTAACGGCCAAACGGCCCGTCTTTCGGTACTGAAACGATCGGCGTGCCGTGTTCGACAAGGTGGTCATGCAACGCATCGGCGTCATCGCAGCCAAACCAGATAGAGATGCCCAGGCCAAGTCCGTCCGCTTCCTTCAGGTCGCCCATCGGTTTACGAACGGCGAACGGGATCGGTGTGGTGTCGAACACGACGGCGCCGGGCGAGCTGTGAGCCGCGACCTTCAGGCCGACAATGTCGGTGTAGAATGTCCGTGCTGCGTCGAGATCTTCAGCCTGAATGCCAATGAAATCAGGTCCGATCAGATGGGCCATGACTAAGCTTTCCTTCGATAAGTGAGTTGATGGTATCGGGAGGCTGATATAAATGTAAGGGCCCTTATATGCCAAACCGGTTGGACAGCACACGAGTGAGCGATCCTTACGCCACGATCGGCTTTGCATTGAAGCGGGCTCAACACGCGCTGCGTAGCCGCCTGGACACCGGGTTGCGGGGGATTGGTCTCACCACGCCCCAATATGCAGTCCTCGTCTCCCTGAAGGTCGAGCCTGGGGCGTCGAATGCCGAGCTCGCGCGCCGCGCGTTTGTGACGCCACAGACAATGCAGGCCATTCTGGTCGCACTCGACCGCGCGGGCTTCATCGTGCGCAAACCCCACGCCGAACACGGGCGAGTTCAAACGACAGAACTGACGGCGAAAGGTTGTGAAGCACTGGAAGCTGCTTCCGAGATCGCCGCCGATGCGGAAAGGCGGGTCCGGGAAGCGGCGGCGCCCTTCGATCCCAAGGCGGTTGCTGCGATGCTGTTGCGAT
The DNA here is from genome assembly GCA_963692975.2 of Acetobacteraceae bacterium. Lineage (GTDB taxonomy): Bacteria > Pseudomonadota > Alphaproteobacteria > Acetobacterales > Acetobacteraceae > CAXMMR01. Next base: position 59,469 of record CAXMMR010000024.1, on the reverse strand, counting down.
TAGCAGACGCGCTAGGTTGAACAGCGAGACCACTCTTTGAGCATCCTGGTCCGTACACCTTCGGCTCCTGCTTGGCGCTCGTCGAAGCCGCCCGTTTTCGGCGGTGGCTGCCATGTCCGCTATCGGGCGAAACACCAAGGCCTACGAATAACCGCTTCGAGCGTAAAGCGGCCGACAGTGGACGCACAGGCTAGGTCCGCTTTCCACCATTCCGGCGATCCAGCTGACGAGTTTAGCCCTCAGTAATGCGGGTCTGGAGCGCCGCTCCCCGCCACGGGTTCTCATCGCACAACTGCGACCGGGTGCCGTCCAGAACAGCGTCCTGGCCGTCCTGCCCCTTGATCGCTTTTTGCAGCCCCCGCATCACCGTCGCCTGGCCATGCCTCCGGCGCACCGTCGCAAGCCCGCTGCGTGACGCTGCCGCATGCTCCATCGGATCCCGATACACCCGACAGATCAGCGCCGCGATCGCCTCCGCCGTGTCGGCGACCAGGCATCGTAAACGCCCCGGCAGCTCAAGCCCCTCGGCGGCAAGGGTGGTCATGATGCACGGCGTTCCGGCCGCCAAGCTGTCAAGCACCTTGCCCTTCACCCCGGCGCCATAACGCAACGGCGCCACGCTCAGCCGTGTCCGGCCCAGCAGCGCCGGCAGGTCGGCGACCTGACCAAGGGCGGTGACGCGGCGGCCGCCGAGTGCGCGGATTGCAGCGGGCATGTCGCTCCCCACCAGCAGGCATTGCACATCCGGCAGCTCGCGCCAGACCAGCGGCATGATCGCCTCGACCAACCAGCGCGCCGCGTCGGCGTTCGGCGCGTGGCCGTAGCCGCCGACAAACGCGATGCCCTCGCGCGGCGCGAACGGCGCCGGCGGCTGCGGCCGCACCGCCCATGGCACGACGTGCACTGCGGCCTCCGGCACCGCCGATCGCAGCAGCGCCGCCTCGTGCGCGGAATGTGTGATCACCGCGTCGGCCGACCAGGCGGCGACGCACTCGGCGAGCTTGGCGCGCCGGGCGGCGGCGAGCAGCTCGGGCCGGCCCTCCGCGGCCGCCTGACGCTCCAGCCGCAGGTGATGCAGGTCGGCGACGCTGTAGACGATGCGGGCGCGCGGCATGTGCTGGCGCGCCAGCGCGAGGTAGCGCGCGGCAGAGGCAGCACGGTGCAGATAGACGATCGCGGCCTCGCCGGCGGCCTTGCGCAGCACCTGCTCCACGGAAGCCGGCTCGGCGCCGTCGCCGCACCAGGCGATGCCGTGCGCGTCCAGCACCGCCTGCTCCGATGCGCTCGGCGCCACGGCCGCGGCGATGCCGACCTCGTAGCCCAGTCGCCGCAGAGCCCGGGCGTGCGAGAGCAGCGCCACGGAGGCGGCATCGCGGCTGGGATCCGGCAGCCGCTCGTCGATCAGCAGCGCCCGCCGACGCCCGCGCGGTCGGGCGGGCCCGGCCAGGCTGGACCGCAACTGCTCGGCCTGCGCCTCCATGAACCGCAAGGCGCGCCGCCGGTCCGCCGCCGCGTCCAGCGCGACCACGGCCCGGGCCACTGCCTGCTGCAGCGCCCCGTCGAAACTGTCGGCCGGCTCGATCACCATCGGCGAGCCCGGCAGCGCCGCGCCGTCCGCCTCGCGCCGAACCTCGATCACGTGCCGCGCCAGCGGCGACAATCCGCCTGGGATGACCACCTCGAAAGCGCAGCGCCCCAGGCCGCCGACGCCGCTCGCGGCCAGGTCCGGCCGCGGCGCGTTCGCCAGCACCCGAGCGATCGGCACGCCATTGTCCAGCACCTGCAGCGCCGCCGCGCCGCCCGAAATCCCAAGCGCCCAGCCGCTGATCCGCTGCCGCGTCACAACGTCGAGCCGCCCCGACCCCCAACCCACCGGCGGCGCCAGCGGCGGCGACAGCGCCAGCGGCGCCGCCTCGATCACCCAGGGCGAGCCAGGCAGCTCGGCGCCGTCGGCCGCCCGTCGCACCTGCACGCTGTGGCGGTGAGCGGGCGACAGCCCGCCCGGTATGACGAGCTCGAACGCGTGCCGCCCGTCGCCGATGCCAGCCGCTTCGAGGTCCGGCCGATGGCGCTCGGCGAGCAGCTCGCAAAGCACGGCGCCGTTGTCGAGCACCTGCAGCCGCGTCGGCGCCGAACCGTCCTGGGCCCAGCCGCAAACCCGCTCGCGCCCCACATGATCAAGCCGCCCCCGGAGCGCCTCGGGCATGACCGGCGCCCGCCATCGGGCCGCAATCCCCTGCCGCACCGCCTCCAGCACCGGCCCGCTCTCGACGCGCGGGGCGCAGTAGCGCGCCGGCCGATCTCCGGCGTCCGGATACAGCCGCCGATACTCGCCCGCATTGTGGAACATCGCCCGGCTGTCGTCGTCGACGAAGGTCTCCGACGCCGCACCCTCGGCCAGGATCACGTCATGCGTGTCGAGCTCGACATGGACGTAGTCGACCCGTTCGACCGCTGCTGCCTGGACGATCGAGACGCCGTTCACCAGCGCGGCGGCCGGGATCAGCACGCCGTCCAGATACATCGCATGCAGCGGCGAAACCGCGAGGTCGCGCCGCGGCACTCCATCGCCCAGCGTCCCCTCTCCCAAGGCTCCGGCGCGTATCAGCACCGGCAACACGTCATGGTTGCCGGCGGCGAACCGGCCGGAGTAGCAGCGGTGCCCAATCCAGCGGATCGGCCGCGCCGCGCCCGAGTTGGTGATCACCCGCTCGCCGATGCGGAGCGTCTCGACAGCCACCTCGCCGCGCTCGGTCAGGATCAGCGTGCCGCGGCAGTAGCACGGCGTGCCCGCCTCCACGGTCACGTCGGTGCCGCCATCGGCCGCCGCACCGAGGTGGAAGAACTCGCCGGCGAACGGGTCGCCGATCCGCAGGCTCGCGCGCTCGGCGCCGCTGCCGAGCTGCAGCAGCCCGCCCGCGAACCCCTCCATCATCGCGCCGGCCGCCGGCAGCCCGGCCAGCTCGATCACGTCGCCGGGCCCGGCCTCGATCGCGGGCCCGGCATAGGACGCGCCGGCGCCGCTGCCGAACGCGGCCGGGTCCTCGACCACCAGCGTGCTGCCGCCGGATGCCAGCGCAATGCGCGAGCCCGCCGCGTCGTCGCTGCCGATCGCGAGCCTCGCCCCGTCGGCGACCGCAACGACTCCTGTGCTCGCCGCGGCGACCGCGCCGAGCGACAGCGTGCCGGCCACGCTCAGCGTGCCGAACACCGCGACGACGTCGAAGGTGCCGGCGGCGGTGGCGGCCGCGCCGGCATCGAGCTGCAGCCCGTCGATGCCGCTGAAATCGAAGCCGCCGGCCGCGTCCGCCAGCGTCCCGGCATCCCCGGTGAGCGCGCTCAGCGTCGCTGCAACGCCGCCGGCGAGCTCCAGCACCGTGCTGCTGCCGCCGCCGTCGTCGCCGAGGACGCGGCCGAGCACGTCCCCGCCGGCGGCGAGCACCAGCCGCTCCGCCCCGGCGCCGAACTGCACCGCCGTGCCGCCGGTCCCGGCGGTGCTGCTGATCAGCCCGGCATCCGTCACCGTCCCGACGCCGTCCGAGCCCACCAGCACGCCGACCGCGCCGCTGATCGTGCCGTCATTGGTGATCGCGCCGACCCCGTCGACCAGCCGCACACCGGCCGCCGAGCCGTCGATCGCCGCCCCGGCCAGGTTGCCCACCGTGCCGCCGCCGAACAGCGCCACGCCGGAGTTGCCGGCGGTGATCCGCCCGGCATTCGAGATGCTCGCCGCGTTGAGCGAGCTGACCCCGAAATCGCTCGCCGCGATGGTTCCGGTCGCCGCAACGACGACGCTGCCGCCGCCCAGCGCGATCCCGGTCGCAAGCCCCGTTCCGCCGCCCGCGACGATGGTTCCGGCGTCGGACACGTCGCCCTGCCCGGCAAGCGCGATCGCCTCCTGGCGGCCGAGCACGCGGCCGTCGACATCGTTGGTCACCGTGCCGTTGGTCAGCGCGACGCCGATGTCGACATGGCCGCCGATCGTGCCGTCATTGGAGATTGCGGTCGCCGTCGCGGTGCCCTGCACTTCCACGCCGACGCTGACGACCCCGGCCAGCGTGGCGCCGTCGATCAGCGCCGCGGGGTCGCTCGCCGAGCCGTTGGCGAGCGTGCCGTCGCCGATCACGAGGCCGAACTGATCGCCGCCGAGCAGCGTGCCAAGATTGCTGACCACCGCCTGCCCGGCGATGTCGGCCGCGCCGCTCGAGCCGCTGATCAGTCCGGCGGCGCCGTTGCTCAGCGTGCCGCCGGCGAGATAGGCGCCGTAGCCGCTCGTCGCCGCCACAGCGGTGATGCTGCCGTCATTGTCCAGCGTGCCGGCGTCGGAGACATACACGCCGAACTGCTCGCCGCCGACGCGCGCCGCCGCCTCGTTGTCGATCGCGCCGGCGAAGATCAACACCCCGATGGACCCGGCCGCCGGGTCGACGATGCTGCCGGCGTTGTCGATCGCGACGCTCGCCGTGTCGTCGCCCTGAACCGAGCCGACGATAGCGCCGGCAGGAGCGACGGCGAGCGTGCCGCCCTGCAGCAGCACCATGCCGGTCAGCGTGCCCGCCTCGTTCAGCGTGCTGGCCACCGCAAAGTCGCCGATCGCCGCCACGCCCGGCCCACTCAGCGTCAGGCTCGATCCCGGCTGCAGCGACAGCGCAGCACTCGTCAGCGTCACCCCGTTGGAGAGCGTGATCGCGTATGCGGTATCCGCCGCCGCATCCGCCCCGTAGGACAGATCCTCCAGCGCCGTCGTGAGGTCGGCTCCGGTGGCGACGGCGAAAGTCGTGGTCATGCGGCGAAGGCTCCCGATGCCGCTCGCCAACGACGTGCATCAGTCGCGATCAGCTCGCGTCATGTTGCACGATCTTCCGCCGACTTGACCAGAGCCCGCCACGACCTCAATCGTGGTTCGAGGCGTCCTCCTCCAGGTCGTGCAGCACCTCCTCGGGCGCCGTCTTGTCGAGCGATTTGGCCTGCTCGACGAGCGCATCCGCCGCCGCCTGGTCGCCCTGCTTCAGCTTCTCCAGCGCCTCCTCGGTCAGGTCCAGCGCTTGCTCGTGCTTGTCCGACATCGTCGTGCCTCCGTCTGGGAGGAGGTTGAAGGCGTCACCGCGCTCAGGGTTGCGCGCCGCCTCGCCGGCCGACGCAGGCAGCGCCGCGAACCACGCCGCATACGGCGAATTGCGCGCCAGATGGCGGTTGTAATCGGGCGCGCCGTCGTCCCACCAGACCGGCCCGCGCTCACCAAGCCCGCACTTGGCCACGTCGACCGCCGCCCGCGCCGCGGCGATCGCGTCCGAGTCGTTACGCCGCAAGCCGTCCCGCTTGGCTCGCCGAGCCGCCATCAGCGCCATCACCAGGCGGCGGCGCTCCGCGTCATCAAGCCCAGGGTTCGCCCGGCGCCAGAGCCGGCCGCGCACGACGAAGTAGCGGCCGTCCGGTGTTTCGGGGTGTGTCAGAGGGAAGTAGTCCTTTTTTGAAAAAAAGGACCAAAAAACTCTTGTCCGTTAAGCAGGCACCAATCGGATAAAAGTTTTTTGCTTCTTTTTTTCAAAAAAAGAAGTCCCTTTCTTACGTCCAGTAAAGCTGCCGCGCCGCCGGCAAATGCCGCACCAACGAGCCCTCAATGGCGTGCCGCATCTCGCCCATCTGCTCTTTCGGGAACACGTATTTTTGCGAGCGGAACTTGGTCAGCTTGCGCGAACGCTGCTCCTCGTCCATCTCCAGCGCGCTGCCCGGATACCAGCCCTGCAGCACCGTCTTCGACTTCGGCGTGAAGCGATGGGTGATCAGCTCCGCGGTCAGATCGAGCCCCGGCACGTCGTGCAGCGCCGCTGCGATGGCGCCGAACAGGTGGTCATACGCGTCGCTCCACTCCGTCAGCCGCAGGATCGGCGCCACCGTCAGCCCGACGGGGTAGCCGGCCTCGGCGACCGCCCGCAGCGCCGCCAGCCGCGCCATCATTCGCGGCGCCCCGCCCTCGTGCCGCTCCGCCGCCGCGGCGTTGACCGAGAAGCGGATGCGCGTGCGGCCGTTATGGCGCAAGCCCAGCAGCGGCCCGACCGCATCGAATTTGGTGGTGAAGCGCAGCTGCACCGGCGCCTCCCAGGCGCCGAAATGACTGATGCAGGCGGCCAGATGCCCCGTGAGGTGCTCGATCGCCAGCGGGTCGGTGTAGCACGAGCACTCGAAGGTCGTGCCCTCCGCCGCCCGATCGGCCGAGAGCGAGGTGATCCGCCCCTGCCCTACCGCCGCCGGCAGCTCGGCCAGGATCTCCGGCAGGTTGGCGTAGGCGCGCACGATCGGCGGCCCCGCCAGCGATCCCGCCAGGTAGCAGTAGCTGCAATGCGCCGGGCAACCCTCCGCCAGGTCGAACCGGAAATCGGCACTCGGCGGGATCGGCTGCAGCCGGCGCCGGCTTGGGCTTGCGCACACCACCGCCAGCGTGGTCTTGGCGTCCCGATAGGCCGCCGGCAAGCCGGTCAGCCGGTCCGCCTCCAGCCGCACCACAGCCGCGCCGAGCGCCTCGGCCCGCTCCACCATGTCCCGCCCCGCCGGCCACGCGAGCGCGGACGGCGTGACGAGAACACGCTTGGGGATCCAGGGACGAAAAGCCATGCAGCCCATGTCGGGACTGTGGCAAGGCAAGCAAGGCCATGAGAAGGGTAAGGAAGCAGTCCCTTTTCGAAAAAAGGACCAAAAAACGTTCGCCCGTTAAGATCATTTTCCTAAAGCGGATAGAAGTTTTTTGCTTCTTTTTTTCAAAAAAGAAGCCTTTCCTTTGCTCGGCACGCGCCCGGCGGCGATAGCAGCGCATGGCGCACGGTGGCGCCGGTTTCCATTGTGGTCGGCATGGCAGTCGATCTAGCGTCCGAAACGACGCAACCGATATGATATCTCGTTGGTGGATGCGTCCACGAACCGCAGCACATGAGGGGATGGCGATGAGCTGGCTGTACGAGGATCCTGACGAGTGGGAGATGCTGCCGACCGGCGCGACCTATAGCGACAAGCCGGGCACCAAGCTCAGCTACGACGTGAACGGCGCCGCGCGGCGCAAGCGCACGCCCCAAGAAGTGGCGCTGATCAAGGCGCGCCGCATCGCCGACCAGGAAGACTCCATCCTCGCTCAGGCGGACATCATCCGTGCCGACCGGCTGGCCCGCGAGCCGCGCCAGGCGGCGGGCGAGCAGCCGGACGAGCGCGCCCAAATCGATGCGCTCATGCTGGAGCTGGTCACGCTGCGCTCGGACGCCGCCGACCGCGACGCGCCGGCCTGGCGCGCCAATGTGAACCTAAACCTCAAGCTGCAGCTCCTGCAGGCGCCGCTGGAGCAGATCGCGCGGATGCAGCTGGTGACCAACAACTGGACCAATGCCAGCCTGCTGTCCTCGGCGATCCGGATGGCGGAACGGGCGCTGGTGGCGATCGCAGCGGAGTAGGACCAGAGGCTCTGCCGCCGGGGCCGCAAGGCCCGATCCCCTTCTACGTTAGGACATTCCATGTCGCTCACGCTTGCGCGGCCGATCAGGACGGCGATCGGCCTACAGCCCTGGGGCGCCAGGACCGCCTTGCTGGTGGTCGTCGCGGCCGCCTTCGTCGCCGGCTTCGCCATCACCGACGCGCCGGCCGCGCACCGCGCCGTCAGCTTCGCCGGACCGGACCTCACCCGGGTGCTGCGCGGCATGGCCCTGCTCAAGCTGACGATGGCGTCCGCCGCGGTCGCCGCCATCGTCTGGCGGCTCGGCACGGCAATCCGCCCGATCGGTCTTGCCGCCTACCTCGCCGCCGGCGCCGCCATGGCCAGCGGACCCGGCCTGATCTGGGACATGGACTACATCCGCACCGGCGCCCTGCTCCTGCATGGCGGCCTTGCGATCATCATCGTCATGCTCTGGCGCGACCCGGCCGTCGCCAGCCGGCTCGCAACCCTCGTCGCTGCCCGCCGCGCCGCTTTGCGCACCTGATCAGGCGGCCGGCAGCTCGACGCCGGACAACCGCCGGCACTCCTCCAGCAGCCGATCCTGCCGCGCCAGGTCGTGCGTCACCCCGCTCGGCCGCTTGGCCGCCTTGTGGAAAAAATAGCCGCCGGTGACGCAGGCCGCCGGCTCGTCGCTGACCGCGAGCCACGCCTGGGTCCGGTGCGCGGCGTCCAGGTCGCCGGTGGCGCGCGGGCTCATCTTGGTCGCGACCCATCCCGGCTCCATCGCATTCGCCAGCACCCCCGGCCAGCGCCGCGCCACCCCAAACGCCAGCAGCACGTCGTGCAGCTTGGTGTCGGAATACGCCTGGTTGCCGCGCCAGGTTCGCGCCTCCCAGGTCAGGTCAGTGAGTGACGGATCGCCGCGCCGATGCAGCTCCGAACTGACGTAGACGAGCCGCCGCGGCCGACGGATCAGCGCCGTTAGGATATATGGCGCCAGCGTGTTGACGGCGAACACGTGCGACAGCCCGTCCGCCGTCGCCACGCGCTGCTTCTCGCGGTAGCCGACGCCGGCATTGTGGATCACCGCGTCGAACCCGCCCAGCGCGTTCACCTGCTCGGCGACACCCCGCGTCTCTGCGATGCTGGAGAGGTCGCCGATCACCACCGCCTCGGCGCCCGGCACCGCCGCCATCGCCTCGTTCCCGCGGGCGCGGCTGCGCGCATGCAGCACGACGCCATGCCCCTGCTCGCGCAGCAGCCGCGCCGCCATGCGGCCGAGCCCGTCCGAGGAGCCGGTGATGAAGATGCGCGCCATGGAGCCTAGTTGGGGGACAGGCGGAGCGTTTTAAGGAAGGCCAGAGGCTCTGCCTCTGGACTCCGCTGGGGCCTGAGGCCCCAGACCCCCAACCGTTGGGGGAGGGGCAAACCCGCTCTTGCTTGGCCAAGCCGATCCATCCTCCTGCTCTAACCGCACCGACCTGACGGTTCGGGACGATGATCAAATGGATTTTAAAGGCTTCGCCTCTAATCGGGTCCAGGGCAGACCGCCCTGGCCTTCCTTGCGTGACCTTCCTGTGCCCGACTGGCCGAGCCGTCGGTCGCATGCTCTGATCGGCCATGCGCCTCATCCTGCTTGCCGTCTGCCTTTTCGTCCCGCTCCGAGCCTTCGCCTCGACCAATCCCTCGACCCTGGCTGCGATCGACGCCGCCGCCAACGCCGCCTTGGCGGCCACCGGCGTTCCCGGCGCCTCGGTGGCGATCGTCCAGAACGACCGGATCGTTGCCGAGCGCGCCTACGGCGTGGCCAGCGTGTCGCCGCGGCGGCCGCTCACCTCCGCGATGATCCTGCCGATCGGCTCGGTCTCCAAGCAGTTCACCGCTGCCCTCGTCCTGCTCCTCGCCGAGGATCACAAGCTCTCACTCGACGACAAGGTGGCGCAGTACCTGCCGGACCTGACGCAGGCCAAGGACGTCACCGTCCGGATGCTGCTGCAGCACCTCTCCGGCTACCAGGACAACTGGCCGGAGGACTACGCGACGCCGCAATTCGCCGTGGCGACGCCGCCGCAGGCGATCGCCGAGCGCTGGGGCCGCAAGCCGCTCGACTTTCCGCCCGGCACCCAGTGGCAGTATTCGAACACCGGCTACACCATCGCGGCGCTGATCGCCCAGCAGGCCGGCGGCGCGCCCTTCTTCGACCAGCTCCGGTCGCGCATCCTCGCCCCGCTGCACCTGTCCAGCGCGGTGGACTTCGACGCCCACGGCCTGCCGCCCGGCGCCCCCACCGGCTACGAGACCTACGCCCTCGGGCCGCCGCATCCCGGCCCGCCCGAAGCCGCCGGCTGGAGCTTCGGCGCCGGCATGCTGGCGATGACCGCGCACGACCTCGCCACCTGGGACATCAGCATGCTGACCCGCTCGCGGCTCGCGCCGGCCAGCTACGACGCGATGCAGACCGAGGCCAGGCTCGCCGACGGCCACCCCACCGGCTACGGCCTCGGCGTCGAGCTCGGCCGCCACGGCGCCCACCGCTTCATCGAGCATAGCGGCGAGGAGATCGGCTTCGTGAGCGAGAACCTGCTCTACCCGGACGACCACGCCGCCGTCGTCGTGCTCACCAACCAGGACGCCTCGAACGCCGCCGGCATGATCGCGACCGCAATCTCCCGCCTCGCCTTCAACATCGACGCCGCCGTCAAGGACGACCCGAAAGCGGCCAAAATCCTCGCCCTCTGCGACGGCCTGGCGCACGGCACGCTCGACCGCAGCGCGTTCAACGCCAGCGCCAACGGCTACTTCACCGCCGCCGCCATCGCCGACTACCAAAACAGCCTCAAGCGCCTCGGCCTGCCGCTCAGCATCACCGAGCGCCTGCACGAGCAACGCGGCGGCATGACTTTCCGCGTCTACACGCTGAAGTTCGCCAAACGCACGGTGTCGGTCACCACCTACGAACAGCCGGACGGCAAGCTCGACCAGTTTTTGCTGGTGCCCTGAAGAAAGGCCAGGAGCGCTGCTCCTGGACCTCGCTGGGGCCCGCGGCCCCAGACCCCGATCTTCGAGGTGCAGGCTCGTCCGTTCTTGCGAGGCCGATCTATTCGTTATGGAGCCGGACCGGTCGTGCACGCTGGCCACGGATAGGATTGGATTTTAAAGGCTTCGCCTTCAATCGGGTCCAGGGCAGACAGCCCTGGCCTTCCTTACTGCGGAAACGGCGACACCCCGACCAGATGCGCGTGCCCGCCGAGCATCAGCGCATAGGCGGCCACACCGGCTGCCGGCCGCCACCAGCCGAGCTCGCGCGGCACGAAGCGGTTGCGGCCCGTGGCGATGGCGGCGAACGGGACAATGGAGGTTTGCGCCGCGAACGCGTCCCAGGCGGCGCTGCCCAACGTCCGCCGTCGCTTGGCGTCGATCGAGGCGGTGCCGGCCACAGCGACGATCGCCAGCGCGACGAAGAACAGGCTCGAGGCGAGGTCGCCATTGCCGACCAGGTGCAGCGTCGACCACAGCGCCACGCCCATCAGGAACGGGTGGCGGGTGATGCGCACGATGCCGCGTGGTGCCGCCCCGACCAGCGCCTCCTGGCCGACGGCGGTCGGGTTCGGCGTGGTGAGCCCGATCACCACCAGCAGGAAGGCCGGCAGCATCAGCGCGATCATCACCGGCTTCCACCACTGCAACCGGCCCCAGCTCGGCACATACTCCGCCACATTGTAGGCCGAGACGAGCCAGATCATGCCGGCCACCGAGGCGACGGAGAAGGCGATCATGTAGGCGCGCAGACCGAGCCCCGCTACGAGCCGGTCGCGCAGCTGGGTGCCCGAAACCCCCAGGTGGATGCCGAGAAAGAACAGGGCGGCGAGCGAGATGTTGGTCATGCCGAGCCTTGCGCAGTTTGGCGGAGAGTGGCGCGATGGAACGGCTTCGCCAATCCGCCGTTTTCACGCCATGACGATTTCACCCGAGACACGTGCAAGCCTGACCGGGCTTCAGCAATTGCAGGCCGCGATGGCCGCCGAGCAGATGGCCGGGATCGGGCAGTCGCTGCATTTCAGGCTGGTGGAGATCGAGGAAGGGCGTGCGGTGTTCGAGGGCACGCCCGGCCGATACGCCTACAACCCGAACGGCGCCGTGCATGGCGGTTACGCCGCGACGCTGCTCGACTCCGCCTGCGGCTGCGCCATGCACTCGCGCATGGCGCCCGGTCAGCTCTTCACCACGCTGGAGCTGAAGGTGATGTATCACCGCGCGATGTCGGAAGACACCGGCCTTGTCCGCGCCGTCGGCACCCTGCTCTCGTTCGGCCGCCGCACCGGCTTTGCCGAGGCGAAACTGACCGACAGCGCCGGCAAGCTGCTCGCCTCGGCGACGTCGACGCTGATGGTGATCTAAGGCCAGGGCTCTGCCCTGGACCCGCTGGGGCCGGAAAGCCCCAGACCCCGCTACTCGTGGGGCTTCGTCATCGTGCTACCGATCCGCTGAGTGGCCCCAGTGGGACCGCGCGACGCGATAACTTCGGCATGACAATCGGGCGCCATGCCCTTGGGCGATCCTCGGCGGCACTCAATCCTAAGCGCTAGCGCCGACGGCTAATCAGCGGCTCCAGCATATCCGGCACGGCCAGTTGAATGCAGGCTAGAACTAGGGGAATGCCGACGATGGCGAAGAAAATCCAATCGAACCATTGGCCGTGTACGGGCATGTCAGTGCTCCAGAGCGTTGATGTACTCCTGTATGAGGCACAACGCTCTGCAAAAACTAAGTCACGTTTGCGTCGCTGACGGGATCGTCAGGCTCCGGCCGCGCTCACCTCCCCAAAGCCGCCGCCTTCGCCAGCGCCGCGTCGTCGCAGGTCGTGGTTTCCTTGAGCTTCGTCAGCACCGAGGCCGCCGCCGCCAGGTGCCGCGTCAGGCAGCCCTCCGAGCCGCCCGCCGCATACAGGCCCGTGCTGCTCATCGCGGTATGCCCGCTGATGTACCCGGCCGCGCTGATGTCGAGCGTGTCGGCCGGGATCACCGCCTCGTCCAGCAGCGACTGTGACAGGATAACGCCGTTCTGCGTCGTCAGCACATTCGTGAGCAGCTCCTGGCTGACGCTGGCGACCTGGGTGGCGGAGCCGTCCGCGGCGACGGCGTAGTCGAAGGCGACGCTGAGTGGGAACCTCTCGTAGGAGGCAACCTGATGCTCGCCGGCGCGGTCGATGGTGTCGATGATCTGGGCGCGGTTGGTGGTCTGGCTGACCGTCTGCTCGTCGAGCGCAGGTCCGACCAGGAAGCTCTGCCGGCTGACGAAGCTGGTGTTCTGCCGCACCACCGTGGTCACGGCGCCATGCGATGTGTGCAGCAGCCCGCTCACCGAGCCGTCTCGCAGCACCGTCGTGTCGACCTCGGCGGGAAGGTTGCTGGACGGGCCGGTGCTGCCGAGCTTGACCGTCGGCGTCGGGCTCGGCGCCGCGCCGATCGTGTCGGCGAGCACCGAGCCGGTGTCCGCGGCCGCGCCGTGGTCGAGATAGAGATAGAGCGTCGCGGTGGCCGAGAAGTAGTTGTTGGCCCCGTCCACAGACAGGCTGATCGTGTGCGGCGCGCCGTTGTCGAGCAAGCCGGCGAACGGCGTCAGCTCAATCGATTGCGGCGCGAAGGCGAGCGTCTGCACCCCGGCGATCGGCGCCCACAAATAGGGATCGATGCCGCCGGTGAAGATCCACGGATAGACCGGCGCGAACCCGGCCGGCCGTCCGTCGATGGCGACCTCGCTCTCGCGGAACGGCCCGCCGCCGCAGGTGTCGAGCTCGGCCGCCTGCGCGTTTGGCACGCAGGTGTACCAGAACTCGTCACCGATCTGCCCCTGCGAGAGCACGTCGATCCGGGCGCGCTCGACGTTGCGCGGCAGCGTCACGGTCCGGCTCAGCGCGTTGCCGGGGCCGCTCAGCGAAACCGTGTCGCCGATCGCGCTGCTGGCCAGCGCGATCACCTGATCGGGCACCACCGGCGCCGGGTAGGCCTTGGTCGCAGGATAGAAGGTCAGCGTCGCCGCGGCGGTGATGGCGCTGGTGTCGGTGCTGTTCATGTAGTTGTAGATGATGACGTGGCCGGTCTGGGCCGTCGTCAGCAGCGCGGTGAGATCGGTCACGTCGCGCTCGACATGCCAGGATGGGCCAAGCGCCGGGTTCGGCTCGGAGGTGGTGCCGAACAGCAGGTTGACGCCGCCGAGCCAGACCGTGGTGGTGCGGTCATACTGAATGCCGGCCTGCACCGAAGTGTCGAGCCCGAACACCACCTTCGCCCATGGCCCGGGGCAGGCGCCGGGCGTGTAGCTGTAGTCGACGTCGCTGGCGCCGAACTCGGCGCCGCGGAACAGCGTCACCACGCAGGGCGTCTCGTCCGGATGGGCGACGCTGGGCTCGAGCGGCGCGGTGTTGCCGCTGCCGACGGCAGGCCCAGCAGCCTCGGCTGCGAAAGAAGAGCCAAGCAGCGGCAGCACGAGCATGACGACGGCGATCAGGCGCAAGAGCAGGCCTCCGATGGGTGACGTCGCCACGACAGCAACATCCGTGCCTGACGAGGGAGCACCCCCATGCCATCTGCCATCGAACACGCCGATCAAGACCGTCCGCACGGCAAGCGTCGAGGCCGAGAAGGCAAGGCCAGGGCTCTGCCCTGGACCCGCTGGGGCCTGAGGCCCCAGACCCCCGTTCCTTGAGTCTGAACGGGCTTCTCCTTGCATGGCGAAGCCATTCAGTTCTCCGTAAATCGGCAAGATCCCTGCCGATTTACCGAGAATAACAAATGGATTTTAAAGGCTTCGCCTTTAATGGGGTCCAGGGGCAAAGCCCCTGGCCTTCGCCTGGCCTACTCCGCCGCCAGAACCTGAAAGCGTGCCCAAGGCGTCGCCGCATAGTGGTCGTGCGCCACGCTGTAGACCCGCCAGGCATAGAGCCCCGGCACCCGGTCCAGCGTCGCCAGCGCGGCCGTCATGTCCGTGGAGCCGGCGAACACCTCCCGCGGCGCCGCGCCGGCGCTGTCCAGCGAGACGACCTGGACGAAGAAACGCGCCGGAGTGGACGATTGCGGCGCCGTCCAGACCAGCTCGACCGCGCCGCCCCGGCTGGCCTGGCTGGGCGTCGCGCCCTCCGGCGAGGTCGTGTTCGGGGCGGTGGGGGGCAGGCTCGCCTCGGCGACGTTCGGCACGCTGGCGCCGTTCGCCGGCGCGGCCAGCACCGGCAAGCCCGGTGCGACGTCCGCCGGCGTCATCCGCGCCGCCGCCGCATCGCGCAGCGGCAGCCGCTCCAGCCTTGATGCCGCCGCCGGCAGGAACGGTGCGGCGGCGCGTAGCCACGTTGCCGCCTCATCGACGTTCTGCGGCACGCCCTCACCGGCGGCGTAAAGCTGGCCAAGGTTATACTCGGCGCGGTGGTCGCCATGCGCCGCCGCCCGCGCGTACCAGATCGCCGCCCGCGCCACGTCGTGCGGCACGCCGTCGCCGGCGTCCTGCATCACCGCGACGTTGAACTCCGCCTCCGGCAGCCCGGCGACGGCGGCGCGATGATACCACCTAAAGGCGGTGGGAGAGTCGCGCGGCACGCCGCGGCCGATATCGTAGAGCAAGGCGAGGCCGAGCTCGGCCTGCCGGTCATGCGCCTCGGCCAGCCGCAGCCAGATCCGCCGGGCCACGTCGTAGCGCCCGTCCTCGTAGGCCTGCTGCGCCGCGACGCCGGTCCCGGCCAATGGCGCCGGCTGCCCGGCCGCCACGCCGCCGGCCGCCAGCGCTGCCGCCGCGACCAGCAGGCCGGCGAAGGGCGCGCTCCGGCTCACCGCCAGGTGATTTCCACCCGCCGGTTCTGCGCCTCTTCGGTGCCCCGCGGCGCATCGACCGCCGGGTTGGTCTCACCCTTGGCCAGGATCTGCGTACGCTCGGCGGGAATGCCGCGCGACAGCAGGCCGCGCGCCACCGCGTCGGCGCGCCGCTGCGACAGCAGCAGGTTCTGCACCGGGCTGCCGACGCTGTCGGTGCTGCCGCTCACCACCATGATGATCGGCCGACCTTCGCGATATAGCCGCGAGGCCTGGTCGAGCAGCGCCTCGTTATGCGCATCCAGCTTCTGCTGGCCGACCCCGAACAGCAGCACGAGCTTGCCGGCCGGCGTTGCGCCCTCCTGCGCCCCGCCGGGCGCGGCGGCGTTGACGACGGCCTGGCTCGGATCGGCGGCCTTGGCGGTGGCCAACTGCTGGGCGCCGGCGGCCGCAGGCAGGAGGCAGGCCGAGGCGCCGCAGGCGAGCGCGACGGCGAGGGCGGTTCCGGCAAGATGACGCGTCATGGCACTCTTCCTTCACTAGTGGTTTGGACCAGCCTGGTTCGGCTCTCGCCGGCCGCCGGCACGCCGCCGGCAGGCAGGACGAGCTCGATCAACCCGGGCCGCAGCGCCGGCTCGGCCTCGCCGGGCGACGCCTGCAGGCTTCGGCCGGGCAGTCCGGAGGCCGCGAGCACCGCATCCGCCGCGTCGCGATCCTCGGCGAAGAAATAGCGCACGGTCGCGCTGGCGCCGGTCACGGCCCGCACCGGCCGCGTCTCGACGGCGAAGCCGCGCGATGCGAGCAGCGATGCCAGGCCGGAGGCGCGGGCCGTGGCCGCCGCATCGCCCCGGGCGAACATCAGCACCAGCCGCGCCGGCGCCGCGACGGACAGCGCCGTCGCATCGCTGCCCGGTGACGCCGGTGCATCATCGGCGGGACGCGCCCCGGCCGGCGTCGCCAAGGCGGGAACGGGCGTCGCCTCGGCCAGCTGCGGCAGTTCGGCCGCGATCGGGCCCGCTTGCGGCGGCTGATCGAGCGGCGGCGGCGTGAGAGCGGCAAGCGCCGGCTCGACAGCGGGGGGCGCCGTTGGTAACGGCGGCGGCGGCAGCAACGCGAGTGCTGCAACTGGCGCCGGCTGCATGGGCCCGGCAGGCACTGCCATGGCGATCGTCCGGCCGGCCTCGGCGGCACGATGCCGCGCCACCCACCCGCCGGCGGCGGCAATGGCGAACGCCGCGCATAGCGCCCCCAGCACCAGGCTGCCACGCCGGTCCGCGCCCGCCGTCATCATCGCCGCCAAGCTTGCGACCCGCCCGCCATGCTCAGCCGGCTCCTCGATGCGTGCGGCTGGCGGCAGAGGCAAAGCCGGCGCCCCATGGTCCAGGCCGACCCCGCTCGGCGTCTCCGGCGCCCGCTCAGGCCGAGGCTCCGGCATGGCGAACGGCTCGCGCGCAGGCTGATCCAGCATCCGCGCCGCCTGGTCGACCTCGAGCTTGCCGACGCGGCTCACGCCGTGCTCGCGGGCGACCCCGAGCGCCGCGCTCGCGAGCATGTTCAGCCGACGCGCCTGCCCGGCCGCCCGCCCGGCCAGCGCCGCCTGCCCGGCGGCGGCGAACAGCTCGGCCGGCAGCCCGGCGCGCGCCAGCCGAGCGGCCAGGAAGTCGCCGACCTCGTCGTCGGCGATCGGCGGCAAGGTGACGATCGTGGCCGCGGCGTCGCTGAGCCGGTCGCCGGCATTCTGGTCGGCGAGCCCGGTCAGCACCACCGTGCAGTCGCCAAGCCGCGCCAGCCCGCTCAGCGTCGCCTCGTTCAGCCGCCGCGCCTGATCGATCAGCACCACCCGGCGCAGCCCGCCCGCCGCCTCGCCGGCCTCGATCGACATGTCGCCACGCGCCAGCAGCAGCACGTCAAAGCTGTCGCGCAACCGCGTCGCCAGGTCACGCAGCAGCAGGCTCTTGCCGCTGCCTGGCGCGCCAAGAATGAGGATCAGCCGCGGTCCGACCTCGACGGCGCGCAGCACCGCCTCGCGCGCCTCCGACCAGCCGCGATACGCCACCGCAGCGTCGGGGTCGATGATGACCGGCAGGGCAGAGCTGCGAGGCGAGGTCAGGGCGAGACCATCAGCCATCAAGCAAACTCAACGCGCCGACAGCCGCCGAACCACGCCGTGCCAGAATGACCATGTCTCGCGACCTCGCTTGAGAGCCACAAATCGCCGTCGTTCGTGCCTGGCGCAAGTCGCAAAATAGTATTCAAATCTCACGTCTCACGTCAAGTTCATTCTGGTAACGGTCCAGACCTACTATCGCGAGAAAAACTACTTTGTTGCTCGCCTAAAACGCTAATGACTCAAGTCTAAAACTACCCAAGGAAGTAAGGTCAGAGGCGCTGCCTCTGAACTCCGCTGGGGCCCGAGGCCCCAGACCCCATCCCTAAATTGGATTTTAAAGGCTTGCCTTTAATGGGGTCGAGGGGCAAAGCCCCTCGCCTTGCCCTCAGGCCACCCGACGCGTCGCCACCCCAGGCTCGGTCGTCGCGACGTCGCGGTCGATGATCTTGACGAAGCCCTGCAGCGTCATCAGCCCGTAAATCACCTTGGAGACGAAGTCGACGATGGCGATCAGCGCCACCGACACCACCGCGCCGAGCACGCCGAGCCCGTCGGTGCCGAACAGCAGCACGATTGGGTAGACGAACCACAGCACCGTCAGCACCAGCGCGTTGCGCTTGTAGTCGTGCTGCACGTCATCGCGCTCGAGCCGGCTCTGCTGCAGCAGCGGCACCCACATCACCCACAGCACCGCAAGGAACGCGCCGCAGGACACCAGGAACCAGGTCCACTTGATCCAGGGCACGATCGACAGGCCGAAAAACAGCGCAGTCAGGATCATCATCAGGTCGGCCAACAGCAACCCGGCCGTGAGGTCATGCCGGCGCGGCGCCGAGTGCGTCGCCAGCTGCGCCAGCGGCAGCAGCAGCAGCGGCGTGGTGAACGACCAGTCGACGTAGCGCGCGAAGTAGAAGATGCGGTTGACCACGACGGCGGTATTCGCGGCCGGGTCGACCAGCGCGCCGACCGGCAGCGGCAGGCTTCCCTGCCCGGACGCCATGGCGAGGTAGGAGAGCGCCGCGATGATCGGCACGATGCCGTGGTAGAGCGTATGCCCCTCCTCGGCGGCGGTGCGGCGCTTGCCGAGGAACAGGATCACCCCGCCGCCGATGGCCATGGCGAAGACGTCAAGCCAGAGCCAGAACTGCGAGGTCATATCGTCGCCCTAATAGTAAGCGCGCAGAGCGCGGTCGCGGGGCGGAAGTTTCTGCGCGTCATCGGCAGCGAGGCGCTTCTTGCGCGATCGTGACAGCCTCGCCCTAGCGCAACTTGACGATCATCTGACGCGCCGCCTCGCCCAGCACCGTCACCAGCGCAATGCCGATCACCAGCCGCCCGACGCCGGCCCAGTTCGCCGTCTCGACGCCAAGGGCGACGATCAGCGCCGTCGCGCCGCCGGCCGGGCTCTTGGCCCGCGCCGCCGTCTGCGCGATGCCGGCGACCAGCACCGCGATCAGCACCGCAAGCACCCGGTGCAGCGCCAGCGCATGGTCGCCCATGAACTGCGGCATCGCCCCCGCCCCGGTGACGAACAGCCCGAACAGCCCCGCCGCGCCGCCGATCAGCTGGCCGACACCGGTGCTGTACGGCTTGGCGCTCGGCTCGTCCGGGCTCAGCAGCTGGGTGAACGCCGCCGACCCCAGGCTGGGCACCAGCCACGGCTGATGCGCCCAGACGCTGAACAGTCCGATCGCCCCCAGCACGACCGCCAGCAGCACCGGCGGCACCAGCTTTTCCATTCCGTCCCCGTCCCCCAGTTTCGCCTGATGGTCCGTGCGCTGAAAAGCCGCGACGCGGCCGCAGTTGCCTCGCGTCAGCCCATTGAGCGGCGCAGCACCTCCTGCAGCAGCATCCGGTGCACCTCGCGCGCGCCGGCCTCGCCGGCCTCGGCGATGTGCTCGAGCGGCGAGCGCCCGCCGAGCGGCCCCGCCTCGGCCGCCGGCGCGCGCAGCCACTCGGCCGGGCGAAGCGAGGCCGAGCCGAGATCCGCGTCGATCTGCTGCAGCAGGCGGAACCGGCTCGCCTCGGCGCCGGCCAGCCGGAAGCGCGGCCGCGTGCCCTTCTTCGTCAGCCCGCCGGCATGGCCGATCAGCCGCAGGGCCTGCGCGTCGTCCACCGCCCAGCGATCCATCAGCGACCAGAACGGCGCCGCCCCGACCGGCCCTGCCGCCGCCGGCGCGATCATCGTCCCGCCCGCGCCCGGCGCCTGGAACAGGCGCGGCTCGGCCTGGCGCTGCGCCGGCGCCGCCTGGGCCCGACTTGCCTTCGCGACCCGGACGACCGGCCCAGGGTCGGGCCCAGGGTCGGGCCCAGGGTCGGGCCCAGGCTCGGCCCCAGGCTCGGGCCGAGGCGCGGGCTCCGGCCGCAGCGGCGCCTCGCGCCCCGCCGGCGCATCGCCCTGCGGCGCCACCTCGAAACCGGCCAGGCTCTGCTCGATCATCCGCCGCAGCGCCGCGGCCTGATCTGACGACACCGCCGCCTGCCCGGCAAACCGGCCATCCGCTCCGGGCACCGCCGGCGCCGCCTCGCTCGCCTCCGCCAGCTCCTGCAACCCGAGCAGCCCCGCCCGCAGCGGGTTCGCGGCCGGCACCGCCGCCGCCCGAACGGCCTGCCGCAACGCCGCGAACCCCTGCTCGGAGACCAGCACCGCCTGGATCAGCCGGCGCGCCGCAAGCGCGAGCAGCAGCCGCGCCGAGCCGTCATCCAGCAGCGCCGCGCCGTCCCGCCGGTCGCGCTCCGCGCGCCGCAGCAAGGCGGCGACCGCCCGCCGCTCGGAGATGCTCAGCCGGCGCTCGCCGATCTCCGACCTCCCCGCCGGCGCTTGCCGTCGTCCAGCATCACCCAGGCCGGAGCGTGGTCGGAGGCATGCGCTTCGCCCCGCACCCAGCGGTCCACCCCCGCATCGGCCAGCCGCGCCGCCGCCGCCGGCCCGAGCAGCAGGTGGTCAAGCCGCATCCCGGCGTCGCGCGCCCAACGGTCGCGCTTGTAGTCCCAGAAGGTGTAGCAGGGCTCCGCCGGATGGCGCGCGCGCAGCGCGTCCGTCCAGCCCTGGGCCAGCAGCGCCGCGTAGGCGGCGCGGGGTTGCGGCTGCAGCAGCGCGTTGTCGCCCCATGAGCGGCTCGGATAGATGTCGCTGTCGGTCGGCACCACGTTGTAGTCGCCCGCCATCACCACCGGCGCGCCGGTCGCCAGCAAGCTTGCCGCATGCTCGGCATGCCGCGCGTGCCAGGCCAGCTTGTAGGCGAATTTGGGCCCGGGCTGCGGATTGCCGTTCGGCGCATACAGGCAGCCGACCAGCACGCCCGCCACCGCCGCCTCGATGTAGCGCGCCTGCAAATCCGCCGGGTCGCCCGGCAAGCCTCGTCGGGTCAATACCGGGCTCGCCCCACGCGCCAGGATCGCAACCCCGTTCCAGCTGCGCTGCCCGGCCCACACCGCGCCATATCCCGCCGCCTCCAGCGCCGCCGCCGGAAACGCGCCCTGCTCGCATTTGAGCTCCTGCAGGCACACGACGTCCGGCGCCGCCGCCTCAAGCCAAGCCCGCAGGTTGGCCAGCCTGCCGTTCACGCCATTGATGTTGAACGTAGCGATCTTCATGCTGCCCCTGCCAAGAGGGCCGGGTCCGCATGATCATCCAGACCGAGACCGACGATGTCGCCCTGCCGAACGCGGCCGGAACGATGCGCCTGCACATCCTTCGCCCCGCCATCACCGGCCGGTATCCCGGCGTCGCGCTGTTCTCTGAAATCTACCAGGTCACCAGCCCGATCCGCCGCCTCGCCGCCCTGATCGCCGGCCACGGCCACGTCGTCGCCGTCCCCGAGGTCTACCACGAATACGAGCCCGCCGGCACCGCGCTGCGCTACGACGCGGCCGGCACCGAGCGCGGCAACGCGTTGAAGTTCGAAAAGCCCGTCGCCGCCTACGACGCCGACGCCCGCGCGGCTCTGGCCGCCCTCACCCGACATCCCGCCTGCACCGGCCAGCTCGCCACCGCCGGCGTCTGCCTCGGCGGCCATCTCGCCTACCGCGCCGCGCTCAACCCGTCCGTGCGCGCGTGCGCCTGCTTCTACGCCACCGACATCCACTCCGGCAGCCTCGGCGCCGGCCGCGCGGATGACAGCCTCGCCCGGATGGCCGAGCTCAAGGCTGAGGCGATGTTCGTCTGGGGCCGGCAAGACCCGCACGTGCCCTTCGCCGGCCGCCAGCTGATCCGCGAGCGCCTGGAGGCGGTCGGCGCAATCTACGAGTGGCACGAGGTCAACGCCGCGCACGCCTTTCTGCGCGACGAGGGTCCGCGCTACGACGCGGCCCTGTTCGGCCAGGCGGTCGGCTGGATGCTCGCCCTGTTCGCCCGCAATTTGCACGGGGCTTAGGAAGGCCAGAGGCTCTGCCTCTGGACGCCGTCACGCGCATGCGTGCATTCGCACGACTGGGCCTGAGGCCCCAGGCCCCCATCCTCAAGGTTGTCACTACGGTCTTCCTTGCTTGAGCCGATCGATCCAGAGGCTCACGAGCACCAGTTCTGCCGTTCAACATGACAACGAATGGATTTTAAAGGCTCCGCCTTTAATGGGGTCCAGGGGCAAAGCCCCTGGCATCCGCTCTAGACAAGCGGCCGTGACCCGCCATCCAGGCCGCGCAGCTTTGACTTGCAACGCCGCCGTCCGCCGTCCCACCCTGAGGCCGGCCGACGCAATCGAGAGCGATCAATGAGCAGCAGCCACAACCCGTATCGCCGGTTCGGCCGGTCGCTGCACGCGGAGGCGAGCTTCCGCCCGGGTCTGAACGACGCCCCGCCGCTGCCGGTCGTCGACTACGCCGCCGTCGGCCGCATTGCGCCGACACTCTCCGCCGCCCCCAGCACCGGCACGCTGCCGCAGGCCACCGCCATCGTCATCACCTGGGCGGACGCCGAGTGGGCGGCGATGCAGCACGTGTTCTGCGCCGGCGCCACCCCGATGCCCTACGCCGACCGCACCCGCGGCAGCTGGACCGGCTGGCGCAAATACGCCCAGGGCCTGCCGAGCGGCGCGCCTGCCGATTGGAGCTTCTGGGGCGAGTATCGTCTGGTCGAGATCGCCGCCAAGCCGGTGCTGCTGTTCAAGTCGAACACCCACCTTGATTTCCCCGGCCAGACCTACCTCGAAGCCCTGATCGCGCTGCTGATCCG
Organism: Acetobacteraceae bacterium; assembly: GCA_963692975.2. Lineage (GTDB taxonomy): Bacteria > Pseudomonadota > Alphaproteobacteria > Acetobacterales > Acetobacteraceae > CAXMMR01. The sequence continues at coordinate 36,973 of CAXMMR010000024.1, read as the reverse complement.
CGAGGTCGCCCCCAGCCTCATCCTCTCCATCGGCACCGCCGGCGGCGCCCACACCACAGATCATGTCGGCACCGTGCGCGCCGTCAGCGCCGGCACGCTCTACCAGGCCGGCCAGCCGCAAGCCGACTGGCCCGTCTACAGCAACGCTTGGCGCGCCGACGACACTCTGCTGGCCAGCCCAGACCTCGCCAAGCTGCTGTTCGCGATCCCGACCACGCCTGCCGAGCTCGCCACCCTGCGCACCAGCTTCAACAAGGCCTTTGGCACCGGCTACACCCTCGCCCAGCTCGACCCGAACGGGCTGAACTCCGGCGACCCGGTTCCGCTCATCGTCGACCAGACCGGCGGCGCCGCCTCGCTGCTCACCACCGCCGGCTTCGTCGTCGGCACCACCGCCGGCGACTTCGCCACCTACAGCGCCATCGAGGAGGACGACGCCGTGATCGGCCGCGCCTGCGCCGCCAGCGGCATCGCCTTCGGCTTCGTGCGGAACATCTCCGACCCGGTGCAGAACGCCGCCCTGCCAACCACCGCACAGGGCAATTGGGGCAGCGCCGTCTATGACGCCTACGGCCTCTACACGAGCTATAATGGCGCCGTCGCCGCTTGGGCGGTACTGGCAGCGTAAGTCAGGAAGGCCAGGGGCTTTGCCCCTGGACCCCATTAAAGGCGAGGCCTTTAAAATCCATTCTTGGTCGAGGGGGCTCCCGCCCCGTTCGCCTACCAGGCGAAGGGCTTGCTGCGCGCGAGGGTGAAGCCGCCGACCGTCACCCGACCCTCCTGCCACTGCAGCGGCAGCGTCACCACCGCCGGTCCGCCATCCGCCGGGCTGCGCTCGAGCAGCCCGATGACGGCACCAAGCGCGATCGCCTGGCCGCGCCCCAGCACGCCGATGTCGGCGAGCTGATCCACCAGGGCGTCGGCGCCGGTCAGCCGCAGGCTGGCCTGCGCCACCGGCTGAAGCGCCGCGTCGAGCGAGGCGCTACCGCTGGCCATCACCGTCATCGGACCTGACCGGGCGACGAGGCGCGGGATCGTCACCGCGCCGCCGGCTGCCTGCCAGGCGCGCACCCGCTCGGCCGGTGGCAGGCTCGGCGGCGTCGCCGGCCCGCTGAGCATGCCCGCCGCCTCGAGATCGACCGGCAGCGCCGGCGCCCCCGCCGCCACCAGGCCCTGCGCGCTCAACGCCACCGAGAGCAGCGACTGGCCGGACACCGCCCCGGGATGCGGCGCCAGGCGCAGGCTGCCGCCGGCAAGGCTGAAGCGCGCGTCGCCTGCGCTGAGCGCGAGCGCCCCGGCGGTGATCGGCACCGGGGCGCCCGGATCCTGCAGATCGATCATCACCTGGAGCGGCCCGGTCGCGTTCACCACCGGCAGGCGGGCGACGCCGAGGCTTTCTTCCCCCTGGCCGTCGATGCTCAGCGTCGACGAATGAAGCGGCGACCAAGCCAGCCGGACCAGCGCCGCCCGCCATACGATCCCGCCCGGCACCACGTCGCCGCCGCCGGCCAGCCGCACCGCCGGCACGGCGACCGCCCCCTGCCACAGCCCGGCAGCCCGCGCCGGCGCATGGTCGATCGTCCAGCCGGCGGCACGCATGTCGCGCTCCCAGCCGCCTAGGCCCGTCTCCAGCCGCGAGCGGATCAGCACCGCCACCGCCAGCCAGCCCGCCCCGGCCAGCAGCGCCAGGAGCAGCAGACCGGACCCGATCCGGCTGCCCCATCGGCTGGCCGGCGCGGCCGGGCTGCTCATCGCTTCGTCCACAACACGGCCGCAGCCGGAACCGCAACGAGAGCCGGGATGGGGATGACCCGCAGCCGGCGATCCGACGCTTCTGCGAGCGGCGCAGGCCGTACAAGCCTTTTCAACGCCTTACTCGAGTTCAACCCCCATCGCCAAGCCTCGGGACGGGCTTGCGGGCACAGTTTCACTGTGGATGGAATCGTGTGCGGCCAAAAGCTTGAGGGCCGAGCCTGCCGATCGGTACGAGGTGGCACGGCAATCACTCCCCAGTTCTGTCCACAGCCGGCCGCCCGCACGCCTGGTCCGCCATCGCCGCCCGCCCCGCCGCCCACTCCGTCTCCAGCCGGGCGAGCAGCGCCCGCCGCGACAGCCCCGGCTGGATCGCCGGCCGCAGCACGATGTGGATCGGCCCCGCCTGCTTGCGGAACCCGCGCCGCGGCCACCGCCGGCCGCTATCCGTCGCAACCGGGATCACCGGCAGCCCGCTCGCTCGCGCCACCGCAACGATCCCCGGCTGCAGCGGCGCTGAACTCGCGCCAGGCGCAACCCGGGTGCCCTGCGGAAAGATCACCACCTGCCGGCCGTCGGCCACCGCCCGGGCAGTATCGGCCAGCAGCCGGCGCAGCGCCGCCGCGCCGTCCTCCCGCCGCACCGCGATCATTCCGGCGCCGAGCAGCAGCGGCCCGAACAGCGGGATCCGGGTCAGCTCGCGCTTCAGCACGTAGGCCGGCCGCGGCAGCAGCGTCATCCACACCAGCGTGTCGAAGGCGGATTGGTGCTCGGAGGCGATCAGCGCCGGACCGCCGCGCGGCAGGTGCTCGCCGCCGATCACCACCAGGCGCACGCCGCACAGCCGCCGCAGCCCGCCCAGCACCAGCCCGGCCCAGCCCTGCGCGTAAGCCAGGATCCGGCCGCGCGCCATCAGCCGCAGCGGGATCGCGGCGACGCCCAGCACCGTCGTCATGCCGTAGAGCCATGCCGCAAAGGCGAGGCTCCTCAGCACCGTCCCGCCGCCCGCTCAGCCATGCCGCAGCCGATCCAGTCCCAGCAGGGCGAGCAGCCACTTGGTGTATTCGCCGGCGAGCAGGCGGATGATGTGCGGGCCTCCCTGACGCAGCGCCGCCGGCAGCACGGGATAGGCGAACAGCCGAACCCCCGGCAGCGTCCGGCCGATCTCGATCATCGCCCGCCGCATGTGATAGCTCGCGGTCACCACGATCAGCGCATGCATGTCGAAGCGGCGCGCCCAGGCCGCCGCCTCGGCTGCGTTGCCGACCGTGCTGGTGGCGGTGTAGCCCAGGGTGATCCGCTCGGCGAGCGGCCCGGTATCGAAGCCGACCCGCTCGGCAAGCGCAGCCAGAGTCGTCTCGCGCGCCACGCCCGAGACCAGCAACCGTCGCGCCCGCCCGTCGGCCAGCAATTGCAGCGCCGTCGCGACGCGCTCGGCGCCGCCGGTCAGCGCGACGATCCCGTCGGCTGCCGGCGGCGGCACAGGCGCCCGCAGCGCGTCGTCGATGAACCAGGCGAATCCGCCCGCCCACAGCACAGCCGCCAGCAGCAGCGCGCTCAGCACCAACCTCGCCCGGCGCCGGCCCGATCTCATGGCAGCCGCCGCAGCCAGCGCCTCACAGTGGCCTGCGCGGTCAGCCAGCCGATCGCTCCCGCCGCCAGCGGCAGCACGGCGAGACCGCCCCATAGCTGCGGCGGCAGCGTCGGCCAGCCCGCATCCGCCGCGCCAGGGTCGGCGAACGGCGCCGCCAATCCAGCCAGGCCGAGCAGCACCGGCAGCGCCGCCGCCGTGCCGAGCGCGCCGCCCAGCACCGCCAGCCGCGCCGCCCGGCGCGCAAACCGCCCGGCGATGTAGCCGTCGCTGGCGCCGAGCCCGTGCACGATCCCGATCGCCTCGCGCCGCGACGCCAGCGCCGCCCGCGACGCTACCCCGACCACCGCGGCGCCCACCCCGACCACCAGCAGCAGGCACGCCTCAGCACAGAGCTGCAGGCTGCGCGCCAGCGCCGCAAGCCGACCCTGCCAGCCGGCATCGCGCTCCACCAACGTGCCCGGCGCCACCACCTCAAGCCGGCCCGCGAGCGCCGCGGCCGACGCCTCCGACCAGCCCGCCGCCGCCTCCGGCGTCAGCTGCAGCTCGATCACCCCAGGCAACGCCAGCCCCACCGCAGCATCGCCCAACCAAGGCCGCAGCAGCGCCGCGACCTCGTCGGCGCCGAGCCGCCGTGCGGCCCCGGGCTGCTCCGACAGCGCACGCAGCACCGCCTCCCCTCGTGTCGCGCCCCCATCGCCCACCGCTGGCGCGTCCGGCCGCGGCACCTGGACCGTCACCAGTCCGCCCGCGCCCGCCTGCCAGCGCCCGGCCAAGCCGGTCGCCGCGCTGCTGCCCGCCAGCGCCAATGCCGCCAGCAGCGCCATCGCCGCCACCAGCGCCGGCAGCACCCCGCCGCCCAACGCCCGCTGCAGCCCCAACCCGTCCGGCCGCCGCTCATCCCGCCTGGCCATGCTTTGCCTATAGCAGGGAAGGCCAGGGGCTTTGCCCCTGGAACCCATTAAAGGCGGAGCCTTTAAAATCCATTTGCGGGCCGTGCCACGCGGGTGCGTCGATGGCTTTGGCAAGTGGATTGGGGCTGGGGCCTCCAGGCCCCAGCGAGCGGGTTCTCCGCAGCCTGCTATCCATCCAGCCGTCCGCCCGCCAGCCGCAGTGCCGGCGCCGGGTGGCGCGCCACCAGCCCGCCGTCATGCGTCGCCACGATCACCGTGGTGCCGACCCGGTTCAGCTCGGCCAGCAGCTGCATCAGCCGCTCCGCCTGCACAGGGTCGAGGTTGCCGGTCGGCTCGTCGGCGAGCAGCAGCTCGGGCCGGCCGACCACCGCGCGCGCGATCGCGCAGCGTTGCTGCTCGCCACCCGACAACGTCGCCGGCAGCACCTCGTGGCGGCGCGCCAGCCCCACCCAGCGCAACATCTCGCCGACATCGACCGCGATCCGCCGCTCGGCGAGGCCCCGAAGCCGCAGCGGCAACGCCACGTTGTCGTAGACCGAGAGCTGCGGCAGCAGCCGAAAATCCTGCCACACCGCGCCGATCCGCCGACGCAGCCGCGGCAACCGGCGCCGCGGCAGCGCGCTCGCCTCGATGCCGAACAGGTGCAGCCGCCCCTCGCATGGCCGCTCCACCAGCGTCAGCAGCCGCAGCAGCGTCGACTTGCCGGCGCCGGACGGCCCGACCAGCCAGCGAAAACCGCCCGGCTCGACGGCGAAGCTGACCTCGTGCAGCACCGTGCCGCCGCCGCCCTCATAGCGCTGGCTCACCCGCTCGAGCCGTATCATCCCGCCGGCCGCTCCCGCTCACGAGTCCCGTCCACCGCACCGTTCTGCCACTCGCCGCCGCGGCGAGGAACCACGCCGGCGGCGCCGCGATTGCCACCCGCCCGCCCGCCGCCTAAATCCCGCACCGGCCAGAACGCCCAACGGGAGGGCGGCATCGGGAGGGCACCATGAGGATCGAGTGTCCGGCCTGCGCGGCGGCCTACGAGGTGCCCGCCGGCATGCTCGCCGCCGGCCAGGCGGTCGCCTGCGCGCGCTGCGGCAACAATTGGACGCCGCTCACCGCCCAGCCGCCCGCCGCCGACCTCGCCATCCCAGCCGCCCCGCCGCGTCCAGCGTCCCCCGTCCCGCCCGAGCGCCAGTTCACCTCGCGCCAGTTCACCGCACCCGGCCCGCCGCCGCTCAGCACCGCCGATGCGGACCGGCCAGCGCCGCCAAGCGCCGAGCCGAGCCGGCCCGACTGGTTCCCCCACGCCGACGCCGGCTGGTCGCCGTCCGACGAACGCTCGCCCCTGGTGCCGCTGGCCTGGATCGGCAGCGTCGCCACCCTGCTGGCGCTGCTCGGCGCCGGCGTGATCGCGCGCGACAGCCTGATGGCGCAGTGGCCGCCGGCCTCGCGCCTGTTCTCCGCCATCGGCCTAGACGATCGATAGCAAGGCCAGGGGCTTTGCCCCTGGACCCCATCAAAGGCGAAGCCTTTGAAATCCGTTCCGATCGATAAACCTTCAACGGATCGGGGGTCTGGGGCCTCAGGCCCCAGCGGAGTCCAGAGGCAGAGCCTCTGGCCTTCCCTTCCCTTTCCGTTCCTGTCCCCGCCTCCCATCCGCCACGCTAGCCTAAAACGGCTGCAGGAGCCGTTCGATATAGTCGAGCTCCTGCCGCGGCCGGCTGCGCTCGGCGTCGCGCCGTCGCAGCTCCTGCAGGATGAGCCGGCTGCGCGCGGCCGGCCCGTCGGGCGGCAGCCGCCAGTCAGACTCCCCCTCCCGGCCATCCGCCGTTTCGCCGCTGCGTCCGAACGGGTCGTCGCCGCGGCCGCTGCCGTCGGGTTGACCGGCAGCGTCGCCCGGCCCGCCGGCGGTCTCGCCCTGGCTGCCCGGCTGACCCTGGCCGCCGCCGCTCGCCATCGCCTGCCCGCCGCGCTGCAGGGCGGCGAGCGCCTGGCGCTGCGCCGTCGCGGCGGCGTTGTCCTGTCCGGCGAGCAGCGCCTGCTCGGCCTGCCCCATCGCCTGGTCTGCCTGGCTCAGCGCCTGCCGCTCCGGCCCGCCCGGCCCGGCGGGCTCGCCCGGACCCTGAAGCTCTGCCGAACCGCCCGGCTGCTGCCCGGCGGCAGGCTGCGTGGCGGCGTGTCCACCCTGGCGCAAGGCCTGTAGGGCCTCGCGGATGGCGCGCTGCTGCGCCGCCTCGTCGCGCCGCGCCGCGGTCTGCCCAGCCTGGTCTCTCCCAGCCTGGTCTCTCCCAGCCTGGTCTCTCCCAGCCTGGTCTCTCCCAGCCTGGTCACCCTCCGCCTGAGCGCCCTCGCCTCGATCGGATCGAGCCTGGTCGGCCCCCGCCTGATCGAACCCCGCCTGATCGGATCCCGACGGGTCAGCGCCCGCTTGAGCGGCGCCTGCCTGATCGGGCGCGTTGGCGTCGGACGAGCCGCCGGGGCGGCTGCTGGGGAACAGGCCCGCCGACACGCCGGGCCGATCCTCGGCATCGGCGTCGGTCTGGTTGGGGAAGTTCTCGAGCTCGGAGGCGCGGGCAGCCGCGGCGCGCTGCTGCGCCGCCGCATGACGGGCCTGAACCTGGCCAAGCAGCGCCGCCTGCCGGTCGAGCAGCGCCCTGGCGGCGCGGGCGCGCGCCTGTTGCTCGGGGCTTGCGCCGGGATGGGTGATCTGCCGGGCGGCCGCCATGGCCGCGCCCTCGGGGCCCTGCAGCTTGTCCATCAGCGTCTGCAGCGCCGCCAGCTTGCTCTTCAGCGCGGCAGCGTCGCCACGCCGCGCGTCCTCGCGCATCGCCTGCAGCATCCGGTCAAGCGTGCCCGCCCGGGGTGCGGCGCCCGGCGATTTCGCAGGCTGTCCCGCCCGCGCCGCGTCGAGCAGCGCGGCGATGCGCCGGCGCAGCGCCGATTGCAGCGCGCTGACCTGGGCGGCGAGGCGGGCCGCATCCGGCGGTCCCCCACCCGGCTTCATCGCGTCAAGCTGCCGCTGCAGCGCGTCGCGAGCCGCATCAAGCCGCGCCCGCGCAGGCGCCGCGGCCGGCCGCTCAATCGCCTGCGCCAGCGTCCACAGCCGCCCGACCGCCTCCTCCGTCGCCGCCGGCGCGCCGTCATCGGCGAGCAATGCCGCGATCGCCTCCAGGTTGACCACTTCGCCGGAGCCCAGCGTCTGCGCCTCCGCCGAGCCAAGCCCCAAGGCCAGGTTCGCCTCCGCCGTCACCCGCGCCGTCGGGTCGACGACCAGGCCGCGCCGCACCTGGACAAGCAGCGCGGCCAGCGGGTCGGTAAAGCGCTGCTCGGGCAGGATCAGCCGCGCCGCCGCGCTGGTCGCAGCCGCGCCGGCGACGTCGCGGCCGGCGAGCCGCAGCGTCACCGCCAGGCCGGCCCAGGGATGTGCGATCAGCTCAGCCGCGGCGACCCCGGTCGCGTCGTGCACCCGCGGCGGCGGGATCGGCAGGCTCAGCGCCGGCAGGTCCGGCCGCGCGTCGAGCCGGATTTCCGCCGCCAGCGCCGCCATGCCGTAGCTCGAGACCGCGCGCCAGGGCAGCCGCACGCGCCGTCCATCATGCGCGACCGCGGGCGGCGCCGACCAGCTCAGCGCCGGCGCTGCGGCATCGACGATGCCGACCTGCCAGCGCGCCAACCGATGCCAGCCGGCGCTGACGCTGAGCGTGCCGGCGCTGTCAAGCCGCCGCGTCGCCTGCCAGCTACCGCCGCCGAGCCGATCCAGCGCAGTCTGCGCAGCCGCGGCGTAGCTGAGCCGCGGCCGCGCCGGGCTGCCGGTCACCTCAAGCAGCAGGCTGGTGCCCGCCGGCACGGTGATCGCATCCTCGTCGGCGCCGAGCAGGCGCGGCGGCAGCCCGGTGAAGGGCGGCGGGGTAATCCAGGCCTGCAGCGTCGGCGCCGCGCCGCCCGCCGTCGGGTCGGGCGCAAAGGCGGCCAGCAGCCGCGCCCCGGTTTGCCCGCCGGCACGCCAGACGCCGCCCACGAGCAGCACCAGCACGACCAGAGCAGGCAGCCAGGTCCGCACCCCGCCGCCAAGCCGCGGCCATCCGACCCGGGCCCCTGCCGCCGCCGCCTGCGCCTGCCGCAGATGCGCCCGCCACAGCGCCGCATCCCCGTCAGCCGCCCGGTCGGCCAGGGCGGCGAGCGGCCGGTGACGCAGGCCGCCCGCCTGCTCCAGCCGCCGGTCCACGACGTCGCGGTCAGGCCAGACGACGCGCAGCACCCCGCGCCGCCCCAGCATGACGATCCCCGCCGCCACCACCGCCAGCAGCGCCAGCCGCACCCAGCCGCTCCAGCCGCCGAACGCGCCGAGCAGCGCCGCCGCGGCGTAGGCGCCGAGCAACGCCGCCGCAGCCGCCACCGCCGACGCCGCCTGCTCAGCCGTCAGCACCCACCCGGCGAGGCGCCGCCGGCGCCTCAAGCGCCTCACCCCAAGCCGCCGCGCCTCAGCCGTGTCGGGCATCGACCAGCACCCCGGCGCCGATCAGCGCCTCCGGCACCACCTCGCCGGCCCATAACGCCTCGAGTGCCTGGCGCGGCCGGATCACCTCGAGCCGCGCCCCGTCCACCATCACCTGGGCGGCCAGCGGCCGGGCATTGTAGGTGGAGCTCATCGTCGCCCCGTAGGCGCCGGCATCCAGCAGCGCGACCAGCGCGCCGGACGGCAGCGGCGGCAGCCATCGCCCCTGCGCCAGCACGTCGGCGCTCTCGCAGACCGGCCCGACGACGTCGACCAGCTCCAGCGGCGCCGCGATCCCCGCCGCCGTCCCCGCCGCCACCGGCAGCACGCCGTGCCAGGCGCCATACAGCGCCGGCCGCAGAAGGTCGTTCATCGCCGCGTCCAGCACCACCAGCGGCCGCGGCACGCCCTGCCGCTTGCACAGCACCACCGCGCTCAGCAGCACCCCGGCCGGCCCGACCAGCCAGCGCCCCGGCTCCACCACGATCCGCACGCCGAGCCCGCCGAAGCTCGCCCGGATCGCACCGGCCAGCGCCGCCGGCGAGCCGGCCGGCGCACCGGCCTCGCCGATCCCGAGGCCGCCGCCGCAATCCACCACCTCGACCGCCTGCCCCGTCTCGCGCAGGCCACGAACCAGCGCCGCGACCCGCTCGAATGCCGCCCGATACGGCGCCATCGTGGCGATCTGGCTGCCGATATGCACCGCCAGCCCGACCGGCCGCACTCCCGGCATCGCCGCCGCCGCCGCATACAGCCCGGCCGCCTCGCCCAGCGCGATGCCGAACTTGTCGCCCGCCCGCCCGGTGCTGATTTTGTCGTGGGTCAGCGCGTCGACGTCCGGGTTCACCCGCAGCGCCACCGCCGCCACCCGCCCCGCCGCCTGCGCCACCGCGGACAGCATCGCCAGCTCCTCGGCGCTCTCGACGTTGATCTGCCCAATCCCCGCGGCCAGCGCGGCCACGAGCTCGGCCCGGCTCTTGCCGACGCCGGAGAACACCACATCCGCCGGCGCCATCCCCGCCCGCAACGCCCGCGCCAGCTCGCCGCCGCTCACCACGTCGGCACCGGCCCCGCCAGCCCGCATCAGCGCCAGCACCGCCAGGTGGTCGTTCGCCTTCACCGCGTAATGCACCCGCGCCGACCCGAGCCCGGCCTCCGCCAGCACCCCCCGCAACGCCGCGAGCCGCCCCCGCATCGTCGCCGCGCCATAGACCCAGCACGGCGTGCCCGCCGCTGCCGCAACCGCCGCCAGCGGGACGTCCTCGAGCATCAAACCGTCGAGAACATGCCGCGTCAGGTGCGGTCTGGCAGCCAGCAGCTCCTCTGCGGTTGGGTCGGGCATGGATGGTAGTTTACAAGAGGAAGGAGGACGGAAAGGCAAGGGCTCCGCCCTTGACCCGCTGGGGCCGGGAGGCCCCAGACCCCATCCGATTGAGCCGGAGTCCAGGCGTCATCGAGACATCTTGCCTATAGGCAAGATTGATTTAACATACTGAAATGATTATCTATCTATAAAATAAGATGTCGTTCGGCTTCGCCAAGCAAGCTGCCGAAGCAATCGGGGTCTGGGGCCTCCCGGCCTCGTCGCGCGACCGCACGCATGCGCGTGACGGGTCGAGGGCAGAGCCCTCGCCTTCCGACCCTTCCAGAAATCTTGCGGTATTTCGCCTAATTCGGCGGGTAGACCTTCGGGTAGATGATCCTGTCCGCCGGCCCGGGCGGGCTCGGGTCGCCGCGCTTGCCGCAGCCGGCGAGCGCCAGAACCATGGCGAGCACGAGCAGCGTGATCCTCATGCCAGCGCCGCCTGCCAGGCGGCCGCCGCGGCGGCCACGCGGTCCGGCGCCGTGCCGCCTTCGCTGCGACGCGAGGCGATCGAGGCCGGCACGCTCAGCGCACCCTGCAGCGCGGCGGTGATGCGCGGCTCGATCGCCTGCATCGCCGCGAGCGGCATCTGATCGAGCCCGAGCCCGGCCGCCTCGGCCGCGGCGACGATGCGGCCGGTGACGCGGTGGGCGGTGCGGAACGGCAGGTGCAACACCCGCACCAGCCAGTCGGCGAGGTCGGTCGCGGTGCTGTAGCCGCTGCCGGCGAGCTCGGCCATGCGGGCGGTGTCGGCGACCAGGTCGCGCACCATGCCGGTGGTGGCGGCGAGCGCCAACCCGATCGCGTCGGTGGCGTCGAACACGCCGTGCTTGTCCTCCTGGGTGTCCTTCGCATAGGCGAGCGGCAGCCCCTTCATCACCGTGAGCAGCCCGACCAGGGCGCCGACGATGCGGCCGGACTTGGCCCGCGCGAGCTCGGCGGCGTCCGGATTGCGCTTCTGCGGCATGATCGAGCTGCCGGTCGTCCAGGCGTCCGACAGCCGCACGAAGCCGAACGGGGCCGAGCACCACAGCACGATCTCCTCGGCCAGACGCGAGAGATGCACGGCGCAGATCGACAGCGCGGCGAGGTACTCGAGCGCGAAGTCGCGGTCCGAGACGGCGTCGAGCGAGTTCTGGCAGGGCCGGTCGAACCCGAGCTCTGCGGCAGTCATCCGCCGGTCGATCGGGAACGAGGTGCCGGCCAGCGCCGCGGCGCCCAACGGGCACTCGTTGAGCCGGACGCGGGCGTCGCGCAGCCGCCCGCGGTCGCGGGCGAACATCTCGACATAGGCGAGCAGATGGTGGCCGAAGGTGATCGGCTGCGCGGTCTGCAGGTGGGTGAAGCCGGGCATCGGGTCGGCGGCGTGCCCGGCGGCGCGGTCGGCGAGCGCCCGCATCAGGGCGCGCAGCCCGGCATCCACGTCGTCGATCGCGTCGCGTATCCACAGCCGGAAATCCGTCGCCACCTGGTCGTTGCGGCTGCGCGCGGTGTGCAGCCGCAAGCCGGGCTCGCCGATGCGCTCGGACAGCCGCGCCTCGATGTTCATGTGCACGTCCTCAAGCGCGGCATCGAAGGCGAACCGCCCGGCCTCGATCTCGGCGGCGATGTCGGCAAGACCGGTGCGGATGGCCGCCTCGTCCGCGGCGGCGATGATGCCCTGGCGCGCCAGCATCGCCGCATGGGCGAGCGAGCCGCGGATGTCCTGTCGCCACAGCCGCTGGTCGAGGTCGACCGAGGCGTTGATCCGGGCCATGACCGCGGCCGGGCCGCCGGCGAAGCGGCCGCCCCATTGGACATTGGCCGGGCGCACGCCATCTTCCGATCCCGTCGCGCCAGGCTCACCCTCGATGTCCAACCGCCCGTCCGCCTTGAAGCTGATCACCCGGCGCGCCCTGCTGGCCGGCGCCGGGACCGTACTCGGCGTGGTCGTGCTGCGCAATTCGAGGCTCGGCGGCCCGCTCGCCTCGCCGCCGCCGATCATGCATCCACCCTCCGAGCCAAACCCGGACGGGCTCGGCAACTTCAGCGCGGTCGCGCCGCCGGTCGCTCTGCCGGCGCTCGCCTTCACCACCGAGGACGGCAGCCGCCGCACGCTCGCCGATTATCGCGGCCAGGCGGTGGTGCTGAACTTCTGGGCCACCTGGTGCGGCCCCTGCGTGCAGGAGATGCCGGCGCTGCAGACGTTGGCGCGCTCGCTCGCCGGCAGCGGCATCATCGTGCTCGCGGTCTCGGCCGACCGCGCCGGCGCCTCGGTCGTGCGCCCCTTTCTCGACGCGCACGGCCTGACTACCCTGCCGGTGCTGCTCGACCCGCAGAGCACCAGCGTGCAGGCGCTGGGCCTGAGCGGCTTCCCGACCACCCTGCTGATCGGCCGCGATGGACTGGAGCGCGGGATGCTGGAGGGCTCGGCCAATTGGAGCACACCTGCAGCCAATGCGCTTGTGCGGCGGGTGCTCGGGTAAGCAAGTCCAGAGGCTCTGCCTCTGGACTCCGCTGGGACCTGAGGCTCCAGACCCCAGATCCGTTTAGTAATAAATGGATTTTAAAGGCTCCGCCTTTAATGGGGTCCAGGGGCAAAGCCCCTGGCCTTTCTTCCTGAGCCCTACTCCAGCACCACCCTCGCAATCTCCCACCCATTGCCACGGCCTGGCGTGCCCGGATTCAAGGTGAAGCTAAGTCGCGGCCCGGCTGGCCCGTGCTGCAGATTCGCCGACAGGGTGGTGGTCTCGAGGTATCGGGAGAGGTCCGGGTCGGCGGTGTCGGCGGCGTGCATCACCTCGGCCTTGACGATGTGGGTGACGGGCTGTCCGGGCAGGTCGATCGTGACCGTGCGCGGCCCGTCTCCCATTGACGGGACGACTAGCGACAATCGGCGATTCTCTCTGGCGGCGCCGGCCGGCAAGTCGCCGCTTACGGCCAGCATGGCGCCGCGGAAGCTCTGCGCCATCCAGCCGAACAGCGCTCCGGTCGCGAACACCGTGGCGCAGTCCGCCGACAGCAGCGCCGTGCCCGGCACCGCGCGCACCGGCGGCCAGTAGGCAGCCGCGTCCAGGCGCGCCTCGGCGAGCAGGCCGAAGGCGCCGACCATCTGGTTGGCGTTGCGGATGCCGTAATCGTCGGCGGTGACGCGCGGGCCGAGCGACCATTCGGAGGCGTAGAGGCTGGTGCGGCCGGATGCGGCGCGGATCTGGGCGGCGCGCTCGGGCAGCAGGCTGCACAGCGTCTCGGCCTCCAACGTGCCGCAATAGGGATGGATGGAGATGCCGTCGACTGCCGCCCAGCCGGCCGGGCCGACCAAGTGGCGCAGCGTCGCGGCGTCCTCGGGGTGCGTCCACTCGACGGTTGCGTAGATCCTCGCCCCGGGTGCGGCGGCGCGCATTGCCGGCGCGGCGCGGGCGACCAGGGCGGCATAGGACGCAAGGTTCTGCGTCCGTGCCGCCGGGTCGTGCTTGGCGCCGCGCTGCAGCCACCACTCGTTGCCGATCTCCCACAGCCCGACCTGCCCGGCGAAGCGATGCACCAGGCCGGCGCTGAGCTGCGCCACCGGCTCGACCTGCCCGGGGTCGCGGATGGCCGGCACGCTCGGGGTGACGAAGCTGGCGGCCGGCGCAACGGCGAGGAACGCTGCGGGGTCGACGCCGGGGCCGTGCGCCGCCTGGCTGTCGCTGAGCTCGCTCTCGGTGTTGCTCGCCCAGTCGTAGCGCTCCGCCGCCCAGCCGCCCGGGTAGCGCATCAGGGTCGCGCCGACCGGCCCGCGCATGGCGGCCGTGAATGCCGCGAACACGTGGGCCGGCACTAGGTGCCAGACGTAATTTACGCCGAACAGGCGCGGGTCGATCGGGACCGCCGGCGCGGCCGCCACCACGAGATGGGCGGCGCCTGGCGCCGGCGCCACCGGCTGCGCGTCAGCGGGCCCGGCGGTGGCGGCGGCGGCCAGCGACAACAGGCCGATACGGCGCATCACGGCGCGGCCGCCGCTCAGAACCACTGGCCGGGATTAAGTAGGCCGCACTCCACCAGGTCGTCGCTGCTGCGGAAGCGGCGGCTGACGTCGGTGCAGAGCCTGTCGCGCTGCGGCGCGGCGCTCACGTCCGGCGTCAGCGTGCCGAGGCGCAGCAGGCAGGCGGTCGGGCTGCTGTGCCAGGGCGCATGCGGCGCGTTCAGCCGGCTCGGCCATAGCCTTCGCGTGCCTTCCAGGTAGGCGTGATGACGCCGCCAGCGCACCAGCGGCACCCGGTCGATCGGCGGGCTCAGCGCCGGCACGGTGCGAAAGGCGGTGCGCCGCCGCGGCCCGCCGCGCACCGCGACCCCGCCATCCGGCCCCGGCGCCTCGGTGACGTAGCCGCACGGGTCGAACAGCGGCTCACTCGTGGCCTCCGCCGGCGCCGCGTTGGCGTAGGTCTCGATCACCAGCGCGAAGAGGTGGCCGCGATGCTCGGTCTCGAGGAAGTCGGTCAGCGCGCGCAGCGGCCGGGTCTCGCAACGGGCGAAGACGAACAGGTCGGTCGCGTCGATGGAGAGGCACCAGCGGCCGGCGGCGTGACGATGGCGCAGCGCGTTGCTCCAGGCCAGCGCGCGCTCGGGATGGTTCGCCACACCCGTGCGCGGCTGCCACACGGTGCAGCCCGGCGCGGCCGAAAGGCGCCCGGCGAGGTCGCCCGCAGCCGACAGGTCGAGAAAGACGAAGCGCGCGACGCCGAGCCGGCGATGGTGCACGAGGAAACCATCGAGCAGCGCCGCCTCGCCTCGGTAGGTGACAATCGCGACCGGTTCGCCGGCCGCCGCCCCGGCGGGCCGCAGGGTGCAGGCGAGCTGCCGCAGGCTCGCCAGCGCGAGCAGCGTGTCGCCGAGCGGCAGCCGCCGCAGCGGCGCCTTAGCGAACGGCAGCAGGCGCCGCCACCAGCGTCCCGCGGTCGGCCGCGCCCGCCGGTTCCACCAGCCGCCGGGCATGCCGGCCCGGTTCATCTGTCGCGGTCGCGGCGGGATCATCGACGACGCTACTCGCTGTTGCTGTTGACGTCGTAGTAGATGCCGGTGCGGATGATGTTGAGCAGCTTCTGCACCTGCACCTCGTTGGCGTTCGCCATCAGCACGACGTCCTTGTCGCGCACCGGCATGCTCTGGGCCAGAAAGTATCCGCTGCCGTGCCGCAGGTCGAGGTGATAGGCGACTGCAACCGGCGCCTCCGGGATCGCCGCGGCGTTCGGCACGCCGGCGAGCAGGCGGCGCACCAGGGCCGGCGGCTCGGTGCGCAGCAGGAAGAGCTGGCTGAGATTGGCGGTGAGCTCGCTTGGGCCGCCGCCCTGCGCCACCGCCTCGGCCAGGCTCACCCGCTCGGTGTTGAAGTCGAACTGCGCCACCTTCAACGCCGCACCGAGCACCAGGAACGAGCGCGGCGTATGCAGCACGAACAGGCTGTCGCCTGGCTCGAGCACCAGGTTCTGCCGCGGATCATCGACGATGCGCTGCAGGCCGATCCTGACGACGCGGTTGTGCCGGACGAGCTGCACCTGGCAGTTATAAGGCTCGTAGCGGGCGCCGCCGGCGATCGCCAGCGCGTCCAGGATACGCTCGCCACGCAGCGTCAGCGCCACCTGCGCGGGATGGGCGACGTCGCCGCCGACGGTCGCGGTGTCGAGCGAGGCGCCGACTAGGCTGACCACCGCCTGCGGCGTGGTCGCGCGCCCGGCGAGTGCGGCGACGACGCGCTCGCCGGCGGCCAGCAGCGTCAATCCGCCGACATGCACGCGGCCGGCGAAGGGGATCGTGATCGTGCCGTCTGCGCCCACGAGCTGGGTCGGCAGCGCGGTGCCGTGGGCGCCGGCGGGGATCGCGCCGGCGCTGCTGTCGGCCGCGCCTGTGGGCGCCGCACTGCCGCCGAACAGCGGCACCGCGCCGAGGTCGTACAGCGTGACGCCGACGCTGTCGCCCGGCACCAGCACCGCCTGCGGCGTGTAGGGGATCGCGTCAAACGAGCCGGCGAGATCCTCGCCCGGCGCCTGGGCCAGCAGCGCCAGCGTGCGCGCGTCGAGCTCGACGATCAGGAAGCTAGGCGCTGCATGCGCCGTGACCGCACCGGCCTGAAACTCGCCGATGGTCGGCGCCGCGCTCGGCAGCTGGTTGCAGCCGGCAAGCAGCACCACTGACAACGCGACCGCAACGAGCGGGCGGCAATCTGGTCGGGGAATAGTAGCAACACGCAAGCGAAGCACCCGACCCTCGTTTCTACCCGTGCGTGCATCGTCATGGATCATCACGCGAAGTGCGGCAAAGACGTTGCGCATACGACGAGAGATGCGCCGAGAATTGATACAGCGTTCACTGCTGCGCGGCCAGCGTCGCGAGCAAGGCGCTCACTGCTTGACCCGTGCGGCGCCACTCTGTCACACAGCGGTGACGAACGGCGACGCTGCAATGCGGTATGTCACGTGCTCGAGCCTCAACCGCAGACTGCGCGGCTGCAACTCCAGGTTTAAGAAAGGCGGCGGATGTCGAGGCCGTTCATCATCTGGACGATGCAGCGCACCGGCGGCACCGCGCTCGCCGAGCTGCTGATGGAGATGTCCGAGCATCGCAGCGCCGAGCACGAGCCGTTCAACTGGGCGAGGAAAAGTCCGCGTCAGTTCTGGCCGATGACCGAGGCCTGGAACAAGACGCGCGATCATGTAGCGCTTTCGGGCGAGCTCGACGCGATCCTGGCGCAGAACTTCCTGATCAAGCACTGCTACGAGTTGCTGCAGATGCCGTTCAACCAGCACCTGATGCAGGCGACGGCCAAGACCCGCTACCGCCACGTCCATCTGCTGCGGCGTGACGAGACGGCCCGGCTGACCTCGAAGTTCATCGCCGAATCTCAGGGAACGTGGTTTCGCGACTACGCGCGCAAGGTGTTCGCCGAGGTGGCCGACGGGCAGCGCGCACTGCCCTCGCTACCGGTCGACGACATGGTGAAGCATTTCCGCCACTGCCGCGACGCGACCGAGACGGTATCCGGCTGGCTCGCCGACATGGGCGCTGACAGCCGGCGCGTCTACTACGAAGACCTCTACGAGGGCGACCGCGACACCAGGCTTGCGCATCTGCTCGGCCTGCTGAACTTTCTCGGCTTCACCCAGGCCGACGTCGATCGTCATCGTTTCGTCATGGAAGCGAAGATCTTCCACGCCGGACAGGAGACCCGTAACGTCGCCGCCTACGTGCCGAACCTGGAAGCGGCGCGTGCGGCGCTGGCGGCGGCCGGCTGCGGCGGCAGTGGCATGGCCGAGGCGGGCGAGATCAAGCAGGGGAACAGGACGATGAAGCCGGCTCAGCGCATGGTGGCCGAGTTCCGCAGGCTGGTGGAGCTGCAGGCGCCGCAAGGGCCGTTCCTCGAGCTCGGCCTGGCCGACGCCGAGGACTGCGCGGTGGCCGACGCGCAATACGCCGGCGTGCCGCGCCACGCGGTCGGACCGGCGCTGGAGGCCTGCACGACGGCCGAGGGCGTCGTGCTGCATCGGGGCGAGCTCGGCGAGGTCGCCGACCGTTTCGCCGACGGACAGTTCCAGACGGTGCTCTGGAACGACGCGATCGTGCATGACCGCTGCTTCTGGCGCACGCTGGAGGTGATCCGCCGGGTGCTGGCGCCGGACGGCATGGTGATCTTTTCCGTCCCCGGCTTCTCCAAGGCGGCCAACCAGGCAGGCGTCACCGTCGCCGGGCCCAAGGGCAAGCCGATCCCGGACACGACGCCAACCTACCGCATCCACGCCTCGCCGGATTTCTGGCGCATCAGCCCGCAGGCGATGCGCCACGTGGTGCTGGACGGCTACGAGGTGCGCGACGTGCGGGTGTCCTCCATGCCGCCGCGCATCTTCGGCATCGGCATCAAGCGCGCGAGCGCGAACGCGATGCCGCTGGCTGCGGATTGAGCGCCGGCGCGCGCGACGGCGAGGCTGCGGGCGTGCTGCGCGCCGACGCGATGGCGCTGTGCCGGGCACGACGCTTCTCCGAGGCGGCGCAGGCCTTTGCCGCGCTCGCGCAGCATGACGGCGGCGGCGTGCCGCTGCTCGATCAGGCGCGCGCGCACCTGCTGGCCGGCGAGCTGCAACGTGCCCAGGATCGCGGCCGTGCGGCGCTCACGCGCGACCCCTCGCTGCTGCGCGGATCGCTGCTGCTCGCCCGCATCGCCGAGCGCCGCGGCAATCCGCAGGGCCAGGTCGTGGCGCTGCGCCAGGCGGTGGCGCTGCGTCCGCAGGCGGCCTCGCTGCGCGCCCGGCTCGCCGTCCTGCTCGCCGGGCGCGGCCAGCACGACGCAGCGCTGAGCACCGCCCGCGCCGCCCTGGCGCGCGATCCGCAATGCCACGCCGCCAGCCTCGTCATCGTGCAGTGCCATGCAGCCCGCGGCGACCTCGTGCAGGCCCGCCTGCTGGCCGTGCGGCTGACACGCGCGCGGCCAGGGTGGACTGCGCTCGCGCCCTATCTCGACCCGCCGAAGGTCCCCGAGCCCGAGCCCGAGCCCGAGTCCGGGCCGGAGCCGGAGACCTCGGCCGAGCCCGAGTTGCCGCCCGCTCTCGTCCAGGCGCTCGCCGCCGTCATGCGCCCGGCCGCTCCATCCTCCCGGCGCTCGCCGCTCGACGACCTGCGCATCTTGCGCGCGCTGATGCTGCGCAATCTGCAGGTCCGCTACGGCGGCAGCCCGCTCGGCCTGCCGCTCGAAATGCTGCGCCCGGTCGCGGTGGTGCTCGCGCACTGGGCGTTGTTCGCGCTGCTGCACAAGCCGATGCCGGGCGAGATCCCGATCCCGATCTTCGTGCTCGCCGGCTTCTCCGTGTGGTTCGCCTTTAACTACTCGGCGACCGGGGCGGCGAACGGCGCCCGTTTCCCGGCCGGCGCGACGCTGCTGCCCGGGGTCACCGCCATGCACCTGCGCCTCGCCAGGGCCGCCTGGCCGCTGCTGGTCAACCTGGTGTTCTGCCTCGCCGCGGTGCTGCCGTTGCGGCTGTTCGGCATCGTGCTGCCGCTGCCGTCGCTGCCGCAGACGGCGCTGATTTTTGGGCTCGCCGGCGGGCTCGGCGTCGGCTTTGGTTTGCTTGCCGAACGCCTCGGCGCGATCGGCCCGTTCGCCCGCCCGATCGAGAAGCTGATCACCTGGGCATTGTTCGTCACGTGCGGCCTCTATTTCGTCGTCTACCGCACCTTGCCCGCGCTTGCCGCCGTGCTGCTGTGGAACCCGCTGCTCCACCTCGTCGAATACGAGCGGCATGCGTTCGACCCCGGCTACCCGCTGGTGCTGGTCGACCTCGGCTACCCGGCCGCGCTGGCGGCGCTGCTGCTGCTGCTCGGACTTGCCGCCTGCCGCTCCATCAGGATTTCCGCATGACCGCCCCTCGTCGCGACAGCATGGTGGCGCTTTGCGGCGTCGGCCGCAGCTTCCCCGGACCCGGGGCAAGACCGCGCGTCATCCTGCAACCGAGCAAGCTCGACATCCCGACCGATCGGCCAGTGGCGATCCTCGGCGGCCGCGGCGCCGGCAAGACGGTGCTGCTCGAGCTGCTGGCGGGCCGGCTGCGGCCGGATCCCGGCGGCCACGTGCTGCCGCCGACGACATGGTGTTCGGGCGGCGGCTTCTCGCCGGTGATCAACGCCGGCCGCCTGCTGCATCCCGGCCTCACGGGCCTGGAGAACTGCGGCTTCGTCGCCCGCGTCTACGGGCTCGACGCCGAGCGCCTGGTGCGCGCCCTCGACGCGTTCTGCGGCCTCGGCGCGGCGCTTGGCGAACGGGTGCGCGCCATGGAGGGCGGCGTGCGCCGGGTGCTGGAATGCTCGCTCGCGCTGATGCTGCCCTTCGCCTGCTACCTGCTGGACGATGCCCAGCAACTGCCGGCGCCGGTGCTGGCGCGTTGCGTCGCCGCCGCGCGGGCCCGCGGCGCCGGGCTGATCTTCGCCTCCAACGTGCCACGCCTAGCACGCCTGCGCGCCGAGGTCGCGGTGGTGATCGCCGAGGCGTCGCTGCACCGCTTTGATGATTGCGCCGCCGCCATCGCCTGGCTCGATGCGGCGGACGTCCGGCAGGGTGTCGCGGCATGACCCGGCATGGCGCGCCGGTCGCCGAGCGCTCGCCGCAGACGGCGGTCCCCTCCGCTCCCTCCTGGCCGGCGGCCGAGGCGCATGCGGAGCTGCTGCTCGCCCGGCGTCGACGCCGCGGCCGGCGCCTGGCCTTGCGGCTCGGCCTCGTCGTCGGCTTGCCGACGCTGCTGACCGGCCTGTACTACGGCCTGCTCGCCTCGCCCCGCTACGTCAGCGAGACCGAGCTCACCTACGAGATCTACCGCCCGCCCGCCTCGCTTGCGGCCGGCATCACGCAGAGCTTCTCCGGCACCAGCGAGACCAACAACGTCGACCTCGGCGCGATCGTCTATGAGTATGTCCGCTCGCCGGCGATCCTGCGCCGGCTCGACGTCGCTCTCGGCCTGCGCGCACGCTTCAGCGACCATCATCTGGACTGGTGGTCGCGGATGTCACCGCATGCCTCCGAGGAGGCCTTCCTCGCCGCCTATCACCGTCGCGTCTCGGTCAGCGAAGGCCTCGGCGGCTACCTGACCATCGACGTCGCGACCGCCGACCCGGCGCTCTCGCTCGCCCTCGCCCAGGCGGTGGTCGACGCCTGCGACCGGATGGTCGACGCGATGACGCAGCGGGCGCGCAACGACGAGATGAGCTTTGCGCAGACCGAGGTCGGCCAGGAGGAGGACCGCATGCGCCGCGCCCGCCTCGCGCTCGCCGCCTTCCAGGACGCGCATGGCGACCAGGATCCCGAGCGCATGGCCAGCCAGCTCGGCAGCATCGTCGGCACGCTGGAGGCGGACCTTGCCGCCGCCCGCACCCAGCTCGCCCAGACCGCGCCCTTCCTCGGCGGCGATGCGCCGATCCGCCAGCAGATTCGCGCCCGCATCACCTCGCTACAGGCGCAGCTGGCCGGCGAGCAGCAGCGCCTGGCCGGCAGCAACGGCACGCCCTTCTCGCAGCTGCTCGCCGACTACGCGCGTCTGCAGCTCGACCAGGAGTTCGCCCGCACCGCCTACACCGCCGCCGAGCAGGGCCTGGCCGTCGCCCGTGCCGACGCCGCGCGCAAGCAGAACTATCTGGTCGACTTCGCCGAGCCGATGCTGCCCGACCGCGCCGACCCGTTCCACGCCCTGACCGTCACCCTCTCGGTGCTGATCGGCAGCCTGATCGCCTATGCCGTCGGCTCCCTGCTCGCCGGCGCGTTGCGCGACCAGAGCGGCGTGTAACGTGTTCGACGCGATCTCGCCGCCACGCATCAAGCTCGCGTTTGCGCTGCTCGCGCATGGCCGCCCGGCGGACGTGGAGCGGCTGATCGCAACGCTGATCGGCCAGGGCCACGCAGTGGCCGTTCACTACGACCTCAAATCCTGCGACGACGGATTTCGGGCGCTGTATCGCCGCTTCGCCGGCAACGAGCGGGTTCGTTTCGCCCGGCGGCTGTCGGTGCATTGGGGCGAGTGGTCGGTCGTGCGCGGTACGCTCAACTGCCTTGACGAGATCGCCGCCAGCGGCTGGAACCCGGACTACGTCTATCATCTCAGCGGCATGGACTATCCGATCCGGCCGAGCGCCCAGCTGCTCGACTTCCTAGAGCGCAACCGCGGCGACGAGTTCATCGAGACCGCGGCCGCCGACAGCGATCCCTGGGTCAAGACCGGGCCGCAGCGCGAGCGCTATCTGTATCGCTGGTGGTTCAACTGGCGCGACCAGAAGCGCCGCACCGAGATCAGCTACAAGCTGCAGCGTTGGCTTGGCCTCACGCGCCCGTTCGTGCGCGGGCTCACGCCCTATATGGGCTCGCAATGGTGGGTGCTGACCTGGTCGACGCTGCAGGAGATCATGCAGCTTGCCCGCGCGCCTGACGTCGAGCGCTTCTTTCGCAACACGCTGGTGCCGGACGAGCTATTCTTCCAGACCATGGTGCGGCACGTCGCACAACCCGAGCGGATCACCAACTGTCCGCTCACGCTCTACCAATTCTCTGACTACGGCTATCCAGTCGTCTACCACGCCGACCACTACGACTACTTGCTGCGGCAAAACTTCTTCTTCGCCCGCAAGATCTCCACCCATTGCGGCAAGCTGCGCGACCGGCTCGATCGCACCTGGTCCGGCGAGGTGCAGCTGGCGCCATTCTCCGACCTGCAGGTCGGGCTACTGTCGAGCGAATACGAAGACTGGCGGCTCGCCCATCGCGACGGGCCGCCCGGACGTCCCGTCGCCGGCCGCTCGCAAGGCCGCTGGTACGAAGACCACAAGCGGGTGACGAAGCCGTTCTTCGCCGTGCTCGGCGCCTCGACCGTCGAGCTCGCCGCCGTCTACACGGCCCTCGCGCGCGCCCCCGGCCTGCTCTGCCACGGCCAGGTGTTTCATCCCGCCCGCATCGAGTTCGCCCGCAACGCCCCAAGCTTCGCCGGTTACGACGCGACCGACGTGAAGCTGCGCGACCTCTCGGCCCCCGTCTTCGTCGCCGACCTCGTGGGCGCCGAGAAGACCCGGCTGAGCGGCTTCCTGCTCCGCCGCGGCCAAGGCTGGCACATCGCCGAGCTGGCGCTGGACCGGCCGCACGTGCGCGTCGTCGTCGTTGACGGCGACCCGCTGGTTGCATTCTGCGAAACCCTGCTCGGCGCCGCGCTGACGCTCAGCGAGGGCTTGAATATCGAGCGCCTGCGCGCCATCCCGCCGCCCGTCGCCGCCCTGTGCTTCCGCCGCTTCATCACTGAATATGAGGCGCATGCCCGCTGGCTCGCCGAGCAATGGGACAAAGCCGCGCGCACCAAGCCGCCAGGCTGGCTCGTGCGCATTGACCCGCGTCATGACGACTGGCGCGAGCGCCTCGCTCAATGCCTCGGCGCCGCCTCGGATGGCGAGGGCTTTTGCGCCGATGCCTGCCGCGAGGTCGCACTCGACCTGCTCCGACGCGGCGGCATCAGCCCGGCCGCGCTCGAGCATGTCGGGCTGCCCAGCTGCAATGTGCCGCTGGTCACGGAGCTCGTTTAGAGGAAGGCCAGGAGCTCTGCTCCTGGACCTCGCTGGGGCCCGAGGCCCCAAACCCCTTCCGTTTGTAGACCGGACGCCGGCTGTCTTGCTTGGCGAAGCCGTGCCCGCGCACTGAATTCGCCGCGTAAGCATGCAAGAGATGGATTTTAAAGGCTTCGCCTTTAATGGGGTCCAGGGGCAAAGCCCCTGGCCTTTCCTCAAAACCAAGCCGTTGCGCTGACGAACACAGACCGCCCCGCCTGCGTCCAGAACAGCGGCGTCCCCGACGCCACCGTGTATCCTGCCAGGCCATCGACCTTGCGGCTGTCCAGCAGGTTGAACAGCTGCGCCCGCAGGGTCATGCGCTTGATGACCGTGCCGATCGACAGGTCGAGCTGGTTGAATGGCGCAATCCATTGCGTTCGCCCGACATCGCCGTAGGAGCCGCCGACCCAACGATCGATGATTGAGGCAGTGATTGCGTTGCGGTCGTAGAGCAGGCCGGAGGACAGCGTCGCCTGCGGCGTCGCCGGGGCTGATCCGCCCGGCGCGCCGTTGCCGCTCGATTGCCGTGACTGGTTCAGCGAGCCGCTGCCGTAGAGCGCGACGCCGAGCCTGAGCGCCTGCGTCGCCTCCGCCTCAAGGCCACGATAGACGACGCTGCCCTCGTCGAAGTCGACGCTCTGCCCGCCTACGGTGCGGGTGCCGATGGCGTTGTTGACGACGATGTCGTAGCCGTCCGCCGCGGCCGCCAGCCTCGGCGAGCGCCAGCTGGTGCCGAGCTGAAAATTCCACGTTCGCTCCGGCTGCACCGCTGCACCGGCCGGATCGGTCACGTCGAACAGCTGCAGCGCCGGCGCGAGGAAGCCCTCCGCCGCCTGTCCATACAGCCTCCAGCCAGGCGCGAGGCTCAGCTGCACGGTGGCCGAGGGCAGCGCGGCGGCGACACCGCGCTCGAATTTGGCACTCAAACGCGTGCCCTCCATCACCGGAGCATCGACAGACCGGTCGAACAGCGCCCCTTTGACCCCGCCGGTCAGACGCAGCGCCGGCAGCGCCTGCCAGTCGAGCTGCGCGTAGGGCTGAGCGGTGACCAGCGTCTCCCGTTGCAGCCGATCGATCGACGCCGAAGACGGCACGCCGGCCACGGGCGTAAGCACCGGGTCGAGCCCGTCGCCCAGCGTGCGATCGGTCTGCAGCAGAAAACGCGAATTGGTCTGTCGCTCAACCCAGGCACCCGCCTCGACCGTGAGGCCATCGGGCAGCGGGTGCGTCGCGCGCAGCATGTCGCCCCAGGCGCGCAGCCCGTTGCGTCCGGATTGGCCGGGCACGTCGCCGGGCGCAAGCGCGGTGCCGTTGGGCATCTCGCCATTCGGATCGAGCCCCTGCTCGATGCGCCGATAGAGGCCGTAGCTGTAGAGCTTGTTCGACAGCGTCATGCCGTCCGCCGGTGTGAGCGTGAGGTCGGCGTACGAAAGGTCGGTGCGGTAGGTGGAGCTGTTATAGCCCTCAAAGGCCTGCGAGCGCGGGTCGTCGTTGAGGGCGACGCTTGGGCCATCGGCGGCGATCTCGGCGCGCGTCGCGCCGAGCGGCTCGCCTTGCACGGTGCTGGCAGCATTGGAGACGACCGTCAGTCGGGCGTAGTCGCCGAGCGGCACGACGGCCTTGGCAAACAGGTTGGCGCGACGCTGCGCAGCGTGGTCGAGCGCGCCGTCGCTCTGCATGCCGGTCAGGTCGAGCAGCGCCGAGGCGCCGCCCGGCAGCCCGCCGCGGCCGCTATCGAGCAGCAAACCGCCGAGCCCCGTATCAAAGGAGCCGAGCGAGACGGCAGGCGAGACGCCACTGTCGGCGCGCGAGCCGATCGACCGCAGCGCCACCGTGCCGCCGAAGGTCGCATCACCGAGCGTCGTCGCGTCGCCCGGCCCGCGATCGACGCTGACGCCGGCGAGGTCGCGGGCGACGAAGTAGGCCGAGCTGTGATGGGTGAAGTCGTCGCTGTCGGCAAATGGAATGCCGTCGAAGGTGACGTTGTATTGGCCATCGGCGAAGCCGCGGATGGTCAGCGTTTGCGCCTCGCCCAGCCCGGGCCCGTTCGGCGCGACGTCGACCACCGACGGCGTCAGGCGGATCGCGTCGTCGTAATTGCCGGTTGGTGCGACGAACTGGTCAAGCGCCGCACGGTCGACGACTGAAGTAGGCTCAATGGCGTTCAATGGCTGCGCGCTCGGCGCACCAACGGTTGGGCTCGCCTCGTCGACCTGCACCGGCGCAATGGCAATCGGCGCGTCCGCCAGCGTCACGCTTATGGCGAGCAGCAGCAGAGGCACGGCAAGGAGGCGACACGGCATGGCGGCTGGTTATCCAGCTTGCAGCCTCGATGAGAATGACATCACGATGACAAGGCGAGCACGTGCCTTCGCGCAGCCTGCCCTGGCCTCTAGGCGCCAACCGCACGATGCTTTGCCCGCTCTGCCAGAGGTCGGCGCATTATGTCTTCGTCCATCGCCTCTCCGCTGACCTCGTCGCCACGGTCGCGCCTCGCCCTGCTGCTCGCCTATGGCTTGCTGATCGCCGCCAGGCTGCCCGCCATCCTGCTGCGCGGCCGCTTCTGGGCGGAGGAGGGGAACCGGTTCTTCGTGTTCGCCTGGTCGCTACCCTGGCCCCGCGCCCTGCTGCACCCCTATGCCGGCTATCTTAACCTGACCGCTAATCTTGGCGGCGTGCTCGCCTGGCACGTCATGCCGCTTGTCGCGGCGCCCTATGCAACTAGCCTGCTTGCCCTCGCCGTCCAGCTTTGTCCGGCGGCGCTGCTGGTCACCAGCCGCCTAGCCTGGCTGAACCGGCCGCACATCCTCATCGCCGCCTTGCTCCTCCTCCTGGTGCCACCGATCAGCGACGAGGTGTGGCTGTCGTCGATCGGCAGCCAGGTGCATCTGTCGCTTTGCGCCGCCCTGATCCTGTCGCTGGAGGACGGGGGCGGCGCGTGGACCCGGCTGTTGCGGCTGCCGCTGTTGGCGCTGGCAGCTCTCAGCGGGCCGGGATCGTGGCTGCTACTGCCCCTCTTTGTCGTTCGCGCAGCGTTAGAACGCTCGCGGCCGCGCGCCGTCCAGGCTCTGGTGCTCGGCGCCGCGGTGACGCTCCAGCTCATCGTCTTCTACTCGCACGAACCTGGCCGCGGCTATGCCATCCACCCGGTGCTGTTCCTCGACCTCGCCTTCGACAAGCACTTAGTCCTGCCGTTCCTGGGGCCTGAGCACGGCGCGGCGCTCACGCAGTCGATTGAGGCGCATGCGGTCTCTGGCCACCCGTTGCTGTGGCCAGCGGCGGCCTGCCTCTGCCTCGCCGTCGCCGCGGCCGCCGTGCTCGTACGCCAGCCACACGACGCCGCGCTGTGGCTATTCAGCGCCGCCGTCGTCACCATCGCGGTGTCTGACGCCGGCGCCCTCAGCCCGTTCGTCGCCCAATTCCATCTCGGCTTTGGCGGCCGCTACTGCTACACGCCGCAAGTCCTGCTCAGCCTCGCCGCGCTCGCCTGCGCCGCCACCCGGCCGCCGCCCCTGCGTTGGGCCGCCGGTCTTGCCACAATCTGGCTGCTCGTGGTCGGCTTGCGTTACGCCTTTGTTGCCGACCCGCTCTACGTGAACGGCCCCGCCTGGCGCGACGAGCTCGCGCTGCGCCGCCAGCACACCGGACATGTGATCAAGAGTTGGCCCGCGGGCTGGCACGTCTTTCTGCCCGGGGATCCGGTGGCCGGGGATTAAACGCCAGGAAAGGTCCGTGATCCCCGGCCGAGACCAGGGCTGCACCCGCGGCGCGCTCGTGCAACAAAGCTCGCCATGGTCGAGAGCCAGACCCGAATCCCTGGACGAGGATTTCGAGCGTATTGCCTTCAATCGGCCGCAGAAATCACGCTTAGCGTCCCGCTAATGCACCTGGCCGCCCTGATGCGGACTGTCGAGGCTGAAGGCCGGGATCTCCACCTCGAAGCGCTCGCCGGACCGGCTCGCCACCATGTGGTAGGCGCCGGTCATGAACCCGCTTGGCGTCTCCAGCGGCGTGCCTGAGGTGTATTCGAAGGCCTCGCCGGGATCGAGCGACGGCTGTTCACCGACGACGCCCTCGCCGTCGACCTTCACGAGGCGGCCACGCGCATCGGTGATGCGCCAGCTGCGCCGCAGGAGCTGCACCGGCTCGGGGCTGCGGTTCTCGATCCGCACCCGGTATGCCCAGACATACTGGTTCTCGTCGGGCTGCGACTGCTCGTCGAGGAAGACCGGCTGCACGCTCACGCGTATGCCGCGCGTGGTCCGGGCATAGTCGCGGGCATCGTCCGTATCGTCACCCTGCTCGCGCGCCATGGCAGCACTCTACCGGTCAGGCTCGGCCAAAGCCAGTCTTGGGTCCGCGTGGTGCGTTCAGACGCAAGACAACCCGCGTTGCAGGTCATCCTCCAGGTCGGCCACGTCCTCAAGCCCGACCGACAGTCGGATCACCCCGTCGCTGATGCCGAGCCGGGCGCGCTCCTCGGCGCCGATGCGCATATGCGTGGTCGTCGCCGGGTGCGTCACCATGCTGCGGCTGTCGCCGAGATTGTTCGAGATCGCGATCAGCCGGAAACCGTTCATCATCCGAAACGCCGCCGCTTTGTCGGCCACCTCGAAGCTGATCAGCGTCCCGCCGGCGCTCATCTGCGCGGCGGCCAGGGCGTGCTGCGGATGGTCCGTGCGGCCGGGATACCACACGCGCTGCACGCCGTGCGCCTCGGCCAGAAAGTCGGCGAGCCTGGCGGCGCGCGTGCAGCTCGCCTCGACGCGCAGTTGCAGCGTCTCCATGCCCTTGAGCAGCAGCCAGGCGTTGAACGGCGACATCGCCGGTCCGGTGTTGCGGAAGAACGGCTGCAGCGTCGTCTCGATCCACGCCTTGGCTCCGAGCACGGCGCCGCCGAGCACCCGCCCCTGGCCATCAATGTGCTTGGTGCAGGAGTAGACGATCACGTCGGCGCCGAGCTCGAGGCCATGCTGCAGCAGAGGCGTTGCGAACACGTTGTCGAGCACGACCAGCGCGCCGGCGGCATGCGCGAGCTCGGCGATGGCGGGAAGGTCGAGCACCTCCAGCATCGGATTGGAGGGCGTCTCCAGCAGCACCAGCGCGGTCGGCTCGGCGAGTGCCGAACGCCAGCCGTCAAGGTCCCAGGCATCGACGAACACGCTGTCGATGGCAAAGCGCGGCAGCAGCGTCGAGACGATCCAGTGGCATGAGCCGAACAGTGCCCGCGAGGCGACCACCCGGTCACCGGCCTTGAGGTGGCTCAGCATCGCCGCATTGATCGCCGCCATGCCGGTCGCGGTGGCGCGGCACGCCTCGGCGCCCTCGATCTCGCACAACCGCCGTTCCAGCATCGCCACCGTCGGGTTGGCGAAGCGTGAGTATTGGTAGTGCTCGACGGTGCCCTCGAAGGTTCCGGCCGCCTGCTCGGCGTCGTCATAGACGAAGCCGGAGGTGAGGAAGAGCGCCTCGGTGGTCTCGCCATAGGGCGTGCGCTCGACACCGGCGTGAACCAGGCGGGTCGCGGTTCGATAAGCGGTGAATTCGGTCATGCTGGCCTCGTTGAGCGAAGCCCGGCCCCTGCAAGTGCCGATAACCCAACCGCCGCCTGTCGGCGAGCGCGCCTGGCCTCGGGCCTCTTTAGCGCGCTTGTTTAACCTCGCCGCAAGCAGGCCGGACAAATCGCGAGGGACGCCGATCGAGGCGCCGAGCCGAACCTAGGAGCAGCCGCATTGCGCCGTCAACCGGCCCCGGCCTATGCTGCCTCCCGCCCGGCGGGTGTAGTTCAATGGTAGAACGGCAGCTTCCCAAGCTGCATACGAGGGTTCGATTCCCTTCACCCGCTCCAGCGGCCTCTCCCTGAACCGGCGCGATGAATTCTGCCATGCTCGACGACGCCCTCGCCCACACGCCGCATGTAGCGGTGCTGATCGTCGGCGCCGGCCAGGCCGGGCTGGCGATGAGCTGGTTTCTCATGCGCGACGGCGTGGAGCACGTTCTGCTCGAACGCCATGACGTGGGCCATGCCTGGCAGCACGAACGCTGGGACAGCTTTCACCTGGTCACGCCGAACTGGCATTGCCGGCTGCCGGGCTTTGCCTATGTCGGCGACGACCCGGACGGCTTCATGCCCAAGCATGGCGTCGTCGCCTATCTCCGCGCGTTCCGCGACAGCTTCGGCCCGCCGGTCCGAACCGGCGTCAGCGTGACGTCGCTCGCGCCCTCACCGGCCGGCGGCTACGACGTGCAGACCGATGCCGGCCGCTGGCATGCCGATCAGGTCGTGATCGCCACCGGCGGCTACCATGACCCGGCGGTGCCAGAGGCCGCCGCGACCCTGCCGGCGACGATCCGCCAGCTCACCTCGGCCAGCTACACGAGCCCCGACGACCTCGCCCCTGGCGCCGTGATGGTCGTCGGCACCGGCCAGTCGGGCACCCAGATCGCCGAGGACCTTCACCTCGCCGACCGCCGCGTGCATCTGTGCGTCGGCCCGGCGCCCCGCATCGCCCGCCGCTATCGTGGCCGCGACGTGGTCGAGTGGCTCGAGCGCATGGGCGTCAACGACTTGCCCGTCGAGCGCCACCCGCTCGGCGAGGCGGTGCGCGCCACCACCAGCCACTACGTCTCCGGCCGCGATGGCGGCCGCGACATCGACCTGCGGCGCTTCGCGGTTGAGGGCATGCGGCTGCATGGCAGCCTGGCCGGCATCGCGTGCGGCCAGGCAAGCTTCAACGACGACCTCGCCATCAATCTCGACGCCGCCGACGCCGCCTCGGAGGCCGTCAAGCACAGCATCGACGTCTGGATCGGCACCCAAGGTCTCGCCGTGCCGGACGAGCCGTTCACTCCGGCGGTGTGGCGGCCGCAAGCCGGCATGCCGGCGCTGGCGCTGCAGACGGCCGGCATCACTAGCATCATCTGGTGCATCGGCTTCCGGCCAAACTACGCCTGGCTGAAGCTCGACGTGTTCGACGGCCTCGGCCGGCCGGTCCACCACCGCGGCGTGACGGCGCAGCCGGGCGTCTACTTCCTCGGCCTGCCTTGGCTGCACAGCTGGGGCTCCGGCCGGCTGAGCGGGGTCGGACGGGATGCGGAGTACCTGGCTGGCAAGATCAAGGAAGGAGGGCCCGGGCTCTGCCCTGGACCCACTGAGGCCTTGACCCCGAAACCCGATCCATTCGGACCTGAGGGGTGAAGAGCACTCGGATTATAGGCTTGGCCGTGGCTTTGGCGCCTGCGACATTGGGATGGAACGGAGCTCCAAGCCGAGGTTCGCGCCGTTCACCCCCGGAGAGTTGTGAGGGCGCCGATTGCTGAGGCGGCGAAGCCGACGACCATGACGCGGTTGAGCACGGGTGAGCTCCAGGCTCCGGCGGCGGCGTGAAAGCCGCAAGCGGAAGTCTTGATTGGCGAAGCCGATCGGTCCTCTCGCCGCCATCCATCAACCCCACCATAAAGCAAGGCGAACAACCGAATTCTAACGGCTCCGCCTTCAATGGCGTCCAGGCTCAAAGCCCTAGCCTTGCCTCCTCACGAGTATCCCACTCATGCGCATCGTCACCTGGAACATCAACTCGCTACGCCTGCGCATCGGTTTGCTACGCCAACTCGTGGACGCGCTCGACCCGGACGTCCTCTGCCTGCAGGAGACCAAGGTGCCGGACGCCCTGTTTCCGGACACAGCGCCCGGCGCCCTTGGCTTTTCGCATGTCGCCCGCCGCGGCATGAAGGGCTACAACGGGGTTGCGATCCTCTCCCGCCTGCCGCTCGCCGAGCAGGCCGCGCCGGACTGGTGCGAGCGGGGGGATTGCCGCCACCTGCACGTCACGATCGAGGCGCCTCGCGGCGCGGTGGCGCTGCACAACTTCTACGTTCCGGCCGGCGGCGATGTGCCGGACCCGGCGGCCAACCAGAAGTTCGCCCATAAGCTTGCGTTTCTGCGCGAGGCCACCGCGTTCTTTACGAACTTCCCGCCGAGGCGATGCATCCTGGTCGGCGACCTCAACATCGCGCCGCTGGAGCACGACGTCTGGAGCCATCGCCAGCTGCTCGGCGTCGTCAGCCACACGCCGGTGGAGGTGGCCGCCATGGCGGCCTGGCAGGCGACAGGCTTTGTTGACGCAGCGCGGCACTTAGTGCCGGCCGAGGAGAAGCTTTACACTTGGTGGTCGTATCGCAACAAAGATTGGCGAGCTTCAAACCGCGGCCGCCGTCTTGACCATGTCTGGGTCTCAGCAGAGCTGCAACCCGCCCTCGTGCGCCACCGTGTTCTGACGGAGGCTCGCGATTGGACCCAAACGTCGGACCATGTGCCTGTGATGGTAGAGCTTGCCCTTTAGCCTGACGTCTCAGGCTGCCTGCGGCATCACCGTCGGATCGAGACGATAGCCGCCACCCTCGGTCACCAGCAGCCGGGCGTTCGCCGGGTCCGGCTCGATCTTCTGGCGCAACCGGTAGATGTGAGTCTCGAGCGTGTGCGTAGTGACCGCGGCGTTGTAGCCCCATACCTCATTGAGCAGCACCTGGCGCGCGACTGGCTTGCTGCCGGCCCGGTAGAGAAACTTGAGGATCGCCGCCTCCTTCTCGGTCAGCCGGATCCGTCGCTTGCGTGTCGGCTCTTCGAGCAACTTGGCCGAAGGACGGAAGGTGTAGGGGCCGATCGTGAAGACAGCGTCCTCGCTGTTCTCGAAAATGCGCAGTTGCGCCCGCAGCCGCGCCAACAGCTCGCGTAGCTTGAACGGCTTGGCGATGTAGTCGTTGGCGCCGCTATCGAGCCCCCGAACCACGTCGGCCTCCTCGTCGGAGCCGGTCAGCATGATGATCGGCATCCGCATGCCCTGCCGCCTCAGCCGTGCGCATAGGTCGCGTCCGTCAGCGTCCGGCAGCCCGACGTCGAGGATCAGGGCATCGAACCGAGCGCCTTGTGCAAGCAGCAGCGCCTCGGCCTGCTCTGCGTCCGCCGCCTCAAAGGGCCGGAAGTCGCCTTCAACGCGAAGCTGCGTTGCCAGCTCCTCGCGCAACGAGCGGTCGTCGTCTACGATCAGGATTGGGCGGTCGCCCGACATGATTTACCTCACCTTCCGCGTCGTCCACGCTCAATCGTCGCCCACTGCTCTCAGCCCCGCCCGCCCGGCCGCCGACTAGCGGCGTAACAATCCGGCTCGAAATCCTTGCTTTCATTGGTCGCAAGGCAGGATATGGATGCAGGCCGCGCGCAACGATCACCGTCCACGACCTATACGCTCAAACCGCCGCAAGGGTGCATTGTCGTCAATAACGACCCGTGTGGCTTGTTTGCGGCAACACGCTGCCCGACTTATCGGACCGTGATACCCCGAGCGCCTTCGCCACCCTGCAGCCGTGCCGAGCCGCCGATGAGCGTGGGGCCGGATAGCCGAGCTGGCCCGTCCGCGAGCACCGAGCCGGCCGGGCAGTTACAGCGTCTTGCCCTGCGCAGCGTCCACCGCGCGCTGTCGGACCTGCGTCGCGGCGTGCCGGTTCTGCTCGACACGCTGATGGCGAGTGAAAGCGCCGGCAGGCCGCTCGGCGCCCGTCTCGCTGTTCTTGCCGCCGAGGGCGCCAGCGCCGCGGGCTTAGCGGAATTCGAGGCTCTGACCGCTGGCCCGGCCACGCTGCTGCTGGCGCCGGTGCGAGCGGCGACGGTGCTACGCCGTCCGGTGCCCGAGCAGGGCTTGGTTGCCTTGCAGGCGTCTCCGGCACTGCTCCGCCCGCATGTCCTGCACGGCTTTGCCGATCCGACCGCCGAGCAGTTCGTCGGCAGCCTGCCATCCACGGTTGCAGCACTGCCCGGCTCGGCCGCCGCCATGTTGCTGGTCAAGCTCGCCCGGTTGCTGCCCGCCTGCCTGGTCGCGCCGAGCGACGCCGTCGAGCCCGGCCTGGTTCGCCTCGGCGAGGCCGAAGTGCTCGGCTACCAGAACCGGGCCGCCGGCACGTTGCGGCGTGTTGCCGATGCGGCGGTGCCGCTGGAGGGCGTGTCGGATGCCCGGGTTGTAGCCTTTCGTGCCGCTGACAGCGCGATCGAGCACCTGGCTGTCATCATCGGTCATCCGGAGCTGCTGCCGGCCGATGCGCCGGCGCCGCTCGTGCGACTGCATTCGGAGTGCTTCACCGGCGACCTGCTTGGCAGCCTGCGCTGCGATTGCGGCCCGCAGCTCCGCCAGGCGGTCGCCCGGATGGCGGCCGAGGGAAGCGGCGCGTTGCTCTACCTGGCCCAGGAGGGCCGCGGCATCGGCCTCGTTAACAAGCTGCGCGCCTACACGCTGCAGGATGCTGGGCTCGACACCGTGGACGCCAATCGTGCCCTTGGCTGGGGCGACGACGAGCGGAGCTTCCTGGTCGCCGCCGCCATGCTTGAAGAGCTTGGGATCCGTCGGATACGACTGCTGACCGATAACCCGGACAAGCTTGCCGCCCTGCAAGCCTGCGGCGTCTCCGTCGAGGGCCGGGTGAGCGCGGCGATCACCGCAAACGGCGTCAATGACGCCTACCTGGCGACGAAGACGGCCAGGCTGGGTCACCTGCGCTGAACGCTCAACTTGGCGCGGACGGCATGCTGCGGCTGCCGCCGTTGACGCTACGCTGCGCCATCGGCCGTGCCGGGCTTAAGGCGGACAAGCAGGAGGGCGATGAGGCGACGCCGCTCGGCCTGCTGCCGCTGCGCCGGGTGTTGTATCGCGCCGACCGGCTCGCCCGCCCACGCGCCGCGGTTCCGATCGAACCGCTGGCGCCGGCGGATGGCTGGTGCGACGACCCGAGTTCGCGCGAGTACAACTGTCGGGTGCGCTTGCCGTTCAGAGACCGGCACGAGGTCCTGTGGAGGGAGGACGCGATCTACGACGTGATCGGCGTGCTCGGCTGGAACGACGCCCCGATCGTGCGCGGTCGCGGCTCGGCGATCTTTCTGCACGTTGCCCGGCCGGATTATGCGCCCACTGAGGGCTGCGTGGCGCTTGCCCTGGCGGACTTGCTCGCCTGTCTCGCGGCCGGTCTCACTGCAATCACGGTCGGATAGGCGAAGCACGCAGGACCAGGAGCTTTGCCCCTGGACCCACTTACCGGCGAAGCCTTTAAGATCCCTCGATTGTTCGTGCGAGCGCCTGATTGGGGATCTGAGGCCTCGGGCCCCAGCGGGTCCAGGGCAGAGCCCTGGCCTTTCTATCGCCCGCTCACTCCCAGTCTGCGAACTCCCGGTAAGGCTCGTTTTCGTGCCGCGGATAGCTGCATTCAGCGCAGAGCTCGCTGCTTGGAGCGTAATGACCGCCTCGGAACGGCGTCAGCCGCTTGCAGGCGCCGCAGGGCACCAGGTCGCCGGCGCG
The DNA here is from genome assembly GCA_963692975.2 of Acetobacteraceae bacterium. Classification (GTDB taxonomy): domain Bacteria; phylum Pseudomonadota; class Alphaproteobacteria; order Acetobacterales; family Acetobacteraceae; genus CAXMMR01. The sequence goes on along the minus strand of CAXMMR010000024.1, from coordinate 2,460 downwards.
TAGGCCGATGGCAATGCAAGCCTCAGTCATCGACAGCCTCCCGACCATGCCGCACTTCGGCGACTTTCCGTTGCGGCGTCGGACTGTATGCGGGGCAGACCAGCCCTGCAATTGGCCATTTTGAGACATTTTCGTGCCACAATGTGGCGCGCCAAGCACAAGCGGCGGACTGCCGTTATTTGTCCCGAGAGAGGCCGGCTGCTTCGATGTCCTTCAGATACGTCGCCCAGACCTCGGACTGTCGTGAACCGAGCCGATGCAGGTAGGGCCAACTGTAGATACCGGTGTCGTGCCGATCGTCGAACAGGATGCGCACCGCATAGTGCCCGACCGGCTCCACCCCGAGGATGCCGACCTGCCTGCGGCCGCTGACGAGCCGCTTCTCGCCAGGCGCATGCCCCTGCACTTCTGCGCTTGGGCTTTCCACACGCAGATACTCGGCCGGCAGATTGAATGTCGTCGCGGCAAAACGAACGACCAGGCAGCGTTCCGTCCGCCTCAGCCTGATTTCCAGCGGCGCCCCGATCAATTGCTCCGCGACCTCGCTCTCGCCCGCCTCCACAGTCATGCTAGAGCACTCGGGCCTCCTCGGGGAGCATGATCGGGATGCCCTCGCGGATCGGGTAAGCGAGCCCGGCCTTGCGGCTGATCAGCTCGCCGGCGGCCCGATCGTATTCGAGCGGCTCGCGCGTAAGCGGACAGACCAGCATTTCGAGTAGTCGTGGATCGACCGGAATCCCTGGGGTTGCGGCGTCCTGCGGCATGATCATGCTCCTCAACTCGGCGGGCCGCTGCCGCTTGCGTCATGGGTCGCCATGCGCAGCAGCGCCAGCAAGCTGGATGCCCGCGTCTCCAGCGTCGCCGCCTCCAGCAGCGCCTGCTTCTCCGGCGGCTCGAACGGGCAGGCGGTCGATAGCGTTGTCACCAGCGCTTCATCGCCCATCGCCTCCACCGCGTCCCAATCCACTTCGAATCCGCGATAGGTGAAGTAGGCCCTGAGCGCGCTCAGCAGCCCCGAACGGTCGATCACGGGCGCGCGGCTGTCGGGCTCGATGTCGCTCCAAAACGGCGCATAATCCGGCGCCACCACGCGGTAGCCGCGCGTCATCGCAAGTTCTGCAAGGATGCGGAACCGGATCACTCCGGCCAAGGTGATCAGGTAGCGGCCGTCGTCGGTTTCGCTGAAGGTGACGATGCGGCCGAGGCAGCCGACGCGGAACAGCGCCGGCCCGCTCTCCTCCGCCTCAAGCGCGCCATTAGGCTGGATCAGGCCGAACATCCGGCCGCTACCCAGCACGTCCTCGGTCAACGCCAGGTAGCGCGGCTCAAATACCTGCAGCGGCAGCCGTCCGCCTGGCAGCAGCAGCGCGCCTTCGATGGGGAACACCGGCACTGCGCGCGGCAGCCTGTCCTGGCGACGCGGCTCCATGTTCATCGCGCGCCATCTCCCCGGCAGGCGACAATGGCCCGGACCAGGCTCGCCATCGCGCCGCCTTGCCTCACGACCGCATCAGCTGAACAGCAACGCGGACAGCTTGCGACGTGCCGTCATCGTGGCAGCGTCGTCAAAGCCCCAGGCCTCGAACAGTTTGAGCAGTTGGCGCCGCGCCGCCTCGTCGTTCCAGCCACGCTCGGCCCGCACGATGAGAAGCAGATGCTCGGCCGCCTCGTTGCGCCGCCCGGCGCCGTTCAGCGCCGAGGCAAGGTCGAAGCGCGCCTGGTGATCGACCGGGTCGGCTGCCACCCGCGCCTCGAACTCGGCGACATGGGCCGCCGCCTGTCGTCCCTCGACAGCCAGCGCCAGCGCGCTGCGGGCGCCGGCAATCTCCGCATGCCCTTCTATCGCGGGGGGCACCTGCCGCAGCGCATCCTCCGCCTGCTCATCATCCCCAAGCGCGACCAAGGCACGCACCAGTCCGCCCCACGCGTCGGGGTTGTCCGGCTCGTCCTGCAACACCGCACTGAACGCGTCTGCTGCGGCCTCCCCCTGCCCTTGCTCCAGCGCCGCCCGCCCCTCGGCGATCAGCTCGGCTGATGGCATGGCACCGCCGGCCAGCTTCAGCAGGTTCTCGACAAAACGCTTAATCTCGCTTTCTGGCTGAGCACCCTGGAATAAATCCGCGATCTGCCCCTGCCAGAACGCCGCCACCGTCGGAACGGATTGTAGCGGCAGGCCAAGCGAGGTGAGTTGCTGCACCAGCGCGCGGTTCTGGTCGATGTCGACCTTGACCAGCCGCACGCGGCCGCCGGCGGCGTTGACAATGCGCTCAAGCGCCGGCGTCAGCGTTTTGCAAGGCCCGCACCAGGTCGCCCAGAAATCGACCAGCACCGGCACGCTGCGCGACGTCTCGACGACGAGCTGCATGAAGTTGCGCTGGTCACCATCGCTGATCCAATCAGCGTCGCTGTCCCGGCGGGCTTGGTCCTGCGGCAGGGGCCCAGCCGGCACTGCACCGCCCG
>CAXMMR010000023.1:0-310269 GCA_963692975.2 Acetobacteraceae bacterium | reverse complement strand
CTCGGCGACAGCCTCGCCGCCAACCTCGCCGCCGTGCAGGCCAGCGGCCAAGGCGACGTCGCCGTGCTCCGCCCCGACGCGCAAGGCTCCGGTCTGGTCGAGGCCGACCACATCAGGCTGCCCGACCCACTGCCCGCCGCCCGCCCGCGCCAGCCCGCCGCCGAGCCGCCCATCCACATCCGCCAGCCCGAGCCGGTCACCCGGGCACCGCTCACGCAGACGCCGGCGTTTTGAGGCAAGGCAAGGCAAGGGGCTTTGCCCCTTGACCCCATCAAAGGCGGAGCCTTTGAAATCCATCCAGTCTTCATTTTCTGCGGGCGAGATCAGGGCTGTGGGAGCAGGGTCTTAATGGCTTCGCCAAGCAAGTAAGAGGGTAGCTTGAATTCTAAACGCTAGGGGTCTGGGGCCTCACGGCCCCAGCGGCGGGTTCCCTTCGCACGCCTGCGAAGGGGCCCGTCCAGGGCAGAGCCCTGGCCTTCCTTGCCCTACCATCTCGCCCTACCTTTGGCCTCGATGTCAGCCCTCCCTAAGACCGAGCCGGCGCTGCAGGACCTCGCCGCCCAGGCGCTGCGCTTCCCGCTTCGCGCCGACCGCCTCGTCCAGCTTCCGGGCGTGTTGGCCGAGCACGCCGCCGAAGAGGCCTCGTTCGGCCGCGTCGGCGTGGATGAGCGTGGGCTTACGGCGGGCATGCGGCTCCACCTTGTGCAGCCGGCCCGTGCCCATCTCGCCGCCTGGCGCGAGGCCCGCGCGGGTTTTGACACCGCGCTGGAGCCGGCGCGTCCGGCGATCGAGGCGGTCCGCCGCCTGGAGGGCGAGCTGGCCGGCCTGGAGCGCGCGCGCGACGCCCGGATCGCCGAGGTCGAGGCGCAGGCGGGCGAGGACCACCGCTATCGCCAAGCGCGGGACCGCTACGCCGAGGCGGAGCTGCTGTGGCGGGACGCGCGCGACCGCAACGGCGGCCGGGCGCCCAACATGCGCGGTCTGTCGCCGTTCTACTGGCTCGGCCTGCTGCTGATCGGCGTCGCCGAGTGGCTGATCAACTACGACACCTTCTTCATCTTCACCGGCGTGCCGGCGATCGCTGCCGGCGCGACCGCGGTGCTGGGCGTGGCACTCGCCTTCGCCGCGCACGGCCACGGCACCATTCTCAAGCAGTGGGCGGTGCGCTTCGGTCAGCACCGCGAGCGTGCCCGCCGGCTCGGCGACTGGCGGCTGTTCGGCCTCTCGACTCTGGCCTTGCTGGTGGTGCTGGCGGCGGCCGGCGGCTCGCGCTACGCCGCCGTGCTGCACACTCTGGCGGCAGACGCCGGGCCGAACCTGCTCGGCGCCGACGCGGTGATCGAGGTGCATCCGCTGCGCGACGTTCTGCTGTCGCTGCTCGCCAACGTCGCCGCCTGGCTGGTCGGCGTGTTCCTCGCCTACCTCACCCACGATGTCGATCCCGACTACATGGACGCGACGCACCAGTACGCCGCCGCCTCGCGCCGCTTCGGCCGCCGCCGCGCCGGCGTCGTCGACCGCATCCGCACGGTGCAGGCGCAGGCGGCCAAGGACGTCGCCGAGAAGCAGCGCGCCGCATCGACCCGCGCGGCGGCGGTCGGTCCGCAAAAGGCGCTGCTCGACCAGGTGGACGCGCATGGCGAGGCGATCCTGCAGGCGCTGGCCGCCACCCTGCGCGGCGAGGCGGAGAGCTACCGCGACGCGCTGGCCCGCCTGGCGCTGGCCCAGCGCGGCGCCGTGGCGATCAGCATCGGCAGCGACGGCCGGCCGCTAACGCCATACGACTACAAGGCGATGCCGCTGGTGCTCGACGCCGCGCTGCTGCGCGAGCTCGCAGGATGAGGCGCCGCGCCGCCGCCATCCTGGCCCTCGCGCTGACCGCCTGGTTGCCGGCCGCGGCCGCGCGCGCCGCACTGTTCGGCGCCGGCGGGCTGGACCCGGCGTTCTGCCGTCAGCCGCAGGTCCGCCAGACCGTCGTCTACATCGACGACACGCTGATGATCGACGGCCAGACCGATTGGGCGCATCGCCTCGACACCAAGCTGCGCGCCACACTTGCACCCGGCGAGCGCGTCACCGTGGTGCGGCTGTCGCCTGGTGGCGGCGCGGGGCAGGCCGGCTCCGGCCAGTCGAGCGAGCTCTGGTCGGGCTGCTGGCCGGCCTACTCCGCCGCCGAGCAGGCACGGTTTGCCGCCCAGACCTACCTGTTCGAGCAAAATCCGCTCGCCGGCGTGGCCGACCAGCAGAAATACTTCCTGCACGATTTCGGTGCCGCGCTGACCCAGGTCTATCTTGCCGCCAAGCGCCCGGCCGACAGCGTGCGCACCACCGCGGCGGACGCGCCGGCCAAGCAGATCATCCGCGCCCTCGCCTCCGATGAGGGCCGTTTCGCCGCCAGCCAGGTCACCATCCGCGCCATCATCTACTCGGACATGGCCGAGAACAGCGATCTCGGCACGGTGTTCAGGCACGGCGCGGCGGCGACGTCTGAGCATGCGGCGGCGCAGTCTTCTGAGCACGCAGCGGCGGCGTCTCTCGAGCACGCGGCGCCGCCGTCCGGCCTCGGCCAGCGGCTCGGCACGTATCTGCGCGGCGGCGTGTTCTACGCCTTCGGCGTCGGCTCGGACATCAGCGACGACCCTGGCCTGCCCGAGACCGCGCGCGGTTTCTGGCGCGCCGCCTTCGGCTCGCTGGCCGCGGCGCTGGCCGGCATGGGGGCAGACCTCAATGTGCCGAACATCCTGCCGGTGGTCGCGCGCCGCTACCCGGTGACGCTGAGCCTGGACGGACAGACGCTGGACGGCCGGATTGCGCTACTCGCCGACCAGGACGGCACCCTGGTCGATAGCTGGCTCGGGATCAGCCGGCTCGGCATCGCCATGCTCGAGGGCAGCATCCGCTGCACGGCCGGACGCCCCGGCTGCCGGCTCGAGGCGACCACCTCGGTCGGCATCGCGACCAGCGCGGCGAGCGAGCAGGTCAGCCTGTCCGGCCCCGAGCGCGGGCCGCTCTCCGGCCGGCTCGGCGTGCGCGCCGCGACCGGCCTGTCGTTTCCGCTGCAGGCGGCGGCGCCCTAAGCCAAGCGAGGCCTGTCGGAGGCGAAACCTCGAAATTCAACGAGTCCAGGGCAGCTTTTGGCCCTGCTTTTTCGCGGCTTGCTAACGATCGCTTAACCTTTCTGGGCTCTACTGCCATCCACCTGGATGGGATCACACGCATGCGCCTCTCTGCCTGGCGGCTCGCCGGCGTCGGCTTCGTCACCCTCAGCGCCACGGGCGTCATCGCCTCGGCCGTTTGCGGCATCGCCTACGGGCTGCTCTGGGGCGCCGGCGCCTATGCCTCGACCTTCCTGGTGTTGCTGGCCACGATCAGCGCCGCCGCGCGCGTCGCGCCCCCCGCCGAGACCGAGGTCGAGGCCAGGCAGCTCGCGCCACCGCCGCCTGTCCAAGCTCGTTCCGACGTCGTGGCTGCGACGCCGTCCGCCCCGAATGTTCAGGCAGCGCCATCCGGCCGTCCGGCCCGCCGCCTGTCCGATAAGATCACCACGGCCTTCGAGCATGCCTGCGAGATCGGCGATGTGAAGCTGGCTGAGAAGCTCCTCGAGAGCCTGGAGCTGGTGCTGTTGCGCGGTCCCTCCGCCGTTGAGGAGCGCGCGCTGCACCTGGAGATCATCATTGCGGGCCGCAACCGTCTGGCGACGCTGCGCGCTCCCGAAGAGGCGGATGCGACTACCGAGGTCGCAGCCGACGCCTGAGCCCTCAGCGGAGGCTGGCGCCCTGCTGATTGGCACTTTGGCGGCAAGCCGCTAAAAAGCGTCGTCGGGATCGCCGACGTGACGGCTGCCGCCGCGGTAGGGTGAAATGAGGCAAATCAATCTGTTACTAAAATCTTGCCTATGGGCAAGATCGTCCGCCTCCGGCGTGTGCTGAAAGGTCCGGGCGGGAATCGAACCCACATTCGCGGATTTGCAGTCCGCTGCATCACCACTCTGCCACCGGACCAGAGAGCAGGGCGGCTTATCATCCGCCGCCGCCGGCGCGGTCAAGCGCCGGCCACGCCGCCCGGGCAGGTGTAACGGTCGGCACTGGGTCGGACCAGGTGTGGGTCAAGCGTCGGCCGGGCGGCGGCGAAGGCCGGTCCGGGGGATTGTTGCCGTGCCGTTGCCCCCTATAACGGGCGCAATCTTGGTGAGGCAGGTCATGCAGGTCCCTGACGACGTCGCCGGCGGCTATGCCAGCGCCCGGGCGCACATGGTCGATGGCCAGATCCGTCCCAACCGGGTCACGGACCGCCGCCTGCTCGACGTGCTGCGGTCGATGCCGCGTGAGCAATTCTTGCCCGAGGCGCTGCGCCCGCTCGCCTACATCGACGACAACCTGCCGCTCGGCGGCGGTCGGGTGCTGCTTGAGCCGCTGATCCTCGCCCGGCTGCTGCAGCTCGGCAGGCCAAGGCCCGGCGAGCGGGTGCTGGTGGTCGGCGCCGGCGTCGGCTACGGCGCCGCGGTGCTGGCCGGCTGCGGCGCCAGCGTCGTCGGGCTCGAGGAGTCGCCCAGCCTGCTGGCCGCCGCGCGTGCCGCCTGCGCCGTGCTCGCGCCGGGCCTGACTTTGGTCCAAGGGCGGCTTGCCGCCGGCCACCCGGATGGCGGTCCTTACGGGCTGATCGTGATCGAGGGCGCGGTGCGCGCCATCCCGCCGGCGCTTGCATCCCAGCTGGCGCAGCCCGATGGCCGGCTAGTCGGCGTGCTGGCCGAGGAGGGGCGGGTGCCGCAGGCGGTGATCGCCGAGGCGACGCCGGCCGGCCTGGTCGCGCGCTTCGCCTTCGATGCCTCGACGCCGCTGCTGCCCTCGCTGTTGCCCGCGCCCGCCTTCACCTTCTGATCGCCTGGCGCGCCCGGGCGTGGCCTGGCAGCGCCAGCCGGCGATAATGCTCGCCGCCGCCGCTGCATCGCGGTTGGCGAGGGTGAGCACGGTATGGCAGACTGGCCCCGACGAGTTGAGGATCGAGTGCATGGCTGTTGGAATTAGGTCGGCTCTCCGGTCCGGACGCATCCCCGCCACGGCGCTCGGCACGGCCTGTCTTGCGGTATTTCTGTGCAACGTCGCCAAAGCTCAGCCTCCCGCCCTCGCGGGCACCGAGATCAACAGCCCGCCGCGCACCCTGCAGGAGGTTCTCGGGCTGGCCTATGAGAGCAATCCGCAGCTCACCGAGGAGCGTGCCCGCCTGCGCGCCACCGACGAGGGGGTGCCGACCGCGCTCGCCGGCTGGCGGCCGACGATCGTGGTGAACGGCACCGCCGGCTATGCCTCCAGCAACAGCGTCGTCGGCGGCGGCGCCGATCCCGAGCTTGCTGGCAACCTAAGTGGTATGACGGGGCAGAATGGTGCGAATGGCGCCAATGCGAACCAGCAGTCCTTTCGCATCACCACCGTCGAGCGTCAGACCTACACCGCCTCGGCGACGGTGACGCAGCCGCTCTACCGTGGCGGCCGCACCACCGCCCAGACCCACCAGGCGGTCAACTCGGTGCTCGCCGAGCGCGGCCGGCTGATCGCGACCGAGGAGCAGGTCTTCTCCGACACCGTGAACGCCTATGTCGGCGTGATCGAGAATCAAAACCTGCTCGAGCTCAACATCAGCAACGAGCAGGTGCTGACGCGTCAGCTGCAGGCGACCAACGATCGCTTTCGAGTCGGCGAAATCACCCGAACCGACGTCGCGCAGGCCGAGGCGGCGCTGGCCGGCGCGCAGGCCAACCGCGAGATCGCCGCCGGCAACCTGCAGACGGCGCGCGCGACCTTCGCCCGCGAGGTCGGCACCGACCCGGCCGAGGACCTGATCGAGCCGCAGCCGCTCCACCTGCAGCTACGCTCCGAGACCGAGGCGGTTCAGCTCGCCGTCGCCAATAATCCGAACGTCATCTCGGCGCTGTTCGCCTATTCCGCCGCCAAGGACGCGATCGACGTCGCCTTCTCGGCGCTGATGCCGCAGCTGTCGCTCGAAGGGCAGGGCACCAAGATCCAGAACAGCACCTACGAGCGCGATCATGGCGAGAACGCCAGCGCGCTGCTCAATTTCTCGATCCCGCTCTACCAGGGCGGCGCCGAGTATGCGGCCGTGCGCCAGGCACGTCAGACCGCCGAGCAGAGCGAGCGCGCCGTCGAGGACGCCCGCCGCGCCGCCATCCAGCAGACGGTGACCGCCTGGGAGACGCTGATCGCCGCCCAGGCCGCGATCGACAGCACTCGCGCCGCCATCCGCTCCAACTCCATCGCCCTTGAGGGCGTGTCGCGCGAGGCGATCGTCGGCAGCCGCACCACGCTCGACGTGCTGAACGCCCAGCAGGCGCTGCTGCAGAGCCGGGTCACGCTGATCCAGAACCTCGCCTCCTACATCAACGCCTCCTACAGCGTCGCCGACGCGGTCGGCCGGCTGACCGCACGCGACCTCGGCCTGCACGTCGCGACCTATGACGAGACCGCCTACTACAACGCCGTGCGGGACCGGCTCTGGGGCACCGGCGACTTCGCGACCCGCGTGCCGGGGCGATGAGCGACCGCACGGACAAGGCCGCCGGTCGCAGCCCGTCGTCCAGCCACCCGGCCGGCCCTGCGGCCAACCCCCGCGCCAGCATCGGCGACAGCAGCGTCGGCGCCATGGACGGCGTGATCGCCTCGATCCGGCAGGCCATGCGCGACGGCGAGCCGCTCGCCACCGGCAATGCCGAGCCGCAGACAGCGCGCGGCGGCGACGGCGTTCTGCGTCTCGACCCGTCGATGATGGTGCTGGAGCCGAGCCATCCGGCCCCGCCCGCTCAGGATATCGAGCTGGCCTCGACAGCAGCTGAGCCGGCTGCGCGGTCGCAGCCGGCGCTCGCGCCGACGCCGCAGGCAGGCCTGGTCAGCGACACCGCCGCCCGCGCCGCCGTCGCCGCTATGGCCGAGCTGAGACAGATGGCCGGCACGACCGCGGCCTCCAGCGGCGGCGGCCTCACCGTCGAGGCGCTGGTGCGCCAGTCGCTGGCGCCGCTGCTCTCCGGCTGGCTCGAGCAGAACCTGCCCGGCATCGTGGAGCGCGTGGTCCGCGCCGAAGTCGAACGCATCCTCGACCGCCGCTGAACCGTCAGCCGAGGTCGTACAGCACCTTCAGCACGACGAACCAGTCGTAGCGCCCGTCGAGCAGCCTCCCATCGGCGCCGACCAGCAGCCCGTTCGCCGCGACCGGCACGTGCTTCTCGGTAACCGCGTCGTCCACGTTGCCGCCGATCACGGTGAGCTGGCCGGGAGCGACGCCGACGACGATGTCGCAATGGCTTGGGAAGGGTGCGGCCGGTAGGTCGCGGAAGCGGATATGGGCGGCGCTGTCGCGCCCCGTGCAGATCACGTCCCCGGCCAGCGGCGCGTAGCTGTTCGGTCCATACGCCTGCACGACAGGCACCCGGCCCTCTACCGCGAGGTTGATGTAGGTCGAGTGGCTGGGCGCGTAGGCGAAGCGCGGCCCGGCGCCGTCCACCCGCATGATGTAGCTGATGAAGGCAGCCGACCACGCGAACTGGCCATCGTTTTCGGCCGGGAAGAGGTTGCCCACGGCATCGTGAATGCCAGTCCAGGCTGCCTCGCGCTCGCCCGGGTCCTGGCCGGTCCACCAGTATTCGCCGACACGCTGCCACAGCCCGGCCTGACGCTCGGGCTTGTCCTCGGGCAGCGGCGGCGGCCGGGTGTCGGGTGGATCGTCATCGACCGGCTGGCCCCACAGGCGCCATTCGCGGAGCGCGATGGCGACGGCGTCGCGGCGGGCGAACGGCTCGAACGGCCGGGAGGCGAAGGGCGGAACGTGGCTGTCGACGACGAGCGCGCCGGCGCCCTGCGCGCCCTGGGTGATCGGCGTCTTGCCCTCCTGCGGCTGGCTTGGCGCTGGCGCCGTCGCGCTGGCGCAGCCGGCGAGCAGGCCGGCGCCTAGCAGGGCAGCTAATCCCGGCTGACGCATCGCCTACTGAAAATGGCCGATGGAGGCGAACACCAGCACCAGGGCGCCGAGCACGAGGTTGACCAGCATCAGCCCGCGCATCCTGTTCAGCAGCTCGGGTCCGGGCCGGATCGCGCGCCGGAAGCGCTTGAACGGGCCGAGGGCGAGGTAGACAAAGATGCCGGCCATCACGAGGCCGGTCAGCTGCATCGCGTTGACCGCCCAGGGCAGGTTCTGAAAGCCGCCATACAGGGTGAAAACCATGATCCAGCCGCTGACCAGCACCAGCGGCATGACGTGCCAGGTCAGGCGCAGGAAGCGCCGCAGGCTCTGCATGTGCATCTGCATCCGCGGCGCCGGCTCCAGCACCGCGATCGCCGGGCGCAGCACGATGAGCGCATAGGCCATGCCGCCGATCCAGATCACGGCGCCAATGGTGTGCAGCGTCAGGACGGCAATGCTGACGCCGAGTGGCGTTCCGGCTAACGGGTTCAAGCGATGGGTCTCCTGACGAGGGCAAGAAAGGCCTTCTTTTTTGAAAAAAAAGAAGCAAAAAACTTTCTTCCGTTTCAGGGTGTAGCGCGCCGGTCCCGAGTCTAACGGGCAAAAGTTTTTTGGTTCTTTTTTTCAAAAAAGAACCCTTACTCTTGATGATGCACAAAGCCGCCCTGCTGACCCCTGACGAGGCCGCCGAGGCGGACCGGCTAGCCGTTGCCGCCGGCCTCACCATCGAGTCGCTGATGCAGAACGCCGGCCGCGCCGTCGCGCGGGCCGTTGCCGCGCGCTTTGGGCCGTGCCGGACCCTGGTGCTGTGCGGACCCGGCAGCAATGGCGGCGATGGCTACGTCGCCGCGCGGCTGCTGGCGGCGCGCGGCTGGCCGGTCGATGTCGCCGCCACCCGCGCGCCGCGCCGCGGCAGCCCGGCCGGAGCGGCGGCGTCGCGCTGGCGCCGGCCGCTGCTGCCCTTCGGCTCGCGTGCGGCGCGGCGGGCGGAACTGGTGATCGACGCGGTGTTCGGCGCCGGCCTGTCGCGCGACCTCGACCCGGTGGTCCGCGAGACGTTGCAAGCCTGCCGCCGCCTGGTCGCCGTCGACGTGCCGAGCGGGCTTGACGGCGCCAGTGGTGCCGCGCGCGGCTACGCGCCGACGGCGCTGCTGACGGTCACCTTCGTGCGGCGCAAGCCGGGGCACCTGCTGCTGCCTGGCCGCGCCCTGTGCGGCGAGACGGTGTGCGCCGACATCGGCCTGCCGGACGCGGTGCTCACCGGGCTCGCGCCGCGCTGCTTTCACAACGAGCCGGGCCTATGGGCGCTGAAGCGGCTCACCGCTGTGGACCATAAGTACACCCGCGGCACCGTCACCGTGTGCGGCGGCGCGCTGATGACCGGGGCGGCGCGGCTGTCCGCCGGGGCGGCACGCAGGGCCGGCGCCGGGTTGGTCACGCTCGTCGCCGAGCAGGGCGCGGAGCTCTACCGCAGCGGCGAGCCGGGGCTGATCGTCGATGCCGATCCGCTGGCCACCCTGCTCGAGGATCGCCGGCGGCAGGTCTGGGTGTGCGGGCCTGGCCTGGGGCAGGAGGCGGCGCGGCGCATCCTGCCGGCGCTGCTGGCCGCGGGCCGCACGGTGGTGCTCGATGCCGATGGCCTGACCGCGCAGGCCGGCCGGCTGGCGGCCCTGCAGGGCGTCGCAGTGATGACGCCGCATGCCGGCGAGTTCGCCCGCCTGTTCGGCGACCCGGGGACGGACAGGCTCGCCGCCGCGCGCGCCGCCGCGGCGCAGACCGGCAGCGTGGTGGTGCTGAAAGGCAGCGACACGATCATCGCCGCCCCGGACGGCCGCGCGGCGATCAACGACAATGCTCCGCCCTGGCTCGGCACGGCGGGCTCGGGCGACGTGCTCTCCGGCATCCTCGCGGCGATGCTGGCGCAAGGCCTGCCGGCCTTCGAGGCGGCCGCCGCGGCGGTATGGGTGCACGGCGAAGCGGGGCGCATCGCCGGCGAGGGTCTGATCGCCGAGGACCTGCTGGCGGCACTCGCGCCGGCGCAAGCAAGGGCCAGGGGCTTTGCCCCTGGACCCCATTAAAGGCGGAGCCTTTAAAATCCGTTCGTCAATCGTGCGACGTGGGCAGGGTCGATGCGGGGCGTGAGGGATTGATCGGCATCGCCAAGCAAAAAAAAGCCCGCTTACGCCTTACGAATGCGGGTCTGGGGGCGCCGCCCCCAGCGGGTTCAGGGCAGAGCCCTGGCCTTCCTTTTCTAACTGTTCCTGTCAGTCGGTCAGGCAGCGCCGCCCAGCGCCGTCGTGATCGCCTGCGCCGCGTCCAGCAGGCCGGTCAGCAGCTCGGTCGGCCGCGGCGGCACCATCCGGCTTGCCGGGCCGGCGACGGAGAGCGCGAGCACGATCCCGCCGATCCGGTCGGCGACCGGCACAGTCAGCCACACCGCGCCGCCGGGTGTCGTGTCGCTGTTCACCAGCCAGCCGCGGTCGCGGATCCGCGCAAGCTCGACCCCGCGGTCGCCGCTGACGGCGGCGGCGAGCCGCGCTGGCGCGTGGGCAAGCAGCAGCAATCCGGGACCGGCATGCAAGCCGCGGCGCTCGCCGAGCGCAGCATGGGTGCGCGCCGAGCGTCCGGCCACGCGCTCGATGGCGAGCACCTCGCTCTCGCCCCCGTCGCGGCCGCGCAAGTAGACGGTCTCGCCCGCCGCCGTCGCGAGTGCCGCCATCGCCGGCCGGGCGGCGGTGATCGCGGCACCCTGCAGCTCGGCTGCCCGGCCGATCGCGCTCCAGCCGGCGGCCAGGCGCCATTGGCCGCGGGTGCCGACCTGAACCGCATAGCCGTGCGCCTCCAGCGTGCGCAGCAGCCGAAAGGCCACCGTCTTGGTGCTGCCGGTCGCGGCCGCGATCTGGGCCAGCGAGGCCGGGCCGAGCCGCGCCATGGTCTCGATCAGGGCGAGCGCGCGCTCGACGGCGGCGATGGCGTAGCTGCCCGACTTTGGACCTTCGCCGCTCATCTCGATGCCGGCCGTGCCGTTGCCGGGTGGTGCGGGCGGGCTGGTCCTGGGCGCATGTCCTACCGCGTGCGGGCGAGCCACGACGCCCGCTTCGTCGCGTCGGGCGCGGCGTCACAAAGGGGTGCTGCCACTGCTCGGCGCGGTCGCCATGGCCGTGCGGACATGGCTGCGCGCGAGCGCGGGGCGGCGCCGAGAGGCGTAGGCGACCAGCCCGTGGCGCCGGCACGCGGCGCCCTTGTGAGCCGTTGCGGAGTCGGCTAAGTCGTGCCGCCGTTTCGGGCGTCACACCGACCTCAGCGGCTCTGCCTCGCGGGCGTGGTGAAATGGTAGACACGCCAGATTTAGGTTCTGGTGGCGCAAGCCGTGGGGGTTCAAGTCCCTTCGCCCGCACCACGCCCCGCCTGGATCATACACGTAAACTGTTGTCCCGGATCACAATGACCAGCCGGCCGTCGCCGGATGTCGCCAGAGGGTAGTCCCACATTATGCAGGTCACCGAGACGCTTTCCGAAGGGCTGCGACGCGGCTTCACCGTGGTCGTGCCGGCCGCCGACATCGAGGGCAAGCGCTCGGCCAAGCTCAGCGAGATCGGCCGCGGGCTGAAGCTGCCCGGCTTTCGTCCCGGCAAGATCCCCGCCAGCCTGGTGCGCCAGCGCTACGGCACGGCGGTGATGGCCGAGGTGCTGCAGGAGAGCGTCGACGACGCGACGACGACGCTGCTTGCCGACCGCGGCCTACGCGCCTCCGGCCAGCCCAAGGTCGACCTGGTCAGCGGCTTGTCGGGCGACGCGCCGTTCGACCTTGAGTTCAAAGTCGAGGTCGAGCTGCTGCCCCAGATCACGCCGCCCGACTTCGCCGCCATCACCCTCACCCGGCTGCGCGCCGAGCCGTCCGTCGAGACGATCGACAAGGCGTTGGCCAGCGTCGCCGAGCGCCAGCGCACGCTGGAGCCCGTCAGCGAGGACCGCGGCGCCGAAAGCGGCGAGTTCGTGACCGTCGACTTTATCGGCCGCGTCGACGGCGTGCCGTTCGAGGGCGGCAGCGGCACCGATATGGACGTCGAGGTTGGCGGCGGCGGTTTCATTCCCGGCTTCTCGGAGCAGTTTGCCGGCCTCAAGGCGGGCGAGAGCCGGACGATCGAGGTGCAATTCCCGGCCGACTATCAGGCGGCCGAGCTCGCCGGCAAGGCGGCGACCTTCGACCTGACGGCCAAGGCGCTGCAGCGCCGCCTGCCAACCGCGCTCGACGACGCGCTGGCCGGCATGGTCGGCTTTGAGTCGCTGGACAAGATGCGCGCTGTGATCAGCCAGCAGATCCAGGGCGAGTACGACCAGCTCTCGCGGCTGCGGATCAAGCGCGAGCTGCTCGACGCGCTGGCCGAGCGGGCTGATTTTCCCGCACCTGACGGCCTGGTGAAGCAGGAGTTCGACGCGATCTGGGCGCGGGTCGAGCAGGACGCGAAGGAAGGCCGCGCCGACGCCGAGGACAAGGACAAGGACCCGGCGACGTTGCGCGCCGAGTATCACGCCATCGCCGAGCGGCGGGTGCGGCTGGGGCTGCTGCTGGCCGAGATCGGCCGGCTGAACACCATTGCAGTGACGCCCGACGAGCTCACCCGGGCGATGCGGATCGAGGCGCAGCGCTATCCGGGCCAGGAGGCGCAGGTGGTCGAGTTCTTCCGCAAGAATCCGCAGGCGGTCGAGACGCTGCGCGGGCCGATTTTCGAGGACAAGGTGGTGGACTACATTCTCGAGCTTGCCCAGGTGACCGACAAGACGGTGCCGCCCGAGGAGCTGACGCCACCAGCGGAGGAGCAGGCCAAGCCTCTGCAGGATGAGGCGGCCCAGGAGCGTGCGGCGGACGAGGCAGCTGCGGAGCCGAGTCTGCCGGCTTGAGGAAGCAAGCGCTTCTTTCTTGAGAGAAAGAAGCAAAGAACTTCCATCCGGCCGTTGCGCCTGAGTGAGAAAGTAGTTTGTTGGTTCTTTTTGCAAAAAAGAACCGCTTGCTTGCTGCTCTCGTCGCCACTCGGCCAAGCCTATGGCTTCCGGCGTTTTTATGCCTATCTTCTGCACTGGTCGCCCATATCGGGGACCGGCCAGCCAAGGATGAACGCTCATGAGGGATCGCGATCCCGCCGAGGTCTATGCCAACACGCTGGTGCCCATGGTGGTCGAGCAGACCGCCCGCGGCGAGCGCTCCTACGACATCTACTCGCGGCTGCTGAAGGAGCGGATCATCTTCCTGGTCGGCCCGGTGTTCGACGGCGTCGCCTCGCTGATCAGCGCCCAGTTGCTGTTCCTGGAGAGCGAGAACCCCAACAAGGACATCTTTTTCTACATCAACAGCCCTGGCGGAGTCGTCTCCGCCGGCCTCGCGATCTACGACACGATGCAGTACGTGCGCTCGGCGGTCAGCACCGTCTGCATCGGCCAGGCCGCCTCGATGGGCTCGCTGCTGCTGTGCGCCGGCCAGAAGGGCAAGCGCTACGCGCTGCCGAACAGCCGCATCATGGTGCATCAGCCCTCCGGCGGCGCTCAGGGCCAGGCGGCCGACATCGAGATCCAGGCGCGTGAGATCCTGCACCTGCGCGGCCGTCTCAACGAGCTGTATCATACGCACACCGGCCAGCCGGTCGGCGAGATCGAGCGCAAGCTCGAGCGCGACGCCTACATGTCGGCCGAGGAGGCGCGTGACTGGGGGCTGGTCGACGAGGTGGTGGTCAAGCAGCCGGTGACCGGCGGCGACAAGGATGGCCCCAAGCTCGTCACCTGAGCGGCCGCTGGCATCGGACCGCGACGGGCGGGTTGCGCTCGCCCCGGCTGTTGCTCAATTATGCGGCACATGTCTTGCGTGCGGTGGCGCGGGCCTGGCGCGTCACGCGTTCGGCTGGCCGTGGACATCAGTTTTAGCCCCAGGGGTCGAGCTGGGCTGGAGACACCATGAGCAAGTCGGGCGAGTCTAAAAACACCCTGTATTGCTCGTTCTGCGGCAAGTCGCAGCACGAGGTCCGCAAGTTGATCGCCGGGCCGACGGTCTTCATCTGCGACGAGTGCGTCGAGCTGTGCATGGACATCATACGCGAGGAGCATAAGACGCACCTTGTGAAGTCCCGCGACGGGGTGCCGACGCCGAAGGAGATCTGCAAGGTCCTGGACGACTACGTGATCGGCCAGAGCCATGCCAAGAAGGTGCTCTCGGTCGCTGTCCATAATCACTACAAGCGGCTGGCGCACGGGGCCAAGAACAACGACGTCGAGATCGCCAAGAGCAACATCATGCTGATCGGGCCGACCGGCTCGGGCAAGACGTTGCTGGCGCAGACGCTCGCCCGCATCCTCGACGTGCCGTTCACGATGGCCGACGCGACGACGCTGACCGAGGCCGGCTATGTCGGCGAGGACGTCGAGAACATCATCCTCAAGCTGCTGCAATCGGCGGACTACAACGTGGAGCGGGCGCAGCGCGGCATCGTCTACATCGACGAGGTCGACAAGATCAGCCGTAAGTCCGACAACCCGTCGATCACCCGGGACGTCTCCGGCGAGGGCGTGCAGCAGGCGCTGCTCAAGATCATGGAGGGCACCGTCGCCTCCGTGCCGCCGCAGGGCGGGCGCAAGCATCCGCAGCAGGAGTTCCTGCAGGTCGACACGACGAACATCCTGTTCATCTGCGGCGGCGCGTTCTCCGGCCTCGAGAAGATCATCGCCGCGCGTGGCAAGGGGTCCGGCATTGGCTTTGGCGCCGAGGTGCGCGATCCGGACGAGCGGCGGATGGGCGCGTTGCTGCGCGACGTCGAGCCTGAGGACCTGCTGCGCTTCGGTCTCATCCCGGAGTTCATCGGGCGCCTGCCGGTGGTGGCGACGCTGGAGGACCTCGACGAGGGCGCGCTGATCGAGATCCTGACCAAGCCGAAGAACGCCCTGGTCAAGCAGTATGCCCGGCTGTTCGAGATGGAGGGGGTCAAGCTCTCCTTCACCGAGGAGGCGCTGAAGTCGGTCTCCACCAGAGCGATCGCGCGGCGCACGGGCGCCCGCGGCCTGCGCTCGATCATGGAGGCGATCCTGCTCAGCACCATGTTCGACCTGCCGGGACTCGACAATGTCGAAGAGGTGTCGATCAGCCGTGAGGTGGCGGAGGGCAATGCCAGCCCGCTGTTCATCTACGGCAAGGAGCGGGCGGAAGAGAGCGCCTAGCGCCTCCACCGAGCTATCAGCCTTGTATCGGCCGCCTCAAGGGGCGACATCGAACTGACCCCGGGGCACCGATTGTGCACTGCGGCCGACGCGATCGTGCCACGATGGGCGAGACGCGCCTGACTGTCCTGAACGGAGGTCTCTGACCATGACGAAATTCGACAAGGGCAATAGCGACAAGGCTGCCGGGGCCGCCGGGGCCGACAAATCCAAGGCCGGCCAGGTCGGCGCCAACGAGAACGTCGTCGAGGGCGGCGCTGCGGAGCGGCCGGCGGCCAAGCCGCGTCGACGCGCTGCCGCCAGCCGGCCCAAGCAGGAGCCCTCGGCCGAGCACCCCGACATGCTGGCGGTGCTGCCGCTGCGCGACATCGTGGTGTTTCCGCACATGATCGTGCCGCTGTTCGTCGGGCGCGAGAAGTCGGTGCGCGCGCTCGAGGCGGTGATGAAGGACGACAAGCAGATCCTGCTGGTCGCCCAGAAGAACGCCGCCCAGGACGACCCGTCGATTGACGACATCTATCGCGTCGGCACGGTCAGCACGATCCTGCAGCTGCTCAAGCTGCCGGACGGCACCGTCAAGGTGCTGGTTGAGGGCGGGCGCCGGGCGCGGATCACCGAGTTTGGCGAGACCGAGGCCTATTTCGAGGCGTGCACCGAGGCGCTGCCGGACGAGGAGGGCGACGGCAAGGAGCTCGAGGCGCTGGGCCGCACCGTGGTCAGCCAGTTCGAGCAATACATCAAGCTGAACAAGAAGATCGCGCCGGAGGTGCTGGTCTCGCTCAACCAGATCGAGGAGCCGAGCAAGCTCGCTGACACGATCGCGAGCCACCTCAACCTCAAGATCAGCGAGAAGCAGGAGCTGCTCGAGGCGGCCCGCGTCGGTGATCGGCTGGAGCGGGTGTTCGGACATATGGAGTCCGAGATCGGAGTGTTGCAGGTCGAGAAGAAGATCCGCAATCGCGTTAAGAAGCAGATGGAGAAGACGCAGCGCGAGTACTACCTGAATGAGCAGCTCAAGGCGATTCAGAAGGAGCTCGGCGAGGGCGAGGACGGCAAGGACGAGACGGCCGAGCTCGAGGACAAGATCCGCGCCACCAAGCTGACCAAGGAGGCGCGCGAAAAGGCGCTCGGCGAGCTGAAGAAGCTGCGTACGATGAGCCCCATGTCGGCCGAGGCGACGGTAGTGCGCAACTATCTTGACTGGGTGCTGTCGATCCCCTGGAAGAAGCGCTCCAAGGTGCGGATCGACGTCGCTGAGGCCGAGCGGATCCTTGATGCGGACCATTACGGCCTGGAGAAGATCAAGGAGCGCATCCTTGAGTATCTCGCCGTACAGTCGCGCAGCCCGAAGATACGCGGCTCGATCCTCTGCCTGGTTGGCCCGCCGGGCGTCGGCAAGACCTCGCTCGGCAAGTCGGTGGCACGCGCCACCGGACGCAACTTCGTGCGCATGTCGCTCGGCGGCGTGCGCGACGAGGCGGAGATCCGCGGCCACAGGCGGACCTATATCGGCTCGATGCCGGGCAAGGTCATTCAGGGGATGAAGAAGGCGAAGACCTCCAACCCGCTGTTCCTGCTCGACGAGATCGACAAGCTGGGCGCGGATTGGCGCGGCGATCCATCCTCGGCGCTGCTCGAGGTGCTGGATCCGGAGCAGAACGCCACGTTTGCCGATCATTACCTCGAGGTCGACTACGACCTGTCGGACGTGATGTTCGTCACCACCGCCAACAGCCTGCGCATGCCGCAGCCGTTGCTCGACCGGATGGAGATCATCCGCATTCCGGGCTACACCGAGGACGAGAAGGTGCAGATCGCCAAGCGCCATCTGGTGGCCAAGCAGGGCGAGGCGCACAGCCTCAAGCCGGATGAGTGGTCGCTGGCGGACGACGCGCTGGTCGACCTCGTGCGCTACTACACGCGAGAGGCTGGGGTGCGGAATCTAGAGCGCGAGATCGCCAACCTGGCGCGCAAGGCGGTTAAGGAGATCGTTACCGTCAAGGTGAAGAAGGTCGCGATCAATCGTAAGAACCTCGAGAAATATGCCGGCGTCCGCAAGTTCCACTACGGCGAGGCGGAGAGCGAGGACATGGTGGGCGTCGTCACCGGCCTCGCGTGGACCGAGGTGGGCGGCGAAATCCTGACCATTGAGAGCGTGACGCTGCCGGGCAAGGGCACGATCAAGAGCAGCGGCAAGCTCGGCGACGTGATGCAGGAGAGCGTCTCTGCGGCGCTGAGCTACGTCCGCAGCCGCTCGATCCAGTTCGGCATCAAGCCGACGCTGTTCGAGAAGCGGGACATCCACGTCCACGTCCCCGAGGGTGCGACGCCGAAGGACGGGCCGTCCGCGGGTGTCGCGATGGCGGTCAGCATCGTCAGCGTGCTCACCGGCATCCCGATCCGGCGCGACGTGGCGATGACTGGCGAGATCACGCTGCGCGGGCGGGTGCTGCCGATCGGTGGGCTGAAGGAGAAGCTGCTCGCAGCGCTACGGGCCGGGATCACCACCGTGTTCTTCCCGCAGGAGAACGAGAAGGACCTGGCGGACATCCCCGACAGCGTGAAGACGGCGCTCAAGCTGATCCCGGTCAGCCACGCGGACGAGGTGATCAGCCAGGCGCTGCAGCGTAAGCCGGAAGCGATCGAGTGGGAGGAGCCGCCGGAGCCGGTGGCGGCGACGGCAGGAAGCGGGGCGGCGGCGAGTTTGCCGCATTAGGAAGGCAAGGCAAGGGCTCTGCCCTTGGCCCGCCAAGGGCCGTGAGGCCTTTGGAACCCATTCGTAAGATAAGGCCGATGACGGTGAGCCATGTCGGCCAGCGCATCTAACGAGTGGATTTCAAAGGCTCCGCCTTTGATGGGGTCAAGGGGCAAAGCCCCTTGCCTTCCTACCGCTTGCCTTACTTCATGGCGCAAGGGCGGTTAGCTCAGCGGTAGAGCGTCTCGTTTACACCGAGAGGGTCGGCGGTTCGATCCCGTCACTGCCCACCATTGACGTCGTTTGGCGCGGGTCGTAGACGCTGCGGCCTGCCTTGCTGCGGGTGTAGCTCAGTTGGTTAGAGCGCCGGCCTGTCACGCCGGAGGTCGCGGGTTCGAGCCCCGTCACTCGCGCCATCGGCCGGCGCGCGCGCCATCGAGGCTGGCGGCACCCTCCCGTTGCGGCTAGTCTGACCCCATGTTGCGATGCGGCAGGTCCTGCTGCCGACGGGGATGACACGATGCAGCCGCTGCTCGCCAATTACTACCCGATCTTGATCTTCATCGTCATTGCGGCATTCATCGCCTCGGCGATGGTGGGCGGCTCGCTGCTGGCGGCCAAGCAGCGGCCCTATGCCGAGAAGCTCTCCGCCTATGAGTGCGGCTTCGAGGCGTTCGACGATGCCCGCCGTCGCTTCGACGTGCGGTTCTACCTGGTCGCCATCCTGTTCATCATCTTCGACCTCGAAGTCGCCTTTCTGTTTCCATGGGCGGTCTCGCTGGCCCGGATCGGCATGTTCGGCTTCCTCTCGATGCTGGGGTTCCTTGCAGTCCTGACCGTCGGTTTCATCTATGAGTGGCGCAAAGGCGCGTTGGATTGGGAGTAGTTCGGCCATGAGCGGCCATGTCAAAGAAATCGTCGGCCACACCGAGGCCGTGGCCTGGAACCGGGAGGTTTTGCCGCCCGGTCCGGCTCAGGATGCGGTGGTCCGCGGGATAACCGGCGAGATCGCCGACAAGGGCTTCGTCGTCGCCAACATCGACAAGCTGGTCAACTGGGCGCGCACCGGCTCGCTGTGGCCGATGACGTTCGGGCTGGCGTGCTGCGCGGTGGAGATGATCCACGCCTACATGCCGCGTTATGACCTCGATCGTTTCGGCGTCATCCCGCGCGCGTCTCCGAGGCAATCGGACGTCATGATCGTCGCCGGGACGCTGACCAACAAGATGGCGCCCGCCCTGCGCAAGGTCTACGACCAGATGCCCGAGCCGCGCTGGGTGATCTCGATGGGGTCGTGCGCCAATGGTGGCGGGTACTACCATTACTCCTACTCGGTGGTGCGCGGCTGCGACCGGATTGTGCCTGTGGACATCTACGTCCCCGGCTGCCCGCCGACCGCGGAGGCGCTGGTCTACGGCATCATGCAGTTGCAGAAGAAGATCCGGCGCACCGGGACCATCCTGCGTGGCTGAGCCGACCGCCGCGATTGCGGGCACGACGGCGCCGGCAATCCCGGCGCTGAGCCCGATCGGCGTGCCGTCGCATTTGCCGGCTATCGCCCATCCGGCGCAGCTGGCCGCTCTGGCGACCGAGTTCTCGACCTCGGTGCCGGGCGTCGTCTCCGCCGGTATCGAGGCGGGCGAACTGGTCGTTCGGGTGCTGCGCGGCACGGTCGTGCCATTGCTGACGCTGTTGCGTGACGAGCCGCGGCTCGGCTTCGAGCAGCTGATGGATGTGTGCGGCGTCGACTATCCCGAGCGCGCCGAGCGCTTTGACGTGGTCTACAACCTGCTGTCGATCTCGACGAACCGGCGCATCCGGGTGATCACCACCACCGATGAGACGACGCCGGTCGCGTCCGTCTCCGAGCTCTATCCGTGCGCGACCTGGTGGGAGCGGGAGGCGTGGGATTTGTTCGGCATCCTGTTTGCCGGGCTCGCCGATCATCGCCGCATCGTCACCGATTACGGCTTCGAGGGTCACCCGCTGCGCAAGGATTTCCCGCTCACCGGCTATGTCGAGGTTCGCTACGACCAGGATCGTAAGCAGGTGGTCTACGAGCCGGTGCGGCTGACGCAGGACTTCCGCAACTTCGACTTCATTTCACCGTGGGAAGGCATGACGACGCTGCCGGGCGACGAAAAGGCGCATGAGCGCCGGTCCGCCAGCCGCTCGATCGCGCCACCCAGCGGACGAGAGGTGCCACCCACATGAGCGACATTATCGAGCGCCCGAAGCTTGGCGGCAACAGCGAGGTTGCGGACGAGCCGCTCGACACGCAGGCGGACAGCGCCTTAGAGGGCTCGACCAAGACGATCGAGATTGACAGCCATGCGATCAATTTCGGGCCGCAGCACCCGGCGGCGCATGGCGTGCTTCGCCTGGTGCTCGAGATGGACGGCGAGGTGGTCGACCGCGCAGACCCGCATATCGGCCTGCTGCATCGCGGCACCGAGAAGCTGATCGAGTACAAGACGTATCTGCAGGCGCTGCCGTATTTCGACCGGCTCGACTACGTCTCGCCGCTCTGCATGGAATACACCTGGGCGCTGGCGGTCGAGAAGCTGCTCGACATCGAGGTGCCGGAGCGTGGCAAGTGGATCCGCACCCTGTTTGCCGAGTTGACCCGGGTGCTCAATCATCTGCTCAACGTGACGACCTATGCGCTCGACGTCGGCGCGTTGACGCCGGTGCTGTGGGGGCATGAGGAGCGTGAGAAGATCCTGGAGTTCCAGGAGGCCGCGACCGGCGCACGCTACCACTCGAACTGGTTTCGCCCGGGCGGCGTTGGCAAGGACGTGCCCGCCGGGCTGCTGGACCGAATCTGGTCCTGGTCGGAGACGTTTCCGAAGTTCGTCGATGATCTCTCCGGATTGTTGACCGAGAACCGCATCTGGAAGCAACGCACCGTCGACATCGGCGTGTTCAGCGCCGAGCAGGCGCTGGCATGGGGCTGGAGCGGACCGAACCTGCGCGCTTCCGGCGTCGCGTGGGACCTGCGGCGTTCGCAGCCGTATGACATGTATCGCGACGTGAGCTTTCAGATCCCGGTTGGGCGCAATGGGGACTGCTACGATCGTTACCTGATGCGCATCTTCGAGATGTACGAGAGCGTCAAGATCGTTCGGCAATGCATCGAGCGTATCCAGCCGGGGGCGGTGCGTATCCAGGACCGCAAGTTCACGCCGCCGAAGCGCCAGGAGATGAAGCGCTCGATGGAGGCGATGATCCATCACTTCAAGCTCTACACCGAGGGCTACCACGTGCCCGCCGGCGCAACCTACATGGCGACAGAGAGCCCGAAGGGCGAGTTCGGCGTCTACCTGGTCGCCGACGGAACGAACCGGCCCTATCGCTGCAAGATCAGGCCGACCGGGTTTGCAAACCTGCAGGCGCTGGAGACGATGTCCAAGGGCCACATGCTGGCCGATGCGGTGGCCTGCATCGGCTCGATGGACCTGGTGTTCGGCGAGGTTGACCGATGAGCGGTGCTGCGGACTCCGCCTCGCATGGCATGCGTGCGCACGGCCACATGCAGGCCGAGGACGTCGGCGATGGCTCGAGCGGCGAGGGCTATGCGCGCGATCATGGCGAGCCCGCCGAGTTCGCCTTTGACGAGCAGAGCGAGCAGGCGGTCGCGACCGCGGTCGCCAAGTATCCGCCCGGCCGGCAGGCCAGCGCGGTGATTGAGTGCCTCTATCTTGTCGCCCGCCAGATGGGACGCGACACCGGCAGCGCCTGGGTGCCGCGCGTGGCGATGGACGTTGTCGCCAAGCGCCTCGGCATGGCGCCGATCCGCGTCTACGAGAACGCCACCTTCTACAGCATGTTTCCGACAACGCCTGTCGGCCGCTACCATCTTCAGGTTTGCACGACGACGCCATGCTGGCTGCGCGGCTCGGACGCGATCGTGGCGGCGTGCCGCAAGGTGTCCGGTATTCATCATTGGCGCGAGACCAGCACTGACGGGCTGTTCACCATGACGCAGGTGGAATGTCTTGGCGCCTGCGTGAACGCGCCGATCCTGCAGATCAACGACGACTACTACGAGGACGTTGACGGGCCAACGACGGAGCGGATGCTGGAGGCTGCCAAGCGCGGCGAGGGACTGCCCAAGCCCGGCTCGATGAGCGGGCGGCTTTGGTCCGCCCCTGAGGGCGGCCGCAACACGTTGCTGACCGATCCTCGCGTCACGCAGGCCGAGGCGTCGACGCGCACCGAGATGTCGCATCCCGAGGCGTCTGGCCCGGGAGCTGGAGAGTAGGCGATGCTAGCCGACAAGGACCGGATCTTCACCAACCTCTATGGCCAAGCCGACTGGGCACTGAGGGGCGCGCGCGAGCGTGGCGATTGGGACGGCACGTCGGAGATCCTGGCGCGTGGACGCGAGACGATCATCGAGCAGATGAAGGCGTCCGGGCTGCGCGGCCGTGGCGGCGCCGGCTTTCCGACCGGCATGAAGTGGTCGTTCATGCCGAAAACCTCGGATGGGCGGCCGCACTACCTGGTGGTCAACGCCGACGAGAGCGAGCCGGGCACGTGCAAGGATCGTGACATCATGCGTCACGATCCGCACAAGTTGCTGGAAGGCTGCCTGATCGCCTGCTTTGCGATGGGAGCGCACGCCGCCTACATCTACATTCGCGGCGAATACTACAACGAGGCGTGCAACCTCCAGGCGGCGATTGTGGAGGCCTATGCCGAGGGGTTGCTCGGCCCGAACGCCTGCGGCTCCGGCTGGGACTGCGACGTCTACCTGCATCGTGGCGCTGGCGCCTACATCTGCGGCGAAGAGACCGCGATGCTGGAGAGCCTGGAGGGCAAGAAAGGGCTGCCGCGGCTCAAGCCGCCGTTTCCGGCGGCGGTTGGGCTGTGGGGCTGCCCGACCACGGTGAACAACGTCGAGACGATCGCCGCGGCGCCGGTGATCCTGCGGCGTGGGCCGGCGTGGTTCTCGGCGCTGGGGCGGCCGAAGAATGCCGGGACCAAGATTTTCTGCATTTCGGGGCACGTGAACAAGCCCTGCAACGTGGAGGAAGAGCTCGGCATTCCGTTGCGCGAGCTGATCGACACCTATGCGGGCGGCGTGCGTGGCGGCTGGGACAACCTGCTTGGCATCATTCCGGGCGGCTCTTCCGTGCCGGTGCTGCCGAAGGACGTTTGCGACACGGTGCTGATGGATTTCGACAGCCTGCGGGATGTGAAAAGCGGGCTGGGCACGGCGGGCGTGATCGTGATGGACAAGTCCACCGACATCGTAAAGGCGATCGCGATCCTGGCGCATTTCTACAAGCACGAGAGCTGCGGTCAGTGCACGCCCTGCCGGGAGGGCACCGGGTGGATGATGCGGGTGATCAACCGGATGGTGGAGGGCCGGGCCGAGATCGAGGAGATCGACATGCTCGACCAGGTGAGCCGGCAGATCGAGGGCCATACGATTTGCGCGCTGGGCGATGCCGCGGCTTGGCCAATCCAGGGGTTGATCCGCAATTACCGTCCGCAACTTGAACAGAAGATCGCCGCCTACAAGGCTGGTGGCCTCCGTCCGATTGCGGTCACGCCCGGCAACCTCCCGCTTGCTGCTGAATAAGTGGTTTCCAAAGGCCTCGGGCCTTTGGCGGGTCCAGGGCTGAGCCCTGGCCTTTCTTCCTTGAGGGTTCAATGACGAAGCTGACGATTGATGGCCAGACTCACGAGGTCGCCGCCGGCTCCACGGTGATCCAGGCCTGCATGCAGGCCGGCATCGAGATCCCGCATTTCTGCTTTCATGAAAAGCTGTCGATTCCGGGCAATTGCCGGATGTGCCTGGTCGAGGTGGAGAAGTCGCCCAAGCCGATCGCCTCCTGCGCCTACCCGGTCGCCGAGGGCATGGTGGTCAAGACCGACACGGCGATGGTGCGTCAGGCGCGGCGCGGGGTGATGGAGTTCCTGCTCATCAACCATCCGCTGGACTGCCCGATCTGCGACCAGGGCGGCGAATGCGACCTGCAGGACCAGGCCTACTCCTACGGCATGGACCACTCGCGTTATGCCGAGAGCAAGCGGGCGGTGAAGGACAAGTATTTCGGCCCGCTCGTCAAGACGATCATGACGCGTTGCATTCAGTGCACGCGCTGCGTTCGTTTCGCGACCGAGATCGCCGGCACCGACGAGCTCGGCTCGACCTCGCGCGGCGAGAACATGGAGATCGGCACCTATATCGAGAAGGCGCTGACGACCGAGCTGTCGGGCAACCTGATCGATATCTGCCCGGTGGGCGCGCTCACCTCCAAGCCGTATGCGTTCACCGCACGGCCCTGGGAGCTGGTCAAGACCGACAGCGTGGACGTGCTGGACGCGCTCGGCGCGGCGATCCGGGTGGATGCGCGCGGGCCCGAAGTGCTGCGCATTCTGCCGCGCGACAACGACGCGGTGAACGAGTGCTGGCTGGGCGACAAGTCGCGCTTCTCGTTCGACGGGCTGAAGAGCCGGCGGCTGGACCGGCCCTGGGTGCGGCGGAACGGCAAGCTGAAGCCGGCGAGCTGGCCGGAGGCGTTCGCCGCCATCCAGCAGCGTCTGGACGGCTTGCCCGGCGAGCGCATCGGTGCCATCGCCGGCGATCTGGCGGACGCCGAGAGCATGCTGGCCTTGCGGGACCTGTTCACGTCGCTGGGCTCGCGCAACCTGGATTTCCGGCAGCATGGCGAGGCGATATCGCCGGCGCGGCGCGACCATTATTTGTTCAACTCGTCGATCGCCGGAATCGAGGAGGCGGACGCGATCCTGCTGATCGGCAGCAACCCGCGCCATGAGGCGCCGGTGCTGAATGCGAGGATCAGGAAGGCCTTTCTCGCCGGGGTGCCGGTCGCCGCGATCGGCGTGCCGACCGACCTGACCTATGCCGTCGAGTGGCTGGGCGAGGATCCGGGCGCGATCGCCCGTGCCGGTGCGGCGGAGGGCGTGCTCGGCCGGGCCAGCCGGCCGATGATCATCCTCGGCCAGGGCGCGCTGCGTCGGCCAGATGGGGCGGCGGTGCTGGCGGCGGTTTGGGCGTTGGCCGAGCGGGTCGGCGCGCTCAGCCCGGAGTGGCACGGCTTCAACATGCTGCACACCGCGGCGAGCGCGGTCGGCGCGCTCGACCTCGGCTTCGTGCCAGGCGCTGGTGAAGGCGGCGGGCTCGGCACGGCGGCGATGCTGGGCGGCGTGGACCTGCTCTGGCTGCTGGGTGCCGACGAGCTCGACATGGCGGCGATCGGACGTGACACCTTCGTGGTCTACCAGGGGCATCACGGAGACCGCGGCGCGGCAAGGGCCGACGTCATCCTGCCGGGGGCTGCGTACACCGAAAAGCCGGGAACCTACGTCAACACTGAGGGACGGGTGCAGCATGGCTACCGCTCCGGCTTTGCGCCCGGCGAGGCGCGTGAGGATTGGCGGATCGTGCGGGCGTTCAGCGAAGTAATCGGCCGCACGCTGCCCTATGACGACCTCGATGCGGTGCGACGGCGGCTGGTGGCGGTGAACCCGGTGTTCGACCGGGTCGGGCTGCCGCGCTTCGGCGCCGAGCCGGGCGGGGCGCCGGCCGGCGACGCGGCGGCAATGAGCACCGTGCCGTTCCGGCCGGCGATCGCCGACTACTACCAAACCAACCCGATCAGCCGGGCGAGCAAGGTGATGGCGCAGTGCTCGTCGCTCTACGTCGCCAAGCCCCTGCTGCAGCAGGCGGCGGAGTAGCATGGAGCATTTCTTCTTCGACACGGTGCTCGGCCAGATCATCGTCACGGTAGCCGAGACGCTGGCGTTGCTGGTACCGTTGATGCTCAGCGTGGCGTATGCAACCTACGCCGAGCGCAAGGTGCTGGCGGCGATGCAGCTGCGCATCGGGCCGAACCGCGTCGGCCCGTTCGGCATCTGGCAGGCATTTGCCGACGCGCTAAAGATGCTGATGAAGGAAACCATCATTCCAACAGGTGCGAACCGGGTGCTCTTCCTGTTCGCGCCGATGCTGACCTTCGTGCTGGCGATGATCGCCTGGGCGGTGATCCCGATCGACAATGGCTGGGCAATCGCCAACATCAATGTTGGCATTCTATACCTGTTCGCGATCAGCTCGCTCGGCGTCTATGGCATTATCATCGCCGGTTGGGCGAGCAACTCGAAATACCCATTTCTCGGGGCGATGCGCTCGGCGGCGCAGATGGTGAGCTACGAGGTCTCGATCGGCTTCGTCATGGTGTGCGTGCTACTCTGCGTTGGCAGCCTCAATCTCAACGACATCGTCAAGGCGCAGAGCCATATCTGGTTCTGCGTGCCGCTGTTTCCGATGTTCGTCGTGTTCCTGATCTCGGCACTGGCCGAAACCAACCGGGCGCCGTTCGACCTCGCGGAGGGCGAGAGCGAGATCGTCGCCGGCTTCTTTGTCGAGTATAGCGCCATGGCGTTTGCGCTGTTTTTCCTCGGCGAATACGCGAACATGTTCCTGATGTGCGGAATGACGACGATCCTGTTCCTGGGCGGTTGGCAGGCGGCGTTCGGGCTGACCTTCATTCCGGGCTTCGTCTGGTTCGGCGCCAAGATTTGGGCGCTGATGTTCGTCTTCTTCTGGGCGCGGGCGACGTTTCCGCGCTACCGCTACGACCAGTTGATGCGGCTGGGCTGGAAAGTCTTCCTGCCGCTGTCGCTTGTCTGGCTGGTAGTGACGGCTGGCTTTTTGATGGCCACCGGGCTGCTGCCGCATCCATCTGTGTAAGGAAGGCCAGGGCTTTGCTCTGGACCCACCAAGGGCCGGCGGCCCTTGGAACCCGATCAGTAAGGGGTCTGGGGCCTCACGGCCTCAGTGGGGTCCAGAGGCAGAGCCTCTGGCCTTCCTTGCCTTCCTCGCGTAAAGGCCGCAATGCGGTCAGGAGACTACCACATGGCGTTCCTCGACCAGGGTGCTGGACGGCTGTTGCTCGGCGAGATCGTCTCCGGCATGGCGCTGACGATGCGCTACTTCTTTAAGCCCAAGGCGACGATCAACTACCCTTACGAAAAGGGTCCGATCTCGCCGCGCTTCAAAGGGGAGCATGCGCTGCGTCGCTATCCGAACGGCGAGGAGCGCTGCATTGCCTGCAAGCTGTGCGAGGCGGTGTGTCCGGCGCAGGCCATCACGATCGAGGCGGAGCCGCGCGAGGACGGGTCGCGGCGGACAACCCGCTACGACATCGACATGACGAAGTGCATCTATTGCGGCCTGTGCGAGGAGAGCTGCCCGGTCGACGCGATCGTCGAGGGGCCGAACTTCGAGTTCTCGACCGAGACGCGTGAGGAGCTGATGTATCAAAAGGACCGGCTGCTCGATAATGGCGATCGCTGGGAAGCCGAGATCGCCAAGCGGCTAGAACTCGATGCGCCGTATCGTTAGGTCCTGCCGATGATCGCCACCACCATCGCCTTCTACGTGTTCACCGCCATCCTGCTCGGCTCGGCGGCGATGGTGGTGAGCGCGCGTAATCCGGTGCACTCGGTGCTGTTCCTGATCCTGGCGTTCTTCAACGCCGCGGCGTTGTTTCTCATCGCCGGTGCCGAGTTCCTGGCGATGATCCTGGTCATCGTCTATGTCGGCGCCGTCGCGGTGCTGTTCCTGTTCGTCGTCATGATGCTGGACGTGAACTTCTCGGAGCTGCGCGAGGGTTTTCAACGCTACGCGCCGATCGGCGCGGCGGTGGGGCTGGTGCTCGGCGTCGAGCTGGTGCTGGTGCTGACCGGATGGAAGCTGGCGCCGAATGCGGCCTCGCTGCGGATGTCGGCCACACCTGGCGGGCTGAACAACACGACGGCACTCGGCGTGCTGGTCTACACCGACTACATTCTGCTGTTCCAGCTGGCCGGGCTCATCCTGTTGGTGGCGATGATCGGCGCCATCGTGCTCACGCATCGCGACCGCCATATCGCCCGTCGGCAGAACATCACCCGCCAGCAGACACGCTCGCTTGCCGACACGCTGGTGATGACGGACCCGCCGCTTGGGCAGGGGGTGACCACCATCTTGCGGCCAAAGCCGCGGGTTCTGGTCGGGCATGGCGACGACACTGATCACGGCCATCCGGACGATAGCCACGAGCCGGTGCACGGCGTGGATCATGCGGGCCCGGGGGAGCACGGCTGATGTCGGGCGGCGCGCTTGCCATCGGGCTCGGCCACTACCTCGTCGTCAGCGGCTGCCTGCTGGTGATCGGCATCTTCGGCATCTTTCTGAATCGCAAGAACGTCATCGTCATCCTGATGTCGATCGAGCTGATCCTGCTGGCGGTGAACCTCAACTTCGTCGCCTTTTCCTCGGCGCTGAACGACATGGCGGGCCAGGTCTTCGCGCTGTTCGTGCTCACCGTCGCTGCGGCGGAGGCGGCCATTGGTCTGGCGATCGTCGTCGTCTACTTCCGCAATCGCGGCTCGATCCAGGTCGAGGACGTGAACCTGATGAAGGGCTGAGATGCACCCGCTGTTCCATCTCGCGCCGCTGCCGCTCTACGCGATCGCGGTGTTTTCGCCGCTGATCGGCTCGCTGATCGCCGGACTGCTCGGCCGATTGATCGGCGACCGAATGAGCCAAATTGCCACGATCGGCCTGATGGTTCTGGCGGCGTTCTGCGGCGTCATCCTGCTGGATCGACCTGGTGTGGCGGGCCGCACCGGTTGCGGTGCTGCCGATCGCCACCTGGATGCATGTCGGCGGTTTCGACCTGGCCTGGGCGCTGCGCTTCGACACGCTCTCGGTGACGATGGTGGCGATGGTCGCTTCGGTGGCGACGCTGATCCATTTGTACAGCGTCGGCTACATGAGCCACGACGCGACGGTGCCGCGCTTCTTCTCCTATTTGTCGCTGTTTACGTTTGCGATGCTGATGCTGGTGACGGCGAACAACCTGGTGCAGCTGTTCTTCGGCTGGGAGGGGGTGGGCCTCGCGAGCTACCTGCTGATCGGCTACTGGTACGACAGGCCGAGCGCCTGCCGCGCCGCAATCAAGGCGATGGTTGTCAACCGCGTCGGCGACCTCTCCTTCGCCATCGGCATCGCCCTGGTATTCGCAACCTTCGGCGCGGTGGACTTTCCGACCATCTTCGCCGCCGTGCCGGCGCATGTGAACGACAGCTACATGGTGTTCGGCGGTGAGTGGCGCTCGCTCGAGGTCATCGGCGTGCTGCTGTTCATCGGCGCCATGGGCAAGTCGGCCCAAATCCTGTTGCACACCTGGCTGCCGGACGCGATGGAGGGCCCGACCCCGGTCTCGGCGCTGATCCACGCGGCGACCATGGTGACCGCGGGCGTGTTCCTGATGTCGCGCATGTCGCCGCTGCTGGAGTCCGCACCCGGCGCGCTGTCGATCGTGACGTTCATCGGCGGCACGACCTGCTTCTTTGCGGCGACGGTCGGCTGCGTGCAGCCGGACATCAAGCGGGTGATCGCCTACTCAACCTGCTCGCAGCTCGGCTACATGTTCCTCGCCGCCGGCGTCGGTGCGTTCCAGGCCTCGATGTTCCACCTCATTACGCACGCCTTCTTCAAGGCGCTGCTGTTCCTGTGCGCTGGCTCCGTCATCCACGCGATGCATGACGAGCAGGACATGTTCAAGATGGGCGGGCTTTGGCGGAAGATCCCGATCACCTACGTCGCCATGTGGCTCGGCTCGCTGGCGCTGGCGGGCATTCCGTTCTTCGCCGGATACTGGTCCAAGGACGCGATCCTCGAGAGTGCGTTCGCCGCCGGCACCGGGGTCGGCGATTACGCCTGGGCGCTGGGAGTAATCGCGGCGTTCCTGACGGCGTTCTATTCCGGCCGGCTGTTGTTGCTGACCTTCCACGGCAAGCCTGCCGACGCGCGGGCGCTCGAGCGTGCGCATGAGAGCCCGTGAGTCACCACCGACGATGTGGGTTCCGCTCGTGCTGCTGTCGCTTGGCGCGGTGTTTGCCGGCTGGCTGCTGCACGGGTTGTTCATCGGCGCCGACCAGGCGGCTTTCTGGCACGGTGCGATCTTCACCGCCTCCGACAACACCGTGCTTGAGGATGCCGAGCACGTGCCGGCGATCGTCAGCTTGCTGCCGACGATCGTCGGCATTGCCGGGCTGGTGATGTCCTACTGGTTCTACGTGCTCTCGCCAGGGCTGCCGGGGCAGCTCGCGCAGCGGTTCCAGCCCGTCTATCAGTTCCTGATGCACAAATGGTATTTCGACGAGCTCTACGATTTCGTGTTCGTCCGGCCGGCGATGTGGCTGGCGCGCGAGTTCTGGCATGTCGGCGATGAGAAGATCATCGACGGCGTGCCGAACGGTCTGGCGGCGCTGACCGCCGATGGCTCCGAGCAGGTGGTGCGCATCCAGACCGGCTCGATCGCCGTCTACGCCTTCACCATGCTCATCGGCCTCGTCGTGCTGATCAGCGTCTTTGTGATGTTTCGTTGATGTTGGCCGGATTGCCGCTGCTGTCGATCCTGACCTTTCTGCCGCTGGTGGGGGCCGGGATCATCGCGATCATTCCGGGCGACGCGGCGACGACCGGCAACACCGCGCGCTGGACGGCGCTGTGGACGACGCTGGTCGTGTTCCTGCTGTCACTGCTGCTCTGGACCGGCTTTGACCAGCACGTTGCCGGCTACCAGTTCACCGAGCGTGTCACCTGGCTGCCGGACTTCAACGTCGCCTATTCGGTCGGCGTCGACGGCATCTCGGTGCTGTTCGTGTTGCTCGCCACGGTGCTGATGCCGCTGTGCATCCTGGCCTCGTGGGAGAGCGTGCACGAGCGGGTGCGTGAGTACATGATGGCGTTCCTGATCCTCGAGACGATGATGATCGGGATGTTCGTCGCCACCGACTTCATCCTGTTTTACGTCTTCTTCGAGGGCGTGCTGATCCCGATGTACCTTATCATCGGCGTCTGGGGCGGTCCGCGGCGCGTCTATGCGTCGTTCAAGTTCTTCCTGTTTACCTTTGCCGGCTCGGTGCTGATGCTGCTCGCCTTGCTGGCGATGTGGTTCCATGCCGGCACCACCGACATCACCGCGCTGACCCGAACCGGCTTTCCGCCGCAAATGCAGTTCTGGCTGTTCCTCGCTTTTCTCGCCTCGTTCGCGGTCAAGGTGCCGATGTGGCCGGTTCATACCTGGCTGCCGGACGCGCATGTCGAGGCGCCGACCGCGGGTTCCGTCATCCTGGCCGGCGTGCTGCTGAAGATGGGCGCCTACGGCTTCCTGCGCTTCTCGGTGCCGATGCTGCCGCAGGCCTCGGCGCAGTTCGCGCCGCTGATGTATGCGCTTGGGGTGATCGCGGTGATCTACACCTCGCTCGTCGCGCTGGCGCAGACCGACATGAAGAAGCTGATCGCCTACTCGTCGATTGCCCATATGGGCATCGTCGTTATCGGCATCTTCACCTTCGACGTGCAAGGGATCGAGGGCGCGTTGTTCCAGATGCTGTCGCACGGCATCGTCTCGGCGGCGCTGTTCCTCTGCGTCGGCGTGATCTACGACCGGATGCACACGCGTGAGATCGCCCGATATGGCGGCTTGGCGGTGCGCATGCCGGCCTATGCCACCGTGTTCATGCTGTTCACCATGGCCAGCATCGGCCTGCCTGGCACGGCCGGCTTCGTCGGCGAGTTCCTGGTGCTGGTCGGCGCCTTTCAGGTCAGCTTCTGGCTGGCGCTGCTGGGCAGCTTCGGCATGATCCTTGGCGCGGCCTACATGCTATACCTGTATCGCCGGGTGATCTTTGGGGCGCTGACCAAACCTGACCTGCGCTCCATCCTCGACCTCTCGCCGCGCGAGGTTGCGGTGTTTGCGCCGCTGGTGGTGCTGACGCTCTGGATGGGCATCTACCCGTCGAGTTTCACGCACTACTTCAACGCGACCGTGAGCGCGATGGTGACGCAGCACCAAGCGGCGCTGGCGGTGCCGCATGCCGTAGGGCTCGCTGCGCGATGAACTGGATCCTCGGACTGCCCGAACTGGTGCTGGCCCTTTCGGGGCTGGCAATCCTGCTTGTCGGCGTGCTGCAGAACCGGGACACGACGCTGCTGTGCACGATGCTGTGCCTCGCCGCCCTGGTCGTCGTTGGCGCGCTGGTGCTGCAGACGCCGTATGGCGTCGGCTATGGCGGCCTGTTCGTCAGTGACCGCTTCGCGACGTTCGCCAAAATCCTGGTGCTGTTCGGCGCCGGTTTCGCGATGATCCTGGGGCTCGACTACAACGACAAGCAGAGCATCGCCCGCTTCGAGTTCCCGGTGCTGATGCTGTTCTCCACCGTCGGCATGATGGTGATGGTGTCGGCGGCCAGCCTGATGTCGCTGTATATGGGCCTCGAGCTGCAGAGCCTTGCAATCTACGTGCTGTGCGCATTTGCGCGCGACAACGTGCGCTCCTCCGAGGCCGGGCTGAAGTATTTCGTGCTCAGCGCGCTCGCTTCTGGCTTGCTGCTTTACGGCATCTCGCTGGCTTACGGCTTCTCCGGCTCGATGGACTTCGCCCATTTGGCAACCGCGATCACCAACCCGGCCGGCGTTTCCACCGGGCTCGTCGTCGGCATCGTGTTCATCATCGCCGGCCTTGCCTTCAAGCTCTCCGCCGTGCCGTTCCACATGTGGACGCCGGACGTCTACGAGGGCGCGCCCACGCCGGTGACAGCCTTCATGAGCACCGCGCCGAAGGTCGCGCCGTTCGCGGTGCTGCTGCGCTGCCTGCTGGTGCCGTTCGGTCATCAGCTTGGCCACTGGCAGCCGATCATCGAACTGGTGTCGATCGCCTCCATGCTGCTCGGCTCGTTCGCCGCCATCGGCCAGACCAGCATCAAGCGGCTGATGGCCTACTCGTCGATCGGCCATATGGGCTACGCGCTGATCGGGCTTGCCGCCGGCACCCAGCAGGGGGTGAACGGGGTGCTGATCTACCTTGTCACCTACGTGTTCATGTCGGCGGGCACGTTTGCCTGCATCATCGCCATGCGCCGGCGCGGCCGGGCGCTCGAGAAGATCTCGGACCTCTCGGGGCTTGCTCAGCATGACGGGCTGCTGGCGGCGCTGTTTGCCGTGTTCATGTTCTCCATGGCCGGCGTGCCGCCATTCGCCGGCTTCGTCGGCAAGCTTTACGTGTTCCGCGCGGCGGTGGACCAGGGGCTGTGGGCGCTGGCGGTGATCGGCGTGCTGACCTCGGTGGTCGGCTGCTACTACTACCTGCGCGTCATCAAGGTGATCTATTTTGATGCGCCGGTCGAGGCGTTCGACCGACGGGCGCCTTCGGTTTCGTTTGTCGGCGTCGCTAGCGGCGCCTTTACGCTGCTGTTTTTTGTCTTCCCGGCGCCGGTGGTCGATGCGGCGCACTCGGCAGCGCTGGTGCTGTTCGGCTGAGCGCTCCGGCGCCGCTTCGCCGTCAGACACTCGGCCGGTTCCGGCTTGAGACCTACGAGACGCTGTCTTCGACCAACGATCTCTGCCTGGCGCGCGGCGAGGCAGGCGAGGCGGACGGGCTGGCGGTGCTGGCGCTGACGCAGACCGCCGGGCGCGGGCGCCTTGGCCGCGTCTGGCAGTCGCCGCCGGGCAACCTCAACCTCTCCATCCTGCTGCGCCCGCCGGAGGGCCTGGAGCAGAGCAGCGCCATCGCCCTGCTCATTGCTGTCCAGCTCCACGCGGCCGTGGCCCATACGCTCGGCGGCAGCGCCGGGCTGATGCTGAAATGGCCGAACGACCTGCTGCTGCATGAGGGCAAGGTTGCGGGCATTCTGATCGAAAGCCGGGTCGCGCCCGCCCCGTTCCTGGTGGTCGGCATCGGGGTCAACCTGCTCTCGGCACCGCTGCTGCCCGAGCGGCGGACCGCAGCCCTTGCCCGGCTCGGCCGTTGGACCAGCGAGCCGGTGCCGTTCGCCGTCCGTCTGCTGGCCGGCCTTGAGACGGCGCTGGGTGCGATGGCCCAGGGCGGCTTTGCTCCGGTGCGCCGAGCCTGGCTCGCCGCGGCCCACCCGATTGGCAGCACGCTGCATGTCTGCCTGCCGGATGGCGACACGATGGAGGGGCGGTTTGCCGGCCTCGCCGCGGACGGCGCGTTGCTGCTGGAGCAGGGGACTTGTATCGAGACCGTCCGGGCGGGCGACGTGCTGCTGGCGTGAAGCGCCAACCATGAGGTGATGCATGCTGCTCGTCGTCGACGCCGG
The DNA here is from genome assembly GCA_963692975.2 of Acetobacteraceae bacterium. Classification (GTDB taxonomy): domain Bacteria; phylum Pseudomonadota; class Alphaproteobacteria; order Acetobacterales; family Acetobacteraceae; genus CAXMMR01. The sequence continues at coordinate 276,257 of CAXMMR010000023.1, read as the reverse complement.
CAATACCAATATCGTCTTCGCCGTGCATGACGGCGCCAGCTGGCGCGGCATCTGGCGCATCGCCACCGACCCGCAGCGCACCTCTGACGAGTACGCCGTCTGGCTGCTCGCGCTGCTCGGCTTTGCCGGCCTCAAGCCGGGCGACATCGAGCGCTCGGTGATCGGCACCGTGGTACCGGCGGCGCTCTATCACCTGCGCCGGCTGTGCCGCGAGTGGTTCGCCGCCGAGCCGCTGGTCGCCCGCTCCAACCTCGACTGGGGCTTCGTCATCGACGTCGAGGCGCCGGCTGAGGTCGGCGCCGACCGGCTGCTCAACGCGCTCGCCGCGCGCTGCCTGTATCAGGACGCCGTCGTGGTGATCGACTTCGGCACCGCGACGACGTTCGACGTGGTCTCGGACAGCGGCGCCTACCAGGGCGGCGTGATCGCCCCCGGCATCAACCTCTCGATCGAGGCGCTGCACCAGGCGGCGGCCCGGCTGCCGCGCATCGGCATCGGGCGGCCGCAGGCGGTAATCGGCCGCAACACGGTTGCGGCGATGCAGTCCGGCATCTACTGGGGCTATGTCGGCCTGGTCGAAGGCCTGGTCGAGCGTATCGCTCGCGAGTTCGACCGCGGCTTGCGCGTCGTCGGCACTGGCGGGCTGGCGCCGCTGTTCTCCGAGGGCACCACCATATTCGACCGGATCGAACCGGATCTGACCCTGGACGGATTGCGCATGTTGGCGGAGCGCAACCCAACCCCCAGATTAAGCCGCGACAGAACAAGACTCAACGAAAGCGACTGATGGACGCAGCAACCGGCGACCTCGCCTTCCTGCCACTCGGCGGGACGGGTGAGATAGGCATGAACCTCAACCTGTATCGGAGCGGGAGCGCCTGGCTCGCTGTGGATTGCGGCATCGGGTTCGGGGGCAACGAGAACCCCGAGATCGACATTCTGATGCCCGATCCCTCGTTCATCGAGCAGCGTCGCGACAAGCTGGTGGGTCTCGTCATCACCCATGCGCATGAGGACCATGTCGGTGCGGTGGCGCACCTTTGGCGGCGGCTGCGCTGCCCGGTCTACGCGACGCCGTTCACCGCGGCGGTGCTGCGGCGCAAGCTCGGCGAGGCCGGGCTGCTCGGCGAGGTAAAACTGCACGTGATCAAGCCGGGCGGCGCGTTCGACCTGCCGCCGTTTCAGCTGCAGTTCATCCGGGTCGCGCACTCGATCCCCGAGGCGCAGGCGCTGGCGATCACCACGCCACACGGCGTCATCGTGCATACCGGCGATTGGAAGCTTGATCCGGATCCGCTGGTCGGGCCGCCGACCGACGAGGCGGCGTTTGCCGAGCTCGGCCGTAGAGGCGTGCTGGCGATGGTGTGCGACAGCACCAACGCGCTTGTCGAGGGTCATTCCGGCTCCGAGGCGGACGTGCGCCACAGCCTCTCGGCGCTGATCCGCAGCATACGGCGCGGCCGTGTGGCCGTGACCTGCTTTGCCTCCAACGTTGCCCGCTTCGAGAGCGTGGCCTTGGCGGCGCGCGATGCCGGGCGCTCGGTCGCCCTGGTCGGACGCTCGCTGCGCAACATGGAGGCGGCGGCGCGCGAGACCGGCTACCTCAAGGACGTGCCCGAGTTCGTCCCCGAAGACCGCGCCGGCTCGATCCCGGACGAGAACCTGGTGATGCTGGTAACCGGCAGCCAGGGCGAGGCGCGCTCCGCTTTATCGCGCATCGCGCTCGACACCCACCCCAACATCGCGCTCGGCGAGGGCGACACCGTGGTGTTCAGCTCGCGAGTGATCCCGGGCAACGAGCGGGCGATCAGCACGGTGCAGGATAATCTGGTGCGGCGCGGGGTGCACCTGATGACCGAGCGCGACCACATGATCCATGTCTCTGGCCATCCTGCCCGCGACGAGCTGCGGCGCCTCTACGAGCTGGTGCGTCCGCGCTACGCGGTGCCGGTGCATGGCGAGTGGCGGCATCTGTCGACCCATGCGGCGCTGGCCAAGGAGGCCGGCGCGACGCCGGTGCTGCTGGAGAATGGTGACATCCTGCGGCTCTCCGGCAACCGGGCCGAGGTGGTCGACAGCGCGCCTGTCGGCCGGCTGGCGTTGGACGGCAACCGGGTGGTGCCGCTTAACGGCGGCGTGCTGGCGGCGCGCCGCAGGATGCTGTTCAACGGCGTCGTCGTCGGCTCGCTCGCGCTTGACGAGGGAGGGCGCCTGGTCGGCCGGCCGAAGATCAGCGCCCCGGGCCTGATCGACCCCGCCGAGGACGACGCTGCGCGGCTCGAAGAGGAGTTCGGCCAGGCGGTCAGCGACCTGCCGGCGGCGCTACGGCGCGACGATGCGGCGCTGGGTGATGCAGCGCGCGCCGCACTCAGACGCGCGGTCGGCCGGCGGCTCGGCAAGAGGCCGCTGGTTGACGTGCACCTGCTGCGGGTCTGACGAGTGGGCTGGTTTACCGGTGTCGTTCTCTATTTGCTGATCTGGTGGACGGCGCTGTTTGCGGTGCTGCCGCTCGGCACTCAGCCGGTGGCGCAGGCCGATGAGCACACCGGCTGGCGCGGCGCGCCGGAGCGGGTCCGGCTTGCCCGAGTCGTCTTGATCACAACAGCGGCGGCTGCGCTGATCTGGCTGTGCTGCTTCGCGGTGATCAGCTCGCCCATCCTGAGCTTCCGCCACGGCTGGCTGGCGCTGCAGGATTAGGCTCTTTTGATCGCGAGATTAGTAAATTGCGCGTTTATGATGCAGTTGCCGTCTGGTATAGCAAATCCGGCGTCGGGCTCATGCGGATTTGTCTAGCGGCCGCGTCAACGGCGGGAGATTATCACGGGTAGGATGTGAGGTTATCCTCTCATCCTACCGTGTGACGGCGTTTCCTCCCTAAACTTGGCCCCGCTCGCCATCGTTGCGGGGCCGCCCTTCTGCTACAGGCGCCGCTCAATTTTGTCACGTATATTCTACGTTTAGTTTCGCCGCTTTGTTGTGCGGCGCAGCATTGTTGCGTCGCCTCCGTCTCCGCCTCTCTGGTCGGAGCGCCATCGCCCCTGTAGGGTCCGCCGCCGCAGCGACCCCATCAGGACTCACCACGATGCGCCTTTCCCGCAGCCTGCTGCCCACCCTCAAGGAGACGCCGTCTGAGGCGCAGATCGCCTCGCATCGGCTGATGCTGCGGGCGGGGCTGGTGCGGCAGACGGCCGCCGGCATCTATGCCTGGCTGCCGGCCGGCTGGCGGGTGCTGCGCCGGATCGCGCAGATCGTGCGCGAGGAGCAGGACGCGGCCGGTGCGCAGGAGCTGCTGATGCCGACGCTGCAGACCGCCGATCTCTGGCGGGAGAGCGGCCGCTACGATGCCTATGGCCCGGAAATGCTGCGCCTGCGCGATCGCCATGAGCGCGACCTGCTTTATGGGCCGACCAACGAGGAAATGATCACCGACCTGATGCGCGGCTCGGTCAAAAGCTACCGTGAGCTGCCGCAGACCCTCTACCACATCCAGTGGAAGTTTCGCGACGAAGTGCGGCCGCGCTTTGGCGTCATGCGCGGACGCGAATTCCTGATGAAGGATGCCTACAGCTTCGACCTCGACCATGCCGGCTCGGTGCTGAGCTACCGGCGGATGATGCTGGCCTACATGCGCACCTTCGCCCGGCTCGGCGTGCAGGCGATCCCGATGGTGGCCGACACCGGGCCGATCGGCGGCGAGCTCAGCCATGAATTCATCATCCTAGCACCCACCGGCGAGAGCCAGGTCTTCTATGACCGCGCCTTCGAGGAGCTCGACGTCGGCACCGCCAGCTTCTCGCACGCCAACGCGGACGATCTGGACCGCTTCTTCGCGCAGGTGACGACGCCTTACGCGGCGACCGAGGAAAAGCACGATACGGCGGCCTGGGCAGCGCTCGAGCCGCAGCGGCGGCGCGAGGGCAGGGGCATCGAGGTCGGCCACATATTCCACTTCGGCACCAAATACAGCGCCGCGATGGGCTTCTCGGTCGCCGGACCCGACGGCGCTAAGATCGTGCCGGAAATGGGCAGCTACGGCATCGGCGTCTCGCGCCTGGTCGGCGCGTTGATCGAGGCGAGCCATGACGAGGCGGGCATCATCTGGCCCGACAGCGTCTCGCCGTTTCGCGCCTCGGTGCTGAACCTCAAGCCCGGGGATGCCGCCTGCGACGCGCTGTGCGAGCAGCTCTATGCCGGCTTTGCCGGCGACGCGCTTTACGACGATCGCGACGAGCGGGCCGGGCGGAAGTTCGCCGATGCCGACCTGATGGGCCATCCCTGGCAGGTGATCGTCGGGCCGCGGGGTGCCGCGAGCGGCATGGTGGAGCTAAAGCGGCGCGCCAGCGGCGAGCGGCGCGAGGTGGCGGCGGACGCGGTGATGGCGGTGGTGACGTGAAGAAAGGATGTTCTTTTTTGAAAAAAAGAACCAAAAGACTTTTGTCCTGTAAGGCCAGTATCGCCGAGCTTAGGATCCTTATGGAAAAAAGTCTTTTTGCTTCTTGTTTTTTAGAAAAAGAAGACACTTTCTGGCCTTGTCTTTCTTGATGTTCGGTCCCTTCGAGCGCGCCATTGCCGGGCGCTATCTGCGCGCCAGGCGCGGTGAACGTTTCGTCTCCGTCATCGCTGGTTTTTCGCTGATCGGCATCGCGCTTGGCGTCGCGACGCTGATCATCGTCATGTCGGTGATGAACGGCTTCAAGTCCGACCTGCTGTCGCGCATTCTCGGCCTCAATGGCGACCTCGGCGTGTTCGCAACCTCCGGGTCGCTCGGCGAGTTCGACCAGCTCGCGACAAAGATTCGCGACGTGCCGGGCGTCCTCTCCGCGGTGCCGGTGATTGAGGGGCAGGTGCTACTCAACGGCCCGACCAGCAGCACTGGCGGCCTGGTGCGCGGCGTACGGCAGGCGGACCTCGAGGCGCTGCCCTCGGTCGGCGGTACCATTCGCGCCGGCAGCCTCGGCGACTTCTCCGGCGACGACGCGATCGCGATCGGGCTGACGCTGGCGCAGCAATTCGGCCTCTCTGTCGGCTCCAAGCTCACCCTGCTGTCGCCCGATGGCGCCGCGACCGCGTTCGGCACCGTGCCGCGGGTGCGCGCCTACCGGGTGGTCGCGATCTTCCAGGCGGGGATGAACGAGTACGACAGCCGCTACGTCTTCATCCCGCTGCACGCTGCGCAGGTGTTTTTCCAAAAGCCGAATGCGGTTTCGCAAATCGAGGTCACTGTACGTGATCCGGAGCATATCGCGCCGACGACGCAGCGGATCGAGGCGGCCGTGCAGGGAGCGCCGGTGCGAGTGATCGACTGGACGCAAAGCAACGACAGCTTCTTCGCCGCCGTTCAGGTGGAGCAGAACGTCATGTTTCTGATCCTGACGCTGATCATTGTCGTTGCCGCCTTCAACGTGATTTCCTCGCTGATCATGATGGTGAAGGACAAGACACGCGACATAGCCGTGCTGCGCACGCTGGGAGCAGGGCGCGGCGCGGTGATGCGCATCTTCCTGATGTGCGGCGCCTCGGTCGGGATCACCGGGACGCTCGTTGGCACGGTGCTCGGCATCGCGTTCTGCCTCAACATCGAGCGATTGCGGCAGGCGCTGCAGTCGATCACCGGCACCGACCTGTTTAATCCGGAAGTGTACTACCTGGAGCATTTGCCGGCGAAGCTGGATTGGCGTGAGGTGAGCCAGATTATCCTGATGGCGCTTGCCTTGTCGCTGTTGGCGACGCTGTATCCGAGCTGGCGCGCCGCGCGCACCGATCCGATCGAGGCGTTGCGCAATGAGTAAGGAAGCGCTTCTTCTTTGTAAAAAAGAAGCAAAAAACTTTTGCCTGTTTGAAAGGCCCCTAAAGGAAAAAAGTTTTTTGGTCCTTTTTTTCAAAAAAGGATGTCTTGCCTGATGAGCGATCCGCTGACGCTCGCTGGCCTCGTGCGGACCTACCGCTCCGACGCCGGCGACCTGCCGGTGCTTCGCGGCGTGGACCTGACGTTGCGGGCCGGCGAGATCGTCGCCCTTGTGGCGCCCTCCGGCACCGGCAAGTCCACCCTGCTGCATCTGGCCGGATTGCTGGAAAAACCTGATGGCGGCCATATCATGGTCGACGGCCGCGACGCCGGCGCGCTGGCCGATCGGGACCGTACGGCGCTGCGGCGCAGCCAGATCGGCTTTGTCTACCAGTTTCACCACCTGCTTGCCGAGTTCTCTGCGCTCGAAAACGTCGCCCTGCCGCAGATGATCGGCGGCACCTCGCGCCGCATCGCGCAGGCGCGCGCCCAGCGGCTGCTGGAGAGCCTTGGACTCGGCCCCCGCACAAAGCACCTGCCCGGCAAGCTTTCCGGCGGCGAGCAGCAGCGCGTCGCCATCGCACGGGCGCTCGCCAATGCACCGAAAGTGCTGTTGGCCGACGAGCCGACGGGCAACCTCGACGTCGGCACCGCAGACGCGGTGTTCGACGAGTTGCTGCAGGTGGTGCGCAGCCAAAATGTCGCAGCATTGATCGCGACACATAACGTGGAGCTGGCGCGGCGGATGGATCGGATCGTCACGCTGACAGCAGGACGAGTCGTCTAAGGTGAAGGCGAGGCAAGGGGCTTTGCCCCTTGCCTCTATCAAAGGCGGAGCCTTTGAAATCCATTTCCGGTTCGTGTTTACGAGCGATGCCGGTGGCGCGGGAACGGGGTTGACTGGCTTCGCCAAGCAAGCAGGAGCGGGCTCAAGCTCTAAACGGATGGGGTCTGGGGCCTCACGACCCCAGCGGAGTCCTGAGGCAAAGCCTCTGGCCTTCCTTTCGCTTTGCCTTAGATTGCTCTGATGCCGCATGCGAGCTTTGTCCATCTGCGCAACCACTCCGCTTACTCGCTGAGCGAGGGTGCGATCCGGGTTGATGCCTTGCCGGCGTTGGCGCGGGCGGCGAGGATGCCGGCGGTGGCGATCACCGACACCGGCAATCTGTTTGGGGCGTTGGAGTTCTCGCATTACTGCGCCGCCAAGGGGGTGCAGCCGATCATCGGCTGCCAGGTTTCGATCGAGCGTGGGCCGCGGCTGGCGCCGGACCCGGTGGTGCTGCTGGCGCAGGATGTCGTGGGGCTCGCGAACCTGCAGCATCTGTCGTCGCAGGGATTTATCGAGGGTGATCCGGCCGAGCCGGCGCTGCCGCTGGACGCGGTGTTGGAGCGTGCGGGCGGGCTGATCCTGTTGGCCGGGGGGACGCGCGGGCCGCTGGGGCGGCTGCTGGCGGAGGGGCAGGCGGGCGAGGCGGAGGCGCTGGCGCGGCGCTTTGTCGAGGCGTTCGGCGACCGGGCGATGATGGAGCTGCATCGGCACGGCCTGGAGGGGGAGCGGGCGATCGAGCCCGGCATGATCGGGCTGGCCGACCAGCTCGGCATGCCGCTTATCGCGACCAACGAGTGCTTCTTTGCCGCGCCCGGCATGCACGGGGCGCACGACGCGCTGCTCTGTATCGCTGCGGGGCGGACGCTGGGGGAGACTGCGCGCCGGCGGGTGACGGAGGAGCATTGGTTCAAGCCGGCGGACGAGATGCGCGAGCTGTTCTCGGACCTGCCCGAGGCGTGCGACAACACGCTGGCGGTGGCGCGCCGGTGCGCGGTGATGGCGGAGACGCGCAAGCCGCAACTGCCGAAATACAGCAAGATCCCGGCCGGCAGCGACGAGGCGACGGCGCTATGCGAGATGGCGCGGGCGGGCCTGGCGCGGCGGCTGGCGGCGATGGCGCAGGCGGCGGAAGCGGCGCCATACCGGGAGCGACTGGAGTTCGAGCTCGGCGTCATCGCCTCGATGGGGTTCGCCGGATATTTTCTCATCGTTGCGGACTTTATCCAATGGGCGAAAGCGCAGGGCATCGCGGTCGGTCCCGGGCGCGGCTCGGGGGCGGGCTCGGTCGTTGCCTGGGCGCTGACGATCACCGACCTCGACCCGCTGCGCTTTGATCTGCTGTTCGAGAGGTTTCTCAATCCCGAGCGCGTGTCGATGCCGGATTTCGACATCGACTTCTGCCAGGAGCGGCGCGACGAGGTGATCGGCTACGTGCGCGAGGCGTATGGCGCCGACCGGGTCGCGCAGATCATCACCTTCGGCAAGTTGCAGGCGCGCGCCGCGGTGCGCGATGTCGGACGGGTGCTGGCGATGCCGTTCGGCCAGGTCAATCGCGTCGCCGAGCTGATCCCGAACAATCCGGCCCATCCGGTGACGTTGCAGCAGGCGATCGACGGCGAGCCGCGGCTGCAATCGTTGCGCCAGGATGATGAGGCGATCCGCCGGCTGCTTGAGGTGGCGCTGCAGCTCGAGGGTCTGTATCGGCACGCCAGCACGCATGCGGCGGGCGTGGTGATCGGCGACCGCAAGCTCACTGAGCTGGTGCCGATGTATCGTGATCCACGCGAGAACACGCTGGTCACGCAGTACAACATGAAGTGGATCGAGCAGGCCGGGCTCGTGAAGTTCGACTTCCTGGGGCTGACGACGCTGACCATCCTGCAGCGCGCCGTCGGCCTGCTCGGCGCGCGCGGCGTCAGCGTGGCGCTCGAGCAGATCCCGCTCGATGATCAGCGCACCTACGAGATGCTGGCGCGGGGCGATGCGGGTGGGGTGTTCCAGTTCGAGTCCGCGGGGATGCGCGACGTGCTGCGCCAGATGCGGCCGGACCGGTTCGAGGATCTGATCGCCGCGGTCGCTTTGTATCGGCCGGGGCCGATGGCCAACATCCCATCCTATTGCCAGCGCAAGCACGGCGAGACGTGGGAGGCGCCGCACCCCGAGCTGCGCGCGATCCTGGGCGAGACCTACGGCATCATGGTCTACCAGGAGCAGGTGATGCAGATCGCCCAGGTGATGGGTGGCTACAGCCTGGGCTCGGCCGACCTGCTCCGCCGCGCCATGGGCAAGAAAATCCGCTCCGAGATGGACCAGCAGCGGGCGGTGTTCACCGCCGGCGCTACGGGGCGCGGGGTGCCGGAGGCCAAGGCCGTCGAGGTGTTCGACCTGATGGCGAAGTTTGCCGATTACGGCTTCAACAAGTCGCACGCGGCCGCCTATGCGCTGGTCGCCTACCAGACCGCGTGGATGAAGGCGAACCATCCGACGGCGTTCCTCGCCGCCTGCATGTCGCTCTCGCTCGGCAACACCGACAAGCTCGCGTCGCTGCGGGGCGAGGCCGAGCGGATGGGCGTGCGGGTGCTGCCGCCCGACATTAATCGGTCCGGGGACGACTTCACGATCGAGCCGCTGGCGGATGGGGCGCTCGCGATCCGCTACGCGCTCGCGGCGATCAAGAAGGTGGGGCAGGCGGCGATGGTCTCGCTGGTCGCGGCGCGCGGCGCGCGGCCGTTTGACGGCGTGGCGGCGTTTGCCGATCGGGTGGATGCGCGGCTCCTCAACAAGATGCAGGTGGAGAACCTGGTGCGGGCCGGCGCCTTCGACAGCCTGGAGCCGAATCGGGCGCGGCTGTTCGGCGCCGCCGAGCACGTGCTGCGCCGGGCGCAGGCGCGCGCCGAGGAGCTCGGCTCGGGACAGACCGGACTGTTCGGCGGCGCCGGGCCCGAGCCGCTGCGGCTGCCGGACGTGCCCGACTGGCCGATGATGGAGCGGCTGACCTACGAGGCGGAGGCGGTCGGCTTCCACCTTACGGCGCATCCGCTCGACAGCTACGCGGCGTTCCTGCGGCGGGTCGGCGCGGTGCCCTCCGGGCGGATGGAGGCGGCCGGGCGGGCCGGCTCGTCGCGCGTCAAGGTCGCTGGCTGCGTCGTCTCGATCAAGGAACGAACAACGCGCACCGGCAGCCGGATGGCGTGGGTGGCGCTGTCGGACGCCTCGGGCGGGTTCGAGGTGACGCTGTTCAGCGAGGTGCTGGCCCGGGTGCGGCCGCTGCTGGTGGCCGGGCAGACGGTGCTGGTCACCGTCGACCTGCGGCTGGAGGGCGACGCGCTGCGGGTGACGGCGAACGACCTGGTGAGCCTGGAGGCGGCGGCGAGCGAGGCGGGCGGACAGATGCGGGTGTGGCTGCGCCGGACCGAGGCGGTGCCGCATATCCGCACCCTGCTCGAGCGCGAGCGCGGCGGACGCGGCACCGTGGTGCTGGTGCCGATGCTGGGGCGGCCGGAGGACGTCGAGGTGGCGCTGCCCGGGCGGTGGAAGACCTCACCGCGGCTGGCGCAGGCGTTGAAGATGGTGCCCGGGGTCGAGCGCATCGAAGAGGTCTGAGGCCGGGCACCAGAACTTGCCCATAGGCAAGATCGCAGCAACCCACTGATCTTGTTCGTGTCTGCTTCTCAGACTGGGGCGTTCCGGTAATTGCACCCAATCCTGTCATGCGCCTCCCTGATCGATCGGGGAGCAGTATCGTCCGCTGCGGGTCATCGATCCTAGGAGATTGTCGGGGATGGGGTTCGGCTGGACGGTGCGTGAGGCGGCGGGCGGCGACGCGGCGGCGCTGGCGCTGCTCGGAGCGGCGACGTTCCTGGAAACCTACGCGCCGCTGATCGATGGGGCGGACATCGTGGCCCAGTGCGCGGCGCAGCAGCGGGCGGCGACCTACACGGCGTGGCTCGACGCGCCGGAGAGCACCGTCTTCCTCGCCGCCTCGGACACCGGCGCGCCGGTCGGCCTGGCGGTGATGATGCCGCCGAGCCTGGAGATCGACGGGCCGGCGGTGCGAGCGGGCGACCGGGAGCTGAAGCGGATCTACGTGCTGTCGCCCTGGCAGGGGAGCGGGCTTGGGGCGGCGCTGATGGCGCACGGGGTTGCGGAGGCGCGGGCGTGTGGGGCGGGGCGGGTGCTGGTCGGGGTGCTAGAGCGCAACCTGCGGGCGATCGCGTTTTACCGGCGGCAGGGTTTTGTCGAGGTCGGCACCAGGCGGTTTCTGGTGGGGCGGCATTGGCACGACGATCTGGTTATGGCGCGCATGGTCTGATGTTTCGTCTTTGCTAAAGAGCGTTCATCGTCATCGGAGCTTGAGCGGAAGGGGTCAGCATCGGCAGGGAGGTCGTGGGGGATCATCCTGAACGGCGTGGGACGCGTTGGGACGACGTCGACGGCGCGGGCGTTGCAGGCGGTTGCGGCGAGGACGTTTCTTCACGTCTGATGGACGTCTTCATCGAGACGTTGCCGTAGCGCCTGTTCAGTAATCCTGCAGGCAAGATGTTGATCGAGACGTCGGACCCGACGCCCGCTGAATTTGCCAGGCCTTCCGCTTACAGAGCAAAAGTTTTTTGGTTCTTTTTTTCAAAAAAGAACCGCTTGCTCACTGACCCGCGATCATCGCCGCGGTGGTCATCCGCACCAGGCGTTCGATGTGCGCCAGGTCGGACGGCCCCGAGGTGACGACGATGCGCCAGTAGAGCGGCCCGATCAGAAGGTCGAGGATCGTCTCGCAATCCTCGGACCCGTTCAGCTCGCCGCGTGCGACCGCTCGCTCGACGAGTTGCAGCACGCGCTCGCGCCGCGCCTGCTGGATGGGGCGCATCGCAGCCTCGAGCGCCGGCTCGCGCTCGACCTCGGCCAGGAGGTCGCCCAGGATGCGGCGGATCATACGATGGCGCATCAGGCGGCGGAACTCGAACAGCAGCGCGCGCACATCCGCGTCGAGCGAGCCCATGTCCTGCACCTTGGTCAGCCGGCTGCCGACCCGTGCGAGCAGGTCGCTTGCCATTACCGCCTTGGCTGGCCAGCGCCGGTAGAGCGCGGCCTTGCCGACGCCGGCCTGCTTGGCAACGTGCTCGAGGCTGAGTGCCGCGTAGCCGACGCGCGACCACTCTGAGAAGAAGGCGCGCGACAGCGCATCCGTCACCGTCAGCCGCATCACGGCCGCGCCGCTCGGCCGTCGCGCCGGTAAAATCTCGTCGGAACGCTTGCGTTCCATCGACCACGCCCTTATGTCGTCGGAACGGTAGCGTTCCATGGGTGAGGCTTAGAGCATGAGGGACACACTGCAAAGCGCCTCAAGCAGGCGCCGGGTGCATGGCGCGACCGGCCTCGCTCCGTAAGGCCGCCAGAACGCTCGTCGACGGCGGTCCGATCGGTTCACGTCCGCGCCGAAGGGCGCCGAGGCCGCGACGACTTGCATCGGCGATGCAGGCCATGCCTGAGCATTCCAATGGATATTCGGTCTGGAGAGCAGCATGAAACTCGGTTTTACAGACAACTCGTTCGCCTTCGAGTTTGTCCGCAACTTAGGCTTCACTTACTACGGAGGTGCGGATCTCGGAGAGATGATGGCGACCGCCGCGACGGTCGAGGAAGGTGATTTCGAGAGCTGGTTTACCGGATGGAACAAGCTCGGCGACCGTCTCTTGTCACGCGCCGATGCGAACTACGGCGCCGGTCATCTGGAGAGCGCTCGCGAGGCCTTTCTGCGCGCATCGACCTATTACCGCATGGCCGAATTCTACCTTCATGGCGACCCGGCGGACCCGCGCATCCTCTCGGCCTCCAGGGCGGCGCAGGCGACGTATGCCAAAGGCGCGCAACTCGCCGGGCCGACGTGGGAGCCGGTGCAAATCCCCTATCAGGGGACCACGATGCCAGGGTATTTCTATAAGGTCGACGAGTCCGGCAAGCCGCGTCCGACGCTGATCTTCCATGGCGGGTTCGATTCCAGCATTGAGGAGTTGTTCTTCTTCGGCGCCGCCGCAGCGGTGCGCCGTGGCTATAACTGCCTGACGTTCGACGGCCCCGGCCAGGGTGCTCCCATGCGGGAAGAGAAGCTCGTCTTCCGCCACGACTGGGAGGCGGTGGTGACGCCGGCGGTGGAGTATGCCCTGACCAGGCCGGATGTCGACGGCGACAATCTCGCGCTGATGGGCATGAGCATGGGCGGGTATCTTGCGGCGCGTGCCGTCGCTTTCGAACACCGCTTCAAGGCGGCGATCTTTTTCGACGGCGTGTACGACATGCATGCCAGCCTTCGGGCGCTGCTGCCCAAGGCGGCGCTCGCCGCGCTGGACGCGGGTGACGCGCATGCGTGCGAGGCGATCACCAACGAGCTTATGCGGAACGACACCACGCTGCGCTGGTGCGTGACGCAGGGGTTGTGGTCGTTCGGGGCCGACAGCGTCGCCGACTTCGTCGCGAAAGCCAAACGTTACACGATCGAAGGCATCGCCGGGCAGATCAGGTGCCCCTGCCTCGTGCTGGAAGCGGAAGGCGACATGTTTTTCAAGGGGCAGCCGCAACTGGTGTTCGACGCGCTAAAGGCGCCGAAGCGATCATTTGCGTTCACCAGCGAGGACGGCGCGGAAAATCATTGTCAGTCCGGCGCCCTGTCTTACTTGCACGAAGTTGTCTTCAACTGGCTCGACGAGACGATGCAGCTGCACGGCGCGGCGTCGAGATAAAAGTTTTTTGGTTCTTTTTTTCAAAAAAGAACCGCTTACTTCGCGTCCTTATAGGCGCTCCCGTCCTCAGCGCGTTGCGGATCGGTCACGTAGCGGCCCTCGGTAGGAACGGCGAGTTCGGTGAAGTCGCGGGCGAGGGTGTGGAGGGCGGCTCGCATGGCCTCGCCGTGCAGGGCGCGGCCGTGCCCGGTGATGACGAGTTCCGGCTGCAGGGCGGCGAGCGCTGTGACTGAGCGGGAGGCGGCTTGCCAGTCATGGGTGAAGTATTTTGGCGGGCCGTGGAGCTCGGGCGTCTGCGCGGCGGTCGCGTAGGCGCTTTCGCCGGCGGTGGTGATGAAGGCGTCGCCGGCGATCAGCGCGCGGTCGGCCTCACGCCAGAGCGAGACGTGGCCGACCGAGTGGCCGGGCGTGTGCAGCCAGCGCCAGCCGGGCAAAGGCGGGATGCTGCCGTCGGCGGGCAGGTCGTGCAGGTGGGATGCGACATTGACGGGCTGACGCGGGTAGAGCGGCGAGAGCAGCGCCATCAGGCCGCCGCCGACGCTCGGGTCGGCCTTCGGGTAGGCGGCCGAGCCGTCGAGATAGGGGCGCTCGAGCGAGTGGGCGTAGACGGGCACGTTCCAGCGCTCGGCGAGCTGCTCCAGCGCGCCGACATGGTCGAAATGGCCGTGGGTCATAACGATGGCGGCCGGCGGCACGTTCTGGCCGAAGCGCTCGGCGGCAGCCGCGATCCGATCAGCGGTGCCGGGGATGCCGGCGTCGATCAGCACCCAGCCTGGCTGGTGCGGGACGCCAACGAAGACGATGTTGACGAACAGGAGGCGCTGGTAAGCGAGGTCGGGCGCCGCCTCCAGGAGGCCGTGCTCGGCCGGCTCAACGGCGGTGCTGGAGCTGTCGAGCGGGATCTGTTGCGCCATGCGGGAATGACCTTGGAGCTGTTGTGGGGCCTAACAGCGTGCTGGAAGGGGCGTTGCTACACGAACGCGCGCGAAGGAAGGCCAGGGCTGTCTGCCCTGGACCCGATTAAAGGCGGAGCCTTCAAAATCCTCTCTTGCTAGTGCCACGTCGGCGAGGTCGGTTGCGAGCCACCAGGATTGATCGGCTTCGCCAAGCAAGGAGAGCGTCGTCAGCCTTCACATAGATTGGGGTCTGGGGCCTCGGGCCCCAGCGGTGTCCAGAGGCAGAGCCTCTGGCCTTGCTTGCTTCAGGCTCGCGGCGGCCAGGATGGTGACCAGGGGAACGACCGGCGCGAGATAGCGGGTTTCGATGTGGACCGGGGCGTAGACGGCGACGAAGCCGACCGGGATGCACCACAGGGCGCGCAGGCGCCAGGCCCGGCCCGGCAGCCAGGGGCCGATCAGGCCGGCGAGGCCGATGGCGGTGCCGACGAGGCGGGTGGCGACGTCGAGCAGGATGATCAGCGCGGCGGCGGGGTCGCCATGGCGGGACCACAGGATGTTCAGCCGGTCGAAGCTGGGGCGAGGCCAGCCGGCATAGACGGCAAGCGCGCCGAGCGTGTCGATCGGCTGGAACGGCATGGCGAGGTATTCGTGGCGGATGCTGCCGAGGGTGGTGGCGAGCATCGGCAAAGGATGGTGCGCCCAGGTGGCGGCGTAGGCGGCCGACGCGGCGGTGGCGATGCGCGGCGCCGTCCAGCCCGCGGCGCCGAGCTGGCGCTGTAACTCGTTCATCCGGTCCATGCCGCCGGGGCCGGACAAGGTGGCGCGGGCGAGATGCTCGAACGGGGTGTCGGCGCCGAGCACGTCCGGGTGGCGGGGCAGCAGCGGCAGGATCGCCTGGAGCATGACGATCTGGCGGCTGGTGGTGAGCACCGGACCGGCGCCGCGGGCGACGTTCCAGGTGATGAGCGAAGCGGCGGCAAGGATCGGCGGAAGCAGTAAGATTAAGCAAGGTTGGGCTCTGCCCAAACCCGCCAAGGGCCCGAGGCCCTTGGATCCCGTTAGATTGGTTTCCGAAGGCCGCCGGCCTTTGGTGGGGTCCAGGGGCAACGCCCCTGGCCTTGCTTCCGCGCAGGCCAAAGGCACGTAGAAGATCATCAATACGATCGTCGCCTCGCGCAGAAGCAGCGCGAGGGCCAGCAGCAGGCCGGCAGTGAGCGGGCGGTGGCGCAGCAGGGCGAAGGCGGCGCCGGCGGCCAGCGCGGCATAGAGCGCGTCCGGGATCACTGCGATCTCCAGCACCACGACGAAGCCGAGCGAAGGCAGGGCGCCGGCGAGGCAGGCGAGGCGATGGGAGGCGCCGAGGCGGTGCGCGGTGGCGGTGGTGAGCGCGGCGGTGAGCGCGACGGCGGCGAGCTGTAGGCTGACCAGCAGGGCGGGCCAGGCGTGTGGCGCGAGCCATTGCAGCGCGGCCAGGATCGCCGGGAAGCCGGGGGTGCGGAACAGCGAAACCGGCATCGGGCCGGCGAGCGGCAGGGCGCCGGCGTGAAGCTGGTCGGCGTATTGCAGATACATCAGGGTGTCAGGGGTGCGCAGGATGCCGAATACGGCCCAGGCGAGGCTGGCGACCAGCAGCGAGACGACGGCCGAGGCGGCGGCGATCTTGCGTTCCGGAGTGGTTACGGTCATATCCCGCCCGTCACGAACGCCTCCTCGACTGTTGTGAGCGGGGGCAGGTGGGCGCGATAATTCACACGCGGGGCGCTTTCCTGGGAAGCCTCAGGTCCGGTGCCGCAAGGCATTGCCCCGCGGAGGTTCAACCGGACGACTAGGAAAGGAGCACGCCGCCATGGCGATGCCAGATTTCACCCTCCGCCAGCTGCTCGAGGCCGGCGTGCATTTTGGCCATCACACCCGGCGCTGGAACCCGCGCATGGAGCCGTACATCTTCGGCATCCGCAACCAGGTCCACATCATCGACCTGCAGCAGACGGTGCCGATGCTGGACCGTGCGCTGCGCGCCGTGCGCGACGTGACCGCGGCCGGTGGGCGGGTGCTGTTCGTCGGCACCAAGCGCGCTGCGGCGGAGTATGTCGCCGAGAGCGCCAATCGGTGCGGCCAGTATTACGTGAACCATCGCTGGCTTGGCGGCATGCTGACCAACTGGAAGACGATCACCGGCTCCATCAAGCGCCTGCGCCAGATCGACGAGCTGCTCGGCGGCGAGGTCCAGGGCCTGACCAAGAAGGAGGTGCTGGAGATGACGCGCGATCGCGACAAGCTCGAGCGCAGCCTCGGCGGCATTAAGGAGATGGGCGGGCTGCCGGACATCCTGTTCATCATCGACACCAACAAGGAGAAGCTGGCGGTTGAGGAGGCCACCAAGCTCGGCATCCCGGTGATCGCGATCCTGGACAGCAACTCCGACCCGGTCGGCGTGACCTTTCCGATCCCGGGCAATGACGACGCGATCCGCGCGATCACGATCTACTGCGACCTGGTGGCGGGCGCGGTGCTCGACGGCATCAGCGCCGAGATGGTGGCCTCGGGGCGCGACATGGGGGCGAGCGAGGAGCTGCCGCTCGAGGTGCTGAATGGCGGGCTGAGCGGGACCGGTCCGTCGGGCGGGCATGACGTGACGCCGGAGAGCGTGCCTGCTTAGGAAGGAAGTGCTTCTTTTTTAAAAAAAGAAGCAAAAAACTTCTATCTGCGCTGGCGCGGCTCTCATCGGGCAAAAGCTTTTTGGTTCTTTTTTGCAAAAAGAACCGCTTTCTTCTGAGGAGGCCTGAGTTATGGCTGAGATCACGGCGTCCCTCGTCAAGGAGCTTCGCGAGAAGACCGGCGCGGGCATGATGGACTGCAAGCGGGCGCTGTCCGAGACCGGCGGCGACGTCGAGGGCGCGGTCGACTGGCTGCGCAAGAAGGGGCTGTCGCAGGCGGCCAAGAAGTCCGGGCGGGTGGCGGCCGAGGGGCTGGTCGGCGTCGCCTCGCAGAAGAACCGGGCGGCGATCGTTGAGGTCAATGCCGAGACCGACTTCGTCGCCCGCAACGAGGGCTTTCAGACTTTCGTCCAGGCGGTGGCGCAGGTGGCGCTCACGGTTGGCGAGGACGTCGAGGCGATCCGTGCGGCGGCGATGCCGGGCGGAACGCGGAGCGTGGGCGAGGAGCTGACGGCGCTGATCGCGACGATCGGCGAGAACATGACGATTCGCCGGGTGCGGGTGCTGTCCGTCGCGAGCGGCGTGGTGGCGACCTACATGCATCAATCGCTGAAGCCGGGCCTGGGCAAGATCGGCGTGCTGGTGGCCGTCGAGGGTGCGAGCGAGCTCGACGCGCTGGAGATGCTCGGGCGGCAGGTCGGCATGCACGTCGCTGCGGCGCGGCCGGAGGCGCTCGACGTCGACAGCGTGGACCCGGCGGCGCTGCAGCGCGAACGGGCAGTGCTGATGGAGCAGGCGCGCGGGTCGGGCAAGCCGGAGGCGATCATCGAAAAGATGGTCGAGGGGCGGATCCGAAAGTATTACGAAGAGGTCGTGCTGCTCGAGCAGGTTTGGGTGATCGACGGCGAGAGCCGGGTCCGCGCCGTGATGCAGAAGTCGGGCGGACGGCTCGACGGGTTCGTGCGGTTTCAGCTTGGCGAGGGGATCGAGAAGCCTGAAGGGCCGGATTTTGCGAGCGAGGTGGCCGCGGTGTCCGGCGTATCGAACGCGGCGGAGTAGTCGCGTGGTGCGGCGCGCCTTGTGGAGTGGGTCGTTGCAGCCCTAGGCTGTAACGGCGGCCGATCCTTCCCGTCGACCTGCCCGGAGGCGCCATGACAGCCGAGCCTGCCTTGAAGCGTGTTCTGCTCAAGATCTCCGGCGAGGCGCTGATGGGCTCGCGCGAGTTCGGGCTCGACACCGAGATGGTCTTGCAGATCGCGCGCGACGTGCGCGACGTGGTCGCCTCCGGCATCCAGGTCTGCCTGGTGATCGGCGGCGGCAACATCTTCCGCGGCGTGCAGGTGGCCGCCGGCGGGATGGACCGGGCGCAGGCCGACTACATGGGCATGCTGGCTACGGTGATGAACGCGCTGGCGATGCAGAACGCGCTCGAGTCGCTCGACCTGCCGACCCGGGTGCAGTCGGCGATTCCGATGGCGTCGGTGTGCGAGCCCTATGTGCGCCGGCGGGCGGAGCGGCACATGGAGAAGGGGCGGGTGGTGATCTTCGCCGCCGGCACCGGCAACCCGTTCTTCACCACCGACACGGCGGCGGCGCTGCGGGCGGCGGAGATGCATTGCGACGCGCTGCTCAAGGGCACGCAGGTGGACGGCGTTTACTCGGCCGACCCACGCAAGGTTGCATCGGCGGAGCGTTACCAGGAGTTGACCTACCTGGAGGTGCTGTCGCGCGACCTGGCGGTGATGGATGCTGCGGCGATCTCGCTGGCGCGCGAGAACAGATTGCCGATCATCGTCTTCAACATGCATGCGCCGGGCAGCTTTTTTCAGGTGATGCAGGGCGGGGGCAAGTTCACGAAGATCGTAGAAAAGTAAGGCAAGGGGCTTTGCCCCCTTGACCCCACCAAGGGCCCGAGGCCCTTGGAACCCATTGAACGGGGTCTGGAGCCGCGGGCCCCAGCGGGTCCAGGTCAGAGCCCTGGCCCTTCTCGGAGTGCTTGCTGTGCCCGCTGATTTAGCTGCGTTGACGGAAGATCTGGCCCGCCGGATGGACAGCGCGATGGAGACGTTGCGGCGCGACTTCGGCGGCCTGCGCACCGGGCGGGCGAGCCCCCAGTTGCTCGAGCCGGTCAAGGTTGAGGCCTATGGCTCGGTAATGCCGATCACCCAGGTCGGCACCATCGGCGTGCCGGAGAGCCGGATGATTACGGTGCAGGTCTGGGACAAGACGCTGGTCGGCGCGGTGGAGCGGGCGGTGCGCGACAGCGGACTGGGGCTGAACCCGTCGGCGGACGGGCAAGTGGTCCGGGTGCCGATCCCGCAGCTCACCGCCGAGCGGCGGACGGAGTTGGCGCGGGCGGCCGGGCGCTATGCCGAGGCGTCGCGGGTCGCGATCCGCGGTGTGCGGCGTGACGGCATGGACCAAATCCGCGGCTTCGAGAAGAAGAAGGAGATCGGCGAGGACGTCGTCGGCGACTGGTCGGGCGACGTGCAGAAGCTGACCGACTCCTACATCAGGCGGATCGACGACGCGCTCAGCGACAAAGAGCGCGAGATCAAGCAGGTCTGACGCTGGGCCTGATCCTAATCCGTGACACGGCGGACACTCTGACCCTGGCGCCCGGCGACGCGCGAGCGACATGGGCGGTGTGATCGCGGTGGTCCCGCCCGGCCGCGGGGTGGGACAGCCGGGCGAAGCTGCGTCGCTGGCCGATGCCGGCACGCCGCGCCATGTGGCGATCATCATGGACGGCAATGGCCGGTGGGCCGCGGCGCGCGGGTTGCCAAAGCTTGCCGGCCACAAGGCGGGCGCCGCCTCGGTGCGGCGGACGATCGAGGCGGCGGTGGAGCACGGCGTCGGCTGGCTCACCCTTTACGCGTTCAGCAGCGAGAACTGGCGCCGTCCGGCGGACGAGGTGAGCGGGTTGACCGCGCTGCTGCGCCATTACCTGCGCCACGAGGTCGCCGAGCTGCATGCCGAGGGCGTGCGGTTGCGGGTGATCGGCGAGCGCGACCGGTTCGGTGCCGACACCGTGGACGAGCTCGCCCGGGCTGAGCGGCTGACCGAGGCGAACCGCCGACTCAACCTGACCATCGCGCTTTCCTATGGCGGCCGTGGCGAGATCGCCCGGGCGGCGCGGCGCTGCGCCGAGGCGGCGCTGCGCGGCGAGCTGGACCCGGCGGCGATCGACGAGGCGGCGATCGGACGCTACCTCTCGACCGACGGCATGCCTGACCCGGATTTAGTGATCCGCACCTCGGGCGAGCGCCGGCTGTCCAACTTCCTGCTGTTTCAGTCGGCCTACTCCGAGTTCGTCTTCACCGACGTGCTGTGGCCGGACTTCGGCGGCGAGGCGTTTGCTGAGGCGCTTGGTGAATTCCGTCGGCGCCAGCGGCGATTCGGTGCCCGGCCTGTCTGACGGCGCCGCCGTCCCGGCGCGGGAAGCAGTGGCGGCACGCTGGCGCGACCTCAGGATCCGGGTCATCTCGGCGCTGGCCTTGCTGCCGCCCGGGCTGCTGTGCCTGTGGCTCGGCGGTCTTACCTGGTTGGCCCTGCTGGCCGCGGGCGGGGTCGGGCTCGGGCTCGAATGGCGGCAGATGACGCGTGGGCGGCCGCGCCCGGGCGGGCTCGCGCTTGCCGGCATGGTCTATCTCGGCGTTCCGGTCGTGTGCCTCGCGTCGCTGCGGCTGCGGCCGGGCGGGCTGGCGCTGATGCTGTTCCTGGTGGTGCTGGTGAGCTGCTGCGACATCGGCGCCTACCTCGTCGGCCGGCTACTCGGCGGCCCGAAGCTGGCGCCGCGCATCTCGCCGGGCAAGACCTGGTCGGGGGCCGTCGGCGGTCTCGGCTTCGGCATAACCGGGGGCGTGCTGGCCGCGGCCGCGGCCGGGCTGCGGGCGGAGCTCGGCGCGATCGCCGTTTTTGCGCTGCTGCTCGCCGTGGTCGCCGAGCTCGGCGACCTGGCGGAAAGCGCGATCAAGCGGCGCTTCGGGGTGAAGGATTCCGGGCGGCTGCTGCCCGGGCATGGCGGGCTGCTCGACCGCTTCGACGGATTGCTGGCGACCGCGCCTGTTGCCTGCCTGCTCCTGGCGCAACCGGCGATAGGGGCGCATCTGTTCGTCATCGCGGCGGCTTCAGCCGCGGCAGGGGGGAGATCGGTCGGGTGGTGAAAACGGTGACGGTGCTCGGCGCCACGGGCAGCGTCGGGCGCAGCACGGTCGACCTGCTGGCGGCGGGCGAGCCGGGGCAGTATCGGGTGCGTGCCCTGGTCGGCAACCGCAACATCGCGCTGCTGGCCGAGCAGGCGCGTGCGCTCGGCGCCGAGCTCGCGGTCTGCAACGACGTCGCCTGCCATCGCGGCCTTGCCGAGCTGCTTGCCGGCAGCGGCGTGCGCACCGCCTGCGGCACCGAGGCGGTGATCGAGGCCGCCGCGCTGCCGGTGGACTGGACCATGGCGGCGATCACCGGCACGGCCGGGCTCGCGCCGACGCTGGCGGCGATCCGCGGCGGCGGTGTGGTGGCGCTGGCCAACAAGGAGGCGCTGGTCTCGGCCGGCGAGCTGATGCTGAGCGCCGTCGCCGACGCCGGGGCGACCTTGCTGCCGGTCGACAGCGAGCACAACGCGATCTTCCAGGCGATGGCCGACGGCAATCGCGGCGCGGTAGAGCGGATCACCCTGACCGCCTCGGGCGGGCCGTTCCGCCAGGCCAGCCTGGAGGAGATGGCGGCGGCGACGCCGGAGCTGGCGCTCCGTCACCCGGTTTGGTCGATGGGTGCGAAGATCAGCATCGACAGCGCGACCATGCTCAACAAGGGGCTGGAGCTGATCGAGGCGGCGCGGCTGTTCGGGCTGGCGGGCGAGCGGATCGACGTGCTCGTGCACCCGCAATCGATCGTGCACGGCATGGTGCACTATGCCGATGGCAGCGTGCTGGCCCAGCTCGGCTCGCCGGACATGCGCATCCCGATCGCCCATACGCTGGCCTGGCCGCAGCGCATCGCCACCCACTCGCCGCGACTCGATTTGGCGCAGGCCGGACGGCTGGATTTCGCCGCACCGGACGACAGGCGCTTCCCCGCCCTGCCGCTGGCGCGGGCGGCGTTGCAGGCAGGGCGCGGGGCGCCGGCCGTGCTGTCGGCGGCCAACGAGGTCGCGGTGGAGGCGTTCCTGGAGCGGCGGCTCGGCTTTCTGCAGATCGTGCAGACGGTGGCGCGGGTGCTCGACCAGCTTGGCGCGCCGGCGGTGAACAGCCTGGACGAGCTGCTGCAGATCGATGCCGAGGCGCGCCGGAACGCCACCACTCTGGTGAGCGGGGCACGGGCGGCCTAGGCAAGGCAAGGGGCTTTGCCCCTTGACCCCATCAAGGGCGGAGCCTTTGAAATCCATTAGTCTGTCTTTGTTCACGGACGAGGTCGATGCTGTGGAAGCGAGTCCAAACGGCAGGGGTTTTGGGGCCTCACGGCCCCAGCGGGTCGAGGGCAGAGCCCTCGCCTTATCTTGGCCTTGAGCGCTTCCTAGATAGCGTTCTTCTTTGCAGGACTTCCCCCTCCCGTGCCACACGCGCTCACGACCGTTCTGGCCTTCATCATCGTCCTCGGCGTGCTCGTGTTCATCCATGAGATGGGCCACTATCTGGCGGCGCGCTGGCGCGGCATTCATGCCGAGGCGTTTGCCGTGGGCTTCGGCCGGGCGCTGTGGAGCCGGACCGACCGGCGCGGCACGGTCTGGCGCATCGGCATGCTGCCGCTCGGCGGCTACGTGAAGCTGCACGGCATGACGAACTCGTTCGAGGGCGACCAGGCGGCGGGTGAGAATGCCTTTCGGCAGGGCAGGGCGTTCTTTGAGAAGAGCGTGCTGTCGCGGGCGATCGTCGTGGCCGCCGGGCCGGTGGCGAACTTCGCGCTGGCGGTGGTGCTGTTCACGCTGCTGTTCGGCATCGCCGGGCGGGTGGTGCCGCGCGCCGTGGTCGGCGAGGTGCTGCCGGGGTCGGCGGCGGCGGCGGCGGGGCTGCAGCCCGGCGACCGGATCACCGGCATTGATGGGGCGCCGATTAATCGGTTCGAGGACATTCAGCACATCGTCGTCGACGCGGCCGGCCGCACCCTTTCAGTGAGCGTGATGCGCGGCGGCCGGACGCTCGCACTGCCGGTGACGCCGCATCCGCGCGACCGGGCGGCGGCACATCCGGTCGGCATGCTGGGCATCACCAGCCAGGGCGTGGACACCGAGCACCTGTCGCCCGGCCGCGCGCTGATCGCGGGGGTTGCCCAGACCTGGACGGTGGCGCGCGAGACGCTCGCCGGATTGTGGACGATCGCCAGCACCGGGCGCGGCTCGGACGAGCTCGGCGGGCCGCTCAGGATTGCCCAGCTATCCGGGCAGGTGGCCGAGCTCGGCGCCCAGAACTTCGTCAACTTCATCGCCCTGCTGTCGATCAATCTCGGTTTGATCAACCTGTTTCCGGTGCCGGTGCTGGATGGCGGGCACCTGATGTTCTACGCCGCCGAGGCGTTGCGTGGACGGCCGCTGCCGGAGCGCGCCCAGGCGTTCGGCCAGCGCGCCGGCGTGGCGCTGATCGGCGCGCTATTCGTGTTCGCAACCTTCAACGACCTGACCCATTTCGGGCTGTTCCGCTGGGTGTCGCACCTGATCGGCTAACCGCGGCCGCCGGCGGCCGCGCCGGCCATTGGACTTGCCGCCGCTTCCCGTGTAGCGGAGCGCCCGGGCCGTCTATATGGTTCGCTCGCTCTCGTTCCCGCCGGATCGCATCAATCCGGCGTGACCACTCGGCTGGTGGGGATCCCGCTTTTGTCTGCCAAACGCTTGTCCCTGCTCGCTTCCGTCTGCCTGCTGCCGCTGCTCGGACCAGGCGGCGCCTGGGGCCAGTCCGCCTCGCCGTCATCACCGCCGCCGTCGGGCGGGCCCGTGCAGGGATTCGTGCCGCCGGCAGATCAAGGCGCCCCGCCGCGGGCGGCGCCGGTGCACCGTCGCGTTTTGCGCCCGCGGCCGGCGCGACGGGTGCTTCCGGCTGCGGTGCCGCTCGGCGGCACCATTCGCGGCGTGCGGATCGTCGGCAACCAGCGCATCGAGCCGGCGACGATCCTGTCCTACATGCTGGTGCAGGCGGGCGACCCATTCGACCCGGAGCGGATCGACCGCAGCCTGCGCACGCTTTACTCCACCGGCCTGTTCCGCGACGTGAACTTCACCCGCGACGGCGACACGCTGGTTGTCCACATCGCCGAGAACCCGATCGTCAACACCATCACGTTCGAGGGCAACCACACGATCGAGGATGCCGACCTGCGCAAGATCGTGACGCTGCGGCCGCGGGCGGTGTTCACGCCGCGCATGGCGCAGGTCGATCGCGACCACATCCTGGCGGCCTACACCTCGAAGGGCCACTACGCCGCGACCGTGGACCCGCAGATCGTCCGGCTGCCGCAGAACCGCGTCAACGTCATCTACAACATCCATGACGGCGCCGAGACGCAGATCAGCCGGATCAGCTTCGTCGGCAACCACGCGTTCAGCGAGGGAACGCTGCGCGGCGTCGTCTCCTCGCGCGAGGAGCGCTTCTGGCGCATCTTCTCGAGCACCGACGAGTATGACCCAGAGCGCATCCGGTTCGATCGCGAGCTGCTGCGGCGCTTCTACCTCGCGCATGGCTTTGCCGACGTCGACGTGACCGGCGCGGTGGCCGAGCTGACGCCGGACCGCAAATCGTTCTTCATCAGCTTCACGATCAGCGAGGGCGAGCGCTATCGCGTCGGCACCATCAAGATCGCCTCCAAGGTGCCCAAGGCGAGCATCGCGCGGCTGCAGCCGCTGATCGAGCTGCAGCCGCATAATTTCTATAACGGCGACGCGGTCGAGCGCTCCACGACCGCGATGTCCGAGCGGCTGCTGCATGACGGGTTGCCGTTCGCCCATGTCGAGCCGCGGATCGCGCGCAACAAGGCGCAGCACACGGTCGACCTGGTGTTCGAAGTGACGCCGGGCGAGCGGCTCTATGTCGAGCAGATCGATATCTTCGGCAACACGGTCACCGAGGACAAGGTGATCCGCCGCGAGTTCCAATTCGCCGAGGGCGACCCGTTCAACGAGGCGGCGGTCAAGCGCACCAAGCAGCGGCTGGACGACCTCGGGTATTTCGAGAAGGTGACGATAAACCCGCAGCCCGGCTCGAGCGCGGACAAGGTGAACGTCGCGACCGAGATCGACGAAAAGGCGACGGGCGAGTTCACGCTCGGCGGCGGCTACTCGACGGACGCCGGCATTCTCGGCCAGATCGGCCTGCGCCAGAAGAACCTGGTCGGCTCTGGCATCGATGCCGGCATCAACGGCGTGATCGCGCAGCGCGAGAGCCAGGTCGATCTTTCCGCCACCGATCCGTATTTCTTGGATCGCAATTTGGTCGCCGGCTTCGACATCTTCGAGACCGAGAACAACAACCTCTACATCTCGAACTACGAGGAGCAGCGCGAGGGCGTCACGCTGCGCATGGGCTACGCGTTCAATGACCATCTCAGTCAGGCGTTGAACTACCAGATCAGCGATCGCGACGTGCACGACATCGCGACCGGCGCCTCGCTCTACATCAACGACGAGGCTGGCTACTCGCTGCTCAGCCAGGTCGGCCAGACGTTCTCGATCGACTATCGCGACAGCCGCGTCGACCCGCATACCGGCTTCATCACCCGCATCGGCACCGACTATGCCGGGCTTGGCGGCAACGAGCATTATTTCCGCGCCAAGCTCGACAACACGGTGTTCATCCCGCTCGACCGGTTTACCGGCAATTCGGATTGGGGCTTTGCGATCTCGGCCGGCGCGGGCTACCTCGACGAGCTCGGCGGCGGGCGCGAGCGCATCATCGACCGCTTCTTTCTCGGCGGCGACAATCTGCGCGGCTTCCAGGACGGCGGCGCCGGCCCGCACTCGATTGCCACCGACGCCTTTCCGAGCTTCGACAGCCTGGGCGGCGAGTTCATCTACACCCAGTCCACCGAGCTGCACTTCCCGCTGCCGATCTCGGCCGACCTCGGCATCACCGGCCGGGCCTTCGTCGATGTCGGCGGGCTTGGGGGCCTGACCGTCAATGCGGCGACCAAGGCGATCCAGGGTATCTACGGCCAGGATGACCTCTCGCCGCGCGTCGGCGCCGGCGTCGGCATCTCCTGGCGCAGCCCGTTCGGCCTGATCAACGTCGACCTCGCCGACCCGGTGGTCAAGCACGACCACGACCAGACACAGGTGTTTCGTTTTGGCTTTGGAACAAGGTTCTAGCGTGACCAGCATGATCAGCAGCCCCAACATCCGCCGCTCGGCCGGTTCGGCCGTTCGGCTAGCGGCGCGTGTCGCGCTTCGTGCGACCCTGCTTGCGACCTTGGCCGGCGGCACGGCGCTGGCGCAGTCGAACCCGGGCTGGTTCGTCCCCAGCCAGCCCCAGGGCGCGCCCGGCGGAGCGTCGGGCGGTGCGGCGGCCGCCGCACCGGCGCGCCGGCAGGTGTCGCATCGCGAGGCGCCGGCGCCGATGCCGATGCCGATCCAGGACCCGGCCGAGGAGCAGGCGGCCGAGCAGCAGCAGGCCTCGCCGCAGCAGGAGCCGCTGCCCAAGCTGCCCGAGCCGGCGGTGCCGACCGTGCCGGCGCAGCCCAAGGGCGCGGCGCCGCCGGTCGCCATCGTGGGCGTGATCGGGGTCCCGGAGATCATGCGCGCCTCGACCGCGGCGCAGACGATCGAGCGCGTGATCGGCGAGCGCCGCAACGCGCTGAGCCAGGACGCGCAGCGCGCCCAGCTCAGCTGGCGCGAGATGCAGCAGGCGCTCTACGCCGACCGCAGCAAGCTCTCGGGCGACCAGGTGCGCGAGCGTGAGCGGGCGCTGCAGACGCGGGTGACCAGCGACCAGAAGGCGCTGCGCGACCGTAACCGCATCATCCAGGAGGCGGCGCAGGTGGCGCTCGGCCAGATTGAGCGCGAGCTGGTGCAGGTGATCCGCGTCGTCGCCGAGGCGCACGGCATGAACCTGGTGCTGCACCGCTCGCAGGTGGCGCTCAACGTCAACGAGTTCGACATCAGCCCGCAGGTCGCCGAGGTGCTGAACAAGACGCTGCCGCAGGTGACGATTACCGCCGACGGCGTCGATCCGGCGTTGCAGGTGAGCCAGGCGACACCACCGAAGGCGGGTGCGGCGACCGCCGTCCGGTGAGACGGTGACGAGCGTTCACGCGCACGCCGCGCCGGGCGACCCGCGCTTCTTCGGCCGGGCCGGGCCGTTCTCGCTCGCCGAGATCGCTGGCGCGGCGCATGGAGCCGTGCTGCACAAGCCGGCGCGCGCGCAGGGGCGCCTCGTCGGTGTGGCGCCGCTGCAGCTCGCGGGGCCCGACCAGGTGAGCTTTCTCGACAATCGCAAATACCTCCCGGCGCTGCAGACCAGCGCCGCCGGCGTGGTGATCCTGCATCCGGACATGCTGACCCGCCTGCCGCCGGGCAGCGCCGCGCTGGTGACCGAGGAGCCCTACGTCGCCTGGGCGCAGGTCGCCGCGCTGTTCCACCCGGTCCGGCCGGCCCGGCCAGGTGTGCACCCGAGCGCCTTCGTCGACCCCGCGGCGCGGGTGGACCCCTCCGCCGAAATCGGGCCGATGGGGATCGTGCTGGCCGACGCCGAGGTCGGGGCGGGCTGCCGCATCGGCCCCGGCGCGCTGATCGGCGAGGGCGTGGTGCTGGGGGCGGACTGCCGGATCGGCGCCGGCGCTGGCGTGACCCACGCGCTGCTCGGCAGCCGCGTCTACGTCTATCCCGGCGCGCGGGTCGGCCAGGAGGGCTTCGGCTTCGCCACCACGGCGGCGGGGATGCTGAGCGTGCCGCAGCTCGGCCGGGTGGTGCTGGAGGACGACGTCGAGGTCGGCGCCAACTCGACCATCGATCGCGGCTCGGCGCAAGACACGGTGATCGGCGCCGGCTCGCGGCTCGATAACCTGGTGATGATCGCCCACAATGTGCGGCTCGGCCGCTGCTGCGTCGTCGTCTCGCAGGCCGGCATCTCGGGGTCGACCACGCTCGAGGACTTTGTGGTGGTGGCCGCCCAGGCCGGGCTGACCGGGCATCTGCGCGTCGGCCAGGCGGCGCGCATCGGGGCGCAGGCGGGCATCATGTCGGACGTCGAGGCCGGGGCGGCGGTGGTCGGCAGCCCGGCGATGCCGGTGCGCGAGTTTTTTCGAAATGTCGCGTTTCTGCGTCGCGCGGCACGCGCCAAACCGCGGGGGTCGGGCGTTCAGCAGGACGAACCCGGCGCGAAGGACGCAGGCTGACGACCATGGACAGCTCGGTGGAGGACGCGGAGGCAGGCGAAAGCGGCGCTGCCGTGGCGGCGAGCGGCTCCGCCGCGGACTTCGAGAGCGGCTCCGCCGCGGGCCTCAGCATCGACCTGGCCGGCATCATGAAGGCGATCCCGCACCGCTACCCGATGCTGCTGATCGACCGCATCGAAGACGTCGTGCTCGACCAGTCGGCGACCGGCGTCCACGCCGTCTCGGTCAACGAGCCGTTCTTTCAGGGGCATTTTCCCGGCCATCCGGTGATGCCCGGAGTGCTGATCATCGAGTGCATGGCGCAGACTGCGGCGGTGCTGGTGTTCCAGACGTTGGGGCCGGAGGCGGCCGGGCGGCTGGTGTACTTCATGACCATCGAGGGGGCGAAGTTCCGCCGCCCGGTGGTGCCGGGCAACCTGCTGCGCATCCATGTGACCAAGCAGCGCCAGCGCGGCAATGTGTGGAAGTTCAGCGGCGTCGCCAAGGTGGACGGGGTGTCGGTGGCCGAGGCGACCTACAGCGCGATGATCCGCGACGCGCCAAGTCAGGGGTGAAGGAAGGCCAGGGCTCTGCCCTGGACCCGCTGGGGCCTGCGGCCCCAGACCCCAATAGTTCGAAGCGCCCCGCGCGTGCGGCGACCAGCGGTTAACACGGATCAACAAATGGATTTCAAAGGCTCCGCCTTTGATCGGGTCCAGGGGCGTCGCCCCTGGCCTTGCTCGCCTGTCACGCACCGAAACCTTCCTTGAATTGAGGCATCGGCGCCGTGCCGCTAGGGTCCGGCCGCTGCTTCACCGTATCGCGAGTCTTGATGCCCACCATCCACCCGACGGCGATCATCGAGCCTGGCGCCGAGCTGGACGAGGGCGTGCAGATCGGGCCCTGGTGCCATGTCGGCGGCGAGGTGAGGCTGGCGGCGGGTGTGCGGCTGCACTCGCACGTGGTGATCGGCGGCCGCACGACGGTGGGCGAGGCGGCGGTGCTGTTTCCGTTCTGCAGCGTCGGGCTGGCGCCGCAGGACCTGAAATACGCCGGTGAGGCGACCTCGTGCTCAATCGGGCCGCGGACGCAGCTGCGCGAGCACGTGACCGTGCATCGCGGCACGGTGACCGGCAGCGGGCACACCAGTGTGGGCGCGGATTGCCTGCTGATGGCGGTGGTTCATGTGGCGCATGACTGCGTGCTGGGCGACGGGGTGATCGTCGCCAACAACGTGGTGATGGGCGGGCACGTGACGATCGGCGAGCGGGCGGTGATCGGCGGCTCGGCGGCGCTGCATCAATTCGTGCGCATCGGGCGCGGAGCGATGGTGGGCGGGGTGTCGGGGGTGGAGGCGGACGTGATCCCGTTCGGCTCGGTGCTCGGCAACCGGGCGCGGCTCGCCGGGCTCAACGTCATCGGGCTCAAGCGGCGCGGCGTCGACAAGGCGGGGCTGCACCGGCTGCGCGCGGCGGTGCAGGCGCTGTTCGGCGACGAGGCCGACGGGGTGTTTGCCGAGCGGCTTGCCGCCGTTCGGGCGGAGGCGGCGGACGACCCGCTGATCGAGGAGCTGCTGGCGTTCGTCGACGCGCCGAGCCGGCGCGGGCTGATCAGGCCGGCGTTGAAGCGCGGCGAGGCGGAGTGACGGGCGCAGCACCGTCTGCGACCTTGGGGATTTTGGCGGGCGGCGGGCCGCTGCCGGGGCGGGTCGCGGCGGCAGCGCAGGCGGCGGGACGGGCGGTGTTTGTCGTCGGCTTCGAGGACTACGCCGAGCCGGAGGTGATCGGCTGCTATCCGCACGAGTACATCCGGGTCGGCGCTGCCGGGCGCATCCTGGCCAGCTTGCGCGAGCATGGCTGCACCGAGCTCTGCCTGGTCGGCCCGGTGCGGCGGCCCTCGCTGCTGGACCTGCGGCCAGACCGCGAGGGGGCGAAAATCCTGGCCCGTGTCGGCCGGGCGGCGTTCGCCGGCGATGACGGGCTGCTCGCCGCCGTGGTGCGGGTCTTCGGCGAGGAGGGATTCGCGGTGCTCGGCGCGCACGAGATCCTGAGCGAGGCGGTCGGCGGCGCCGGGCTGCTCGGACGGGTCGGCGCCACGGGTGCCGCGGCGGACATCGCGCGCGGCGTCGCGGTGGTGCGGGCGCTCGGCGCGGCGGATGTCGGCCAGGCCTGCGTGGTGCAGCAGGGCATCGTGCTGGCGGTGGAGGCGATCGAGGGGACGGACCAGATGCTCGTGCGCGCCGGGTCGCTGGCGCGGCCGGGGCCGGGCGGGGTGCTGATCAAGCTGGTCAAGCCCGGCCAGGACCGTCGCGCTGACCTGCCGACGATCGGGCCGAACACGGTGACGCGGGCGCACGCATCCGGGCTGCGCGGCATTGCGTTCGAGGCGGGAGGCACGCTGCTGACCGACCGTCAGGGCTGCATCGACGAGGCCGACCGGCTGGAACTGTTCCTGCTCGGGATCGACCCCGCCGCCACGACAGGAGAGACTTGATGAGTGACGTGAGCTTTCTGCACACCATGCTGCGCGTGCGCGATCTCGACCGGTCGATCGACTTCTATGGCAAGCTGATGGGCATGCACGAGATCCGGCGCAGCGTGGTCGAGGGCGGGCGCTACACGCTCGTCTTTATGGGCTATGCGGACAATGCGCATGGCCAGGCCGAGATCGAGCTGACCTACAATTGGGACCAGGATAAGCCGTACGAGATCGGTGACGGCTTCGGCCACCTGGCGGTCAGCTCCAAGGACGTGAAGGCGACCTGTGAGCACGTGCGGGCCGGCGGCGGCAAGGTGACGCGCGAGGCGGGGCCGGTGAAGCATGGCACGACGGTGATCGCGTTTGTCGAGGACCCGGACGGTTATAAGATCGAGCTCATCGAGAGGAAGTAAGGCGAGGGCTTTGCCCTCGACCCACCAAAGGCCGGCGGCCTTTGGAAACCAATCCTTTGGGATCCAAAGGCCCACTCGCCCTTGGTGGCGGGTTCCCATCGCACCTGCGCGATGGGGTCTCGTCCGGGGCGAAGCCCTGGCTTTCCCCTGATTGCTTCCCTTCGCCTGGACCGCACGGTCCGCATCGGGGTCACTGGCTTGGCCCGGGCCGGCAAGACCTCGTTTCTGACCTCGCTCGGCGCCAACCTGCTGGCGCTTGGCGCCGGCGTGCCGTGCCTGCCGGCGTTGCAGGTGCCGACCTTGCAGGGCGTACGGCTGGCGCCGGCGGGGGCGTCGGAGATGCCGCGGTTTGACCTTGGGCGGCATTTGGCGGCGCTTGCGGCGGACCCGCCGGCTTGGCCGGAGCGCACCGAGTCGGTGGGCCTGCTGGCGCTGGAGCTGAGTTTCAGGCGCGGCGCGGTGCCGCTGCCGCCGCGCCGGCTCAGGCTCGAGTTTCTTGACTATCCCGGCGAGTGGCTGCTCGACCTGCCGCTGCTGCGGCTCTCCTATGCCGACTGGTCGGCGGCGACGCTGCGCCGGCTCGAGGGGCAGGAGCAGGCGGTCGAGTTCCTGCGCTTTGCCGAGGCGCTGCCGTCGCGTGCCGGGGCGGACGAGACGCTGGCCTCGACCGGGCAGCGGCTGTATCGGGCCTGCCTGCTCAGGCTGCGCGACGAGGCGGGGCTGTCGATGCTGCAGCCGGGGCGCTTTCTGATGCCGCCGCCGGGCGCGGAGCCGCCCTGGATGGGGTTCTTTCCGGCCCGTGCCGGCGGCGCCTTCGGCGAGCTGCTGGCGCGGCGTTATGCGGCCTATGTCGAGCAGGTCAGGGCCGAGCTGGTGTCGCCCCTGTTCGGCTCGGTGGACCGGATCGTGGTGTTGGCGGACCTGCTGTCGGCGCTGCATGCAGGGCCGGCGGCGTTCGGCGACGCACGGGCGGCGCTCGCGGCCGCCGCGGCGGCGCTGCGCTGGCAGGTCTCCTGGGAGGAGCTGCTCGGGCAGCTGGCGCAGCTGCGGCTGCCCAAGGTGATCCGGCGCGTCGCCTTTGCGGCGACCAAGTCCGACCACGTCGCCGAGCGCCAGCGCGGCAATTTGGCCGCGCTGGTCGGCGGACTGACCGGGCAGCCCGGCCGCGTCGTCGAGGGGCGGTTCGCGATCGCCGCGGTGCGCTGCACCGAGGACATCGTCTGGACGCTCGAAGGCCATCCGGTGTCGGCGGTGCGCGGTCGGGCGCTGGGCGAGGCCACGCTGACGCGGTCCTATCCGGGCGAGGTGCCGGCCCAAGTGCCGGACGAGGGTGCGCCGGAGGCCGGCTTCTGGGCGCACCGCTTCCTGGCGCTGCCGCGATTTGAGCCGCTGCGTCTGCCGGAAGGCGGCCGCGGCGGCGTTGCCTCGCTCGGCCTGGACCGGCTGCTCGCCTTCCTACTGGAGGACGTGCTGTGAGTGGCGAGGCAGGGGATCGGGTCGCCACCCCGCCGATGGTCAGCCCGCGGATCGAGCGGGAGGCGGCGTTGTCGGCGCGGCTTGAGCCGGAGCCGATGCTGCCGGCGCTGGTGCCACGGCGGCGGCGCGGCGCGCCGGTGCTCGCACTCGCCGGGCTGACGGTGCTGGCGCTGGGGTTTGCGCTGCTCGGCGCCGGCAACTTCGTCGCCGACCAGTTCGCGCGCGGGCGGGTGCTGGGCTGGCTGACGCTGGCGGTGGCGGTGGCCGGCTTCGGGCTGCTGTTCGTCGGCATCGCCCGCGAGCTGCGCGGATTGCTGGCCCTGCGAAGCGTCGACCGGCTGCGCGCCGAGCTGCTGGGCCAGGATGCCGGGCGGCGGGTGCGGGCGGCGCGCCGCTGGGTTGCCGGGCTGCCGGACGCGTCGGCGCATGCCGGCCTGCTGGTGGCGATCGAGAGCGCCAACGACCCGGACGCCGTGCTGGCGCTGCTCCACGCCGGGCCGGGCGCGACCCTGACCGCGCGCAGCGACGCGCTCGGGCGGATCGCCGCGGTGCAGCTGGTCGCCGGCCTCGCGGCCACGCCGTCGGCGTCGCTCGCCGTGCTGCTGGTGTCCTGGCGCGGCCTGCGGCTGCTGCGGCAGGTGGCCGAGCTGCATGGTCTGCGGCCGGGACTGCTCGGCACCCTGGCGCTGGTGCGGCGCACCGTGCTGGCGGCGTCCGCCGTGGCGGCGACGGAAATCCTCGGCAACGCGGCGGCGCACGCGCTGCTCTCCAATCCGCTGCTGGCGCACCTCGCGGGCGAGATGGCCGGCGCCGGGGTGGGCGCACGGCGGATGATGGTGCTGGCTCGGGCGGCCGCTGCGGCGTGTTCGCCTCTGTCTGGCCGAGAGGGACGGTAGAAAGGCCAGGGCTCTGCCCTGGACCCGTTGGGGGCGGCGCCGCCAGACCCGCATCCGTCCGCTGGTATCTTCTACGAAGCTACGAAACTCTAATTTCGGGTGAAATACCGCAAGATCCTGGAGTGCGGCTTGCGGCTGTTTCGCACAGTCTTCTTACAGAATCGTTTCTTATCAGTGTCTTACCGAAATTTGCCTATAGGCAAGATTTCGAAGACCTTGCCTGAGGCTGCACCCGAGCAGTTGTCTAGCACGATGCGCGCATCATCCCACTCGTCATGGCGTCTGGGGCCTCGGGCCACGTCGTGCGACAGCACGCTGACGCGTGACGCAGTCCAGAGGCAGAGCCTCTGGCCTTGCCTTTCTCACGTTGAATGCCCTGGTGACGGAACATGGAATGGGAGTCGCCCGGCATCGTGCTGAGTGCTCGCCGCTACGGCGAGGGCGACGCTTTGGCGGCCGTGCTCACCGGTGAGCAGGGGCTGCATCGGGGCCTCGCCAAAGGAGGCTTGTCGCGCGGCAAGGCGGCGCTGTGGCAGACCGGCAACCTGGTGCAGCTGCGCTGGGTGGCGCGTCTGGCCGAGCAGCTCGGCTCGCTGAGCGCCGAGCTCGTGCACCCGGCGGCGGCGCTGGCGATGTCGGACGCGCGGCGGCTTGGCGTGCTGACGGCGGCGTGCGCGGAGGCGGAGACGACGCTGGCGGAGCGGCAGCCGCATCCGGCCGTGTTCGAGGCGCTGGTCGGGCTGATCACCTCGCTGTCGCGGCAGGCCGACCCGGTGGCGCTGCTGGTGCGGTTCGAGCTGGTTCTGCTGTCGTCACTGGGCTACGGGCTCGATCTTGCCAGCTGCGCGGTCAGCGGCGGGACCGAGGGGCTGGCGTTCGTCTCGCCGCGCACCGGGCGGGCGGTTGGTGCGGCGCATGCCGGGGCCTGGCGCGAGCGGCTGCTGCGATTGCCCGGCTTCGTGGCGGAGCAGGCGGTGCCGGCGGCGCTCTCGGCGGCGGACGCAGCGGACGGGCTGGCGCTGACCGGTCACTTCCTGGCGCGGGATGCCTACGGGGCGCAGCATCGGCCGCTGCCGCCGGTGCGGCTGCGGCTGGTGGAGTCACTCCTGCGGCTTGAGCTCTGAGGCATGGCGCAGCCAGGCCGGCAGGGCGGCGGCCGGCATCGGACGGGCATATAGGAAGCCCTGCAGCAGGTCGGCGCCGAGCGTCAGCATGCGATGCCGGATGGCTTCCGTCTCGATGCCTTCGGCGACGACGAGCATGGACGCGGCGTGCGCGGCCTCGATGATCTCGGCGGCGGCGGCGTCGCGCTTGGCGCCGCGCACCAGGCTCTTGTCGAGCTTCATGGAGGTGAAGGGCAGCAGGCTGAGCTCACGCCAGTGCGGCTGGGCGGGCCCGGCGTCGTCGATCGCGATGCCGAAGCCGGCGGCGCGCATCTCGTCCAGCGCGGGCTTGAGCCGCATCGGCTCCGGCGCGGGGTGGCGTTCGATCAGCTCGAGGATGATGGCGGCGGGTGCGACGGCATGGCGGCGGCAGGTGTTGAGCACGTGATCCATCAAGCCAGGCGCCTGCAGCACCGCGAGCGGTATGTTGACGCTGATGCTGATGGCGGTGCCGCGCAGCACGTCGGCGGTTGCGGCCAGCGTCTGCTCCAGCACCGTGTCGAACATCCGGCGTGCGAGCGCCGCGTCAGCGAGGCCTTGGCGGAAGCTGGCGGGCGGCAGGATGCCAAGCTGGGGGTGGTGCACCCGGGCGAGCGCCTCGAAGCTGGCGGGGCGCTCCGTGCGGGCGTCGACGATCGGCTGGAAGCGCATGCGCAGCCAGCCGGCATCGAGCGCGCGGCGGAGCCCGGCGGCGTTCATGCTGATGCGACGCGGCCGGCTCGCGGGAGCGGCGAGGATCGGCGCCAGCGCGTCGGCCGAGGGCTCGATGACGTGGTGGGCGTTCCAGCGCTGGAGCGGCTGCTCGCCGAGCAGCAGCGGCTCATTGCGGACGTCCTCGGAGGCGAGGCCGAGCAGGTCGTCCAACTCGGCTTCGGCAACGCCCGCGGGCACCAGCAGGTGGGAGTAGGTGACGTTCGGATGCAGCAGCATGGCGAGCGCCTCCGGCACGTCGCGCGCCTCGTCCAGGCTGGCGCCGACGCGGCGTGCGGCGGCGCGCACGGCGGCGACGACAGGGATGCTGCCGCAGAGCAGCAGCAGACGTCCGCCTGACCGCGCCATGGCGGATCGTGTTGAGCTCGGCGGCGGCGTGTCGCTGATCAGCGCGCCTGTCCCGGCAGGTCGGCGCCCGTCTTGCGCACCGGCGCTGCCGCCACGGCATCGCGGCGCAGGCGCTTCTCACCGAGCAGCAGCAGGATGGGTGCGGCGATGAAGATCGAGCTGGAGGTGCCGACGACGATGCCGAACAGCATCACCCAGGCGAAGCCGGACAGGGTGGCGCCGCCGAACAGCGCCAGCGGCAGCGCGGCCAGGAACACCGTGCTGGAGGTGCCGAGCGTGCGGTTCAGCGTCTCGTTGATGGACAGGTCGATCAGCTCGCGCAGAGGCATGGTCTTGTAGCGCCGGAGGTTCTCTCGCACACGATCGTACACTACGACCTTGTCGTTCGTGGAGTAGCCGATCACCGTCAGGATGGCCGCGACCATCACAAGATCGAACTCGATGCGGGTGAGCGCGAGGAAGCCGACCGCCTTGGTGACGTCGAGGACCAGGGTGACGACGGCGCCGACGGCGAACTGCCACTCGAAGCGGAACCAGATGTAGGCAAGGATCATCAGCAGGCTGATGCCGAGCGCGAGCAGGCCGTTGCGGAACAGCTCGGCCGAGACCGAGGCGCCGACGACGTCGGTGCGCAGCACGGTGGCGCCGGGGGCGGCCTGGGCGAGGGCGGCGCGCAGGGCGGTGATCTGGCTCTGGGTGCGCTGCTCGTCGGGCTGCGCGTCGAGCCGGATCAGCACGTCGTCGGCAGCGCCGAAGCGCTGGATGCCGGCGGCGGCGATGCCGTGCGCGGCGAGGCCCGCCCGCAGGTTGGCGAAGTTGGCCGGCCCCGGGGTGCGCGCCTCGAGCACGATGCCGCCGCGGAAGTCGATGCCGAGGTTGAGGCCGGGGCGGATGAACAGGATGATGGAGGCGATCGAGAGGAACGCCGAGGTCGCAAGCCCGGCGAAGCGGCCGCGCATGAAGCGGATGCGGGTGCCGTCGGGGACCAGACGGAAGAGCGGCCGGAGCAGCATGGGTTGCTTTCAGCGTTGATTTGAAGCTGAGGAGAGTATTGGTCGAAGACAAGGTTTAAGAGGAAGGGGAAGGCCAGGGCGCCGCCCTGGACCCGTCACGCGTGAGCGTGCGTTCGCATGACGGGCCGCGCGGCCCCAGACCCCGATCGCTCCCGTCGTCCTGATGTAGCCCTAGAAACATGAATAATGAGCGGATTTTAAAGGCTTCGCCTTTAATGGGGTCGAGGGGCAAAGCCCCTCGCCTTGCTTTGGCTTACACTGGTAGCAGCGCCGGGCGGCGGGCGGTGTACCAGCGGACCATCAGCAGGCGGGTGAAGACCGTCACCGTGAACAGGGTGGTGGCGATGCCGATGGTGATGGTGAGCGCGAAGCCGCGCACCGGGCCGGTGCCGAAGACGAACAGCATGACGTGGGCGAGCAGCGCGGTCACGTTGCTGTCCAGGATGGTCGAGAAGGCGCGCTTGAAGCCGTGCTCCATCGCGCCGAGCGGGGTTCGGCCGTGCCGGACCTCCTCCCGGATGCGTTCGTTGATCAGGATGTTGGCGTCCACCGCCATGCCCAGGGTGAGCAGCAGGCCGGCCATGCCGGGCAGCGTCAGCACCGCCTGGAACAGCGACAGCACGGCCAGGATCAGCACCAGGTTGACGATCAGAGCGAGGTTCGCATACCAGCCGAACTGGCCGTAAAACACGCCCATGAAGGCGACCACCAGGATCAGCCCGACGACCAGCGAGAGGGCGCCGGCGCGGATGCTGTCGGCGCCCAGCTCGGGGCCGACGGAGCGCTCCTCGATGACGCTGAGCGGGGCGGGCAGGGCGCCGGCGCGCAGCAGCACCGCGAGGTCGGTCGCGGACTGGGCGTCGAAATGGCCGGTGATGCGGCCCTGACCGCCGGTGATCGCCTCCTGGATCACCGGCGCGGTGATCACCCGGTTGTCGAGCACGATCGCGAACGGGTGGCCGACGTTCTGCTGGGTGATCGCGGCGAAGCGGCGGGCGCCGAGGCTGTCGAAGGTGAAGTTCACCGTCCACTGGCCGGTCTGCTGGTCCTGACCGGCGCGGGCGTCGGTGAGGTTGGCGCCGTCCACCGCGACCGTGTTGCGGATGACGACCTGACCCGCGTTTTTTTGGCCCGGACTGGCCTGCATCGGCAGCAGCGTGTCGCCGGGCGGGGCGGCGGTGGCGGTCGGCGGCACCGACTCGTCGACCAGATGGAAGGTCATCTTGGCGGTCTGGCCGAGGAGCTGCTTGATGCGCTCGGGATTGGTGACGCCGGGCAGCTGGACGACGATACGGTTCGCACCCTGGCGGGCGATCTGCGGGTCGGCGACGCCGGTCTCGTCGATGCGGCGGCGGACGATCTCGATCGATTGCTCGATGGCGCCGTCGGCGCGCTGGCGCAGCGCCGCCTCGGAAAGGGTCAGGCTGACCTGGCCGCCATCGTCGGCGACGGTGAACTCGGCGGGCGCGGCGGCGGGAAGGGCGCGGAGCGCGGTCAGCGCCGCGGCGGATTGCGCCGGGTCGCGCAGGTGGAAGGTGACCTGGTCGGGGGCGGTGGCGTCGGTCGCCTGGTGCGTGGCAAAATTCTGGTAACCGATCGCGTCGTGCAGCAGGGTGGAGCGGGCGCTGTCGGCCAGGCTGTCGAGGCGCTCGCGGACGACCGAGCGCATGTCGATCTCGAGCAGCAGGTAGCTGCCGCCGCGCAGGTCGAGGCCGAGATGGATCTGGCGCCAGGGCAGCCAGGCGGCGGGGCTGGCGAACAGGTTGGGCAGGCAGAGCAGGACGCCGAGCACGCAAACGCCCAGGATCGACAGCGTCTTGGCGCGGCTGAAATACATCATCGTGTCAGGCGGGCTCCGCAGCGTACGGGGCGTATAGCGCGGGGTTGGGGCGGGCTGCTAGGTTTAGGCAAGGAAGGCCAGGGCTCTGCCCTGGACCTGCTGGGGCCGTGAGGCCCCAGACCCCGATCGTTTGGAGTTTTGGCGGGTGCTTTCTTGCTTGGCGAAGCCATTCGAGCCTGCTCCGCACACTACTCAATGCGATTGGAGCGACGAATAAGTAATGGATTTTAAAGGCTCCGCCTTTAATGGTGTCGAGGGGCAAAGCCCCTCGCCTCGCTGTCTTCCTTAATGCTGCGCATTGGCATCGTCGGCGCCGGGCATTTCGGCCGGTTTCACGCGCTGAAGGTGAGGGCAAGTCGGCGGGCGGTGCTGGCGGGGCTGCACGATGCTGACGCGGCGCGGGCGCAGCTGGTGGCGCGTGAGGCAGGCTGTGCGGCGATGGGGTTTGAGGCGCTGCTGGGCGCCTGCGACGCGGTGGTGATCGCGACGCCGGCGGAGACGCATTTCGCGCTGGCGGGTGCGGCGTTGCGGGCGGGTCGGCACGTGCTGGTGGAGAAGCCGATCGCGGCGACGCTGGCCGAGGCGGATGGGCTGGCGGGGTTGGCGGCCGAGCGGTCGCTGGTGCTGCAGGTGGGGCATTTGCTGCGCTACTCGGCCGAGCATGCGGCGATCAGCCGGCGCATGACCCGGCCGCTTTACATCGAGGCGACGCGGGTGGCGCCGTACAAGCCGCGGGGCACGGACGTGTCGGTCATTCTCGACCTAATGATCCATGACCTCGACCTGGTGCTGTCGCTGGTCGACAGCCCGATCCTGAGCGTCGATGCGCTGGGGGCGGCGGTGTCGAGCCGGCTGGAGGACATCGCCAATGCCAGGGTGCGGTTCGAGAACGGCTGCGTGGCGACGATCACGGCGAGCCGGATCGCGCTGAAGACGGAGCGGCGGATGCGGATGTTCTCCGAGGAGGGCTACCTGTCGGCCGACTTCGTGGCGCGCAAGCTGGTGATGCTGGGGCGTGAGCGCGGGCTGCCGCTGCCGGGCACTGGCGGGTTTCGGCGCGAGGAGACCGGCTGGGACGACCATGACACGCTGGCGGCGGAGCACGAGGCGTTTGCCGCCGCCTGCCTTGACGGGGTGCCGGTGCTGGTCGACGCGGCGGCGGGGCGGCGGGCGCTGGCGGCGGCGATTGCGGTCGGCGACGGGATGGCCGCCTCGCGGCGTGCGGCGGAGGCCTCAGGCTTGATCCAGAAGCTCCACGATGGCGGCGGCGGCGGCATCGGCGGGTAGCACGCCGCCGGGCGCCCGCAGGCTGTCGGTGACCGCGCGGAAGGCGGCGCGCTGGTCGGCGGCGACTGACGCGGACTCGAACAGGCTTGTCACCGTTTGGGCGAGACGCTCGGCAGTGCATTGCTCCTGCAACAGTTCGGGAACGACCTCGCGGCCGGCCAGCAGGTTCACCATGGCGACGTGCGGCACCCGGATCAGGCGCCGGGCGAGCAGGCCGGTCAGCGGATTGACGCGGTAGGTCACCGCCATCGGGACGCCTGCCAGGGCGAGCTCCAGCGTCGAGGTGCCGGACTTGGTCAGCGCGGCGCCGGCGGCGGCGTAGGCGTCGTGCTTGTCGGCGAGCTCGGTCACCAGGATCGGGCGCCGCAGCCTTGCGCATACCGGCCAGTCGGCGGCAGCGCGGGCGACGGTCTCGGCGACGACTGGCGAGACCGGGATCACCGGCGCCAGGCCAGGCAGGCGCTCGGCCAGCAGCGACAGCGTGCGGCCGAACACCGGCAGCAGGCGCGGCACCTCGCTGCGCCGGCTGCCCGGCATCAGCACGAGGACCTTGGCGTCGTCTTTCAGGCCATGGGCGGCACGGAAGCGGGCCGCATCGCCGGTGTCGGCGCCGGACTGGAGCACCGGGTGGCCGACGAAGCTTGCCGGCACGCCATGGCCGGCGAAGAAGGCCGGCTCGAACGGCAGCAGGCAGAGCAGCCGGTCCCACAGGCCGGGAAAGCGGCGCACGCGGTGCTCGCGCCAGGCCCAGACCTGGGGCGCGACGTAGTGCACGCGCTTGATGCCAAGCGGCCCGATGCGCTCCAGCAGGCGCAGGGCGAAGCCGGGGCTGTCGATGGTGACCACCATCGCCGGATGGCGGCGCGCGATGTCGGCAACCGCCTCGTCGAGCCGGCGGCGCAGCGGCAGCAGGCGGGGCAGCACCTCGACCAGGCCCATCACCGCCAGTTCACGCATGTCGAACAGCGACCCGAAGCCCTGCGCCGCCATGCGCGGGCCGCCGATGCCGGCGAAGCTCAGGTCAGGGCGACGGGCGCGGAGGGCGGCGATGAGGCGGGCGCCTAGGACGTCGCCGCTGGCTTCGCCGGCTAGCAGCCAGATCAGGGGCACGGGTAAGAAGGCCAGGGCTCTGCCCTGGACCCGCTGGGGCCGGGAGGCCCCAGACCCCGGCACTTGGAGTTCAATATCAGGCTCAAGCGTTCATTTTGTGGTATGATTTGAACGAGGAATGGATTGCAAAGGCTTCGCCGTCGTGCGCGGCACGCCTGTGCGTGACGATGGGGTCAAGCGGCAAAGCCGCTTGCCTTGCTTCTGTAAAAGCACGAGCGCGCGCCGGTGTGGCAGGCGACGCCGGTCTGGTCGATGAGCAGCAGCAGAGCGTCGCCGTCGCAGTCGAGTCGCGCCTCGACCAGGCGCTGGGTGTGGCCGGAGGTTTCGCCTTTGCGCCACAGGGCGCTGCGGCTGCGGCTCCAGTAGCAGACCTGACCGGTGGCCAGGGTTTCGGCGACAGCGTCGCGGTTCATCCAGGCGAGCATCAGCACCTCGCCGGTGTCGTGCTGCTGCGCGATGGCGGCGACGAGGCCGGTGGGGCCGAAGCTGATCTGGTCGAGCAGGTCGGAGGATGTCGTCTGTTGCATGGGTATGCAGGTCTTGCCTGAGGGTTTTGCATGGCGCGACTGGCGCGCTGCGCATCATGTTGCACTGCATCAGGCGAGTGCAGGGCGGGCGATGACGGCGAGACGGATACGGCAGGCGCGGCGAAGGATCAGGTTGGCACGCGTGGTGTCGGCATGGAACGGCTTTGTGGCGGCGCTTCTGCTGGCCGTGTTGCTGACCGCGCTGGTGCTGAGCGGCTACAGCCCGAGCCTGCCGGTGATGGCGGTGTTCTACGCCATGCCGCTCGCGCTCATCCTGCTGGCTTTTGCGGGGCACTGGACGCTGACGCCGCGCCACGCCGCGTCGCGCCTGCACGGCTAGGCTTTCTTGAACGCCGCGATGTAGTTGACGCTGAGGTCCCGGCCTTCGTGCCAGCGGCTTAGCGTCAGGTCCGGCAGCATGCCGATGCTGTCCGTCGGGCGGAGCCTGGCGCGCCGGGCGTCGTCGGCGAGCTCGGCTGGGGTGACGAAGCGGCGCCAGTCATGGGTGCCGACCGGCAGCAGCCGGACGATGTACTCCGCGCCGATTTTGGCCGTGGCGAGCGAGCGCAGCGTCCGGTTGACGGTGCTGACGAAGAGCTGGCCGCCGGGCTCGAGCA
Source organism: Acetobacteraceae bacterium (assembly GCA_963692975.2). GTDB lineage: Bacteria > Pseudomonadota > Alphaproteobacteria > Acetobacterales > Acetobacteraceae > CAXMMR01. The sequence goes on along the minus strand of CAXMMR010000023.1, from coordinate 234,185 downwards.
GGCCGGCGAGGCTGCGTAGGAAGGCGCGGCGGTCGGCGACGTGCTCGATCACCTCAAGCGCGGTCACCGCCTCGAAGCGCAAACCCTCGGCGAGCAGCGTGTCCGCCTCCGCCTGGCGATAGGTGATCGCGAGCCCCGCCTGTGCGGCGTGGGCGCGGGCGGCGGCGATGGCAGCACCCGCGGCGTCGGCGCCGGTGACGTGGTGGCCGGCGCGCGCGAACGACTCGGCGGCGAGCCCGGCGCCGCAGCCAAGGTCGAGCAGGCGCACCGGTGCGGCGGGCAGGCGCCTCGCGATCCAGGCGCAGCGCAGCGGGTTCATCGCGTGCAGCACCCGCATCGGGCCGGTGTCGTCCCACCAGCCGGCGGCCAGCGCGTCGAACTTCTCGACCTCGCCCGGCACGGTGTTGCCCGTACGAGTATTGCTCACGGGCCTGCGACCACGCCGAAGCGCGCCTTGAGCGCCGCCAGCAAGGCGGCGACGCGGGTGCGGTTATGGTGGGTGTAGGGCAGCGGGGTGTCGTAGCGGCTCTGCGAGAAGATCACCGCACGGCTGGTGGCCGTGCTGCGCGGGACGGCCTGGATGACGACGATGTCGGGCGCGTTGGCAAGCGGGCTGCGCACGATCAGGAACGATTGGAGCAGGTCGGGGTAGGCGATCGTGAGCCAGGTGCGCGGCTGGGCGAGCAGGTAGGCCTGCATGGCCGACAACAGCTCCGGCGCCGCCGCCGCGTAGATCGGGCTGACGATCGTCGGCTTGGGCGTCCAGCTTGTTGGCGCGGCGAGGATGGCGTCGCCGGTTGGCGCGACCAGGGCGGAGTGCATGTCGGCGGGCAGAGGCGGCGGGCCCTTGGGCGGGCCGGTCACGGCGCAGCCGGCAAGCAGCAGGAGCGGGGCGAGGCGGGCGGGCATCGGGCCTTGATCGGCTGCGGGGGGAAGGAAGGCAAGGAAGGGGTTCTTTTTTGAAAAAAAGAACCAAAAAACTTCTGTCCGTTTGGCGGTGTACTCTCCCATAGAGCTAAGTTAATAAAAGTTTTTTGCTTCTTTTTTTCAAAAAAGAAGCTCTTTCTTCCTACTCCGTCCCCGGCTAGACCCGCCCGATGCGCATCGTGATGAAGTTCGGCGGCACGTCGGTGGCCGACCTCGACCGCATCCGCGCGGTGGCGCGCCGGGTGGCTCGTCAGGTCGCGGCCGGGCACGAGGTGGCTGTGGTGGTTTCGGCGATGGCGGGGGTGACCAACCAGCTGGTCGACTGGTGCCGGGCGCTGTCGCCGCTGCACGATGCGCGCGAGTATGACGCCGTGGTCTCGACAGGCGAGCAGGTGACCAGCGGGCTGCTGGCGATCGCGCTGCAGACCGAGGGTGTCGAGGCGCGGTCGTGGTGCGGCTGGCAGGTGCCGGTACGCACCGACGGGGCGCATGGCACGGCGCGGATTGCCGGCATCGACGGGGCGGAGATCGTCCGTCGAATGGGGCTCGGGCAGGTGGCGGTGCTGGCCGGCTTTCAGGGCATGGCGCCGGACGGGCGGGTGACGACACTGGGGCGCGGCGGGTCCGACACCTCGGCGGTGGCGCTGGCGGCGGCGCTGCGGGCCGACCGGTGCGACATCTACACCGATGTCGATGGCGTGTACACAACCGACCCGCGCATCGTTGCGAAGGCGCGCAAGCTCGATAAGATCGCCTACGAGGAGATGCTGGAGCTTGCCTCGGTCGGCGCCAAGGTGCTGCAGACGCGCAGCGTCGAGCTGGCGATGAAGGAGCGGGTGCGCATCCAGGTGCTGTCCAGCTTCGGCAACGAGGATACTCCGGAGGGAGACGGGGCCGGCACGCTGGTGGTGGACGAGGACGAGATCGTGGAAAAGGAAATGGTGAGCGGGATCGCCTACTCCCGCGACGAGGCGAAGGTGACGGTGCGGCGGGTGCCGGACCGGCCGGGCGTGGCGGCGGCGGTGTTCGGCCCGCTGGCGGACGCGCATGTCAATGTGGACATGATCGTCCAGAACGTCTCGGCCGACGGCACGACCGACATGACGTTCACCGTCGGCCGCAGCGAGCTGGCGCGGGCGCAGGAGATCCTGCAGGCGGCGCGGGGCGAGATCGGCTTTACCGAGCTGCTGGTGGATCCGGACGTCGCCAAGATCAGCGTCGTGGGCGTCGGCATGCGCAGCCATGCGGGCATGGCCAACACGATGTTCCGCACCCTGGCCGAGAAGGCGATCAACATCCAGGTCATCACCACCAGCGAGATCAAGGTCAGCGTGCTGGTCGGGCTCGAATACACCGAGCTTGCGGTGCGGGCGCTGCACACCGCCTACGGGCTCGATGCCGCCTGATATCGCCCCGTCTGGAGTCGCCCCGTCTGGGGTCGCCGGGGCCGACATGCTGCCGCCGAGCTCGGCGCTGAGCGACGCGGGCGCCCGCTTCTCGGCGCTGTCGGAGCGCGGGGCGGCGTTTCTCGGCACCCGGCACGCGATCATGGCCGGGGCGATGAGCTGGGTGTCCGAGCGTCACCTGGTGGCCGCGATCAGCAATGCCGGCGGCTTCGGCGTGATCGCCTGCGGCGCGATGGGGCCGAACCGGCTGGCCGAGGAGGTGGCCGCGACCCAGGCGCTGACGACGAAGCCCTTCGGCGTCAACCTGATCACCATGCATCCCGAGCTCGATGGGCTGATCCAGGTGTGCCTGGATGCCGGCGTCGGCCATGTGGTGCTGGCCGGCGGCATTCCGCCGAGCGGTGCGATCGGGCGCATACGCGACGGCGGCGCGCGGGTGATCTGCTTCGCCCCGGCGCTGGTGCTGGCGCGCCGGCTGGTGCGCTCGGGCGCCGAGGCGCTGGTGATCGAGGGCTCGGAGGCCGGCGGCCATATCGGACCGGTGTCGCTCACCGTGCTGGCGCAGGAGATCCTGCCGCACATGCGCGAGGTGCCGGTGTTCGTCGCCGGCGGGATCGGCCGGGGCGACGCAATCCTGGCCTACCTGGAGATGGGTGCTGCCGGGGCGCAGCTCGGCACCCGGTTCGCCGCCAGCCGCGAGAGCGTCGCGCATCCGAACTTCAAGCGCGCCTTCATCCACGCCCGCGCCCGCGACGCGCTGCCCTCCGTGCAGCTCGACGAGCGCTTCCCGGTGATCCCGGTCCGGGGCCTGGCCAATGAGGGGGTGCGGCGCTTCATGGCGCATCAGCGCGAGGTGGCGGCGCGCTACGTCGCGGGCGCGGTGACGCGCGAGGCCGCACAGCTCGAAATCGAACATTTCTGGGCCGGCTCGCTGAAGCGCGCGGTGATCGAGGGCGACGTCGAGCATGGCTCGGTGATGGCGGGCCAGTCGGTCGGCATGGTGACCGCCGAGCAGCCGGTGGCCGAGATCATCGGCGAGCTGGTGGAACAGGCGGTGGCCGCGCTCGCGGCCCGCGAGACGGGCGCCCTTTCGGCTCGCGGCGGATGACGACGCCGCTGAGGCTGATGTCCAAGCTGCGGCAGATGATGAGCGGCGGGTTGGCGCCGCTCGGCGAGGTGATCGGCCTGGTCGCGGCCGAGATCGGCGCCGAGGTGTGTTCGATCTACGCGATGCGGCCGGGCGACATGCTGGAGCTGCGGGCGACGCACGGGCTGAACCCTGAGGCGGTCGGGCAGACGCGGCTGCGGGTGGGGCAGGGGATCGTCGGCCTGGTCGCCGCCTCGGGCATGCTGCTCAACCTGGCGGACGCGCAGAACCATCCGGCCTTCGCCTATCGCCCGGAGACCGGCGAGGACCGCTACGCCTCGCTCCTGGCGCTGCCGGTGCGCCGCGCCGGGCATACGCTCGGCGTGCTGGTGGTGCAGTGCGAGGCGCCGCGGCGGTTCGGCGCCGACGACGTCGAGGTGCTGGAGACGGTGGCCATGCTGCTTGCCGAGCTGCTCGCCGCGACCGGTGCCGTCGACGGCGCCGAGGAGGGTTTTGGCGCCGCGCTGCCGCGGCAGTTCGATGCGGTGGCGCTGGCGCCGGGGATCGCCATCGGCCCGCTGATCGTGCTCGGCACCGGCCGGCCGCCGCGGCATGTGCTGTCCGACGACGCGGCGGCGGAGGGCGAGCGGCTGCGTCTTGCGGTCGCCGAAATGCGGGCCGGGCTCGACGAGCTGATCGCCTCGCGCCTGCCCGAGGGGCGCGAGCCGCGCGAGGTGCTCGAGGCGACCCGGCTGATCGCCGCCGACGAGGGCTGGCTACGGCGGGTGGCCGAGGCGATCGAGGGCGGGCTGACCGCCGAGGCGGCGGTGCACCGCGTCGCCAGCGAGCTGCGCGAGCGGATGCGGCGCATCGCCGATCCCTATCTGCGCGAGCGCCTGGCCGACATGGAGGACGCGGCGCTGCGGGTGCTGGTTTGCCTCGAGGGGCAGGACGGCGAGGTTGACGAGCTGGTCGAGCGCTCGCCGGCCGGCGCGATCCTGTTCGCCCGCCGGCTCGGCCCGGCGCAGCTGCTCGACTGGCATGCGCGCGGGATCGCCGGCGTCGTGGTGGAGGAGGGATCCGCCTCGGGCCATGCCGCGATCATGGCGCGGGCGCTCGGCTTGCCGGCGCTGGGCGGAGTGCGCGGCGCGATCGACGCCGCCGAGGCGGGCGACGAGGTGGTGCTGGACGCCGACGACGCGACGCTGATCCTGCGGCCCGAACAGGAGGTGCACGTCGCCTACCTGCGCGCGATCGCCGACCGCGACAACCGGATCGCCGGGTTTCTGGCGCTGCGCGGCCGGCCCTCGGTCAGCGCCGACGGCACGCCGTTCCGGCTGCTGATCAATGCCGGACTGACGCTGGAGGTCGACCAGCTCGACAAGACCGGGGCCGCCGGCATCGGGCTGTTCCGCACCGAGATCGCGATGATGGCGCGCGGCTCCATCCCGGACGTGGCCGAGCAGCAGGCGATCTACGGGCGGGTGATGGACGCGGCGGACGGGCGGCCGGTGCGCTTTCGCACCCTGGACCTGGGCGGCGACAAGCTGCTGCCGGACGCGCCGAGCCAGCCCGAGGAGAACCCGGCGATGGGCTGGCGGTCGCTCCGCGTCGGGCTCGACCGGCCGGCGATCCTGCGCCGCCAGCTCCGGGCGATGCTGCTGGCGGCGAACGGACGGCCGCTCTCGGTGATGTTCCCGATGGTGGCGACGCTGGCGGAGTTTCGCCAGGCGCGCGGCCTGCTCTATGCCGAGGCGGCGAGGATCCGGCCCGCACCCGCGAGCCTGCAGATCGGCACCATGCTGGAGGTGCCGGCGCTGCTCTGGGCGCTGCCGGAGCTGATGCGCGAGGCGCATTTCGTCTCGATCGGCTCCAACGACTTGCTGCAGTTCCTGTTCGCCGCCGACCGCGGGGCGCCAGGGATGGCCGGGCGCTACGACCTGATCTCGGCGCCGATGCTCTCGATGCTTGACCACGTAGTGCGGGAGGCGGCCGCCGCCGGGGTGCCGCTGTCGCTGTGCGGCGAGGCGGCGTCGCGGCCGCTGGAAGCGATGGTGCTGGCGAGCCTCGGCATCACCGAGCTCTCGATGTCGGCCTCCAGCGTGTTGCCGGTGAAGTCGGTGCTGGGCGCGGTCGACCTGGCGGCGTTTCGGCCGGTGCTGGACCGGCTGCGGGCGAACACCTCCGGGCACGCGTCGTTGCGCGAGCCGGTGCTGGCCTGGGCTCGGGAGCAGGGGCTGGCGGTTTAGGAAGGGAGTAAGGCCACGGCCCCAGGCCCCATCCATTTCAGGCAAGGCGCTAAGTCATCTCGCTAAGCCATTCAGATCGTAAACACCGTCATCGATCGCGCCGTTCAGACCCATACCGAAATGGATTTTAAAGGCTTCGCCTTTAATGGGGTCCAGGGGCAAAGCCCCTGGCCTTGTCTTGCTCCCTCGCCCGATCGGTCTAAACATTTGCGGCAACCGCTCTCAGGGACTGAGAACAATGCTGCAGGACCGTCAACAGTCGCTGGAGCCGTCCGGGACGGCGCGGCTTGGCGCCGAGATGCGGGCGGCCCGCCAGCGCCTTGGCTGGGGCGTGTCCGAGCTGGCGGCGAGCCTGCGCATTCGTCCGCAATATCTGGAGGCGATCGAGGACGGTCGCGTGGCGGACCTGCCGGGCACAACCTACGCGCTCGGCTTCATCCGCGCCTATGGCAACGCGCTTGGCTTGCCGGGGGCGGAGTATGCGACGCGTTTTCGCGCCGAGGGCGGGCCGGCCAACAAGCGTACGGAGCTCGCCTTTCCGGTGCCGGTGCCGCAGCGCGGCGTACCAGCGGGTGCTGTGGTGCTGCTCGGCATGCTGGTGGTCGCTGCGGCCTATGGCGGTTGGTACTACTACTCCGCCGACCAGCGCACGCCCTCGCACGTAGTGGCGGCGTTGCCCGAGCGGCTGGCACCGCTGGCGGCGAACGGGGGCTTGGCGGCGCCGCCATCGCCGCAGGTCGCCTCGATCCTGCCCTCGGTTGCGCCGCCATCGCAGTTGCCGCCGGCCGTCGCCGCGGGTGATGCGGCGGCGACTGGCGCGACGAGCAGGGCGACGCCGCCTGCTGCCGCCCCGACGATCGCCCTACCGCCTGCCGCCGTCCCGCCGAAGCCGGCGCCGCCGGCTGCGCCCGGCCTGGCTGCCGCCTCGACCGGGGACGCTTCGGCGACGGCGTCCTCACCAGTGGGCGAGGCGGCGCCGGCGCCGGCGCCGCCAGCCGTCGCGGCTCCGTCGCCGACGACCGGCATCGTCGTCAAGGCGGTCGCTCAGAGCTGGGTGATGGTGCGTGACGCCGGCAAGGTGCTGCTCAATCGGACGATGCAGCCTGGCGAGACCTGGCCGCTGCCGGCTGATGCGACGGGCGCGACCCTGACGACCGGCAATGCCGGCGGCACGGTGGTGATGGTCGACGGCGCCGACACGCCGAGCCTCGGGGCCAGCGGCGCCGTGCGGCGCGGCGTGGTGCTGGAAGCGGCCGGGCTGCGCAGCGGCCACCCCGTCAGTGCGCCGGCGGGGGCGACGCCGCCGGCGCGCACCGCCTCCGACCGGCTGAACGACGCCGAGCTGCGGCGCTCTCACCTCCGGCCGACGGACACCCCGGAATAGCGCCCGATCTCAGCCGGCAGCGGGTCAGGCCCCCTTCATCAGCTGGCCGCGGATCTCGCCGCCCGGGTGCTTCGGCGTGTGCACGTTGGCGTATAGCTTGCCTTGCTCGAGCGCCTCGACCTGCTCCGTGCTCAGCGTCGCCTCGCCGCGGATCGGGCTTTTCGGCGCGTTGCCGAGCGCTACCTCGACGCCGGCATTGGCGCCGACCGGGGCGGGGCCGTGGAAATGCGCCATCGTCGCCGGGCCGGTCAGGCCCTGGAAGGTGAGCGTGTAGTGCAGCACCCGCGTCGCCGGATCGAGCGTCGCCTGCACGCTGCCGGTGCCGGGGCTGCCGGTCGGCGGCACCTCGCTGCTGCCGCTCATCGTGGCGGTGAAGCGCTCGCCGTCGGCCGCGGCGGCGTTGGACAGGGCCGCGACAGATGGGGCCGCGAGGCCGAGGGCGAGGCAGGCGTAGAGGGTTGGCCGGGCGGGAATGCTCATGGTCGGACTCCGTGCTCGTTGATCGTGCAAGAAACCGAGGGGAGGGGGACGAAGTTTCGTAATGGTGCAACCCTTATCGCAGTTGCAGCCGGTCGGCCCCGAGGTCGACGCGACGCCGCGACCGGTTCCGCCGCGCATCGATCTGCGCGGCCGGTACGTCTGCCTCGAGCCGTTGGGGCGCGACCACGCCGTTGGACTGTGGCAGGCGATCGCGGCGGAGCCCGAGGCGTCGGCGGCCAGCTTCACCTACCTGCAGAGCGGACCGTTCAAGAGCCAGGCGACACTGGAGGAAAAGGTCGTCGCGTTTGCAACCCAGACCGACCCGATCGTCTGGTCGGTGGTGCCCGGAGCTCAAGATGGGGGCGCGCCGGATGGGGGCGAGGCCGGCCAGGCGGTGCGGACGGCGCAGGGCTGGATGAGCCTGATGGACATTCAGCCGGCCAACGCGGCGATCGAGATCGGCAATATCTGGTTCGCGCCGTCGATGCAGCGCACCCGGGCGGCGACGGAGGCGCTGTTTCTGCTGCTGCGCTTTGCCGCCGACACGCTCGGCTATCGCCGCCTGGTCTGGAAATGCCATGCGCTGAACGCGCCGTCGCGTCGGGCGGCCGAGCGCTTCGGCTTTCGCTACGAGGGCACGCTCAGGGCGCACATGGTGGTCAAGGGACGCGAGCGCGACACCGCGCAGTATAGCCTGCTAGCCGGGGAGTGGCCGGATTGCCGCGCCGCCGTTGAGGCCTGGCTGCGGCCGGAGAACTTCGACGCCGACGGTCGGCAGCGCCGGCGCCTCTCGGCGCTGCGCGCCGATCTTGCCTCGCGCTGGACGGACTGAGCCTCATTGCGTAAGCCGGAGGCAGGCCTTTCGGCAGACCGGAGACGGCGCACGTCATGGACCAGCTGCTCGAAGGCTATCAGCGTTTCCGCCGCGAGGTCTGGCCGGACCGCCGCCACGCCTATGAGACGCTGTCCGAGGACGGGCAGACGCCAAATGCGCTGATCATCGCCTGCTCGGACAGCCGGATCGATCCGGCGATGATTTTCGACGCGGCACCCGGCAGCCTGTTCGTGGTCCGCAACATCGCCAACCTGGTGCCGCCCTACCAGACCGATCACGGCTATCACGGCACCTCGGCGGCGATCGAGTATGCGGTCAAGGCGCTTGAGGTGCCGCACATCGTCGTGATGGGGCACGCGCAATGCGGCGGCGTCGACGCGCTGCTCAACGGCACGCCGGACAGCTTGTCCGACTTCGTCCGCCCCTGGGTCGAGATCGCCGCACGGGCGCGGCTGCGAGTGCGGGCGGTGGAGGGTCGCGACGCCTCCGCGCGGATGTGCGAGCACGAGACGGTGCGGCTGTCGCTGGAGAACCTGATGACCTTCCCCTGGGTGCGCGAGCGGGTGGAAAACGGGATGCTGCGGCTGCACGGCATGCATTACGGCATCGCCAGCGGCGACCTCGAGCGGCTGCAGGCGGACGGGACGTTCCAGGCTATCGCGCCGAGGATCGAGTAGGCAGTGCAGCAGGCAAGCGGTTCTTTTTTGAAAAAAAGAACCAAAAAACTTTTATCCCTGACGCCACTCTTGCCGGCTTGGTGGGCGATAGCGGAGTCAAAAGTTTTTTGCTTCTTTTTTGCGAAAAAGAAGCGCTTTTTACTTTTGTTGTCCTTGCTGTTAACCGCCCAGTCCGCCGCGCCCGAGCTGCCGGTGCTGGCGATCGAGGCTGATCCTGGCGGCGCCTGTCCGCTCGGGGTCGAGCCTTACGACGCCTGGTGCGTCGGGCTTGGCGGTGGCTTGACGCAGACAGACGGCACGCCGCTGCCGGTCGACGCGATGCGCCTGCCGGTTGCCGGCATTCTCGGCCGCACCGTTGTCGGGCTGGACCATGCGGCGCTTGGCCGCATCGTCAACGTGCTGGTGGACGCGCATGGAGAGGCGCTTGCCGTGGTGATCGATTTCGGCGGCTTCATGGGCGTTGGCAGCCGCACCGTCGCTGTGGAGTGGGCGCTGCTCAGCTTTCCGCCGCCGGGCAGCGAGGACGACATCGTGCTGGGGCTGGACGAGGCGGCGATTACCGCGACGCCGGCCTATGACGGCAGCGACGAGGCGATCGTGGTGGCGCCGTCGCCGCCGGACCCGGTGGCCGTTGCCAAGATGGCGGCCGAGACCGCCAAGGCGGCGCCCGGCTCTGCGCCTGCGGCGCCCGGCCGCGCGCCGGCGGCCGGCGCGGTCGTTGCCGCCCCCGAGATTGCGGCCCCCGAGATTGCGGCCCCCGATATTGCGACCCCGTCATCGACGCCGCCGCAGCCGGATCGGCCGCCGCCGGTGCTGCCGCGGCCGGGCGAGGCGGGCTCCACGAGCAAGGCCGACGCGGGTTCATAACGTCATGCCGGCCGGCAAGCCGCGGCTCGGCACGCGCGACGCCTCGCGAGCGGCGTTCGGGCTGGACGCGCTCAACTTCTTCGTCGCCAACCTGCAGACCGCGTTCGGGCCGTTCGTCTCGGTGTTCCTCACCAGCGAGGCCTGGACGCAGTCCCAGATCGGGGTGGTGCTGTCGATCGGCACCATCACCTCGATGGCGAGCCAGGTGCCGGCGGGCGCGCTGGTCGACCAGCTTCGCAACAAGCGGCTGGCGGCGGGAGCGGCGATCGTCGCCATCATCGTCGGCTGCCTGGTCACCGCGATTCTGCCGGCGCGGCTGCCGGTGGCGGCGGCGCAGGTGCTGCACGGCTTCGCCTCGTGCATGCTCGGCCCGGCGATCGCCGCGATCAGCCTCGGCGCCGCGGCGGCGAGCGCCACCGGGCCCGGCGAGCGCTTCGGACGCAATGCCCGCTGGGCGTCCGTCGGCAACGGGCTGGCGGCGGCGCTGATGGGCTATGTCGGCTACGCGGTGTCCGGCCGGGCCGTGTTCTTCCTGGCGGGAGCGCTGGCGCTGCCGGGATTGTGGGCGCTGCGCCTGATCGGGCCGGCCGCGGGCGCCGCCGCCCGGCCGGGGGCGGCGAGGTCGCGCGGCAGCACCAGGGCGCTGCTGCGTGACCGGGCTCTCGTCAGCTTCGCGTTCTGCTGCCTGCTGTTCCACCTCTCCAACGCCGCGATGCTGCCGCTCGCCGCCGGAGTCGCAACCCGGCTCGAGGGCCGCGCTGCCGAGCTGGTGATCGCCGCCTCCATCGTGCTGCCGCAGATGGTGGTGGCGCTGCTGTCGCCGCGGGTCGGGCTGACCGCGGAACGGTTTGGGCGGCGGCCGGTGCTGATCGTCGGCTTCGCCTCGCTGCCGATCCGCGGCGTTCTGCTCGCATTCGCGCATAGCTCGTGGGCGATCATCCTGATCCAGCTGCTCGACGGCATCTCGGGGGCGACGTTCGGCGTCATGCTGCCGCTGATCGCGGCCGACATCACGCGCGGCACCGGGCGCTTCAACCTGTGCATGGGCATACTGGGGCTGATGATCGGGCTTGGCGCGACGATCAGCACCACGCTTGGCGGGTATTTGGCGGATACCGCCGTTCGGACGGCCTTTTTGGTGCTGGCGGCGGCGGGGGCGCTGGCGACGGTGCTGGTTTGGGTGGCGGTGCCGGAGACGAAGAGGAGCGAAGGCTAGGCTAGGCAGCGGCGCGGGGCCCGCAGCCCCGCATCCTTGAGGCACGACCTGTTATCCATTACGCGGGTCCTGAGTGACGCCGAACAAGTCGAACACGATCGCCGGTCAAAGGCAGAAAGAGCTGATCTGCAATCACATAGTCGAAGGATTCAATGAGATGGCCGCTGCAAGTCAATTCAAGTTCACGCGCAAGGAGCTTACTACGTTGATGATCAAGGACGCTGGTGTGCACGAAGGTCTCTGGATATTAGACGCGGAGTTTAGAACAAAGGCAAGTAATTTTGGTCCACCAGATGATCTTAACATAGGAGTGTCTGTGACTGTACATCACATTGGAATACATCTTGTAAGTTCCAACAACAGCTTACCAGACTCTATGGTCGTTGACGCTGCCGTAGTTAATCCCGATGAGTCGACCAAAGCTCAAGTGGATGGTAGAAAGCGCAGCGCTCGCGGTCTGAATTGACATCAGCTTGAGCAAATCGACCAGGTTTGCTTGGCACTGATTGTCGATGATCACCAAGCGACCGTGCCTGCAAGCCCAGGACGCAGATTCCGCCAAGGCTTTGCATCGCCAACGAGGCACGATGGTCATACCCGAGCTAAAGCAGGCTGCGCTCAGAGAGACCCTCGGCCGGCCACGATTACATCAAAGCGGTGCGCCAGTAGCCTGGTGCTCGCAGCCTCATCAATCCTAGAGTGGGGTCTGCCCTGGAGACGGCGCGCCTGCGGGAGCGGCGCCGGCTGGCGGTGCGTTACCAGGGCTGGTCGAGTGCTCGACGTCATAGGCGGTGGCTTTTTGCTGGTAGGTGCCGGAGGAGCCTGGGTGTTCCTGGTCGTAGAGGGCAGCCTTGGCGTGGGCTTCCTTGCGGAACTTGTGGCGGACATACATGCCGGCCGCGCAGCCGCCGGCGGCGCCGAGGATGCCGTGGTGGGCCAGGTGGCCGCCGACGGCGCCGGCGGCGCCGTATTTGAGGCAGCCGCCGGGCTCAGCATGGGCGGGGGCCAGCGAGGCGGCCGCCAGGGTCGCCATCAGCGCCAGAGTGATGGTCTTGTAGGCCATGATGCTCTCCGTAGGTCCGGCGTTAGCTCGTGAGCGTTTGGTATCATCGGACGATCCGTGCGCCTATCGCAACAGCCGTCGACATCGTTCTTATCGAGCGGATCTCAAAGGCTCCGCCGTCGTGCGCAGCACGCCTTCGCGTGACGATGGGGTCAAGGGGCGGAGTGAGCCTAAAGGTTTCGACGGCGCAAAGCGCCGTTAGAAGGCTCACGGAGGGAAAGCCCCTTGTCTTACTTCCGATCGAGCCAGCTTGGCACCGGCAGGTTCTTGGAGCGCAGGAAGGCCGGGTTGAACAGCTTGGACTGGTAGCGCGAGCCGCCGTCGCAGAGGATGGTGACGACGGTATGGCCGGAACCGAGGTCGCGGGCGACGCGGATGGCGGCGGCGACGTTGAGCGCCGCCGAGCCGCCCAGCGAAAGGCCTTCGTGCTGGAGCAGATCGAAGCACTGCTCCAGCGCCTCGGGGTCGGGGATGCGGACGGCGTCGTCGATCTCCACGTTCTCGAGGTTGGCGGGGACGCGGGACTGGCCGATGCCCTCGGTGATCGAGCTGCCTTCGATGGTGAGATCGTTGGACTTGATCCAGCCGTAGAGACCGCTGCCTTCCGGGTCGGCGAGAACGATGCGGATGGCGGGGTTGTGCGCCTTGAGCGCGAGGCTGACGCCGGCCAGCGTGCCGCCGGTGCCGCAGGCGCAGGTGAAGGCGTCGACTTGGCCCGCGGTTTGCGACCAGATTTCCTCGCCGGTGGTGGCGCGATGGAACGCGCGGTTGGCGAGGTTGTCGAACTGGTTGGCGTAGACGGCGCCGAGCTCCTCGGCGAGGCGGCGGCTGAGGTGGACGTAGTTGCCCGGATCGCGGAACGGCTTGGCGGGGACCAGGCGGAGGTCGGCGCCGATCATGCGCAGGAAGTCGATCTTCTCCTGGCTCTGGGTCTCGGGCATGACGATGACGCAGCGGTAGCCGCGGGCGTTGGCGACCAAGGTGAGGCCGATGCCGGTGTTGCCGGCGGTGCCCTCGACGATCAGGCCGCCGGGCTTGAGGGTGCCGTCGCGCTCGGCGGCCTCGATGATGCCGAGGCCGGCGCGGTCTTTGACCGAGCCGCCGGGGTTCATGAACTCCGCCTTGCCGAGGATGGTGCAGCCGGTCGCCTCCGAGGCGCGGCGCAGGCGGATCAGCGGCGTGTTGCCGATCGCGCCGGCCAGGCCGTCGGCGGCGGAGGCGTAGGGATGCGGGCCGCCGGGGTGCTGAGCGTGGGGCGCGATTGTCGGCTCGGGCATGGTCGGGCACCTTGGGGCACTGGGTCAGACGGTTAGGAACGCAGGATGGTCGACAACGTCTCCGTCGAACAGGTTTATGCCGCCCTGCAGAAGGACGAGCGCGCCCGGCTGGTCGACGTGCGCACGCCGACGGAGTGGGCGGTGATCGGCGTGCCGACGCTGGACGGGCTGGCCGAGCCGGTGATGGTGTCGTGGTCGAACGAGCAGGGGCAGGTGGATCCCGGCTTCGTTGACAAGCTCAAGGCGGCGGGGCTGGCGCAGGACCAGCCGCTCTACATGCTGTGCCGGAGCGGCGTGCGCTCGATCGCCGGCGGCAACGCGGCACTGGCGGCGGGCTTCGAGCACGTGTTCAACATCGTCGACGGCTTCGAGGGGCCGCCGGACGCGAGCGGCCGGCGCGGCCAGGTCGCCGGCTGGCAGGCTGCCGGGCTGCCCTGGACCAAGTGATGCTGGAGAAGAGTTTCTCGCCGGGCGAGGCGGAGGCGCGGCTCTACGAGGGGTGGGAGCGGGCGGGCGCGTTCGCCGCCGATCCCGGCTCGTCGGGCGCGCCGTTCACCATCATGATCCCGCCGCCCAACGTCACCGGGACGCTGCATGTCGGGCACGCGCTGACGTTCACGATTCAGGACGCGCTGGTGCGGTATCGACGGATGCAGGGGCGGGACGTGCTGTGGCAGCCGGGCACCGACCACGCCGGCATCGCCACGCAGATGGTGGTGGAGCGCGAGCTGGCGGCCGAGCAGACGAGCCGGCAGGCGCTCGGCCGGGAGGCGTTCCTCGAACGGGTCTGGCAATGGAAGCGGCAGAGCGGCGGCACGATCACCGCGCAGCTGCGCCGGCTCGGCTGCTCGCTGGACTGGGCGCGCGAGCGCTTTACCATGGACGAGGGGATGTCGGCCGCGGTGCGCGAGGTGTTCGTGCGGCTGCATGCCGACGGGCTGATCTACCGCGACCAACGGCTGGTGAACTGGGACCCGCACTTCCAGACCGCGATTTCGGACCTCGAGGTGGAGAGCCGCGAGACCCGCGGGTCGCTGTGGCACGTCCGCTATCCGATCGACGGGTCGCCCGGCGAGTTCATCACGGTGGCGACGACGCGGCCGGAGACGATGCTGGGCGACACCGGGATCGTCGTGCATCCGAGCGACGAGCGGTGGTCGGGCCTGGTCGGGCGCCACGCGGTGCTGCCGCTGACCGGCCGGCGCATCCCGATCAAGGCCGACGCGTATGCCGATCCGGCCAAGGGCACAGGGGCGGTCAAGATCACGCCGGCGCACGACTTCAACGATTTCGAGGTCGGGCAGCGGCAGGGCATGCCGGCGGTCACCATCCTCGACAAGCAGGGGCGGGTCACCCTCAGCGAGGTGGTTTGGGGGGACCACGCCGACCGAAGCTTCACCCGCAGCCTGGAGGGGATGCCGCGCGAGGAGGCTCGCCGCCGGGTCGTCGAAGAGATGGAGCGCCTGGGACTGCTGGCGGCGGTCGAGCCGACGACGATCCAGGTGCCGCATGGCGACCGCTCGGGCGTCGTGATCGAGCCGCGGCTGACGATCCAGTGGTATTGCCGGGCGAATGCGCTTGCGCCGGCCGCGATTGCGGCGGTCGAGGGCAGCGACGTGCAGTTCGTGCCCAAGCAGTGGGAGAACACGTTCTTCGCCTGGATGCGCGACATCCAGCCCTGGTGCATCTCGCGCCAGCTCTGGTGGGGGCACCGCATCCCGGCCTGGTATGGGCCGGACGAGGCGGTGTTCGTCGCCCGCGACGCGGCGGCGGCGGCGGCGCAGGCGCAGGCGCATTACGGTCGCGACGTGGCGCTGGTGCAGGACGAGGACGTGCTCGACACCTGGTTCAGCTCGGCGCTGTGGCCGTTCTCGACCCTCGGCTGGCCCGAGCCGACTGCCGAGCTGGCGCGCTACTACCCGGGCGACGTGCTGGTGACCGGCTTCGACATCATCTTCTTCTGGGTCGCCCGGATGCTGATGATGGGGCTGCACTTCAAAGGCGAGGCACCGTTTCGCAAGATCGTCATCCACGGCCTGGTGCGCGACGAGCGCGGGCAGAAGATGAGCAAGTCCAAGGGCAACGTCATCGACCCGCTGGCGCTGATCGACAGCTACGGCGCCGACGCGCTGCGCTTCACCGTTTGCGCGCTGACCGGGCCAGGGCGCGACGTGAAGCTCGGTGCCCAGCGGGTGGAGGGCTATCGCGGCTTCGTCACCAAGCTGTGGAACGCGGCGCGGCTGTTGGAGATGAACGGCGCAGCGCCCGGCCAGGTCGGGCCGGTGTTCGAGCCCTATGCGGTCGCCTCGCCGCTGTGCCGATGGCTGCTGGACGGGCTGAACACGGCGGTCGCGGAGGCCACCCTGGCGCTGGAGGCGTTCCGCTTCGACGAGTATGCGGCGGCCTGCTACCGGTTCACCTGGGGCACGCTCTGCGACTGGTTCCTGGAGTTCGCCAAGCCCGTGTTCGCCGCCGGCGGGCCGGCGGCCGACGAGGCGCGGGCGACCGGCTCGTTCGTACTCGGCGCCATCCTGCGGCTGCTGCACCCGGCAATGCCGTTCGTCACCGAAGAGCTGTGGGACAACCTCGGCTACGGCGCCCCGTGCTCGCTGATCCGCGCGCGTTGGCCCGAGCCCGTCGAGGTCGAGGGGGCACGCGCGGCGATGGCCGAGCTCGACTGGGTGGTCCGCTTCGTCAGCGCCGTCCGCGCCGTGCGCTCGGAGATGAACGTGCCGCCCTCGGTGCTGGCGCCGGTGTTGCTGCGCGACGCCGCGCCGGCGACGCTGGCCCGCGGCGAGCGCTGGATCGAGCCGATCCGCCGGATGGCCCGCGTCTCGGAGCTGTCGGCGCTGGCGGGCGCGATGCCGGGCGGGTCGGTGCAGACGGTGGTCGACGAGGCGACGCTGGTGCTGCCGCTGGAGGGCATCGTCGACCTCCACGCGGAGCGGGCGCGGCTGCAACGCGAACGCCAGCGCGCGTTCGCGGAGGCAGCCAAGGTGGAGCGCAAGCTTGGCAATGCCGACTTCGTCGCCAAGGCGAAGCCGGAGGTGGTGGAGGAAAATCGCGAGCGCTTGGCGGCTTTCCTCGCCGAGGTCAGTCATCTTGAGGCGGCGATGCAAGCGCTTCTTTTTTGAAAAAAAGAAGCAAAAAACTTTTGTTCCGCTGTCGCGGCTGAGACGACGAGAGCCTTATCGGATAAAAGTTTTTTGGTTCTTTTTTTTCAAAAAAGAACCTCTTTCCTTGGAGCCTCACCATGCTGAAAAAGCGCTGGGACAAATCGAGCCCTGCCGTCGCGCCACGTGACCGAGGGTCCCGGCCGGGCGCCGCATCGTTCGTACTACCATGCGATGGGCATGACCGAGGAGCAGATTGCGCAGCCGCTGGTCGGCGTCGCGACCTGCTGGAACGAGGCGGCGCCGTGCAACATCGCGCTCGACCGGCAGGCCAAGTCGGTCAAGCTCGGGGTTGCCGAGGCCGGCGGCAGTCCGCGCGAGTTTACCACCATCACGGTCACCGACGGGATCGCGATGGGGCACCAGGGGATGAAGTCCTCGCTGGTGAGCCGGGAGTGCATCGTCGACAGCGTCGAGCTGACGATGCGGGGGCATTGCTACGATGCGCTGGTGGGGCTCGCGGGGTGCGACAAGTCGCTGCCGGGCATGATGATGGCGATGGTGCGGCTCAACGTGCCGAGCGTGTTTATGTATGGCGGCACGATCCTGCCCGGGCGATTTCAGGACCGCGACGTGACCGTGGTCGACGTGTTCGAGGCGGTGGGCATGCACGCGGCCGGCAAGATGACCGACGCGGAGCTGCACGAGCTGGAGTGCGTTGCTTGCCCCTCGGCGGGGGCGTGTGGCGGGCAGTTCACGGCGAACACGATGGCGATGGTCTCCGAGGCGATCGGGCTGGCTCTGCCCGGGTCGGCGGGGGCGCCGGCGCCGTATGAGGAGCGCGACGCCTGGGCGGTGCAGAGCGGCCGGGCGGTGATGGATTTGGTTGAGCGTCAGCTCAGGCCGCGTGACATCGTGACGCTGAAGAGCCTTGAGAATGCGGCGGTTTGTGTCGGCGCGACGGGTGGCTCGACCAATGCCGGGCTGCATCTGCCGGCGATCGCGCACGAGGCGGGCATACGGTTCACGATGGCCGACGTGGTCGAGATCATGCGGCGCACGCCGTATATCGCGGACCTCAAGCCGGGTGGGAAATACGTGGCGCTCGACGTGCATCGCGTCGGCGGCATTCCGGTGATCCTGCGGGCGCTGTTTGACGCCGGGCTGCTGCATGGCGACTGCCTGACGGTGACCGGCAAGACGCTGGCGGAGAACCTCCAGGGCGTCTCGTTTCCCGAGGGGCAGGACGTGATCTACCCGGTGAGCCGGGCGTTGGCGCCGACTGGCGGCGTGGTTGGGTTGACCGGGAATTTGGCGCCGGACGGGGCGATCGTGAAGGTCGCCGGGCTGGCGCGACGGCAGTTCACCGGCACGGCGCTGTGCTTCGACAGCGAGGAGGAGGCGTTCGCCGCGGTGCAGGCGCGGGCCTACAAGGCGGGCGACGTGATCGTCATCCGCTATGAGGGGCCGCGCGGCGGGCCGGGGATGCGCGAGATGCTGTCGACCACGGCGGCGATCTATGGGCAGGGCATGGGCGAGGCGGTGGCGCTGATCACGGACGGGCGGTTTTCGGGCGGTACGCGGGGCTTTTGCGTCGGCCATGTCGGGCCGGAGGCGGCGCTGGGCGGGCCGATCGCGCTGCTGCGCCATGGCGACACGATCACGCTGGACGCCGACGCGGGCACCATCGAGGTGGTGCTCGACGAGGCGGAACTGTCGGCGCGGCGCGCGGCCTGGCAGCCGCGGGGGACCGACTACAATTCGGGCGCAATTTGGAAATACGCGCAGCTCGTCGGCCCGGCGCATCTCGGCGCGGTGACGCAGCCGGGCGGGGCGGCGGAGACGCATGTGTATGCGGATATCTAGCACAGGAAGGCCAGGAGCGTTGCCCCTGGACCCCATTCAAGGCGAAGCCTTTAAAATCCATCTCTTCGCGGTGGCACCCGGCCGGGTGGAGGGACGTGAGCATTGATTTGAATGGCTTCGCCAAGCAAGGAAGCGACCGTCATGAGTCCAGGGGATGGGGTTTGGCGCCTCGCGGCCCCAGCGGATCCGGGGCAGAGCTCTGGCCTTTCTGACTTGCCGTCGTTGATGGAGGCGTTTTGCATGAGATCAGCCTGCAGTTGGGTGCTTGTCGGTACGCTGCTCTGCGGCAGTGCCCTGGCGCAGCCTTATCCGCCTGATGGCGGGCCGCCGCCGCCGGGCGCCTACGCGCCGATCCCGGCCGAGCCCGGCTTTGTGCCGCCGCCGCCGCCGCCTGGCCCGCCGGAGCGCTACGTGCTGGAGCGCGCGCATTGGCATTGGGACGGCCGGACCTACGTCTGGATCCCGGCGCATTGGGCGTTCCGTCGGGCCGGCTACGGCTATCACCAGTATGTGCCGGGCCATTGGGCGGCGCGGCAGGGGGCGTGGGTATGGATACCCGCCCATTGGCGCTGAGAGCGTCTCTGACAATGCTACTCTAGTGGTCATCTGACGCGCCTGGCGTGCGCTCCGATGCTCACGGCTAGGAGGCCGCTCAGCTTTAATGCTCCGGCAGCCATGCCAGCTGACTACCCTAGCGCATTCCCAGACACGCTCTCTCGGATGAAAGTTTTTTGCTTCTTTTTTTCAAAAAAGAAGCGCTTGCCGTTGTTCGTCATTGCAACGGAGTGCAACGAGACGTTCCGGTGGGGTGCCGACGCGCGCTAGGTGTGGCTGATGGAGACGATGCCGCATGTGCTGGTGGTCGACGATGATCGGGAGATCCGCGAGCTGCTGGCGCGCTTTCTCGAGCGCAACCGCTTCCGCGTCACCTCCGCCCGCGACGCGCGCGAGGCGCGGCGGAACTGGCCCAATGGCCATTACCAGCTCGTCGTACTCGACCTGATGCTGCCGGGCGAGGGCGGGCTGGACCTGGCGCGCTGGCTGCGCACCCAGTCCGACGTGCCGATCGTCATGCTGACCGCGATGGGCGAGGAGACCGACCGCATCATCGGGCTCGAGCTCGGCGCTGACGACTACCTGCCGAAGCCGTTTAACCCGCGCGAGCTGCTCGCCCGCATCCGCGCGGTGCTGCGGCGCAGCTCGGAGCGGGCGGAGCGGCGGGTCGAGCCGGCGCCGCGCGGATTGCGCTTCGGCGGCTGGCTGCTGGAGCCGGCGCGGCGCCGGCTGCTCAACCCGGACGGCGTCGAGGTGGTGCTGACCGGCGGCGAGTACGACCTGCTGGTCGCGATGCTCGACCGCGCCAACCGCGTGCTCACCCGCGACATGCTGCTCGACCTGCTGCGCGGCCGCCAGGCCGGGCCGTTCGACCGCGCGATCGACGTTGCGATCAGCCGGCTGCGGCGCAAGCTGGAGGATGACGGCCGGCACGCGCAGCTGATCAAGACGGTGCGCGGCGGCGGCTACGTGCTGGCCTGCGATGTCGAACGTGCCTGAGGGCCTTACGGCAGCGACGCTCCCGCGGCGCCGGCGCTGGTCGGTCCGCTGCTGGTCGGCGCCGCGCTGGCCCGGCTCGCTCGCGTCGCGCACGCTGATCACGCTGCTGTTCGGGTTGGCGTTGGTGCAGGGGCTGGGGCTCACGATCCACGCCTATGACAGCATCGGCCTGCAGCATTTTTCCGAGGCGCGCGACATTGGGGTGCGCATCTCGACGATCTTCCGCAGCGTCATCAGCGTGCCGCCCGAGCAGCGGCCGCGGGTGCTGCAGGAGCTCGACCTGCCGAGCGGCTGGAACGCCGCCGTCGGGCCGGCGCCGACGGCGCAGCTGACCGGGCTGCCGCCGCAATGGCTGGAGGATGTGGTGCGGGTCAGCATCCACAGCTTGCGGATGCTGCCCGGTCAGCATCCGCGCATGATCGTCGTGCGGTGCGACCGGCGCTCGCACAAGCTCGAGGTGGCGGTGCACCTGCCGGACGAGAGCTGGCTGAACGTCCGGCTGCGGCTGCGGCCGGTGCTGTTTTGGAACTCGCCGACCTTTCTGGCGGCGTTCGTGCTGATGACGATCGCCGCGGCGTTGCTTTCGGTATGGGCGGTGCGGCGGCTGACCGGGCCGGTGGCGACGCTGGCGGCCGCCGCCGAGCGGCTCGGGCGCGACGTCAACGCGCCGCCGCTGCCCGAGGCGGGACCCATCGAGGTGCGCACCGCCGCTGTCGCCTTTAACACCATGGCGGCGCGTATCCGCCGCTTCGTGCAGGACCGCACGTTCCTGATCGCGGCGATTGGCCACGATCTGCGCACGCCGATCACCCGGATGAAGCTGCGCGCCGAGTTCATCGAAGAGGACGAGCTGCGCGGCAAGTTCCTCGCCGACCTCGACGAGCTGGAGGCAATGGTCGCCGCAACCCTCGCCTTCGGCCGCGACGCCTCGCGCGCCGAGCCGGCGGTCGCACTTGACTTGCCGGCGTTGCTGCGCACCGTCGTCGACGAGGCGACCGACGCCGCGCAGGCGGGCGAGCAGCTGCGCTATCACGGGCCGGAGCACATGGTGGTGCAGGCAAGGCCGATGGCGCTGAAGCGGGCGATGGCGAACCTGGTCGGCAACGCGGTGAAATACGCCGGCGGCGCGCAGGTGGTGCTGCACCGGGGCGGTCCCGGCATCATCACCGTGTTCGTCGACGATGACGGGCCGGGCATTCCGCCCGACGAGCTCGAGCGCGTGTTTGACCCGTTTTACCGCGTGGAGGCGAGCCGAAACCGGGAGACCGGCGGCACCGGGCTCGGGCTGTCGATCGCGCGCAATATCCTGCGCGCGCATGGCGGCGACGTGGCGCTGGGCAATCGCGGCGGGAAGGGCACTCGGGCGACGATTACGTTGCCGGCCTGAGGGCAAGGCAAGGGGCTTTGCCCCTTAACGGACGGGGTTTGGGGCCTCACGGCCCCGGCGGGTCCAGGGCGGAGCCCTGGCCTTTCTCATCCTTCTTTAACCTTATTGCCCTAAGCTCGGAACAGGTCTGGAGTCCGCCATGCTGCGAGCTGTCTACGAGCGCGTTCTGAAGCTGTCGGCCAGCCCGCGCGCGCCGCTCTGGCTGGCGGTGGTGAGCTTTGCCGAGAGCAGCGTGTTCCCGATCCCGCCGGACGTGCTGCTGATCCCGATGGTGCTGGCGCGGCCGCGTCGGGCGTGGGCACTGGCGGCGCTGTGCACGGTCGCGAGCGTGCTGGGCGGGATGCTGGGCTATTACATCGGCTACGCGCTGTTCGCCCGCGTCGCTCTGCCGATCCTGCGCTTCTACCACTACCAGGCGGCGTTCGAGACGTTCCGGCAACGTTACGTCCAATACGGCCTTTGGGTGATCCTGATCAAAGGGCTGACGCCCATCCCGTTCAAGATCGTGACCATTGCCTCCGGCGCCGCCGGGTTCAGTTTTCCGGTATTCGTGGCGGCGGCCTCGCTGACGCGGGGCGTGCGGTTTTTCCTGGTGGCCGGGCTGCTGCGGTTCTTCGGCGAGCCGGTGCGCGGCTTTGTCGAGCGGCGGCTGACGATGGTGACGATGGCGACGCTGGCGTTGATCGTGGTCGGCTTCGTCGCCTTGAAGTATGTCTAGGCGTCTCAGAACCTCGACTTTACGCGTCTGTTTCCGTCGGTCTGCGGGCGAGCTACGCGCTCTGCCTGCTCGGCGCGACGTTCACCCACCTCCAGACGATCATCAGCGCGGACTGCTCTGAGAACGCCGGCATCGCCGTGACCACCGCGATCACGACGATTGACAGTGGCGCGTCCTGATGTCGCTCTGACGCGGATCGGTCCTGCCGCAGGCGAGGCAATGCAGAACGAGCCACCGACGGACAGCAAGCTCACGCGCAGCAAGCTACGCTGGGCGGACGAGAAGCGAGCGCTCGTCGGCCAGCCGACTGAGCCGGGCGCAGCGCGGCTGCCGCCCGGGCAGACCCTGGTCAAGGATTGGCCGGTGCTCGACCTCGGGCAGCAGCCCGACGTGACGGAGGCGAAGTTCCGGCTTGACATCGACGGGTTCTGTCGCCGGCCGCTGAGCCTCGCGCTGGCCGACCTGCTGGCCATGCCGCAGAGCGACAGCGTCTCCGACATGCATTGCGTGACCAGCTGGTCGCGCTACGACAATCATTGGCGCGGGGTGGCCGCATCGGCGCTGCTGGCGATGGTGGAGCCGAAGGACGAGGCGCGGCACGTGCTGTTCCACGCCCATGACGGCTACACGACCAACGTCCGGCTCGACCAGTTCGACCAGCCGGACGTGTTCCTGGTGCATGAGTGGGAGGGCCGGCCTATCTCGCGCGAGCATGGCGGCCCGGTGCGGGTGCTGATCCCGCGCCTCTATCTGTGGAAGTCGCCCAAATGGGTGCGCCGGATCGAGCTGGCGGCGCGGGACCGGCGCGGCTTCTGGGAAACCCGCGGCTACCACAACAACGCCGATCCCTGGGCCGAGCAGCGCTACAGCGAGTGACGCGCGCAGTCGGAAGGATGGGTGGCGCGGTGCTGCTGGGCGGCTGCCGCATGCTGCTGGACGGCGGGCTTATCGAGGGCAAAGCGCTGCTCGTCACGTCGGGCCGGATCACCGCCGTGCTGGCGGACCGGTCGCTCGTCGGCGTGGCGAGCCATCGGCTGCCGTCCGGCGCGGTGCTCGCGCCGGGCCTGATCGATGTGCAGGTCAATGGCGGCGGCGGGGTGCAGTTCAACGACGATCCATCGGCCGAGGCGGCGCAGGCGATCGCCGACGCGCACCGGCCGTTCGGCGTCACCGGCCTGCTGCCGACGCTGATCACCGACCGGCCCGAGCTGATGCCGCGCGCCATCGATGCGGCCGCGACGCTGGCCGCCGAGCCCGGATCGGGCGTGCTGGGCCTGCACCTGGAGGGCCCGTTCATCAGCCCCGGCCGGCCCGGCGTGCACCGGCACGACTTCATCCGCCGGGCTGGCGAGGCGGACATCGCGTTGCTGGAGGCGGCGGCGGCGCGTCTGTCGCCCGGGCGGCTGCTGGTGACGGTGGCGCCGGAGGAGGTGGCGCCCACCGCCGTGGCGCGGCTGGTGCGGGCCGGAGCGGTGGTCTCGGCCGGGCACAGCGCGGCCGGGATCGAGGCGGCGCAAGCCGGCTTTGCCGCCGGGATCAGCGGCGTCACCCACCTCTACAACGCGATGCCGGCGCCGGCCGGCCGCGAGCCTGGGCTGGTTGCGGCGGCGCTGCTGGCGGCGGGCGTGCGATGCGGATTGATCGCCGATTTCGTCCATGTGCACCCGGCGATGCTGCGCCTGGCGCTGGCCTCGCCCGCGGGGCCGTCGATGTTCCTGGTCAGCGACGCGATGGCGGTCGCCGGCACGACGCTCGACGGATTTCAGCTGAACGGGCGCTGGATCAGCCGGCGGGACGGCCGGCTGATGGATGACCAGGGCACGCTGGCGGGCGCGGACACGACGCTGATCGCCTGCGTGCGCAACATGGCATTCGGCCTCGGGCTCGGGATCGAGCGGGCGCTGCGAATGGCCTCGGAGCTGCCGGCGGCGCTGCTCGGCCTCTCCGAGGTGGCAGGCCGGATCGCGCCGGGCCAGCGCGCCGACCTGGTGCTGCTGTCGGGCGAGCTCGACGTGCTTGGAACCTGGCGCGCCGGCCAGTATGCCGAAGCCTGACCGGCCAGCATCATGGTGGGGGGGGGGCATGACGATGGGCGCGGACAGCTACGTGCATGGCTATCAGCCGCGCGAGGCCGAACGCCTGCTTGACCAGGCCGGCGCGCTGGCGGAGTGGCTGCATGGCGACACGGTCTATGCGGCGGGCCGGCAGGTTCTGGAGGCTGGCTGCGGCGTCGGCGCGCAGACGATGCTGCTGGCGCGGCGCAGCCCGCAGGCGCAGTTCACCTGCATCGACATCTCGGCCGCCTCGCTCGGGCAGGCGGAGCGGGCGGCAAGGCGCGCGGGTTTGGCGAACGTGCGGTTCGCCCGGGCGGACCTCGCGGCGCCACCCTTTCCGGCCGGCCGCTTTGACGACGTTTTCGTCTGCTTCGTTCTGGAGCATCTGAGACAGCCCGCTGAAATCCTGACCGTTTTGGCCGGGCTGCTCCGGCCTGGCGGCACGATGACGGTCATTGAGGGCGATCATGGTTCGACCTGTTTTCACCCGCGCAGCGAGGCGGCCTCTGCGGCGGTGCAGTGCCAGGTGGCGCTGCAGCAGGCGGCCGGGGGCGACGCGTTGATCGGCCGGCAGGTCTATCCGCTGATGGCGGCGAGCGGGCTTGCGGACGTTCGGGTCTCGCCGCGCATGGTCTATGTCGATGGCAGCCGTCCGGAGCTCGCCGACGGGTTCACGCGCAGGACCTTCACCGCCATGATCGAGGGCGTGCGGCGGCCGGCGATCGCGGCGGGGCTTGTGGAGGCGGACGCCTTCGACGCCGGCCTTCGTGATCTGCGGCGGACGGCCGAGCCGGACGGGACGTTCTGCTACACGTTTTTCAAAGGCGTCGGCGTGAAGCCCGTCGACGGTCAGCCGCGTGCCGGCTGAGGCCGACGCGGCGCCGGACGTCGCCCGGTTTGCGAGCTTCGTCGCCACGCTCGGGCGCGGCCCGGGCAGGTCGCGGGCGCTGACGCGTGCGGAGGCGCGCGAGGCGCTTGGCCTGGTGCTGGCCGGGCGGGCGGATCCGATGCAGGTCGGCGCCTTCCTGATGCTGCTGCGCTACCGCGGCGAGGACGCCGACGAGGTGGTGGGCTTGGTTGAGGCGGCGCGCGAGACGGCGCGGCTGGAGGTGCCGGGCGTGGCGCTCGACTGGCCGTCCTATGGCGCCGGCCGGACGCGCGGTGCGCCGTGGTTCCTGATGGCGGCGCTGGCGCTCGGCCGGGCAGGGGTGCCGGTGCTGATGCACGGCAGCAACCAGTTCTCGAGCGGCATGAGCGTGCTTGACGGGCTGGTCGGCCTCGGGCTCGCGCCGGCGCTGGATGCCGCGGAGGCGCGCGACGGCCTGGCCCGGCAGGGCTTCGCCTACATGCCGCTTCAGGCGCTGTCGGCCGGGCTCGAGCGCCTGCTCGCCACCCGCACGCTGTTCGGGCTGCGCTCGCCGATCAACACCGTCTGCCGGCTGCTCAACCCGGCGGGCGCGCCGGCGGCGGTCGATGGGGTGTTCCATCCGCCCTACATCGAGGTGCATCTCGGCGCGGCGGAGCGGCTCGGCGGGCTGCGGCTGCTGGTGCTCAAGGGCGGCGGCGGCGAGGCGGAGCGCAACCCGGCCAAGTTGGCGACGCTGCATCTGACCGTACCTGAGCGCGGCCGGCGGGAACTGGCCGCGGCGGCGATCAGCGACGAGTGGGACGAGCCGCCGGCGGAGGTTTGGCGCTCGGTCTGGACCGGAGAGGCGCTCAATGCTGCGGCCGAGGCGCGGATCGTCGCCACGATCGCGCTCGGATTGCTGGCGGTCGGGCGCGCGGACGCCGTGGCGACGGCAGACCTGCGGGCAGCGGAGGTCTGGCGCGCGCGACATGCGGCGCCGTCCGGCAACCACCGCGCGGCCGTCCCGTTTTAATCAGCAACAGCCAGGGAGGCTCACATGGTAGACGAGGATCGCGCGGCCGGCATCGGTCATCAGGTCAAGGGCTCGCTCAAGGAGGTTGCCGGCAAGGTGACGGGCGATACCAAGCTGCAAGCCGAAGGCACGGCCGAGAAGACCGCCGGCAAAGTTCAGAACACCGTCGGCGGCGCCAAGGATGCGGTGCGCGACACTGTCAAGAAGTAGCGTCGCCGCCCAGGGCTGAGATGTCGAGCGGGCGTCCTGGTGGCGCCCGTTTCGCGTTCAGAGCTGGCCGTAGCCGTCCTTGCCCCAGGCATAGACGACGTAGCCGGTGCCCTTCGGATCGCCCTTGGCGTCAAAGCTGATCGGCCCGACGACCGTCTCGTACGGCGTGCCGTCATGCAGGGCCGCGGCCACCTTCTGGGCGTCCGTGCTGCCGGCCTTTTTTGCGGCCTCTGCCCAGACCTGCACGGTGGCATAGCTGTAGAGCACGTAGCCTTCCGGGTTGATCTTCTGGGCGGCGAACTCGGCGACGATCGGCGCCGCCGACGCGAGCCGGCGGGGGTCGGGCGGGAAGGTCATCAGCGTGCCGGTGGCGGCTGGTCCCGCGACCTGCCGATAATCGTCGGTGACGAGAGCGTCGCCGCCGAAGATCACCGGGGCGTAGCCTTGGGCGCGCGCCTGGCGGGCGATCAGGCCGATCTCCGGATGGTAGCCGCCGATGTAGACGAGGGTGGCGTTGGACTGCCGCAGGCGGCTGACCAGAGCGGAGTAGTCCTTCTCGCCGGGCGTGTAGGTGGCGTCCAGCGCCTCCTTGACGCCGGCGGCGTTCAGCGCGCGGCGAGTCTGTTCGGCCAGGCCGTGCCCGTAGGCGGAGTTGTCGTCCAGGATGGCGATGGTGGCGTTGCGGGCGTGCGCGGCGATGTAGGCGGCGGCGACCGCACCCTGCTGGTCATCGCGTCCGCAGGTCCGCAGCGTGTTCCACGCACCCTTGTCGGTGTAGTCCGGGTTGGTCGAGGCGGGCGAGATCTGCAGCACGCTCTCCTCGGTGTAGACGTGGCTGGCCGGGATCGAGCTGCCCGAGCAGAACTCGCCATCGACGAAGACGACGCCGCGGCCGGCCATCTCGTTGGCGACCGAGACCGCCTGGCGCGGATCGCAGGCATCGTCACCCACCGCCAGGCTCACCGGCTGGCCGAGCACGCCGCCGGCAGCGTTGATGTCGTGCACCGCCTGCTCGGCACCGGCGCGCATCTGGGCGCCGAAGGCGGCGTTCGAGCCGGTCATCGGGCCGACCACCGCGATCGGCGTTGCAGCCCAGGCGCTGCCGCTGATCAGCAGCGCGGCGGCGCAGGCGACGCCGTGCAGGCTATTCGAGGCCATGATCATGCAGATACTGGTGCCATGGTGTGCGTCCATTCGGGTCGGTGGCGCAGCCGGAGAGCGCCAGGAGGATGACAAGGGCGAGCTTGGTCATCGGCGAAACTTGTCCCTTTCGCCGTCGTGGCGCAATCGCGTCGCGCTCAGCGCGCAATCGCTTCATGCTCAGCGCGCGATTGCCCGGCCTGACGGCGGCGGAGCCCTGCTGCGCTTTGGCTTGAACGGCTTCGCGCCGGCATCCATGTCGCAGTGCGGCCGTCACGCGGCGCGGCACGGGAGACACCATGGCAAGCCTGTTTGATCCGATCACCATCGGCGCCATCGAGGCGCCGAACCGCATCCTGATGGCGCCCCTGACGCGCGGCCGCGGCACACGCGAGCACCTGGCGACGCCGATCATGGCGACCTATTACGCCCAGCGCGCAACCGCCGGCCTGATCATCAGCGAAGCGACCGGGATCAGCCAGGAGGGTCTTGGCTGGCCGTATGCGCCGGGCATCTGGTCGGCGGCTCAGGTCGAGGCGTGGCGGCCGGTGGTGGATGCGGTGCACGAGGCCGGCGGGAGGATCGTCTGCCAGCTCTGGCATATGGGCCGGCTGGTGCATCCGAGCTTTCTTGGCGGCGCCGCGCCGGTGTCGTCCTCCGCCACCACAGGGCCGAACCAGGCGCATACCTATGATGGCAAGCAGCCTTACGCGGAAGCGAGGCCGCTCGACGTCGAGGAGATCCCGCGCCTGCTGGGCGACTACGAC
The DNA here is from genome assembly GCA_963692975.2 of Acetobacteraceae bacterium. Taxonomy (GTDB): domain Bacteria; phylum Pseudomonadota; class Alphaproteobacteria; order Acetobacterales; family Acetobacteraceae; genus CAXMMR01. The sequence goes on along the minus strand of CAXMMR010000023.1, from coordinate 206,028 downwards.
CGGGCCGCGCGCAACGCCATCGCCGCCGGCTTTGACGGCGTGCAGGTGCATGCCGCGAATGGCTACCTGATCGACCAGTTCCTGCGCTCCGGCGCCAATCATCGCGCCGACGCCTATGGCGGCTCGATCGACAACCGGGTGCGCCTGCTGCGCGAGGTGGCGCAGACCGTCGCCGACGCCGTCGGGGCCTCACGAACCGGCGTGCGGCTGTCGCCAAACGAGCCGATCCAGGGTGTCGGTGACCCCGAGCCGGTGCCGCTGTTCACCGCCGCGGCGCGGGCGCTGGACGAGGTCGGCGTGGCGTTCCTCGAGCTGCGCGAGCCGACCGAGGCCGGCACCTTCAGCCGCGCCGCCTTTCCGCCAGTGGCGCCCGAGATCCGTCGCGTCTTTAGCCGCACGCTGGTGCTGAACGCCGACTATGTCGGCGACACCGCCCAGGCGGCGATGGATAGCGGGGTGGCCGACGCGATCGCGTTCGGCCGCACCTACATCGCCAATCCGGACCTGGTGGACCGCCTGCACCGGGGCGCGGCGCTCAACAAGGACGTGGCGGCGACGTGGTACTCGCGGGGCGAGGCCGGCTACCTGGACTATCCGAGCCTGGCGGCTTAGCGGCAAGGCAAGGGGCTTTGCCCCTTGACCCCATTAAAGGCGGAGCCTTTAAAATCCATCTATAAGAATGACTTCACAGGTGCTTTCTATAGCGGGAGATGAGGATTAGCGGCTTCGCCAAGCAAGAACGAGGCTAGGAGCGTGACGGAACGGGGTCTGGGGCCCGCGGCCCCAGCGGAGTCCAGAGGCAAAGCCTCTGGCCTTTCTCGACGCAGCCTGGCTGCCGCCAGCTTGTTGCTGACTGCTCGCTGCTCGCCACTACGGATCCTGAACGGGCTGGCGCCCGATCATCTGATGGCTGAGGGTATTGCTTACGGGCCCGACCCGCGTCACCGACTCGACGTCTACGCCCCCGCATCATGGCGCCTGCCGGCGCCGGTCATCGTCTTCTTCTATGGCGGCGGCTGGACCGAGGGCAGCCGCCGCCTGTATCGCTTCGTCGGCGGCGCGTTGGCCGGCGCCGGCGCCGTGGTGGTGATCCCGGATTACCGTCTCTACCCGGCGGTGCGGTTTCCGAGCTTTCTGCAGGATTGCGCCCTGGCGACGGCCTGGGCGGCGCGGCATGCCTTAGAGCATGGCGGCGCCGGCGCGCCGTTTCTGATGGGGCACTCGGCCGGCGCCTACAACGCCGCCATGCTCGGCCTCGACCCGCAATGGCTTGCCGCCGCCGGGCTCGATCGCCGGCTGCTGCGCGGCGTCATCGGCCTGGCCGGACCGTATGACTTCCTGCCGCTCGACACCGACCAGCTGCGCGACATCTTCGGCACCCCGCCGCGCGAGCACACTCAGCCGATCGCCTTCGTGGACGCCGCCGCGCCGGCCTTTTTTCTCGCCGCCGGAACAGCGGACAAGACCGTGCGGCCGCGCAACACGGAGGCGCTCGCCGCCAGGCTGCGCGCTCACGACAGACCGGTCTCGGAGCGGATCTATCCCGGTGTCGACCATCGCGAGATCATCGGCGCGCTCGCCGGCCCGCTGCGGTTCCTCGCGCCGACGCTGCAGGACACGCTGGGCTTTGTCGGGCTGGACAAGGCGCGCGGCTAAGGTGAGGCGAGGGCTCTGCCCTCGACCCGCTGGGGCCGTGAGGCCCCAGACCCCATTCGTTTGTCGTTCAAATGGATTTTAAAGGCTTCGCCTTTAATCGGGTCCAGGGGCGACGCCCCTGGCCTTCCTTCACTGCGCGCCGCTCAAGGCGCCGTCAGCACGTCGCCGAGCGGCGCGTGGGCGCTGCCGTAGGCCTGACCGCACAGCGCCCTGGTTTCGCTTGGCCCGCTCGGCTGCACCGAGGCGTTGTCGACGACGTCGCGCCGGAGCGGGTTAAAGTGGGTGAAGAAGACCTGCCGGCCGACATATGTCTGGGCCTTGGTGATCGGCGTGACCGTGCCGCAGAGAAAGTAGCCGCGCTCGGTGATGCCTGCGATGTGGACCTGCGACAGGATGAGCGGCGCGAAGCTGTAGCGCAGCGTCGACTGGTCCGCGTAGGTGCGGTCGAAGAAGCGGCGGACGGCGGCCTGGGCGCTGTCGGTGCTGGTGGGGGCGAGCGGCGAGGGCGCGACGGGACGGGCGGCGCAGCCGGCCAGGGCCGAAGCCAGGGCCAAGAACAGGGCCGCGGCCAGGGTCAGCTGGCCGACCATCTCGCTCGCGCCCACGCTTGCAGAGTGCAGTCTCGAGCCGGCCATCGCGTGTTGTCTCCGCTGCGTCAACGCCTTTGTGGCATGCGAGTATCGGGTGGAGAAGGCTTGGCTCGGGGCAGGCATGCGCCAGCATTGCGACTTTCGCGGGGGCCGATCGGGTGTCGGCGATTGCAACGGGTGGGCAGGATGCGGTTGATACGTCGTGCGGCGAGGCGTTGGCGAACGCTCGCGCAGGAGCAGCCATGACGGAACACCGACCGATCTCCCGCCCTCTCGCGCCGGCCGCCGGTGACGGACAGACGCCGGGCTGGTCGCCGGGGAGCTGGCGCGAGCGGCCGAGCCGGCAGATGCCGCACTACCCGGACGCGGCGGCCCTGGCGGCGGCCGAGGCGCGGCTCGGCGGCTACCCCCCGCTGGTGTTCGCCGGCGAGGCGCGGCGGCTCAAGCGCGGGCTGGCCGCCGCCGCCGAGGGCCGCGCCTTCGTGCTGCAGGGCGGGGACTGCGCCGAGAGCTTCTCCGAGTTCAGCGCCAACATCGTGCGCGACAGCTTTCGGGTGCTGCTGCAGATGGCGGTGGTGCTGACCTTCGGCGCCACCCTGCCGGTGATCAAGATCGGCCGGATGGCCGGGCAGTTCGCGAAGCCCCGCTCGGCCGACGAGGAAACGCAGGACGGGGTGAGCCTGCCGAGCTATCGCGGCGACATCATCAACGGTCCGGCCTTCACCGCCACCGACCGGGTGCCCGACCCGGCGCGGATGGAGCAGGCGTATTTCCAGTCCGCCGGGCGGCTGAACCTGCTGCGCGCTTTCGCCTCGGGAGGCTACGCCGACCTGCACGAGGTGCATCGCTGGAACCTCGACTTCGTCGCCCGCTCGCCGCTCGCCGCGCGCTACCAGGACTTGGCCGGCCGCATCGACGAGACGCTGGGCTTCATGGCCGCCTGCGGCATGAGCAGCGACAACACGACGCACATCCGCGAGACCGAGTTCTACACCAGCCACGAGGCGCTGCTGCTGCCTTATGAGCAGGCGATGACGCGCGTCGATTCGACCTCCGGCGAGTGGTATGATTGCTCGGCGCATTTCCTCTGGGTCGGCGACCGCACCCGCCAGGCCGACGGCGCGCATCTCGAGTTTCTGCGCGGCGTGCGAAACCCGGTCGGGCTCAAGGTCGGTCCGAGCACCAGGCCGGACGACCTGCTGCGGCTGATCGACATCCTCGACCCCGATGACGAGCCGGGGCGGCTGACGCTGATCAGCCGGATGGGTGCGGCCAAGGTCGCCACCCACCTGCCGCCGCTGCTCGAGGCGGTGCTGCGGCAGCATCGCCGGGTGCTGTGGCTGTGCGACCCGATGCACGGCAACACCGTGGCGACCTCCGAGCCGGGCGCTCCGGTGCTCAAGACGCGCTCCTTCGAGGCGATCCTGGCCGAGATGCGCGGCTTCTTCGACGTCTTTGCCGCGCACGGCCTGCGGCCCGGCGGGGTGCATGTCGAGATGACCGGACAACCGGTGACGGAATGCGTCGGCGGCGCCCACCAGCTGACCGAGATTGACCTGGCAAGGCGCTACGAGACGTTCTGCGACCCACGCCTGAACGCCGAGCAGTCGTTGGAGATGGCGTTCCTGATCGCCGCGGAGCTGAAGGCGCGGCGCCGCATGGGATAGAAGGCCCGGGGCTTCGCTCCGTCGCGGCATGCCCAGTGCCGTGAGCAGCTGGATCGAATGGGGGTCTGGGGCCTTAGGCCCCAGCGTGGTCCAGGAGCAGAGCTCCTGGCCTTCCCTTCACCTAGCCGACGCGTGCGAACTGTTGCAGCGTTCCGGGCTCCAGGCTGACGGATATCTCGGCCAGCCGGTGTGCTGCGGTGATGATCGATTGCAGCGCCTCCACCTTCGCCGCCAGGCTGACCTGGTGCAGCAGGGCGTGAAACTCGTGCTCGAGTGCCGGCACGATGTGGGCGCTGCCGATGCTCACCTCGGCGAGCCAGTCCGGCATGCCGCGGGTGATGTCGAGCTGGTTGCCGAAGAAGTAGAGGAGGTTGCCCTCCTCGTCGTGCACCGGCGAGATGAACAGCAAATTGTAGAAGGACGAGCCGTCGCGGCGATAGTTGACGATCCACTCGATGCAGCCGCTGCCAGCCTCAAGGCAGGTGCGGATGCGGCGCGGCGAGAGGGGGTCGGTTTTCGGGCCCTGCAGGAAGCGGCAATTGCGGCCGACGAGCTCCTCGTGGGGATAGCCGGTCAACTCGGTAAACGCCTGATTGGCCACCACCATCGGGCAGTCCGGCAGAAACGGGTCGCTGAGCACCATCGGCGCGACGCTGTGCGTCATTGCGGTGCTGAGGGCGTCACGGATAGCACGTGCGGTCATCGCCGACTGATCCCCCGTTTTGGGGTGAGGTTAGCCGCGTCGGAGTACGTTGGTCCAGGGTCCGGGTTCAGGGTCCAAGGCTCGGCGCCGGGCGCATGTGTTTCGCTCGCGGCGGTGCTCAGGCGACGGGATCGATCTGCTCGGACACGTCGCGCACCACCTGGCGGAACATCTCGGTCGTCAGCTTGCGCGTCGAGGTATTGTAGCGCGAGACGTGGTAGCTGTCGGCGAGGATCAGCCCGTCGGGCAGCTGGTGCAGCTGACCGTGACGAAAGCGGATGCGGCTTGGCGGGATGCCGCAGGCCTTCAGCACCGCGGCATGAGACAGCACGCCGAGGCACAGCACGGCGGCGAGGTTGGGCATCGCCTGCAGCTCGGCGGCAAGGAAGCGGTTGCAGGTCGTGACCTCGACCGGCATCGGCAGGTTGGCCGGCGGCACGCAGCGCACGGCGTTGACGATGCGGCAGCCGGTCAGCTCCAGCCCGTCATCGGCCGCCGCGGCGTAGCGGCCCCGCGCCAGGCCCGCCTCGAGCAGGGTCTCGTAGAGCAGCACTCCGGCATGGTCGCCGGTGAACGGCCGGCCGGTGCGGTTGGCGCCCTTGACCCCGGGCGCCATGCCGACGATCAGCAGCTGGCTGGCGAACGGCCCCCAGCTCGGCACCGGGCCGTTGAACCAGTCCGGATTGGCTTGCCGGTTCTGCTCACGGTAGCTGACCAGGCGCGGGCAGAGCGGGCAATCATGCGTCGGCGCCTCCACCTTCTCCGTCTCCTGCGCGTCAAGGGGCATGGCTAGCGTCCGTCCAGTAGCGCCGAGTGGCTGTGACCTGAAGTGACATCCGTGTGCCTGATGACGATGTGCGCCGCGCGATGTCCTGATTAGACCGCACCTGCATTAACAAACCCTTTCGCCGACGGCATCGCGCTGCGCCAACGTGCAAAAGCGATTGCGAGTCGGCAAGCAAGGCGCATGGAAGAGTGGTCGAACATGAGGATCCTGGTCGCGATCGGCGCCAACCTGCCCGCGCCCGGCGGCGGCCCGCCGCGGCAAAGCTGCGAGCGCGCGGTCGACCGGCTGGCGCGGCTGCCGGGGCTCAGCCTGCTCGCCGTCTCCTCCTGGCACGTGACTGCGCCGGTGCCGCCCTCCGGCCAGCCGGACTACGTGAACGGCGTGGCGCTGCTAGAGGGTGAGGTTGCGCCGGAGACGCTGCTGGCGATGCTGCAGGCGATCGAGGCCGGCTTCGGGCGGGTGCGCGGCGAGGTGAACGCGGCGCGGACGCTGGACCTCGACATTATCGACATGGGTGGCCTCGTGCGTGACGCGCCGAACCCGATCCTGCCGCACCCGCGCGCCCATTTGCGCGACTTCGTGCTGGCCCCGCTGGCCGAGATCGCCCCGAATTGGGTCAGCGCCCGGGATCCACGCGCCGCCGGGCCGGGCTTGCGCTCCACGCCGGCAGCGTGAGGCAGGTCCAAGAGTGGCCTCGGCCTTGCCTGGCACTCTCGTTGCTCTTATCTTTGGCGCTCGCTCAACAGCAATCGTGAGCATTCGCTTTATCGCTAACATGAGCATTCGCTCTATCGCTAACATGAGCATTCGCTCAATGACCGATCGGATACTGCCGCATGGCGCGCGTTACCGTCGAGGACTGCGTCGAACGCATCCCGAACCGCTTCCAGCTGGTTCTGCTCGCCGCCCAGCGCGCGCGCAATCTCAGCCGCGGTGAGGAGCTGACCATCGACCGCGACAACGACAAGAACCCGGTGGTGGCGCTGCGCGAGATTGCCGACCAGACGATCGGGCTCGACAAGCTGGAGCAGGACCTCATCAAGTCGCTCAGCCGCTCGCCCGAGCCCGAGCCGGCCGACGAGGAGGTGCTCGACCTCATCCCGACCGATCAGAACATCTTCGGCCTGCAGGACGTCTCGGCCGACGAGGAGACGGCGAACATGCCGGTCGAGGAGATGTCCTCCGAGGACATCGAGGCGGCGATCGAGGCCGAGCTCGGCGGCCGGGCGCGGCGCTGATTGACGGCAAGCGGACGGGTCTTCTCGCCTGAGGGATCGGCCGCCGCTTTCGGCGGCGCCACGGCTTCCGCGCCTGCTCCGCTGCCCCTCATTGTCGAGGATCCGTCAGCCGGCGGCAGGCTGCGCCCGCAGATCGTTCGCCAATTCGAGCTGACCGAGAAGATTCTCGCCTACGACCCGGCGGCCAACACGGATCTGGTCGACGCCGCCTACGTCATGGCCATGCAGGCGCATGGGCCGCAGAGGCGGGAGAACGGCGACCCCTACATCACCCATCCGGTCGCGGTCGCCGACATCCTGGCCGGCTACAAGCTCGACGTGAGCTCGATCGTGACCGCACTGCTGCACGACACGATCGAGGACACGCCGGTCACCGTCGCCGAGATCGAGCGCCGTTTCGGCCGTCAGGTCGCAACCCTGGTGGACGGGGTGACCAAGCTGACCCGGCTGGAGCTGCAATCCGACCGCACCAAGCAGGCGGAGAACTTCCGCAAGCTGGTGCTGGCGATCAGCCGCGACATTCGGGTGCTGCTGGTCAAGCTCGCCGACCGGCTGCACAACATGCGCACGCTGCATTTCGTTGCCAAGGTGGAGCGCCGCCAGCGCATCGCGCGCGAAACGATGGACATCTACGCGCCGCTTGCCGAGCGCATCGGCATGGACCGGATCAAGACCGAGCTGCAGAGCCGCGCCTTCGCCGAGCTCGAGCCGGAGGCGAATTCCACCATTCAGGCGCGGCTGAACTACCTGCGCGGCCAGGGTGCGGACGTGATCGATGAGGTCGCGGCCGAGCTGATCCGGGTTTGCCGCGACTCCGGCGTAACGGTGAGCGAGGTCACCGGGCGGGAGAAGTCGCCGTTCTCCATCTGGGAGAAGATGCAGCGCCGCAACGTCGCCTTTGAGCAGCTCTCCGACATCATGGCGTTCCGCGTCGTCGTGCCGGACCGCGATGCCTGCTACGCGGCACTCGGGGCCGTGCACTCCGCCTACCCGGTGATCGCCGGCCGCTTCAAGGATTACATATCGACGCCGAAGGCGAACGGCTACCAGTCGATCCACACCGGGGTCACCCTGCGCCATCCGCGCAACCAGAAGATCGAGGTGCAGATCCGCACCGCCGACATGCACGCCGTCGCCGAGGCCGGAGTCGCGGCGCATTGGGGCTACAAGACCGGCGAGGAGGCCGAGCTGCGCGCGCTCGGCGCCGGCCAGGGCGCCAATGGCGGTGGCAGTGGCGGCCGCGAGGGTTTCCGCTGGGTGCAGGACCTGCTCGAGATCCTGGAGAACTCGGTCGCCGCCGACGACTTCCTCGAGAACACCAAGCTCGAGCTCTACACCGACCGGGTCTTCTGCTTCACGCCGAAGGGTCAGCTGATCGAGCTGCCGGTCGGCGCGACGCCGGTCGATTTCGCCTACGCCGTGCACTCCCAGGTCGGCGACACCTGCGTCGGCGCCAGGGTGAACGGCCGGCTGATCCCGCTGCGCCAGGCGCTCGCCAACGGCGACCAGGTGGAGATCATGACGGCGCGCGGCGGCACGCCCTCGCCGGCCTGGGAGCGCTTCGTCGTCACCGGCAAGGCGCGGGCGCGCATCCGGCGCTACGTCGCCCAGCAGCAGCGGCAGACGACGCTGGACGCCGGCCGGGCGATGTTGGCCAAAGCGTTCCGCCAGGCCGGGCTCGACGGCACGGAGAAGGTGCTGGAGGCGGCGCTGCGCGAGGGCGCGGTCAAGACGCTGAAGGGTGCGACGCGCGACGACCTCTACGTCGCCGTCGGCAACGGCACGCTCGGCGCCAAGGACGTGATCAACGCGCTCTATCCGGAGCTGCAGGAGGCGCCGCGGGCGCCGCGGGTGGTCACCGGCATGCTGGGCCGGCCGAGCGCGCGGGCGCCGGCGCCCGACCGCGAGCACGCGATCGTCGGGCTGATCCCCGGCATGACGACCAGCTTTGCCGGTTGCTGCCATCCGTTGCCGGGCGACCGCATCGTCGGCATCGTCGCCACCGGCAAGGGCGTGACGGTGCACAACCGCGACTGCCAGACGCTGGAGACCTTTGCCGCGACGCCCGAGCGGTTCATCGATATCGACTGGAACTACGCCCAGGCGACGAAGCCGAGCGCCGGCGCGTCGCATGTCGGGCGGGTCTCGGTGATCGCCGGCAACGACCCCGGGCTGCTGTCGACGCTGGTCAACGCGGTGGCAAAGCACGAGGGCACTGTCAGCAACCTCAAGATCCTGAACCGCCAGCAGGACTTTATGGAGTTGCTGATCGACGTCGAGGTGCGCGACTTGCGGCACCTCTCGAACGTCATCGCCGGGCTGCGCGTGGCGAGCGGCGTCACCCAGGTCGAGCGCTCGAGAGCCTAGCGCTGGCGCCGGACGCGGCCGCCGACCTTGGCGATCAAAAGCGGTGCGCTACTCCGCCGTACTCGGCGTCTTGCCGCCGGTGCCCTCGCAGAGCTGCTTGATGCTCTGGAGCGAGGCGCGCAGGCCATCGGTCATCGCGTTGCCTGGGCCGCCTTGATGCTCGTCCATCGATTGCTTGACCTCGCCGGTCGGCGAGAAGCGCAGCGTGCAGGTCACCTGCGCGGCCGAGCCGTCGCCGGTTACCGCCATCTTGCCGGCATAGTCATTCTGCCCGTCCGAGCCCCAGCTCATCTGCCTGGCCTCGCTGTCGGCCTTGAACCAGCCGGTGGAGGCGTATTGATGGCCGTTCGCCTGGCCGTCGACCTCGACGCGGTCCACGCCGTGGCTGTGCGCGCCATGCACCGTCGGCAGGTATTTCGGCAGGTTCGCAATGTCCGATATAAAGGCGAAGACGGCGTCCGCGGGGGCCGCGACGTCGATGTGATCACTGTAATCGGGCATGCTTCCATCCTTTTGATCAGGCAGCGCTGCGAACGCCGTGCCGTGGGCCTGGTTTGCCGGAGGGCTGGGGCGGCGTCGTGATAATCGGCCTGGGCTCGGACCTGTGCGACATCAGGCGCGTGCAGCGCGTGCTTGATCGGCACGGCGAGCGGTTCCTCGCGCGCGTCTTCACCGAGGTCGAGCGCGGCCGCGCGCTGCGGCGCACGGAGACGCTGCGCGCCGGCACGCTGGCGAAACGCTTCGCCGCCAAGGAGGCATGCGCCAAGGCGCTCGGCACCGGCTTTGCCCAGGGCGTGTTCCACTCCGACATGGGTGTCGTGAACCTGCCGAGCGGCGCGCCGACGCTGCGGCTGACCGGCGGCGCGGCCGCCCGCCTCGTCGCGATCACGCCGCCGGGCCTGTTCGCCCGGATCGCGCTGACGCTGACCGACGAGGTGCCTTACGCGTACGCGATGGTCATCATTTCTGCTGAGCCGCTGCCGTAGAAGGAAGGCCAGGGCTCTGCCCTGGACCCGCTGGGGCCGGGAGGCCCCAGACCCCGTTCGTTTGCAGTCTAACGCGCTCTCTCTTGCTTGGCGGAGCCAGTCGTCGTCAACCGGACGCACCGACCTCGCGAGCACAAGGTATTAAATGGATTTTAAAGGCTTCGCCTTTAATCGGGTCCAGGGGCGACGCCCCTGGCCTTTCTTCAGTCTCAATCAATGAGAGCCATCGATGAGCGGCCACCGGCCACGCGAGCGCCCTGATGCCCTCGCCTTGACTTCGGCGGGGGTGGTCGGCTTCATCCCGCCTCCGCAGGAACCTCGATCCGATGGCCGTCTCAACCAAGAAAACCGCCCGGTCCAGCAAGCCGGCCGTGCGCCAGGCCGGGCTGCTCGACAACGTCAAGACCATTCTCTACGCCGGGCTGATCGCCGTCGGCATCAGGACGGTCGCCTTCGAGCCGTTCAACATTCCGTCCGGCTCGATGATCCCGACGCTGCTGGTCGGCGACTACCTGTTCGTCAGCAAATACAGCTACGGCTACTCGAAATATTCGATGCCGTTCGCACCCGACCTGTTCTCCGGCCGCCTCTTCGGCTCGCTGCCGCATCGTGGCGACGTCGCGGTATTCCGCTTCACCCACGACACCACGATCGACTATGTGAAGCGCGTGATCGGCCTGCCGGGCGATCGCATCCAGGTGACCGCGGGGCGCCTCTACATTAACGGCGCCGAGGTGCCGCGCACCGACGAGGGCCATTACGAGCAGACCGACGAGCGCGGCCAGGTGCTGAGCGGCGAGCGCTACCTGGAGGCGCTGCCGAACGGCGCCAAGCACCAGATCATGCAGATCGACGTCGAGGGCGGGGCGCCGCAAAACAACACCCCCGAATACCTGGTGCCGGCCGGCTACCTGTTCATGATGGGCGACGACCGAGACGACAGCGCCGACAGCCGCTTCCAGGGCCCGGACGGCCTCGGCTTCGTCCCTGTCGAGAACCTGGTCGGCCGTGCGCAGTTCATCTTCTTCTCGATCGGCGGTGACCATCCGGTCTGGGCGTTCTGGTATTGGCCGTTTGAGATCCGCTGGGATCGCCTGCTGCATGGCGTGACGTAAGCAAGGCGTTCTTTTTTGAAAAAAAGAACCAAAAAACTTTTGATCACGGGAGTTTCACGCACGGCCGGGTGCGCGACAGCGCGGGTAAAAGTTTTTTGCTTCTTTTTTTTAAAAAAGAAGCTCTTTCTTCCCTCGGCCACGTCGTGATCGAAGCCTTCGTCTTCGACACAGGATACGCCTTCCAGCAGCCCGAGCTGCTTGCCGAGGCGCTGACCCATCGCTCGGCGGCGCATCAGGGCGCCTCGCTTGGGCCCAAGCCCAGGCGAGTGGGCGGCCCGAGGCGCGGCGCCGGCTCGAACGAGCGGCTCGAGTTCGTCGGCGACCGCGTGCTCGGCCTCGTGATCGCCGAGTGGCTCGCCGAGCGCTTTCCCGACGAGCAGGAGGGCGAGCTCGGCCCGCGTCACGCCCGGCTGGTCTCGCGCGAGGTGCTGGCCGGGATCGCGATCGAGGCCGGGCTGCCGGCGGCGCTGGCGGTGGCGCCGAACGAGGCCCGCGCCGGGGTCGGCCGGCTCGCGACCGTGCTGGCGGATGCGATGGAGGCGGTGATCGGCGCGCTCTACCTGGATGGCGGCCTCGCACCGGCGCGCGACTTCGTCCGCCGGCATTGGCGGGAGGCGATGGTCGGCCAGCTTTTGCCGCCCAAGGACCCGAAGACGGCGCTGCAGGAGTGGCTGCTCGGCCGCGGCATGGCGCTGCCGGAGTATCAGGTAAGCTCGCGCGAGGGGCCGTCGCACGCGCCGGTGTTCGTCATCACGGTTGCCGCCTGTGGCCAGGTCGGGCGCGGCGAGGCGGGCAGCAAGCGCGTCGCCGAGCGCGATGCCGCGGCGTCGCTGCTGAAGCTGCTCGCGTGAGCGGCCCGTCGGCGGGCGCGCCAGGTGCGGCTGACAATGCCGAGCCGGCGAGCGAGGGCGGCGCTGCCGCGCCGGCAAGCGAAGGCGGCGCTGCCGCGCTGGCAAGCGAAGGCGGCGCGGCAGCGCTGGCAAGTGAAGGCGGCGCGGCAGCGCCGACGCGTTGCGGCTTCGTCGCCATCGTCGGCGCGCCGAACGCCGGCAAGTCGACGCTGCTCAACCGGCTGACCGGCGCCAAGCTGTCGATCGTCAGCCCGAAGGCGCAGACTACCCGCTTTCGCGTGCTCGGCATCGTCATGCGCGGACGGACGCAGATCCTGCTGGTCGACACGCCCGGCATCTTCGCGCCCAAGCGCAAGCTCGACCGCGCGATGGTGGCCGCCGCCTGGACCGGGGCGCAGGACGCCGACCTCACACTGGCGTTGGTCGACAGCCGCACCGGGGCGGGCGAGGGGGTGCGCGGCCTCACTGCGACGCTGGCCAAGAGCAAGCGGCGTTGTTGGCTGGTGCTCAACAAGGTCGACACGGTGGAGCCCCGGGCGCTGCTGCCGCTGGCGCACGAGCTCGGCCAGCTCGGCTCCTTCGAGGAGACCTTCTTCGTCTCCGCCAGCACCGGCGAGGGGCTCGACGTGCTGCTCGGCGGCCTGCAGCACATGCTGCCCGAGGGCCCGCACCTCTACCCGGAGGAGGAGCTGACCGACCTGCCGGACAGGCTGCTCGCTGCCGAGCTGGTGCGTGAGCAGATCTTCCTGCAGACGCATGAGGAGGTGCCATACGGCACCACGGTCGAGACGGAGAGCTTTCAGGAGAAGCCGGACGGGTCGGTGCGGATCGAGGTCACGATCTACGTCGCCCGGTCCGGGCAGAAGGCGATCCTGATCGGACAGGGCGGGACGCGGGTGAAGTCGATCGGCGCCAAGGCGCGCGGCGAGTTGGCGCGCCTGCTGGACCGGACGGTGCACCTGTTCCTCAACGTCAAGGAGCGCGCCGGCTGGGACGAGGAGCGGGCGCGGCTGCGCGCGATCGGGCTGGACGATCCGGGTTAGCTAGTCCTTGAGCGTTGCCGGCGTCGGCGCGTCGAGCAACGGGTATGCGGGCTTCGGACAGATCCTGATGCGGTGCGGATGCAAGTCCTGCAGCGTCGACAGCCAGCATTCGTCCAGCACCGAGCAGTAGCAGGCCCGGAAGGTGATGTCGCTCATCCCGGCCAAGAAGCGCGCCCGCACGTCCTTGGCCGCGTTTGCGTCGTAGGCGAGCCGCATGATCGTCTGATGCTCGGCCGGCCGAAGCACGAAGTCAGAGGACGAGGACAGCGATATTGCGCCCGCAAGCTGCTGGTGCATCGTCGCCGCGTCCGTGGACAGTCCGCAGCATTGCTGCAGCAGCGTCAGGATGGAGGTCACCGGCTGCCCGCGATAGAACATCTCGACGCTGTCGACCTTGGCAGGACCGACGCCGGCATTGACGAACTCGATCATGGCGTCATGCTTGGACCCGCTGCTGAACTCCGCCTGCAGAAAGGGCCAGGAACTCGCGGCGACCAGCTCGCGCTGGGTGCGCTCGTTCTGGATCGCAACGATGAGCGAGATGACAGACAGCATGATCGCCACGCCGCCGACGACGACGTCGATCAACACCCGCCCGGTACGCGGCGGCCGTGGTTGGATGAAGTCCGGACCGACGTCGACTGGCGGTTCCACGCTTGAGCTCCCTGGATAAGGCAGCGCCATCCTGCAAACACTGCGCCTGCGTCTGTCGCCGAGAGCTCAAAGGCGCCTGAACTCGGTGTTCCACAGCCGCATCTGGGTGCGCAGCGCGGCATTGTCGTCGAGCAGCCGACCGTGCGCGACGGCCAGCGCCTCGGCCGCATGCGCGATCGCCCGCACGGCATGCAGGTTCGCATCGACAGCCGGCGTCCGCGTCAGCGCCGCGCCGCGATACTCGAGCGGATCCTCGACCAGGTCGAGACCGGCATTGCCGCCGCCCATGAAGTTGGGGTCGCCGAGCAGATGGCCCGGATCGTCGCGCATGATCTGCAGAAAGCGCGTGTAGTGGCCGGAGGTCGCTTCCGGCCGCGCCTCCGCCCCGCCGGCCAGAACCTTGAGCCGCCCGACGATCGCCTTGGCCAGGATCTGGACGCCGGCGCGGTTAGGATAATGCGCAAGGCTCGCGCCGGGCAGCGGCGCCATCCGCACCTCGCGGCCCTCGACGATCGCGGCGTGGTTGCCGTCCAGGATCTGCGCCTCGGGCAGCCGGCCGCGGATGAACATCTTGCTCACGCCATGCGGCGTGCGGATCCGGTGCCGGATGCGGGCGGTGACCAACCGCTCGGCAGGTTCGTCCTGCGGTGTCGTGTAGTAGTTGACGAGCGGCAGGGTGACCGCCTCCAGCTCGGCCGGCACGGCGGTCAGCGCGTCGCGCAGCTGGCCTTCCGGCAGACGGAGGAACTCGTCGGCGTCCAGGCAGCACACCCAGTCGGCCGCAGCCGAGGCGGCGATCCGATACAGCATCGTGTTGTGCAGGTGCTCGCAGAAGGCGACGGTGTGGACCTGCAGCAGGTCGATGCCGCCAGCCGTGTCGCGCAGGGCGCGCAGGATCTCCACCGTGCCGTCATGGCTGCCATTGTCGAGGAAGACGTGATGGTCGACGAAGTGGGCGGTGTGGCGGGCAAAGGCCTCGACGATGTCGACCTCGTTGAGCACCCGGGTGACGGCGATCAGTCGCATGCAGGCCTCACCGCGCCAGCATGGGCGTGTCTGGCGAGGCAAGGCAAGGTTCAGGGCCACCAGCGATAGGCTGGTGACGAAGACAGGATCGGGATCCAAGGGCCTCGGGCCCTTGGTGGGTCCAGGGCAAAGCCCTGGCCTTGCTTACCGCACCCGGAGCAGCAGAGGCGGCGCCGCGCTGGCCGGACCGAGCAGCAGTGACAGCCGGTAGCCGGCTGCAGCGGCGATCAGCGCGGTGAGCGGCGCCTGCAGGGCGCGGGGTTCGCCGATGGCCGCCCAGGCCGCGTCCTCATGCCCCAGCATCGCCGGCAAGCCGGTCGGCCAGGCGGCCTGCGGCCCGTCGATCGCCAGCACGATGCCCTCGGCGACGCTGCCGCCAAGCCGCACCCGGCCGCCAGCCGGCAGGGCTTCGCTCGCCAGCATCAGCAGGTTGAGCAGCAGCCGGGCGAGGGCGGGCGCGAACATGCCGTTCGGCTCGCCGGCGTCGAGCGCGGTGAGGTCCACCTCCATGTTTCGGCTCGACAAGCCGCGCGCCAGCCGCAGGATGGTTGCGGCGTCGAGCGGTGCGCCCGGCTCGCACCACGCGGCGCGCGCCAGCTGTAGCCGCGCGGTCAGCGCGATGATCCCATCGCGCGCCAGCTCTGTCGCCTCGACAGCCAGGTCCGGCTCGGCGATCAGCTCCAGCGCATTGCCGACCGCGCCGGCTGGGGAGCTGATGTCGTGACACAGCCGTGCCGCCATCGCCTCGGCAAGCCGCAAGCCGTCGACCGCCGCCGCGACCGCCTGCGGCTTGACCGTCTGAACGGCGGGCGGGGCGGCCAGCTGGTCGTCCTTTTGCATCGCCCGTCCTGCCTGTCGAGTGTCAAGCCCACTGCCGCGACAGCCGGCGTTGCAATACGGGTAGCAGCATGGCGCAATCCGGTTAATCAAGGATAAATCAGTGTTGAACGATGACCGCCGGCCGCAGCCGAGCCGGAGCGCTTCGGTGACGCCGGGCGAGCGAGCCTCGCTGGAGCCCGGCCAGCGTGTGCGGCATCCGGAGCGCCCGGACTGGGGTATTGGCCAGGTGCAGTCCGCCGTCGGCAGCCGCGTCACGGTCAATTTCGAGCACGCCGGCAAGGTGTTGGTGGAGCTGCGCCAGGTCGCCTTGGTGCTGGTTGACGACGACGAGCCGGCACGCTGACCATGAGGTGACCGGCGGCGGCTTGCACGCCAAGCCTAGAGCGGCAACATGAACGCTATATGGCCCCCCTGATCGACCCGTTCGGACGCTCCATCACTTACCTGCGCGTCTCGGTCACCGACCGATGCGACCTTCGCTGCGTCTACTGCATGGCGGAGGACATGAACTTCCTGCCGCGCGCGCAGATTTTGTCGCTCGAGGAGCTGGAGCGCGTTTGCGCCGCCTTCATCAGGCTCGGCACCCGCAAGATCCGCATCACCGGCGGCGAGCCGCTGGTGCGGCGGGACGTCGGCACCCTGTTCCGCGCGCTGGGCCGCCGCCTCACCACCGACCCGGACGCTCCTGGCCTCGACGAGCTGACGCTCACCACCAATGCGAGCCAACTCACCCGGCATGTCGGCATGCTGGTCGAGAGCGGCGTTCGGCGTCTCAACGTCAGCCTGGACACGCTTGATCCTGCGACGTTCACGGCCATTACGCGCTGGGGCAAGCTCGACCGGACGCTCGCCGGCATCATGGCCGCGCAGGCCGCCGGCTTGGCGATCAAGATCAACGCGGTGGCGCTGCGCGGCACCAACGAGGACCACCTGGAGGAGCTGCTCACCTGGTGCGGCCGACACGGCTTCGACCTGTGCCTGATCGAGACCATGCCGATGGGCGACGTCGATGCGGACCGCGCCGACCAATACCTGCCGCTGTCGCTGGTGCGGGCGCGGCTGCGGCGACGCTGGACGCTGAGCGAGACCGGTTATCGCACCGGCGGCCCGGCGCGTTACTTCGACGTCGCAGAAACCGGCACCCGGCTCGGCTTCATCACCCCGATGACCCACAATTTCTGCGAGGGCTGCAATCGGGTGCGGCTGACCTGCACCGGCATGCTCTACCTCTGTCTCGGGCAGGACGACGCGGCCGATCTACGCGCCGTGCTGCGCGGCAGCGACTCGGATGACGATCTCGACGCCGCGATCCGCGAGGCGATTAGCCGCAAGCCGAAGGGCCATGACTTCGTCATCGATCGCCGGCAGACAGGCCCGTCGGTCAAGCGGCACATGAGCGTTACCGGAGGGTAGGCCAGGAGCTCTGCTCCTGGACCTCGCTGGGGCCCGCGGCCCCAGGCCCCATTCGCTGGAGTCTTAACGGGCATTTTGCTTGGCGAAGCCGTTCATTCCCGTCGTCCTGCGCCACCATTCTCGGCGTGTGGCACGAAACAGAACGGATTTTAAAGGCTCCGCCTTTAATGGGGTCCAGGGGCAAAGCCCCTGGCCTTCCCTCACATCCGCCGCAACGCCTCCTCCAGCCCGATCGTGGCGCTCCCGCGCGCCTTCGGCTGCGGCTGTGACGGCGCCGGTGCCCAGCCGGTCAGCATGCCGAGCCGTAGGATGGCCTGGCTGCGTCCGTCCTGCTGAGGCAGCGCCTCTAGCGCGAGCGGGAACAGCGCGGTGGGTGGGGTACGTCGGTCGCGGGCCAGGATGGCGTTCTGCTCGCCGGCCGCCTGCAGGTCGCGCAGCAGGGCGAACGGGTCGGCATAGGCGAGCTGGAGCTCATCGAGGTCGGCGACCGGCAGGGCGAAGCCGGCGCGCTGCAGCAAGCTGGCGCAGTCGGCGAGCTCTGGGAAGGGCGAGAGGCGCGGGGAGGCGCCGCCGCGCAGGCTGTCCTCGGCGCTGGCGAAGCCTTGCCGCAGCGCCTGCAGCGTGCCGAGCACGGGCAGGCTGGCGAGAAACAGCCCGTCGGGGCGGAGCGCGCGGCGGATCTGGATCAGCGCGCCGGGCAGGTCGTTGACCCAGTGCAGCGACAGGTTGGCGACCACCAAGTCGACGCTGCCATCGGCGATCGGCAGCCGCTCCTCGTCGGCGCACAGCGCCGGCGGTCCGGACAGCGCCGCCATCGGCGCGCTGAGATCGAGGCTGATGGTGGCGATGCCGCGCGCGCGCAGCATCGGCGCGACGACGCCGCGGCCGCCGATGTCGAGCGCGGTGGCAAACCGGGTGGTGGTGTCGTCGAGCCGGTCGAGCAGGCGCTCGGCGACGTCCTGCAGGATCGGCGCGACGGTGCCGACGCGGCTTGCGGCGCGGTCGCGGTGGCGGCGAACGGCGGCGCGGTCGAAGACGAGCATGCTGTCCATCGCTTCGCATGTGCGCGCGGCCATGGCAGTCCGCCAGGGCCCGCGCGGGATGATGATGGTGGAACCCTCGCCGGAAAAGCTGTGCGAGGGCGCAGCGCCGCGCTAGGCTCGCGGCATGGGCCTGCAATCAGCGATTGCGATGACGGTGCGTTCGGCGGCGATGGCGGCGTTCGACCTGCTGCTGCCGGAGCCGTGCGGCGCCTGCGGCACGGTGCCATCGCCCGGCGGACTATGCGCGCCGTGCAAGGCGCGGCTGCCGCTGGTCGCCGGGCCGATCTGCCGCCGCTGCGGCGCGCCGTACGAGCCGGGCGAGGGTGGCAGCCACTGCGCGCGATGCCTTGAGCTGCCGCCGCCATGGGACGAGGCGCGGGCTGCGTGGCGCTATGATGGCGGGTCGAAGGGGCTGCTGCTCGCGTTCAAATACGGCGACCGGATGGAGCATGCCGGGCTGATCGCGGCGGCGATGGCGGCGGCCGGGGCGCCGCTGCTGGCGCGGGCTGGAGTGCTGGTGCCGGTGCCGCTGCATCGCTCGCGGCTGCACCAGCGCCGCTACAATCAGTCGGCGCTGCTGGCGCGCCAGCTCGCCCGCCTGTCGGGCCGGCCGGCCTGCCTCGACGCGCTGCGCCGCATCCGCCGCACCGCGCCGCTCGCCGAGCTCGGCGCGCCCGAACGCGCGGTGATGCTGCAGGGCGCGATCACCGCCGCGCCCCGCCGCGCCGCCACGCTCATCGGACGTCGGGTTCTGCTGGTCGATGACGTGCTGACGTCGGGCGCGACCGCGCGCGCCTGCACGACCGCGCTGCTCGATGCCGGCGCCGAAGCCGTCGACCTGCTGGTCGCCGCACGGGCGGCACGGGCCTGGTGAGGCGTCTTTTCGTCCGGCGCGACTGGCTCTGGCTGGTGCTGCTATCGCTCATCCTGTCGCCGTGCGCCGCTGTCGCGCAGGCAGACGCCGACAGGACCGCGATCCAGCAGGTGATCCGCAGCCAGATCGACGCTTTCCGGCATGACGACGCCACCGGCGCGTTCGGCTTCGCAACCCCGAGCCTGCAGGCGGAGTTCGGCACGCCTGAGACCTTCATCACGATGGTCCGCCAAGCTTACGCACCGGTCTACCGCCCGCAATCGGTCGTCTTCACCACGCTGGTTCCGGCCCCGGGTGGCCTGGTGCAGACGGTGAACCTGGTCGGACCGGACGGCCTGTCCTACAGCGCCGAGTACACGATGCAGAAGCAGCCAAACGGCACCTGGCGCATCGGCGGCTGCACCCTGGCCAAGAGCAACCAGGTCAACGCTTAAGGAAGCGAGCAAGTAAAGGCGAGGGGCTTCCCCTCCGTGCGCCTTTCCAACTGCGCGTCGCGCAGTCGGAACCTTCAGCTCACTCCGCCCCTCGACCCCATTAAAGGCGGAGCCTTTAAAATCCATTCCTCATCCGCGGCTTATGGCGAGTGCAATGCCGTAGGAAGCCCTTATCCCTGTCGCCATCAATGCGTCGTCGATCTCCTTGGCCCGCAGCGCCGCCGGGCGATGGAGGATGCGCTCGCAGTAATGCTCGAACGCGGGCCGGCGCTCCAGCCAGCCAAAGGCGAGGCCGTAGCCGATTTGCGAGCCGACATAGACGTCGGCGGCGCTGAAGGTCGGTCCGGCCAGGTACTCGGTGTCCGTCACCGCGGCCTCGAGCGCGTCGACAACGGTTTCGAACCGACCATAACCGGCCATTCTCTCCCGCTCCGGCGGCACCACGAAGCCGAGGGTGCGGTTGGTCGTCGCCGCCTCCAGCGGGCCGGCGGCGAAGAACAGCCAGCGGTAGTAGGCGGCACGCTCGGCCGGCGGCGGCGCGAGGCCGGCCTCGGGGAACGCGTCGGCCAGATAGGCGCAGATCGCCGCGCCTTCGGTCACAACGGCGTCACCGTGACGGATCGCCGGCACCTTGCCCATCGGATTAACCGCGAGGTAGTCCGGCGCCTTCATCGTCGTGCTGTAGCCTAGCAGCTCGGTGCGGTACGGCACGCCGACCTCCTCCAGCATCCAGCGTGCGATGCGGCCGCGCGAGGCCGGATGGGTGTAGAACACGAGCTCGGCCACGAGACCCTCCTGATGTGCGATCGCCGACAGCATAGCGCGGCGGCGACAGGCGGCGGCGAAAAAGCGCGCCGTCTTGCCCGCCGGCCCCGGCTGCCGCAGAACCGCGTGTGATGGCCCTTACCCTGTTCGACAGCCGCCTGCGCGAGCGTGTGGCGTTCAGCCCGATCGAGCCCACGCATGTGCGGCTCTACGTCTGCGGCCCGACCGTCTACGACCTCGCCCATGTCGGCAACATGCGCGCGATGCTGGTCTATGACGTGCTGGTGCGGCTGCTGCGCCGGCTCTATCCGCGCGTCACCTATGTGCGCAACGTCACCGACGTCGACGACAAGATCAACGCCCGTGCCGCCGAGCTCGGCGAGCCGATCGCCTCGGTCACCGCGCGCACCTACGCCGACTTCCAGGCCGACCTCGCGGCGCTCGACATCCTGCCGCCCGATGTCGAGCCGCGCGCGACCGCGCACATCGGCGAGATGATCGCGGTGATCGAGCGGCTGATCGCCGGCGGCCATGCCTACGCGGCTGCCGGCCACGTGCTGTTCGCCGTCGCCTCGGACCCGAATTACGGCTCGCTGTCGGGACGCGACCCGGAGGAGCTGCTCGCCGGCGCCCGGATCGAGGTCGCCGAGTACAAGCGCGATCCCGGCGACTTCGTGCTGTGGAAGCCGTCCGCGCCGGCGCTGCCGGGTTGGGACAGCCCGTGGGGGCGCGGCCGCCCGGGCTGGCACATCGAGTGCAGCGCCATGGCGTGGCGCTATTTGGGCACCGATTTCGACATCCATGGCGGCGGCACCGACCTGCTGTTCCCGCACCACGAGAACGAGCGCGCCCAGAGCTGCTGCGCCTTTCCCGGCAGCGGCTTCGCGCGGCTGTGGATGCATAACGGCATGCTGCTCTCGGGCGGCGAGAAGATGAGCAAGAGCCTCGGCAACTTCTTCACCGCCCGCGAGGTGCTGGCGCGCGCGCCGGCGGAAGCGGTGCGGCTGCTGCTGCTCAAGACGCAGTATCGGGCGACGTTGGATTTCGGCTTCGCCGCCCTGGGCGAGGCTAAGCGGGAGCTGGCGAAGCTCTACCGCGCGATCGAGGAGACCGGCGACGCCGCCATCGCGGCGCCCGACGCGGCGCCCGACGAGGCCTTCATGGCCGCGCTTTGCGACGACCTCAACACGCCGCTTGCGCTCTCGGTGCTGCACCGCCTGGCGGGCGAGGCGCGGGCCGGCGACGCGGACGCCGCCGCCCGGCTGCGCGCCTCGGGCGCCGTGCTCGGGCTGCTGCAGCGCCCCGCGCAGCCGGAGGCGCCGGAGGATGTGGCCGCCATCGAGACGGCAATCGCCGACCGCCGCGCGGCGCGGGCCGCCCGCGACTGGGCGGCCGCGGACCTGATCCGCGACCGGCTGCTGGCCGACGGCGTTCTGCTCGAGGACGGCGCGACCGGCACGACCTGGCGTCGCGCCTAGATGAGGACACCGCCCATGCGCCGCCTGCTGATCGTCTGCGCCGTCGTGATCGCGCCGGCCGCTCAGGCTCAGACGACACAGCCGCAGGCGCCGCCGCCAGGCACGCCGGCTGGTGACGCCGCGGCTGCGGCGCCGCAGATGGCGCCAATGGCGCCGCTTCCCACCATGAGCCGGGCCGATCTCGATTTCAGTCGCGGCATGAGCCAGATGCATCACAGCATGATGGCGGTGCATGACACCGGCAACACCGACCGCGACTTCGTGCTCAACATGCTGCCGCATCATCAGGGCGCGGTGGACATGGCGCAGACCGAGCTGCGCTACGGCCGCGACCCGTCCCTGCGCCGCCTTGCGAGCGGGATCGTCGCCGCCCAGCGCCACGAGATCGCCGAGATGAACGCCTGGCTCCTGGCCCATCCGCCGTGACGCCCGCGCCGGCCCGAGCGCAGTCGGTTTGACCGGCCGCGACGGCGGCGCGCCGCTCTCGCCGATCGGCAACAGCCCGGTCGTGGTGCTGGTGCGCCCGCAGCTTGCCGACAACATCGGCGCGGTGGCGCGCGCGATGGGCAATGGCGGGCTGTTCCATCTCCGCCTCGTCGCCCCGCGCGACGGCTGGCCCCAGGAGCGCGCCTGGGCGAACGCGTCCGGCGCCGACCGCATCCTGGAGGCGATCACCGTGCACCCGACGGTGGCCGAGGCGGTCGCCGACCTGCACCACGTGTTCGCCACCTGCCCTCGGCCCCGTCACGTGATCAAGCCGGTGCTGACGGCGCGCGGCGCGGCGGCCGAGCTGCGCCTCGCCAGTGCGGCCGACCTGCGCTGCGGCATTCTGTTCGGCCCCGAGCGCGCCGGGCTCGACAACGACGACATGGCGGCCGCCGACACGCTGGTGCGCTACCCTCTCAACCCCGCCTTCATGTCGCTCAACCTCGCTCAGGCGGTGATGGTCATAGCCTATGAGTGGTGGTCCGCCGAGGAGCAGACGCTGCCGCGGCGGCTGATGACCAACGAAACCAAGGTCGCGACCAAGGGCGAGCTGGAAAACTTCCTCGGCCACCTGGTCCGCGAGCTGGACGCCGCCGGCTTCCTCGACAACCTGCCCAAGCGCCCCGGCATGGTCCGCAACCTGCGGCACCTGTTCGAGCGCGGCGAGGTAACGGAGCAGGAGCTGCGTACGCTGCACGGCGTGGTGACGGAGCTGTCTACCGGGCGCAAGCGGACAGGTGGGGAAGGGTAGGCAAGGCAAGGGGCGTTGCCCCTTGACCCCATCAAAGGCGGAGCCTTTGAAATCCATTCGTTAGTCATCTAACCGGAGGTTGGCCGTGACCCTAACAGACAGGGTCTGGGGCCGCGGGCCCCAGCGGGAGTCCAGAGGCAGAGCCCCTGGCCTTCCTTACTGCGGCTCCACCGCAGGCTTACGGCGCTTGTCCAGCAACTCCTGGATCAACTCGATCTGCAGCCGCTGCAGCTCCGCCAGACGCTCCCACTGCCGCGTCATCAAGTGGTCCATCTTCTCGTGCAGATGGCGGATCTCGAGCTCCGCCTTCAGGTTCACCTGGTAGTCGTTGAGCGACCGCGCGCGGTCCTTCGCCTCCGTGCGCCGCTGGCTCATCATGATGATCGGCGCCTGCACCGCGGCCAAGCACGACAGCACCAGGTTGAGCAGGATGAACGGGTAGGGGTCGAACGCCCGCATTGCCATCGCGACGTTGATCGCCATCCAGACGACCA
The DNA here is from genome assembly GCA_963692975.2 of Acetobacteraceae bacterium. GTDB lineage: Bacteria > Pseudomonadota > Alphaproteobacteria > Acetobacterales > Acetobacteraceae > CAXMMR01. The sequence goes on along the minus strand of CAXMMR010000023.1, from coordinate 182,767 downwards.
GCACCACGCCGAACAGGATGATGAAGCGCCAGCTGCCGCCGAACGAGGCGACATGGTCGGCGGCGCGCTCGCCCAAGGTGCGGTCGGCCTCCAGCTCCTGCTCGACGTTGTCGGCGACGGTCTGGTGCTCGGCCAGGCTGTCGATCACCTCCCGCTCGAGCGCCGTGATGTCGCGCTTTTCGGCGTGTAGCAGGTCTTCCACCAGCTGAGCGCGATACTGCGCCACCTCCTGGCGCGACACGACGCCCTCAAGGTCGAGGTCCGGCGCATCCTCCCGCATCCGCTCGACGAGGTCCGAGCGCAGCGTGTCGATGCGGATGCCGTCCTTGCGCCGCAGCTCCAGCCCGGTGAGGGCGGAGCGCAGCTTGGCGACGCGGTTCGGCTCGGCCAATTCGTCCATGATCGATCCTGCCGTTGTCAGGCTGCGGAGGAAGAAAGGCGTCACACCTTGACCTGCTACAGACAGACCGATCCATTGCAGACCTCCTAGCCGCGCCACGGGCATCTGAGTTGTCCGCAAGCGATTCGCAGCGACCGCATCGGAGTTGACGATGCGTTCCTGACGCCCCGCTGCCCCGGGGAGCCGGACCACCCAGGGCCGACCCTGCGCGCTGATCAGCCGGGCGTGTGGTGGCTGTGCGTCAGAAGCGGCGTAGGTTCTGGCTGCCCCTCGTAGTAATCGGCCTCGCGCAGGAAGCCGCGGCGATCAAGGCCATCGACAGCGATCTGACCGTTGTCCGGATAGGTACAGACATCTCCGGGCGGCTCGGCGCCGATCGCCAGATAGACCAGATCGCCCGTGCCGTCCGGCGTCGCGGGGTTGGCGATCTGATGGGCGATCCCCGTGTCGGCCGGGCAGGAAATGCAGTCTCCAGTGCGGATCTCGTACACGCGATCGCCGTAGCGGAACAAACCTTGCCCCTCGAGCACGACGAAGACCTCGTCGGCCATCAGGTGCGTGTGCGCCGGGCACGCGCTATGGCCCGGAGGCACGCGCCTGGCGTTCACGCCAAGACGGCCCATCCCAAAACGCCCCGGCCCCGCCTCCTTCATCGCAGGCGTCAATTCGCGCCGGAAATGCGCCCATGCGGCGGGCACGTCGGCCGCGATGTCCGACGCCGTGTGCATGTTGACGATCATGGGCGCCTTCTCGGTCATGTCGGTCTCTCGTGCTTTTCTAGGGCTCGCTTGGACTCCAGGCGAATACGGGCTCGAAAGCGCCGCCCCAGCGGGTGAGGGCAGAGCCCTCGTCTAAGGTGTCTCCTGCGGCCGGCTAGCGGAAGCGCGGCTCTTCACGGGTCTCGCGGGCGCTGCGCTGATAGACCTCGGCGCGCGCCGGCGGGATCGGCGGCCGGCCGGCGAAGTCCTCGCGCTCCAGCGCCGGGGTTGCGCGGTCCGGCACCCGCTCGGGCAGCCGCATCGACAGGCTGCGGATCTCGGCCTGGATCTCGTCAAGCCGGATCTCCACCGCCTCCAGGCGCGCCTTCACGCCGAACACGCTGAACGGCATCAGCAAAAAGGCGAGCCCGAGCAGGATCGCGACGATGACGAGTGCGAGCTGGATCCAGCCCGGCACCCAATCCGGAAAGATGGCTGGAAGGGTCATGCACCGTCAGTATTACGCACGCGTTGCGGCTTGCATATCGAGCATGACGAGGAGGCAGGTGACAATGCGCAACAGTGTGACGCGAACAACGGCAGCCGGCATTGCGACGACGGCGGTCGTCGCCGCCCAGCTCTGCGGCAAACGCTACAGCCCCACGCCCGACCATCCGCGCACCGCCGCCTGGTATGCCGCGCTCCGCAAGCCGTCCTTCACGCCGCCCGGCCCGGTGTTCGGCATCGCCTGGACCGGGCTCGACGCCCTGCTCGGCTACTCGGGCTTCCGTCTGATGGTGGCCCGCCCCTCAAACGCCCGCACGCTGGCGCTCGGCGCCTGGTCGCTGAACCTGCTCGGCGTCGCCGGCTTCTCGTGGGTGCTGTTCGGCCGCAAGCGATTAGGCGAGGCGCTCGGCGTCACCGCCGGCATGGTCGCGACATCCGCAGCCGCCGTCACCACCGCCACGCTGGTGGACCGCAAGGCGGCGCTCGCCGACCTGCCGCTGCTCGGCTGGGTCGTGTTCGCTACCCTGCTGCAGGAAGAGGTCTGGCGCCGTAACTAGCAAGGAAAGGCCAAAGGCTCTGCCTCTGGACACCGTCACGCGCCAGCGTGCATTCGCACGAAGGGGCTTGAGGCCCCAGACCCCCAAATCCCTTTACAGGCTCAGCTGTTCGTCTTTTCGGCGAAGCCAGCCAAACCGATAGGTTGGGCACGGACTTCGCTCGGTGTCACGAACAAGAATGGATTTTAAAGGCTCCGCCTTTAATGGGGTCCAGGGGCAAAGCCCCTGGCCTTCCGCGTCCGCTAAAGTGCATCGACGACGGCGGCGAGCGCGTCCCGGCCCTGCCGTATGCTGCCCCATGGAATGTCGCCAAGCGGAAAGTGCGCGGCAAGGCACAGGCTCATCACGCCGTTGACCGCTTCGAGGCGTGCGGCCGACCCGTCGGTGGCCCCGGACTCACGCTGACACGCGATCAGCGCATCGCGCAGGTGCGACAGGCACCGGCTGGTTTCCGACAGCGCGGCGCCGTCCTTGTGCGGCGCGTGGCCCAGCGCCTCGTCGAAGGCGGCGAGAGCGTGTCGGCCGCTGGCGCGCACCGCCTCGGGCGCGGTGTCACTCTGCCGCATCGGCCGATTTCAGCGACGCCGTCGGGCTGTTCTCGTTGTTGCCGGTGCGCAGCCGCCCGGGGCGCAGGTTGCAGGTGAGCGCCTTGGTCGCATGGATCGACGTCTCCGGATCGCCGACGATGGCGAGCAGGACGTTGGCGATGTCGCCGTTCGAAATGCCTTCCCAGCCGAACACCCAAGGCATGCCGATCTGGTAGACCGTTTTGCCGTTGATCACGAACGGCCGCACCCGTTCGGTCACCATCACGCGGACCTCGATGCTGCCGCGCTTGGTCGTCAGCGTGGTCCAGCCGAGATGCTCGATGCCCAGCATCTTGGCGAGCTCGGGCGGGATCTCGACGAACGCCTCCGGCTGCAGCTCGGCGGTGTGCGGCGTGATGCGCGAGCTGATGCCGCCGCATTGCAGCTCGGTCAGCCGGTAGGTGGTCAGGACGTAAGGATAGGCCGGGTCCGCCGCGTCATGATACTCGTTGTCCGGCCGAACCCAGCGCTTGGCGGCAGGGTTCGCCTCCTGCGCGTAGAGCTGGTTGTGCACCGGGCTTTCCATCGGCTCGTAATGGGTCGGCAGTGGGCCGTCCTTAATGCCGTTCGGCGTGAACAGCGCCGCCTGGCCGTCCGCCAGCATGATGAACGGATCGTGTCCGGAATGAGCGTCCATTCCGGACGGGTGCTTGGACCAGTCGGGCACGAAGTCCGGGCGCCGGTCGGGCAGGAAGTCCGGCACGTCGGTGCCGGTCCATTTGCCTTGCCCCTCGTCCCACCAGACCATCTTCTTGCGCTCCGACCAGGGCTGTCCGTCGGGTGCTGCGGAGGCGCGATTATAGAGGGTGCGCCGGTTGGACGGCCAGGCGAAGGCCCAGCCGAGATGGCTGCCCGGGCCGTCCGGCCCGTCCGGGCGCCGCGAGCGCGCCTGGTTGTGGCCCTCCGCCGGCATGATGCCGCAATAGACCCAGCCGCCGCAGGAGGTGCTGCCGTCGTCCTTCAGGTCCTGGTATTTCTCCACTAAGCGCCCGTCATCAAGGTGGCGGCCGTTGATCTCGGCCAGCACCGCCGCCGCCGAGGGCTCCTGCGCGGCGCCGCTCACCGGGTAATCCCAGGTCAGCTCGCGCAGGGCGCGGTCGCGGGGCAGGGTGCTGCCGGCGTACATCGCCTTGAGGCGCCGGCCGAGATGGTAGACGAACCACAGGTCGGAGCGGCTGTCGCCAGGCGCGTCGCAGGTCTTGTCGTGCCATTGCACGAGCCGCGAGGTGTTGGTGACCGAGCCTTCCTTCTCCGCCGAGATCGCAGACGGGATCAGGAAGATCTCGGTCGGACAGGTCTCGGGGCTGATCTCGCCGGACTGCACGAGCCGGCCCTTCTGCCAAAAGCTCGCCGTCTCGATCATCGCCATGTCGCGCACCACCAGCCAGTCGAGCTTGGCGAGGCCGCGGCTGACGAGGTCTGAGTTGACGGCGCCGACGACGGGGTTCTGGCCGAAGATGAACTGGCCGCGCACGACGCCGTCGGCCATCGCCATCGTCATCGGCTGCTGCGACAGGTCGCCGGTGAGCTTGGGCAGGTTGTCGAACGCCCAGCCGGTCTCCTTCGTCGCCGCCTCGCCGTACCAGGCCTTCATCAGGCTGACGAAGTATTTCGGGAAGTTGTGCCACCAGCCGGTCGGCACCGTCTCCATCTTCAGGTAGGCGTCGACATCGTGCTGGCCGAGGAAGACGTTCGGCTGCGGCAGGTAGGTCGGCAGCATGTTGTAGAGCGTCGGGATGTCGGTGCTGCCCTGGATCGAGCAGTGGCCGCGCAGCGCCATGATGCCGCCGCCCGGCCGGCCCATGTTGCCGAGCAATCCCTGCAGGATCGAGCAGGCGCGGATGATCTGCACGCCGACGGTGTGATGCGTCCAGCCGACGGCATAGCAGAACGCGCCGGTCTTTTCGCGGCCGGAGTTGCGCGCGACCGCCTCGGCGATTTTCAGGAAAGTCTCGCGCGGACAGCCGTGACGCTCTCCACCATGTCTGGCGTGTAGCGCGCGTAGTGGCGGCGCATGATCTGGTAGACGCAGTTGGGGTCGGCGAGCGTCAGGTCGGACGGGGGTGGGCTGTCCCGCATCGCCGCCAGACCATCCGCGGGGTCGGCCTCGGTGTTGGGCTTGTGCTCTTCCCCGGGCGAGGCGGCGATGTGGTCCTTGTACTGCCAGCTATCGGTCTTGTAGCTGCCATTCGCCGGATCGAAGCCGGAGAACAGCCCGTCGCCGTCTTCAGCATCGACGTACTCGTCGGTGATGATCTTGGCGATGTTGGTGTAGGCGAGCGCGTAGTCGCGAAACCACAAATCGTGCTCGAGCACGTAGTGGATCAGCCCGCCGAGAAAGGCGATGTCCGAGCCCGAGCGCACCGGCGCGTGGATGTCGGCCATCGCCGAGGTGCGGGTGAAGCGCGGATCGATATGGATCAGCGTCGCGCCGCGCGCCTTCGCCTGCATGACGAAGCGGAAGCCGATCGGATGGTTCTCGGCCATGTTGGACCCCATCACGACGATCACGTCGCTATTGGCGAGGTCCCAGAGCGCCATGGTGGCGGCGCCTCGGCCGAACGTGGCGCCCAAACTGGGCACCGAAGAGGAGTGTCAGATGCGGGCTTGGTTCTCGACGTTGACGATTCCCAACCCTCCGCTGAACAGCTTCTTGATCAGGTAATTCTCTTCGTTGTCCATCGTCGCGCCGCCCAGCGAGCCGATGCCGACCGTGTGGTTGACGGTCTCGCCGCTCGGCAGCTTGGTCACGAAGGTCTCGTCGCGGGTCTGCTTGGTGAGCGTCGCGATGCGGTCCATCGCCCATTCAAGCGGACGATCCTCCCAATTGGCCGCGAACGGTGCGCGATATTTCACCGTCGTCACGCGCTCGGGGCTGAGCAGCAGGCCAAGCACGCTGCCGCCCTTCGGACACAGCGTTCCCTGATTGATCGGCGAGCGCGGGTCGCCCTCGATATGGATGGGATGACCGTTCTTCGAGTAGACGAGCTGGCTGCAGCCTACGGCGCAGAACGGGCAGATGCTGGTGCCGACGGTGTCCGCCAGCTCCAGGCGCGGCCGCAGCGCCGCCGAGCTAGTGCTCTTCGCTGCCTCCCGCTTCGGATCGCCGCCGACGAGTTGGCGCGGCAGCGACCAGTCGGCGAGGAACCGCGCCGCCCGCTGGCCGACCGTCCGCCTCATCTTACGTCCCGCCGGCCGCTTCGCCATGGTGCCGCAAACCCCGTCCAACCCGTTGCACACTACAAAGACATCACCGCCCATGTTGGCAAGGCCGGCGCTGCATGGGAAAGCTGCACCTCGCCGTGAACGAACGGCCGCGGAGTGCGCACGTGCAGAGTCTCGACGGCGTCATCACCCTGGCGCAGGAAAGCCGCTTCCAGATCACCGACAGCTTCGGCATCTCGCACCAGGCGGTGCTGTCGCCGCGAGCGGCGATGGAGCCGGACCAGCTGGTCGGCCTGGTGCACAGCGGCGCCCGCGTGCGGCTTGCCTACCAGAAGACCGGCGAGGTGATCAGCCTCATCGCCCGCTCGATCCGCGTGCTGGAGGGCTGACGCGCGATGGTGCACCCTCGCGCGCTCGACTACACGGCCTCGACCTTCGACCGCCTGATCCCCAACGAGAGCGAGCTCACCGGCGGCGTCATCATCGAGCCCGGCCGCAGCTACGGCTTCTTCACCGACACCACGCTGTGCATCGGCTGCAAGGCCTGCGAGGTCGCCTGCAAGGAGTGGAACAACCTGCCGGCCGACAGCGTCGGGCTGACCGGCCAGAGCTACGACAATACCGGCCTGCTCTCGGCCAACACCTGGCGCCATGTCGCGTTTATCGAGACCGGCTCCGCCGGGGGTATCGAGACCGGCTCCGCCGGGGGCATCGAGACCGGCTCGCTTGGCGCCGTGCATGGCGGCGGCACTGGCGGCGGCGGCGGCGTGCGCGACAACAATCAGCAGCCGTATCAGTCTGGCTGGCTGATGATGAGCGACGTCTGCAAGCACTGCCACAACGCGCCCTGCCTCGAGGCCTGCCCGACGGGCGCCCTGTTCCGCACCGAGTTCGACACCGTCGTGGTGCAGCAGGACATCTGCAACGGCTGCGGCTACTGCGTGCCGGCCTGCCCGTTCGGCGTCGTCGACGTGAGCCACCAGGACGGCAAGGCGCATAAATGCACGCTCTGCTACGACCGGCTGAAGGGTGGCCTCGAGCCGGCCTGCGCCAAGGCCTGCCCGACGGAGAGCATCCAGTTCGAGGAGGTCTCGGTGCTGCAGGAGCGCGCCCGCGAGCGTGTCAAGACGCTGCACGGCCTCGGCGTCAGCGACGCCTATCTCTACGGCGTGCCGGACGCGCCGGGTGCGACCGGCGACCTCGGCCACCTGAATGCCTTCTTCCTGCTGACCGCCCGCCCGGAGGTCTACAACCTGCCGGCCGCACCGACCCGCGCCTCGCGCCGGGTGCGTCCCGCGCTGCTCTCCGGCGTCGCGACAATGGCCGGCCTGGCCATCACCGCCCTTGCCATTTTCGCCGGCGGAGGCAAGCGATGAACGCCCTGCCGCCGCGCGCCGCCGGCCACGGCGAGACCCCGCAGGCCGTCGGCCCGGGCGAGGACTGGAACGGCTCGACCTATTACGGCCGCCAGCAGCTCAAGCCGGCGCCGTTCAACAACTATGTCGTCGGTGGCTACATCTTCCTCGCCGGCATCTGCGGCGGCGCCTCGCTGCTCGCCGGCGCCGCGGAGCTGACGAAGACGCCGCACCGCGACGGCCTGGTCCGCCGCGCGCGATACCTGTCGCTGCTGGCGCCGTTCGTCGGCGGCGCGATGCTGATCTGGGACCTGCACACGCCCAAGCGCTTCTACATGATGCTGCGCATCTTCAAGCCGACCTCGCCGATGTCGATCGGCACCTACATCTTTTCAGCCTTCAGCGCCTTGGCCGTTCCCGTCGCGGCGCTGCAATTCGCCTCCGACCGCTTCGCCTGGGCCCGCGCCGGCTGGCTGCGTCGAGCCAACGGCATCGCCTCGGTGCCGCTGGCCGCGACCGGCGCCGGCATCGGCACCTACACCGCCGCCCTGCTCGCCGCGACCTCCACGCCGCTCTGGGCCGCCGCACCCCGCGCACTCGCCATGCGCTTCGCCTCGTCCTCCGTCGCCTCGGGTGCCGCCATGCTGTCGATCGGCGAGCGTGGCGCCATCAATCGCCGCCGCCTCGACGAGATCACCCTCGCCGCACTCACCCTGGAGCTCGGCGCCACCATCGCCTCACACGCCGTCTACCAACGCCGCGGCATCGGCGAAGCGCTCAAAACCACACCCGGAATAATCGAGTCGCTCGGCGCCACCGGCGCCGGCGTGATCGCGCCGATCGCCCTGCAAGCCGCCTCGCTGCTGCTCACCCGCGGCCGCTCCCGCCCACTCTCCCGCATCGCCGCCGCGCTGACGATCGCCGGCAGTCTGGTGCTTCGTATCTCGTTCATGGCAGCCGGCAATCAGTCCGCCCTGCGGCCAGACATCAGTTTCAAGTTCTCGCAGCCTCGGAACTTAAGAAAGTAAGGGCTTCTTTTTTGAAAAAAAGAAGCAAAAAACTTTCATTCGTTAGGGTTACGAATTGTTAGGGGCGAAGCTCTTTGATACGCTTTATGGCTTGACGGCTCGGCTTCGCCCTCGCCAGGTCTCCCCTCTTACGGGTAAAAGTTTTTTGGTTCTTTTTTTCAAAAAAGAACCGCTTGCTTCCTCTTCGCCTCCCGCCGCCACTGATGCAGCACGAACTCCGTATAGCCGTTCGGCTGCTCCCGCCCCTTGAAGATCAGCTCGCACGCCGCCTGGAAGGCTGGCCCGTCGAAGCCTGGCGCCATCGCCGTATAGGCCGGATCGTTGGCGTTCTGCCGGTCCACGACGGCTGCCATGCGGCGCAGAGTCTCCATCACCTGCGCCTCGCTGACGACACCGTGGTGCAGCCAGTTGGCGATGTGCTGTGAGGAGATGCGCAGCGTCGCGCGGTCCTCCATCAGGCCGACATCGTGGATGTCCGGCACCTTGGAGCACCCCACACCCTGGTCGATCCAGCGCACGACGTAGCCGAGGATGCCTTGGACGTTGTTGTCGAGCTCCTGGCGCACATCGTCGGGTGCCCAGTTCGCACCCTCGGCGACTGGGATGGTGAGCAGCGCGTCGAGCTCGGCCGGCGCACGGGTGGCAATCTCCGTCTGGCGGTGGCTTGCGTCGACCTGGTGGTAGTGCAGCGCGTGCAGCGTCGCCGCGGTGGGCGAGGGGACCCAGGCGGTGGTGGCGCCCGCCATCGGATGGCCGATCTTCTGCACCAGCATGTCGGCCATCCGGTCCGGCGCGGCCCACATGCCCTTGCCGATCTGCCCCCGCCCGGCGAGCCCGGCGGCGAGCCCGACGTCGACGTTGCTGTCCTCGTAGGCGCGGATCCAGGCGGTATGCTTCATCTCGTTCTTGCGGATCATCGCGCCGGCCTCCATCGAGGAGTGCATCTCGTCGCCGGTGCGATCCAAAAAGCCGGTGTTGATGAACACCACCCGCTCGCGCGCCGCCTCGATGCAGCGGGCGAGGTTGGCGCTGGTGCGCCGCTCCTCGTCCATGATGCCCATCTTCAGCGTGTTGCGCGGCAGGCTGAGCAGCGCCTCGATTTGGCCGAACAGCGCATTGGCGAAGCCGACCTCGTCGGGCCCGTGCATCTTCGGCTTGACGATGTAGACCGAGCCGGCCCGGCTGTTCTTCACCGCACTTCGGCCACGCAGGTCGTGCAGCGCGATCAGCGCCGTCACCGCCGCGTCCAGGATCCCCTCGGGGATCTCGCGGCCATCGGCGTCGCGCACCGCGTCCGTGTACATGTGCAGCCCGACATTGCGGATCAGCATCAGGCTGCGGCCGGGCAGCACCAGCGGTCCGCCGTCGCGCGCCTCGTACTCGCGGTCCGGCGCCAGGCGGCGCGTCACCATCCGGCCGCCCTTCTCGAGCTCGGCGGCGAGGTCGCCGCGCATCAGCCCGAGCCAGTTGCGGTAGACCGCCACCTTGTCCGCCGCGTCCACCGCGGCGACGCTGTCCTCGCAATCCATGATCGTGCTGATCGCCGCCTCGACCAGCACGTCGGCGATGCCTGCCGGGTCGGTGCCGCCGATCGGATGGTCACGGTCGATCACCACCTCGGCATGCAGCGTGTTATGGTGCAGCAGCACCGCGGTGGGCGCCTCGATCGGGCCGCGATGGCCGACATATTCGGAGCGGTATTTGAGCTTGGCCGAGCCGCCATCCACCGCCACGACCAGGTCGCCGCCGACGATGGACAGGCCCTGCGCCGCCGCCCAGCTCGCGCCGGCGAGCGGGGCGGCGCTGTCGAGGAACGCCCGGGCGCGGGCGACGACGGCCGCGCCACGGGCGGCGTTGTAGCCGCGGCCGCGCGCCAGCTCCCCCGCCTCGTCGATCGCGTCGGTGCCGTAGAGCGCATCGTACAGGCTGCCCCAGCGGGCATTGGCGGCGTTGAGCGCGTAGCGGGCGTTGCTCATCGGCACGACGAGCTGCGGCCCGGCGATGCGGGCGATCTCGTCGTCGACATTGGCGGTCGCGACCTGCACGGCCGCCGCCGGCGCGTCCAGCAGGTAGCCGATCTCGCGCAGGAAATCCTGGTAGGCGGCCGCATCGTGCGGCTGGCCGCGGCGCGCCAGGTGCCAGGCATCGAGCTGCCGCTGGATGTCGTCACGACGCTCGAGCAGCGCCCGGTTGCCCGGCGCGAGCTCCTTCAGGATGCGCGCGAAGCCGGGCCAGAATTGCGCCTCGGCCATCCCTGTGCCGGGCATCGCCTCGTCGCGCAGAAAGGCGGCCAGGCCGGCATCCACGGTCAGCCCGCCCAGCGTCACCGTCGCGCGCTGCGGCTCGGCGGGCGGGTCGATGGTCGCGTGCCCGTTGGGCGAGACGCCACCGTTCGCCGGGTTCTGCGTTGCGTCGTCCATCGGGTCGTCCTCAGCGGCATAGTGATCGGCTGTCATTATCCCTCGACCCCCGCCAGGTCCATCGCGGCCGCAGCAAGTCAGCATCAGGAAAGCCGCCATGGACGAGGCCCTCGCCTGCCTGCTCGACACCATCTTCGGCCTGCTGGAGGCCGGCGCCGCAGACCCAGGCTCGCCATTCCACGTGCTGACGCTGGGCACGCTGGCCGACGGCGCGCCAAGGCTTCGCTCGGTGGTGGTGCGCGGCTTCGAACGCGGCCGGCGCCGGCTGACCGTGCACACCGATGCCCGCTCTCCCAAGGTGGCGCAGATCGAGGCCCGATCCGCGGTCGAGCTGCACGTCTGGGACGATGCGAGCAAGGTCCAGCTCCGCCTCCTCGGCGCCGCCCGCCTGCACGGCCGGGACGCGCGCGCCGAGGCGGAATGGTCGGCGCTGGGCGAGCACAGCCGCGCCACCTACCAGGTCGGCGCCGCCCCCTCCTCGGTGCTGCATGGCCCGCCGCCTGCCGATCAGGACGAGGCGGCGGCCTACTCGGCGTTCATGGTGATCGACGTGACGCTGACCAGCATCGAGCACCTGCTGCTGTCGCGCGAGGGCAACCGCCGGGCGCTGTTCCGGCTGCCGGCCGAGGAGGATGCGGCCGCGGCAATCGAGGCCGACTGGCTGGTCGCCTGAGCGCCTGCAACGGGGTTGCGGACGCTGCCCGCCTGCCTTAGAGACTCGACGCCGGCCCGCGGGTGGCACGGCTTGTTCCACCCGCGCTCACCAGACGTCCCGTTCGTCTAGAGGCCCAGGACACCGCCCTCTCACGGCGGTAACAGGGGTTCGAATCCCCTACGGGACGCCAAATGTTTTCAATGCTTTGTTGCCATTCGACGGGGGATCTCGGCGGCTGTAGCAGAAGCATATCAAGAGCTGCGCCAAGTATGCGGTCTAGCTTCAATGATAGGACGCGGTCACACGGGTCCCCACCCAAAAGGTCGATCAAGGTAGGAGACCCAATAAGCTCGGAAGCGTCGTGCTAGGCATCGGGGGGATGGAGAACAGCTCGGGGATTGACCGAGAGAAAACTAAACGGCTACGGCGACCTAGAGCCGTTCCCGCCCGCCACTTTGCTCGCCGTACTCACGTTGCGGTGATAGCGGCTGGTGACCTGGTGGGAGGTGCTTCAGCCAGGCTACCGAGCGCCAGCGAGACTGGCCTGCAATCCGCGTTGGATCAGCTCCTCACGCTGGCTGTGCCCACCACCGCGAAGAAGCCGCGCGACGAGCGATTTACTATCATGCTAGCGCGGATCGTGCCTTCGCTGCGGGCGCTGGATCTCGTGGCACAGCGGGCGATGGCGCACTGCTGGGGCCCGAGGCCCCAGACCCCCATTACTTACGTAATGAATTTTACAGGCTTCGCCTTCCTTCAGCCCGCGTGAAACCCGCCATCAACATCCAGTGAAACGCCACTCAGCATCGCCGCATCGTCACTGAGCAGGAAGCTGATCACCCCGGCCACATCCTGCGGCTGACAAAACCGCCCAAGCGGAATACGGCGGAGCATGCCGGCCGACTTCTCCGGCTCCGACCACGCCTGAGCCGCCATCGGCGTGAGCGTGACGACGGGATTGACCGTGTTGGCGCGAATGCCGTGCGGGCCAAGCTCGACGGCGAGCACACGGGTCATGGCGTCCAGGCCACCCTTCGAGGCGCAGTAGGCCGCGTGGTCGGCAAAGCCGGTCGCCGCCGAAATCGACGAGACGTTGACGATGGCGCCAGGCCGGCCGCGCCGGATCAGGTCGGCCGCCACCACCTGGACGAGACGCAACGGCGCCATGGTGTTGACGGCGAGCACGGTCGCGAAATCGGCCATCGACACCGCGAGCGCCGGCGCCAGACGCGCGATGCCGGCATTGTTCACCAGCAGGTCGATCGGCAACACGCGCCGCGCCGCCTCGGCCGCGGCCTCCAGGTCTTCCAGATCGACGACGGCGACCTCGCAACCCGTCTCCTCGGCGAGGCTCGCGAGGTCCTCGGCCTGGCGGCTGAGGGCGACGACATCGGCGCCGTCGGCGATCAGCCGGCGGACGGTGTCACGGCCGATGCCCTTGCCGGCGCCGGTGACCAGCGCGCGACGACCGCCATGCTTCACTTGACCGCGCCCATGGTCAGGCCGCGGGCGATATATTTATGCACGATGACGCCGCCGATGATGACCGGTGCACAGACCAACGTCGCACTCGCCATCACCTTGGGCCACGGCACCACGTAGCCGCCAAGATAGGACAGCACCACGGTGGAGGCGGTGCGCGAGGCCGGCGATGGCGTCAGAATGAAGGCGTAGAGCAAGTCGTTCCAGGCGAAGATGCCGGACAGGATCGCCGAGACGGCAAGGCCGGGTGTCACCAGCGGCAGCGCGATGCGCAGAAAAATGCCGATGCGACCAAGCCCATCGAGTGCCGCCGCCTCCTCCAGCGCGATCGGCACGGCGCTGAACTGATCGACCATCAGCCAGACGATCAGCGGGACGATGAACACCTGATAGACCAGCACCAGCACGATCAGGTGGTTGATCATATGCAACTTGGAGGCGGTCAGATAGAACGGTATCAGAACGACAACCGGCACCAGCATCCAGTTTGTCACATACCAGAACCAGACGTCTTTGCGCCCGCGAAACCGGTAGCGCGCGATGCCGTAAGCTGCCGGCGCGCCCACCAGCAGGCCGAGGAGGACCGCCGCGCCGACGACGATCACCGAGTTGCCGAGCGTCTGCAGCACGTTCGAGTTCTCTAGCGCGTCGACATAAGCGTCCAGCGTTGGTGTCCAGATCCAAACCGGCGGTATCTGGAAAAGCTGCGTTTCGGTCTTCAGCGAGCTGGCGACCATCCAGTAGATCGGGAACAGGATGAGGAGCAGGGCAAGCACGAGCCCGGTCGCCTGCAGCACTCGCAACGCCGTCTGCCGCGCGCCCATCCGGTTCACTCCAGCTCGCGATAGAAGGCACGGATATAGACGCGGGCAAGGATGATGGAGAGCACCAGCATTAGGATCGACTCCGCCGAGGCGAGGCCGACGTCGAAACTGCGGAATGCCGTGCGCTCGATCTGCATCACCGCGGTCTCGGTCGCCGTTCCCGGCCCGCCGCGCTCGATCGAGTAGATCATGTCAAACTCTTTGATCGTGAACGCGGTCTGAAACACCAATGCCGCGGTGATGCCCGGCCACAGGAACGGCAATTGGATGTCGAGAAAGCGCGGCCACCAACGCTCGGTCTCCAGGATCGCCGCCTCGTCGATGTCGGTCGGCACTGTCGACAGCGCGGCCGACAACACCAGCGCCACAAAAGGTGTCCACTCCCAGACCTGAACGACCATGACGGTGCCGAAGGCCGCGATCGGCCGCCCCAGCCAGTCGAGCGCCGGCAATCCAACCGCGCGCATGAACACGTTGATGATACCAAGCTGCTCGTTGAACATCAGTTGCGAGAGCAAACCGACCACCGAGGGCGTGATCGCGATCGGGATTACCAGGCACACCTGCAGCAGCCGCCGCAACACGGCGAAATTCGGTGAATCGAGCGCCAGCGCGATCGTCATGCCGAGCAGCAACTCGATCGGCAGGGTCACAACGATCAGCACCAGGGTGCGCAGCACTGCGCCCAGAAAGTCGCTGGAGGTGAGGGCACCGACGTAGTTCTGCAGGCCGCCGAAGACGGGTGGCGACATGCCCAGGACCCAGAGCTGAAACGAGGCGATCAGCGTGTAGATCGTCGGATACAGGCCGATCGCCAGCAGTAGCAGCACCGAGGGTGCAATGAAGAACCACGGCTCCATCCGCTGCCGCCACGGCGCGGGCAGGGATGGCATCGCCGGCTCGGCCTGCTGCGTCACGTCACGCATTCCGGCCGCAACGTCGCTTACTGGTATTGCCTCATCGCCTTCTCGGCGTCGTTGCTTTTACCCCAGCAACCCGAGGACTGCATGGTTGCGCTCAGGTCCTTGGCCATGCTGTCGAGCCCCTGCTTGATCGCCACCTGGCCAAGCTCGATGCGCGAGCCCCAATCCGAGACGATGTCGGAAAAGCGCGGGTAGCACTCGAGCTGCGGCCGCCAGTCCGGCACCGCCGCGGTGCGCCATGCCTCGACCATCGGCGCCAGGTTCGGGTTGCTCGCCTGAATGCTCGGATCGGTGTCAGCCGATTGCCGCGCCACCACGGCGCCGCCCTTGATCAACGGCAGCGCCATCGCCTTGGACGTCAGCCACTGAATGAACAGATAGGCCGCATTCTGGTGCTGCACGTCGACCTGCGAGCTGACCATGTAGGCGAAGCCGCCGAACGCCGAGAAGCTGCCGGCCGGTCCTTTCGGCTCCGGAGCGATCCCGAGGTCAGCCGCCATCGGTGAAGTCTTGAGCGTGGTGTAGAACGCCGACCACTCGGTGATCATCGCAACCCGTTTCTGCGACATCAACTCGACGACTTGGGAGTGGTCATCCGACACAATGCCATCCGGCATGCTCTTGAGCAGTGAGTGGCGGAACTCGATGCCGGCGACCGCCTTCGGGTTGTTCACCTCGACCGTCTTGTTGGCGATGTTGATGAAGCTGCCGCCCCAGGGCCACATGAAGCGCGCGAACGCATCCGCCGTCTGCGTCTCGCCGCGCGCCGATTGCAACGCATAGCCGTAAACGCCCTTCTGCTTGTCCGTGAGCTTAGGCGCGTAGACGTTGGCCAGCTCGTCCCAGGTCTTGGGAGGGCCATCAAAGCCCGCTGCCTTCAGCATCGCCTTGTTATAGAACAGCAGCCCGGCGTAATTGTCGAAGGGCAGCGCGTAGAGCGTCTTGCCGAGCGTGTAGCTTGCCAGCCAGATCGGGAAGAAGTCCTTCATGTCGAGCGCCGGATCGGCGAGCTTGGCATCCGAAGTGAAATGGCTGAGCGGCAGAACCCAGCCGGGATCGGCAAAGTTCACGAACCAGATGCCGTCCGACAGGATCGCGTCGAATTGCTGACTGTTGGAGACGAAGTTGAGAGTCTCCTCCTTCAACGTATCCTCGTAGGGGAATATATTCCATGTAACATGGATGCCGGTCTCTTTCTCGAACTGCGGCGTCAATGCCTGCGCGATCTTGTAGCTCGGGCGATCGAGCCCGACGACAGTGATCGACGTGCCTTTGTAGGGCGCAGCCGCATCGGCCAGCGACCAGGCCTGCGCACGCGCCGACCCGGCGCCGAAACAGCAGGCGATGGCGGCGGCCGCTGCAAAACCCCAACTCTTCATGCCCGCTTTCTCCCCGTCTGACGACGCCTCGCACACGGATCGAGCGGACGGCGAGTTGTTCTTCTTAGTATCGGCATGTAGTTTATCATCAGCTTGCATGTCAACGGCGAATGGAGGGTGCGAATGGCCGAGGTGCTGATCGAGCGGCTGTCCAAGACCTTCGGTGAACTCGCCGTGCTGAACGACATTTCGATGCAGGTCGAGCACGGCGAGTTCATGGTCTTCGTCGGCCCGTCCGGCTGCGGCAAGTCGACCTTGCTGCGCAGCATCGCCGGGCTCGAGCGTCCGAGTTCGGGCCGCATCAGCATCGGTGGTGAGGACGTGACGCGCTGGCCGCCGGCCCGCCGTGGCGTTTCGATGGTGTTTCAGTCCTACGCTCTGTATCCGCACATGACGGTGCGGCAGAACATCGCCTTCGGCCTGCGCGTGGCGAAAACCGAAGCCGCCGAGATCGATCGCCGCGTGACCGAGGCAGGCAGCGTGCTGCAGATCGACCACCTGCTAGATCGCCGGCCGCGTGAGCTCTCCGGCGGTCAGCGCCAGCGCGTCGCCATCGGTCGGTCGATCGTGCGCGACCCGAAAGCCTTTCTGTTCGACGAGCCGCTATCCAACCTCGATGCCGAGTTGCGTGTGCAGATGCGCGTCGAGCTCGTGGCGCTGCATGAGCGTCTCGGTGCGACGATGATCTACGTCACCCACGACCAGGTCGAGGCGATGACGATGGCGGACCGCATCGCAGTGCTCAATCGCGGCCGGATCGAACAGATCGGCACGCCGCTCGAGCTCTATCGTCATCCGCGCAACCTGTTCGTCGCCGGCTTCATCGGCTCGCCGCGGATGAACCTGATCCCGACGGTGGTCCGCCACATCGGCCCCGAGGGCGTCGCCGTCACTCTGCCGGGTGGTGGCGAGATCGTGGTTCCGGTGTCGGCCGAGCAGGTCACCGTCGGCCAGACGCTGACGCTCGGCATGCGGCCGGAGCACTTAGGCATCGGCGAGGCGCCGGGCGGCGAGCCGGACGCCCTGCTGCGCGGGCGCGCTCTGCTCATCGAGCATCTGGGAGGCGAGATCCTCGCGCATGTCGAGCTCGATGACGGCACCAAGCTCGACGTGAAGACGCATGGCCATGGCGAGGTGCAGCGCGCCGCCTCGCTCGAGGTCGGCGTGCGAGCGACGTTCTGCTACCTGTTCGATGCCGACGGCGCCTGTTTGCGTGCCGCGCAGAAGGAAGCGGTTCTTTCTTGAAAAAAAGAACCAAAAAACTTTTCACTAATAAGAGTCGCGACAGCGGGTCCAAAAGTTTTTTGCTTCTTTTTTTTAAAAAAGAAGCGCTTCCTTACATCTCGATCTGAACTTTCACGACATCGGGACGCCCCTCAGCGGCGAACTCGAACGCCTCGATCGATTGCCTGAACGGATAGGTTCGCGAGATCAGCGGCTTCAGGTCGATCTTGCCGGAGGCGAGCAAGGCCACCGTGCGCGGAAACACGTTGGCATATCGAAACACGTGCTCGACGCGCAGCTCCTTAACCAGTGCCGCCATGATGTCGACCGTGACCGGCCCGGGAACATTGCCGACCAGGACGACCGCGCCGCCCGGGCAGGCGAGATCGAACAGCCCCTCATAGGCGCGCGGATTGCCGCTCGCCTCGAACACGATATCCGCACCCCAACCCTCGGTCATCGACAACACCCGATCGAGCGCCGCCTCTTTCGCGACGTTGACCGTCTCGACGCCGTCATAGCGCGCCGCGATGGCGAGCTTCTCGTCCTGCACGTCGGTGATCAGCACGCGCGAGCAGCCGCCGGCAAGTGCGGCCAGCGCGGTCATCACGCCGATGGTGCCGGCGCCGAGCACGACGGCGACCTGGCCCGGCTGGATACGCGCCTTGGTCGCCGCCTGCATGCCGACAGCGAGCGGCTCGACAAAGGCGCCCTCGGCGTAGGAGACGCCGTCCGGCAGCTTGAAGGTGAGGTTGGCCGGGTGGATGACCTCGGGAGTGAGGCAGCCATGATCGGGCGGCGTCGCCCAGAAGGTGAGCGACGGATCGAGGTTGTAGAGACCCAGGCGGGACGCCCTGGACGACCAGTCCGGCACGCCGGGCTCGATGCAAACGCGTTCGCCGACAGCGAGGTTGCGCACCTTGGCGCCGACCTCGATCACCCGGCCGGAGCCTTCATGGCCGAGCACCATCGGCTCGCGCACGACGAACGGGCCGATTTGCCCGTGCAGGTAGTAATGTAGATCGCTGCCGCAGATGCCGACAGTGTGCATCGCGATCCGGACATCATCCGCGCCGAGCCGGCGTGGCAGGTCGATGTCGCGCAACGCGAGTTGCTTGACGCGCTCTAGGACCAGGGCTTCCAAGTCGTCACTCCTTTGCAGCCGTGCGTGCCTGCTTCTAGCACATCGGCGGCCTGGGCGTCGCGGCCTGGGCGTCGCGGCCTGGGCGTCGCGGCCTGGGCGCCGCGCTAAGCGTCCGGCTCATTCGCCAATCTTCCGAGCAGAAACGCGACGAAGCGGTCGTTGTCGACACCCGTCGCCACCTCGATCGGCGGCAGTGCGTGCAAGTCCAAGCCTTCCTTCAGGCCCGTATCGTCGACCGCCCAGGAGACCGCGCGGCCGCGTGTCAGCCGGCCATTCAGCTCGACATCGACGCGCACCCGCCCGAGGGTCACCAGTGAAGGATCGATCAGTGCGGCGACCGCCAGCGGATCGTGCAAGGCGCATCCGTCCCGGTTCTCACGACCGGCGACCCAGCGGATCCAGGGCTCGCTCGTGATGCCGAGGAACCGCGTGAGCGGCCGCTCGGACCGGCTGAGCCGCTGATTTTGCGCCAGCGTCAGAAACGTCTTGAGCGTGGTGTCCAGCGGCACCAGCGTGATCCGCGCGCCCGAGGTGAGAACAATTCGTGCCGCCTCCGGATCGTAATTGAAATTCAGCTCCTGCAATTGATGCCAGACGCCGAAATTGCCGCCCATAATGATGATGCGCTCGACCTTGGAGGCCAGCAGCGGGTCGAGCAACATCGCGACGGCGATGTTCGTGAGTGGGCCGACCGCGATGATCGTCAACGCCCCAGCCTTGTCATTGGCCAGGCGGACGATCGCGTTGGCCGCCAGCTCCATCTCGGCGCGACGTGACGGCCGCGGCGGCCCGATGCCCTGCCATAGATCGGCGGCAAGGCTGCTCTTGCCCCGCCCATCGAGCTCACGGCGCCAGACCGTCTGGTCCTCCAGGATCGGCCGGGTGCTGCCGCGAAAAACTGGGACGCTCGAGCCGGCGAGTTCGAGCATCGTCAGCGCGCATGCCTGGCCAAGCTCGACCGGCGTGTTGCCGCCCACGATCGTCACCGCCTCGAGCGTCAGTTCGGGACTGTTCAGGATCAGCCCGAGTGCCAGGCCATCGTCGATGTCGGTGGCCGGATAGCCGTTGCCGGGATCGGTGTCGAAGATCACGCGCATGATCGATGTTCCTTTGTCGCTGTCATTCCTTGCCGCCGGAAGAGGCGACCGAGGTCCTGAACTGGTTCTGAAATCCGACCAAAACGATCATCGGAACGAGTGAGATGAAAATGGCGCCCGCGAAGACCAGCCCGTAATCGACGTTGTAAGAGCTTGCGAACTCGGCGATCGCGACGGAGGCAACCTTGTAGGCAGGATCGGGGGCGATCAGCAGCGGCCACAGATAGGCCTGCCATTGAAAGACGAACAGAATGATCGCGGCACTGATCAACGCCGGCACCGATAGCGGCAGGTAAATCCGAAAATAGATCGAGAACCAGCCCGCTCCATCCATGAGTGCCGCGTCGCGCAGGTCGCGCGGTAAGCCGAGGAAGAACTGCCTGAGCAGGAACACCGCGAGTCCATTACCGATCCCCGGCACGACCAGGCCGGCATAGGTGTTTTGCAAGTTGGCGCTCCGCAAAATGCCGAAGAGCGGCACCGCAACGGCATCGAATGGGATGAGAAAGCTCACGACGAGAACAGCAAAGACGATTGATCGACCCGGGAACTCGATCACGGCGAGAGCGAACGCCGCTGCCGAACAGGTGGCCAGGCCAAGCACAACGGTCAGCCCGGCGACGAGCACCGAATTACCGATCGCGCGCGCGAACGGGCTCGACCAGAGACCGACGATGTTCGAAAGCGTGGGATGGAGCGGCAGCAAAGTCCAGACGCTCAGCGGCGACAGGTAGCGGAACACGTCCTGCGTCGGCCGCAGTGCACTAACGCCGACCCACCACAACGGAAACGCGAACAGCAGCGCCGCAATCACGGCAGCGACAGTTGCCTTGCGCATGCTATACGCTTCACTGTTCTCTTGGCGTCATCAGCCGGAATTGCACGGCGACAACGACAAGGGTCACGACGACCAGCACGACCGATGCGGCAGCCGCGCTGCTCGTATCGCCGGTGACGAAGGCGCGGGTGTAGATCTCGTTCATGATCAGGTCGGTCGCACCGTCGGGCCCGCCCTTGGTCAGTATCTGCACCGGCGCGAAGACGAGCAGATTGGCCACCGTATTCGCGACCAAAACGAACGTCAGCGGACGTCTCAGCTGCGGAATGGTGATGTGGCGCAGGCGTTGCCACCGGTTCGCACCATCCATTGCCGCCGCCTCGTAGAGCGAGGGCGGGATCTCCTGCAGACCGGCGATCAGGAACGTCATCCAGTAGCCAATGCCGATCCAGCTGACGACGACGATGATCGATGCCAGCGCCTGGCCTGGTGACGTCGTGAACCGCTGCGCGCCGATGCCGAACAGGGCAAGAGCGGCGTTGAGCGGGCCGTCGGGGCGGAAGGCCACGCCCCAGATCACGGCGGAGACGCTTTGCGGTATGGCGACCGGCAATAGGATCAGGGTGCGCCACAGACCGACGAGTGGCAGTTCGCGTGCAAGCAGCAAAGCCAGCATCAAAGCGAGCGCAATTTGTAGCGGATTGACGACGACCGAATACAGTAGCGTCACTTCGAGTGAGTTGAGAAAGGTGCGATCGGTAAAGATGTAGCGATAATTGTCCAGACTAAAGTTGATCGCCCGCGGCGCCAGCAGCGAGGCGTGCAACGCCTCGCACGCCGGCCAAAGCCTCAGCACGACAACGGCGACGAGGGCCGGGGCGAGGAAAACCGCCGCGGCCAGGCTGTCATGGTGTTGCCGCATCCGCAGTCTCGCCTGATGCGGCAAGCTCACCGCACGCGGGCAAGCGTAGACGTCAGTTGCGACTGTGCAGCCGCCAGCGCGGCGGACGGATCAGCCCCGTTGCGGATGTCGCTGAAGATGTGGTTCATAACGTCTTCGAACGCAACGTAGCCGACGCTGCGAGGGCGTTGCACGGCGGTATTGGCCATCTCGTAGGTGATGATGTCACGCGCTGCGGGACCAATGCTGTGCGACAGCCCGGCGATCCTGGCGATGTAGCGCGCATATGCCGCCCGGTTGGTCGGCGGCAGCGGGTTGGCTGACACGGTCAGGAAGTTACCCTCGGGATCAACCGAAAGAAACTCGGCGAACCTGACCGCGGCGTCCTTGTGGGCGGCGTAGGGGTTGACGCCGATCGCCCAGGAACCGGTCGGTGTCGCCGGATGGCCACCGGTAAAATACGGGACTGGCGCGATCCCAAAATGCAGCTTGGCGGCAGCATCGAACTTGTCGAAGTTCCAAGGCCCGCCGACAAAAAATGCCACCTGCCCATTGGCGAACAGATCTGGCGTCTGCTCCGGCGAGACGCCGCGCGGTGACAGCCCGCTGGCGAACAGCGCGCCATACCACGCCGCCGTCTTGATCCAGGCCGGCCCAGTGATGTCGGGCGTGAGCAGGCCCGGCCCGCTCAGCCCGGAGCCGGCGTTCGCACTCTCGAACAACGGCTGAAGCTGGTAGTAGCGATCGACCTGCTCGAAGGTGAATCCCCAGCGGCTGCCCGCCTTCTGCGCCCGCACTGCGTCGTCAAGCATCGCGTCCCAGGTCAGCCGCGTGGTGATTGCCGCCGAAGGCGGCGGCACGCCAGCCTTGGCGAGCAGGTCCAGATTAAAGAACAGAAGCTGCGTGGAGCTCCACATCGGAAACGCCCAAAGCTTGCCATCTGCACTGATAGCCCCGACGGCGGTCCGGCTTGCGGTTGCCTCGATCTGCGCCTCATAAGGGCTCAGATCGAGCAGGAACCCGCGCGAGGCGAAGGCGGGAATGCGTGGTGTGTCGGCAGCGTAAACGTCGATACCAGGATCCTGTGACCCCACCCTGGCTTGAATCTGTGCGTTCAGACTATCGAACGGAACTTGCGTGTAAGCCACGGTCGTTCCGGGATTGGCGGCCTCGAAAGCGGCGATCACGGGTTTGAACACCTCCGGCCGCTCGGCTGCCAGGAAGTTCAGCGTCACGGCACCCGCGCTCCCGGCCCAGCCGATGGCCGATAGCAAAGCGAACGCGATCAGCGAGACACGCGCTCCAAGACGCGACGATTGAACCATCCGCTTTTCCCCGCCCGGGTGCCGGTTTCCCCGGTCTGCACACGCGTGCAGTCTATGGATGCAACGATCCGGCTGTCAATCGTGGATCGCTGGAACCACGAACGACGAGGCGCGGCGGCACGACGAGATGGCGGACCGGCTGGCCAGCAGCCGCGCTGTCGTTCCGGGTGCTGATAGCGCCGTTGTCGGTCAGCACCTCGACGGCAAGGCGCGCCAGTTCGGGGATGTTTTGGTCGACCGAGGTGATGCCGTAGGCGGGCCAGCGGGCCAGGCTCGAATTATCGTAGCCCACCACGGCGACGTCGTGCGGTATGCGCAGGCCACGCTCGTCGCGGATCACGTCGATGCAGGCGGCGGCCATCACGTCGTTGGCGCAGAAAATGGCATCCGGCGGCGGATGAGCGTCGAGCAGACGGCGTGCTGCGATCGCCGCGCCGTCATGGCTGTAGAAGCCGTCGGCGACGGGCAGGTCGGCTCGGCCGAGCTCGATCATGGCGTTGCGGAAGCCGCGCATGCGGTCCCGGCCGTCGGAGGTCCCCTGCAGGCCAGAGATGAACGCGATACGGCGATAGCCGGCCTGAACCAAATGGCGCGCCACGTCGCGCCCCCCGCCGACATTGTCGCTGACGACCGATGTTACGTGATCCGCATCGATGTAACGGTTGAGCAGCACCACGGGCTTGCCGGCGCGCGCGCATTGTGCGCTCACCGTCGAGGAGCGGGCGGCGGCGGTCAGGATCACGGCGTCCACCTGGTAGGTCAGCAGTTTGGCGAGCAGGCGGTCAGTGTCGTCGAGGTTGGAGGCCAGCAGGACGAGGCTGGCCAGGCCCTGCTCCTGCAGCAGCAGCCCAATGGCTTCGAGACAGGCTGCATAGAACGGGTTGTCCAGCGTCGCGGTGACGATGCCGACGATGCGCGTGCGGCTGGTGATCAGGCTGCGAGCGATCGCGTTTGGGAAATAACCTAGCTGCTCGGCAGCCGCCAGCACCTTGCGGCGCGTCTCGCCCGCGATGTAGGCGCCCTCGGTATAGGCGCGCGAGACCGCGGAGCGCGACACGCCGGCAAGCCTTGCCACATCCTCGGAGCTGATCCGCTGCGCCATGCACCTGTCTGTTTGGGCGTGTCGACGAAAGCAAGCGCTTCTTTTTTGGAAAAAAGAAGCAAAAACTTTGGTTCCGCTGTCGCGTCTCAAGCCGGCAAGGACTTCTATGCAGCAAACGCGGAATCAACCGCCGGTGACCCGTCCGCTCCTCGCCGACCGCAGCTTCCGCCCGATCTTCCTCAGCCAATTCTTCGCCGCCCTGGGCGACAACCTGCTGCGCAACACGCTGGCCGCCCTGGCGCTGTTCGCCGCCACCGGCTCCGGCTGGATCGTCGCCGCGGCGACCGCCACCTTCGTTGCGCCGACGATCGTGCTGTCCGGCCTCGGCGGCGAGCTTGCCGATCGCATGGATAAGGCGAGGCTTATGGCCCGCCTGCCCCTGGGCGAACTGCTCGTCGCCGTCATCGCCGCGATTGGCCTGGTGGTCGGGCAATTGGTGGTCGTGCTTGGCGCCCTGCTGGCGTCGGGCGTCATCGCCGCGCTGTTCGGGCCGGTGAAATACGGCATCCTGCTGGCCGCACCAGTGATGCTAGTCACTCTGCCGAACGCAAAACGCGTTAAGTAACAAAAGTTTTTGCTTCTTTTTTCAAAAAAGAAGCGCTTGCTTCACTGCGCCCCGCTCAGTGCGCCCTACGCTACCAAAGCGCATACCCGGCATCCGCATAAACGATGCTCCCCGTCACCAGACTCGCTGCGTCCGAGGCGAGAACATGCATCACCGAGGCGACCACCTCCGGCTGTTCGACGCGCCCCATCGGCGTATTGGCCAGCCACTAATCGTAGAGCTCCAGCTTGCCCATGCCGAAACCCGTCAGCGGCGTCTCGACATAGGTCGGCGCCACCGCGTTGACCCGCACGCCGCGCAACGCCCACTCCGCGGCGAGCGAGCGGGTGAGGTGGTGCACGCCGGCCTCGGAGGCGTTGTAGGCCGCCTGCTCCTGCGGCCGCACCACGATCGAGCCCGCCATCGAACCGATGTTCACGATCGCACCGCGACCCTGAGCGAGCATGACTCGACCAAACTCACGACAGCACCGGAACACGCCGTTCAAGTTCACGTCCATGTGCCGCAGCCAAGTCGCGTCGCCGAGCGCCTCGGCCTTGATCTCGGAGACGACGATGCCGGCGTTGCACACCAGGATGTCAATCCGGCCATGCTCGGCCATCACCTCGTGCGCCACGGCGGCGATCGTCTCGGTGCGCACCTCCGACACCCAGCGGCCTGTTCCGCCTGCTACGCACGGGGACCGGGCTTTGGGGCGTGGCCCTGACTCAGGGCTGCAACGTCTACGCCCAGTACCTCTTCCTCACCCGGCTGCCGAGTTACCGGCGCCACGGGCTCGATGTTCCCATCGCCGGTGTGCGACTCTGGGTGCCGTCCCCTACGCCGTCGCAGCTGCGTCCTGCCTGGTCGTCGGCCATGCGAGCGACCGTCTGCTGCGAGGACGGATCTCCGGAGGCGGCCGCCGGCTCGCGGTCGCCGCGACGGCGTGCCTCGTTGCCAGCGTCGCGGCGATCCCGTTCGCGCGCACGATCGGCTGGACGATCCTGTTTGCCGCCATGTCGCTGTCCGTCATCGCTTCGACCACGTCGCTTACCCGAAGCCGACCAGGCGCAGCTCGCCGACTATCGCCGGTCCGGCTTTAACCGCGGCCAAACGACGCCGAGCGGCGACATGCCGACCGAAACGGCGCAGGAGCAGAGCTTCTCGCTGGCCAACATCGTGCCGCAAAAGGCGAAGCTGAGCCGACGAGCTCGGCGTGCGCCGTGCAATCACCCGAGACCATGACCCGGACGACGAGCAAACGTCCTTCAGCTTCGAGGACCGCGCTGTCGAGCAGGACTCCAGCGCGGTTCAGCACATCGTCGCGCGTCGCCGCTCCGGTTGCGTCGACGGAGAGGCGTCCCCAGCGCAGGACATCCAGTGCATGAGACGCGACGGAGGCGACGCGCCCGTGGCTGACCGTCACCAGCGTCGCGCCGCGCGGTCCCGCCTCGTTGATGTGGCGACCCTGCAGGTTGCCAGGGAAGACGATCCAAGGATCGCGGAGCAGCTCGGCCCGCGTGTGAACGTGACCAAGCGCCCAATCGTCGTATCCTTTGCGCACCAGATCATCGACGCCGCATGGCGCATAGTTTTTATGGGTGCCGAAGCCGCAGGCGGTGTGCAGCAGGCCGATGTTGAACAGGCCGTTCACGGGTTCGGTAGCCGAGTGCCAGGTTGGTCGAGGTGGCCGCAATCTCGAACCCTTGACCATGCACAGCAACGGGCGCGCGTTCCAGCAGGCGGTTGCCGGGCTTGTCGGTCCCCATCAATCCGGGCACGGGCACGCGGAGGGAGAGCACCTTCGCCGTGTCGTGATTGCCGCTGATGGCGACGACCTCGATGCCGTCCCGCAGTAAGCGGCCGAGCTGCTGCACCACGAACTGAGCGGTGCGCCAATCTTTCTAGTCGCCGTCATACAGGTCGCCTGCGAGCAGCACGAACTCGACCCGCCGCTCGAGAGCAAAGTCGACCCTGTTGACCAGGGCGTGCCGGGTGGCCCGCCGGATCCGTTCAACCGGCGCCTCCGGATCGAGCCCCCTTAGTGGGCTGTCGAGCTGCAGGTCGGCCGCGTGCAGGAACTGAAGCTAGACATAAGTACAGGCTACCTGAGGCGACCACGCCGACGAAGGCCTAAGCAGCGCCTTCGCAAACCGGGAAGCTGCGCAGGGTCGAACAGCCTCACAGCTGGAAGGCAGCGTTGGAAAAAAGGAGGCTAGCCCGCCTTCCGACCGCCGAGCCGCAACCAGCACCGGCTTATTAGTTGAATATCGTAGTGCATCCATGTAGCATGCGCTTGAAGTCGTGAGGCACGACATGGGTGTTCCAATCTCGATCCGCCTAGATGATGACGTTCGTAGCGAGCTGGAAAGCCAGGCGCGAAACCAGGGCATCGGCCTGGCGACTTTGCTCCGGGACCTGGCAACGCGCGCAGCCCGAGAAGCAAGGCGTGAGCGGATCCGAGACGCCAGCGACCGCGTCGGGCAGCACCTTGCCGGCTCAGAGGAGGGCAAGGCGCTCTACGAAGCCTGGGGCACGCCACAGACCGATGCCGGCTAACAAGCCTGTCTTTGTCGTTGAGGCCGGGCAGATCGTGCTGGCTGACTGGCGTGGCGATGCCTTGCCGAAGGAGCCGAACAAGCGCCGACCCGCCATTGTCGTCGAGGACGACCGTCTGTTTACCGCCAACTACCCAAACGTGATCCTGGTGCCGCTCACCGAGGATGCTGGCTTGGTAATCGCCGACCTTGCCGTCGCGATCGCGCCTACCACGGAGAACGGCTGCAGCAAGCCCTGTTGGGCGATGTCGCACTTGGTGGCGACGACGTCCAAGGCGCGCCTGCAGGCGACGCCCTCGCGCATCACCCCCAGCCAGCTCACCGCCATCAGGCGCCAGATCGCCTTGGCCGTCGGCATCGATGATTAGGAGGTTACACATCCTTGAGCACTCAATCTCCCGCTGTCCGTTTTGCGGCAGCCTGCGGCAGGCGGCGAGCATGGCGCCAGAATAAGGACCAAGACCAGACTATCCTGGTGAGTAGCCTTCGCCGGAGCACAATCCGCTCGCGCGATCACCGGACGGACAAAGACCAGACGGATAACCGGACTGCAACCACCCGGCACTCGTGGTCTGCTCGGCTAGCCCACAGACCAAGCGTATAACGGCGCAGGCTTTGCAACAGGCGCGCTGACTGGCGAGCCGTCGTATGCTGGCCAAGAAGAAAGGTCAGAGCGCAACACTTGCTACTGACATTCGCTTGTCCTGCACCGCGTTGGCGCCTCTCGCGCGACAAGCAAGTCCGTCCACCTTGCCTACGATCTCCGGATAATCCTAAGATGGTTTTTTACTATGAAAGCCGCGATCGAAGCTAATTTTCAGGCATCTCTATGTTGCCTCGTATTTCCTTGGCCGAACATGTTTAAGCGTGGAAGTTTAGGTGTGGCTAGCCATAAGCCGGTGAAACCCCTCATCTCCCTTAGATGCGCAGACGGCCCATAGTTTAAGGCGTCCAGCATGAGCTTCGTGCAGGCGTATCACCTTCTTCCTTGGCATCTAAAGAAGATGACGATTAACGTTGAACAATACCTAAAATGCCGAGAGATTGCCTGACGACTTCCGCCACGTATGAGGGGGACAAGTGAGTATAGTGGCGCTCTGTCACTCGGGTGTCGCTATGTCCGAGTTGCGCGGCGATCACTCCCATCGCAACATCCCGCGCCGCGAGCCTCGACGCGTAAGTGTGTCCTAACTCGTGGAAAGAGATCGGCGGCACTATGTTGGCGGCATCGGACGCTGTTCGGATTTGGCGCAACTGGTCGCTTTTGTTCCAGCCGACGCGAGCAGTTTTAGCTTCAGCTTGCCGCGTCGCTTGCTTTAAGACCACGTTCCGCTCGACGACCAGTGCAGCAGACTGCCGACCTGTCGCAATACGTTTGAAGAACTCACGACCTTCGTCAGTTTGGGCGACATAACGGGGCTTGCCGCTCTTGCTTCGTCAATGCTTAACGGTCGCGCTTGTGGATCAAAATCCGAAACTCGCAATGTGGCGAGTTCGCCGTATCGGCAACCGGTCAAGAAGGCGGCGCTTACAAGCGATCTGAAATCCGCAGTGCAGGCTTTGACAAGTCTCGTGATCTCATCGTCACGCAGGTAACGCAGCTTCGCCTTATCCGCCTCCCGAAAAGGCTTCACTGCGCTCCAAGCGTCGGCCGAGCCGGTGATCCGGCCCTCATGGCGAGCGTAATTCAGCGCCGCCTCTAGGATCGTCAGTAAGCGATTGGCGGAAGAGTGACGCCGCCGACGCGCTTCAGGGTCGGTGGCGACGTTCCGCATCTTCGGAGGGGCGTTGGCCTTTCCGCGAATACGCGGTGGCGAGGCCGCCAGTTCCCGATGCCATGTTCTGATTCGATCGCGCGTCAGGCTTCCGGCAAGGCGGCCGCCAAGCTTGGAAACTATATGCGCGTCGACAACCGCGCGGGTTTGTGAAAGACTTTTGTCGCTTCGAGCCTCGTACGGGACGCCAGTCACAAAGCCGGAATGATCGGATGCGTCCGGCTGACATCTGGCGATCCCGGATGCATGATCGGTGCGACGGGCTTGCCCTTATCGGCTCCCGCCCACGCTTGCCGGGAGTGAGACGGGCGGCGGATGGCGGGCAGGCAAACCGAGGGTTGCCGTTCCAGAGGCGACGAGTTCGGACTGCCCGAGCGCTGTCGAACATGGCCGATGTCAGAGGTGTCCCCCGTCTTCGGTCAGGCTGAGTAGCTCGACGCCTTGATCTCCCAGCTTGCGGGCCAGCACGATCAGGCGGACATGGGATCGGCTGGTGCGGTCGAGAAGAGCGCGCGCAGACCCGCTGGCCGTGCCGCCTGTAGAATTGCTTCAATCAAGCGTCGCTCCGTAGCCGATCTCGTCCGAGACATTCGGCGAGGGACACGTGCAGGGCCCATCGCGGCGCCCCACTTTGAAAGGCCCTCCATGACCATCCAGAACAGTCGCAGCTACTACGGCGAGGTGCTGTCCAGCTCCGCCGACCTCCGCACCGACGCCTGCTGCACGACCGCCGCGCCGCCGCCGGCGATCAGCGCCGCGCTCGCCCATGTCCATGAGGAGGTGCGGAGCCGGTATTACGGATGCGGACTGGTCGCGCCAGGTGCGATCGAGGGCGCCCGGATCCTCGACCTCGGCTCCGGTTCCGGCCAGGACGCCTACGTGCTCGCCCAGCTGGTGGGCGAGCACGGCAGCGTCACCGGCGTCGACGCGACGCGCGCGCAGATCGCGGTCGCCGAGCGCCATCTTGAGTGGCATCGCGCCCGGTTCGGCTATGCCGCCTCCAACGTCCGCTTCATTGAGGGCGACATCGAGCAGCTCGACACGCTGTCGCTGCCCGATGCGCAGTTCGACGTCATCGTGTCCAACTGCGTGATCAACCTTGTCGCCGACAAGGCGGCGGTGTTCGCCGCCGCTCACCGGCTGCTCAAGCCGGGTGGCGAACTCTACTTCTCCGACGTGTATGCCGACCGCAGGGTGCCTCCCGCTCTGCTGGCCGACCCGGTTCTGCATGGCGAATGCCTGGCCGGGGCGCTCTACTGGGGCGATTTCGACCGGCTCGCCAAGTCCGCCGGCTTCGCCGATCCCCGGCTGGTGTCCGACCGTCCGCTCGGCATCGATGACCCGGCGATTGCGCGAAGCCTCGACGGCATCCTGTTCCATGCCGCGACCTACCGCCTGTTCAAGCTCGACGGCCTCGAACCACACTGCGAGGATTATGGCCAGGCCGTGCGCTATCGCGGCACGCTTGCCGGCGCTGAGCGGGTGTTCGGGCTCGACAGCCACCACCAGATTGAGGCGGGAAGGGTGTTCCCCGTTTGCGGCAACACCTGGAAGATGCTGAAAGAGACGCGCTTTGCCGAATATTTCGACTTCTTCGGCGATGTCTCGACCCATCACGGCGTCTTCGCGGGCTGCGGCACGGCGAGCCCGTTCGGCACGAGCACGCCCGCGACGGGCGCATCCTGTTGTTGAACGGTATCGGCGCCCTGGCGTCCTTCTGCTCAACCGGAATGATGCGTCTTATGGATTTCGAAACGACATCGTCGCTTTCGTCGCCATCTATGGCTTTGGGGGCGTCCTCAACGACGCGATCGTGCCGTTACGGCGAGGCAACATCTATATGGTCCCGCGTGGCGAATTCGCGCGAAGTTCATAAATCTTCCCTTATGGTTGGCAGCTTTCCGGCCGACAGGCCGATCAGCGCGCCGCCGGCGAGCGCCTGCCCAGGGTGAAGAGGAAGACTCACCCGGCGCCGGTCCGAGCAAACATCGCAGCTTGAGGCTGTGGTCGCGTCGACAGGCGCGGCAGGTCGGTCGGGCCAAGCGCTCTCTCTCCGCCGAAGCCGTCGCGCAACGCCTGAACCAGACGGCGTCGCTCAGCGTCGGCGAGGCTGTAGATCATGTTTCGTGACTGTCGCTCCGCGCGCACGATCCCCGTCTCCCGAAGCTCCGCCAAATGCTGGGAGAGGTTCGGCTGGCGCAGTTGAAGGTCAATTTCGAGCATCGCGACGGTGCAGGGCCCCTGGAGCAGGCGCAGCGCCACGGAGAGGCGCGTCGGGTTGGCCAGGGCGCGCAGCGCCACTGCAGCCGCCTCAATGTCGAACGGCGGATCAAAGCTCATGAGGGCTTCCTCGCCGCGGCCGCCAGCGCTGCCGGAGCGGCGGTCCGGTAGTACCAGTCGCCGCCTGTCTGGCCCGCCTCAAGGGCATCCGACGTGGTCATCGGGGGCGGCAGGATCACGTCCTGCCCCGGCTGCCAGGCCTCGGGGGTGGAGACGCCATGCGCATCGGTCATCTGCAGCGCCGCCACCAAACGGAGCAGTTCGGCGACGCTGCGCCCGGTCGTC
Source organism: Acetobacteraceae bacterium (assembly GCA_963692975.2). Lineage (GTDB taxonomy): Bacteria > Pseudomonadota > Alphaproteobacteria > Acetobacterales > Acetobacteraceae > CAXMMR01. The sequence goes on along the minus strand of CAXMMR010000023.1, from coordinate 151,774 downwards.
AACGGATACCAGGAGATCGCGCGGATGATGCCGCCGGGATCGATCACGAAGATCGCGCGCACCATGGCCGAGTCACGAGCCAGCGGGGACATCATCCCGTAGGCCTGAGCGATTGCCATGGACGGGTCCTCGATGATCGGGAACGGCACGACCACGTCGAACCGCGCGTGGATGCTGCGTATCCAGGCCAAATGCGAGAACAGGCTGTCGACCGAGAGCGCCAGCAGCGCGCAGTTCAGCGCGGTGAAGCGCTCCGCCGCCCTGGCGAAGGCGACGAACTCGCTGGTGCAGACCGGGGTGAAGTCGGCCGGATGCGAGAACAGCAGCAGCCACTGGCCGCGATAGCCCGACAGCGACCGGTCGCCCATCGTCGTGCGAGCGTGGAAGTCGGGCGCCGGATCATGCAGCAGCGGCGGACCAGTGCGCTCGGACGGAACCGGTTCGTTCATGTCAAATGCCTACCGGCCAGGCGAGGGTTTCGGCGGGGTCTGCCGATCAGCGCGTTCCGCCCGCACCGGCTTTTCTTCATCCGGGCCGTTGCAGTTCATCAGAGGATCAGCTTTCGTCATACACTTAGGATATGTGTTGAGGTATACTCTCGCAAGTATCAGTCTTGCCTCAGCCTCGGGATCGATCAGCGGGAGACCGGCCGTGCGTGCATCCAAAGTCCCGACCAGCATCGACGCCTCCGACATCGTCGTCACCGGTGGTGCCGCCTGGACGCTGAAGGGCGGTGAGCTCGGCATCAAGCACCGCCAGCGCAGCTTCGCGACGGCAGCCTGAGTGTGGGACAGGCAGAAGGGTCGATCGCGAGACCCGGCGGCCGGCCGGAGGTCACAGGCTTCTTCGATGCCCGCACCAGCAGCATCCAGTATGTCGTCACCGACCCGAAGACGCGTGTCTGCGCGATCATCGACCCGGTGCTGGATTACGACGAGAAATCGGGCAGCACCGCGACACGCTCGGCCGATGCCGTTCTTGACTACGTTCGCACGCGCGGGCTGACGGTCGCCTGGATCCTCGACACGCACCCACATGCCGACCACTTCTCAGCCGCAGGCTACCTGAAGGACGTGACAGGCGCACCGACCGCGATCGGGGTCCATGTCGTCGAGGTGCAGCGCTTGTGGAAAGCGATCTACAGTCTGCCGGCGGCCTTCGCGACCGACGGGTCGCAGTGGGACCGGCTGTTCGAGCACGGCGACTGCTTCCGGCTTGGAGAGCTCGACGTCCGGGTGATGCACTCGCCCGGGCACACGCTCTGTTCCGTGACCTACGTCGTCGGCGATGCGGCCTTCATCCACGACACGCTGTTCATGCCGGATAGCGGCACCGCCCGCGCCGACTTTCCTGGCGGCGATGCCGCCAAGCTGTGGCGGAGTATCGAGGCGATCCTGAACCTGCCGGATAAGACGAGATTGTTCACCGGGCACGACTATCAGCCAGGCGGCCGGTCACTGGCATTCGAGAGCACAGTCGGCCAACAGAAGCGGGAGAACGCTCATGCTCAGGTCGCGGACGAGGCGGCCTTCGTGGCACTCCGCACCAGCCGTGACAGGACCCTGACAATGCCGAAGCTGATCCTGCATGCCCTGCAGGTGAATATCCGCGGCGGCCGGCTGCCACCCGCCGACGCGGGCGAAAAGGCCTACCTGAAAATCCCGCTCAATTGCCTGGCACAACCACCTTGGGATTGACGATTGGCGCTTTAGCTCTGCCACGGCACCGGACGCTTCTATTTCCCGGTGGTCGGCCTCGCATCCAACCCATCTTGCGGACACGGCGCGCTCGACGCGCCGCTCCACCGAACGCGCTCCACGACCCGGGACCAAGCACACGGGGTACAACGCCATGAAAACGACCGGCCAGCCTGAAACGAGCTGGACGCCGAGCCGCCGCACCCTGCTGCGCAGCGTCGGGGCGATGGGTGCCGCAAGCCTGCTGTCGACGCCCAACATCGTGCGCGCCCAGACCGGACCGTTGGCCGGCAAGTCGATCCACCTGTCGATCCTGGGCATCGCCGGCTGGACCCCGAGCAAGCTCGGCGTCGACCTCGCGCCCGAGTTCGTGAGATACGCCAAGGCCAGGCACGGCTACGACGTCAGCCTCTCTTATTCGGAGGCGCCGTTCGCACAGCTGTTCCAAAAGGCCGCGACGTCGCTGGCGACGCACAGCCAGGACTACAACATCATCATTGCGGACAGCCAATGGCTGGGCGCGCTGGCGCAGCCGAACTGGATCCTGCCGCTCGACAACGTCATCCGCCAGCGCCCCGCGCTCGACGTCGAATGGTATGCGCCGGTCGTGCGCACCGCCTACCAGACCTACCCCGACGGGTCGGTGCACCGCTGGGGTTTTCCGCAGGAGGGCGACACCTTCGCGCTCTACGTCCGCGAGGACCTGCTGAAGGCTCCGGGCGAGGCGGACGCGTTCCAGAAGCGATACAACCGGCCGCTGCCGCAGAGCTGGGAGGATTTCGAGGCGCTGTCCTACCCGGACTTCGTCCACCTGGTCGAGTTCTTCAACCGTCCCGAGAAGGGCTATAACGGCTTCGGCTCGCAGTTCTCGCGCGAGTACGACTTCATCAGCGATCCGGTCATGTCGATGATGAAGTCGCAAGGCGGCGAGATCTGGAGCGCGGCGTCCGGCCAGGTCGAAGGGGTGTACGACACCTCCGTCAACGCGCATGCGCTGCAGCAATACAAGGACCTGCTGAAGTTCGAGCCGCAGGGCGCGGTCAATTTCGGCATCGCCGAACTGATCGACGCCTTCACCCAGGGCAAGGTGTTCGCCGCGTTGCAGTGGGCGGCGCTCGGTCCGGCGATGATCACCGACGCGCTCAAGGGCCGCGTCATCGTCGTGCCGCCGCCAGGCTTCCCGGGCCCGGACGGCAAGCTGGTGCGCAACTACATCATCGGCGGCCAGCCCTGGGTGCTGAACGCGTTCAACGACCCCGACCGGCAGGCCGCGGCGCTCGACTTCATGGAGTGGTGGTATACGCCGAAGACCAGCATCGCCTTCGCCCGTCACGGCGGCAACCCGTGCGACGAGGCCACCCTCAACCGGCCGGATTTCGACCAGATTCAGCCGTGGTATCGCACCTACAAATACATGCTCGGCAACAGCAGCGACTTCTGGCACGACCCGGCCTATGCCGACCTGCTCTCGACCCAGCAGGAGGCCTTCACCGCGTTCGCCACCAACCAGGTGCAGGACCCGCAGACGGCGCTGCGCTACACCGCCTGCCGGCAGCAGAAGACGCTGTTCGACGGCGGCACCGCGCAGAGGGCGCCGAGCGCGGCCTGCGACGGCGCCAGGCTCTAGACGATGCCGGCCGCCGGCTTGCCCGCCTAGCACGGGCGCCTGGAGCGGGCGCTGAACAGCCGCCGCGTGCTGCCCGCCTTGCTGTTCGCGCAGATGGGGCAGTCCGCGTAAGCGCCATCCGCTTCGAGCAGGCGACCCGCCGCTACGGCCGCGTCACCGCGCTGGACAGCATCGACTCCGCCGCCATGCCCCAGCAACCGTCGCCAGCAACGAGCGGGACGGCTGGGCCGAAGCGGTCGAGCGCCTGATCCTGCCTTGCGCCTCAGGAAGGCCAGGGGCTTTGCCCCTGGACCCCATTAAAGGCGAAGCCTTTAAAATCCATTCTTTGGTCGTGCCACACGGCACGATTGGCGCCGTGAAGCAGATGATTGCTGGCTTCGCCAGGCAAGAAAGAGCCAGTGTGCACTTCAAACGGATGGGGGTCTGGGGCCTCAGGCCCCAGCGGAGTCCAGAGGCAGAGCCTCTGGCCTTCCTGACCGGCAAGGACGACTGGCGGTCCTGCGTCAGCTGTCGTACGGGACGCGATGCCATCGGTGAAGACGCTGTCGCGCGCCGCCCTTGTCCTGCTGGCGATCAGCGGCGCGGCCTCGGCGGCCAAGCCGGCGCATCTCGCCGCCAGGCCAGCCTCGGTCGCAATCCCGACTGCGATCTCGGTCGCAATCCCTTGGGACGTCCAGCAGAGCGCGCAGTGCACCGCCGCGGTCGGCGCCGCCGAGCAGCGCCATGGCTTGCCGGCCGGCCTGCTCGCCACCATCGCCCGCGTCGAGAGCGGCCGGCCGATCACCTCGATGGGCGACGTCCGCCCCTGGCCATGGACGATCGACGCCAACGGCACCGGGCTGTTCCTCGAAAGCCGCGCCGCCGCTGTCGCCTGGGTCGCCCAGGCGCAGGGCCGCCACATCCCCTACATCGACGTCGGCTGCCTGCAGGTCGACCTGCAGCTCCATCCCGGCGCCTTCCACAGCCTCGACGAGGCGTTCGACCCGGCGGCCAACGCCGACTACGCGGCGCGTTACCTCGTCAGCCTGCGCGCCGAGGCAGGCGGCGATTGGAACGTCGCAGTCGGCCTCTACCATTCGCACACGCCGGAGCTGGCCGACGCCTATCGCGACCGGGTGGCGGCGGTCGGCGCCGGCATCGTCTCCGGCTCCGGCGCCGGCGAGCCGCTCTACGTGCGGGCGCTGCGCCAGGGCACGCTGCGCCTCGCTCTCGCCGGCGGCGGATCGCTGGTGATCAACTTCCGCCGCCAACCCACGACGCGGCCGATGCGGCCGAAATCGCGCTGCGAGATGGCGGTGCTGCTCGACCCGCTGCTCAGCTCGCCGATGCGCGTGCATGGCTGCGCCAGGCCAGGCCGGCCCGAGCGGACGGCGACAGGCGCCGGGCTGGCAGGTTAACGCCGGCGTCGAACAAGCTTGATCTATAAATTAGAAACGTCTTATTAAGAAGACAGCCTGGAGATCGTCATGCCCGATGTCGATGCGCTGCTGATCGACAAGCTGTGGCAGCCGCTCGCCGACCGGCTTGGCGACAGGCTGAGCTGCTTCGACCTCGCCCGGCTGTCGCTCGACGCCGCGATCGCTCTGGAGGCGGCGCTGCTGGCCTGGGACCTGGCCAACATCGCCAGCCGGACGCTGCGCACGGCGGTGGTTATCGGCACCCTGATGGCGTTCGGCGCCGCCCAGGCGCTGCGCGGCCAGATCGCCCGCGCCGAACGGCGCGCCCGCCCCGGCATGATGAACCTCGACAGGGTCACGCTGCGGCCAGTTCGGTTGCTTTGGGTCGGCCTAGCGCTGTTCTGCGCTGCCGGGCTCGCGCTCTCGGCCAGCATCGCCGCGCTGCTGAACGCCGGAGCGACGCTGGGCTGGATCGGCGCGGTCTACCTGATGTGCTGCGTGCCAATGCCGCCGACGAAGGCAAGCAGTCCTTTTTTTCAAAACAGGACCAAAAAACTTTTGAGCGCCTAGCACCGACCCAGTCGGATAGAAGTTTTTGCTTCTTTTTTTCAAAAAAGAAGAGCCTTCCTTCCGCCGATGACGCTCCTAGGCCCGAACGATCCCGCCCCGGTGCTGATCGAGCGCGCCGCCGGCGCCTCGCCCTTCGTTCTGGCCTGCGATCATGCCGGCCGAGCAGTGCCCGAGAGCCTGGGCAACCTCGGCGTCCCCGCCTCCGAGTTCGAGCGCCATGTCGCCTGGGACATCGGCGCCCTGGGCGTGTCGCGAGTTCTGTCCGAGCATCTCGATGCCGTTCTGATCGCACAGCGCTACTCGCGTCTGGTGATCGACTGCAATCGCCCGGAGGATCACCCGGGCTCGATCCCGACGCTGAGCGAGCGCACCGAAATCCCCGGCAATCGGGACCTCGCGCCGGCGGCCGCCGAGGCGAGGCGGGCGGAGATCCTGCGGCCCTACCAGGCGGCCATCGCCGGCGTGCTGGAGCACCGGCGCCAGCCCAGCATCCTGGTCGCCGTGCACAGCTTCACCCCGGTCTACCTGGACGAGCCGAGGGCCTGGCAGGCGGGCGTGCTCTACACGCCGGGCAACCGCCTCGCCGAGGCGCTGCTCGCGCTGCTGCGCCAGCGCGTGGCGCCGCCGGTCGGCGACAACGAGCCGTACGCGCTCTCCCAGACCTCGGACTATACAGTGCCGCTGCAGGCCGAGCGGCGCGGCCTGGCCAATGTCGAGCTCGAGATCCGCCAGGACCTGATCGCCGACGCAGCCGGGCAGCGCCGCTGGGCGTTGCTGCTGGCGGAGCTGCTGCCGATTGCGGCGTCGGCAGCCGGCCTGGAGGGGTAAGACGATGCGAACACGCGCGGCGATCGCGTTCGAGGCGGGCAGCAAGCTGGTGGTCGACGAGCTCGACCTCGAGGGACCGCAAGCCGGCGAGGTGCTGGTCGAGCTGCGCGCCACCGGCCTGTGCCACACCGACAAGTTCACCCTCTCCGGCGGCGACCCGGAGGGGCTGTTCCCGTCAATCCTCGGCCACGAAGGCGCGGGCATCGTGCGCGAGGTCGGGGCAGGGGTCACCTCCATCCGGCCGGGCGACCACGTGATCCCGCTCTACACGCCCGAGTGCCGCGAGTGCGAGTACTGCCTGAGCCGCAAGACCAACCTCTGCCAGCGCATCCGCGGCACCCAGGGACGCGGCCTGATGCCGGACGGCACGTCCCGCTTCAGCCACCAGGGCCGGCCGATCCTGCACTACATGGGTTGCTCGACCTTCTCGAACTTCACCGTCATGCCCGAGATCGCGGTGGCCAAGATCCGCCAGGACGCGCCATTCGAGACCGTCTGCTACGTCGGCTGCGGCGTCACCACCGGCATCGGCGCCGTGCTGTTCACCGCCAAGGTCGAGCCCGGCTCGACGGTCGTCGTGTTCGGCCTCGGCGGCATCGGGCTGAACGTCATCCAGGGCGCCCGCCTGGTCGGCGCCGCCCAGATCGTCGGCGTCGACCTCAACCCCGCCCGCGAGGCGATCGCCCGCCGCTTCGGCCTCACCCATTTCGTCAATCCGAAGGGCGTCGAGGACCTCGTCGGCCACCTGGTCGAGCTCACCGGCGGCGGCGCGGACTACACGTTTGAGTGCGTCGGCAGTCCCACCCTGATGCGCCAGGCGCTTGAATGCGCCCATAAGGGGTGGGGTGTCGCCACCATCATCGGCGTCGCCGCCGCCGGCCAGGAGATCAGCACCCGCCCGTTCCAGCTCGTCACCGGCCGGCGCTGGATCGGCTCGGCCTTCGGCGGCGCCAGGGGCCGCACCGACGTGCCGAAGATCGTGGACTGGTACATGGACAAGCAAATCCAGATCGACCCGCTGATCACCCATACGCTGCCGCTGGAAAAAATCAACGACGGCTTCGAACTGATGGTCCACGGCGAAAGCATCCGAACGGTCGTGACTTACTGAATGCAAGCAAGTCTGGAGGCGCAGCCTCCAGCGGCGGGTTGTTGTCGTAGTCATGCGATTGAGCCCGACCAAGGCAGAGCCCTGGTGCTTACTCTTTCACTTGCTTCCGGTTCGCCTTGACCGTCGCCCGCTTGGTCTTGCCTTCCAGCCGCTGCCGCTTCTGCCCATAAGGCACCCGCGTCGGCACCCGATACTCCGGCCGCTCCGACGCTTGCGCGACCAGCGCCTGCAGCCTCTCCAGCGCATCCGCCCGGTTGCGCTCCTGGCTGCGAAAGCGTTGCGCGGTGATGACCAGCACCCCGTCGCCGCTCACCCGGCGCCCCGCCAGCGCGATCAGCCGGGCGCGGACCGGCTCGCTCAGGCTCGTCGAGCGAGCGACGTCGAAGCGCAACTGCGCCGCACTCGCCACCTTGTTGACGTTCTGCCCGCCCGGCCCGGAGGACTGGACGAAACGCCAGGCGATCTCACGTTCGCTAATGGTGACGGGAGGCGGCATGGAACAGACCCTGGAATATCGCGGCGTCGTCTATGTGGTCGGCATCGAGACCGACGGCATGCGGGCGTGGTCCGTGTATGACAAAAATCCGAAACGGCCATCAGCCAGCGGGCTGACACGGGCGCGCGGCGTGCGCGGCTCGTTCAAGTCGGCCGTCCTGGCGGCGCGCGCGGCGATCGACGAGATGCTGGGCGGCGCCGAGCCGGCGCCTTCGCTCGGCGCGCCGGTCGGGCAATCGGCGCTCTAGGCAAGAAAGGCCAGGGGCTTTGCCCCTGGACCCCATTAAAGGCGGAGCCTTTAAAATCGATCTGTTATACCAACGGCATTAGATGCTGACCGCTTTGGCCCATTCTCGTGACGCGATGGTGGTGATGCGTTCTGGTTGTTGGATGAGGACGTTCCAAGCGTCGCAGCATGCCTGGACGATGTGGTCGTAAGTGTCGAAGACGCGGTTGGCGAGGTAGTTTTGCCGCAGGAACTGCCAGATGTTTTCCTGCGGGTTCAGCTCGGGGGCGTAAGCGGGCAAGATCAGAGTGCTGACGTTGCTGGGCAGGATCAGGCGCCCGCCCGGCTTGTGCCATCCGGCGCCGTCTATGATGACGACGGCATGGGCGCCGGGTGTCACGGCCTGGCTGATCTCGGCCAAGTGCAGCGTCATGGCCTGCTTGTCAGCATAGGGCAGCACGAGCGCGGCACCGGTGCCGCGGGCCGGGCAGACGGCGCCGAAGATGTAGGCCCAGCTGTATCGACAGTCGCGCGGGGCTGGTGGTCGGCTACCCTGCTCGCTCCAGACATAGGTCAGCGTGCCCTGCTGGCCGATCCTGGCCTCGTCCTGCCACCAGAGCTCGACCGGCTTGCCGCGTGCGTGCTCGGGGATCGCGGCGGCGACCAGGTCGGCAAAGTTTTTTTGTGTGCCTCCATGGCTGCCAAGTCCTGGACGGGGTTGTGCGGCCGCACGGACAGGTGGCGGAACCCCAGCCGGCGCAGCAGAGTGCCGACGCTGCGCTCGGCCAGTTGCACCCCGAAGCGGGCCTCGATCACCTTGGACAGGTCGGCCCGGCGCCAGCGGACAACGCCATGCTCGGCCAGGTCGGGGCCTTTGCGCACCAGCTCGGCCACAGATGCGTCCTGTTCAGGCGTCAGCCGCGGCGTGGGGCCAGGCGCCTTGCGGCCGGATAAGCCAGCCAAGCCGTGCTCGTTGAAGCGGTGCACCCAGTCGCGCAGGGTTTGCCGGTCCATGCCGCAGCTCTGCGCCGCGTCCGCCCGGCGGCACCCGTCCAGCACCAGGGCAAGCGCCAGCATGCGCCGGGCCGCGTCGGCGTCCTTGGTCCGCGCGGCCGCGTGCCGCAGACCAGATGCATCCAGTTCCGTTCGAGTAATTGCAACCGCCATCCTGCTTCTCCGAATCGAGAAAAGCTCAGCGGATCACACTTAACAGCCACAGGGAATCCTAGGAGTCAGAAACCACGGCCGTTGGTATTAAAGAATGGGGTCTGGAGCCGCGGGCCCCAGCGGGTCGAGGGCAGAGCCCTCGCCTTTCTTACGTCTTCGGAAAGCCCCCCGCGAAAGCCAGCTCGCTCAGCGGCCGGCGTGGGCTTGGCTGCTCCCGCTCCTGCATCGCCTCCGGCAGGCTGGACTTGTCGCCCATCTTGCCGATCGCGTAGGCGGCCTCGACGCGGTAGCCCTGCGGGACGTTGAGCTCGGCAAAGGCGCGGTCCATGTCGAAGCCGACCATGCCGTGCACGTACCATCCCATCTTCATCGCCTGCAGCGCGACGTAGCCCGAGGCGGTGCCGGCATCCAGCGAGTGGCTGTGCGAGGGGACGTCCTTCTCGGCGCCGGGCGGGCGCATCAGCGAGTTGGAGACCAGGATCATCAGGGCGGAGGCGTTCTTGGCCCAGCCCTGGTTGAAGGGCACCAGCAGGTCGAAGAAGGTCTGCCAATGCGGCGTGTCGCGCAGCGCGTAGAGGAAACGCCACGGCTGGGAGTTGTAGGACGAGGCGGCCCAGCGACCGGCCTCCAGCATGCTCAGCAAGTCGGCCTCGGAGATCGCCTCGGGGGTAAAGGCGCGCGGTGACCAGCGCTCGAGGAACATCGGATCGATGGGGTAGTCGGAGGTGCGGCTGTTTGCGCTCGTCATTGGCGTTGCTTTCCTCTGGTCAGGGCGTGCGGGCGGCCGCGACGATTCTGTCCTAACCGGCGCGCGTGAGCGCCGGGCGCAGCTTCACGATTCATTAAGCAGGGCGCCGTATGATTGCGCCATGGTCGAGATCAAGGGGTCAGAACGGCAAGCTTGGCGGTTGTGCGGGATGCGATGCTGCTGCGTCGCCGTGTGTAGATGATGCTCACGCAATTTGGCTTCGTCTTCATTCCGCTATGCCTGCTCTACGCCTGCAACCCAGAGCGGCTGCTGCAGCTTGTGCTGATCGGCGGCCTGTTCAATGCGGCGGCGGCGGTGGTGATTGGCGGCCTGGGCATCCAGCCGAGCCTGGTGCCGGCCTCGATGTTCGTTGCCTTTGCGGTCCTGCAACTTCTCCTAGGCGTGCGCTATGCCGGCGCTCCCTATGTCTGGCACTCGGCCGGGCGGTTCGTCGCCTTCACTCTGTTCGCCGTTGCGACAGCGGCCGTGCTGCCGCGGCTGTTCGCCGACACGGTGCAGGTTTGGCCGGAAAAGGTCGTCGCCTCGTTCACCGGCACGGAGGCCTTGCAGCCGAGCTTCGCGAACGTCACTCAGAGCATCTACCTCATCGTCGATTGCCTGGTTCTCGTCACCAGTGCCTTGCTCACGACGCGGCCGGGCATCCGGTTCGATCGACTGCTGAACACGTATTTGCTGGGCGGCTGGATTGTCGTCGGCATTTCGGTTTGGCAGCTCGCCAGCAAGCTGGTCGGCGTGCCGTATCCGGACAGCTTCCTCTACTCCAATCCCGGCTGGACCATCTGGTCGGGCCAGGAGTTCGGCGGCGTGCCGAGGATCAACGGTCCGTTTGCCGAGCCAGCCTCGCTGGCCAGCTATCTCGCCGGCGTCATCTTCGGTTGCACGTGGCTGCTCCTGCGCGGTCACAAGAGTCTGTCTGCGCGCGCTCTGCTGCCGCTTGCGCTGCTGACGATGGCTCTGTCGACGTCGACGACGGGGTTCGTCGTGCTGGGGATCGGCCTGGTTCTGCTGCTGATCTATGCCGTGACCGGCGCGCCGCACGCCATGCGCGCACGGCTCGTCCGTTTCGCAGTCCCCGCCGCCGTCGCCCTCGTGATATTGGCGATGTCGGCAACCGTGCTGGCGCCAGGCGTCGTCGCTTCAGCCAGCGAGGTGATGGATGCGACGCTGAGCAAGGGCGACTCTTCGTCTTACGACGATCGCACGAAGACCGATGCCGACAGCATGGACCTGGTGATGCAGACGGACGGCATCGGCGTCGGCTGGGGCAGCAATCGATCCTCCAGCCTGCTGCCTGGGCTGCTCTCAACGATCGGGATCCCCGGCGTCGTTCTCGTCGTCATCTTCGCAGTGGCCCTCACGCGCCAGGTGCGCCGGGCCAGGCGGACGAGCCATGAAGGCGCGCAGACGATGCTGCTCGATGGCTTCCTGATCTCCGTTCTAGGGCAGGTCATCGCCGCGATCATCTCGGCCTCGACGATCGAGACGCCGGAGTTCTTCGTCCAGCTTGGCCTGCTGATCGGCTGCTCAGCCCGGGTGAGCTGCGTTGCGGCAAGGCAGCGTCAGCAGAAGGCGCTGCAGGACGAGCCGCTGCAGCTTGCCGGCAGTCTGGTCTGACGTAACCCGTCCAAGCGGTTCGTAGCGACAGAGTGCGCCGCGCGCGCGGCGTGCGATGATGGTTTCTGCAACGACCGGACGGGACGGAAGGCGAGACTTAGTAGCCGGAGAGCCTGGCGAGCTGGTCGGCGTGGTAGTCGGCGTCGCCGAACATCTCGGCCAGGACGCGGCCGCGCTTCATGTAGAGGCCGACATCGTACTCGTCGGTCATGCCCATCCCACCGTGCATCTGCACTCCCTCTTGCACGGCTAGCGTCGCGGCAAGGCCGGTGAAGGCCTTGGCGACATGGGTGCCCCGGATCGCCTCCGGGTCGTTGGCGTCGAGGAGCTGCTGCGCCTTGAGCACGGCGGCCCTGGCGACCTCCAGCTCGGCGTAGAGATGGGCGGCGCGGTGCTGCAGCGCCTGGAAGCTGCCGATGGCGTGGCCGAACTGGCGGCGGGTCTTGAGGTAGTCGACCGTCAGCCCCATCGCGCCGGCGGCGACGCCGAGGAGCTCGGCCGAGGCGCCGGTGCGCACCGCGCCCAGCAGTCGCGACAGCACCGGCCAGCCACCATCGACCTCGCCGATGACCGCGTCGGCATCGAGCTCGACGCCGTCGAACTGCAGGCGTGAGGCGAGGCTGGCGTCGGCGAGGCGCTCGGGCGTCGCCGCGAGGCCCGGCGTCGCGCGCTCCATCGCGAACAAGGTGATCCCCTCGGTCTGCCCCGGCGCGCCGGCGGTGCGGGCGGCGACGATCAGGACGTCGGCGACGTGGCCGTGGGCGACGAAGCGCTTGCGGCCGGTCAGGCGGAAGCCGTTGCCGGAGCGCTCGGCCGCGAGCGCGGTGCGCTCCGGGCGGTGGCGCGGGCTTTCGTCGACGGCCAGCGCCGCCACGACCTCGCCCGCAGCGATGCCGGGCAGCCAGCGCTCGCGCAGCGCCGGCGCTGAGCCCTTGAGCGCCGCGACGGCGCCGACCGCGGTCGACAGGAAAGGCGAGGGAGTCAGGTTGCGGCCGACCTCCTCGAGCACGATGCCCGCCTCCACGGCGCCGAGGCCGAGGCCGCCATCTGCCTCGTCGACGGCCAGGCCCGGCAGGCCCATCTCGGCGAACGAGCGCCAGAGCTCGCGCGAGAAGCCGGTCGGGTCGTTGCCGTCGCGCAGCGAGCGCAGGTGGCGGACCGGGGCGTGCTCGGCGATGAACGGCCGGACGGTGTCGGCCAGCATGGTCTGGGCGTCGTCGAGGAAGAGCGGCACGTCAGGCTCCCGGCAGGTCGAGGATGCGCTTGGCGATGATGTTGAGCTGCACCTCGGAGGTGCCGCCCTCGATCGAGTTGCCCTTGGTGCGCAGCCAGGCGCGCGCGGCCGCGCCACCGTGCGAGGCCTCGCTGTCCCAGGCCAGCGCGTCCGAGCCGCCGGCGGCCATCATCAGCTCGTGGCGCTGCTTGTTCAGCTCGGTGCCGTAATACTTCATCATCGAGGGCTGGGCGGGATGCGCGCGGCCGGCCTTGAACTCGTCCATGAAGCGCTCGGACATGGCGCGAAAGCCGGCCGCGCGGACCTCGAACAGGGCGATGCGGGCGCGCAGCACCGGGTCGTCAAGCCGGCCGTCAGGCTCGACGCCGAACGCCTCCAGCGCCACCGCGGCGACGCTCTTCTGCCCGCCGGTGCCCAAGCCCATGCCGGAGATCATCTCGCGCTCATGGCCGAGCAGGTATTTCGCCACCTCCCAGCCCTTGTTCAGGCCGCCGACCAGATTCGACTTCAGCACCCGTACATCGTCGAAGAAGGTCTCGCAGAACGGCGAGGAGCCGGAGATCAGCAGGATCGGCTTGGTGGTGACGCCCGGGCTCGCCATGTTGAACAGCACGAACGAAATCCCGCCCTGCTTCGCCTCGCGGCTGGTGCGAACCAGGCAGAAGATCCAATCGGCCTTGTCGGCGTAGCTGGTCCAGATCTTCTGGCCGTTGACGATGAGGTGGTCGCCGTCATCGCGCGCCGAGGTCTGCAGGCTGGCGAGGTCCGAGCCGGCGCCGGGCTCGGAGTAGCCCTGGCACCAGCGGATCTCGCCGCGGGCGATCGGCGGCAGGTGCTCGCGCTTCTGCGCCTCGGTGCCGTATTTCAGCAGCGCCGGGCCAAGCATCGAGATGCCGAACGAGTTCAGCGGGCTGCGGCAGCCGAGTCGGGCCATCTCGGCGCGCACCATCTTGGTCTCGGCCGGCGACAGGCCGCCGCCGCCATACTCGATCGGCCAATCCGGCACGGTCCAGCCGCGCTCGGCCATGCGGTCGAGCCAGAGGCGCTGCGCCGGGTCGAGCCTGGCGTTGCGGCCACCCCAGACCACGTCGCCCTCATGGCGGAGCGGCAGCCGCATCGGCTCGGGGCAGTTGGCCTCGAGCCAGGCGCGCGTCTCCAGCGCGAACAGGTCGATCGGGGCGGACGCGACGTTCATGCGGCTGATCTCCGAGAGTAGGGCGAGAATACCCGATCTTCTAGGATTGGCTATCGGCCAAGGAGAAGGCCAGGGGCTTTGCCCCTGGACCCCATTAAAGGCGGAGCCTTTAAAATCCATTCTTCATCGCGCGACATCGGCGAGGTCGGTGGCATAGGCACGAGGAACGACCGGCTTCGCCAAGCAAGGAAGAGCGTGTCGAAAGCCGTCGGGATGGGGTCTGGGGCCTCAGGCCCCAGTCGTGCAAATGCACGCTAGCGCGTGACGGAGTCCAGAGGCAGAGCCTCTGGCCTTCCTACCGTCGGCGGCGCCCCGTCGAGGATGGCGAGCTGGTCGGGCGTAAAGGCGCGCGAGCGGGTGAGGAAGCGCTGCTCGGTGCCGTTCTCGAGCGAGAACATGCCGCCGCGGCCGGGCACCACGTCGATGATCAGCTGGGTGTGGCGCCAGACGTCGAATTGCGAGCGGCTGATGAACACCGGCGCCTCGCCGATGGTGCCGAGCTCGACGTCCTGGTCACCGATGATGAAGTCCGAGCGCGGGTAGCACATCGGCGAGGAGCCGTCGCAGCAGCCGCCTGATTGATGGAACAGGACCGGGCCGTGCTGGGCGGTGAGCGTTTGGATCAGCAGCAGCGCGGCGGGCGTCGCGCGGACCCGGACGGGCGGGCCGCCCTCGGGCGGCGCCGGCTCGAGATCCGTCAGGCAATGCAGACCGTCCGCCACCATGATCTCGCCCCGCAATCGTCGTGTTGCGCCAAGTCCGCCGCGCGCTAGCCTATCGGTTTACAGGGTTGCTGAGGCAGGCGGAGTTGTCACGCCGGCCGGCGCCTCGCGCTCCGCCAGCCGTCGCAATCCTGCGACAGCCGGCGGCTCAATGCGACGCGTGCAGCTCCAGCCGGTTCATCTTGCGGTGCAGCGTGGCGCGGCTGATGCCGAGCGACTGGGCGGCCGCGGTGACGTTGCCGCCGGTGGTCGCGAGCGCGCGCTGCAGGGCGCCGCGCTCGGCCCGGCCGAGGTCTTCACGCCGGTCGGTGACGGTGCACAGGATGGCGTCGGCGGGCAGGCCGGCGGCGAGACGGGCGTTGGTCAGCCCGTAGGCGAGGCGCGCCGCCCGGGTCGCGCCGACGATCATGTCGTCGCGGTCGACGGCGAACAGCGCGCCGGCGCTGCGGTCCGCGTCCGGCGCCAGCATGATGCGGGCGCCGGCGAAGGCGTGGCGAAAGGTCTGCGCCTCGATCCGGCGCGCCGCGTCGCTGACCGCGGCCGTGATCAGGCCGACGAACCCGGCGGTGAGGTCGGACCGGCAGGAGGAGACGTCGAGCGATGCGGCGAGCTGCCCCTCATGGTCGTGGACCGGCGCCACCGAGCAACTCAGCCCGATGTTGCGGCTGTGGAAGTGCTGGTCGCGATGGATGGTCAGCGCGCGCTCCTCGGCCAGGCAGGTGCCGATGCCGTTGGTCCCCTCGCTGTTCTCGCTCCACACCGCGCCGGTCCATAGGCCCCAGCGGTGGAAGGTCTCGTCATCGGCCGCTGCGCCGCGGCGGTCGACGGGCACGCCGTCGCGGTCGGTGAACAGCACGCAGCAGCCGGCGCCGCCAACCGCGAGGAATAGCTGATCCAGCGAGGCCTGGGCGACGCGCAGCAGACGGCCGAGTCGCTCGCGGCTCGCACGCAGCGCCTGGTCGCTGACGGTGCGCGGCGGCGTGGTGTCGCTCGGGTCAAGGTTGTAATGATGAAGCGAGCGCACCCAGGAGGCGGCAAGGGCGGAGCGCCCGCAGG
The DNA here is from genome assembly GCA_963692975.2 of Acetobacteraceae bacterium. Classification (GTDB taxonomy): domain Bacteria; phylum Pseudomonadota; class Alphaproteobacteria; order Acetobacterales; family Acetobacteraceae; genus CAXMMR01. Next base: position 136,066 of record CAXMMR010000023.1, on the reverse strand, counting down.
CGGCCCGGTCGCCGGCGACGGCCAGGACGCGATCGCTGTGGCTGGACGTGTCGTTTGAGGTCAACACTGCCTCCCAGCAACGAGGGTGCGGCTTGGCGCCGTCGTGAACAAACCGAGCGTAGCGTCACAGCTGAGGGCTGTCACGCTGAGCCAAGCCAGGAGCTTCGCCCTCGTACCCCGTTTACGGCGCAGCCTTTGAAATCCGATGATCAATTGTGCCTGATTGAGCGAGGTCGCTGCGGTTGTTCCAGCCGAAGGCACGCCCCGAGGTCGGCATTTTGCTGCAAGTGCGAAATGAACATCGAGGTGCGCCGGCATGTCGCAGTTCTGCGACAGGTGGCGGGTGCCGAGTTCGGCTGCGGGCGTGACAATCGTCGGACGCGGGTTCTTCATCATCCGACGCAGAGACGCTTGGGACAGGAAACTCAATGGACACCGCACTCTCCGACAGCTTCGTTCGCACGACGCAGCCGAGCTTCAAGCAGCGCTACGGCAACTTCATCGGCGGCCACTGGGTGGAGCCGAACGCCGGGCGCTACTTCACCAACACCTCGCCGGTGAATGGCCGGCCGCTCTGCGAGGTCGCCCGGTCGGATGCGAGCGACGTCGAGCGTGCGCTGGACGCCGCGCACGCCGCCAAGGTGGCCTGGGGTCGCACCAGCGCGCCCGAGCGGGCGTTGGCTCTCATCCGCATCGCCGACCGCATGGAGGAGAACATCGCCTTGCTCGCCGAGGCGGAGAGCTGGGACAACGGCAAGCCGATCCGCGAGACGATGGCGGCCGACGTGCCGCTCGGCATCGACCATTTCCGCTACTTCGCCGGCTGCATCCGCGCCCAGGAAGGCGGAATTTCCGAGATCGACCACGACACGGTCGCCTACCATTTCCATGAGCCGCTCGGCGTCGTCGGCCAGATCATTCCGTGGAACTTCCCGCTGCTGATGGCGATCTGGAAGCTCGCGCCGGCGCTGGCCGCCGGCAACTGCGTGGTGCTGAAGCCGGCCGAGCAGACGCCGGCCTCGATCCTGGTCTTTGCCGAGCTGATCGCCGACCTGCTGCCGCCGGGCGTGCTCAACATCGTCAACGGCTTCGGGCTCGAGGCCGGCAAGCCGCTGGCCTCCAGCCCGCGCATCGCCAAAATCGCGTTTACCGGCGAGACCACGACCGGCCGGCTGATCATGCAGTATGCGTCGCAGAACCTCATCCCGGTGACGCTGGAGCTGGGCGGCAAGTCGCCCAACATCTTCTTCGCCGACGTGATGGCCGAGGATGACGACTTCCTGGACAAGGCGATCGAAGGCTTCGTGATGTTCGCCTTCAACCAGGGCGAGGTTTGCACCTGCCCGTCGCGGGCGCTGATCCACCACTCGATCTATGACCGCTTCATGGAGCGCGCGCTGGCGCGGGTGGCCGCGATCCGGCAGGGCGACCCGTTCGACACCCGCACCATGGTGGGCGCGCAGGCCTCGAGCGAGCAGATGGAGAAGATCCTCAGCTACTTCGACATCGGCCGCCAGGAGGGTGCGGAGGTGCTGATCGGCGGCGAGCGCAACCAGCTGGGCGGCGACCTGGCGGACGGCTACTACGTCAAGCCGACGGTGCTGCGCGGGCATAACCGCATGCGCGTGTTCCAGGAGGAGATCTTCGGCCCGGTCGTCTCGGTGACCACGTTCACCGATGACGACGACGCGCTGGCGATCGCCAACGACACGCTGTACGGGCTCGGCGCCGGCGTGTGGAGCCGGGACGCCAACCGCTGCTACCGGTTCGGCCGCGCGATCCAGGCCGGACGGGTGTGGACGAACTGCTATCACGCCTACCCGGCGCATGCGGCATTCGGTGGCTACAAGGCCTCGGGCATCGGGCGCGAGAACCACCGGATGATGCTCGACCATTACCAGCAGACGAAGAACATGCTGGTCAGCTACAGCCCCAAGAAGCTTGGGTTCTTCTAGAGGCGGGTCGCTCGGGTGGAAGGAAGGCCAGAGGCTCTGCCTCTGGACTCCGCTGGGGCCCGCGGCCCCAGACCCCAATCACTTCAAACTGGCAATGCGAGAACGTCGGTTTTCCTGCTAAGACAAAAATAAGGAATGAATTTAAAGGCTCCGCCTTTAATGGGGTCCAGGGGCAACGCCCCTGGCCTTCCTTCCTCAGGCCCAACTGCGATTGACCGGCTCAGGTCTCCGGCTCAATCTTGCCACGAGCATACGGCTCGCAGGTGCGGCATGACATCGAGGCGGTTCGGCGCGGGCGAGACGATCGCGTTTATTCCCGGCCTGCTTGCCTTTCTCACCGCGGTTGCGCCGATCTCCACCGACATGTACCTGCCGGCCTTCCCGGCGATGCGAGCGGCGCTGCATGGCGGCGCGTCGGCCTCGCCGTTGACGCTGGCGGCCTGGTTCGGCGGCATCGCCGTCGGGCAGATCATCTACGGTCCGCTGTCGGACCATTTCGGACGACGCGGGCCGATGCTGTTCGGCTGCGTGCTGTTCATGCTGGCCTCGGCGGGCTGCGCGCTGTCTGCCTCGATGCCGGAGCTGATCGTCTTCCGCATCCTCGCCGCGCTCGGCGGCGCTGCCAGCCTGGTGGTGCCGCGGGCGATCATCGGCGACATCGCGACCTCGGGCGACCATGCCGCGGGCATCGTCTCGCAACAGCAGCTGATCCTGGCCGTGGTGCCGATGCTGGCGCCGACAATCGGCGGGGTGATTCTGCATTTCGCCGGCTGGCGCACGATCTTCTGGGTCTCGACGGTCTATGGCGGGTTGTGCGTGGCGCTGATCGGGGGGCTGCTGCGCGAGACGCTGCCGCCGGCGAGCCGCGTCCAGGCCAGCGTTGCCCAGGTCATCGCCCGCTCGGCCCGGGTGGCGCGCAGCCGCGTGTTCGCCAGCCACGTGCTGGTCGGCAGCTTCGCCACCTTCGGCCTGTTCGCTTTCCTGGGCGGCGCGCCGGCGATCTTCCTGCGCGCCGGGCTCAGCCCGACTCTGTTCGGCGCGACCTTCATCGCCAATGGCGCCAGCTATGCGCTCGGCACGACCCTCAACGTCGCCCTGATCAGGCGGCTCGGGCTGTCGCGCGTGCTCACCGTCGCGGTCGGCGTGCTGATCGCCGCCGGCGCGGCGATGCTGGCGAGCGCGTTGAGCGGGGTCGGCGGGCTGTGGGCGATCGAGGGCGCGGTGATCGTGATGATGCTGTCGCTGGGCTGCCTGCTGCCGGACGCGGCGATCAGCGCCATCGGGCCGCATCGGCACGACGCCGGCATCGCCTCCGCTCTCTACGGCACGATCGTGTTTGCCATCGGCGCCTTCGGCACCGTCGGCGTGGGGCTGATCGGCGAGGGCGGCGCGGCGCCGACGGCCGGGCTGCTGCTGGCCGGCGCGGTGCTGGCGCTGGCCGCGAGCCTCACGCGGCCGGGCGATGCCGGGGTTGACCCGTTCGCCGAGGAGGCGATCGAGCCGACAACGCTCGCAACTCCAGCGACCGCCTCGGCGGCGCTTGCGGCCAAGAGGGCGTCGTAAGGCCAGGGCTATCTGCCTGGAAGACGCCAGGGAGTTCCTGGCCTTGCCTTCATCCCTGTTCCCCGCAACGATCCGCCGCTTACGTGACGGATGGACAGCATGACCGATCCGCGTGCCGTTCAGCTTGCCGTGATTGCCGGGCTGCTGCGCTGGATGCTGGTGCTGGCCGTGGTCGGGCTGGCGCTGTGGCTGCTGGGCGACGTGCTGCTGACGGTGTTTGCCGGGGTGCTGTTCGCGGTGCTGCTGCATGGGCTGTCCCGGCTGCTGCACCGGGGATTGAAGCTGCCGTTCTGGCTGGCCCTGACGATCGTGGTGCTGACGATGCTGTCGCTGGTCGGGCTGCTTGCCTGGTATGCCGGTCCGCAACTGGCCGACCAGGTGTCGCAGCTGCGCACGGCCCTCGGCGGCGAGCTGAAGCAGCTGCACGGCTATCTCGGGCAGACGCAATGGGGACGCTTCGTGTTGGCGCAGCTCCCGGCGGCAATGGGCGGCTCGGGCAGCGGCAGCCATGCGGCCAACATCGCGAGCTTCGTGCCGGGCGTTCTCGGCTCCGTATTCGGGGTGCTGGGCACGCTGCTGATCGTCTTCGTGGCCGGATTGTATTTCGCCGTCTCGCCGTCGGTCTACGTCTCCGGGGCGCTGCGCCTGCTGCCGGCGGGGCGGCGCGGCACCGGGCGGCGGCTGGCGGACCGGCTCGGCGTCACGCTCTGGCACTGGCTGGCCGGGCAGGCGGTGGACATGCTGTGCATCGGCATCCTCTCGGGCGTCGGGCTCGCGCTGCTCGGGGTGCCGCTGCCGCTGGCGCTCGGCGTGCTGGCCGGGCTGCTGAACTTCGTGCCGTATATCGGCGCCATTACCGGCTCGGTGCCGGCGATCCTGATCGCGCTGGCGCAGAGCCCGCACCAGGCGCTCTACGTCGCCATCCTCTACGCGGTGATCCAGGGCTTCGAGGGCAACGTCCTGGCGCCGATCATCCAGCGGCGCGCGGTCGACCTGCCGCCGGCGCTGACCATCCTGTCGCAGACCTTCGTCGGCGCGCTGTTCGGCCTGCCCGGGCTCGTGCTGGCGACGCCGCTCGTCGCCATGGCCGTGGCGGCGGTGCAGGAGCTGCAGCCGGAGGACAAGCCCGAGCAGGATGAGCGGCAGGCCTCGGCCGGGCAGCAGGCGAAGCGGCAGGCCGAGCATGCCGCTTGAAGGAAGGCTCTTCTTTTTTGAAAAAAGAAGCAAAAAACTTCCGTTCGTTAAGAGGAATTTGGCCAACCGGCCTGCGTATAGAATGAAAGTTTTTTGGTTCTTTTTTTCAAAAAAGAACCTCTTCCTTGCTTAAGGATACGTCATGCCGTCATTGCGCACCGCCGTCGTTCCCGTCACTCCGCTGGAGCAGAACTGCACCCTGGTGTGGGACGAGGCGAGCCGGCAGGCGGTTGTCATCGACCCGGGCGGCGACGCCGAGCGGATTGCGACAGCGATCGCGAGCGAGCGGCTGACGGTGGAGGCGATCTGGCTGACGCACGGCCATCTCGACCATGCCGGCGGCGCCGAGGCGCTGCGCACCGCGCTCGGCGGGGTGCAGATCATCGGCCCGCACGAGGCCGATGCGTTTCTGTTGCAGGGCATCGAGCAGCAGGCGGCGCAGTATGGCCTGCGCGGCCTGCGCAACGCGACGCCGGATCGCTGGCTCGTCGAGGGCGACGTGCTGCAGCTCGGCGAGCACCGCTTCGACGTGCTGCATTGCCCGGGCCACACGCCGGGCCACGTGATCTTCGTCGACAAGGCGGCCGGCTTCGCGCAACTCGGCGACGTGCTGTTCGCCGGCTCAGTGGGGCGGACCGATTTTGCCTATGGCGACGCGGCGGGCCTGATCAGCGCGATCAAGACCAAGGTGCTGCCGCTCGGCGACGCGGTCCAGTTCATCTGCGGCCACGGGCCCGGCTCGACGATCGGCCGTGAGCGCCTGAGCAACCCGTTCCTACGCTGACGCGTCGCCCGGTAAGGCTCCCGAAGCGGCTTTCGGCTTGAGGTCATGCGGGCCGAGTGGCCACGCCGGCCAGTCGGTCCAGCGATCCTCGCGGGTTGCTCAGTACTCAGCGAGCGACGGGTCTGTCGCTCCTTTCGAAAAAGAACCGCCTGGCGCGGCCCGGTGCGACCTCACCGGCCATGCGCTCGATCTCGACCATGATCGGCCGATGGTCGGAGGCCTGGCGATGCAGGGCCTTGGCGTCGAGGCACACGAGGCCACGCACCATGCAGCGATCGAGGCGCAGCGGCACCAGGTCGAGCGAGCGATGCGTCTTGGCGCGCGGTCCGACGTCGCGGAAGCCGCGCATCAGCGTCGGGCCGACGAGATTGAAGTCGCCCAGCACCGCGGCGTGCCCGGGCAGCGCGCCGGCGATGCGGGCGAGCTGGCGACGGTTGAGCATCTGGCCGTGCGAGAGGTGCACGTTGGCGATCGAGAACTCCGGCAGATGGAGGATTTGGCAGACGCGGTCGACCACGGCGCCGGCCGGCAGGCGGATCACCTCGGGCGGACGGGCGGGCGGCCCGGGCGACCAGATGCCGAGGCCGTGGATGCGGCCGGGCAGCGGCGCGCGCCAGTAGTGGCCGCCGAGGCGGGTCGGCAGAGCATCGAACTCACGCGTCGCCTCCTGCATCAGCAGCAGATCGGGCTGCTGATACTCGACCAGACGCACGACGTCGGCGAGCGAGGCGCCGATAGTGCGGAGCAGGTTCCAGCTGATGATTTTCATGGAAGGAGGAAGGAAGGCCAGAGGCTCTGCCTCTGGACTCCGCTGGGGCCTGAGGCCCCAGACCCCCATTCGTTTGGAGTCAAAGCCGGCGCTTTCTTGCTTGGCGAAGCCAATTCAGTCTTTCGCCTACCGGCACCGCTTGACCGGTCGGTTCGCATCAAATGGATTTTAAAGGCTCCGCCTTTAATCGGGTCCAGGGGCGACGCCCCTGGCCTTCCTTACCCAAGCTCCTCGTGCCACGTCCGCCCGTCGCGCTCGATGAGGGCAATGGAGCTGGTCGGGCCCCAGCTGCCGGCGGCGTAGGGCTTGGGCTTCTCGGCGCTGGCGCCCCAGGCCTCGATGATCGGCTCGACCCAGCTCCAGGCCGCCTCTACCTCGTCGCGACGCATGAACAAGGTGGCGTTGCCGCGCACCGTATCCATCAGCAGCCGCTCGTAGGCATCCGGATAGCGCACCGAAAACGCCTTCTCGAAGCTGATGTCGAGGTCGGCGGGGCGCAGGCGCAGGCCGCCCGGGCCGGGATCCTTGCTCATCATCATCAGCCGCATGCCTTCCTCGGGCTGCAGCCGGATCACCAGCCGGTTGGGCTGCAGGTCGGCGCCGTCGCCGGGGAACACCGAGTAGGGCACGGCGCGAAACTGGATGACGATTTCGGACACCTTGTTGGGCAGGCGCTTGCCGGTGCGTAAATAAAACGGAACGTTCGCCCAGCGCCACGAATTGATCTCCGCCTTGAGTGCAACGAAGGTCTCCGTCGTGCTCTGGCGGCCTTCGCCAAGGTCGGTGAGATAGCCGTCGACGGCCTTGCCGCCGGAGGCGCCGGCGACGTACTGGCCGCGCACGGTGACGTGGCCGATCTCGTGCGGCGCGATCGGCTTGAGGCTGCGCAACACCTTGAGCTTTTCGTCGCGAACGCTGTCGTCGCCGAGCGAGATCGGCGGATCCATCGCCAGCAGGCACAGTAACTGCAGCATGTGGTTCTGCAGCATGTCGCGCAGCGCGCCGGAGGTGTCGTAGTAGTCGCCGCGGCCCTCGACGCCGACCGTCTCGCCCACCGTGATCTGCACGTGGTCGATCATGTCGCTGTCCCACAGCCGCTCGAAGATGCTGTTGGCGAAACGAAGTGCGAGCAGGTTCTGCACCGTCTCCTTGCCCAGGTAATGATCGATCCGGTAGGTCTGCGCCTCGGTGAAGACGCGGCCGACGTCGTCGTTGATCTGTTTCGCGCTCGCAAGGTCGTGGCCGATCGGCTTTTCCAGCACCACGCGTGAGCGCTCGGTGATCACGTTGTGCGCGGCGAGATTACCGCAGATCGGGCCGTAGAGGTTCGGGGAGGTTGCGAGATAGAACACCCGGATGCGCTCCGGCTGCTCGCCCAGGATCTGGGTCAGCGACGGCCAGCCTTCGTCGCGGGCGCCGTTCACCCGCGCGTAGTGCACGAGCTGCAGGAAGCGCGCGACGATCTCGGTGTCGAGGTCGTCCGCGGCGACGTGTCGCGTCAGCGCGCCGGCGGCAATGTCGCGAAAGCTCGCATCGTCGTGGTCGGAGCGAGCGGCGGCGATGACGCGGCTGCCCGGCGGGATCTGGCCGTCGCGAAACCGGTAGTAGAGCGCCGGCAGCAACTTGCGCAGGGTGAGATCTCCGGTGGCGCCGAACACCACGCAGTCGAACACCTCGACGGGCTTTACGCTGGGCGCCATGCGGCCCCTCCTCCACTGATCAGCGCGGCAGTCCTACACCGTCGTCACGCGCAATGCATTCGTCGTGCCCGCCTGGCCGAACGGCACGCCGGCGACGACGACGACCTGGTCGCCGGGCTGGGCGAAGCCGGCGCGCTGGGCGACGCGCGCGCCGTGGGTGACGGCCGCGCCCATCGTCATCACCTCGGCGGTGCGCACCGCATGCACGCCCCAGCAGACTGCAAGGCGCCGCGCCGTCTCGGCCGACGGGGTGAGGCCGAGCACCGGCACGGCGGGGCGCTCGCGCGAGATCCGGATTGCGCTGAGGCCGGAGGCGGTGAAGGCGACGATGGCTTTCGCGTCGATCGTGCGCGCGACCTGCACCGCGGCGGCGGCCATCGCGTCCGACAGCGAGGGCTCGGAGGCCGGGCGGCTCGCGCGCATCTGCTCGGCCCAGCCGGCGTCTCGCTCCACCCGTGTCACGATCCGGTCCATCATCGACACCGCCTCGACCGGATACTGGCCGGCCGCGGTCTCGGCCGAAAGCATCACCGCGTCCGCACCGTCGAACACCGCGGTGGCGACGTCCGACGCCTCGGCGCGGGTCGGCGCGGGAGCGTTGATCATGCTCTCCAGCATCTGCGTCGCGACGACCACCGGGCGGCCGAGGCGGCGCGCCTCGCGCACGATGCGCTTCTGGGCGAGCGGCACCTCTTCGGGCGGCAGCTCCACGCCGAGGTCGCCGCGCGCCACCATCACGGCGTCCGACAGCGCGAGAATGGTAGTGAGGTCGTCCAGCGCCTGCGGCTTCTCCACCTTGGTGAGCAGCCAAGCGCGGTCACCGGCGAGCTGGCGGGCCTCGGCGACGTCCTCCGGCCGCTGCACGAAGCTCAGGCCGATATACTCGACGCCTTGCTCGAGCACGAAGGCGAGGTCGGCGCGGTCCTTCTCGGTCAGCGCCGGGATCGGCAGCGCGACGTCGGGCACGTTGACACCCTTGCGGTCCGACAGCGGGCCGCCGACCAGCACCTCGCACTCCAGGTGGTCGGCGCGACGGTTGCGCACCCGCAGGCGCAGCTTGCCGTCGTCGAGCAGCAGGTTCGTGCCCGCACTCGCGGCGGCCAGGATTTCGGGGTGCGGCAGCATCACCCGGCGGCTGTCGCCAGGCGTGGGGTTCATGTCGAGCCGGAAGGACTGGCCGGTCGCGAGGTGAACGCGGCCGCCGCCGAAGCGGCCGACCCGCAGCTTGGGTCCCTGCACGTCGGCCAGGATGGCGATCGGCCGGCGCTCGCGAGCTTCCAGGGCGCGGATGTTGCGGATGCTGGCGGCGTGGTCGTCATGCGTGCCGTGCGAGAAGTTCAGCCGGAAGATGTCCGCGCCGGCCTCGAACAGGCGGGCGAGCACCGCCGGGTCGGCGCTGGCCGGGCCGAGCGTCGCGACGATGCGGGTGCGGCGATGACGGCGGAAGGGATACTGGTCGATCGTCTTGTCCTCGCGCCAAATGCGCCCTCACTTACGAGGATGGCGGGACGGATGAAAGTTCCCCTAAACGCCCCAAGGCCGAGGAGCACAGCACATGGCGGCAGCGGACATCGACGACGCGACCCGAACCGAGCTCGAGGCGGCGGCCTTCCGGCGCCTGGTTGCGCACCTGCGGGAGCGGACGGACGTGCAGAACATCGACCTGATGACGCTGGCCGGGTTCTGCCGCAACTGCCTCTCGCGCTGGTATCGCGAGGAGGCGGCCGAACGCGGGGTGGCCCTGACCGACCCGGATGCGCGCGAGATCGTCTACGGCATGCCCTACAAGGCGTGGCAGGCGCAGTTCCAGCGCGAGCCGACGCGGCCGATGGAGGACGTAGCCGCAGGCCATCCTGCACCGGATGGGGTGCCTTAACGGTAAGGCAATGCAAGGGGCTTCGCCCTTGACCCCATCAAAGGCGGAGCCTTGGAAATCCTTCCCTGGTTCATTTTTCGCGGGTGAAATCTGTGCCGGCTGAAGCGAGATCAAATGGCTTCGCCAAGCAAGGAAGAGAAGCCTTAAACATCCAAACGGATGGGGTCTGGGGCCTCACGGCCCCAGCGGGTCCAGGGCAGAGCCCTGACCTTTTCCCCCTGGCCTTTTCCCCCTGGCCTTCTCCCCCTGGCCTTTCCGCCTAGCTTCGGCTACTCGCCGCGCCCGGCTTAGCGGGAGGAGTTTGCATGGCGGGACAGGCTGCGGATCTCACCATCAGCGACGAGGCCAAGGTCGGCGGCATTGCGGCTGATCGGCTGCGTTCGATCATTGACCGGATCGAGCGCCTGGAGGAGGAGCGGCGCGCGCTCGGCGGCGACATCAAGGACATCTACACCGAGGCCAAGTCCGCCGGCTTCGACGTCAAGGTGATCCGCCAGATCATCCGCATCCGCAAGCAGGAGCCCGCCGACGTCGAGGAGCAGGAGACGCTGCTTGACGTCTATCGCCGCGCCCTGGGCATGTAGCGTCCGTCACGATAGGAGACCCATCAATGCGCATGATCCTCGCCGCGCCGGTCTTGGCGCTGCCGGTCCTGGCACTGCCGGTCCTGGTGCTGCTCGGCGGCGCTGCGGCGGCGCAGACCACGCCGACGCGCAACCCGGCCGACGTGCTGCCCGGCGCCTACACGGTCGAGCCGCTTCACACCCAGGTGTATTGGAGCCTGTCGCATCTCGGCTTCACCACCTTCTTCGGCCGGATGAGCCAGGTTTCCGGCTCGCTCACGCTGGCGCCGAACAGCCCGGCGACGGACCAGTTCTCGATCAGCATCCCGACCGCCAGCCTCAACACCACCTCGGACAAGCTGGACCAGGAGCTGCAAGGGTCGGACTGGTTCGACGCCAAGAGCTACCCGACCATCACCTATAAAAGCACCAAGATCGACATCATCGGCCGCGGCCACGCAACCGTCACCGGCGCGCTGACGCTGCACGGCCTGACCCGACCAATGGTGCTCGACGTGCGCTTCAATGCCGCCGGAGTGAACCCGATCGACCACCATTACACGGTCGGCTTCCAGGCAACCGGCACCATCAAGCGCAGCCAGTTCGGGGTGACGAAATATGTGCCGGCGGTGGGCGACGACGTGTCGCTGATGATCAGCGCCGCCTTCGAGCCGGCCAACCCGCCCCGGTGAGGTAGGCAAGGCAAGGTGCTTTGGCCCCTTGACCCCATCGAAGGCGAAGCCTTTGAAATCCGTTCGTTATCCGTTGTAATCGTGAACGGTCGTTGCTGTAGCAAGCAGGAGTTTAGTGGCTTTGCTAGCAAGAAAGAGCGCGTCCAGTCTCTGAACGCATGCGGGTCTGGGGGCGCCGCCCCCAGCGGAGTCCAGGCAGAGCCTCTGGCCTTTATTCTCCAACAGCCCGCTAGACCACCTCGGCCGGCCGCAGCGCGCAGAGCGTCGCGCCCGACAGCGTCTCGACCTGAAACGTGCAGTGCTCGATGCGGAACCGCTCGGCGAGCGCCTGCGCGGCCTGGCGCACGTCGATGACGTCGCTGCCGTGGGCCACCAGGTGTGCCGTCGCGGCGATGCTGGTCGTGCTCAAGCCCCAGATGTGCAGGTCGTGCACCTCGTGGACGTTCGGCAGCCCGGCGAGGCAGGCTTCGACTGCCGCGTGGTCGAGGCCGCGCGGCACTGCGTCCAGCGCCAGGTTCACGCTCTCGCGAAGCAGGCCGAAGCTGCTCCAGGCGATCGCGGCGACGATCAGCAGGCTGGCGAGCGGGTCGAGCCGGACCCAGCCGGTGAGCGTGATCACCCAGGCGGCGGCCAGCACGGCGGCGGAGACCGCGGCATCGCCCGCCATGTGCAGGAAGGCGCCGCGTATGTTGAGGTCGTCGCTGCGACCGCGCATGAACATCAGCGCGGTGCCGCCATTGGCCAGGATCGCCGCCGCGGCCACCCACATGACGATGCCGCTGGCAACTGCGCCGGGCGTGACCAGGCGGCGCACCGCCTCGACGGCGATGGCGCCGGTCGAGGCGAGCAGGATCGCCGCGTTGAGCAGCGAGGCGAGGATGGTGGAGCGGCCCCAGCCATAGGTTCGCCGCGCCGAGGGCCGGCGCCGCGATGCCCAGGCGGCCGCCCAGGCGAATAGCAGGCCGAGCACGTCGCCGAAATTGTGCACCCCGTCAGCCAGCAGCGCCATCGAGTGCGCCACCAGGCCGTAGCCGAACTGAAGCCCGACGATCAGCAGGTTCAACGCCACGCCGACGCCGAATGCGCGGTCGAAGGTTTTCGGCGCGTGGCTGTGCAGCCCAGGACCGTGGCCGCCATCATGGCCGTGTGCGTGCCCGGCATGCGCTCGATGGTCGTGCCCGTGCGTGTGGTCAGCCACGATCAGCGGCCCCCGGCCGTTCCTTGAGGCGACTGATTTGGGCCGAATGCGCCTCCAGCACCAGGGTGCGGCGGATCTTCTGCGTCGGCGTCAGCAGGGCGTTGGCGAGGGTGAAGCTGTCGACCACGGCATGCCGGCGGATGCGCTCCGTGCTCGACAGCGCGCGGTTGGCCGCCGACCACGCCGGCGGCTGCGGCGGCGGCGTCCTCGTCCTCGGCGACCACCAGCGCCACCAGGCCCTGCTGCCCGTCGCCGGCGACCACCGCCTGGGCGATGCCGGGCTGCGCCATCAACACCTGCTCGACCTTGGCCGGCGAGATCGTCTCGCCGCCGGCCAGCACGATGATGTCGCGCTTGCGGTCGGTGATGCGCAAATGCCCGTCCGGCTCGATCACGCCGACGTCGCCAGTGTGCAGCCAGCCGTCGACGATGGTCGCCGCCGTCGCGTCCGGCTGGCGCCAGTAGCCGTCCATCACCAGCTCGCCGCGCACCAGCACCTCGCCATCCTCGGCGATGCGGATCTCGACCTCCTGCAGCGGCGGCCCGACGGTGTCGGCGCGCGGCTGCTCGAAGGGGTTGACGCTGATCACCGGCCCGGCCTCGGTCTGGCCGTAACCCTGCATCACCTTGACGCCGAGGGCGGTGAAGAAGCGCCCGACGCCCGGGTCGAGCCTCGCACCGCCGCACACCGCGGCGCGCAGCCGCCCGCCGAACCTCGCCCGTATCCTGGCGCGTACCAGCCGGTCGAGCAGCGGGTCGGCGAGGCGATCAAGCGCGCGCAGGCGGCCGTCCAGCCGGCGCAGCCCGACCGCAAGCGCCGCGTCGAACAGGGCGCGCGGCACGCGGCCGGAGCGCGCCGCCTCGGCGAGGATGCGGCCACGGATCACTTCCAGGATGCGCGGCACGACGATGACGACGCCGGGGGCGACGTCCACCAGGTCGGCCGCGAGGTGCTCGACGCCGCGCGCGAACACGATCTCCATGCCGAGCGAGGGAAAGAAGAACAGCCCGACCGTATGCTCGAAGCCGTGCGAGAGCGGCAAAAAGGAGAGGTAGCGCTCGCCCGACAGGTTCAGCCGGCGCACCACCTCCCATAGCGAGCGGCAGTTCGCCAGGATGGCGCGGTGCGGCTGCATGACGCCGCGCGGCGTGCCGCTGGTGCCCGAGGTGTAGATCAGGCAGGCCATCGCCCCCGACTTGATGTCGCTCGCCTCCGCCGCGATCAAGCCGACGCCGAGGCCGTCGCCGGTCGCGGCCGTCCACTCGGGGCCGCCCATCAGCAGCACCCGGTCGAGCGGGCCGGCGGCGCCGACCGTTTCTGCAAGCTGCGAGGTGCCGACGATCGCGACCCGGACGCCGGCGTCGCGCAGCAGGTGGGCGTGGTCGGCGACGGTGTTGGTGACGTAGGCGGGGACCGGGACGGCGCGGATCGCCATCAGCGCCAGCTCGGCGACCGCGACCTCCGGCCGGCTCGGGCTTGCGATCAGCACCCGGTCGCCCGCCGCGACGCCGCCGGCGCGCAGGGCCCGGGCCAGCGAGGCGGCCTGGTCGGCGAAGTCGCTCCAGCTCAGGGTATGCCAGGCGCCGTCACGATAATGGCGGAAGGCCGTGCGCTCGCCCCAGAGCCGGGCGCAGCCGAACAGCATCGCCGCCAGGTTCGGCCAACGCGGGTAGTCGGATGAGGCAAGGGAAGGCCAGGGGCTTTGCCCCTGGACCCCATTAAAGGCGGAGCCTTTAAAATCCATTTGTTGTCTGCGTTTCCTAGGCGGGGTCGGTGGCGTGGGAAGGTAGGATTTGAATGGCTTCGCCAACTAAGAAAAGGGTGCCTAGGCTTCTAGACGGAATGGGGTCTGGGGCCGCGGGCCCCAGCATCGGGACCCATCGCATACGTGCGATGGGCGCCCGGTCCAGGGCAGAGCCCTGGCCTTCCTTTCCTCGTTTGACGTCCGTGCGCGCCGCCTTACATGCTTGTGGCACTACGCCGCCGCTTGACGGGGCGCAAATTGCAGGACACCGCATGACGTTGCCTCGGCCGACAAGCCTGTTTCCATGCTCGATGCCGGATGGTCTACGGGCCGGAGCGACTGCCACCGTGTTGCCGCGCTGGGATTTGTCCGACCTCTACGAGGCGCCGGACAGCCCACGTGTGGCGGCGGATCTGGATCGTGCCGAGGCCGACGCGAAGCGCTTTTCGGAGCGTTATGCCGGGCGGCTGGGCCAGCTCGACGGCGCCGGCCTCGCCGCCGCCATCGCCGAGTGCGAGCGCATCGACGAGGGCCTGGGCGCGCTGATGAGCTATGCCCAACTGCTGTTCAGCGCCGATAGCAGCGCCGCCGCGGTCGGCCGGTTCTACCAGTCGATCAGCGAGCGGGTGACGGCGATCAGCGCCGACATGCTGTTCTTCTCGCTGGAGCTGAACCAGCTTGACGATGTGTTGCTCGAGAGCCGGCTGGTCGACCCGGCGCTGGCGCGCTGGCAGCCCTATCTGCGCGACCTGCGCACCTTCCGTCCGCACCAGCTGCAGGAGCAGCTTGAGAAGCTGCTGCACGAGAAGGAGGTGACAGGGCGCGCCGCCTGGAGCCGGCTGTTCGACGAGACGGTCGCCGGCATGCGCGTTCCTCTGGCCGGAGAGAGCCTGACGGTAAGCGCGGTGCTGAACCAGCTGTCGGATGGCGACCGGGGCAAGCGCGAGGCCGCCGGGCGCGCGATCGGCGCCGCCTTCGGCGAGCGCGAGAAGCTGTTCTCGCTGATCACCAACACGCTCGCCAAGGACAAGGAGATCCTCGACACCTGGCGCCACTACCCGCGCCCGGAGAGCTATCGCAACCGCGCCAACATGGTCGAGGACGAGGTGGTGGACGCGCTGGTCTCGGCGGTCACCGACAGCTTTCCGAGGTTGTCGCACCGATACTACACGCTGAAGGCCAAGTGGCTGGGGTTGGAGAAGCTGCAGCATTGGGACCGCAACGCGCCGCTGCCGAACGACGATGACCGCGTCGTCGGCTGGGACGAGGCGCGGCGGCGGGTGCTGGAGGCGTATGCCGGCTTCGACCCGGAGCTTGGACGGGTTGGGCAGCGCTTCTTCGACAATGCCTGGATCGATGCCGAGCTGCGCGAGGGCAAGTCGGGCGGCGCCTTCGCCCACCCGACGGTGCCGGCGGCGCACCCCTACATCATGATGAACTATCACGGCCGCACCCGCGACGTGATGACGCTGGCGCACGAGCTTGGCCACGGCGTGCATCAGGTGCTGGCCGCCGGGCAGGGCTACTTCATGTCCGGCACGCCGCTCACGCTGGCCGAAACCGCGTCGGTGTTCGGCGAGATGCTGACCTTCCGCGCCCTGCTCGACGCCGAGACCGAGCCTGCGCGCCGGCGCATCATGCTCGCCGGCAAGGTCGAGGACATGCTGAACACGGTGGTCCGTCAGGTCGCGTTCTACCAGTTCGAGCAGCGTGTGCATGCCGAGCGGCGCACCGGCGAGCTGCTGCCCGAGCGGATCGGCGAGATCTGGCTGGCGGTGCAGCGCGAGAGCCTCGGCCCGGCCTTCGAGTTCAGCCCGGAATACGCCGTGTTCTGGGCCTACGTGCCGCACTTCATCCACACGCCGTTCTACGTCTACGCCTATGCCTTCGGCGACTGCCTGGTGAACGCGCTGTACTCGGTGTTCCAGGAGGGCCATCCCGGCTTTCAGAAGAAATACCTGGCGATGCTGGCCGCCGGCGGCACAAGCCGGCACCGCGAGCTGCTGGCGCCGTTCGGGCTGGACGCGTCGGATCCTGGCTTCTGGAAGCGCGGTCTGGACGTCATCGCCGGCTTCATCGACGAGTTGGAGCAGGGCTGAGTGGCGCTCGAGCCGGTTCGCCCGAAGCGCGAGGGGTCGCTGTTCGGCGAGGTGCGGCGGATCGCCCGCACCTCCGGCGCCGTGGGCGGCATTGCGGCGCGCGTTGCCGGGCAGCGGGTGTTCGGCCTCAAGACCGACAAGGCGGCGCATGCGGAGGACCTCAAGCAGATCCTGGGCGGGCTGAAGGGGCCGCTGATGAAGGTGGCGCAGTTCCTGTCCACCATCCCCGACGCGCTGCCCGACGAGTATGCCGCCGAGCTCGCCCAGTTGCAGGCCAATGCGCCGCCGATGGGCTGGAACTTCGTCCGCCGCCGGATGGCCTCCGAGCTCGGGCCGGACTGGCAGGGCACGCTTCGCGAGCTTCACCCAGGAGGCCGTGGCCGCCGCCTCGCTCGGCCAGGTGCATCGCGCGACGCTGGCGGATGGCCGGGTGCTGGCCTGCAAGCTGCAGTATCCGGACATGCCGAGCATCGTCGAGGGTGACCTCAAGCAGCTCAAGCTGGCGATGGGCATCTACGCGCGGATGGACAGCGCGATCCACAGCGACGAGATCTACAAGGAGCTTGCCGAGCGGCTGCGCGAGGAGGTCGACTACCGCCGCGAGGCGGCGCAGATGCGGCTGTACGGGCTGATGCTGGCCGCCGACAGCTTCGTCTCCATTCCCAAGCCGGTCGAGGCGCTCTCGACCTCGCGGCTGCTCAGCATGGACTGGCTGGAGGGGATGGGGATGCAGGCCTATCTCGACACCAAGCCGAGCCAGGAGAGCCGCAACCGCACCGCCGAGGCGCTGTTCCATGCCTGGTACCTGCCGCTGTATCGCTACGGCGTCATCCACGGCGACCCGCACCTCGGCAACTACCAGGTGCGCGCCGATCAGGGACTGAACCTGCTGGATTTCGGCGCCATTCGGGTGTTTCCGGCGCGCTTCGTCACCGGCCAGATCGCGCTCTACCACGCCATCCGCGACAACGACGACGATGCGGCGCAGCAGGCGTATCAGGATTGGGGTTTCCGCGACCTGCCACGCGAGACGATGCTGGTGCTGAACGAGTGGGCGCGCTTCATCCACGAACCGTTGCTGCAGGACCGGGTGCGCAAGATCCAGGAGAACGGCGACCCGCAGTTCGGCCGCTCGGTGGCCGAGAAGGTGCATGCCGGGCTGCAGAAGACCGGCGGCGTGCGGCCGCCGCGCGAGTTCGTGCTGATGGACCGCTCGGCGATCGGGCTGGGCTCGGTGTTCCTCAGGCTCGGCGCCGAGCTGAACTGGCACCGGCTGTTCCACTCGATGATCGACGATTTCGACGAGGCGGCCCTGGCGACGCGGCAGGCTGCGGCGCTGGCCGAGGCGGGGGTGCCGGTGACGGTCTAGAAGGAAGGCCAGGGGCGTCGCCCCTGGACCCGATTAAAGGCGAAGCCTTTAAAATCCACGAACGCTCCAAACGGATGCGGGTCTGGGGGCGCCGCCCCCAGCGAGGTCCAGGAGCAGCGCTCCTGGCCTTCACCCTTACGCGAAGCACTTCCGAGCGCGCCCCAAGACGATGAGCCGGTTGGCCCGGGCGATGGCCGAGTTGGCAAAGCGCTGCTGCGCCGCAATGGCGTCTTCGTTGGTGGCCGAGCTGCTCCCTCCATTGTCGATGCCGCCGCTGCCGGTCGATCCGATCACGGGTAGGTTGTTCTCGTTGACGTTTGCGCCGCTCACGCCGCCGCCGCTGCCGCCGCTGAGGCTGACGCCGCTGCCGGCGACGCCGGAGGAGGCCAGCGCGCGGGTGCGCTGGTTGGCCTGGTCGATGCGGCCGTTCATCTCGCCGATTTGGCTTTCAATCGCTTGACAGCTCAGGGCGTCGTCGCCCGGCTCGGTGGCGGGGATCGGCGGGTGTGCGTTTGCCGCCGCGGCGGCCGGGTGGGCGGTGTCGGGCGGGCTGGCGGCGCAGCCTGCGGCGAGGAGGCTGAGCAGCATCCAGGCCCGGTGGTTCGTCGTCATGCGTGACCTTTCCCGATGCGCGGTCGGCGATGATCGCGCGCCGACGCGTGTGCAAGACCGTGCCAAGGCGGCAACGTCGCGTCCAGCCGGCAGCGGCGCGGCGGCCTCCCTTGCTCGCGCCCCGGGCTGCGCGCTACGTCACTCGTCCGCACCATGTTAGGGGTGCCAGGGGAACGTCCCCAGGGAACGTCCAAAGGGAACCCGATGATGCGCCTAGCGGTGCTCAAGGAACGGCGTGAGGGCGAGACGCGGGTGGCGGCGACGCCGGAGACGGTCAAGAAGCTGATCGCTCTTGGCTTGAATGTCGCGGTCGAGGCGGGGGCGGGGCTGCACTCGGCGCTGCCGGACGCCGACTACGCCGCGGCCGGCGCCGAGGTCGTCGGCGACGCCGAGATGGCGCTGGCGGGAGCCGGGGTCGTGTTTGCCGTGCAGGCGCCGGACGGGGCGGCGCGGGCGGCCCTGCCGCGCGGGGCGCTGCTGGTCTGCACCGCCGGGGCGCATGCCGATCCGGGGCTCGCGCCGGCGATGGCGGCGGCGGGGGTGGACCTAGCGGCGATGGAGCTGCTGCCGCGCATCACCCGGGCGCAGTCGATGGACGTGCTGTCGAGCCAGGCGAACCTGGCGGGCTTTCGCGCCGTGGTGGAGGCCGCGGCGGCGTTCGAGCGCGGCTTTCCGATGATGATGACGGCGGCCGGCACGGTGCCGCCGGCGCGGGTGTTCATCATCGGCGCCGGTGTCGCCGGGCTGCAGGCGATCGCGACCGCACGGCGGTTGGGCGGCATCGTCAGCGCGACCGACGTGCGGCCGACCTCCCGCGAGGAGGTGCGCTCCCTTGGCGCGACCTTCGTCGGCGTGGACAGCGAGCAGGCGGCGCAGACCGCCGGTGGCTACGCGAAGGAGATGACCGACGCGTTTCGCCAGAAGCAGGCGGAGCTAATGGCAACGACGGTCGCCAAGAACGACATCGTCATCTGCACCGCCCTGGTGATGGGCCGACGCGCGCCGACCATCGTGACGCGCGCAATGGTGGCGGCGATGCGGCCGGGCAGCGTGATCGTCGACCTGGCGGCGGAGGCTGGCGGCAATTGCGAGGCGACGGTGCCGGGGGAACGCATCGTCACCGAGAACGGCGTGACCATCCTGGGCTATCGCAACTGGCCCGCGCGAATCGCGGTGGCGGCGAGCAACCTCTACAGCCGCAACCTGCTCACTTTCCTGACCAGCTTCTGGGACAAGGCCGCCTCGGCGCCCAAGCTGCCGGACAGCGACGAGATCGTGCGCGGGGTGATGATCACTCGCGGCGGCCAGGTGGTGCACGCGCAGTTCGCCGCCGCGGCGCCGAGCCAGACGGTCGACAACACGACCACGTCGGCCGGCGCCGGCCTCACGACCGCGCCGGACGCCGCCACGGCTGCGCCCGCCGGCGCGCCGCCGACCAACGCGCCGCCGGCCAGCGCGCCGCCCGTGCCGCCCACGTCGGCATCCACGTCGCCGCCCAAGTCGCCTCCTGGGGCGACGCCGCCGCTCTGGGTCGTGCCGCCGTCGGTCGCGACGCAGGAGCCGGTGACCGACGCCGCCTCCGAGGCGTCGGCGCCGCAGATCGCGCCGCCGGCCGCCGCCCCGCCACCCTCCCTCGCCTGAGCCACAGAGAGCAGCACCCGATGAACCCGAACTCGCTCGCCGACCAGGCCCAGCGCATCGCTGACCAGGCGGCCAACCTCGCGGCGCAGCTGCACGTGATGCCACAGGCCTTTCCGGCCGCCGGCTTCGGCCCGGCGGTGGCGGCAACGGCGACCGCGGCCGAGCCGTTCATCCTGCTGCTGACGATCTTCCTGCTCGCCTGCTTCGTCGGCTACTACGTCGTGTGGAACGTGACGCCGGCGCTGCACAGCCCGCTGATGGCGGTGACCAACGCGATCTCCTCGGTGATCATCGTCGGCGCGATGCTGGCGGCGGGGCTTTCGGCCAGCGCCTGGGCGAGGGTCTTCGGCTTCCTGGCGGTGATCCTCGCCTCGGTGAACATCTTCGGCGGCTTCGTCGTCACGCAGCGGATGCTCTCGATGTTCAAGTCCAAGCAGCGATAGGGCCGAGCCGATGTCCTCGAGCCTGACGTCGTTCTTCTATCTCGTCGCCGCGGTGCTGTTCATCCTGGCGCTGCGCGGGCTGTCGAGCCCGGTGACGTCGCGGCGCGGCAACCAGTTCGGCATGGTCGGCATGCTGATCGCGGTGCTGGCGACACTCGCCCATCACGGCATGCATGCCGGCGGGATCGTGCTGATCCTGGTCGGCATCGCGATCGGCGGCAGCATCGGCATCGTGCTCGCCCGGCGCATCCAGATGACGGCGCTGCCGCAGCTGGTCGCCGCCTTCCACTCGCTGGTGGGCCTGGCGGCCGTGTTTGTCGCCGCCAGCGCGATCAACGCGCCGCAGAGCTTCGGCATCGGGCTGCCCGGCGCGATCTACACCGAGTCGCTGGTCGAGATGTCGATTGGTCTCGCGATCGGCGCCATCACCTTTACCGGCTCGCTGATCGCGTTCGCCAAGCTGCAGGCGCTGATGAAGGGGACGCCGATCACCTTCCCCTACCAGCACTACGTCAATCTCGGGCTCGGCATCCTCCTGCTGGTGTTGATCGTCGTGTTCATCGGCACGGCCAGCCAGGCGGTGTTCTGGCTGATCGCGATCCTGGCGATGGGGCTCGGCTTCCTGCTGATCATCCCGATCGGCGGCGCCGACATGCCGGTCGTCGTCTCGATGCTGAACAGCTACTCGGGCTGGGCGGCCTGCGGCATCGGCTTCACCATCGGCAACCTGGCGCTGATCATCACCGGGGCGCTGGTTGGCGCGTCGGGCGCGATCCTGTCGTACGTGATGTGCAAGGGGATGAACCGCTCGATCTTCAACGTGCTGCTCGGCGGCTTCGGGGTCACCGCGGCGGGCGGGCCGGCGGCGGCGGCGGGCGACCGGACGGTGAAGTCCGGCAACGCGGACGACGCGGCGTTCATCATGAAGAACGCGTCCAAGGTGATCGTGGTGCCGGGCTACGGCATGGCGGTGGCGCAGGCCCAGCACGCGCTGCGCGAGATGGCCGACCAGCTCAAGGCCGAGGGGGTGGAGGTGAAATACGCCATCCACCCGGTGGCGGGACGGATGCCGGGGCATATGAACGTGCTGCTGGCGGAGGCGAACGTGCCGTACGACGAGGTGTTCGAGCTCGAGCAGATCAACAACGAGTTCGCGACCGCCGACGTGGTCTACGTGATCGGCGCCAACGACGTGACCAACCCGGCGGCGAAGACCGACCCGCAATCGCCGATCTATGGGATGCCGATTTTGGAGGTGGAGCGGGCGCGCACGGTGCTGTTCATCAAGCGCTCGATGGCATCGGGCTATGCGGGGGTGGATAACGAGCTGTTTTTTCGGCCGAACACGATGATGCTGTTTGGCGATGCGAAGAAGATGACGGAGGAGATTGTTCAGGGGTTGGGGCATTAGTGAGGATCCGCTGCGGCGGCTTCCGGCAAGGCCGTGGCCTCACGATGTCCGTGGCCGTACTAGCCAGATACGAGAAGTGGCTCCGCCATGTTATGGCGTAACTGGCCAGGCGCTGATCGTCACCATTCGGAGAATGGCCTGAAGTCAACGGGTAACGCCCGTATGACGCGTGGCACGGTCGTTGCGAAGCCGGGCATGAAGCCGAGCGGTGACCATCGAGCCCGGCGCCAGGTGGAGAAACGAGGCGATGCGCATTCATGTCCCTCCCGCCAGCCCATGGTGGGTTGAGGCGGCGGCTGAAGCGGCACTGACGCTGCATGTCGGTGGCGGCATGACGGCCCTCGTGTCCGGTGCCGCGGCTGCCCTCGCCCCGAAAGGGGGCCGGTTGCATGCGTTGGCCGGCAGGCTGTTCGTTGCAGCCATGCTGGTCATGGCCGGCGTAGGCGCCATCGTGGCCCCTCTGTTGCCGCAACGGATGAACATCGCGGCTGGCGTGTTCACCATATACCTTGTCCTGTCGGCTTGGATGAGCGCTCGTCGCAAGCCAGGCGATGTAGGACGCGTCGAGGTTGCAACGCTGCTGATCGGCTTAGCTGCTTTCGCCATTTGTGCCTGGCTGATTTGGGTTGGCAGTCAGAGTGCCGACAGCGCGGTTGACGGGCAGGATTACCACCCGCTCATCGTTTTTGCGGCTTTGGCTGCTTTTGGAGTTTTCCTTGACATACGCATGTTGCGACGTGGGGGCATATACGGCGTGTCCCGCATCGCGCGTCATCTGTGGCGCATGTGTCTGGCGCTCTTAATTGCGTCAGCGTCGCTCTTCCTGGGGCAAGCGCAGCTTTTCCCCACCTGGCTATTGAGCTCGAACGCGTTGTTTATTCCGGCCTTGGCGCCGCTGGTGCTGCTCATAATCTGGATGTTGCGCTTACGTATCGGCAGGCGGTGGCGGACGGTTCCATCCTGCTAGAAAAGCTCCGGATCGAACCGGGTCGGTCGGAACGGGATTTTAACGAGGCCTCATACCTCATAAGCCGGCATAGGCACCGTGTCCGCCGAACCGTCCCACTTGGTGAAGGTTCCGAACGGATCCTCGCTGGAGCATCAAGGCGCACGCGGGTCAGCACAACACGACTCGCCTCGATGATTTAGGCGATCTCGTCGCCCTCGCGTAGACGCAGCGCCGCGCGAACCGGCTGCGGGCTTGTGGTTTGCGCCTTGCTTGTCAGTCGGCTGGTGATCATCAGTGCAGCGTAAGGATTTTGCGTACAGGTTTGACCGACAACAGCCGGGGTCTGGGGCCTCACGGCCCCAGCGGGTCGAGGGCAGAGCCCTCGCCTTGCTTTCCCCTAACTTACCACTTTGAGCTGCGCTTTCTCGACAGCGCCGATGGAGCGATAAACGTCAAGGTAGTCCTCGGCCATCCGGCGGGCGGTGAAGCGTTCCTCAAAGCGGCGGCGGACCCGTTCGCGGGGGAGTTGGTCGAGCTTGGCCAGGGCGGCGACGGCCTCGGCCTCGTTCTCGACGATGAAGCCGGTGACGCCGTTCTCGACGATCTCGGGGACGGAGCCGCGGTTATAGGCGATCACCGGGGTGCCGCAGGCCATCGCCTCGATCATCACCAGGCCGAACGGCTCAGGCCAGTCGATCGGCATCAGCAGCGCGCGGGCGCCGGAGAGGAAGCCGGGCTTTTGCTGGTCGTTGATCTCGCCGATCAGCTCGACGTCGGCCGAGTTCAGCAGCGGCTTAATGATGTTGCCGAAATACTCGGTGTCGGCGCGATCGATCTTGGCGGCGATCTTGAGCTTGAGGCCCGAGCGGGCGGCGATGCGGATGGCGCGGTCGGGGCGCTTTTCGGGGGCGATGCGGCCGAGAAAGGCAAGGTAGTCGTGCCGGCCCGGTTGCGGCGTCAGCAGGTGCGCTGGCAGTCCGTGATGCACCGTGCGGACGAAGTTGGCCTGCGGCAGCGGCTCGCGCTGACTGTCCGAAATCGAGGTGATCGGCACGGTGGGGAAGCGCGCGAAGACCGGTTGCAGCTCCGGCAGGTCAAGCCGGCCATGCATGGTAGTCAGCGCGGGGGTGGGTTGACGGCTGAACAGCGAGAACGACCAGTAGTCCATGTGGAAGTGCAGCACGTCGAATTGGTCGGCAAGCTGGCGCACCTCCTCCATCATCAGCATGTGCGGGGCGATCGGGTCTCGGATCGCCGGATCCAGGCGCAGCGCGCGCGGCCAGACAGGGAAGAGCTTGGCGCCGGTCACGCTGTCGCCGCTGGCGAACAGGGTGACGTCATGGCCCATGGCGACGAGCTCCTCGGTGAGGAAGGAGACGACGCGCTCGGTGCCGCCATAGAGCTTGGGCGGGACGGCTTCGTGCAACGGGGCAACCTGGGCGATACGCATCTGAGGGCACGGCTCCTGTTTGCTGCCTGAGAAGACAACGCACGATCACGGCAGATGTACGGCATGGATGTGGCGCGTATGATGATCGGCGGACGGGTCAAATAAGAGAGCTAGGTAGGCAGGGGGCTTTGCCCCCTTGACCCCATCAAAGGCGGAGCCTTTGAAATCCGTTTATCGTTCATCTTCTGCAGGCGAGGTCGGTGCTGTGGGAGAGCGGGTGAACAGCTTGTGCAAGCAGGAAAGGGCCTTGTAGACCCCATTACGACAGGGATCTGGGGCCTCACGGCCCCAGCGGGTCCAGGGCAGAGCCCTGGCCTTGCTTCAGAGCACCACACAAGAAAAAGGCGCCGCGGGCCAGCCGGGCGCCTTGATCGGATCGATTGGGCAGCGAGGTTAGAAGCCCTCGCGCTCCAGCCGCTTGCGCTCCATTTTGCGGGCCCGGCGAACGGCTTCGGCCGCCTCGCGGGCGCGGCGCTCGGACGGCTTCTCATAGTGCCGGCGCAGCTTCATCTCGCGGAACACGCCCTCGCGCTGCATCTTCTTCTTGAGCGCCTTGAGGGCCTGGTCGACATTGTTGTCGCGAACGAGAACCTGCACTGGGAGCCAAACTCCTTGGACGAGTGGTTGAGGACGGCGGCGGACACGGCGTTACGGCCGGCTTTCGCCGCGAAGGCCGGGCCTATATCATGCCGCGCGCGCCAACCCAAGCCCTTTCCGGTCCCCATCATGGCCATCCTGAAGATCGCCCGCATGGGCCATCCGGTGCTGATCCAGCCGGCGCAACCGGTCGCGGACCCCGGTGCGGCCGAGATCCGCCGGCTGGTCGCCGACATGATCGAGACGATGGACGACGCGCCAGGCATCGGGCTTGCGGCGCCGCAGGTGCATGTCCCGTTGCGGCTGTTCGTGTTCCGGGTGCCGGCCGAGCGCGCCTCGCCGGGCGAGACGCCGAGCGCGGGCGTGGTGATCAACCCGGTGATCGAGGGCATTGGCGAGGCGGACGTGCTGCGCTGGGAGGGATGCCTGTCGATCCCGGGGCTGCGCGGCGCGGTGCCCCGGTTCGAGCAGGTGCGCTACGCCGGGGTTGATTGCGACGGCAATCCGGTCGGGGGTGTTGTGGGCGGCATGCACGCCAATGTGGTGCAGCACGAATACGATCACCTCGACGGGATCCTCTACCCCATGCGCATCATCGACTTCAGCCTGTTCGGCTTCGCCGAGGAGATGGCGCGCCACCCGCCGGTGACCTCTGAAGACACGACAGATGACGAGGACCCAGCGTGATCGAGCCGCCGGAACGCCTGCCGGAGCGCGACGCAGCGATCGACGCGGTGCTGCCGGTGGTCCCAAGGCTCGGCTGGACGGTGGCGGCGCTGCTCGAGGCGGCCGGGCCAGACGCCGACCTGCTCTTCGCCGACGGGGCGGACATGGTGGAGTGCTGGGCGGACCTGGCGGACCGGCGGATGGAGGCCGAGGCGAACGCGATGGACATCGCCGGGCTGCGCGTGTCCGAACGCGTCCGGGCCATCGTCGCGCTCCGCCTGGAGCAGGTGCGGCCGCATCGGGACGCGCTGCGCCGCGCAATGGGGCTGCTGGCGCGGCCGAGCCAGGCGGCGCTGACCGGGCGGATCACCGCGCGCACGGTGGACACGATGTGGTTCGCCGCCGGCGACACCTCCGTCGATGCGAGCTGGTACACCAAGCGGGCAATCCTGGCCTCGGTCTATGCGACCACGCTGCTGTTCTTCCTGCAGGACGACATGGACGGGTTGGCGACGCTGGCGTTCCTGGATCGGCGGCTCGCCGGGGTCGGGCGGCTGACCAAGCTGAGCCGCAGAGTGCGGGGATTTGGCGCGCGGCAGTGAGGAAGGCCAGGGGCTTTGCCCCTGGACCCCATTAAAGGCGGAGCCTTTAAAATCCGTTCGCAAGGTTAGCCGTCCAAAGGCAAAGCCTTGGCCTTTCTTCTCATTAGCGATCGTTCTTCATGCTATGTCACGCTTGAAGCTTCGAGGATCGTCCATGCTCCGCCTGCTTATCGCCGCTGCCTTACTAGCTGCCACGCCGGCCTTTGCCTCGCACCTGGCCTTCGTCATCAACAGCAACGACGCGTCGGTCAGCGTGCTGGACCTCGACACGCGCCAGGAGGTCAAGCGCATCCCGATGCTGCGTGAGCCGCACCACATGGCGCTCAGCCCCGACCATCGCTCGCTGGTGATCGGCGACACCACGGGCAACGCGCTGTTCTTTCTCGACCCGGAGACCGGCGCGGTGCAGCGGCAGGTGACGATCAGCGACCCGTATCAGCTCGTCTATAGTCCGGACGGGCGGACGCTGACGGTGGCGGGGCTGGCGCGCAACCAGATCGACATCTACGACGCGAACAGCCTGCAGCTGCTGCATCGGGTGCCGGCGGCGTCGCTGCCGAGCCACATCAACTACGCGCCGGACAGCGCCACGGTGTTCGTCAGCCTGCAGAGCAGCGACCGCCTCATCGCGATCGACACCGCGAGCGGCCGCGTCGTGTGGAACGTGAAGATCGGGCGCACCCCGGCCGGCGTGCTGTGGCACGCCGGCACCCTGTTGGTGGGCATCATGGGCGAGAACCACTTCGTGCAGGTGGACCCGAAGGACGGCCATGTCATCCGCACGATCCCGACCGGACGCGGCGCGCACGTCATGTTCCTCAGCCATGACGGCCGGGCGCTGTATGCGACCAACCGGGTGGAGGGGACGATCTCGGTGCTCGACCCGAACACGCTCGCGGTGCTGCGGACGCTGCATGTGGCGAACGGGCCCGACGACATGGACTTCGCGCCCGACGGCAAGATCTGGGCGACGCTGCGCTGGGGCCAGGCGGTGGCGGTGATCGACCCGGCCACAGGAGCGGAGGAGCGGATCACCGTCGGGCGGTCACCGCACGGGATATGGATGAACACGCATGATGCGTTGCCGCAGACGGTGAGCGAGAAGTAAGACCAGAGGCTCTGCCTCTGGACACCGCTGGGGCCCGAGGCCCCAGACCCCATTCACTTGGAGCCGATCGGGCGCCCTCTTGTGGAGCCGATCGGGCGCCTTCTTGCTTGGCGAAGCCATCCAATGCTTGTCTCGGACGGCGAAAGACCTCGGCGGGAGTCACGAATGGATTTTAAAGGCTTCGCCTTTAATGGGGTCCAGGGGCAAAGCCCCTGGCCTTTTTCCTTGACTTTCTCGATTGACGCACCCCCGCACGAGGTGTAACTGCCGCCGCTCAATCGGAACGCGGGAGATTCCCAGTCTGGCTTGGCATGATGCCGAGGCGGTCGGGCGTCGCATGCACCGCGGTCCCAGGCGAACGGAGCGCTCGGGCTTATGGCCAAGAAGATCGTCGGCTACATAAAGTTGCAGATACCGGCCGGCAAGGCCAACCCGTCGCCGCCGGTGGGGCCGGCGCTTGGTCAGCGCGGCCTCAACATTATGAACTTCTGCAAGGAGTTCAACGCGGTGACGGCGCAGATGGAGGTCGGCACGCCGACGCCGGTGGTCATCACCGCGTTCGCCGACCGCACCTTCACCTTCATCACCAAGACGCCGCCGAACACCTACTTTCTCAAGCGCGCCGCCGGCGTGACCGCCGGCAGCACGACGCCGGGCAAGGGCGCGACGGTCGGTCGGGTGACGATGGCGCAGCTGCGCGAGATCGCCGAGACGAAGATGAAGGACATGAACGCGAACGACGTCGACGGGGCGGTGCGGATGCTCGCCGGGTCGGCGCGCTCGATGGGCCTGTCGGTGGTGGAGGGCTGAGCGGTGGCACATAACAAGCGTCATGCCGCGGCCGCGGCGAGCGTGGACCGGGCCAAGCTCTATGCGCTCGACGAGGCGGTAAAGCTCGTCAAGGGCAATGCCCGGGCGAAGTTCGACGAGACCGTCGAGGTGTCGATGAACCTCGGCATCGACCCGAGGCATGCTGACCAGATGGTGCGCGGCCTGATCAGCCTGCCGAACGGCACCGGCAAGACGCTGCGCATCGGCGTGTTCGCGCGCGGGCCGAAGGCAGCCGAGGCGCAGGCGGCGGGCGCGGACGTGGTCGGCGCCGACGACCTGGCCGAGCGGGTGCAGGCGGGTGAGATCGGCTTCGACCGCTGCATCGCGACGCCGGACATGATGGCGCTGGTCGGTCGGCTCGGTAAGATCCTGGGGCCGCGCGGGCTGATGCCGAACCCCAAGCTCGGCACGGTGACGATGGACGTCAAAGGCGCGATCGCGGCGGCCAAGGCGGGGCAGGTCGAGTTTCGCGCCGAAAAGGCGGGCATCATCCATGCCGGCGTCGGCAAGGCGAGCTTCGGCGAGGACAAGCTCGTGGAGAACATTCGCGCGCTGATCGACGCCATCCAGAAGGCCAAGCCGGTGGGGGCGAAGGGCACCTACCTGCAGAAGGTGGCGCTCAGCTCGACGATGGGGCCGGGCGTGCGGGTGGACGTCGCGACGGTCGGCGCGGTTTGATCGGCGCAATGATGGACGCGGCTTAGAGAGATACGCGTCGCCTGCGGGCGATGCGGGCAGGGGAGGCTGCGGCTTCTCCGAACCTGTCCAAGACCGCACGTCGTTCCAGCTACGGAACGCTAAGAGGGCTCGGCCCTGCGCGTGGGAGATGGGGTGCCAAGGTTTTTCGGGGCTTGCTCCGATGGATTGTGGCGGTTCCTTCAGGACGGGCGAGCCGGGTTGGCGCGGCGACGCGTCGGCCCATGGGCAACTGGCTGGCGGGGCGATGCTTCGTTGGCCGAACATGGAGACGGGGTTTGGACCGTACGGAGAAGCGAGAGTTCGTCTCGTTGCTCGCCGCCGTTTTCGCCGAGACGTCCATGGTCGTCGTCACCCAAAATAACGGGTTGACGGTGGCCGAGGTGACGGATCTGCGCAGACGGATGCGGGCGGCAGGAGCGAACTTCAAAGTCGCGAAGAACCGGCTGGCCGTTCTCGCCCTCGATGGGACCCAGTTCGACGGCATTGCACCCTTGCTGAAGGGACCGACGGCGCTCGCTTGGGCGCACGACCCGGTCGCGGTGGCGAAGGTGGCCGTCGAGTTCGCCAAGACCAACGACCGACTGGTGCTGATCGGCGGCGCGCTCGGAACCCAGACGCTGAATGCGGATGGGATCAGGGCGCTCGCCGAACTGCCGTCGCTGGATGCGCTGCGCGCCAAGCTGCTGGGCCTGATACAGGCGCCGGCAACGCGGATCGCGGGTGTGTTGCAGGCGCCGGCCGGCCAGCTGGCGCGGGTCTTCGGGGCCTATGCGAAGCGGGACGAGGCGGAGACAGCTGACGCCGCCTGACACCACGATAGCGCGCCTCACCGGCATCGCAGGAGAATTTGCTCTTGCGGGGAACTGTTTACAGTCTAATTTGAGAGAGACATTTCATGGCTGATCTTACTAAAATTGTCGACGAGCTCTCCACCCTTACCGTCCTTGAGGCGGCCGAGCTCAGCAAGATGCTCGAGGAGAAGTGGGGCGTCTCTGCCGCCGCGCCGGTTGCCGCCGCGGCACCTGCGGGCGGCGGCGCGGTTGCGGCGCCCGTCGAGGAGCAGACTGAGTTCACCGTGATCCTCGCCAAGGCCGGCGAAAAGAAGATCAACGTGATCAAGGAAATCCGCACCATCACCGGCCTCGGCCTCAAGGAGGCCAAGGACCTCGTCGAGGGCGCGCCCAAGACGGTGAAGGAAGGTGTGAACAAGGACGAGGCGGCGAAGATCAGGAAGCAGCTCGAGGATCAGGGCGCTGGCGTCGAGGTCAAGTAGTCAGCCGATCTGCGAACCGCGCAGAGTCTGAGCGAAAAGGGGGCGGCGATCGGTCTGATCGCCGCCCCTGATGCGTCTCTTGGCGCGTGGCGCATGACGGTGCGGCCGCGTGGATGAGGCGAGGGATGGGTTACCTTGGCGCGATGACCGCGACGGGGATCGATGGGACGGGGCAGAAGCACGATGAACGCTATCACCAAGTCGTTCACAGGGCGCAAGCGGATTCGCAAGAGCTTCGGACGGATACCCGAAGTCGCGCCGATGCCCAACCTGATCGACGTGCAGCGCTCCTCCTACGAGGGCTTTCTGCAGATGAACGTCGCTCCTGACAACCGCACGCCGACCGGGCTGCAGGAGGTCTTCAAGTCCGTCTTCCCGATCGACGATTTCGCCGGGCGCGGCCGCCTGGAATTTGTCGACTACGAGCTCGAGGAGCCGAAATACGACGTCGAGGAGTGCATCCAGCGCGGCATGACGTTCGCGGCGCCGCTCAAGGTGGTGCTGCGGCTGATCGTCTGGGACGTCGACGAGGACACCGGCGCCCGCTCGATCCGCGACATCAAGGAGCAGCCTGTCTACATGGGCGACATGCCGCTCATGACCGACAACGGCACCTTCGTGATCAACGGCACCGAGCGCGTGATCGTGAGCCAAATGCACCGCTCGCCGGGCGTGTTCTTCGACCACGACAAGGGCAAGACGCACTCGTCTGGCAAGTTTCTGTTCGCAGCAAGGGTGATCCCGTACCGCGGCTCGTGGCTCGACTTCGAGTTCGACAGCAAGGACCTCGTCTACGTCCGCATCGACCGCAAGCGGAAGCTGCCGGTGACCACGCTGCTCTACGCGCTGGAGACGGATGCGAGTGCGGCCGCGCGCGAGGCCAAGCGGGCGGCGGGCGAGAGCGTCGACGGCATGGAGATCCAGGGGCTCGACGGCGAGACCATCCTGTCGATGTTCTACGGCCAGGTGGTGTTCACCCGCACGCCGAAGGGCTGGGCGCGGCCGTTCGATCCGGAGGCGTTCCGAGGCGCCAAGCTGCTCGAGCCGATGATCGACGCACAGAGCGGCGAGGTCGTCGCCGAGGCGGACGCCAAGCTCACCGCCCGCATGGTCAAAAAGATCGCCGAGACCACCAAGGAGGTTCTCGTCGGCCGCGCCGACGTGCTCGGCCGCTACATGGCGCTCGACCTGGTCAACGAGGAGACCGGCGAGATCCATGCCGAGGCCGGCGAAGAGATCGCCGAGGCGCGGCTGGCCGCCATGGAGGAGGCCGGGATCACCGAGCTGCCGACGCTGGCAATCGACCAGGCGAACGGGCCGTGGATCCGCAACACCCTGACGGTCGACAAGAACTCCAACCGTGACGACGCGCTGATCGACATCTACCGCGTCATGCGCCCCGGCGAGCCGCCGACGGCGGAGACGGCCGAGACGCTGTTCCGTGGGCTGTTCTTCGACCCGGACCGCTACGACCTTTCGGCCGTCGGGCGCGTCAAGATCAACATGCGCCTCGGCGTCGACGCCGAGGACACCATGCGCACGCTGCGGCGCGAGGACATCATCAGCACGGTGAAGATCCTGTGCGAGCTGAAGAACGGCCGCGGCACGATCGACGACATCGACAATCTCGGCAACCGGCGCGTTCGGTCCGTCGGCGAGCTGATGGAGAACCAGTATCGCGTCGGCCTGTTGCGCATGGAGCGCGCCATTCGCGAGCGCATGGGCTCGGTCGACATCGACACGGTGATGCCGCACGACCTGATCAACGCCAAGCCCGCGGCGGCCGCGGTGCGCGAGTTCTTCGGCTCCTCGCAGCTCAGCCAGTTCATGGACCAGACCAACCCGCTCTCCGAGGTCACGCATAAGCGCCGCCTGTCCGCGCTTGGCCCGGGCGGTCTGACGCGTGAGCGCGCCGGCTTCGAGGTGCGCGACGTGCACCCGACGCATTACGGCCGCATCTGTCCGATCGAGACGCCGGAGGGGCCGAATATCGGCCTGATCAACTCGCTGGCGACGTTTGCCAAGGTCAACAAATACGGCTTCATCGAGACGCCGTATCGGCTGGTCAAGGACGGCACAGTCCAGGATGGCTGGAAATACCTCTCCGCGATGGAGGAGGAGCGCCTCGTCGTCGCCCAGGCCGACGCGCCGACCGATGAGAGCGGCCACTTCACCGACGAGCTGGTCTCGGTGCGTCGCCAGGGCGACTTCCGGCTGGTCAAGCCCGAGGACGTGACCGCGGTCGACGTCTCGCCCAAGCAGCTCGTTTCGGTCGCCGCGGCGCTGATCCCGTTTTTGGAGAACGACGACGCGAACCGGGCGCTGATGGGCAGCAACATGCAGCGCCAGGCGGTGCCGCTCATCAAGTCGGACGCGCCGTTGGTCGGCACCGGCATGGAGGCGGCGGTGGCGCGCGACAGTGGCGCGACGATCGTGGCGCGGCGCGAGGGTGTGGTCGACCAGATCGACGGCGCGCGCATCGTCGTGCGCGCGGCGGGCGTCGACGGCACGACCGCGGGCGTCGACATCTACCGGCTGCGCAAATACATGCGCTCCAACCAGTCGACCTGCATCAACCAGCGTCCGCTGGTGCGCGTCGGCGACCGCGTCGCACTCGGCGACATCATCGCCGACGGGCCGTCGACCGACCTTGGCGAGCTGGCGCTGGGGCGCAACGTGCTGTGCGCGTTCATGCCCTGGAACGGCTACAACTTCGAGGACTCGATCCTGATCTCGGAGCGCATCGCGCGCGACGACGTGTTCACCTCCATCCACATCGAAGAGTTCGAGGTGATGGCGCGTGACACCAAGCTCGGCCAGGAGGAGATCACCCGCGACATCCCGAACGTCGGCGAGGAGGCGCTCAAGAACCTCGACGAGGCGGGCATCGTCTATGTCGGCGCCGAGGTGAACCCGGGCGACATCCTGGTCGGCAAGGTGACGCCGAAGGGCGAGAGCCCGATGACGCCGGAGGAAAAACTTCTCCGCGCGATCTTCGGCGAAAAGGCGTCGGACGTGCGCGACACCTCGCTCAAGCTGCCGCCGGGCGTGGTCGGCACCATCGTCGACGTGCGGGTGTTCAGCCGGCGCGGCATCGACAAGGACGAGCGCGCGATGGCGATCGAGCGCGCCGAGATCGAGGCGCTCGCCAAGGATCGCGACGACGAAAAGGCGATCCAGGAGCGCGCGTTCCTGAACCGCCTGCGCGAGAAGCTGGTTGGACGCCGCGCCGCCGGTGGGTTCAAGGGCATCAAGTCCGGCACCGAGATCGACGAGGCGCTGCTCGGCGAGCATCCGCGCGGCGCCTGGCGCCATATCGGCGTGCAGGACGACGCGGTGATGGGCGAGATCGAGACGCTGAAGCGTGAGTTCGACACCGCCGTCGGCAAGCTGCAGGCGCGCTTCGAGAGCAAGGTGGAGAAGCTGCAGCGCGGCGACGAGCTGCCGCCTGGCGTCATGAAGATGGTCAAGGTGTTCGTCGCGGTGAAGCGCAAGCTGCAGCCGGGCGACAAGATGGCCGGCCGGCACGGCAACAAGGGCGTTGTCTCGCGCGTCGTGCCGGTCGAGGACATGCCGTTCCTCGAGGACGGCACGCCGATCGACCTCGTGCTCAACCCGCTCGGCGTGCCGTCGCGGATGAACGTGGGGCAGATCCTGGAGACGCATCTGGGCTGGGCCTGCGCCAATCTCGGGCGCGAGATCGGCGAGCTGGTGACCGAATATCAGCGCACCGGCGAGCAGAAGCAGGCGCTGCTCGACAAGCTGCGCGGCGTCTACGGCGACAAGGTCTATGACGAGGACATCGCCGAGCTCACCAATGCGGAGCTGATCGAGCTGAGCGAGAACCTGCGCAAGGGCGTGCCGATCGCGACCCCGGTGTTCGACGGCGCGCGGATGAGCGACATCGAGGGCATGCTGACGCGCGCCGGGCTCGACACCTCGGGCCAGGTGCGGCTGACGGACGGGCGCTCCGGCGAGCCGTTCGAGCGCAAGGTGACGGTCGGCTACATCTACATGCTGAAGCTGCACCACCTGGTCGACGACAAGATCCACGCGCGGTCGATCGGGCCATACAGCCTCGTCACCCAGCAGCCGCTGGGCGGCAAGGCGCAGTTCGGCGGCCAGCGCTTCGGCGAGATGGAGGTCTGGGCGCTCGAGGCTTACGGCGCCGCCTACACGCTGCAGGAAATGCTGACGGTGAAGTCCGACGACGTGTCGGGCCGGACCAAGGTCTACGAGGCGATCGTGCGCGAGCAGGACAACTTCGAGGCCGGCATTCCTGAAAGCTTCAACGTGCTCGTGAAGGAGCTGAAGTCGCTCGGGCTTAACGTAGATTTGGATACGGCGGCGACATGAGACAAGGAAGGCCAGGGGCTTTGCCCCTGGACCCCATTAAAGGCGAAGCCTTTAAAATCCGTTTATTGATCGTTTCGTATGCCAACGGTCGTTGGCCGTGAGAGACGGTATTGAATGGTTTCGCCATCTAAAGACGGGCGTCGTTAGCCTTAACGGATGCGGGTCTGGGGCCTCAGGCCCCAGCGGGTCGAGGGCAGAGCCCTCGCCTTTCTCGCTTAACCCTAACAGGGTGTTCGCATGAACGAGCTGATGAAAATCCTTGGCCAGACTGGCCAGGCTGTCACTTTCGACCAGATCCGCATCCAGATGGCCAGTCCGGAGCAGATCCGCTCCTGGTCGTATGGCGAGATCAAGAAGCCGGAGACGATCAACTACCGCACCTTCAAGCCGGAGCGCGACGGCCTGTTCTGCGCCCGCATCTTCGGGCCGATCAAGGACTATGAGTGCCTGTGCGGCAAGTACAAGCGGATGAAGTTCCGCGGCATCATCTGCGAGAAGTGCGGCGTCGAGGTGACGCTGGCCAAGGTGCGTCGCGAGCGCATGGGCCATATCGAGCTGGCCTCGCCGGTGGCGCACATCTGGTTCCTGAAATCGTTGCCGAGCCGGATCGGCCTGATGGTCGACCTGACGCTCAAGGAGCTGGAGAAGATCCTCTACTTCGAGAGCTACGTGGTGCTCGAGCCGGGCCTGACCGACCTCAAGCTGCACGCGCTGCTGACCGAAGACCAGCTGCTCGCCAAGCAGGACGAGTTCGGCGATGACGGCTTCAAGGCCGGCATCGGCGCCGAGGCGATCAAGAGCATCCTCAACGTCATCGACACCGATGCCGAGAAGGTGCAGCTGCGCGCCGAGCTCAAGGAGACGACCTCGGAGGCCAAGCGCAAGAAGCTGGTCAAGCGCCTCAAGCTGATCGAGGCGTTCAGCGAGAGCGGCTCCAAGCCCGAGTGGATGATCCTGGACGTGGTGCCGGTGATCCCGCCTGAGCTGCGCCCGCTGGTGCCGCTGGATGGCGGCCGGTTCGCGACGTCGGACCTTAACGACCTGTATCGCCGGGTGATCAACCGCAACAACCGGCTCAAGCGCCTGATCGAGCTGCGCGCGCCCGACATCATCGTGCGCAACGAGAAGCGCATGCTGCAGGAGAGCGTGGACGCGCTGTTCGATAACGGCCGTCGTGGACGCGCGATCACGGGGGCGAACAAGCGGCCGCTGAAGTCGCTCTCCGACATGCTGAAGGGCAAGCAGGGCCGATTCCGCCAGAACCTGCTCGGCAAGCGCGTCGACTATTCGGGCCGCTCGGTGATCGTCGTCGGGCCGGAGCTGCGGCTGCATCAGTGCGGCCTGCCGAAGAAGATGGCGCTCGAGCTGTTCAAGCCGTTCATCTACTCGAAGCTCGAGAAATACGGTCACGCCACCACCATCAAGGCCGCCAAGCGGATGGTGGAGAAGGAGCGTCCCGAGGTGTGGGACATCCTCGAGGAGGTGATCCGCGAGCATCCGGTGATGCTGAACCGTGCGCCGACGCTGCACCGGCTCGGCATCCAGGCCTTCGAGCCGGTGCTGATCGAGGGCAAGGCGATCCAGCTGCATCCGCTGGTGACGACGGCGTTCAACGCCGACTTTGACGGCGACCAGATGGCCGTGCACGTGCCGCTCTCGCTCGAGGCGCAGCTCGAGGCGCGCGTGCTGATGATGTCGACCAACAACATCCTCAGCCCGGCGAACGGCAAGCCGATCATCGTGCCGAGCCAGGACATCGTGCTCGGGCTCTACTACCTCTCGATCGAGACCGCGGCGTATCGCGAGACCGACGACCGCGACACCTATGACGACAAGACCGGCAAGCTGCTGAAGAAGGGCGCGGCGTCGTTCGGCTCGATCGGCGAGATCGAGTTCGCGCTCAACGCCGGCGCCATCCACCTGCACGACAAGATCCGCGCGCGCGCCGAGTTCATGCAGCCGGACGGCGTCCTCAAGCAGCAGACGGTGATCACCACGCCGGGCCGGATGCTGATCGCCCAGATCCTGCCGAAGAACCCGAACGTGCCGTTCTCCTGATCAATCGCACGCTGACCAAGAAGTCGGTCTCCGACGTGATCGACAGCGTCTACCGGCATTGCGGCCAGAAGGAGTGCGTGATTTTCGCCGACCGGCTGATGGGGCTCGGCTTCCGCCAGGCCGCCAAGGCCGGCATCTCGTTCGGCAAGGACGATCTGATCATCCCGGCGAGCAAGGGCGAGCTGATCGGCAAGACGCAGGCCGAGGTGAAGGATTTCGAGCAGCAATATCAGGACGGCCTGATCACCGCCGGCGAGCGCTACAACAAGGTGGTCGACGCCTGGTCGCGCTGCACCGACGAGGTGGCGACCGCGATGATGCGCGAGATCTCGCGCCAGGAGGTCGGCGTGCCGACCAACTCGGTGTGGATGATGAGCCACTCCGGCGCGCGCGGGTCGCCGGCGCAGATGCGCCAGCTGGCCGGCATGCGCGGGCTGATGGCCAAGCCCTCGGGCGAGATCATCGAGCAGCCGATCATCGCCAACTTCAAGGAGGGCTTGTCCGTCCTTGAATACTTCAACTCCACTCACGGCGCCCGCAAGGGGCTGGCGGACACGGCGCTGAAGACGGCGAACTCGGGATACCTCACGCGCCGCCTTGTCGACGTGGCGCAGGACTGCATCATCGTCGAGGAGGATTGCGGCACCGAGCGCGGCCTGACCGTGCGCGCGGTGATGGATGGCGGCGAGGTGGTCTCCTCGCTCTCCGAGCGCATCCTGGGCCGCACCACGGCCGAGGACGTGCTGGACCCGACCAACAACACGGTGCTGGTGCCGGCCAACACGCTGATCGAGGAGAGCGAGGCCGAGCGGGTCGAGCGTGCCGGCGTCGAGGTGATGAAGATCCGCTCGGTGCTGACCTGCGAGGCGCCGGTGGGCGTGTGCGGCCATTGCTACGGCCGTGACCTTGCGCGCGGCACGCCGGTCAACATCGGCGAGGCGGTGGGCGTGATCGCCGCGCAGTCGATCGGCGAGCCTGGCACGCAGCTGACGATGCGCACCTTCCACATCGGCGGCGCGGCCCAGCGTGGCGCCGAGCAGAGCTTTGTCGAGGCGTCGCATGACGGCGTCATCAACATCCGCAATCGCAACGTGGTGACCAACTCGCAGGGCGTGCCGGTGGTGATGTCGCGCAACTGCGAGATCGTGCTGGCGGACGATAAGGGGCGCGAGCGGGCGCGCTTCCGGGTGCCGTACGGCGCGCGGCTGCTCGGCGACGAGGGTGCTGCGGTCACCCGGCTGCAGAAGCTGGCCGAGTGGGACCCCTACACCCTGCCGATCATCACCGAGCGCGCTGGTTCGGTCGAGTATCTCGACCTGATCGACAGCATCACGCTCGTCGAGCGGATGGACGACGTGACCGGGCTCACCTCCAAGGTGGTGGTCGACTACAAGCAGGT
The DNA here is from genome assembly GCA_963692975.2 of Acetobacteraceae bacterium. Classification (GTDB taxonomy): domain Bacteria; phylum Pseudomonadota; class Alphaproteobacteria; order Acetobacterales; family Acetobacteraceae; genus CAXMMR01. Next base: position 98,464 of record CAXMMR010000023.1, on the reverse strand, counting down.
CGCCAAGGGCGTCGATCTGCGCCCCCGCCTGCAGCTCAAGGACGAGAAGGGCGAGGTGCTGAAGCTGCCGAACGGCACCGATGCGCGCTACTTCCTGGCACCTGACTCGATCCTCTCGGTCGAGAACGGCGCCGTGGTGCATGCCGGCGACGTGCTGGCGCGCATTCCGCGCGAGGGCAGCAAGACGCGCGACATCACCGGCGGCCTGCCGCGGGTGGCCGAGCTGTTCGAGGCGCGCCGGCCCAAGGACCATGCGGTCATCGCCGAGAATGACGGCCGGGTCGAGTTCGGCAAGGACTACAAGGCGAAGCGCCGGATCATCGTCAAGAACGACGATACGCAGGAGGAAAGCGAGTATCTGATCCCGAAGGGCAAGCACATCTCGGTTCAGGAAGGCGACTTCGTCCGGCGTGGCGACCCGTTGGTCGACGGGCCGCGTGTGCCGCACGACATCCTCAAGGTGCTCGGCGTCGAGGCGCTGTCGGACTACCTGGTCAACGAGATCCAGGACGTCTACCGGCTGCAGGGCGTGAAGATCAACGACAAGCACATCGAGGTCATCTGCCGGCAGATGCTGCAGAAGGTGGAGATCCTCGAGCCGGGCGACACGACGTATCTGGCCGGCGAGCAGGTCGACCGTCTCGAGTTCGAGGAGGAGAACCGCAGGCGCGTGGCCGCCGAGGAGCGCGTGGCGAGCGCGATGCCGGTCCTGCAGGGCATCACCAAGGCGAGCCTCCAGACCCACAGCTTCATCTCCGCCGCCTCGTTCCAGGAGACGACGCGGGTGCTGACCGAGGCGGCGACCGCCGGCAAGGTCGACACGCTGATGGGCCTGAAGGAGAACGTGATCGTCGGGCGGTTGATCCCGGCGGGCACGGGCGCGGTGATGAACCGGCTGAAACAGGTCGCGGCAGGGCGCGACCAGGCCCAGGCGGTGCCGGCGGCACCGCTCCCGGCTTTGGTCAAGGCGGCGGAGTAGAAGGAAGGCCAGGGGCGTCGCCCCTGGACCCGATGAAAGGCGGAGCCTTTAAAATCCACTTGTAAGAATGGGGTTTGGGGCCGCGGGCTTCGTCGTGCGAAGGCACGCGGGCGCGTGACGGAGTCGAGAGGCAGAGCCTCTCACCTTCATAACTTCGAGTTGACTTGCCCCTAACCCGGACGTAGGTTCCGCGCCCTCGGCCTACCTCGTCTTTCGCGTGGTTTAGCCGTTCGTTTGCAGTGACCCGACATGGTCGGCGCCGCGTCTCCGTCGAGGGATGCCAAGGCCGGTCAAGACTGGATCGCCCCACCGGCTGGGTTCGCCCTGCCTTGGTGGCTTTTGCTGCAGGAACGGTGCGACGCGCGCAGGCGGCGGCCGAAGCATTTTTGGACTGGGAACGAGGGCGTATGCCGACGATCAACCAGCTAATCGCCAGCGGGCGCGAGCCGGCCGCCAAGCGCAACAAGGTGCCGGCGCTGCAGGGCTGCCCGCAGAAGCGCGGCGTCTGCACGCGCGTCTACACGACGACGCCGAAGAAGCCGAACTCGGCGCTGCGCAAGGTCGCCAAGGTGCGGTTGACCAACGGCTACGAGGTGGTGAGCTACATTCCTGGCGAGGGCCACAACCTGCAGGAGCACAGCGTCGTGCTGATCCGTGGCGGCCGCGTGAAGGACCTTCCCGGCGTGCGCTATCACATCCTGCGCGGCGTGCTGGATACACAGGGCATCACCAAGCGCCGCAAGCGCCGTTCGCTCTACGGCGCCAAGCGGCCCAAGTAAGGAGATCGACGGATGTCTCGTCGTCGTCGCGCAACCAAGCGCGAAATTCTGCCGGACGCGAAGTTCGGCGACGTGGTGCTGACGCGGTTCATGAACGCGCTGATGTATGACGGCAAGAAGAGCGCTGCCGAAGGCATCGTCTATGGCGCGTTCGAGTCTATGCGCAAGCGCGGCGGCCCGGCGGCCGACCCGATCCGGATGTTCCATGAGGCGCTGGAGAACGTGAAGCCGGCCGTCGAGGTGCGTAGCCGTCGCGTCGGTGGCGCCACCTACCAGGTGCCGGTCGAGGTGCGCACTGAGCGTCGCCAAGCGTTGGCGATCCGCTGGCTGATCGACAGCGCGCGCAAGCGCGGCGAGCACACGATGGAGGAGCGCCTCAGCAACGAGCTGCTGGACGCGGTGAACAACCGTGGCACGGCCGTGAAGAAGCGTGAGGACACGCACCGCATGGCCGAGGCCAACAAGGCGTTCAGCCACTACCGCTGGTAATCAACCCACCCCGATTTCTGGGTATCGGGCGACGGAGACACGACGATGGCCAAGGCGAAATTCGAGCGCAACAAGCCGCACTGCAACATCGGCACGATCGGCCATGTCGATCATGGCAAGACGTCGCTGACCGCGGCGATCACCAAGATCCTGGCCAAGTCCGGTGGCGCGACGTTCACCGCCTACGACCAGATCGACAAGGCGCCGGAAGAGCGTGCCCGCGGCATCACGATCTCGACCGCGCATGTCGAGTATGAGACCAAGAACCGGCATTACGCGCATGTCGACTGCCCTGGGCACGCCGACTACGTGAAGAACATGATCACCGGTGCGGCGCAGATGGACGGCGCGATCCTGGTGGTCTCGGCCGCCGACGGCCCGATGCCGCAGACGCGCGAGCACATCCTGCTCGCCCGCCAGGTTGGCGTGCCGGCGCTGGTCGTGTTCATGAACAAGATCGACATGGTCGATGATCCTGAGTTGGTCGAGCTGGTCGAGATGGAGGTGCGCGAGCTGCTCTCCTCCTACCAGTTCCCCGGCGACGACATTCCGATCATCAAGGGCTCGGCGCTGATGGCGCTCGAAGACAAGAATCCGGAGCAGGGCGAGAACGCGATCCTTGAGCTGATGGCCGAGGTCGACAAGTATATTCCGCAGCCGGACCGGCCGCGCGATCGTCCGTTCCTGATGCCGATCGAGGACGTGTTCTCGATCTCCGGCCGTGGCACGGTGGTCACCGGCCGCATCGAGCGCGGCATCGTCAATGTCGGCGACGAGGTCGAGATCGTCGGCATCAAGAACACCGTCAAGACGACGGTCACCGGCGTCGAGATGTTCCGCAAGCTGCTGGATCGCGGCGAGGCGGGCGACAATGTCGGCGCGCTGCTGCGCGGCACCAAGCGCGAGGATGTCGAGCGCGGCCAGGTCCTGGCCAAGCCCGGCTCGATCACGCCGCACACCAAGTTCAAGGCTGAGGCCTACATCCTGACGAAGGAAGAGGGCGGCCGGCACACGCCGTTCTTCACCAACTACCGGCCGCAATTCTACTTCCGCACCACCGACGTGACGGGTGTCGTGGAACTGCCGTCGGGCACCGAGATGGTGATGCCGGGCGACAATATCTCGATGGACGTGACGCTCATCGCGCCGATCGCGATGGACGAGGGTCTGCGCTTCGCCATCCGCGAGGGCGGCCGGACGGTCGGCGCCGGCGTGGTCGCGTCGATCACCGCCTGAGCCGACACCGCGCGCCCCGAACTGGATTGAAGAAGAGTATGGACAACCAGAACATCCGCATTCGCCTCAAGGCGTATGATCACCGTGTGCTGGACAACAGCACGCGGGAGATTGTCAACACGGCGAAGCGGACCGGTGCTCGGGTTCGGGGCCCGATCCCCTTGCCGACGCATATCGAGCGCTTCACCGTGAACCGCTCGCCGCATGTCGACAAGAAAAGCCGTGAGCAGTTCGAAATCCGCACCCATCGTCGCCTGCTCGACATCGTCGAGCCGACGCCGCAGACGGTGGACGCGCTGATGAAGCTGGACCTGGCCTCGGGCGTCGACGTCGAGATCAAGCTCTAGCCTAGTGTTGCCGTTGTCTCCTCTGGCGCCAGCCTGCGCGAACGAGACGGTTTGAGAGAGTAGCAGATGCGTACGGGACTCATCACACGAAAGCTGGGTATGACCCGGCTGTTCAGGGACGACGGCAGCCACGTGCCCGTTACCGTCCTGCACCTCGATGAGGTGCAGGTCGTCGGCGTGCGCAGCCAGGAGCGCGACGGCTACACCGCCGTCCAACTCGGCACCGTGCTGGCGAAGGTGAAGAACGTCAGCAAGGCGAATCGCGGTCATTTCGCAGCCGCCAAGGTCGAGCCGCGCAAAAAGCTGGTCGAGTTCCGCGTCGATGCCGACGCGGTGCTGGAGGCGGGCGCGACGCCGTCCGCCGCGCACTTCGTCGCCGGACAGAAGGTCGACGTGACCGGCACCTCCAAGGGCAAGGGCTTCGCCGGTGCCATGAAGCGCTGGAACTTTCGCGGCCTCGAGGCCTCGCATGGCGTCTCCGTCAGTCACCGCTCGCACGGCTCCACCGGCAATCGGCAGGACCCTGGCAAGACGTTCAAGAACAAGAAGATGGCCGGCCATCTCGGGCATGAGCGCATCACCACGCTCAACCTGGAGATCGCGCAGGTCGATGCCGAACGCGGCCTCATCATGGTGCATGGCGCAGTTCCGGGCGCCAAGGGCGACTTTGTGCTGGTGCGTGACGCGGTGAAGAAGGCCCGCCACGCCGATGCGCCGTATCCGGCCGCCCTGGTCGCCGCGGCGTCACCCGCCGCCGAGGCGCCGGCCGCGACTGCCACCGAGACGCCGGCGGAGAACGCGTGATGCAGGCCACGATCCGCACCCTCGACAACACCAGTGCCGGCACCGCCGTGCTGCCCGACGAGATCTTCGGCCAGACGCCGCGTGCCGACATCCTGGCGCGCGTCATCCACTGGCAGCTGGCCTGCCGGCGCGCCGGAACCCACCGCACCAAGGGCATGGGCGAGGTGTCCGGCACCACCCGCAAGCCCTACAAGCAGAAGGGCACCGGCAACGCCCGTCAGGGCAGCCTGCGCGCGCCGCAGTTCCGCACCGGCGGCGTGGTGCACGGGCCTGTCGTGCGCGATCATGGCTACGATTTGCCGAAGAAGGTGCGCCGGCTCGGGCTGATCTCGGCGCTGTCGCAGAAGCAGGCCGAGGGCAAGCTGATCGTCATCGAGGCCGCGAGCGGCAGCGCCAAGACCGGCGAGCTGGCCGGCAAGATGCGCGCCCTGGGCTGGGGCAGCACGCTGGTGGTGGACCAATTCGTCGACCAGGGTTTCGCCCGCGCGAGCCGCAATCTCCGCGGCCTGGACGTGTTGCCGAGCGTCGGCGCCAACGTCTACGACATCATGCGCCATGACACGCTGGCGTTGACGACCGCGGCGATCGCAGCACTGCGGACGCGGCTGCTCGGCGCCGACCCAGCGCCGCAGGCCGACCACGCGCCGCAGGCCGACCACGCGCGGCAGGCCGACCACGCGCCGCAGGCCGACCACGCGCCGCAGGGAGAGCCGGCATGAACCGCATCCAGCGCCCGCAGCATCGCGCCAAGCACATGTCGCGCGAGGCGATGTATGAGATCGTGCGGGCGCCGCTGGTGACGGAAAAGGCGACGTTGCTGACCGAGAAGGGTCAGGTGGTGTTCCGCGTCGCCACCAGCGCCACCAAGCCGGAGATCAAGGCGGCCGTCGAGGCGCTGTTCGGCGTTCACGTGATCGGCGTCAACACGCTGGTGCAGAAGGGCAAGACGAAGCGCTTCAAGGGTCGTCCGGGCGTGCGCTCGGACGTCAAAAAGGCATTCGTGCAGCTGGCGCCCGGGCAGTCGATCGACTTGACGGCGCGGCTGAGCTGAGCGCGGGAACAGACAGAGATGGCACTCAAGCAATTCAACCCGGTCACCGCGTCGCTGCGCGGCACGGTGCTGATCGACCGCAGCGAGCTCTACAAGGGCAAGCCGGTCAAGGGCCTCACCGAGGGCAAGAACCACTCCGGCGGGCGCAACAATCACGGCCGCACGACGGTGCGGTTTCGCGGCGGCGGGCACAAGCAGAGCTACCGCGCGGTCGATTTCAAGCGTCGCAAGTTCGACGTGCCGGCCACTGTCGAGCGGCTTGAATATGACCCGAACCGCACCGCCTTCATCGCCCTGATCAAGTATCAGGACGGCGAACTCGCCTACATCATCGCGCCGCAGCGGCTGCGTGTCGGCGACAGCGTCGTCGCCGGCGTCCGGGTCGATATCAAGCCGGGCAACGCGATGCCGTTGGCGGCGATCCCGGTCGGCACGATCGTGCACAATGTCGAGCTGAAGACGGGCGCGGGCGGCAAGGTCGCACGCTCGGCCGGGACCTACGCGCAGCTCGTCGGCAAGGATGCCGGCTACGCGCAGGTCAAGCTGCAATCCGGCGAGTTGCGGATCGTGCGCTCCGAGTGCATGGCGACCGTGGGCGCGGTGAGCAACCCGGACAATATGAACCAGTCGATCGGCAAGGCCGGTCGCAGCCGCTGGCTGGGGCGCCGGCCGCATAACCGCGGCGTGGTGATGAACCCGGTCGACCATCCGCATGGCGGCGGTGAGGGGCGGACATCGGGCGGCCGGCATCCGGTCACGCCCTGGGGCAAGCCGACCAAGGGCGCGAAGACGCGCGTCAACAAGCGGACGGACAAGCTGATCATCCGTCGCGCCAGCAAGTCGAAGTAGGGCACATGGCACGTTCCATCTGGAAGGGGCCGTTCGTCGACGGTTACCTGCTGAACAAGGCGGAGACGGCGAAGAGCTCGAGCCGCAACGAGATCATCAAGATCTGGTCGCGCCGTTCGACGATCCTGCCGCAATTCGTCGGCCTGACCTTCGGCGTCTATAACGGCCACAAGTTCCTGCCGGTGCAGGTCAACGAGAACATGGTGGGCCATAAGTTCGGCGAGTTCTCGCCGACCCGCACGTTCACCGGCCACTCGGCGGACAAGAAGGCGAGGCGGGGCTGATGAGCAAGCCGAAGCACGCGCGCAGCCTTGGCGAGACCGAGGCGCAGGCGATCCTGAAGAATCTCCGCATCAGTCCGCATAAGCTGAACCTGGTCGCCGGGTTGATCCGCAACCAGCCGGCCAGCACGGCGGTCGCGACGCTGACTTTCAGCAAGCGGCGCATTGCGCAGTCGGTGCGCAAGACGCTGGAGAGTGCGATCGCCAACGCCGAGAACAACCATCAGCTGGATGTCGACCAGCTGGTGGTGACCCGCGCCGAGGTCGGCAAGTCGGTGGTGATGCGGCGCTTCCATGCGCGCGGCCGCGGCCGCTCGTCGCGCATCGAGAAGTGGTTCAGCCATCTGAAGATCGTCGTTGCCGAGCGCGCGCCGGATGCGATCGCCAAACCGAAGCGCGACTTCGAGCGAAAGGCCGCCTGAGCATGGGTCACAAGGTCAATCCAATCGGTCTGCGCCTCGGCGTGAACCGCACCTGGGACAGCCGCTGGTATGCCGGCAACGATTACGCCCGGCTGCTGCATGAGGACATCAAGTTGCGCACGCATTTGCGCAAGAAGCTGTCCGGCGCGGGTGTTTCCCGGGTCGTGATCGAGCGTCCGGCAAAGAAGCCGCGGGTGACGATCTATGCGGCGCGACCGGGCGTGGTGATCGGCAAGAAGGGTTCGGACATCGAGGTTCTGCGCAAGGATCTCACCAAGATGGCCAAGGCCGAGGTGTCGCTCAACATCGTCGAAATCCGTAAGCCGGAGATCGACGCGGTGCTGGTGGCCGAGAACATCGCCCAGCAGCTCGAGCGGCGGGTCGCCTTCCGTCGCGCGATGAAGCGCGCGGTGCAGTCGGCGATGCGGCTCGGCGCCCAGGGCATCCGCATCAATTGCGGCGGCCGGCTCGGCGGCGCCGAGATCGCCCGTGTCGAGTGGTATCGCGAGGGCCGGGTGCCGCTGCATACGCTGCGCGCCGACATCGATTACGGCACCGCAACGGCAAAAACCAATTACGGCACTTGCGGCGTCAAAGTCTGGGTGTTCAAGGGCGAGGTTCTTGCCCACGACCCCTCCGCGCAGGACCGTCGCGCCGCCGAGCAGGCGCCGCAGCGCTAAGGACGTAAGACACCATGCTTTCCCCAAAGCGGACCAAGTTCCGCAAGGCCCATAAGGGCCGCATCCATGGCCTCGCCAAAGGCGGGACGACGCTGAACTTCGGCACGTATGGGCTGAAGGCGCTGGAGCCTGAGCGCGTGACCGCGCGCCAGATCGAGGCCGCGCGCCGTGCGATCACCCGCGCGATGAAGCGCGCCGGCCGCGTCTGGATCAGGATCTTTCCGGACGTTCCGGTTTCGACCAAGCCGGCCGAGGTCCGCATGGGCTCCGGCAAGGGCGCGCCCGAGTTCTGGGTCGCCCGGGTGAAGCCGGGCCGGATCATGTTCGAGATCGAGGGCGTCTCGCTCGACCTCGCGCAGGAGGCGCTGCAGCTCGGCGCGGCCAAGCTGCCGATCAAGACGCGCTTCGTGCAGCGCATCGGGGAGGCCTGACATGACCAAGCCGGTGGACATTCGAGCCAAGACGCCGGACGAGCTCGAGGCGATGCTGGTCGACCTGCGCCGCGAGCAGTTCAACCTGCGCTTCCAGCGCGCAACCGGCCAGCAGGAGGGTGTCGGACGCGTCCGCGTGGTCCGCCGCGACATCGCCCGGGTCAAGACGATACAGGCGGAGAAGCTCGTCTCCGCCGCGAAATCCTGAGAGGAGACGGACGATGCCAAAGCGCGTCCTGATCGGGCGGGTCACCAGCGACAAGATGGACAAGACCGTAACGGTCCTGGTCAATCGTCGCGTGATGCACCCGCTCTACAAGAAGTTCATCCGGCTGTCGAAGAAGTATGCGGCGCATGACGAGCATAATGTCTGCCAGGTCGGCGACAACGTGCGCATCGTCGAGTGCCCGCCGATCAGCAAGCGCAAGACCTGGACGGTGGTGAGCCGCAATGGCGACGTGCTTGGCGACGTGAGTGCCGCGGCGCTGGCGGCGGCGGCGAGCTCGATTGCGCATGACGAGCGCGCTGGGCTGCCGGTGACGGTGCCTGAGGAGGCGGCCGAGGTGCTGGCCACGCAGGGCGTCGAGGTCAGCCCCGAACACCAGACGCATGAGAGCTAGATGATCCAGGTCGAATCCAACCTCGAGGTCGCCGACAACTCCGGCGCGCGGCGCGTTCAGTGCATCAAGGTGCTGGGCGGCAGCAAGCGCAAGACGGCGTCCGTCGGCGACGTGATCGTGGTCTCGATCAAGGAGGCCATCCCGCGCGGCAAGGTGAAGAAGGGCGACGTGCACCAGGCGGTGATCGTGCGCACCTCGTTTCCCGTCCGCCGCTCAGACGGCAGCGCCATTCGTTTCGACACCAATGCCGCGGTGCTGATCAATAAGCAGCGCGAGCCCATCGGCACCCGCATCTTCGGGCCGGTGGTGCGTGAGCTGCGTGCGGCGAAGTTCATGAAGATCATCTCGCTCGCGCCGGAGGTGCTGTGATGGCGGCGCGGATCCGCAAGGGCGACACGGTCGTGGTGATCACCGGCGGCGACAAGGGCAAGCGCGGCGAAGTGCTGTCGGTTGCGCCGAAGACGCTGCGCGCGGTGGTCGCCGGGGTGAACGTCGCCAAGCGTCACACCAAGCCGCGCGGCATGGGCCAGCCGGGCGGCATCGTTGAGCGCGAGGCGACGATCCACCTGTCGAACCTCAAGCTCGTCGACCCGAAGAGCAGCAAGCCGACGCGGGTCGGCTTTCGCGTCGTCCAGGGCTCGGACGGGCATTCGTCCAAAGTGCGCGTGGCGAAAGCCACGGGCGAGATCATCGAGGGCTGACGGCCATGTCCGAGACCCAGACGCGCGCCTTGCCGAGGATGCAGCAGCGTTACAACGACTCGCTGCGCGCCTCGCTGCAGCAGGAGTTCGGCTACCGCAACCCGATGCAGGTGCCCAAGCTTGAGAAGATCGTGATCAACATGGGCGTGGGCGAAGCGGCCGGCGATCAGAAAAAGCTCGACGCGGCGGTGGCGGAGTTGACGCTGATCGCCGGGCAGAAGCCGGTCAAGACGGTTGCCAAGAAGGCGATCGCCGGCTTCAAGATCCGCGAGGGCCTGCCGATCGGCACCAAGGTGACGCTGCGCCGCGCCAAGATGTATGAGTTTCTCGACCGGCTGGTGACGATCGCCCTGCCGCGCGTGCGCGACTTCCGCGGCATTCCGGCCACCAAGGGCTTCGACGGTCGCGGCAATTTCGCGATGGGCCTGCGCGAGCAGATCATTTTCCCGGAGATCGCCTACGACAAGGTGGACGCGGTGCGCGGCATGGACATCGTGTTCGTCACCACTGCATCGACCGATGCCGAGGCGAAGGCGCTGCTGAAGGGGTTCGACATTCCCTTTCAGGACAAGCCGCCGGCCTGATCGCATCGTCTGATACAAACAGCGTTTTGGAAAACCCCTGGCGTGAGCCGGCAGGTTCCGGAGGACAGCAGTAGCAATGGCAAAGAAGTCTTCGGTCAACAAGAACCACGAGCGCGAGCGGGCGGCCAAGCGTGACCGGGTGAAGCGCAAGTCGCTCAAGGACATTGTGATGGACCGCACGCTGCCGGTCGAGGACCGCTTCAATGCGACGCTGAAGCTGGCGCAGCTGCCGCGCAATGGCAGCCGCACCCGCACCCGGCTGCGCTGCGAGCTCACCGGACGGCCGCGGGCGAACTACCGAAAGTTCAAGCTGTGCCGCATCGCCTTGCGTGACCTCGCGAGTGCCGGGCAGATCCCCGGCATGACTAAGGCGAGCTGGTAGGGGCCCCGCGCAATGTCATTATCCGATCCGTTGGGCGACATGCTCACCCGCATCCGCAACGCCCAGCACAGCCGGCACACGAGCTGCGTCTCGCCCGGCAGCAAGCTGCGCATGACCGTGCTCGAGGCGCTGCGCCGCGAGGGCTACATCCGCGGCTACAGCGCCGAGGAGCTGCGGCCCGGCATCTCGCAGATACGCATCGAGCTGAAATACAATGAGGGCGAGCCGGTCATCAAGGAAATCCACCGGGTCTCCAAGCCGGGCCGCCGGGTGTATTCCAAGATCAAGGAGCTGCCGCGCGTCTATGCGGGGCTCGGTGTGTCCATTTTGTCCACGCCGCGCGGCGTGCTGAGCGATGCAGAGGCACGCGCCGCCAATGTTGGCGGCGAAGTGCTCTGCCGCGTGTTCTGAGGGAGCGCGAGCGATGTCACGCGTAGGCAAGAATCCGGTGACCATTCCGGACGGCGTGCAGGTCGCGGTCGCGTCCGGCATGCTGACGGCGAAAGGCAAGCTCGGCGAGCTGAGCCTGCCGTTGACCGACCATGTCGAGACCCGCGTGGAAAACGGCGCCGTCACGGTGACGCCGCGCAACAACTCGGCGCCGTCCCGCATGATGTGGGGCACGACGCGGGCGCTGGTGCAGAACATCATCCACGGCGTCTCCACCGGCTATGCCAAGACGATGGAGATCACCGGCACCGGCTACCGGGCCTCGGTGCAGGGCACGAACCTGGTGATCAACCTCGGCTTCTCGCATGACGTGGTGTTTCCGGTGCCGGCGGGCATCAAGATCACCACGCCGCGGCCGACGGCGATCACCGTCGAAGGGGTGGATAAGCGCCTGGTCGGCCAGGTTGCGGCCGAGATCCGCGGCTGGCGTCCGCCGGAGCCCTACAAGGGCAAGGGCGTTCGCTACGATAACGAGACGATCCGGCGCAAGGAAGGCAAGAAGAAGTAATGGGTGCAAACCAGGATCTTCGGGACCGCCGGCGCGAGCGCCTGCGCTACCAGCTGCGCCACAAGGCGGCTGGCCGGCCGCGCCTGTCGGTGTTCCGCTCCGGCAAGAACATCTACGCGCAGGTGATCGACGATGCCGCGGGCCGCACGCTGGCGGCGGCCTCCAGCCTCGACAAGTCGCTGCGCGAGGAGCTCAAGACCGGCGCCGACAAGGGTGCTGCGAGCGCCGTCGGCAAGTTGGTCGCCGAGCGGGCGCTGGCGGCCGGGGTCACGCAGGTCGTGTTCGATCGCGGCGCCTACCTCTATCATGGCCGCGTTCGCGCACTGGCCGAGGCTGCCCGCGAGGGCGGCCTGTCGTTCTAGGAAAGATCAGGCATGGCACATTCGCCACGTGACGGCGGCGGCCGCGGTGGACGCGATAGAGGCGAGCGCGACCGCGACGGCGACGACCTCATCGACAAGCTCGTCACCATCAACCGCGTCGCCAAGGTGGTCAAAGGCGGCCGGCGCTTCGCGTTCGCAGCGCTGGTGATCGTCGGCGACCAGAAGGGCCGCGTCGGCTACGGCGCCGGCAAGGCGCGCGAGGTGCCCGAGGCGATCCGCAAGGCGACCGAGCGGGCCAAGCGGACGATGATCCGGGTGCCGATGAAGGAAGGCCGCACGCTGCACCACGATATGTTCGGCCATTACGGCGCCGGAAAGGTCGTGCTGCGCTCGGCGGGTGCCGGCACCGGCATCATCGCCGGCGGCCCGATGCGCGCCGTGTTCGAGAGCCTCGGCATCGGCGACGTGGTTGCGAAAAGCTTCGGCAGCCGCAACCCGCACAACATGGTCAAGGCGACGTTTGACGCGCTGGCCCGCTGCCAGAGCCCCCGCGCGGTCGCGAACCGCCGCGGGCGCAAGGTCGGCGATATTCTCGGCAAGCGCGAGGGCGAGGGGGTCACGGCCGATGTCGGATAGCTCCACGGTGACCGTCACCCAGACGGGCTCGCCGATCGGCCGCAAGCCGGGTCAGCGCGGCACCCTGATCGGCCTTGGCCTGAACAAGATGCACCGCACGCGCACGCTGGAGGATACGCCCTCCGTGCGCGGCATGATCCGCAAGGTTGCGCACCTGCTGCGGGTCGAGGAGCCGGCTAAATGACGACGCCTCTGAAGCTCAACCAACTGCGCGACAACCCCGGCGCGCGGCCGAAATCCAAGCGCCTCGGGCGAGGCATTGGCTCGGGGAAGGGCAAGACTTCCGGCAAGGGCGTCAAGGGGCAGAAGGCGCGTGAAGGCGTGTCGCTGAACGGCTTCGAAGGCGGCCAGCTGCCGATCTACCGCCGGCTGCCCAAGCGCGGGTTTCGCAACATCTTCCGCATCGCCTATGCGCCGCTCAACCTCGGCACGATCGAGCGCGCGATCGCCGCCGGCAAGCTCGACGCCTCGGCGCCGATGACCGAGGCGAGCCTGCAAGCCGCCGGCCTCGTGCGCTCCCAGGGCGGCAAGGGCGTGCGCCTTCTGGCGCAGGGCACGATCAGCCGGGCGATCACCATCACCGTCTCTGGCGCCTCCGAGGCGGCAAGGGCGGCAGTCGAGGCTGCCGGCGGAACCATAACGACGACGGTCGCCAAGCAAGAGGCGCCTGCGGCGTAAGGTAAGGCCAGAGGCTCTGCCTCTGGACGGGTTCCCATCGCACCAGTGCGATGGGAACCAGGCCGCTGGGGCCTGGGCCCCAGACCCCCATCAGATGGGATCCAAGGGCCTCGGGCCGTCGTGCGCAGCACGCCTTCGCGTGACGGGGGGTCCAGGGCAAAGCCCTGGCCTTGCTCCTCCTTGCCCACTAAGACGTAGGTCCGATCAGAGGAACTCCGCCGATGGCCTCCGCCGCCGAGCAGATGGCTGCCAACATGAACTTCGGCGTGTTCGCGAAAGCGACCGAGCTGAAGCGCCGCATCTGGTTCACCCTCGGCGCGCTCATCGTCTACCGGCTCGGCACCTACATCCCGGTCCCCGGCGTCGACGCCTCGGTGATGGGCCAGCTGCTGCAGCAGCACGGCGGCGGCATCCTCGGCATGTTCGACATGTTCACCGGTGGCGCGCTCGGCCGGATGACGGTGTTCGCGCTCAACATCATGCCGTACATCTCCGCCTCCATCATCGTGCAGCTGATGACGGCGGCGATCCCGCAGCTCGAGGCTCTCAAGAAGGAGGGCGACAGCGGCCGCAAGAAGATGAACCAGTATACGAGATACCTGACGGTGCTGATCGCGCTGTTCCAGAGCTACGGCATCTCGGTCGGGCTGGAGAGCATGCACGGGCCCAGCGGCCCGGCGGTGATCGACCCGGGGATGTTCTTCCGGTTCTCCTGCGTGGTCACGCTGGTCGGCGGCACGATGTTCCTGATGTGGATCGGCGAGCAGATCACCGCCCGCGGCATCGGCAACGGCACCTCGCTCATCATCTTCGCCGGCATCGTCGCCAACCTGCCCCATGCGACGGCCAACCTGCTGGAGCTCGGCCGCACGGGCGCGCTGTCGCCGGTGTTCATCCTCTTCTTCATCCTGATCGCGGTGGCGGTGATCGCCTTCATCGTGTTCATGGAGCAGGCGCAGCGGCGGGTGGTGATCCAGTATCCCAAGCGCCAGGTCGGCCAGCGCATGTTCGGCGGCGACAGCACCCACATGCCGCTCAAGATTAACACCGCCGGCGTGATCCCGCCGATCTTCGCCAGCTCCATCCTGCTGATCCCGGCGACGGTCGCCGGCTTCAGCGGCGCCGGCGGCACCGGCTGGCTCGGCTTCATCGGCCAGCAGCTGGCGCACGGCCAGCCGCTCTACATGGCGGCCTATGCCGGCATGATTATCTTCTTCTCGTATTTCTACACCGCCGTCGTCTTCAACCCGCAGGAGACGGCCGACAACCTCAAGAAATACGGCGGCTTCATCCCCGGCTACCGTCCGGGCACGGCCACGGCCAACTACTTCGACACCGTGCTCACGCGGCTGACGACGATCGGCGCGCTCTACCTCGTCGCGGTCTGCCTGCTGCCGGAGATCCTGATCAGCCGCTACGGCGTGCCGTTCTACTTCGGCGGCACCAGCCTGATGATCATCGTCTCGGTCACCATGGACACGGTGACGCAAATCCAGTCGCACCTGCTGCAGCATCAGTATCAGGGCCTGATCAAGAAGGCGCGTGGACGCGGGAGGGCGCGATAAACCTCATCATTCTGGGGCCGCCCGGCGCCGGCAAGGGCACGCAGGCCAAGCGGCTGGAGCAGGATTTCCAGCTTGCCCAGGTGTCGACCGGCGACATGCTGCGCGCCGAGGTGGCCGCCAAGAGCGAGATCGGCGGCCGGGCGAAGGCGATCATGGACGCCGGCGGCCTGGTGCCCGACGAGCTGATCATCACCATGCTCGAGAGCCGCATCCAGGCGCCGGATTGCCGCCGCGGCTTCATCCTGGACGGATTTCCGCGCACCGTCCCCCAGGCGGTCGCGCTGGATGCGATGCTGACGCGCATGGGGCGGCAGCTTGACGCCGTGATCGAGCTCAAGGTGGACGACGCGGTGCTGACCGAGCGGATCGCCGGGCGCTTCACCTGCGCCAATTGCGGCGCCGGCTATCACGACAGCTTCAAGCCCACCGCCACGGCCGGGCGATGCGACGTGTGCGGCCACCACGAGTTCGTGCGCCGCGCCGATGACCGGCGCGAGACCGTGGCGGCAAGGCTGGTCGCCTATCACGGCCAGACGGCGCCGATCCTGCCGCACTACGCCGCTCAGCATCGCCTCTACCCGGTGGACGGCATGGTCGAGATGAGCCAGGTGACGGCAGCCCTGCACGGCATCCTGCAGCCGATGCGGGTCGGCGCTCCGGTCACGCACAATTGAGCACAGCGCGTTGACACCTGCCGGTCGGACGGTATAGTCCGCGCCCTTGGCGGAACCTCCGATGGAGGTGTCCGCACTTGTAGTTTTCAGCAGCGTTGCGCATCGGCCGACTGGCGGATGCCTCTAGGAGAGACGGCGTGGCGCGTATTGCCGGCGTGAACATTCCGACCAACAAGCGCGTGACGATCAGCCTGCGCTATATTTTTGGCATCGGCCCGACCAAGGCCCAGGCGATCTGCAGCAAGCTCAATATCCCCGATGATCGCCGTGTGAACCAGCTCTCCGACGACGAGGTGCTGAAGATCCGCGAGCTGATCGACCGTGACTATCGGGTCGAGGGCGACCTCCGACGCGAGGTGGCGATGAACATCAAGCGCCTGATGGACCTCGGTTGTTATCGCGGCCTGCGCCATCGCCGCGGTCTGCCGGTGCGCGGTCAGCGGACCCACACGAATGCCCGCACGCGCAAGGGCAAGGCGGTCGCGATCGCCGGCAAGAAGAAGGTGACGAAGTAACCCTTCGCCGCCGAACGATCACCTCGCCGGCTTCGCGCCGGCAAACCTAAGGTAGAGTGTCCATGGCGAAGCCCGCCGGCTCCACGCGCCCCCGCCGCAAGGAGCGCAAGAACATCATCTCCGGCGTCGCCCATGTGATGGCGTCGTTCAACAACACGATGATCACGATCACCGACGCGCAGGGCAACGCCATCGCCTGGTCGTCCTCGGGCTCGCAAGGCTTCAAGGGCTCGCGCAAGTCGACGCCCTACGCCGCGCAGGTCGCCGCCGAGGACGCCGGCAAGAAGGCGCGCGAGCACGGTATGGAGACGCTCGAAATCGAGGTGAGCGGGCCAGGCTCCGGCCGCGAGAGTGCGCTTAGGGCGTTGCAGGCTGTCGGCTTCGCGATCACCGCCATCCGCGACATGACGCCGATCCCGCATAATGGCTGCCGTCCGCGTAAGCGGCGGCGCGTTTAAGCAAGCGCTTCTTTTTGAAAAAAGAAGCAAAAACTCTTGTCAGCGCTGTCGCGAACTAAACCCCGAGCGTCTGCCAAGCGGTTAAAAGTGTTTTGGTTCTTTTTTTCAAAAAAGAACCGCTTGCCTATCTTGGTTCGGCGCCACGCCGCGCCGTTTGCATCGAGGGACTGATTTGGTCATTCAGAGAAACTGGCAGGCGCTGATCAAGCCCGAGAAGCTGGACGTCGAGTCCGGATCGGACCCGCTGCGCATGGCGACGGTCGTGGCCGAGCCGCTCGAGCGCGGCTTCGGCATGACGCTCGGCAATGCCATCCGGCGCATCCTGCTCTCCTCGCTGCAGGGCGCCGCGGTGACGGCGGTGCAGATCGATGGCGTGCTGCACGAGTTCAGCTCGATCGCCGGCGTGCGCGAGGATGTCACCGACATCGTGCTGAACATCAAGCAGCTGGCGCTGCGCATGCACGGCGAGGGGCCGAAGCGGATGACGCTGACGGCGACCGGCCCGGGCGAGGTGCGCGCCGGGCAGATCCAGGGCGGCCATGACATCGAGATCATGAATCCCGACTTGGTGATCTGCACCCTGGACGATGGCATCAAGCTCGGCATGGAGTTCACCGTGCAGCTCGGCCGCGGCTACGAGCCGGCGTCGATGAACCGGCCCGAGGATGCGCCGATCGGCCTCATTCCGGTCGATGCGATCTACTCGCCGGTGCGTCGCGTCGCCTATCGCGTCGAGCCCACCCGCGTCGGCCAGGTGACCGACTACGACAAGCTGCTGCTGACGATCGAGACCAACGGCGCGGTGACGCCGGAGGACAGCGTGGCTCTGGCGGCGCGCATCCTGCAGGACCAGTTGCAGCTGTTCATCAACTTCGACGAGCCGCAGCAGGCGCGCGTCGAGGAGCCGCAGGACGACCTGCCGTTCAACCGCAACCTGCTGCGCAAGGTGGACGAGCTCGAGCTCTCCGTCCGCTCGGCGAATTGCCTGAAGAACGACAACATCGTCTACATCGGCGACCTGGTGCAGAAGACCGAGCAGGAGATGCTCCGCACGCCGAACTTCGGCCGGAAGTCGCTCAACGAGATCAAGGAGGTCCTCACCGCGATGGGCCTCTCGCTCGGCATGTCCGTCTCCGGCTGGCCGCCGGAGAACATCGAAGATCTGGCCCGTCGTTTAGACGAAGCTTTCTAACTGACGGGTTCCAAGGGCCTCGGGCCCTTGGCAGGTCGAGGGCAGAGCCCTCGCCTTCCTTCCTAGGAGCGTAAGATGCGTCACGGAGTAGCCGGCCGAAAGCTGAACGTCACGTCGAGCCATCGGCTGGCGATGTTCCGCAACATGGCGGTGGCGCTGATCAAGCACGAGCAGATCACGACGACGCTGCCGAAAGCCAAGGAGCTGCGGCCCGTCGTCGAGAAGCTGATCACGCTGGGCAAGCGCGGCGGGCTGCACGCGCGTCGTCAGGCCTACGCGCAGCTGCGCGACGACGTCATCGTCGGCAAGTTGTTCGGCACGATCGCCGACCGCTACAAGGCGCGGCCCGGCGGCTATGCCCGTGTGCTTAGGGCCGGCATGCGTTACGGCGACGCGGCCGACATGGCGGTGATCGAGCTGGTCGACCGCGATCCCTCGGCCAAGGGTCAGGATAGCGGCCCGCCGCCCGAGGTTGTGAACGCGGACGGCGCCGACGAGGCCTGAGCTCGACCTCGCGCCGGCACCCCGGGGGACTTACCACAAGCATCAGCCCGCCCGGTCTCCCGGGCGGGCTGATCGCGTTTTGTCGCCTTGCGGCCGCGGTTACTGCGGCGGGGTGCCGCCCGGAGCCGTGCTGGCCGGCGGAGTGGTGCTCGGCGTGGTGTCTGCCGGCGGCGTCGCCGGAGTGCTAGTCGACGGCATGGCGCTGCCGCCGGCCGGCGCCATGGCGCCTGTCGACGACGTGCTGGAGCCGGCCGGCATCATGCCCTTGCCGTGATGGTGGTGCATGCCATGCGCCATCTTCGTGCTGCTCATGCCGCTTTCGGCCGACGTCGAGGATGCCGTCGGCGTGAAGGTGGTGCCGGACTTGGCGGCGTTGAGGCTCTGACTGTTCAAATCTTCGACCGCGGCGTTGCCCTTGGCAGTGGGCATCAGCTTGCCCGTCTTGCTGTGCGGATACATCGGCTTGTGATGCATCGACTTGTGATGCGCATGGGCGGGCGTCGTCGACGGCGTTGTGGTGGTCGGCGCCGGATCGGTCTGGGCGCGGGCGGCATTGAGCGGGCCGGTGGCGGCAAGCGCCAGGACCGCAAAGCCGGTCGCAAGGACGAGGGTTGATTGAGTACGCAAGGGAGGCGCTCCTTCCAGAAAACAGCCGGCGCGCGGCCGGTCCGTAATCATAACGTTCCTGTCGCGGCGTTTGTGCCTGGCAGGATGCAAGATACTCTCATCCCGTGTGATTTTTCCGGCACGGCTGGCAAGGTTGCATCACAGGGCGAGGTCGTCCGACGAGGCTGTGTGCCATGACGCGTGATCCGGAGACGTCCGGCGGGTTGTTCGACGAGCTGCCGTCGGCCGAAGCCGGGCGCGGCGTTGCGGCGCCCGCCCGCCCGCTGGCCGACCGGCTCCGTCCGGCCAGCCTGCCGGAGGTGGTCGGCCAGGACCACCTGCTCGGGCCCGGCGGCGCGCTTGCCGCCATGCTGGAGCGCCACAGCCTGGCCAGCCTGATCCTCTGGGGCCCGCCGGGTGTCGGCAAAACGACGATCGCGAGGCTGCTGGCCCATCATGCCGGCCTTGCCTTCGTGCAGCTCTCGGCAGTGTTCACCGGCGTTGCCGACCTCAAGCGCTGCTTCGAGGCGGCCGCGAGGCGTCGTGCCGCCTCGGGTGTCGCGACGCTGCTGTTCATCGACGAGATCCACCGCTTCAACCGCGCCCAGCAGGACGGCTTTCTCCCCGTCGTCGAGGACGGAACGATCGTGCTGGTGGGCGCCACCACCGAAAACCCGTCCTTCGCCCTGAACGGCGCCCTACTGTCGCGCTGCCAGGTGCTGGTGCTGCGCCGGCTCGACGCCGCGGCGCTGGCGCTGCTGCTGGCGCGCGCCGAGATCGCTGCCGGCAAGCCGCTCGACCTGGACGCCGCCGCACGCGCCAGCCTGGTCGCCATGGCCGATGGCGATGGCCGCTATTTGCTGAACATGGCCGAGCAGGTGCTCGCCGCCGAGGCCGGCACGCTGGACGCCGACGGCCTCGCCGCCCTGCTCGCCCGCCGCGCCGCGCTCTACGACAAGGATCGCGAGGAGCACTACAACCTCATCTCCGCGCTGCACAAGGCGCTGCGCGGCTCGGACCCGGACGCCGCGCTCTACTGGTTCAACCGCATGCTCGCCGGCGGCGAGGACGCCCGCCACGTCGCCCGGCGCCTGGCGCGCTTCGCCTCCGAGGATGTCGGCCTGGCGGACCCGAACGCGCTCACCCAGGTGCTGGCCGCCTGGGACGCCTTCGAGCGCCTCGGCAGCCCGGAGGGCGAGCTGTGCCTGGCCCAGGCGGTCGTCTATCTCGGCACCGCGCCCAAATCGAACGCAGTCTACGTGGCGCAGAAGCGCGCGGCAGCGAGCGCCCGCGCCAATGGCAGCCTGATGCCGCCAGCCCACATCCTGAACGCGCCCACCAAGCTGATGCGCGAGCTTGGCTATAGCCAGGGCTACAAATACGACCACGACGCCGCCGACGCGTTCTCCGGCCAGAACTACTTTCCGGACGGAATGGCGCGAGAGACGTATTACCAGCCCAAGGACAAGGGCTTCGAGAGAGAACTCGCACGACGATTGGCGATCTGGGAGGAGAAAAGAGAAGGCAGGGAAGGCAAGGGCTCTGCCCTTGACCCGTCACGCGACAGCGTGCTGCGCACGACGGGGCCGTGAGGCCCCAGACCCCATTGAGTTAGACCCATCACGACGCTCTCGTGGCGTTGTTTGCATGGTCTAATAATGGATTTCAAAGGCTTCGCCTTTGATGGAGTCCAGAGGCGAAGCCTTTGGCCTTCCTTGCTTCCGGCCTTCCTTCGGAGACCACCTCAATGCCAGTCTCCCTACGCGTCATCAGCATCGACGAGGCGGACCTACGGCTCGATCGCTGGTTCCGCCGCCATTTCCCGCACATCACCCAGGCCGCGGTGCAGAAATTCTGCCGCACCGGCCAGGTCCGGGTCGATGGCGGCCGCGTCGAGGCCAATGTCCGGCTGAGCCCCGGCCAGGCCATCCGCATCCCGCCGCTGCCCACGGGCCCGGCGCCGATCGCCACCCCGAGCATGAGTCCGCACGTGGTGAAAGACCTCGAGCGGATGGTGATCTGGCGCGACGAGCTCGTGCTGGTGCTCGATAAGCCGTTCGGTTTGCCGGTGCAGGGCGGCCCGGGCATCGTGAAGCACCTCGACGGCCAGCTCGACGGGCTGCGCTTCGGCTCCGAGCACCGCCCCCGCCTGGTCCACCGGCTCGACCGCGACACCTCCGGCGTTCTGCTCCTCGCCCGCACGCCGGGTGCGGCCGCCAAGCTCGCGGCCGCCTTCCGCACCCGCGCGGCGCACAAGACCTACTGGGCCGTGGTGGTCGGCCGCCCGAGCCCGTCGGAGGGCCGGGTCGACGCCAAGCTGCGCCGCACCGGCGGCGCCTTCGGCGAACGCACCGCCATCGCCGAGCGCGACGACGAGGAGGCCGTCTCGGCACTCACCGACTACCGCGTGCTCGACGCCGCCGGCCGCAGGGTCTCCTGGCTGGAGCTCAACCCGCTCACCGGCCGAACCCACCAGCTCCGAGTGCATTGCGAGGCGCTGGGCACGCCCATCCTCGGCGACATCAAATACGGCCAGGCCGCGACGCACGTGGAAGGCCTGCCCGACCTGCTGCACCTGCACGCCCGCGCGCTAAGCATCCCGCATCCCTCCGGCGGCACCCTGCAGATCGCCGCCGGCCTGCCGCCGCACATGCGCGAGACCTTTCAGCTCATGGGCTTCGAACCACCCGCCGTGCCGAAGGCGCGTGTAAGTTAAGAAAGAAAGCGGTTCTTTTTTGAAAAAAGAACCAAAAAACTTTCGTCATTTAAGGTTCTATCAGGTTGGAAAAGTCGCAAGCGGATAAAAGTTTTTTGCTTCTTTTCTTCAAAAAAGAAGCCCTTCCTTTCCGGAATCCGAGCGATGCAGACGAGGTTCATCAACGCCAACGGCCTGCAGTTCGAAGTCCTTGAGGAGGGCACAGGCGACCGCCTGGCGCTCTGCCTGCACGGCTTTCCCGAGCACGCCGTCTCATGGCGCCACCAGATGCCGCTGCTGGCCGGCCTCGGCTACCGCGTTTGGGCGGTAAACCAGCGCGGTTACGGCCGCAGCACCCGCCCGGCCGCGGTCGCTGACTATGCGCTGCCGCTGCTGATGGCCGACGTCGCGGCGCTGATCGACGCGTCGGGCGCAACCAGCGTCGTGCTGATCGGCCATGATTGGGGCGCGATGGTCGCCTGGTGCTTTGCCGCCGCCCGCCTGCGGCCGCTGGAGCGGCTGGTCATCATGAACGTCCCGCACCCGCTCTGCTTCCGCGCGGCGCTGAAGCACTGGCGGCAGCGCCGCAAGTCCTGGTACATCGCCTTCTTCCAGCTGCCCTGGCTGCCGGAGCGGATGCTGACCGCCAATGGCGGCGACGCGGTGCGCCGGATGTTCGGCCGCGTGGCGCTGCCGCCGGACGTGCTGGCGACCTACACCCGGCAGGTCACCGAGCCGGCCGCGGCAACCGCGATGCTGAACTGGTACCGCGCCGGTCGGGCCAGCCGCAGCGGCATGCCGAACCTGGCGCGGCCGATCGAGACGCCGACCCTGGTGATCTGGGGTGAGGAGGACGTCGCACTCGACCTGATCTGCCTCGACGGCACCGAGCGCTACGTGCGCGATCTGACAATCCGACGGCTGCCCGGCGTCTCGCACTGGGTGCAGCAGGACGCGCCGGAGGCAGTCAACGAGCTGCTGCGGGGATACTTAGAAAAGAAAGAGCTTCTTTTTTAAAAAAAAGAAGCAAAAAACTTCTAATCGAATGAAGGCCAACAAGCCCAATCCTCATCGGACAAAAGTTTTTTGGTTCTTTTCTTCAAAAAAGAACGTCTTTCTAAAGCGGCAGGGACCCTTGCTTTCCACGATCGACCGTAGCGTCGGTCGTGCCGTCCGCGAAATGGATCACCAGCTTGGCGCCGGGTTTGATCTTGGCGCTGGTGAGCGTGTGCCCGGTCGGGTCCTGCACCAGCGCGTAGCCGCGCGCCAACACGGCATTGTGCGAGACGGAGTCGAGCCGCGCCGCCAGGCCCTCCAGCCGGGCGCGCCGCTCGCGCAGCATCGCCTGCAGAGGCGCCAGGTTGAGGCGCGGCAGCAACCGGCCGGCGGCGTGCTGGCGGTCTTGCAGAACGTGGCGGAGAGCGCCGCGCAGATGGGCGGATTGCAGCGCCAGCGCGGCGCGGCGCGTGTCCAGCAGGCGCGCCGGCGCCTGGTCAAGCCGGCGGCTGCGCTCGGCCAGGGCGAGCTCGGCGGCGCGCAGGATCGCGGCCGGATCAGGCAGGCCCCGGGCGGCGCGGGCGAGCGCGTTGCGGCGGCGTTCGATCAGGTGCGGCAGGGCGAGAACAAGGCGGTGCCCACGGTCGTCGAGGCGGTGACGCGCGGCGGCGACGAGCGCCGGCAGGTCGGGCAGACGCTGGCTCGCATGGGCCAGCGCGTTGCGGCGATGCGCGAGCAGATGCGGCAGGGCGAGGCCAAGCCGATGCGCCCGGTCGTCCAGGCGCTGGCGGGCGTGGCCCACTATGGCCGGCAGGTCGGGCAGGCGCGCGCTCGCGCGGCCGAGCCTGAGGCGTTGCGTCTGGATCGCGCGATGCAGGGCGGAGACGAGGCGGGCCTGCTGCTGCGCCAGCGTCGCGAGCAGGGCGATGCGGGACGGCACGGCGAGCTCGGCGGCGGCGGTCGGGGTCGGGGCGCGGCGGTCGGAGGCGAAGTCGATCAGCGTAGTGTCCGTCTCGTGGCCGACGGCGGAGATCAGCGGCATGCTGCACGCGGCGGCGGCGCGCACCACCGCCTCGTCGTTGAACGCCATCAGATCCTCGAGCGAGCCGCCGCCGCGGGCGACGATCAGCACGTCCGGGCGCGGGACCGTCCCGCCGGCCGGCAGCGCCGAGAAGCCGCGGATGGCGGCGGCGATCCGCGCCGCGGCGCCCTCGCCCTGCACCGGCACCGGCCACAGGACGATCCGGCGCGGGCAGCGCCGGGCGATCGTCGTGCGAATGTCGTGCAGCACCGCGCCGGCGGGAGAGGTGATCACGCCAACCACCTCCGGCAGCATGGGCAGCGGCCGCTTGCGCTCGGCGTCGAACAGCCCCTCGGCCGCCAAGGCCACGCGCAGCGCCTCGGTGCGCGCCAGCATCGCTCCGATGCCGGCGTATTCCAGCCGGTCGATGAGCAGCTGATACTCGGAGCGGTCGCCATAGGCGGAAATGCGCCCGGTGGCGATCACCTCGAGGCCGTTCTCAGGCTTGAGCCCGAGCCGGCCATAGCCAGACTTCCAGACGATGGCACGCATCTTGCCGCCCTCGTCCTTGAGGCAAAGATAGGTGTGGCCGGAGGCGTAGCGCTTCAGCTCGGTGATCTCGCCCCGCACCCGCACCCGCCCAAAGGCGCTCTCCAACGTCCGCTTTACGGCGCCGGAGATCTCGGAGACGGTGTACTCGGGGACGTTGGTCTGCGGCGTGTCCATACCAGGCAGTATAGCAAGAAAGACAAGCGCTTCTTTTTTGAAAAAAAGAAGCAAAAAACGTTTGTCCCCGGTGGTGCGCTCTACCCGACGCAAGCCTCTACGGATAAAAGTTTTTTGGTTCTTTTTTGCAAAAAAGAACCCCTTCCTTGGAGGTCACATGCGCGTTTTGCTGGTTGGATCAGGCGGCCGTGAGCACGCCCTGGCGGCCGCGCTGGTCGCAAGCCCGCTGCTCGACGCCCTGTTCGTCGCCCCCGGCAATCCCGGCACCGCGGCGATCGGGCGCAACGTGCCGATCGCGGTCGACGACGTGGCCGGCCTGGTCGCGTTCGCCTCCGCCAACGCCGTCGACCTGGTGCTGCCCGGGCCAGAGGCGCCGCTTGCGGCGGGTCTCGCCGACGCCTGCGCCGGCGCGAACATCGCCTGCTGCGGTCCCACCCAGGCGGCGGCGATGTTGGAGGCCTCCAAGGCCTTCGCCCACGAGGTGGCCGAGGCGGCCGGCATCCCGACGGCGCGCTGGGAGCGCTTCGAGACCACCGAGGCGGCGCTCGACTTCGTGCGCCGCCGCGGCGTCCCGATCGTGGTCAAGGCGGACGGCCTCGCCGCCGGCAAGGGCGTCACGGTGGCCATGACCCTTGCCGAGGCCGAGGCCGCGGTGCTGGCGCACGGCCTGCCGCTGGTGATCGAGGAGTGCCTCGATGGCGACGAGGTGTCGCTGTTCGCGCTCTGCGACGGCGCCGACGCGCTGCTGCTCGGCGCGGCGCAGGACCACAAGCGGCTCGGCGAGGCGGATACCGGCCCGAACACCGGCGGCATGGGCGCGGTGTGTCCGCCCGCCGGCTTCGGCGCCGAGCTGCAGCAGGCCTGCCTGGCCGGCATCATCAAGCCGGCGCTGGCCGAGATGGTCCGGCGCGGCACGCCGTTTCGCGGCATCCTGTTCGCCGGCCTGATGCTGACCGCGGACGGCCCGAAACTGATCGAGTTCAACGTCCGCTTCGGCGACCCGGAGTGCCAGGCGCTGCTGCTGCGGCTGCGCTCGGACCTTCTGCCGGCTCTGGTCGCCGCCTGCGAGGGCGAGCTGGCCCATGTCGACCTGCGCTGGACCGACATCGCCTCCGTCGCCGTCGTGCTCGCCGCCCCCGGCTATCCCGGCGCGCCCGAGGCCGGCTCGCCGATCGACGGCGTGGCGCGGGCCGAGGCGCTGCCGGACGTGGCCGTGTTCCACTCGGGCACCGCGCTGGTCGAGGGCCGGCTGGTCGCCGCCGGCGGCCGGGTGCTCACGGTCTGCGCCACCGGGCCCGATCTGGGCTCGGCGCGCGACGCCGCCTATGCCGGCGTCACGGCGCTCGGTTGGGCCGAAGCCTACTATCGCCGCGATATCGGGTTGCGATCGTTGGCCAGGACGTAAGAAAGGCTTCTTTTTTGAAAAAAGACGCAAAAAACTTCTGCACGCGCTGTCGCGGCGTACACTGCCGACTTGACAAGCTCAGACCTTAGTGAACAAAAGTTTTTTGGTTCTTTTTTAAAAAAAAGAACCGCTTCCTTTCCAAGGGATCAACCATGAGCACGCCGGTGAAATCCAACCGCGTCGGCGTCCCGACGCTGACCGCGATGAAGGGGCAGGCCAAGCAGGTCTGGCTCACGGCCTACACCACTTCGGTCGCCCAGGCGCTCGACGCCTCGTGCGACGCCATGCTGGTGGGTGATTCGCTCGGCATGGTGCTCTACGGCATGGACAGCACGCTCGCGGTCACGCTCGAGATGATGATCGCGCATGGCCGGGCGGTGGTGCGCGGCTCCGCTCACGCCTGCGTTGTCGTCGACATGCCGTTCGGCAGCTATCAGGAAAGCCCCGAGCAGGCGTTCCGCCATGCCGCGCGGGTGCTCGCCGAAACCGGCGCCTCGGCCGTTAAGCTCGAGGGCGGCCGTGAAATGGCGCCCACCATCGCCTTCCTGGCGCTGCGCGGGGTGCCGGTCTGCGCCCATGTCGGGCTGATGCCGCAGCAGGTGAACGTCGCCGGCGGCTTCCGAGCCACCGGCCGCAGCGAGGACGAGGCGGCCCGGGTGATGGCGGATGCCGCCGCGGTGAGCGAGGCCGGCGCCTTCGCCGTGGTGGTCGAAGGCACCGTCGAACCGGTCGCCGCCGCCATCACCCGCGCAATCGCCGCTCCCACGATCGGCATCGGCGCCTCGGCCGCCTGCGACGGCCAGGTGCTGGTGAGCGACGACATGTTCGGCCTGTTCGGCGACTTCACGCCCCGCTTCGTCAAGCGCTACGCCGACGTGCGCTCCACCATCAAGGCGGCGGCGGCGGCCTATGCCGAGGAGGTGCGCGCAGGCATTTTCCCGGGCGAGGAGCATGTGTTCAAGGCGAGAAAGTAAAGGCAAGGCAAGGTAAGGCGAGGCAAGGGGCTTTGCCCCTTGACCCCATCAAAGGCGGAGCCTTTGAAATCCGTACCTTCATTCATTTAACAGCACGCGGTTTGTGCTTGCCGCAACGAGGATCGATCGGCTTCGCCAAGCAAGGCTAGGCAATAAGCCGATGGGGTCTGGGGCCTCGGGCCCCAGCGGGTCCAGGGCAGAGCCCTGGCCTTGCCTTCACCTCGGAATGATCCCCGGCACCACGTATTGCTGGATCACCACCAGCACCCCGAGCAGCAGCGTCAGGATCACGCTGTGCACGAAGGTCCGGGCGAGCACCGCGCCTTCCTGGCCCTTGAGCGACGTCACCGCGACGCCGGTCGCGATGTTCTGCGGCGAGATCATCTTGCCCATCACGCCGCCCGACGAGTTGGTGGCGGCAATCAGCACCGGATTGAGGCCGAGCTGGTGGGCTGCGACCACCTGCAGGTTGCCGAACAGCGCATTGCCCGAAGTGTCGCTGCCGGAGAGGAATACGGCGATCCAGCCGAGGAAGGCGGAGAGCACCGGAAAGGCGATGCCGGCGGAGGCGACGCCGAGGCCGAGCGTGTAGGTGAGCCCGGAGTAGTTCATCAGGTAGGCGAGCCCGATGATTAGCGCGACGGTGAGGATGGCGAGCCTCGCCTGGCGCCAGGTGGTGACGGCGGCGGCCAGGAACGCGCGCGGCGAGCAGCCGACGGCCGCCGCGGTGATGATCGCCGCGACCAGGATCGCGGTGCCGGAGGTCAGCGGCTGAAAGTCCCAGATCGCGGCATAGGGCTTGTTGTAGAGGGTGATGAAGACGGCGCGGTTGAGCTGGGGCCAAGGCACCTTCGTGTCGCCGAGCAGGTTGATGCCGAACTGGACCCAGATGATCACCACGACCGAGACGATCACCCAGGGCACCCAGCCCTGCCAGCCGGGCACGAGGCTGCCCCTGTGTATGGCGCTCTGGTGCAGCACGCCGGCATCGCGAATGGCGAATTCAGGGTCAACGGCCGGACGCCAGACCTGCAGGAAGCCGATCGTCACCAGCAGCGAGCCGAGCGAGGCAAAGACGTCGGTGAGCTGGTAGCCGACATAGTTCGAACCGAGGAACTGCGCGATGGCGAAGCTGCCGCCGGCGACCAGCAGCACCGGCCAGAGCGCCGCGATCGAGCGCCGGCCGCCATACAGGCCGATGACGTAGAACGGCAGCAGCAGGGCGAAGAACGGCAGCTGGCGGCCGATCATCGCGGCGAGCGTCGTATCCCTCAGCCCGGTAACGACGCCGAGCACGGTGACCGGAGCGCCCAGCGCGCCAAAGGCGACCGGCGCGGTGTTGAAGATGAGCGTGAAGGTCAACGCCTCGATCGCCGGGTAGCCGACCAGGATCAGCAACGCCGAGGTGATGGCGATCGGCGTGCCGAAGCCGGAGACGCCTTCGAGCAGGGCGCCGAAGCAGAAGCCGATCACCACCAGCACGACCCGGCGATCGTTCGGCAAGTGGTCGGTGATCCAATCGCGGAACGCGTCGAAGCGGCCGGAGCTGACGGCGATGTTGTACAGCAGCAGCGCGTTGACGACGATCCACATGACCGGCCACAGGGCGAAGACGATGCCGGCCGCCGCGGCGTCGAACGCCAGGCCGAGCGGCATCCGCCACACCGCGACGGCGATGACGAGCCCGACCAGCAGCCCGGCCAGTGAGGCCTTCCAGGCGGTGAGCCGCACCACGCCGAGGCAGACGAGGACGGTGACGACAGGGAGCGCGGCGACGAGAAAGGACAGCGGCAAACTGCCGGCGACCGGCTCCAAGAGCTGATGGAACAACGACGTCTCCCGTTTATTGCTTGGCCTACGCAAGGCCAGGGGCTTTGCCCCTGGACCCCATTAAAGGCGAAGCCTTTAAAATCCACTCTTTAGTCAGTGTTTCCGTGGCGAGCTCGACGGTGCGGGAAGATAGCTTCCGCACGGATCGGGGGGTCTGGGGCCTTGGCCCCGTCGTGCGACTGCACGCTAGCGCGTGACGGTGTCCAAAGGCAGAGCCTCTGGCCTTCCTTTCTCCATATCCAGCCCGGGCAGCCGTCGCGGTACAAAAGCGGCGATCAGCCCGACCGTCAGCGAGCTCGCAACCACGAACACCTCGATCGATCGCACCAGGCCGAGGCCGCCGCCGGCGGCCGGCACGACAAAGCTTGCCACACCCTGGCCGCCGGCCGCGAGCGCGTAGGCGAGGCCCATGCCGAACGAGCGCGTCGGATTGGGAAAGCGCAGCGACAGGTAATCCGGCACCAGCGCGAACACGCCGCTGCTGGAGGCGCCGATGACGAAGGCGCTGGCGAGCAGCACCGCTGGGCTCGCCGCGCCGACAAAGGGGGCGATGGCGGCGATGGTGATCGCCAGGCAGCCGAGGATCGTCGGCCGGTCGCCGATCCGGGTCGCGATCGCGCCGCAGCTCAGCTTGCCCAAGATGGAGCCGGCCGAATACAGCGCGATGGCGGCGAACACCCCGTCCGGCGTCCAGCCATGCGCGGTTTTCAGCAGCGTCGGATAGAAGTTGTAGATCGCCGCGACCTGGAACTGCAGCACCAGCATGAAGGCGCAGGCCTGCAGCGCCGCGCGGTCGAGCCGGAAGCGCGCGCGCGCGCGGGCAGGGGTTTTGGCGCGGTCCCGCTGGGTGCGCAGCCAGACCGGGCTCTCGGCGATGCCGCGTCGGATGAAGATCGCCAGCAGCGCCGGCGCGATGCCGACCAGGAACAGCGAGCGCCAGCCGAACCGCGGCAGCATCACCGCCTGCGCGGCCGAGGCGGCGAAGAAGCCGAACTCATAGCCCGCCATCATCAGCGACGAGGCGACCTTGCGGCTGCGCTCCGGCACGCTCTCCATCAGCAACGCCGCCGAGGCCGTCCACTCGCCGCCGAAGCCGATGCCGAACAGCAGCTGGATCACCAGCAGCGCCGTGTAGCTCCAGGCGAGCCCCGACAAGCCGGAGAACACGGCGAACCAGATCACCCCCGCCATGAAGGTCAGCTTGCGGCCGTAACGATCGGCAAGCCATCCCCAGCTGGTGTTGCCGACCACCCGGCCGAGCGACTGCGCGGTGATGACCAGCCCCATTGCGGTGAGCGAGACGCCGAAATGCGCGCCGATCTCGGGCAGCACGAGCAGCAGCACGACCTGGTCGAACGCGTCGAGGAACCAGCCGAGGAAGCACGCCAGCACCAGCTTCCAATGCGGCCGCAGCGCCGCCAGCGGCGTCTCAGCCATCATGGCGAACGCCATGTCTCAGCTATCATGGCGAACGCCATGTCTCAGCTATCATGGCGAACGCTATGTCTCAGCTATCATGGCGAAAGCCGTCCAGCGGCGTCAGCACCCCGGCCCGCTCGACGTGCCAGAACGTCCAGCCGTTGCACGAGGGCGCGTTCTGCACCGCCGCGCCCACTTGATGGATCGAGCCCTGCACGCTGCCCGAGCTGATCGTGCCGTCCGCGCCGACCACCGCCTCGACCCGCCGCTGACGATCCACCAGGCGCGTGCCCGGCGGCACCACGCCGCGCTCCACCAGGCTGCCGAACGGAACCCGCTTCTGGTCACGCCGATTGGCGGCGGTGGTGAGCGCCGCGCGGGCCAGCCGGGTCTCGCGCAGCAGCCGGGCCAGCGCCGCCTCGACATAGGCGGGGTGGCGCTCGATGCCGATGAAGTGCCGCCCAAGCCTCTTCGCCACCGTCGCCGTGGTGCCGGTGCCGAGAAACGGGTCGAGCACGACCTCCTCGGCGATCGTCGAGGCGAGCAGCACCCGGTGCAGCAGCGCCTCCGGCTTCTGCGTCGGATGCAGCTTCAGGCCATGCGCGTTGCGCAGCCGCTCCTCGCCGGTGCAGAGCGGGATCAGCCAATCGCTGCGCATCTGCAGGTCGTCGTTGAGCGACTTCATGGATTGGTAGTTGAAGCGATAGCGGCTGCCCTGCTCGCGCGCCGCCCAGATCATCGTCTCATGCGCATTGGTGAACCGCCGGCCGCGAAAGTTCGGCATCGGGTTGGACTTGCGCCACACCACGTCGTTGAGGATCCAAAAGCCGAGGTCCTGCAGGATGGCGCCGATGCGGAAGATGTTGTGATAGGAGCCGATCACCCAGATCGTGCCGTCCTTGCGCAGCAGGCGGCGGCACTCTGCCAGCCAGTCGCGGGTGAACCGGTCATAGGCGGCGAAGTCCTCGAACTGGTCCCAGTCGTCGTCCACGCCGTCGACCAGGCTGTCGTCCGGCCGGCGCAGCTCGCCGCGGAGCTGAAGATTATACGGCGGGTCGGCGAAGATGCAGTGCACCGAGGCGGCGGGCAGCATGCGCATCATCTCGATGCAGTCGCCGCGCAGGACCTGGTCTAAGGGCAGGTCGTGGTCGTAGCTCATAGGAAACGAAAGGAAGGCCAGGGCTTTGCCCTGGACCCACCAAAGGCCGGAGGCCTTTGGAAACCAGTCATTTAGAGATCCAGGCCCAATCGGCGAACCGACCCAAAAGTGGGGCGATGATGATGGCAAGGCCCGTGCTCGATCAGCGCGCGGCGGTGCGCCGCCGTCGCGTAGCCGGCGTTCTCGTGCCAGCCATAATGCGGAAAGCGCGCATGCAGCCGGGTCATCGCCCGATCCCGCAGGACCTTGGCGATGATCGAGGCGGCGGCGATCGACAGGCTCTCCGCGTCGCCGCCGATCACGCACTCCACCCGGCACGCGAGCAGCGGCGCCCGGTTGCCGTCGATCAGCGCGAGGTCCGGCAGGCTGGGCAGCCGGGCGACGGCGCGCCGCATCGCCAGCATGGCGGCGTGCAGGATGTTCAGCCGCACGATTTCGTCGACCGAGGCGGCGCCGACGCCGATCTCCACATGCTCATGCGCCCGCAGCGCCGCGAACGCCGCCTCGCGCTGCGCCGCGGTAAGCGCCTTGCTGTCGTTGATCAGGCCCGCGAGCCGCCGCGGCACCCGCCGTGAGAACACGACGGCGGCGGCCAGCACCGGGCCCGCGAGCGGCCCTCGGCCGACCTCGTCCACGCCGGCCACACGGCCCCCGTGCCGCGACTCGTGCTTGAAGTGAGGCATGCCGCACCTTGAAGCGGAGGCTTTCGCCAAGGCAAGAGTATCGGTGC
Source organism: Acetobacteraceae bacterium (assembly GCA_963692975.2). Classification (GTDB taxonomy): domain Bacteria; phylum Pseudomonadota; class Alphaproteobacteria; order Acetobacterales; family Acetobacteraceae; genus CAXMMR01. The sequence continues at coordinate 66,765 of CAXMMR010000023.1, read as the reverse complement.
GCTGGAGGAAGAAAAGCAGCGCTTCTTTTTTGAAAAAAAGAAGCAAAAAACTTTTTTCCGATTGGAGTCCCGGCCAACGGATCGCTGCCAACGGACAAGAGTTTTTTCGTTCTTTTTTGCAAAAAAGAACCGCTTGCCGTCCTCAGACCGACTGAATGATCAGCACCACATTGAGCCCGCTCACCATCGCCGTCGCCAACCAGGCGACGATCATCACGGTGCGCGGCGTCGTCAGCGGGCCCATCACCGAGGCCCGGCTGCTGAGCAGGGTGAGCGCGACCAACGGGATCGGCAGCGTCAGGCTCAGCACCACCTGGCTGATCACCAGGCTCGTCGTCGCGTCGTAGCCGAGTGCGACGACGACGAAGGCCGGCGCCATCGTGGCAAGGCGGCGCAGCCAGATCGGCAGCCGGGTGCGGATGAAGCCCTGCATCACCAGCTGCCCGGCCAGCGTGCCGACAACCGAGCTGGAGATGCCGGACGCCATGAGCGAGATCAGGAACACCGCCGCGGCGCCGGCGCCGAGCAGCGGCCCGAGCGTCGCGTAGGCGGTCTGGATCTCGGCAACCTCCGGATGGCCCTGGTGGAAGACCCGCGCCGCCATCAGCACCATGGCGATGTTGACCAGGGCGGCAAAGCCGAGCGCCACCAACGTCTCGCGGTTGGAGTAGCGGATCAGCCGCCGCCGGTCGGCCTCGCTGCCGGCCGGCGCGCGCGCCTGGGTGAGGCCGGAATGCAGATAGATCGCATGCGGCATCACCGTCGCGCCGATGATGCCGACGACCAGCGTGAGCGCATGGCCATCGGCGATGCGCGGCACGATGGCATGGCGCAGCGCCGCTCCCCAATCCGGCGGCGCCAGCACGATCTCGACCAGGTAGCACAGCCCGATCACCCCGATCAGCCCGCCGATGATCAGCTCCATCGGCCGGAACCCGGCGCGGTCGGTGAGCAGCAGGGCATAGGTGACGAGCCCGGTGATCGCCATGCCGGCCAGCAGCGGAACATGCATCAGCAGGGCGAGGCCGATGGCGCCGCCGAGGAACTCGGCGAGGTCGGTCGCCATCGTCGCGACCTCGCTGGTCACCCACATCGCCAGCACGACGGGGCGGCTGAACTCGGCGCGGCAGAGCTCGGCCAGGTTGTGCCCGGTGGCGATGCCGAGCTTGGCCGACATCGACTGGAACAGCATCGCGACCAAGCTGGCCGCCACGACGACCCACAGCAGCTGGTAGCCGAAGCGGGAACCGGCCTCGATGTTGGTCGCGTAATTGCCCGGATCGACATAGGCGACCGACGCGACCACCGCCGGGCCGGCGAACAGCAGCCCGGAGAAGCGCGAGCGCGGCCGACCCGCCAGCGCCGCCTGCATGGCGCTGCGCGTGCGCTCGGTCAGGCCGGGCGGCGGCCTCGCGAGCTCGCTCAAAGGGCTGCCGTGGCGTGCATCGGGTTCGTTCGTGACTAACCGGCCGGCAGGTCGGGCACGAGATGGACGACTGTGAGCGAGGCGGTTATGGCAAGCCGCTCGGCGACGATGTGGCGATGGCACGTCCGGTGGTCGCGCTCGAAGCATAGCAGACAGGTCGGCCGGCCGCGGGCACGCTCGGCGAGGTCCGCCAGCGCGGCTTGCGGCGCGTCCCCGGCGAGGTGACCGGCATAGATCCGCGACAGCGCGGCCACATCGCCATGCCGAGCGGCGACCCTGCCGTCCTTCGGCGTGCCAAGTGGCCGAAAATGCACGTATCCGATCCCGGCCTCGCCGAGCGCCGCCGCCAAACCATGCTTGCTGAAGCCCGGCTTACGCGACTGAGGGACGGCGCGAACGTCCGCCAGCAAAGCGATCCGCGCCACGCTCAACGCCCGTACGAGGCAGGCGACCGTGGTGCTTTGATAGCCGACGGTGAACAGCGTGTCGGACGATGCGCCGTTCATCGTCCGGCGCACCGGATGCTTAGCTGCGCGCGATGCGGCCCAGCAGGTAGCCCAACCCGCCGGCGATCAGCACCGCCACAAGCGGCTGAGACTTGATGCGGTCGCCAAGCTCGGCGGCGATGTCGCCAGCCTGGTCCGCCACGTCGCCATAGGCCGACTGCAGCTTGCCAGCAGCCTCGTTCACCCTGCCCTTCATCTGCGTGTTGCTGTCGCCAAGCAGATCGCCGGCCGCACCCTGCGCCTTGCCCATATACTCTTTCGCCGTGCCCTCAACCTGATCTTCAACCATTCCATGCCTCCTGGCGCTGATGCGATGTGCAACACGGCCACGCCGGTGGCAGTTCCGTCATACGCGCGCCTGACTGCGGCGTCACGTGACGGCCTGGGTGATCCGCCGGGCGGTGAAGCCGGCGCCGCAGGCGAAACGCAGCAGCGGGCCGAAGGCGTTAGCGGCCGGCGGGCCGACGAAATACAGCCCAGGCACCGTCGTCTCGAAGCGGTTCGACAGCGCCGGCATGCCGTGCTCGATGCCGACCCGGCCGAGCAGCCCCTGGTCCAGGAAGGGCAGGCGCCCGAGATCGACCCGGTAGCCGGTCGCCGCCACGATGTGATCGACGGTGAGCGTCGCGGCGCCGTCCGGACCCTCCAGCTCGAGCACCGCCTGATCGCCGCGCGCAGAGACCCGGGTGACGCTGGTCGTCGTGCGGACGTCGACCGCGCTCTCCACCTGGTCGCGCACGAACCAGCACGGCGCCGGGCCGAGATGGCGGCGGGTGATGTCGATCCGGACCTGGCTCGGCATGGCGTGGAAAAGATGCGGCGCGCGGGCGTAGAACATCGACTTCCAGCCGGTGCCGATGGTGCTGAGCGGCGAGCGCATCCGCTCCCGCCGGCTGCGTGGCGCCGGCGGCGCGTGAAAGCGCAGCGCCGCGCCGCGGGTGACGAGATGGGTGATCGCCCCGGCCTCGGAGAGCAGCGCCGCGCAGTCCGCCGCCGAGGCGCCGCCGCCGACCACAACCACCCTGCGGCCGGCGAACTTGCTCAGGTCGTGGTTGTCCGAGGAGTGCGACAGCAGATGCGGCGGCAGGCCGGCCAGCACCGGCGCCATATGGGCGTAATGGGTGATGCCGACGGCGCACACCACCTGACGCGTCTGCACCACCTCGCCGTCGGCGAACTCGACTTCGAAGCCGGGCCGCTTGGCCGAGCCCCGGGTCGACGCGCGCAGCGCCGTGATCGAGCGCTCGTCCAGCATCGGCACATGCCGCCTGGCGAACTCCAGGCCATAATCGGTGAACGTGCCGCGCGAGACCGGCAGGTCGGAATGGGCATAGGCGATGCCGTGCTCGCGACAGTATTCGGAGAGTGGAAACCGCCCCCCGGGATCGTAGAGGGTGGAGGCGAAGCCGTGCGACTTCAGGTGCATGCCGGCCGGCATCGCCGTGCGCCAGGTCTGCATCGGGCTCCCGTAGGCCCGCATGCGCACCGGCCGTGCGGCCAAATGGGCCGCGATCGACAGCCCGTAAGGTCCAGCGCCGACCACCACGACGTCCTGCATGAGCCTCTCCATTCGCCGCCTGACCACGATCGACGCCAAACGTAGCACATGGCTGCGTCTGAAATTGGGCGCCGGCCGCGGCGACACAACCAGCCGCAACACGACCAGTTGATTTCGCCTCGCCGTATGGTGAGACTGTCGGCTTACCTGCGGCGCCCGGTGTGATCGATCCATTCTTTCGTGCCGACGAGCATCAGGCTGCATGTGCGCAAGCTCCAGTCGCCTCCCGCCGCCCCGGTTCTCTCAGCTCCGGCCCGGTGCTCCTCGTCACCACCTGCTGGTGGCCGAGCCTGGCGCGCTTCGCCCAATTGCTCGCCCGGCACGGCTGCGCCGTGGCGCTGCTCAGCCCGCCCTCGCATCCCGGGCGCGTGCTGGCCAGCGTCAGCCTGTTCGACCATTCCGCCTTCGACCCGCTGCAAGCGCTCTCCGCCGCGATCCGGGGCAGCGGCGCGTCGCGCGTGGTCCCGGCCGATGACAGGTCGGTCAACCACCTGCACCGCCTGCACCGGCAGGGAACGGCGGCTGAGCGGGCGCTGGTGGAGCGCTCGCTCGGCGCGCCCGAGGGCTTCGCTGTCACCGCATCGCGTGTCGCCGTCATCGAGCTCGCCCGCCGCCTCGGCTGCGCCGTGCCCGACGACGCGGCGCTGCCCTCCACCGCCGCGCTCGACGCCTGGACCGGCGCCCATCCGCCGCCCTGGGTGCTGAAGGTGGACGGCGCCTGGGGCGGCGGCGGCGTGCGCGTCGTGCACACCCGGCAAGCGGCGCAGGTCGCCTTCGCCGAGCTGAAAAACTGGCTGAGCGGCGCCAAGTCGCTCAAGCGCCTGGTCGTCGATCGCGACCCGTTCTGGCTCGCCGACTGGCTGCGCCGGCGGCAGGATCGCCCGGGCGAGGCAAGCCGGCCGCGCGTCAGCGTCCAGGCGCATGTCGAGGGCTGGCCGGGCGACCTCGCGATGTTCTGCCTGGACGGGCAGGTGCTGGCGGCGCTGTGCTGCGAGGCGGTCAAGGTCGAGAGCGAGCGCGGCCCGGCAACCATCGTGCGCCTGGTGCAACGCCCGGAGTTGGTCGATGCGGCGCGCCGCATCGCCGCGGCGCTCAGCCTGAGCGGCTTTCACGGCCTCGACTTCGTCGTCGAGGCCGCGACCGGCCAGGCGCTGCTGGTCGAGCTCAACCCACGCCTGACGCCGCTCGTCAATATCCGGCTCGACCCACGCGACGGCGTCGCCCGCGACCTGGTCGCCGCCGCCGCCACGCTGTTCTCCGGCATGCCGTGCCCGCCGCCCGAGCGGCTGCCGGCCGGCGACCTGGTCGCGCATTTCCCCAGCGCCCAACGAGCCGACAGCCACGACGCCCGTCTTGCCGGATGCTTCCAGGACGTCCCCGTCGAAGACCCGGTGCTGCTCGCCGAGATGCTGCGCCCGATCTGGCCGGACCGCCCGCTGCTCGCCCGCCTGCTCGCCGCCCTGCGCCGCCGCGGCCTCGCCGCGCACCAGCGCGGGGGCGTGTTGGTAGACAGCGGGACGTAAGCAAGGCCAGGGCTCTGCCCTGGACGGGACCCCATCGCACTCGTGCGATGGGAACCCGCTCGCTGGGGCCTGAGGCCCCAGACCCCCATCCATTTGGAGTTCCACCCTGCTTCTTTGCTTGGCAAAGCCGATCAATCCCAAGCTCAACAGCACGGAGTTCGCCAATTGGCACGACGACAAAATGGATTTTAAAGGCTTCGCCTTTAATGGGGTCCAGGGGCAAAGCCCCTGGCCTTCCTTTGCCCCGGTCCGCCGCCCGATGCATGCTGCACCGCGAAGCCACAAGGGGCCGACCCGTTGCTCACCCGTCCCATCCTCGCCCTGGCGGTTGCCTCGTTCGGCATCGGCACCACCGAGTTCGTCATCATGGGCCTGCTGCCCGAGGTCGCGGCGAGCTTTGCCGTCAGCGTGCCGCGCGCCGGGCTGCTGGTCACCGGCTACGCGCTCGGCGTCGTGGTCGGCGCGCCGATCATGGCGGTGGCGACCGCCGGGCTGCCGCGCAAGTCGACGCTGCTGGCGCTGATGGCGATCTTCATCGTCGGCAATGTCGGCTGCGCGCTGGCGCCGAGCTACGCGCTGCTGCTGGCCGCCAGGATCGTCACCGCGTTCGCCCATGGCGCGTTTTTCGGCATCGGCGCCATCGTCGCCGGCGAGGTGGCGCCGGCCGGGCGCCGAGGCCAGGCGGTGGCGCTGATGTTCACCGGGCTCACGCTCGCCAACGTGCTCGGCGTGCCGTTCGGCACCGCGCTGGGGCAGGCGGCGGGATGGCGGGCGGCGTTCATGGCCGTGGTGCTGATCGGCCTTGCGGCATGGATTGCGATCGCCGCCTACGTGCCGCGCGGGGTCGAGCCGCCGCGCAGCCGCATCGTCGCCGAGTTCCGCGCCCTCGGGCGCTGGCCGGTGCTGCTGCCGATGCTGGTCTCCTGCGTCTCCTCGGTCAGCCTGTTCAGCGTCTTCACCTACATCACGCCGCTGCTCGAGCGGCAGGTCGGCTTCAGCCCGCACGGCGTGACCGGGGCGCTGCTCGCGGTCGGCGTCGGGCTGACGCTGGGCAACCTGATTGGCGGCCGCCTCGCCGACGGCAACCTGCTCGGCGCGATACAATGGGGCTTCGTCGGGCTGATCGCCGTGCTGCTGGTGATGGCGCTCGTCAGCCACGCCGAGCCGTCGGTCGCGCGCTACGCCCGGCCGGCGCTAGTCAGGGACGCCCGCTGGGCGATGATCGTCGTGCTGACGCTGTGGGGCGCGCTGGCATTCGCCCTGGTCTCGCCGCTGCAGGTGTGGGTGGTGCACGCGGCGGTGGACGCGCCGAACCTCGCCTCGATCCTGAACCAGGGCGCCTTCAACCTCGGCAACGCCCTCGGCGCAGGGCTCGGCGGCCTCGCTCTGACGGCAGGCCTCGGCTACGCCGCGCTGCCGCTGCTCGGCGCGGCGGTGGCGGCGGGCGGCTTGCTGCTGGCGCTGCGCGGCCGCGCCAGCCGTGATGCGGCCGTGGCGCCGGCCGAGCGGGTGACGGCGTGCTAGGTTTTCGCACCGGGCGGCGGCGTGCGGAGGCGGCGGCGCTTGCGGCGGCAGCGGCGCGTTACGACCCGGCACGGCGCCTCTGCCTCATGCACGTCCCGAAGGCGGCCGGCACCGCGCTCGCCTTCAGCCTGCGCCAGGCGCTCGGCGGCGATGAGCCGGGCGCCACACCCGCCGACTTCGTGGTGCGCGGCTTCGACCACGTGCTGTTCGGCGGCTTTGACGGCTTCCCCACACTTGGCGCCGAGCAGCGCGCCGAGGTCTATGACGCGCCCGAAGCGATGCCGCGCGCCGAAAGCCTGGTCTGCGGCCATTTCGCGCTGAGCACGCTGCGCGCCGCCTATCCGGGGCGCCCAAATGGTCACCGTCCTGCGCGAGCCGGTCTCCCGGCTGCTCTCGCACTGGATGTTCTGGCGCAAGCAGCAGGACGACGCGCTCGCCGGCTGGGGAGGCTGGGGCGATTACGTGCGCCAGGCCCGCCGCCCCCTCGGCGAGTTCATCGCCGAGCCGCAGGTCGCCGCCCAGACCGACAACATGACGCTGCGCATGCTGCTCTGGCCGCACCCGATGGTGCCGCCGGACGGCTTCATCGACCCGGCCCACGACGCCGAGCTGCTGCGCGAGGCGCGCCGGCGGCTCGACGGCTTCGCCCTGGCCGAGATCGTCGAGGGCCCCATCGCGCCGCGCCTCGCCGCCTGGCTCGGCCGCGACTTCACCTATCAGCGCCTGAACGAAACCGCCGACATGCCCGAGTCGCAGCGCACCCCGCTCGACCGGCAACTCGACGCCGCGACGCTCGCCCTGCTCGACGATCGCTCGCGCCTGGACCTCGCCCTCTGGCGCGGCATCGCCCTCCGCCACGACGGCGCCGCCGCCGTTTCGCTGCGCCGGCAGACGATCTTGGCCCATGTGGCGCGCTACGCGGCTCTGATGGCGACGGGGTAGGCAAGAGGCCCGCGGCCCCAGACCCCGATACGAGTGGGACGACGCCCGGATTGTGTTAGCAATCCTCTTGGTTGAGCGCCCTGCGCAGCGATGCCTGAAATCTTGCCTATAGGCAAGATTTCAGTAAGTCATTGAAAACAATAGTTTTGCCCCGAGAAATGGGGCGAAAAGACCCAACGACCTCCCATACCGATCCAGCTGCAAATCTTGCGGTATTTCGCCTCACGCGACGCTTACAGCTTAGTAGATAATGCCGGCGAGGCCCCCGGTGTTCCGTCCAGCCGCCAGATCCGCACCCTCGCCGCGCCATGCCGCCGGTCATCCAGAAGCGTGCCAGTCAGGGCGAGCGGCTCGTCCGCGGCGGTCTCGCTCACCAGCACCGCGCCCGGCGCGACCCAGCCGGCGCGCTCCAGCGCCGGGAGAGCCTGGCTCACCAGCGCGCGGCCGTAGGGCGGGTCGAGAAACACCAGGCCACAGGGCGTGCCGGGCGGCGGATGACAGACATCGGCCGCGATCACCAAGGCGTCCACCCGGCAGCGCGCGACGTTGGCGCGCAGCGCCGCCAAAGCCCCACGGTCGCTCTCGATAAAGCTCGCCCGCGCCGCCCCGCGCGACAGCGCCTCCAGCCCGAGCGCCCCGGTGCCGGCAAACCCGTCCAGCACCGCCACCCCCTCGAACAGCGACCGCCCGCCCCAGGCGGCATGCGCCAGCGTGTCGAACAGCGCCTGGCGCACCCGCTCCGCCGTCGGCCGCGTCCCCGCCCCCGCCGGCGCCACCAGCACCGTCCCCCGCATCCGTCCCGCGATGATCCGCACTAGCCCGCCAACACCAATGACTGGATTTTAAAGGCTCCGCCTTTAATGGGGTCCAGGGGCAACGCCCCTGGCCTTCCTATCCCCGACCTGCTCCCGCAACACCTTGGGCGGCACCTCCTCCAAGCTGCCCCGCGTCAGGTTGCCAAGCTGGAACGGTCCGTAGGCGGTGCGCAGCAGCCGCGTCACGTGCAGGCCGAGATGCTGCATCACCCGCCGCACCTCGCGGTTGCGGCCCTCTCGCAGCGCCACCGTGAGCCAGGCATTCGCCCCCTTGTAGCTGTCCAGCCCCGCCTCGATCGGCCCGTAGCTCACGCCCTCGACCGTGACCCCCTCGGCCAGCATCCGCAGGTGGCGCTCGTCGACCATGCCGTGCACCCGGACACGGTAGCGCCGGATCCAGCCGTTCGACGGCAGCTCGAGCTGACGCGCCAGCTCGCCGTCATTGGTGAGCAGCAGCAAGCCCTCGGAGTTGAGGTCGAGCCGCCCGACGCTGATCACCCGCGGCAGCCCGGGCGGCATCTTGTCGAACACCGTCGGGCGCCCCTCCGGGTCCCTGTGCGTCGTCACCAGGCCCTCGGGCTTGTGGTAGCGGAACAGCCGGGTGCGGCCGGGTGCCGCGACCACCGCGTTGTCGACCCGCACCACGTCGGCCTCGGTGACGAAGGTGGCGGGGTGGGTCACCTGCGCGTCGTTCAGCCGCACCCGCCCCGCCTCGATCATCCGCTCAACATCCCGCCGCGAGGCGACGCCGGCCCGGGCCAGATACTTCGCCACCCGCTCGCCGCGCCCGCCCTCTTCCGTATCGACGCCAGCCTCCTCTGTCATCCGCGTGCCGCCGCCACCAGCGCCTCGAACAGCCGCTGGTCACCCGGATCGATCAGGAACTCGGGATGCCACTGCACGCCGAGGCAGAACCGGCGGCTCGGATCCTCGACGCCCTCGACCACGCCGTCCGGCGCCATCGCGTTGACCCGGGCGCCAGGCCCCGGATCGCGCACCGCCTGGTGATGCGAGGAGTTCACCGACATCGTCGCCGCGCCGATGATCGCCGCCAGCCGGCTGCCGGGCGTCACCGCCACGACGTGGCCCGGCTCGTCGCGCGGGTTCGGCTGCTCATGCGCCAGCGCGCCCGCGACGCTGTCAGGAATGTGCTGGATCAGCGTGCCGCCCAGCGCCACCGCCAGCAGCTGCTCGCCGCCGCAGATGCCCAGCACCGGCAGGTCGCGCGCCAGCGCACCCTGCAGCAGTGCGAGCTCGGCGGCGGTGCGGCCCTGCTTGAGCGACACGCTGCCATGCCGCTCTGCCTCGCCGTAGAGCAGCGGGTCGACGTCGAAGGCGCCCCCGGTGACGATCAGCGCGTCAAGCCGGTCGAGATAGTCGCCGGCGAGCGCCGCATGATGCGGCAGCGCCAACGGCAAGCCGCCCGCCCCCGCCACCGCGTCGGCGTAGTTGGCGCGCACCGCATACCAGGGGAACTTCGAGTAGCCGCCAGGAGACTCACTATCCAAGGTGATGCCGATGACGGGGCGCATCGTGCAAGGCTAAGGCAAGGCAGAAGCAAGGCAAGGGCTCCGCCCTTGACCCGCTGGGGCCTGAGGCCCCAGACCCCCGGGACATGGAGCGTGCCCTTCAGCAGGCCCGGCTCGCGGCGGAGCGGGGTGAGGTGCCGGTCGGCGCGGTTCTCCTCGCGCCTGACGGGCGCCTTCTCGCCGCCGCGGGCAACGAGACCGAAGCCCGCCACGATGCCTCCGCGCATGCCGAGATGCTGGTCATGCGCGCTGCTGCGCAGGCGCTCGGCGCCGCGCGCCTGATCGGCTGCACCCTGATCGTGACGCTCGAGCCCTGCCCGATGTGCGCTGCCGCCGCGTCGCATTTTCGTGTCGAAACGATCGTCTTCGGCGCCTATGACCCGAAAGGCGGCGGCATCGAGCACGGTCCACGCATCTTCGACGCTCCCGGATGCCTACACCGCCCAGAGATCATCGGCGGCGTTCGTGAACGCGAAGCAGCGGCGTTGCTGAGCGAGTTCTTTAGAGGCCTACGTTAGGAGGAAGCGGTTCTTTTTTGAAAAAAAGAACCAAAAACTTTTATCCGCGGGTCGAGACTGAGCCGGTGAGCGATCTAACCGACAAAAGTTTTTTACTTCTTTTTTTTAAAAAAGAAGCCCTTTCTTCATTGCGCAATGAACTGCTCGAACGCCGCCTTGTAATCCGGATGCCAGCGCGACAGCGCCGGCCGGTTGGCGACGATGTCCGCCGCCCCCCATAGGATGCGCCGCTCGTCGAGCCGGCGCGGCACCGCGTTGTCCGGGCACAGGATGTAGAAGTCGCCCGCCGCCAGTCCGTCGAGCATGAAGTCGACCACCTGCTCGGCCGTCCAGGCGGCGTCCGGCCTGGTCGCCACCGGCGCCAGCCCGTCCCGCGCCTGGTCGGTCGTCGTCATGCCGGTGAAGGTGAAGCCGGGGATCAGCAGGTGCGCGGTGACCTGGCAGCCGGGCACCTCGCGCAGCTCGTGCGCCAGCGACTCGGTCAGCGCGCGGACCGCCGCCTTGCTGATGTTGTAGGCGGTGTTGCCGGGCGGCAGGGTGAAGCCCTGCTTGGAGCCGGTGTTGACGATCAGGCACGGCGTGCCCTGCGCGATCATCGACGGCGCAAAGCAGCGCACGCCCCACAGCACGCCGCCGAGGTTCACGTCGAGGATCGCCTTCACGTCCTGGCCGCCGAGCAGGTTGCCCTTGCCGGAACGGCCGGCATTGTTCATCAGCAGCGCCACCTCGCCGTAAGCCTCATAGGCGCGGTCGTGCAGCCGCTGCAGCGCCGCCGGATCCTTGACGTCGAGCGGCATCGCGACCGCCCGCAGCGCTCCGGCGACGCTCTCCAGCGCCTCGGCGTCGTGGTCGGCGAGCACCAGGTGCATGCCGAGGCCGGCGAGGCGCTCGGCGGCGGCACGGCCGATGCCGCTGGCGGCTCCGGTGATGACCGCGACGCGGCCGGCAACGATGGCGGAATGCATGGGCGTGTACTCCCTAGAGTCTGATGCCGATCGCGACCGCCGCCAGGCAAAGCAGGACCGAGCCGCCCACGTAGCCGGCGGCGCTGCCGACGCGCCCGCCGCGGACCAGCTCGAAGCTCTGCAGGCTGAACGACGAGAACGTGGTGAAGCCGCCGCACACGCCAACCATGACGAAGGCGCGAGCGGCCGCCGACAGCCCCGGCCGGCCGGCGGCGTAGCCGATCAGCAGCGAGCCGCCGACGTTGATCCCGAGCGTCGCCCAGGGAAACCGGCGGCCGAGCAGCGCCGCTCCGGCGACGCTGAGCCCATGCCGCGCCAGGCTGCCGATCGCGCCGCCAAGCGCCACCCAGAGGCTCAGCACCGGGCCGGGCCCCTAGTTCGACAACGGCCGATTGAGGCTGGCCGAGCTGTTCACCACGATCGCCTTTGGCTGCACGATGACGATCGCGAGCCGGCAATCCGTCGGCGTGCCGGCCAGCGCCAGCTTGGTGCCGTCCTTGAGCGTCGCCGTGACGTTGGTTAGGCAGGCCTTCTGGTCCTCGCTGAAAGACTGGCCCTCCTGCGGCTGGATGCCGCTATCGGGCGCAATCGACTTACTCTGCCCGTCCGAGAAGCGCGCCTCGGCGGCGGTGATCACCTGGCCGGATTGGTTCTTCAGCGTGTAGCTGCGGATGTTGTGCGTCGAGGGGCGATCCTGCCCTTGGCCGGGCAGATTTTGCGCCCACGCCGGTGCGGCCAGCAGGCAGGCGCCCACGAAGCACGCGGACAGGCCGGCTCGGCAGGGCAATCGCGCACGCATCATCTCAGCTCCGTGACCTTGGGGTCCGCCCCGTTCGGGCTGCAAGCGCGCGTGGCGGGCGGGAGTTCGCCGGCGCCTCGGCAAGAGCGATGCAGCGCCGCATCAGCGTCGGCAGCGGCTGGCCGTCCAGTTCGTCGGGAGCGACGAGGCTGCCGGCGGCCGGCTCGCCCGGCATCGCGCGGCTGCGGCCGGCATAGACGTCGAGCAGCAGCGCGAAGTGGGTGAACACGTGGCGCACCGTGCCGGCATGGCGCCACGCGGTTGCGACCGGCGCCTCGGCGAGCGCCCGCTGCGTGCTCCAGGGCGCGTCGAGCCACGCCGTGCCTGGCAGCTCGACCATGCCGCCGAGCAGGCCGGAGGGCGGCCGCCGGCGCAGCAGCAGCCGGCCCTCGCCATCCGTCAGGTGGAACACCGCACCGTGCCGCTGCGGCCGCACCGGCCTGGCAAGCTTGCGCGGGTAGCGATCCGGGTCGCCCTGCCGACGCGCCGCACATGGGTCATGCCAGGGGCAGAGCGCGCAGGCCGGCCGGCCGGTGCAGATCGTCGCCCCGAGGTCGAACAATGCCTGCGCGAAATCCGACGGCCGGTCCCGCGCGCCGGCCTGGTCGCCGAGCCGGTCGGCCGCGGCCCCGAGCGCCGGGCGGGCGGCGGGCAGCGGCGCATCGATGGCGAACAGCCGGGCGCACACTCGCTCGACATTGCCGTCGAGCGGGACCGTCGGCACGCCGAAGGCGATGGCGGCGACGGCGCGCGCGGTGTAGCGGCCGATGCCCGGCAGCGCCTGCAGCGCCTCGATCGTGCCCGGAAAGCCGCCGAGTGCCGCCACCTCCCGCGCGCAGCGATGCAGGTTGCGCGCCCGGGCATAGTAGCCAAGCCCCGCCCAGGCCGACATCACCGCCTGGTCCGGCGCCGCGGCCAGCGCCTGCACGGTCGGGAACAGCGCCAGGAACCGCCCGAAATAGGGGATGACGGCGGCGACCGTGGTCTGCTGCAGCATGATCTCGCTGAGCCAGACGTGGTAGGGATCGGCCGTCTGCCCGCGGCCGTCCGGTCCGGGCTCAGCGCGCCAGGGCAGGCGGCGGCGATGGCGATCGTACCAGCGCAGTAGGTCGCCGGCGGGCGGGAGGGCATCGGGTGGCATCGGACGACGGTATGAGCAGCGGCGGCCCGCCGGACAAGGCAAAGCCCCCCGACCGCGCGTGGCGGGAGAGCAGCACCTACGGCCCGAAGCCGCTTGGCGCGCTGCTGACGACCGTGACCCGGCCGGCCTTCCGCCGCCGCTCGCCGGCCAGCGCGCAGGTGCTGGCGGACTGGCCGGAGATTGTCGGGCCGGTGCTGGCGGCGCGCTGCAGTCCGCGCAGGCTGAGCGCGGGCACGCTCACGCTTGCCTGCGAGGGGCCGGTCGCGCTCGAGCTGCAGCACGTCGCCACCGCCCTGATCGAGCGCATCAACACCCATCTCGGCGGCCGCACCATCGAGCGCCTGCGCTTTCAGCAGGAGGTGCTGAGCCCGCCGCCGCTGGTGGTGCCGCGCGCGCCGGCCGTGCCGGTCGAGGTGCCGGGGCTGCCCGACGGCTCGCTGCGCGCGGCGCTGGGCCGGCTCGGCGGCGCCGTCCGGGCACGCCGCGAGCGCCTTGGATAAAGCGTCGATGATGTGTGGCTGAGGCGCCGCCGGCCCAGGGTTGACGCTGCCGCCGCGCCGATGGCCGACTCCGCGCCTTGCCGCCTAGGATCGTCCCATGAGGATTCTGCCATGACCGTTTCCCGCCGCCTCCTGCTCGCAACGGTGCCGGCGCTGGCCGCAGCAGCGCGCGCCTTTGCCGACCCGGCGGTCCCGCCCGCCGACCCGCGCCTGACCGACCCGCGCCTGGCCGACCGCGCCCTCGGTCCGGCCGATGCCGGGACGGTGGTGCAGGAGTGGTTCTCACTGACCTGCACGCACTGCGCGAGGTTCTCGCGCGAAGTGTTCCCCGAGGTGCAGAGCAAGCTGATCGATCCCGGCAAGATCCGCTACGTGTTCAAGGATTTCCCGCTCGACCAGACGGCGCTGATGGCGGCAATGGTGGCGCGCGCCCTGCCGCCGGAGCGCTACGTGCCGTTCGTCGAGGTGCTGTTCCAGAATCAGGACCGCTGGGCGTTCGGCCAGGACGACCCGAAGGTGCCGCTCGCCCGGATGGCGGCGCTGGCCGGCATGGCGCAGTCGACCTTCGACCAGACCATCGCCGATGCCGGACTGAAGTCGGCGATCCTGGCCGAGCAGGAGCGCGGCGAAAAGGCCTACAGTGTCGACTCGACCCCAACCTTCGTCTTCGGCAGCCATCCGCATCCCGGCGAGCTGACCTTCGACGCCTTCGCCAATCTGGCAAAACCCACCTGATGAACGGGAGTCTGGGGCCTCAGGCCCCAGCAGGTCCAGGGCAGCGCTCTGGCCTTCCTATCTTCTCCCGCCTCCGCATCGCCGGCTTCAAGAGCTTCGCCGAAGCGGCCGTGGTCGACATCCTGCCCGGCCTCACCGGCATCGTCGGCCCGAACGGCTGCGGCAAGTCCAACGTCGTCGAGGCGCTGCGCTGGGTGATGGGCGAGAGCTCGGCGCGCTCAATGCGCGGCGCCGAGATGGACGACGTGATCTTTGCCGGCACCACCAGCCGCCCGTCGCGCAACCTGGCGGAGGTGGTGCTGACGCTGGAAGGCGCGCCGCCGCCGTTTGACGGCGCTGCCGAGCTGCAGGTGGTGCGCCGGCTCGAACGCGGCGCCGGCTCGTCCTACCGGCTGGGCGGACGGGAGGTGCGGGCGCGCGACGTGCAGACGCTGTTCGCCGATCTCGCGAGCGGCGCCCGCTCCTCGGCGATGGTGAGCCAGGGCCGGGTGTCGGCGCTGATCAACGCTCGCCCCGAGGAGCGCCGGCAGGTGCTGGAGGAGGCTGCGGGGATCACCGGCCTGCACGCCCGGCGCCACGAGGCGGAGCTGAAGCTGCGCGCCGCCGAGACCAATCTGGAGCGGGCCGAGGATGGGCGCGGCCAGATCGAGGCGCAGCTCGACGGCCTGCGCCGGCAGGCGCGTCAGGCGGCGCGCTACCGGGCGCTGTCGGGCCTCGTGCGCGAGGCGGAGGCCGAGTGGTTCGCGCTGCTGCTCGCCGTCGGCACGTCGGCGCTGGACCGGCAGCGCACCGCGGCGGTGCTGGCCCGCCGGCTGGCGGCCGAGAGCGCGGCGTCGGCCCTCGAGGCGGCTCGTGCGGCGGCCGACGGCGAGGCGGCCTTGCCCGAGCCCCGCGCGCGAGAGGCGGACGCGCGCTCAGTGCTGGAGCGTCGGCGGGTCGAGAACGAGGGCCTGGAGCAGGCCGAGGCGCAGGCAGCGACGGCGCTGGCGCAGGCGGAGCGCCATGCAGCGGAGTGCGCCGAGGACCTCGCGCATGCGCTCGCGGCGCAGGCCGACGCCGCGGCCCACGCGGCACGCCTGGCCGAGGAGGTCGGCGTCCTCGATCAGGCCGCGGCGTCGCTGCCGGAGCGGCAGACCGCGGCGCGGCGTAAGCGGGACGACGCGCTGGCCGCGGCGGTTGCGGCGCGCGCCGCCGCCGACGCGCTCGCCCGTCGCCTTGCGACGGCCGAAGCCGCGTCGCTGCGTGTCGGCGAGGCGCTGCAGCGAGCCCAGCAGCGCGCCGAGCACGCGGCGGCAGGGCAGTCGGCTCTCGTCGAGGAGGAGCGACAAGCGCTTGCCGCGCTGGTCGACGGCGAGACGCTGGAGCAAGGCCGGCGCAAGGCGGCCGATGCCGCACAGGCGCTGCTCGCTGCGCGTGAGGCCGGCCAGGCGACGCGCGAGGCGGCAGACGCGTCGGCGGCGCTGCGTCTCGCGGTGCGCGAGCGCCTGGCCGCAGCGAACGCCGCCGGCATCCAGGCCGAGCGCGAGCGCGACGCCGCCGCCGCCCGCGCCACCCGCTCGGGCGAGCAACGGCGCCTGCTCAGGGCGGAGCAGCAGGCCGCGCTGGCGTCACGCGTAGCGGCGGCGGCGCTGCGGGAGGCGGAGCGGATGGCTGCCGCGGCAGCGGCGCAGGCGGCTGAGCGCGCGGTCGCCCTGGAGGCCGCCGAGGCGGCTCGGCTGCTGGCCGCCGAGGCCGTCTCGGCGGCGCGTCAGGCGGTCGGCGAGGCGGCAGCCGAGCGCCGCGGCGTGATGGCCGAGCTCGCTGCGGCCGAGCGGCGGGCCGGCTGGCTGGCGGCAGAGGCGGCCGACGCCGAGCAGCAGCATCGGACGGCGCAGGCGCGCTGCGTGGCGCCGGCCGCGCTCTCGGCGGCAAGGCGTGAGGCGACGCGCCTCGCCGCCATGTCGGCAGCGTCGGCGCACT
The DNA here is from genome assembly GCA_963692975.2 of Acetobacteraceae bacterium. Classification (GTDB taxonomy): domain Bacteria; phylum Pseudomonadota; class Alphaproteobacteria; order Acetobacterales; family Acetobacteraceae; genus CAXMMR01. The sequence goes on along the minus strand of CAXMMR010000023.1, from coordinate 50,325 downwards.
CGGCCGCGGCGGCGCTGCAGGCGCGCCAGGCGGCAGCGACGCGGCAGAGCGAGAGCGGACGGCTCGCGGCCGAGCGCATGGCCGCGGCGGCGGCGATCGACGGCGAGGCGGCGGCGCTGCGCACGCTGCTGACGGCGGCGTCACGCCACGGCGACAGCGCCGCCTCGGCGGGCGAGTTGATGCGCATCCCTGCCGGACTGGAGCGCGCCGTCGCCTCGGCTCTCGGCGCGACCTTGCGCAGCGTGCTCGATACCCGAGCGGGGGTCGACGCCGGACCGCACTGGCGGCTGCTGGACGCCTTCCACGAAGCCGCCAGCCTGCCGGCGGTGGCGACGCCGCTTGGTCGTCTGATCGATGCGCCTCCGGCCCTCGCCATTCGTGCGCTGCGTGGTGTCGGCCTGATCGAGGACGGCGCCGACGGGGCATCGCTGCAGGCGTCGCTGAGGCCGGGTCAGACCCTGGTGCGCCGCGACGGCGCCGCCTGGCGGTGGGATGGGCACGTGCTGCCAGCCGGCGAGGACGATGCCGAGGCGCAGCGGCTGCGCCAGCGCAACCGGCTGCGCGAGCTTGAGGATGCCGCCGCCGTCGCCGCCGAAGCCGCCGCCGAGGCGCAGGGTCAGCTGACGCGCGCGACGTCATCCGCCGCCGAGACCGCGCAGGAGGCCAGCGCTGCGGCCGAGGCGGCACAGCGCGATGCGCGGACAGCCGAAGCCGCCGCTGTCGCCGCCGACGCGCTGGCCGCGAGCGCCATAGAGGCGGAGCGGCGCCTCGCTGCGCTGGCGCCGGAGCGAGCGCGGCTGGACGCTGGCCTGCACGAGGCCGAGGCGGCCCGCCAGACCATGCGCGACGCGGCCGCCCGGCTGCTTCCGCCCGACGAGCTGGCGCAATCGCTGCGCGCCGCCGAGGCCGCGCTCCAGCGGCGTGCGGCTGAGGCCGCCTCGGCGCGCGACACAAAACGCGCGGCTGAGATCACGGCGGGCGCGGCGCGCGCGGAAGCCGAGCAGCTCGCCCGTCAGGCGGCGGAGACGGAGGCCCGGCTGGCGGGGCTCGCGCCGCAGCTCGCCTTCGTCGAGGCGGAGGCCGCCGACGCCGAGGCGGCGCTCGCCACGGCCAACACGACGACGTTCCAGGCGCGACCCGAACGGGACGAGGCCGGACAGGCGGACCATGACGCCGACACGGCCGAGCGAGCGGCGCGGACTGCCGCCGCTGCCGCCCGCGCCGTGCTTGACGATGCCGAAGCGGCCGCCGAGCAGGCGGGCCTTGCCGCCGCGAGCCTGGAGCGCGCCGCACACGAGGTAGCCACACGCCACGCCGCCCTGCGCCCGCAGCTGGAGCGTGCTGCCGACGCCGCGCAGGAGGCTGCGGCGGCGTTGCTCGCCGCCCAGGCAGCCGCCGCGGAGTTGCCCGACCTTGCGCGGCTGCGCCAAGACGGCGACCAGGCGCGGCTGCTTGCCGACGAGGCCGTCGCGGCCGAGACGACCAACGCCATCGAGCATGACGAGATTGCCCGTCAGGGCGCCCGCGACGCCGCGCGTCGGCAGGCTGCCGACGCCGAGGCCGGCCATTGGACCAGCCGGGTCGAGCAGGCGGCAGCGCGCCAGGCGGCGCTCTCCCAGCGGCACGTCGAGGCGACAGCGCGCCGCGACGCCGCCCTCAGCGCACCGGCCGAGGCGGCGGCACGCCATGCGAGCTCCGCGCGACGCCTCGCCGCGGCGGAGCGCGAGCACACCGAGGCTGCCGCGGTGCTGCTCGCCGCAGAGGCAGCCAACCGCGCCGCCGAGGCAGCCCGGCACGCCGCGGCCGCCGCCCAAGCCGCACGGCGCGAGACGCTGCTGCGCGCCGAAGCCGCCGAGGCGCAGTCCCAGGCTGCGCTCGACAGCCTCCTGGCGCGTGCCCGGGAGCGCAACCTTGCGGAAGCCCGACCGGCCGCCGCCGATTGCAGCGAGGAGGCAGTCGCCCGCGCCGCCCGCAAGTTCGAGCGCCTCGCCCGCGAGCGCGAGGAGATCGGGCCGGTCAACCTGCTCGCTGAGGCCGAGGCGGCGGCGCTGTCGGCCCGCGCCGACGCCATCCTGGCCGAGCGCGAGGAGCTCGCCACCGCGATCGCCAGCCTGCGCGGCTCGATCGGCCACCTCAACCGCGAGGGTCGCGAACGCCTCTCGGCGATGTTCGAGCAGGTCGACCGGCAGTTCCAGGCGATCTTCGGCCGGATGTTCAACGGCGGCCGGGCGCATCTCGCGCTCGTCGGCTCGGACGACGTGCTGGCCGCCGGCCTGGAAATCTACGTCCAGCCCCCCGGCAAGAAGCTCGCAACCCTGTCGCTGCTCTCCGGCGGCGAGCAGGCGCTGACTGCGCTGTCGCTGATCTTCGCCATGTTCCGCTGCAATCCGGCGCCGGTTTGCGTGCTGGACGAGGTGGACGCGCCGCTGGACGACGCCAATGTCGACCGCTTCTGCGGCCTGCTGGAAGACATGGTCCGCGACACCGGGGTGCGCTTCCTGGTGGTGACGCACCATCAGCTCACCATGGCGCGGATGGACCGGCTGTACGGCGTGACGATGCAGGAACGCGGTGTGTCGCGATTGCTCAGCGTGGATCTGGTGAAGGCGGCGCAAATGGTCGAGACGCGTCAGGCAGCGGAGTAAGGCAAGCGTCAGGCAAGGGGAAGCAAGGCAAGGGGCTTTGCCCCTTAACCCCATCAAAGGCGAAGCCTTTGAAATCCGTCCGTTATCATATTCCACAGGCGAGATCGGTGCCGTGTGAGACAGAATGGACAGCTTCGCCAAGCAAGAAATATCTTGGCTCGAGTCTGAATAGATGGGGGTCTGGGGCCTCAGGCCCCAGCGGGTCGAGGGCAGAGCCCTCGCCTTCCGTCCACTTGCCTTGACTTACCCCCACCCCCTCGCTAGCAAGCCGACGCTTTCCGGCAGCGTGCATGTCGAGGGCAGCGATGAGTGGTGATGGGGATGGCGGGCCGTCGTTCGAGGAACGGCTGCGTGTCGCCCGGGACAAGCAGGGGCTCGATCGCACGGCTGCCGCCAACGCGGCGCAGGCGATGGGCAGCTCCTGGGGGGTTGGCGCGCGGGTTGGCGTCGAGCTCCTGGCGGCCTTGGTGGTTGGTTTGGGCATCGGCTGGGGCTTGGACCGCTGGCTCCACACTCTGCCGTTGTTCCTGGTGATCTTCGTCCTGCTGGGCGGCGCGGCTGGCATCTTCAACGTCTGGCGCCTGTTGGCGCCGGGCGCGGCGACCGGACGATAGACAAGGCGGTAGGGGCGAGACGGTGGCGGCTGCAGGCGAACCGACGATCGACGCGCTGGGCCAGTTCAGGCTGTACGACGTGCTTGGCCATCTCGGCGCCGCCGTTAACTTTACGCAGTCGAACGCCTTCATGGTTGCCGGCATGCTGCTGACGCTCGCCTTGCTGTATTTCGGCGCGCGGCCTCGCGCGGTGGTCCCTGGCCGGCTGCAGGCGGCGGCCGAGTACGGCTACGAGTTCGTGATGAACATGGCGGTCGAGCAGATCGGCCCGGAGGGAAAGCGCTTCTTTCCGTTCCTGTTCACGCTGTTCTTCTTCGTGCTGATGGGCAACCTGCTCGGCCTGCTGCCCTTCGCCTTTACCTATACGAGCCACATCGCAGTCACGGCAGCATTGGCGGTGATGGTGATCGTGCTGGTGACGATCGTCGCCATCCGCGAGAACGGCTCGCACTTCTTCACCGAGTATTTTTTTCCCAAAGGCGCGCCGGTTTGGCTGGCGCCGCTGATCATTCCAATCGAGATCATTTCTTATCTGTCGCGACCAGTCAGCCTGTCGATCCGACTGTTTGCCAACATGGTCGCCGGCCACGTGATGTTCGAGGTCTTCGCGACCTTCACGGTCATGCTCGGCGGGGCGACGATCATCGGCGATGTGCTGGCGGTCGGGCCGGTCGTGATCAACGTGCTGCTGATGGGGTTCGAGCTGCTGGTCGCCGCCCTGCAGGCCTACGTGTTCGCCATCCTGACCTGCATCTACCTGCACGACGCGGTGCATCTGCACTGACAGTCCCGTGCAATGGCGGCTTGGTTTTCTCTCGCTTAGGACAAGGAATTTAGAATGGACGCTGCAGCAGCCAAATCACTCGGCGCCGGTATCGCGGTCATCGCGCTGGCGGGCGTCGGCATCGGCATCGGCAACATCTTCTCGGCGCTGGTGACCTCGATTGCACGCAATCCGTCGGCGCGCGACCAGGTGTTCGGCCTCGGCATTCTCGGCTTCGCGCTCACCGAGGCGGTGGCGCTGTTTGCCTTGCTGATCGCGTTCCTGATCCTGTTCACCTGATGCGGGTTTGGCGGCCCGGCTTGGTCGCGGCGCTGCTGCTGAGCTATCCTGCGGTGGCGCAGGAGGGCCAGAAGGGGATGCCGCAGCTCGACTTCGGCAATCCGCTGCTGATCAGCCAGGTGGTCTGGGGCGCGATCATCTTCGCGGTTTTCTACATCCTGGCGTCGCGGTGGGCGCTACCGAAGATGGGCGCGGTGCTGGAGCACCGCGCGAGCGTCATCCAGGGTGACCTGGAGACCGCGCGTCGTGCCAAGGCGGAGGCCGATGCGGCGATTGCGTCGCTGCATGCCGAGCGGCGGCGTTCGGCGGCCGAGGCGTCAAGCGCGATCGAGCGGGCGACGGCCGAGGCCAAGCAGTTCGCCACGTCGGCGGCGGCCGAGGTCAATGCAAAATTGGAGTCGCAGCTGACCGATGCCGAGGGTCGCATCGCAGTGGCGCGCGGCTCGGCCATGGGGGCGTTGCGCGAGGTGGCGAGCGAGACCGCGGCGAACGTGGTGGGCCGGCTCACCGGCCGGCCGGCAGACCGCACGGCGATCGACGGCGCGGTTGGCGACGCGATGGTCGCCCGGGCGGCATAGGAGAGCGGCGTGGAGCATCACAGGTCGTTTTTCGCGGAGCCGCGGAGCTGGGTCGCCGTCGCATTCGTGCTGTTCTTCGTGCTGTTCGGCCGTCGGCTGTGGCGCGCGATTGTCCAGCAGCTTGATGGCCGGGCAGCCGCGGTACGCGCCGAATTGGAGAGCGCGGCATCTCTGCGCCGCGAGGCGGAAGCGCTGCTGCGGCAGGCGCAGATTGACAGCATGCAGGCCCAGAAAGATGCAGCCACGGTGCTGACGACTTCTAAAGCGGAGGCCGCACGCCTGATTGCCACCGCTCAGCAGGAGGCAACGGCGACCGGTGCCAGGCGCGAGAAAATGGCAATGGACCGGATCGCAGCGGCGGAAAAGGCGGCAGTGAGCGAGGTTCGAGTGGCCGCGGCCGAGATCGCAGCAAGAGCGTCCGAGCGGGTGATCCGCGAGACTTTTACTGCCGAGGCCGATGCCTTGATGATCGACACCGCCATTGCCGGCTTGCCGGCCAGTCTGGCCAGTCGCAGGGCAGCCTAGCCGCGAAGCCTGAACGACAACGAACGGATTTTAAAGGCTCCGCCTTTAATGGGGTGCAGGGGCAAAGCCCCTGGCCTTTCTTCCTTGCCTTCCTTCCGAGACTCCCTCAAAACAGCGCCGTCCAAACCACCCCAAGCGGGAGAGCGCAGGTGCGAGCCTGCCGCCGAAGGCGCAACCGGCCCCCGGAAACGCTCAGGCACCCGGGACCGCGATGGGGGTCGGACCTCTGGAAAGCCGGCGGCCTCGCGTGAGGTTAGCCGCACCGACGGAGTAAGGGCGCAAGCCTGAATCTCTCAGGTTCCGTGACAGAGGGGGGTCGCCAACATCGGTCTTGACCGATGCGCGACCTGTTGCATTCAGGCCTAGCGCCCGCATGCGCCCGACGGAGGAGCCGACATGTCCGATCCCGCCACAGTGGAGCCGCCGCGCCTCAGTCCGCTCGACGGACTGCACCGCCGGCTCGGCGCCCGGATAATCGACTTCGCCGGCTGGTCGCTGCCGGTCAGCTATCCCGCCGGCCTGCTCGCCGAGCACGCGGCCTGCCGCGGTGGCGCGGCGCTGTTCGACGTCTCGCATATGGGCCAGCTCAGCCTGTCCGGCGCCGCATCCGACGTCGCCCTGGAAAGCCTGGTTCCGGCCGACCTGCAGGCGCTGAAGCCTGGCCGTCAGCGCTATACCCAGTTCCTCAACGAGACTGGCGGCATGCTCGACGACCTGATGGTCTCGCGGCTTCCGGACCGGCTGTTCCTGGTCGTCAACGCCTCGCGTGCGGCCGACGACGTTTTGCACCTGCAGAAGCATCTGCCCGACGGCATAAGCATCACGGAGCACCAGGACCGGGCGTTGCTGGCGCTGCAAGGGCCGCAAGCGAGCGCGATCCTCCGCGGTCTGGCGCCCGCGGCGGCGGCGATGGCGTTCATGGACGTCGCCGAGCTCGACCTTGACGGTATTGCCTGCTGGGTCAGCCGCAGCGGCTATTCCGGCGAGGACGGCTACGAGATCTCCGCGCCGGCCGAGCAGGCCGAGCGCCTCGCTGAGCTGCTGCTGACGGCGGGCGCGGCGCCTGCCGGACTCGGCGCGCGTGACAGCCTACGCCTCGAGGCCGGGCTGTGCCTCTACGGCAGCGACCTCGACGAGCTGACGACGCCGGTCGAGGCCGGGCTCGCCTGGAGCATTCAGCGCCGCCGGCGCGAGCAGGGCGGCTACCCGGGCGCTGCCGTGCTGGCCGACCAGTTTGCCCACGGCACCACCCGCCAGCGTGTCGGTCTCAGGCTGGATGGCCGCGCGCCTGCCCGTGCGATGGCCGACATCGTCGCCGAGGACGGCACACTGGCCGGCGCCGTCACCTCGGGCACCTTCTCGCCGACGCTGAACGCGCCGATCGCCATGGGCTATGTCCGCACCGCGCTGGCGGCACAGGGCACGCGCCTGCATCTGCGAGTGCGCGGCCGCGACCTGCCGGCCAGCGTCGTGCCGACCCCGTTCGTTCCGCATCATTACGCCCGCTGAAGGAGCCGCGAATGGCACAGCAGCCTGGATCCCCGACCCTGCGCTACACCCGCGACCACGAGTGGGTTCGCCTGGAGGAGGACGGCACGGTCACCGTCGGCATCACCGACCACGCCCAGGAGGCGCTCGGCGATATCGTGTTCGTCGAGCTGCCCGAGCCCGGCCGGGTGGTTGTCGAGGCGGAGAGCTGCGCTGTGGTGGAGAGCGTCAAGGCGGCCTCGGACGTTTACGCGCCGCTTGCCGGCACGATCACCGAGATCAACGACATCCTCCCGGAGGACCCAGGGCTGATCAACCGCGATGCCGGCGGCGAGGGCTGGTTCTTCCGCATGGAGCTGGAGGACGACGACGCCTTCGAGGGGCTGATGGACGACGAGGCCTACTCAGCCCTGCTGGAGACGCTGTAGATGGACGCGCTGCCCGGGTTTGATCCGCTCGCCGAGCTCGCCGCACTGGATGCGGCGGGTGGGTTCGTCTCGCGCCATGTCGGGCCGGGCGAGACCGAGGTCGCCGTGATGCTGCGCCGGATCGGCGCCAGCACGACGCTCGAGGGCCTGATCGGCCGCATCGTTCCGGCGGCGATCCGCAGCACCGAGGCGATGCGGCTGCCCGAGCCGCTGGACGAGGCGGGGGTGATCGCCGAGCTCGCCGGCCTCGCGGCACAGAACGTCGTCAAGCGCTCGCTGATCGGTCAGGGCTATCACGGCACTCACACGCCGGCGGTGATCCAGCGCAACGTGCTGGAGAACCCGGGCTGGTACACCGCCTACACGCCCTATCAGGCCGAGATCGCCCAGGGCCGGCTCGAGGCGCTGCTCAACTTTCAGACGGTGATCACCGAGCTGACCGGCATGGCAGTCGCCAACGCCTCGCTGCTCGACGAGGCCACCGCGGCGGCCGAGGCCGTCACCATGGCGCACGCAATCAGCCGGACGAAGTCGGCGACGATCGCGGTTTGTGCCGACCTGCACCCGCAGACCCGCGCGGTCATCGCAACCCGTGCGGCGCCGCTCGGCTTCCGGCTCGAGACCTTCGAGCCGGGCGACACGGCGGCGCTTGCCGCTGGCGCGCCGTTCGCGGTGGTGCTGCAATATCCCGGCACGACCGGAGCGGTGCGCCACCTGCAGGCGGAGATCGACGCCGCGCACGAGGCAGGGGCGCTGGCGATCGTCGCCACGGACCTGCTGTCGCTCGCGCTGCTGACCCCGCCGGGCGAGATGGGGGCGGACATCGTCGTCGGCTCGTCGCAGCGCTTCGGCGTGCCGATGGGCTATGGCGGTCCGCATGCGGCGTTCTTCGCCACCCGCGAGCAGCATCGGCGGCAGATGCCGGGACGGCTGGTCGGCGTCAGCATCGATGCCGCCGGCAATCCGGCATTGCGGCTGGCGCTGCAGACGCGCGAGCAGCATATCCGGCGCGAGAAGGCGACGTCCAACATCTGCACCGCGCAGGTGCTGTTGGCGGTGATGGCCGGGATGTACGCGGTCTGGCACGGGCCGGAGGGGATCCGCCGCATCGCGCGCCGGGTCAGCCTGGCGACGCGGCTGCTGGCCGGCGTGGTCGAGCGGGTGCAGGGGCTTTCGCTGCGGCATGCGGATTTCTTCGACACGATTGCGATCGAGGCCGGTGAGCGGGCCGCAGACCTGGTCGAGGCGGCGTGCGCGGGCGGGTTCAACCTGCGGCGGCTCGACGAGACCGGGGTCGGCATCAGCCTGGACGAGACGGTGACGGCCGCCGAACTCAACACGCTGGCCGACCTGCTCGGCGCGCCGCTGCTGAACGCGCCGGCGGCGATGCCGGCGAGCCTGCTGCGCTCGACTCCCCTCCTGCGCCAGCCGGTGTTCTCCGCCTACCACTCCGAGCACGAGATGCTGCGCTACCTGAAGCGCCTGCAGGACCGTGACATCGCGCTCGACCGCAGCATGATCCCGCTCGGCTCCTGCACGATGAAGTTGAACGCGACCGCCGAGATGATGGCGATCACCCTGCCTGGGTTCGCCGGTCTGCACCCATTCGCGCCGGCCGAGCAGACGCTGGGCTATGCCAGCCTGATCGAGCGACTGTCGCGCTGGCTTGCCGAGGCAACCGGGTTTGCCGAGGTATCGCTGCAGCCCAATGCCGGCTCGCAGGGCGAGTATGCCGGGCTGCTGGCGATCCGCGGCTACCACGCCGCGCGCGGGCAGGCGTCCCGCGACGTTTGCCTGACCCCGTCCTCGGCGCATGGCACTAACCCGGCCTCGGCGGTGATGGCGGGGTACCAGGTGGTGGTGACCGGCTGCGATCGCGACGGCAACGTCGACCTCGCCGACCTGCATACCAAGATCAACGCCTATCGCGACCGACTGGCGGCGCTAATGGTGACCTATCCAAGCACGCATGGCGTGTTCGAGCGTGATATTCGGGCGATCTGCGCCGCCGTGCACGAGGCCGGCGGGCAGGTCTACATGGACGGCGCCAACATGAACGCGCAGCTGGGGCTGACCAGCCCGGGCGCGATCGGCGCCGACGTCTGCCACCTCAACCTGCACAAGACGTTTTGCATTCCACATGGCGGCGGTGGCCCAGGGGTCGGGCCGATCGGCGTGGCAAGCCATCTCGCACCCTATCTTCCAAGCCATCCGGCGCGTGCGGATGCCGGGCCGGCGAGCGGACCGGGACCGGTCAGCGCGGCGCCGTTCGGCAGCGCCGGCATCCTGCCAATCAGCTACGCCTACATCCGGCTGATGGGCGGCGCCGGTCTGACATGGGCCACCGAGGTCGCAATCCTCAACGCGAACTACGTGGCGGCGCGACTGCGGCCGCACTACCCGATCCTGTATGCCGGTGAGGATGGCTTGGTCGCGCATGAATGCATCATCGACTGCCGCGGTTTTGCGGCCTCCGCCGGGGTGCAGGTGGAGGACATCGCCAAGCGGCTGCAGGATTACGGGTATCACGCGCCGACCATGTCGTGGCCGGTGCCGGGCACGTTAATGATCGAGCCGACAGAGAGCGAGAGCCTGGTTGAGCTCGACCGCTTCTGCGACGCCATGATCAGCATCCGCGCCGAGATCGACGCGGTGACCGATCGGGCCGACAATGTGCTCAAGAACGCGCCGCATACGGCAGCCGAAATCACGGCGACCTCCTGGTCACACGCGTATACGCGCGAGCAGGCAGCGTATCCCGCGGTCTGGAGTCAGGTGGCTAAGTATTGGCCGCCGGTGAAGCGTGTCGACAACGTGTATGGCGATCGCAACCTGATTTGCACGTGCGCGCCGCTGGCAGACTACGCGCAGGCGGCCGAGTGAGGAGATCGGGGGGCCAGTCGTGAGCGTGCCGGTCGTTGCCGGCGCGATGCGGGCCTAAGAGTTTGCTGGTAGCTGCACTTCACTTGAGCCGGCCTGGCCTTGATCGCGGTTCGCAGGCTGCGCCACAGTTCTGCCGCCGCCGCCGCCCAGCGATCACATAACGCTGCGCGCCTTCCACCCAGTATGCCGAGCGCCTCCCTGATGCCTGCGGTCTCCACGCCTTCGACGATCAGCCCTTCGCGCCATCCACGCGCCAGGGAGAGGCCGGCTTCGACGAAATGCGGGTTGTCGGGACGCACAAAGGCTTGGTCCAGCTTGATCTCGCCGACACGGAAGTCGCGCAAGCGGTTCAGCGAAGACTAGCCGGAGCCGAGGTCATCGATACGAGCGACGGACATGTCCGGCCCTGAGCCTGATGTTCAGGCTGAGTTTAGCGGGCACAGGTTAAGCAACTGTTGAGCCGAGCGTCATCGATCGCCGGCATCGTGATCAAGGCACGGCGGGCGATCGTCAGGCCTTGGCACGTCTTGGCGGCGGCGTCTTGACCGGGAAGCGGCACCAAGGCGCAGCCACGCAGCGCCAGCACTCCGGGGTGCGTGCCTTGCAGACGTATCGTCCGTGCAGGATCAGCCAGTGATGCGCCGGGCGTAGCAGATCGGGCGGGATGCGCTTGACCAGGAGGTCCTCGACCGCGCGCACGTTGACGCCTGGCGCCAAACCAGTCCGGTTGCCAAGGCGGAAGATGTGAGTGTCGACCGCCATCGTGCTTTCGCCGAAGGCGACGTTCAGCACCACGTTGGCGGTCTTGCGGCCGACCCCCGGCAGCGCTTCCAGCGCGGCGCGATCGGGCGGAACCTTCCCGGCGTGGCGCTCGATCAGCTGAGCCGAAAGCGCGACCACGTTGCGCGCCTTACCTTGCCATAGCCCGATGCTGCGGATGTGGGCGGCGACGCCCTCGACGCCGAGGGCGGCCATGCGGGCCGGATCGGGCGCGGCGGCGAACAGGGCCGGGCTCGCGCGGTTAACGGAGGCGTCGGTCGCCTGCGCCGAAAGCACGACGCTAACCAGCAGGGTGAACGGGTCGGTGAAGTGAAGCTCGGTCTGCGCGTCCGGGTTGGCAGCATGCAGAGCCTCTATAAAGGGCCGGACGTCAGCTGCCGGCATGCGCGGGGTGCGACGTGGCTTTTCGGGTGAGGGTGGCCGTGGGTCGGTGTCTGACATCATGTGTTGTCGCCGGTTGGCGCACGGGCTGACAAGATGGTTGAACAGTCCCATTCTCCCATTCATGCAGAGCATCTGCCGATGAGCGACCTTGCCGATCCGATCTTCGAGGCGACCATTGTGCCGCATCGCAGCCTGTCCAGGCGCGGCATGGCGGTGGTGATGACAGCGATTTGCACCCTGAGCGCCGCGGTAAGCACGATGTTTTGGTGGTTTGGCGCTTGGCCGATCGCCGGCTTCAGCGGCGCGGAGGTGGCGCTTTCGATTGCCTTGCTGCGCTACAATGCGCGTGCCGCTCGGGCCTCGGAGCAGCTGCTACTCTCCGAGCAGACGCTTCGCATCTTGCGAACCGACATGCATGGCGCCCGCAGCGAACGAGTGCTCTCGCCATCTTGGCTGAACGTGGTGCTGCATGATCGGCGGGGCCGAGTGCCTGGCCTCTACCTGGTCGGGGCCGGGCAGCGTGAGGAGGTTGGTGCGGCGCTGGGCGAGGCGGAGAAGCTTAGTTTGGCCGAAGCTTTGCGCGTCGCTTTGCATGGCTGGCGTAATCCGCGCTTCGACAATCCCCAGCTACGCGACAGCATGGCGAGCTGACGGGCTCAGATCTCGCCGGGCCCCATCGACTTGATAAGGTCGAAGACGCGCTTGCGGATCGCCGGGTCGGTGATGCGATAGTAGGCGCGGACCAGTTCCAGCGTCTCGCGGCGTGACAGCGTGTCGTCAACGGCGGTGCCAAACCCCTGCTGCGCCTCGGCGAAGCCCGCGAAGCGGCTGCCATGAGCTTGCCCGCCCTGCGTATTCGCGAGCGGCTCGGGCATGTCGTCAAAGAAAAAGCTGATCGGCACGTCCAGCACTCGAGACAGGTCGAACAGCCGGGATGCACCGACACGGTTAACGCCGCGCTCGTATTTCTGGACTTGCTGGAAGGTCAATCCTAGTGCCTCGCCGAGCCGCTCCTGCGACATGCCCATGAGGGTGCGGCGAAGCCGGATGCGCGAGCCGACATGGATGTCGATCGGGCTTGGACGGCTCTCCACCACGACGGTCTCGGGCGATAGCGGGTCGGCTGCAGTCATCGGATTACGAGGCATCGCGTGCAGTCTCCGCGGCTGAAATAACGGTGCGCAGTGCTCGACCACGCGCTTGAAGATGCGTCATTGGTTAAGCCCACAACCAAAAATTGTCAACCATTAAGTAATAAATTTCCGAAGAATGCCTCGAAATTTAGATGACCTGCGGTGGCGGTAATGATTTGTTAACACCGCGACGCGAGCAAAGAAGCGCCAAGCCACACATGAGCAGCGAGAGCAACGCCGGTCCAATTAAACCGACGCGAGCAAAGAACGTCTGTGTGCCCGCACCAGGTAGTGGCCATCGAAGTGAACCCTCGCGATCAAGCCCGAGTCGTGCCAGCTCACGGCCATGCTCATCAAAGACGGCGCTGATGCCGGTGTTGGCGGCGCGGACCAGCGGCAGGCCCTCCTCGATAGCGCGCAGCCTGGCCGATTGGAGGTGCTGACGCGGCCCGGTGCTGTTGCCGAACCAGGCATCATTCGTGATGTTGACCAGCAGCTTCGGCCGGTCCTGCTCGTCCACCACTTCGCCCGGGAAGATCGCCTCGTAGCAGATCATCGGCCCTAGCGCCGGCACGCCAGGCAGGTGCAGCGTGTGGACGCGGGCGCCGGGCTCCAGGTCACCTGGTGCGATGTGGAATGGTAGCCAGTGCGGCGAGTATTCGCCGAAGGTGACCAGGTGAACCTTGTCGTAGACGCCGCCGATCGCTCCATCGGGCAGCACCGCAACGAGCGAGTTATAGGCTTGGTCGCGGTCATCGAAGCGGATGGAGCCGGCCAGCGTCGCCGTCGCGCCATCCGCGGCAGAGGCGATCGCAGCGCGCGCCGCACCGTCCTGGGTCAGGAGATAGGGGCTGGCGGTTTCCGGCCATATGACCAGGGTCGGCCGACCGGGCGCGGCGTCGAGCCCCTGCCGGGTCATCGTCAGATAACGGTTGAAGGCGGTGGGCGCCGAGCTCGCGTCATGCTTCTCCGTCTCTGGCACGTCTCCCTGGATCAGCAGCGCATCGAGCCCGGGCGGGCTTGGGGCCGGCCCGGCAAGCCGGAGCGTGCCGGCGCTGAACCACAGCGCCAGCGTCATTCCTGCGGCCAGCAGACCGCGTCGGCCAAGCGACGGCAGACAGGCCAGAAACACCGTCAGCAGCGACAGACCTGGTGTGCCGATCCAGGCTGCCGGCTGCGTCATCGCGACCCCGAAGGCAGCGAAGGGCTCGCCCGCGGCGATGGCCCAGACGCTGCCGATCGGGTTCCAAGGGAAGCCGCCGCCAACGAATTGGCGTGCGATTTCGCCCGTTACCCAGAGGCCGGACAGAGCGAGGACCCTCGGCAGCCCCGGCGCCAGCCGACAGGCGAGCGCCACCGGCACGGCGATGAACAGGGCCAGGGTCGCCGACAGCAGCGGCACGGCGATCGGCACGAACCACCAGAACTGCGCCGCCATGACGAGGATGGCGCTGGTGATCCAGTAGAGGCCGACGAGGTGCTGGCCGAAGCCGAACCAGAAGCCGCGGCGGAACGGCGCGCCGGGAGCCAGCCAGAAAAGGGCCGGGAAGGCGATCAGCAACGCCGGGATGATGTTGAGCGGGGAGAAGGCGAGGGCGGAGAACGCACCAAGGCTCAAGGCGACTAGGTCGGCGCGCCAGCCGATTAAGGAAGAGAAAGCTTCTTTTTTAAAAGAGAGAAGCAAAAAACTTTTGATGGTCCGATTGCTGTCCGGGATGGCGGTAACGGGACTATCCACACGCTCTAACATTAACTGATAGAAGTTTTTTTGGTTCTTTTTTTCCAAAAAAAGAACCTCTTGCCCGCCTCAATCAAGCGCGTCCCGCAGCCGTCGCTCGTAATGGCGATAGTAGTTGTCGGTGATCAGGTCCGTCTTGACGACGATGGCGACGTCGGTGGTGTTGAACTGACGGTCGACCACCGCGCCGTCGCCGACAAAAGCGCCGAGGCGGAGATAGCCCTTGATCAGCGGCGGCAGCTGGGCGAGCAGGCGCTTGGGGTCGCGGCCGGCGGTCTCGCAACGGCGCATCTCGACGTAGCGGCCGGCGACCGCGCGCGGCCGTAGCGCCGGTGGCGCCAGGTGGTTGTTGTAAAGGTAGGACAGCTCGATGGCGATCTGGTCGGGATCTGTGCCGGACAGGCTGGCGCAGCCGAACATCAGGTCGATCTGGTGGGTATAGACGTAGGCGGCGATGCCGCGCCACATAAGCTGCATGGCCGCGCGGTTGCGATAGGCGGCAGCGATGCAGGAGCGGCCGAGCTCAAGCAGCGACATCTTCGAGCTCATCAGCGTCGAGAGGTCGTATTCCGAGGCGGAGTAGAACCGGCCGACCTTTTCGGCCGCCTCCTTGCGGATCAGCCGGTAGGTGCCGACGATGCCCTCCGCCCCCGGCCCGATCGCGTGGTCGATGACGAGCAGGTGGTCGGCGACCGCGTCGAAGACGTCGTGGTCGCGGCGAGTGGCGCGCAGGGACGTGTCGGCGTCCGCGCCCATTTCGTCATAGAACACTCGATAGCGTAGCGCTTGCGCCGCATCGAGCTCATCGGGTCGGGTGGCGACGCGCACACCGAGATGGCCGGCGCGCAGCTCGCCGAACCCGTCGGGATTAGGCGACGTGCCGCCAAAGTAAGCACGCGGCGGGTCGGCGGCGTTAACCGGTCGGTGCGCGGTCATCGTCGGGTAGCGCCGCTCGGCCGATGCAGGGTTACGTTGCCAGCGCCGCCTCCCGCCGCCCGGCCCCCGGCCTGATGGCCACTTGCCTGACCGCCGCCCTCACGCACCATCGGCTTGCGGCCGAACAGCTCCAGACGGTGGCTGACAAGGTCGAAGCCCAGCCGGGCGGCGATCACGGTGATCGCCTGCTCCAACTCCTCGTCCTCGAACTCGATGACGCGGCCGCTGTCGACGTCGATCAAGTGATAGTGGCGGCCGTGCTCGCGGCTTTCGTAACGCGCCCGGCTGCCGCCGAAATCGCGACGCTCAAGGATCCCGCGCTCCTCGAGCAGGCGGACCGTGCGGTAGATGGTGGCGACCGAGATGCGGTTGTCGATTGCGGTGGCGCGCCGATACAGCTCATCGACGTCCGGGTGATCGTCGGCGTTGGAGAGGACACGGGCGATGACGCGGCGCTGGCCGGTCATCTTGAGGCCCTGCTCGACGCAGAGGCGCTCGATGCGCGATTCGATCGGGTTGGCCGAGCCACTCACACAACGGGCGTAGCCGATCCCCGGCCTGATTGTCGAGGCGTCGGCTTGCCGTGCGTCAGCCACGCGACGACGTATGGCGATCAGGATGAGGAGAACGGCGTGACGCTGCCGATGGAGACGGCTGATGCAGAGCTCGATATCACCGGCGAGCGCTGCCCGATGACGTTCGTGCGCACCCGCCTTGCGCTCGATCGGCTGCAGTCCGGGCAGACTTTGCTGGTGCGCCTCCGCGGCGAGGAGGTGCGCCGGAACGTGCCGCGCACGGCCGCTTTGCAGGGTCACGCTGTGCACTGGCTTCACGAGGCTCCCGGAGCGATCGAGACGTTAATCATCCGCAAGCGCTAGCAGCAAGCCAGAGCTTTGCCTCTAACCCGTCATGCGCCACCGCGTCGCATCACAGTCCAGCCGAACCCGAAGCTTAAGTCGCGAGATTTTAGAGGCTTGGTGAAGCCCTGGCCTCGCTTTCCACCTAAGGTGCAATGTTGATCGGGCAGGCGTATAACAAGGCGTCGGCGCCGCTTGGATAATAGGCGCGGCGGCGGCCCGTCTGGCATAGGCCTTCGGCCACGTAGAGCGCCAGTGCCGACGCGTTGCCGTCTTCGACTTCGAGAAACAGCGTCGTCGCGCCCTGCGCCACAGCAATCCGCAGCCAGCCACGGAGCAGCGCCCGTCCAATGCCCTCTCGGCGCCGATCGGGCAGCACCGCCAGGGTCAACAGCTCCGCCTCGTCGGCCGCCACCCGCCCGAGGACGAAGCCAGCCGCAGGGTTGAGCAGCCCCACGTAGCCAGGCAACGCGAGCAAGGTCGCAAAGGAGGCCGCCGACCATCGGGCGCCCGGCGCAAAGCACGCCGCGTGGAACGCCTCCAGCACCGCCCCGTGCGACGGCTGCAGGCGCAGCAGCGGCGTGGTTAACGGGCTCAAACGGGCGCGGGCCTGAGGCCCCGGGCAGGCAGCTTTGCTTCCGCCGGGTCAATATAGAGCGGCAATGCGTCGATCGGCGGGATCTGGCCGGACAGCCGCAGCCGCGCGACGGCCGCAATGCCTTGCGCGCCAGCCCGGGTCGCGGGATCGAGCGTCACGTCGGCGCCGCGCGCTGACAGCAACGCGACGACGGTGCCGGCGGCATCACCGGACACGATGATCGGCGCGGTGCAGGACGGCAGATCGGCAACTGCAAACGCTTCGACTTGACCGTTGCGGTCGAGAAAGATGCGGCTGCGGCGGCTGTCGAGCGCGACCCAGACCGGGCAACCATCGGGCGACGTTACGCTCGCACGGATCGCCTCGCCGATCCCGACACCGACCAACGGCAACCCGGCGCCACAGGCAAAACCATGCGCCAAGGCCAGGGCGGCACGCAGCCCGGTAAAGCTGCCGGGCCCGATGGTGACTGCGACCGCCGCAAGGCCCGTTGGCGTCAGCCCGGACGAGGCAAGCACCGCCGCCACCAGGCCGGGAAGCCTCTCGGTCGCGGCGCCCGGTTTGCCGTCGCTCTGCTCCGCGAGTGTGGTCAGCCCACCGACAATGGCGGCGAAGCTTGCTCCCGAGGCGGCATCCAGCACCAGCAATGGCGTGGCGGCGGCGTTCGTCGACGAGGCCGCGACCAGGCCGGACTCACACGAAGCGGCAGGCATCGCCGAAGGCGAGCCTTGGGTCACGCGGGCGCAGTCCGGCGCGGTCGCCATAACCGAGATTAACGAGGAAATTAGAGCGCCAGCCCTCCGCGGCCAGGATAGTGTCGTCGACGACGCTCTGATCAAAGCCGGACATCGGACCGACATCTAGCCCAAGCGCGCGGGCGGCTAGGATAAGGTAGGCGCCCTGCAAAGTGCCATTCCGAAAGGCTGTCTCCTCCGCCAGCGCCTCATTGGAGGCGAACCAGGCACGCGCGTCGGCGTGAGGATAGAGCAGCGGCAGCCGATCAAAAAAGCTCGGGTCATGCGCTACCACGACGGTGACCGGCGCTGACATCGTCTTCTAGAGATTGCCGGCAGACAGGGCAGGACGAAGAAGCTCCCGCCCAGCATCGCTGCGGATGAAGTCGAAGCGGGCGGGCGAGCAATTGGCCGAAGTCGGCCCTTGGCTGGTCAGTGTGTAAAGATCGCGTAGCGTCGTCTCATCCACCGGACGGCTGGACCAGCGGGCGAAGCTCCGACCATCACGGAACAAGTAAGCGAGATCATCCGCGCTTCGCCGGCGCTCGACCCCTCCTGATGGGTCGGCGATGCTCTCGCTCAGAGCTCGACTTGCTCGACCGCAACCACCTCTGGGACGTAGTGGCGCAGCATGTTCTCGATGCCGTGCTTCAGGGTCGCGCGCGACGAGGGACAGCCGCTGCAGGCTCCCTGCATGTGCAGTCGGACCACGCCGTCCCGATAGCCGCGGAAGACGATGTCACCACCATCCGATGCGACCGCCGGGCGAACGCGCGTGTCGAGCAGCTCCTTGATTTGGACGACGATCTCCTGATCGGCTTCCGCCACGTCCTCGTCGGCGACGCCTTCGGTCGGACCTTCGACGACCGGGCGGCCGGCAACGAAGTGCTCCATCACGGCGCCGAGCACCTGCGGACGCAGCGCCTGCCAGTCGGTCGCGTCCGTCTTGGTGACGGTGATGAAGTCGCCGCCAAGGAACACGCGCGCAACGCCTGGCAGATTGAACAGGGCGGAGGCGAGCGGGCTCCCGCCCGCAGTCTCGGGTGCGGCAAAGTCGACCGTGGACGTACCCATCACGTCGCGACCGGGCAAGAACTTCAGGGTTGCCGGGTTCGGCGTGCTTTCCGTCTCAATGAACATTTTGGGGTCCTGCCATCTCGCCAACTGCGGATTTGGGCCGACGCGGCGGCTCGAACAAGCCCCTTGCCGCTGTTCCGGCGTGCGGCGAGCCGGCAACGGGCTCGCGGCGCGCTCTGATCAGGCGGCGCTGGAAACGTCGCGACTGGCTGCCTCGGCGATTGCGGCCGTGGCTGGCGGCACGTTTGCCGCCGGCGTGGCCGCGGTGTCGGCAGTCAGCATTTCGATCCGGCCGGTAATCTGACCGCCATCCTCGACCTGCAGGCGACGGCAACGGGCGGTGCCAAGCAGCTTGCCCGAGGCTCGCACCACCAGCGTGTTGCGCACGGTCAGCGTGCCATCGATGGTACCGGCGACCTCGGCGTCGTCAACTTGAACCTCGCCCTTGAACATGCCGCCGTTGGCGATGACAAGCTCGGCGGCGTTGATCATCGTCGCCTCGATCGTGCCCTCGACGACCAGGCGCTCGGCATCCTGAACGTTACCTTGCAGGCTGATGCCGCGCCCGACGACCAGCGTCCGGCGTTCCGCATCGCGCGCCTGAGCACCGATCATCTCGCGCGGCCCGGTGCCGAGGCCAGGACCGGTCTCGCGCGGCGGCCCGCCGAAAGCGGTGCTACTGGGCGCGCTGGCGCTCACGCCGGAGCTGTTGGGGCGCGAGGGTGTCGGCGCCGGGCGTGGTCCGACGGCGGGCGGCAGGCTGGTTGCTGATCCGGCAGTGGGGAAAGGCGAACGGCCCATGAGAGACTCCTTCTGTGCGGACGGGGCGGGAGGCTGGGCGAGGGCGGGCCGGAACGGCGGCACACCGAGGCCGGTGTCTATGGCAGCATCGGCTGCTGGACCGGCGTCATCGCCGGATCGGGGTGCGGAAGAAAATGCGCCGCCCGTCGCGACGCTGCTCGGCAGCGTTGTCGCAGGATGGGCGGCGGGACTACCCGCCTGATCGTCAGGCTTGCGGCGCTTGAACACGGGCAGGGCTCCCCTTTGAGGCTTCACGCCTGATCGCGACAGCCCGACAGCAGCGAGGCCGGGCGGGGTATCGGGCTGCTGACACACCCGTTGGACCGGCGGCTCGGTCCAGGCTTGTCCCTACACGGCTGAACGGGGTCCCGCCAACCGTCATGGTTGGCTTATCCCCAGCTTTCGCTCGCGCTCGCGTGAGTGCGGCACGCTATGCGTCCACGGCAAATGCGGTGTAAGCGCCGCTTCGATCAGGAGGCGCATGCGCATGGCACGTTACGAGATCCTCGGCATCGGCAACGCGATCACCGACATCGTCGCGCCGGTCGAGCATGGCTTCCTGTCTCGGCACGACATGCATCCCGGCACGATGGCGCTGATCGACGAGGCGACGGCGGAGCGGCTTACCGCGGCGCTGCCTGAGGCAAAACGATCTGGAGGCGGGTCGGCGGCGAACACCTGCGTCGTTGCCGCCGGGCTCGGTGCGAGCGTTGCCTATCTTGGCCTGGTCGCTGACGACGCGGAAGGGGCGGCGTTCCGCGCTGATGTCGCCGCGGCAGGCGTGCATTGCCCGCTGCCGCCGCAGCGCGGCGGGCTGCCGACGGCACGCTGCATCGTTCTGGTCTCGCCTGACGGGCAGCGCACGATGAACACGTTCCTCGGCGCCTCGGTCGGCTTTGGCGAGCACGACGTCGATGAGGTGTTGGTGGGCGATGCCGACATCACCTATCTGGAGGGCTACCTGTTCGACCCTCCGGCGGCGCAGGCGGCGTTCCGTCAGGCGGCGGCGGCGGCGCATCGGGCGGGACGACGCGTCGCGCTCTCGCTGTCGGACGCCTTTTGCGTGGACCGCCACCGCGACGCGTTTCGCGGCTTGCTGCGCGAGGTGGACCTCCTATTCGCCAACGAGGCGGAGATCTGCAGCCTGTTCCGGGTCAACGTGTTTGCCGATGCTTTAGAGGCTACGGCGCACGAGGTCGGATTGGCGGCGTTGACGTGCGGGCAGGCAGGCAGTGTGATCGTTTCCGGCAGCGAGCGGGTCAGCATTGCCGCCGCCGCAACGAGCGTCGTCGACACGACAGGTGCGGGGGACGCCTATGCTGCGGGTTTCCTGTTCGGCCAGGCGCGCGGGCTGGGGCTGGCGGAGAGCGGGCGGCTCGGCAGCGTGGCGGCGGCGGAGGTCATCTCGCATTACGGGGCGAGGCCCGAGATGGATCTCAGGCAGCTCGTATAAGGTTCATTAACCACAGCGCTGTATGAGTGACGCTGCCGAACCGACTACCTATTGGAACCTTCCGCCCGGGGCGGAGCTCCGACCTTCAGGAGAGCTTGATCATGCGACGTACATTCGGGTTATTGGCAGTGGTGATGGCCTTGTCGCCAGCAGCAGCCGTCGCGCAAGGCTACGACCACGGGCCGGTGTCCAACGGGGCAAGCCATACGCCCGGCTCGGCGCCGAGCTCGGAGATCGCACCGCGGCTGCCAGAGCCGGCTGGCGGTGACGGCGACTCGCCTGAGCAGTTCATGCACGAGGCGGATCGGGCACTTGAGATGCACAAGACGGGCTTGGCCCAGCAGGCGCTCGAGATGGCCGAGACTCGGATGCTTGATCGTTCGACGGTGGCAAGCCAGGCCAGCACGCCGGATGGCGAGCCTGAGGTGCGGGCGCTGCGGCGCGCCCGCGAGGCGCTGGGGCGGCACGACCTGCGCGAAGCGCATCAGGCGATCCGCGAGGCGCTGAACGATGCGCCGGGCGCCGCGGG
The DNA here is from genome assembly GCA_963692975.2 of Acetobacteraceae bacterium. Lineage (GTDB taxonomy): Bacteria > Pseudomonadota > Alphaproteobacteria > Acetobacterales > Acetobacteraceae > CAXMMR01. The sequence goes on along the minus strand of CAXMMR010000023.1, from coordinate 29,081 downwards.
CGCGCCGCCGCCGCAGGTCTATCCTGCCCCGCCGGGTGGGCTTGGCTCGGCGCCGCCTTCGGCGCCCGGCTTCCCGCCGCCAAGCTCTGGCGGCTAGGGAGACGAGGAGCGGCCGAGGCATACCTCAAGCCCCTTAGGCCCAGTAAACGCAGAGTCGTCAGAAATGAGCAGGCTCGGCAATCATCATAAAGCGTGCCGAGCTTCTGACGGACGCGGGCCTGGGGCCGTGGGCTTCAGCAGGTCAAGGGCGGAGCCCCCGGCCTTGCTTCGTCTGCCGACGGGCGTGCAGCGCTTTTCTCCTCGCATCCGGCAAGCCGCTCGCCTATGTGTGCGGCGCAACACCGTGCCGCTTCGAGGCGCATCGTGCGCCGCGAACCTAGCGTGAGGGCCGCGCGCCGGTGATCGTCTACGGAGCGGCCTCAACTACAGGCAGCGTTCCATGGACATCCGCAACATCGCGATCATCGCCCATGTCGACCATGGCAAGACGACGCTGGTCGACCAACTGCTGCGGCAGTCGGGCTCGTTTCGCGAGCACCAGCAGGTTGCCGAGCGGGCGATGGATCGCAATGATCTGGAGCGCGAGCGCGGCATCACCATCCTGGCCAAGTGCACGTCGGTGGTGTGGCGCGACACCCGCATCAACATCGTCGACACGCCTGGCCACGCCGATTTCGGTGGCGAGGTCGAGCGCATCCTGAACATGGTGGACGGCGCCATCGTGCTGGTCGACGCCGCCGAGGGGGCATTGCCGCAGACCAAGTTCGTCGTGACCAAGGCGTTGGCGCGCGGCATCAAGCCGATCGTGGTGGTGAACAAGGTCGACCGCCAGGACGCGCGGCCGGACGAGGTACACACGGAAGTGTTCGACCTGTTCGCAGCCCTAGGTGCGAACGACGAGCAGCTCGATTTTCCGATGCTGTACGCGTCGGGCCGGCAGGGCTGGGCGGACACCACGATGGACGGGCCGCGCAAGGACCTGGCGCCGATGTTCGACCTAGTGCTGAGCCACGTGCCGGCGACCACGCTCGACAAGGAAGCGCCGTTTGCAATGGTCGCCTCCATCCTGGACTACGATAATTTCCTCGGCCGGGTGCTGACGGGCCGGGTCGAGCAGGGCCGCGCCAAGCTCAACATGCCGGTCAAGGTGCTGCGCCAGGACGGCACGGTGGTGGAGACTGCGCGGCTCACCAAGCTGATGAGCTTTCGGGGACTGGACCGGGTGCCGGTGGAGGAGGCGGAGGCCGGCGACATCGTGGCCGTGGCGGGGCTGACGGACTCCACGATCCCGGACACGATCGGCGACATGAGCATCACCGAGCCGCTGCACGCGATCCCGGTCGATCCGCCGACGCTGGCGATGACGTTCCGGGTTAATGACGGGCCATTGGGTGGCAAGGAAGGCAAGAAGGTCACCTCGCGGCAGATCCGCGACAGGCTGATGCGCGAGGTTGAGGGTAATGTCGCCATCAAGATTACCGAGAGCCAGGAGAGCGAGGCGTTCGAGGTCGCCGGACGCGGCGAGCTGCAGCTCGGCGTGCTGATCGAGACCATGCGGCGGGAAGGTTTCGAGCTCGCCATTGGCCGGCCTCGTGTCCTGACCCAGACGAACGAGGTGGGCGAGAAGCAGGAGCCGATGGAGGAGGTGCTCGTCGACGTGGACGAGCCGTTCTCAGGCGTTGTGGTGGAGAAGCTAAGTCGCCGCAAAGGCCAGATGCAGGACATGCGGCCCTCCGGCGGCGGCAAGGTGCGCCTGACATTCCACATTCCGTCGCGCGGCCTGATCGGCTATCACGGCGAGTTTCTGACCGACACGCGCGGCACCGGAATCATGAACCGGTTGTTCCTCGGCTACGGGCCATGGGCCGGACCGATGGAGGGGCGGCGCAACGGCTCGCTGATCTCCTCGGAGAACGGCAACACGGTGCAGTATGCCCTGTGGTACCTGCAGGAGCGCGGGACTTTGTTCGTCGACCCGGGCGAGAAGGTCTATGTCGGGATGATCCTGGGCGAGCACAGCCGCGGCTCGGATCTCGAGATCAACCCGATCAAGGAGAAGAAGCTCACCAACATCCGCGCCGCCGGCAAGGACGAAGCGATGCTGCTGATCCCGCCGCGGCGGATGTCGCTCGAGCAGGCGATCGCCTATATCGAGGACGATGAGCTGGTGGAGGTGACGCCAAGCTCGGTCCGGCTGCGCAAGCGCCATCTCGATCCGAATCAGCGCAAGCGGGCGGAGAGGCGTGCGGACAGCGACGCCGCTTGAAGCGAGAAAGGCCAGGGCTGTCTGCCCTGGACCCGATTAAAGGCGAAGCCTTTAAAATCCATTCGCATTCATGCTCACCGGTTACAGTTGGTGCCTGAGGAACGTGATGGAGTAGCTTCTCTAAGTAAGGAAGAGCCCGTCAAGGGCTCCAAGACGGATAGGTCTGCGGCCCAGCGGTGTTCAGAGGCAGAGTCTCTGGCCTTCCTACCCTTCAGGACCAGATCGCGGTGGTCATAGAAAGGACATCGCCATGATCACCCGGGTTATCGTTGCGATGCTGATGCTGGGCTGGCTGGGCAGTCCGGCGGCGGCAACCGAGGGGGCGGCGGAGACGCGGGCAAAGCAGCAGGAGCATGCGATCGAGACGCCCGCGGCGCGGGAGAATGAGCGCGTGCAGCATCAGACCGGCCAGCCGCAACGGATCGACAAGTCGCCGGGCGGCGCCTACGCGCCCTCTGACACCGCCAGTTCCAGCGGCAAGCCACCCGACGCTACGCCAAAACCCTGAGCGGATCGGTCGTGTCCTCGGCGCCTCGTCGCGGGCGCTTGCTCGGCCTGATGGGCGGCTTCGGCTTCGCCAGTGGGCTGCCGTTGGCGCTGACCGGCTTCACGCTGCAGCAATGGCTGAGCGAGCACGGCATCTCGCTCAAGCTGATTGGTCTGACAGCGTCGATCGGTCTCGCCTATGCGTTGAAGTTCTTATGGGCGCCGCTCTTCGACCAGGCGCCGCCGGGAGCATGGCGGCGACTTGGACGGCGGCGAGGCTGGCTACTCGTGCTTCAGCCCATGCTGACGGTGGCACTGGTGCTGCTGGCGCTGGGTGATCCTGGCCGGCGCCCGGTCGCTCTTGTCGGGATCGCCTGCGGCGTCGCCTTCCTCTCGGCATGCCAAGACATCGCCATCGACGCCTGGCGGATCGAGACCTTTGACACGGGCGAACAGGGTCGGGCGCTCGCCGCCTACATTTGGGGCTATCGAGCGGCGATGCTGGTCTCCGGCGCCGGCGCGATCTGGCTGGCTGGGCCGCTCGGATGGCACGGTTCGCTGCTTCTGATGGCCGGATTGAGCCTGGTTGGCCCGATGCTCGCGCTTGGCGCCGTCGAACCGATCGCCGGGCCGCTGGCACAGGGACACGTCGGCTACCGAGCGCGGCTGCACGCGGCGGTGGTGGCACCGCTGCGCGACATGCTGGACCGATCGGGCGCGGTCGAGATACTGGCGTTCGTGCTGCTGTTCTACCTGGGTGAAGCCTTGGCGCAGTCGATGGTGGCGCCGTTCTACCACTCGCTTGGCTTCGATCGAGCACAGGTCGCGCAGGCGACCGGGCTGCCGTCCCTGGCCTCGACCTTGGCCGGCGCGGCGTTCGGCGGCTGGCTCGTGGCGCGACTCGGAGCAGGCCGGGCGCTGGTGCTGTCCGGCTTCGTCCAAATGGCGACGATGGGGCTCTACATCGTGCTGGCTTGGTCGCGGGGCGCCGTGGCGGTGTTGTATCTGAAGGTGACCTTCGAGGCGTTTGCCGAGGCGATGGCGTCTGCCGCCTTCCTGACTTTCCTGTCCTCGCTCTGCTCGACCCGCTTCTCCGCGACCCAATACGCCCTGCTGTCGTCGCTTGCCGTGCTTGCCAAACGCACGATCGGCGGGACGTCCGGCTACCTGGCCGCGTGGCTTGGCTGGATTGGCTTCTACTGGTTGGCTTTAGCCGCATCGTTACCCGCCATGCTGATCATGCTGGACGTCATGCGCCGCGATGTGACGCATGGCCGTGCTGCAAACGCGGCAGAGCTGCCACAGTAGGGTATATCAGTCACAGTCATCGTGCCGCTTGCCGAGCATCTCGCAACTGCGAATACATGGCATCTGACTATCGAGATAAAGAAACTATGTGGCGTGTGATCGGCAGCCAGATGCAAACGTCGTAACGATCAATGTTGCTGGCGTCTTCATCCTGGTAGCTTGCGACAATGCTGCGCAAGGCATGGCGGCTGCCTCCTTGTGACCTGTATGACAAGACTTGATCTTGAGGTCGCTTACCTGTTTCATGCGGCAGCGCGCTCTTCACGGATGCGCGAGTTGAAACGGCGACAGGAAACTTCATGCTCGCACGCCACTTGCCCGTCCTTGCCACGCTTCTTCTGGCTGCGTTCAGCAGCGCACCGGCACTCGCGGCGGAACCCGCAGGCCGGAGTGGGGCGTGGAGCCAAAGCGGGCTTGCAACATGGTATGGCGGCCGCCATGCCGGGCGGCGAACCTCAAGTGGCGAGACTTTTGACCCTGCGTTGATGACGGCGGCGCATGCGAGCCTGCCGCTCGGCTCCTACGTCCGTGTCACGGTCGAGGAGAGCGGCAGCTCGATCATTGTGCGTGTGAACGATCGCGAACCGGCGCATCGGGCGCGTTGCATCGACCTCTCACAAGGAGCTGCGGCGCGGCTCGGCATCATCAGCCAGGGACGCGCGCGCGTGACCCTCGCGGCGGTGAGCGCGGACGAGGCGGCTACGGACAGCACCACCGAGCTTGCAGAGGCGCCGGACGCCGCGGTGAACGCTGCTGACGCCTCACGCTCTACCTTGCCACGTGGTCGGCGACATAGGCACCACGTCGCCCGATAGGCTTGCCGGGGCCGTCGGTGGTGTCGAGCGCCGTCTGCAGCTCAAGCTCGGCGTTCAGCTCGGCGCCGGCCAGCACGACGTAGGCGGTCACCCAGAACCACAGCATCATGCCGATCACCGCGCCGAGCGGGCCGTAGGTGGCGTCGTAGCTGGCGAAATGGCCGACATAGTAGGAGAACAGGGCCGAGGCGATCAGCCAGAACAGCGTCGCCATGACCGAGCCCGGGGTGATCCAGTGCCAGCGGGCGGAGCGGCGTGACGGGCCGAAGCGGTAGAGCAGCGACAGAGCGCCCACCACAAACACCAGCAGCACGCTGAGCGAGGCCAGACGCGCGAGCGCCTTCTGGAACTCGGAGATGCCCAAGAATGTCAGCGCGGCCGGCAGGAAGACCAGCACGGCGATGCCGACGACAGCGGCAAGCATGGCCGCGAGCGTCATCGACAGCGCGGTGACCTGGAACCGGACCCAGCTGCGCGTCTCACTCTCCTCGTAGGCCATGTTGAGCGCCGACAGCAGCGACTTCACTCCTGTGGCAGAGCTCCACAGCGTGATCCCAGTGCTGATCAGCAGGTGCAGGGTGAGCGCTGAGCCGGGCTGGCTCACCAGAGTGTGCACGCGGTCGGAGATCAGTAGGAAGGCGGCAGGCGGCAGCAGTGACCGCAGCACCTGCAGCTGCGGCTCGACCGTCTGAGGGTCGAAGGCCAGGCCGTAGATCGACACCAGCATGCTGATGGCCGGGAACAGCGCCAGCGTCGCGTAGAAGGCGCAGCCGGCGGCGACCAAAGAGAGCCGGTCGGACGCGATCTCCCGCACGGTGCGGCGCAGGACGTGGGTCCAGCCGCGCCATGGGATCTCGCCCGGCGAGCCGGCGCGACGCCCGAGGGAGACCGCCTCGGGTGCGCGCAGCACGGCGTCGATGTTGCCGGTCAGGTCACGACGGCCGCTGACCGAGGCGGCGACTTGGATCTGCTCCGGCGCCTGCTGTCCGTCCTGCATGCGGTGACATCCTCCCGATCCGACCCGTCAACGTGCACATCACCAGGTTCGTGGCCTAAGCAGGTGATATTTCTTCTTGAAGCCGGGGCAAACGACGCCTATTTCGGCGCACACGCAGCAACGCACGTGCCTCTGGCCCCACGGGGTTTACGCAACGACGTCAAGCGTTCTGGCAATCGTCTGGTCGCTGGTTCGTTCGACCGTTTCGTCAACTCCGTCCGTCGCCTCTTCAAGGCGGACGCCTATCGGGAAAGCAGGCTGCGATGACTCCCAAGATCGCGCGCTTTTTGTCGCATGAAGCACCGGCTACGCCGTTCCTCGTGTTGGACATCGACCAGGTCGAAGAGAACTTCCGCGCCCTGATGCGGGCGTTGCCGCTCGCCAGGATCTACTACGCGGTCAAGGCCAACCCGGCGGCGCCGGTGCTGGAGCGGCTGGTGGCGCTCGGCAGCAGCTTTGACGCGGCGAGCCTGGAGGAGGTTCGACTGTGCCTCGCGGCGGGAGCGCGCGCGGAGCAGGTCAGCTTTGGCAACACGATCAAAAAGGTGTCCGCGATTCGAGGTGCGGCTGCCGCGGGGATCGACCTGTTCGCCTTCGACAGCGCCGAGGAGCTGGACAAGCTCGCCGAGCACGCACCGGGCAGCCGCGTCTATTGCCGTCTACTGGTCGAGAATGACGGCGCGGAGTGGCCGCTGTCGCGCAAGTTCGGCGCCTCGGTCGAGCAGGCGCGGGCGTTGATGCTGCGGGCCGGCGAGCTCGGGCTCGATCCGTACGGGCTGTCGTTCCATGTCGGCAGCCAGCAAACCTCGGCGGCCGCCTATGAGGTGGCGATCGGCCGGATCGCCATGCTGTTCACCGACCTGACCCAGGCGGGCGTGAACCTGCGCATGGTCAATCTCGGTGGCGGGTTCCCGACGCGCTACCGCGACGAGGTTCCGGGCATCGACCATTTCGCCCGTGCAATCATGGCGGCGATGACGCGCGGCTTCGGCAACGCGCTACCGGAAATGCTGATCGAGCCTGGGCGCTGCCTGGTGGCTGATGCCGGCGTCGTCGGCGCCGAGGTGGTGCTGGTGAGCCGGCGCGGCGGCGAGGCCGACCCGTTGCGCTGGGTCTATCTCGACATCGGACGATTCGGCGGCCTGGCGGAGACCGAGGGCGAGTCGATCAAGTATCGCATACAGACTGCGCATGACGGCACGCCGTGCGGGCCGGTGGCGATCGCCGGACCGACCTGTGACGGGGCGGACATCCTCTACGAGCGCTCGAATTACCGGCTGCCATTGGCGCTGCGGTCCGGCGAGCGGGTGGAGCTGCTGTCGACCGGGGCTTACGTCACGACGTACGCCAGTCAGCGTTTTAACGGGTTCGCGCCGTTGACTGAGTATTACGTGTAAACAAGGCGTCCTTTTTGAAAAAAGGACCAAGGATTTCCTCCCTTGGAGTCTCGACAGCCAGATAAAAGTTTTTGCTTCTTTTTTTCAAAAAAAGAAGCACTGTGCTGCCTAGATATTCAGCCGCTTGGCGAGTTGATGCACAAGCGCCACAAATCCGATCCCGGCCGCGCCCCAGAACGCCGCGCGATGGCGGTCGGTGAACATCTCGTAGCTGTGTGCTCTCGAGCGACTGTCGAAGCGGCCATGCGCGGTGTAGACGCCGGGCACCGGCTCGTAGAGGTTGGATGGCGCATTGGGCGAGATCGGCTCGTCCGACATCTGGCTCTCGTAGCCGTATTTCGCGAGATACTTGTCGATCAGGCCGGGTGCTATGCGATTGGCGAGGATCGCCTGCACCGTCGGCCAGCCGAGCCAGATCTCCCGGCGCGGGTGCATGGAGGCGAAATAGATCGCCCGCGCCGGCACTTCGGGCTGGAAGATCGGCGGCACCGGCTGGGACTTGCGACCCATCTTGTTGAGCGCCCAGTCGAATTGCGGCGTGTTCACCGCCGGCAGGTCGACCATGCAAAGCTTCACGTTCAGCCCGTCATGGATGATTTCGGAGCGCAGGGCGTCGACGAAGCCGCGGATGGCGAACTTGGCGCCGCAATAGATCGATTGCAGCGGTACCGAGCGGTAGCCGAGCGCGGAGCCGACGCAGATGATGGTGCCACGATTGCGGGTGCGCATGCGCTTCAATGCGGACATCGTGCCGTGCACCTGGCCGAGATAGGTCACCTGGGTGCCGCGCTCGAACTCTTGGTGGGTGAGCTTGCTCACGGGGGCAAACACGGTGGCCATGGCGACGTTCACCCAGACGTCGATCGGCCCGAGCTCGGCCTCGACGCGCTCGGCTGCGGCCTCTACGGCGTCGCCGTCCGCAACGTCGGTCGGAATGGCAAGCGTCCGCACGCCGTACTCGCGCATGGCCGTGGCCGCACGCTCGAGCCGGTCCGGATCACGCGACAGCAGGGCGACATCACAGCCGTTGCGCGCAAACTCCTCCGCAGTGGCACGGCCAATGCCGGCGCCGGCGCCCGTGATCACGACTATTCGGGGCATCTGGGGATCCTTTGTTCCGCTGGGATCCACAGAGCGCCCGCGTCGCCGAAGTTGCCTGCCTCGGAGGCGACCGGGCTATCATATCTTCACCTGCCGGGTCGGCTCGGGGGTGATTTGGCGCGCACGGCTGTGCCCGAGGACGCCATGTCAACCAGGCTCATCTAGCCTGGAAGCAAGGCCAGGGCTCTGCCCTGGACCCGCTGGGGCCGTGAGGCCCCAGACCCCGATTTTTTACGTAGCTGTGCGGGCTGTATTCGGTGAAATACGGCAAGATTTCCGGCATGGCGGCATAGGCGTATTCGCCCTCTACCCCATTCTTTCATAATTTATCGTTTATTTACAATGGTTTATGGAAATCTTGCCCATAGGCAAGATTTTAGGACCGTTTGGAGGGCCTCATCCAAGAGAATGGCTAGCACGGTCAGGGCGTCGTCCCATCAGCAATGGGGTCTGGGGCCTCGGGCCCCAGCGGGTCCAGGGCAGAGCCCTGGCCTTGCTTAACACTGCCGCTCGTCCTGAGCTCGAGCGCCCGGGCGTATACCATTCGCTTCGGCAAGCCTGTGGCCATCGCGACCAAGGCGGCTGCGTCCTTGACGCTGTTGGTTTCCATGGCGTCCACGAGCTGCGCATCCAGCGATGCTTCGCTGGTTGTCTCGGCGGCACCCGGACCGATCACGACGGTGACCTCGCCGCGGGCCGGGTGGATGGCGTAGTGGGCGGCGAGCTCGGCCAGCGGGCCGCGACGGACCTCCTCGAAGCGCTTGGTCAGCTCGCGGCAGACGGCGGCGGGCCGGTCGGCGAAGACGGCCGTCAAGTCGGCGAGCATGTCGGCCAGGCGGTGCGGCGCCTCGTGCCAGATCAGGGTCGCTGACAGGCCAACCTGCTCGGCGGCGCGCAGGGTTGCGAACTGACTGCGGCGGGCGGCCTCGCGCGGTGGTGGGAAGCCGGCGAACAGGAACGGGTGCGGCGGCAGGCCGGACAGGGTGAGCCCCATCAGCGCGGCGTTCGGGCCGGGCACGCCGCTGACGGTGATGCCCTCGGCAATGGCGGCGCGAACGAGGCGGTAGCCGGGGTCGGAGACGAGCGGCGTGCCGGCATCCGACACCAGGGCGAGGCGCTGGCCGGCATGCAGGCGGGCGAGCAGCCCGGGCAGGCGGGTCTCCTCGTTATGGTCGTGCAGCGCCTCGGTCCGGGTGCCGATGGCGTAGCGCGAGAGCAGGCGGGCGGTGGTGCGGGTGTCCTCGCACAGCACGAGGTCGACCTCGCGCAGGGTGGCGACGGCGCGTATCGAGACGTCATCAAGGTTGCCGATCGGGGTGGAAACCAGCACAAGGGCGGCCGGCCTCCCGGCGGTGGTGGGCGCAAGCTCGGCCGGCGCCGCCGGTTCGGACGCAGAGGGTTCGCCATATGGCTCGTCGCGCATCGATGCTCCTGTTCGGCGCCCTCGCGGCCGGGCTTTCGGCCTGTGGGGGCTTCGGCATCGACCAGCCCGGGCCGACCCCGCCGCCCATCGTAGGCGCACCGCAGGTCGCGAGTCCCGGGCCGGCGGAGGCCAACACGCCGCTGGCCGCGGCGCCGCCGATCACCCCGGAGCCGCTGCCGGCGGCCCAGCCGCCGGCGCCGCCTGTATTGCCGCCCTTCGACAGCTCGCACCGGCGCATTGCCGTGCTGCTGCCGCTCACCGGCGGCTCGGCGGCGCTCGGTCATGCGATGCTGCAGGCGATCCAGCTTGCTGCCGAAGTTGCGGACGCGCCGCCGCTCGACGTCAAGGACACCGGGGGAACGCCCGGGGGCGCCGCCAGCGTGGCGGGCGAGGCGGCGCAGGTGGGCGACGGCATCATCCTGGGGCCGCTGACCGGCGCGGAGACGGCGGCGGTGGCGCCGGTGGCAAGGCGTGCCGGCGTGCCGGTGCTGGCCTTCACCTCCGACCCGGCGCGGGCGGAGGCCGGGGTCTGGGTGCTGGGGCTGACGCCGGGCCAGCAGGTGCGACGGCTGCTCGGCGCTGCGGGCGAGGACGGGCGTGGCCGGATCGCGGCGCTGCTGGCCGAGACGCCCTACGGCAATGCGCTCGCCGCGGCTGTGGCCGAGGCAAGCCCGGCGGGCTCGGCGAACGCCGTCAACGTGCAGCGCTACCGACCAGGCTTCCAGACGGCGGACCTCGCGCTGCGGCAGGTTTCCGACTATGCGACCCGGCGCGATGCCCGCGACGCGCAGGTCAAGGCGCTACGCGGCGACCGCGACCCGGCGACGGCGGAAAAGGCGGTCGCGCTGGCCGCGGCGCCGCTCGACCCGCCGCCCTTCCAGGCGCTTCTGCTCTCCGAGAGCGGCGACAAGCTCAAGACAATGCTGACCTTGATGCCGTTCTATGGCGTGAGCCAGCCGCAGGTGCGCCTGCTCGGTCCCGCCCTGTGGTCACGCGAGGGCGACCGGCTGCCGATGCTTGTCGGCGCCTGGTATGCCGCCCCCGATCCGGCGGCGCGCGCCGGCTATGCCGCGGCCTACGCGGCACGCTTCGGCCGCGACCCGCCGCCGCTGGCCGACCTCGCCTACGACGCCGGAGCCCTGGCTCGGGTGCTCGGCATGGGGGACGGCTACACGCTCGAGACGCTGACCCGGGCGCGCGGCTTTGCCGGCGTGGACGGCATCCTGGCGCTGCAGCCGGACGGCAGCGTGCATCGAGGCCTGGCGGTGTTCGAAGTCGCACCTGACGGCGGCAAGCTGGTGCGCCCGGCGCCGACGGACCCGACCGCGCCCGGTGTGTGAGGAAGGGGTCTTTTTTGAAAAAAAGAACCAAAAAACTTTTGTCCGCTAAGAGGCCCGTCGGCCGGCGCAGATCAAATAAGACAGAAGTTTTTTGCTTCTTTTTTCCAAAAAAGAAGGCCTTCCTTCCTTCGCCGTGACCGACCTGCTCCGCAACAGCATCGCCATCGCTGCGATGCCGGTCGCGGTGCTGAGCGTCCTGCTTGAGGTCGGAGCGGTGCGTCTGTGGCCGGCGCTGACCGGGATCGCGGTGACGGTTATTGGCGCCTACGGGCTCGCCCTGATCTGGGCGTCTGACCTGGCGGTGCTGGTGGGCCGGCTGCAGGCGGCTGCGGATGGTGGTCAGCGCGAGGCCAGGGCGATGCGGGTGCTACGCCTCGACCACCCGCTGGTGCTGGAGCTCGGCCGGCTGTCGCAGGCGCTGGAGGAGCGGGCGGAGCTGGTGGCGCGGCGGCTTCGCAGCGAGGCCTCGATCATCGAGCGGCTGCCGGACCCGCTGCTGGTGCTCGGGCTGGACCGCTCCGTGCGGCGCAGCAACGCGGCGGCGCGTGGTGTGCTCGGCGGCGAGCTTGCCGCGGTGCTGCGCCATCCGGCGATGCGCGCCGCGATCGACGCCGCGCTGGCTCAGCCGGACGAGGGCGGCGCCGTGCAGGTCGCCGACCTGGTGCTGCCCGCGCCGGTGCGGCGCGAGCTGCAGGCGACGATCCTGCGACTGGCGAGCCCGCTGAGCGATGGCGGCCGGTTGGTCTGCGTGCTGTCCGACCGGACGCGTGAGCGGGGGGTGGAGCGGATGCGGGCGGATTTCGTCGCCAATGCGAGCCACGAACTGCGCACGCCGTTGGCCAGCCTGATCGGCTTCATCGACACGTTGGCCGGGCCGGCGGCGGACGACCCGCCGGCCCAGCGACGGTTCCTCGGCATCATGGCCGAGCAGGCGGCCCGGATGAGCCGGCTGATCGACGACCTGCTCAGCCTCTCGCGCGTCGAGCTCAGCGAGCATCTGCCGCCGTCCGACACCGTCGACCTCGCCGGGCTGGTCAGCCGCGCCGCTGCAGCCTTCGAGCTGCGCCTGGCGGAGCGCCAAATCGCGCTGAGCTGGACGCCGCCGGCGGGACAGCCGCTGCCCAAGGTGATCGGCGACCAGGACCAGCTCAGCCAGGTGCTGCACAACCTGCTCGACAACGCGATCAAGTATGGCCGGGATGGCGGCGCCCTGCGGCTGCGGCTGCACGAGCCGGACGCGGCGGACACCCGATGGCCGCCCCGCCCCGGCATCGCGCTGGCCGTGCAGGACGACGGCATCGGCATCCCTCAGACCGACCTGCCGCGGCTGACCGAGCGCTTCTACCGCGTCGATCGGGCGCGCAGCCGCAGTGTCGGAGGCACCGGGCTCGGGCTTGCGATCGTCAAGCATATCGTCAACCGGCATCGCGGCCAGCTGATCATCGAGAGCGAGGCCGGCGCGGGTTCGACCTTTACCGTTTGGCTGCCGGTTGAGTGAGGTCGAGCGTCGTCGGCAAGCAGTCCTTTTTGGAAAAAGGACCAAAAACTTTTGTCCGTAAGGATGCTGCTGAGGCTGTTGCCGGATGTGATCCGCTCTCCTGGTAAGCGTCTGTCCGGCCGCCTATCATCGGCGAGCGCCGGGTGGCATGGGAGGCACTATGAGACTACGAGCTGGGGTCCTGCTGGGCGCCGGGATTGCCGTGGGCCTGGCGCTGCCGCCGGCGGCGCATCTGCTCGCCACCGCAGGCGGGCTGCACATCGCCCGCGCGCTCGCGGATGATCGTCCCGGCACCGATGCGGCCACCTTCCATATGCTCGACCTGTTCGGCACCGTGTTCGAGCGGGTGCGCACCGACTACGTCCACCCCGTGGCCTCGGACGACCTCGTGCATAACGCGTTGAACGGCATGGTGAGCGGGCTTGATCCGCACAGCGCCTATCTGACGCCGAAGCAGTTCAACGAGCGGCAGACCCAGATCAGCGGCCATTTCGGCGGGCTCGGCCTCGAGGTGCAGCAGACCGACGGGCTGATCACCGTGATCTCGCCGATCGACGAGACGCCGGCCGCGCGCGCCGGCATGAAGCCGGGCGACCTGATCCTCGGCATCGACGGCAAGAGCGTCGAGGGGATGACTCTGAACGAGGCGGTCGAGCGGATGCGCGGGCCGCCGGACAGCACCGTCAGCCTCACCGTCAAGCGCAGCACGGTGCCGGCGCCGCTCGAGCTCAAGCTCACGCGCGAGGTGATCCACGTGCCGGTGGTCAAGTCGGCGATGTATGGCCGAACCGTCTACATTCGGCTGGCCGAGTTCGACGCCCAGGCCGAGGCGGAGCTGCACGCCGCCTGGAGCAAGCTGCAGGGGCAGGCCGGCGGCCATCCCGACGGGCTGGTGCTCGACCTGCGCAACGACCCGGGCGGCCTGCTCGATCAGGCAATCAACATCTGCGACGACTTTATCTCGAGCGGCGAGGTCGTCTCGACGCGGGCGCGCCACGAGACCGACAGCCAGCGCTGGTATGCCAAGGGCAGCGACATGACGGGCGGGCTGCCGGTGGTCGTTCTGGTCAATGGCGGCACCGCCTCGGCGAGCGAGATCGTCGCCGGAGCGCTGCAGGATCATCGCCGGGCGCTGGTGGTGGGCACGCGCTCGTTCGGCAAGGGCTCGGTGCAGACGCTGATGCCGATCGGCGACGATGGCGGGCTGGTGCTGACGACGGCGCTGTACTACACGCCGTCGGGACGCTCGATCCAGGCCTCCGGGATCCTGCCCGACATCCCCGTCAAGGAAGAGCACGGCGAGCAGGACATGCTGCCGGATCGCGAAGGCGACCTGATCCATGCGCTGAAGCAGCCCACCAACACGCCGCCGGCGGCAACCCATACCGAGCTGCCGGCTGCGATGTCGGCAATCCCGAACGAGCCGCCGACGAGCTGGCCTAAATTCGATCGCACGAAGCCGGCAACCGACTTTCAGCTGCAGCAGGCGTTGAAGGTGGTTGCCGCGATGCAGCCGACGACGGACGCGGCGCGCTGAGGCAAGGCAAGGCAAGGCAAGGCAAGGCAAGGCAAGGCAAGGCAAGGCAAGGCAAGGCAAGGGGCTTTGCCCCTTGACCCCATTAAAGGCGGAGCCTTTAAAATCCGTTCATCAGAGTGATCCGTTTTTCGAAATGAAGCTGCGTCATTGCGCTTCATACAAGGCAGCGATTGGCGACGTCAGGCTTCTTAATAAATGGATTTTAAAGGCTTCGCCTTTAATGGGGTCCAGGGGCAAAGCCCCTGGCCTTTCTTTGCCTCAGAGCGGATCGCCTTGGAGCTGCGCGATCAGCAGCGCGACCAGGCCTGACCAGCCGGTCTGGTGCGAGGCGCCCAGGCCGCGGCCAGTATCGCCGTGATAGTATTCGTAGAACAGGACGTTGTCGCGGAACTGTGCGTCGTGCTGGATGAGGGCGCTGTCGCCGAGGGTTGGGCGGCCATGCTCACCGCGTAGGAACAGGCGGATCAGGCGGCGCGACAATTCGTCGGCGATTTCGGCGAGGCAAAGGAAGGTGCCTGAGCCGGTCGGACACTCGACGCGGAAATCTTCGCTGTAGTAGCGATGAAATTCTCGCAGCTGCTCGATCAGCATGTAGTTGATCGGCATCCAGACCGGACCGCGCCAGTTCGAGTTGCCGCCGAAGAGGCCGCTGTCGCTCTCGCCCGGGACGTAGTGCATCTCAAACGTTCTGCCGCCCCAATGAAAGGCGTAAGGGTGCGACTGATGATATTTCGAGATCGCGCGGATGCCATAGTCGGAGAGGAACTCGCTTTCGTCGAGCATTCGTTTCAGCAACGACTTTAGCCGCGAGCCGCGCAGCAGCGAGAGCAGGTTGCGGCTGCCTGCGCCCGGCTCGGCCCAGCGTGAGACCAGTCGGGCGAGCTCGGGCCGATGGTCGAGGAACCACTCGAGGCGGGCAGTGAAGCCGGGCAGGGTCCTGCTGATCGCCGGGTCGATCACCTGGACGGCGTAGATCGGGATCAGCCCGACGATCGAGCGAATGCGCATCGGTATCTGGCGGCCGTCGAGCAGGTTCAGCACGTCGTAGAAGAACAGGTCGGTGTCGTCCCACAGGCCGCCGGTGTTGGCGGCCGCCTCGGCGATGTAGAGGAAGTGCTCGAAGAACTTCGAGGCCACGTCCTCGTAGACGATGTCGAAATGCGCCAGCTCGAGTGCGATGTTCATCAGGTTGAGCGCATACATCGCCATCCAGGCGGTGCCGTCCGATTGGCTGAGCGTGCCGCCCGTGGGCAACGGCTGGCTGCGATCGAAGATGCCGATGTTGTCGAGGCCGAGGAAGCCGCCTTGGAAGATGTTCTTGCCCGAGGCGTCCTTGCGGTTCACCCACCAGGTGAAGTTCATCATCAGCTTGTGGAAGATGCGCTCGAGGAAGTCGCGGTCGGCGATGCCGCTCAGCGCGCGGTCTGCCTGGTAGACGCGCCAGGCGGCCCAGGCGTGCACCGGCGGGTTGGCATCGTCGAAGCCCCATTCATAGGCGGGCAGCTGGGCGTTCGGATGGATGTACCAGTCGCGCGTCAGCAGCAGCAGCTGCGACTTGGCGAACTCCGGATCGATCATGGCGAAGGTAAGCGTGTGGAAGGCGAGGTCCCACGAGGCGTACCAGGGGTATTCCCACTTGTCCGGCATCGAAATGATGTCGGCGTTGCTGACGTGCCGCCAATCGGCGTTGCGGCCGTGCTTGCGTTCGGGCGGCGGCGGCGGCTGGCCGGGATCGCCGTCAAGCCAGAGCGGGATGTCGAGGTGGTAGAACTGCTTTGACCACAGCATGCCGGCCAGCGCCTGGCGCTGCACCAGCTTGGCGTCGTCCGACACTACGCCCTTTTGCAGGACGGCGTAGAACTCGTCGTTCTCCTCGCGGCGGCGGCGCATCACCTCGTCGAAATAGTCGAACGCGCTGCCGCCGGAGACGCGTGGGCGGAACCGCAGGCGCATCACAACGCGGCCGCCGGCGGGCAGCTCGAGCCGCATCCAGGCGGCGCATTTGGTGCCGCTATTGGCCGGGTTCACCGCGGCGAGGTCGCCGTCGACGACGCGGGCGTTGATGCCGTCCTTGTAGTAGCGGCCGGCGACCGGGGCGGCGCCGAACAGCTTCACCGTGTTCGTCTCGTTGTCGCAGAACAGCGCGACGTGGCGGTCGTCGACGCAGAACCGCATCTCTTCGTGGTTCGGATGGCGCGCCACCACCTCGCCCTCATCGTCCAGCGACAGCGAGGGCCGCTGCTGGCCGGTCTTCCAGGCCCAGATGTTGCGCGCCCAGAGCTGCGGCAGCACGTGCAGGGTGGCCTGGTCGGGCCCGCGATTGGTGATGCGAATGCGCATCAGCACGTCGAGCGGCGACGCCTTGGCGTATTCGACGGAGACGTCGAAGTAGCGGCTCTCATCGAACAGGCCGGTGTCGGTGATCTCGTACTCCGCGTCCGTGCGGGTGCGGCGCTTGCTTTCCTCCAGCAGGTGCTCGTACGGGTAGGCCGCGTGCGGATATTTGTAGAGCATGCGCATGTAGGAATGCGTCGGCGTGCCTTCGAGATAGTAGTAGAGCTCCTTCACGTCCTCGCCGTGATTGCCCTCCTCGTTGGCGAGGCCAAACAGGCGCTCCTTGAGGATCGTGTCCTGGCCGTTCCACAGGGCCAGGCCAAGGCACCAGTGCTGGCGGTCGTCGGAGAAGCCCGCCAGGCCGTCTTCGCCCCAGCGATAGGCGCGGCTGCGCGCTTGCTCGTGCGGCAGGTAGTCCCAGGCCTCGCCCTTGGCGCTGTAATCCTCACGCACCGTGCCCCACTGACGCTCACTCAGATAAGGGCCCCAGCGGCGCCAGAGCGGGCTCTCGCGGGTGCTTTGCAGCCTCAGGCCCTCGGCGGTGTTGAGCAGGGGAGCGCTCGCCTGTGTCGACTCGGCTGACATTCGTCGCTCCGGATGCGCCGGCAGATAAGCCTTTGTAAGGCAAGCACGGAAGGTTCTTTTTTGAAAAACGAGCAGAGAAAGTTCTGTTCGTTTAGGCGACCTCTCACCCGGCGTGCAGATCGGTCGACAGAAGTTTTCTGCCTCTCTTTTTCGAAAGAGAAGCCCTTCCTTCCCTTCCCTTGCCTCCCCGTGCTACGGCGCCCCGATCATGGCCCTGCCGCTGATCGCCGTCCTGAACGGCCCCAACCTCAATCTGCTTGGCACAAGGCAACCCTCGATCTACGGCTCCGCCACGCTCGACGACGTCGAGACGCTGTGTGCCGAGACCGCCGAGGCGCTAGGGCTTGCTATCGATTTTCGCCAGAGCAATCTGGAGGGCGAGCTTGTTACCTGGATCCAGAGCTGCCGGGGGGTTGCCAGCGGCATCGTCATCAACCCGGCGGGTTACGGCACCACGTCGGTGGCGATCCTGGACGCGCTGCTGGCGGTGGAGCTGCCGATCGTGGAGGTGCACCTGAGCAATATCCACCGGCGCGAGGAGTTTCGCCGACATTCGCTGGTGAGCCAGGCGGCGCGCGGCGTGATCTGCGGCCTCGGCGCCCGCGGCTACGCGCTGGCGCTCGACGCGCTCGCCGACCTGGTCATGTTCGATGCCGCTCCACCGTCAGCGTCCGGCGATATCGGTCTTGGCGAGGATCAGGCACGATGAGCCGGCCACCGGTCGACGCCGAGGCGATCAGGGTGCTTGCTGCGATCCTGAACGAGACCGGGCTCACCGAGATCGAGATCGCCGACAAGGACAGCAGGCTGCGCGTCGTGCGCGCTCACCCGCCGGCGGCAAGCAGCGTTGTGGCGGCGCCGACGGCGATGGTTGCGGACCCGGTAGAAGGCGTGGCGGCGCGCGAGGAGCCGGACGATTTCAGTCGTCACCCCGGCGCGGTGAAGAGCCCGATGGTGGGTGTCGTCTACCTCTCGCCCGAGCCGGGGGCGGCGGCGTTCGCGCTGCCGGGCCAGTCGGTCGCTGCCGGGCAGACATTGCTGCTGATCGAGGCGATGAAGACCTTCAACCAGATTAAGGCGCCCAAGGCCGGGATCCTGCGCCACGTGCTGATCACCACCGGGGCGCCGGTCGAGTATGGCGAGGTGCTGATGGTGATCGATGGCTGAGCCGTCCGGCGGGGCGCTCCCCTCCGTGCAGGCCGACGCCAGGCCGCCGCCGCCCGCAGCGGCGCCATTTCGCAAGGTCCTGATCGCCAATCGCGGCGAGATCGCGCTCAGGGTGCATCGCGCCTGCCGGGAGCTCGGCATTCCGACCGTCGCCGTGCACTCCACCGCGGATGCCGAGGCAATGCATGTGCGGCTGGCGGATGAGAGCGTGTGCATAGGCCCGCCGCCGGCGGCGGGAAGCTACCTCAACACGACGAGCCTGCTCTCGGCGGCGCTGATCACCGGCGCCGATGCGATCCATCCCGGCTACGGGTTTCTGTCCGAGAATGCGGGCTTTGCCGAGATGGTCGAGGCGCACGGCATCACCTTCATCGGCCCGTCGCCGGACCACATCCGCATGATGGGCGACAAGATTACGGCCAAGCGGGCGATGGCCTCGCTTGGGGTGCCGCTGGTCGCCGGCTCGCCTGGGGCGCTCTCGGACCTGGCGGAAGCGCGCCGGATTGCCGCCGAGATCGGCTATCCGGTGTTGATCAAGGCGGCGGCCGGCGGCGGCGGACGCGGCATGAAGGTGGCACTCGGCGAGCACGAGATCGAGGAGGCCTGGCGCATCGCCCGCACCGAGGCTAAAGCGGCGTTCGGCAACGACGAAGTCTACCTCGAGAAGTACCTCGATCGGCCGCGCCATATCGAGCTGCAGATGCTGGCCGACAACTACGGCAACGTGGTGCATTTCGGCGAGCGCGACTGCTCGCTGCAGCGCCGACACCAGAAGCTGCTGGAGGAGGCCGGCTCGCCGGCGCTCAGCTCGGCGCAGCGCGATGCAATCGGCGCCACCGCCACCGCGGCTCTGAAGCAGCTTGGCTACCGCAACGCCGGCACGCTGGAGTTCCTCTACCAGGACGGCCAGTTCGCCTTCATCGAGATGAACACCCGCCTGCAGGTCGAGCATCCGGTGACCGAGATGGTGTGCAACGTCGACCTGGTGGCCGAGCAGATCCGGCTCGCCGCCGGCGCCGCCCTTGGCTACACCCAGGCCGACATCCGCTTCTCCGGCCATGCGATCGAGTGCCGCGTCACCGCGGAGGACCCGGAGACGTTCATCCCGACGCCCGGGATCGTGCAGGTGTTCCATGCGCCGGGCGGTCTTGGCGTGCGCGTCGACTCCGCGCTCTACGCCGGCTATCGGGTGCCATCATACTACGACAGCATGGTCGCCAAGCTGATCGTGCACGCGCCGACGCGTCCCGAGGCGATTGCGCGGCTGCGCCGGGCGCTGGAGGAGTTCGCGGTGCTGGGCATCAAGACCACTCTGCCGCTGCACCAACGCATCATCGAGGCGCCGGCATTCCAGCGTGGCGACTACACCATCCACTGGCTCGAGGACTTCGTCTCCAGCGGCGAGTAGAGCCGCAAGGATGGATGTCGGCTAGCCGAGAACGGCGGCGAGCGCCTCGTCCATCTCGGCAAAGCACCCGGCATCGGCGCCGTTGACGCAGTTCCACGCCAGGATGCGCTCGCCCTGGCGCGTGAACCCCCAGGCCGCCCAAGGGTCGGACGGCCGATACACCAGGGCCATGTCACCGAGCTCCGGCGGGTCGCCGGGCAGGCGCGGATGGATGACCAGA
Organism: Acetobacteraceae bacterium; assembly: GCA_963692975.2. Lineage (GTDB taxonomy): Bacteria > Pseudomonadota > Alphaproteobacteria > Acetobacterales > Acetobacteraceae > CAXMMR01. The sequence continues at coordinate 9,199 of CAXMMR010000023.1, read as the reverse complement.
CGGTAGACGCCGGACACCAACGTGGCGTTCCAATGCGCCACACTCAGGCGGTCACGCATCGTCAGATGCAGACGGCGCTCGGCACGTGGCGCAAAGGCGACCACGATGGCGCTGCGGCCCGGCAGCGAGCTGCCGGCACGGGAGGCATGTTCGGCTGGCGCGTCCGGGCGATCTGCCGGCACTGCGGGGTGGACCGGCGAGATGATGATCGAAGATGACATGTCCGTCCCTGTTCCCCTTCCTGCAAGGGTTGTACAGGATCTCGAACACGCCGGGGTGATAGGTTTCACACGCCGCCTACTTTCGGTGACGGGCACGCGTCATCGCGTGAGACGATGCGGTCATATACGAGTGATGAGAGACGCTTACTGGCATCGCCTTAGAACGGGTCGGAGCCGAGGCTGTGGGTAAAATGTCACGTCTTGTAGGCGTGACCAACGCTCGCTTGGGCCTTAAGCGCTGTTGACGAGGCCGGCTGGCGGGTTGGAGCGGGCGAAGGGAATCGAACCCTCCTAGCCAGCTTGGAAGGCTGGAGCATTACCACTATGCTACGCCCGCTCGGCGACGGCGAAACTGCCGTAGAATCGGGGCCGCGGCAAGCGTCTGACGGCGCTCATGGCCGAGCGCCGGCTCCGGGGCTTGACATGCGGCACGCGCCATAATCTCTACGCCGCCTGCCGCCATGTTCGCGGGCTCGTCGCCGGCGGGCACGGCGGGGCAGGCGCCCGTCGGGCGGTCGCGTAGGGGTGTAGCTCAATTGGCTAGAGCGCCGGTCTCCAAAACCGGAGGCTGGGGGTTCGAGACCCTCCACCCCTGCCAGACCCCGCCCTTCGGGTTGGAGCCGCGCAGCAAGATGTTTGAAGGAGCCGATCGTGGCAGTAGCACCGGCTAGGTTCGTGCGTGATGTACGCGCCGAGATGGGCAAGGTCACCTGGCCGAGCCGGCGCGACACGATGGTCACGACCGGGCTGGTGCTGGCCATGGCCGTGCTGACGGCGGGGTTCTTCTTCGTCATCGACCAGGCTTTCGGCTTTGGCGTGCGGGCGTTGTTCGGCGGCAACTCCTAAGCATTGCTGCCGTCTTGCAGGCGACGCATTTGGGCGCGCCGCAGCCACCCGGACGAGCCGGGCGGGTCGATGATGGCCGGGCGGACAGCACTCTAGTATGACAGTCATGACGACGGGCGCGCACGCCGCGCCGCGAGCAGGATCGGGTTTGATGGCCAAGCGCTGGTACGTGGTTCACGTCTATTCCGGCTTTGAGAAGAAGATCGCTCAGCAGATCAAGGAGCTGGCGGCGCAAAAGGGGCTTGCCGACCAGTTCGATGAGGTGCTGGTACCGGCCGAGGAAGTCGTCGAGATGCGGCGCGGCCAGAAGGTCAATGCCGAACGCAAGTTCTTTCCCGGCTACGTGCTGGTGAAGATGGAGCTGTCCGACGACGCCTGGCACTTGGTGAAGGACACGCCGAAGGTGACCGGCTTCCTGGGCACCAGGATGCGTCCTTCGCCGATCAGCGAGGCCGAGGCCGAACGGATCATGAAACAGACCGCCGAGGGTGTGGAGCGGCCGCGCCCCTCCGTGCTGTTCGAGATCGGCGAGCAGGTGCGCGTCGCGGATGGACCGTTTACGTCGTTCAACGGCAACGTCGAGGAGGTCGACGAGGAGAAGGGGCGGCTCAAGGTCAGCGTCTCGATCTTCGGCCGCTCGACCCCCGTCGAGCTGGAGTACAGTCAAGTCGAGAAGGTCTGAAGGCCAGGAGCTCCGCTCCTGGACCTCGCTGGGGCCTGAGGCCCCAGACCCCCATCAGTTCGGCGTTCTTTGAGCTCTTTCGTGCTTGGCGACGCCAGTCGATCTTGCCTCGCCCCCTCCCCCACAACCGTCTGCGCCGTATGGCACGAGTAACAAGCGGATTTTAAAGGCTCCGCCTTTAATGGGGTCCAGGGGCAACGCCCCTGGCCTTGCTTTGCCCGAGCCGCGCCGAGACTCAAGGCCGCGAACTTGCTACGAGCGATCGTCGTCGCCACGAATGAGGTTCGATGCCGTCCGACCTGCCGACGCTGGACGAGATGGTCGATGGCCAGGGTGGGGTGCGGCCGCATTGGCGGGAGTTGCTCTCGCTGGCCTATTCGCTCGGCCGCGATGGGCTGATCGAGCGCCGCGCGCTGCTGGCGCGGGCGGCGAGCGACGAGGGGTTTGCCGGGCTGCTGCCCGGTGCGAGGACGCTGTCCTGGCATTGTGATCCGCTGCCGCTGCCGCTGCCTGCGGCCGAGTTCGAGGCGCTGTCGAGCGGTCTGGCGCAGCGTGCACGCCTGCTTGAGGCGGTGCTGGCCGACCTTTACGGAGCGCAGCGTCTGCTCGCCGATGCGGTGCTGCCGCCAGGCCTCGTCTATGCCAACCCGGGCTTTCTGCGACCATGCGTCACGGTCGCCGGCCAGCCGCCGCCGCTGCTGCATGCCTATGCGGTCGACCTCGTGCGCGGGCTGGATGGCGGCTGGCAGGTCTGTGCCGACCTGCTGTCACGCCCTGCCGGCGCCGCGTTCGCGCTCGAGAACCGGCGGATGCTGTCGCGCCTGTGCCCGGAGCTGTTCCGCACCCAGGCCGTCGGGCGGCTTGCCCCCTTCTTCGAGGCTTGGCAGGAGGCGCTGCGGCGGCTCGCACCGGCGAGCCTCGCCAATCCCGGCATCGCCCTGCTGACTGCCGGGCATCGCGAGCCGCTCTGGTCCGAGCACGTGCTGCTGGCGCGCGAGCTCTCCTGCGCGCTGGTCGAGAGCGGCGATCTCACGGTGCGTGCCGGGCGGCTGTTCCTCAAGACGCTGAGCGGCCTGACGCCGGTCGACGTGCTGCTGCGCCGGGTCGAGGGTGGCGGGCTCGACCCGCTGGAGCTATCCGCAGAGACGGCGCACGGACTGCCTGGCCTGCTCGATGCGCAGCGCGCCGGCAACGTGCGCATCGCCAGCGACCCCGGAGTCGGCCTGCTGGAGGCGCCTGGACTTGCCGCGTTCCTGCCGCGCCTTGCGCAGACGCTGCTCGGCGAGACGCTGGCGCTGCCGGCGATCGAGACGCTGTGGCTCGGCGACCCGGTGAACCTACGGCGCGTGCAGGCGGCGCCGGACCGCTGGCTGCTCCGCTCCGCGCTTGAGGTGGCCGAAGAGGTGGCAAGCGAGACTGCGGGAGGGGCCGCGGCGGCTTGGGCGAGCCTGTCCGGCGAGCGCGGCTGGCGCTTTGTCGCCAGTGCACGTCCGACGCCCTCGGTCGCGCCGTGCATTGGGCCGGAGGGCATGGAGCCGCGCGCGGTGGTGCTGCGGCTGTTCGCCATTCGCGACGAGAGCTGCCGCGGCGGCTGGCGGGTGATGCAGGGCGGCCTTGCCCGGACGCTGCCGGAGGGCGAGCCGTTCGGCTCGACGCTGGCGCGTCACACCTTGGCGAAGGACGTGTGGGTGCTGCTGGAGGAGGTGACGGAGATCGCCGGGCCGGCGCCGCTTGCCGCGCCGCCGCTGTCGCTGCGGCGCAGCCAGGGCGAGCTGCCGGCGCGGGTTGCCGACAACTTCTTCTGGCTCGGCCGGCACCTGGAGCGTTTCGAGAGCGAGGCGAGGCTGGTGCGCACCGCGCTGCTGCGGCTCGCCCGCGCCGCGATGACGCCGCGCGAGCGGGTCGAGCTGCAGGTGCTGACCGAGCGGCTGGTGCAGGGCGGGCTGATCGCCGCCGAGCAGGCGCGCGGCGCCGGCCGCTCGGCGCTGCTGCGCGCGCTGCTCGACGCCGGCGGGCCGGAGGGGGTGCTGCGCCGACAGTCGGGCCGGGTCACGCGGCTGATCGAGCTGCTGCGCGACCAGCTGACCGGCACGATGTACTCCGCCTCGGGGGCGCTGCTGCGCGACGTGGACGCCGAGTTCGGCCGCATCGCCGGGGCTGGCGAGGGGCCGCGGCTGGACCATTTGCTCGCCGCCACCCGTGGCGTGCTCGACGTCGCGGCGATGATCGCCGGGCTGTCGGCGGAGAACATGGTGATCGGCGGCGGTCGGCTGTTCCTTGACCTCGGACGCCGGCTGGAGCGGGCGGAGACGATCGCCGCCGAGGTCGCCGCGGCGCTGTCGCCGCGCGAGGGGGCAAGCCGGCTGGCGCCGATTGAGACTGGGCTGCGGCTGCTGCTCGAGCTGCGCGACAGCGTCATCACCTATCGCGCGCGCTACTTGACCACTCTGCAGCCGGCGCCGGTGCTCGACCTGGTGCTCGCCGACGAGACGAACCCGCGCGCGCTCGCCTTTCAGCTTGCCGCTGCCCGCTCGCTGCTGGCCGAGATCGGCGGCACGCCCTCGCCGCTGGCGGCGGACCCGACCACGCCGCTGGCGGCGGACCCGACCACGCCGCTGGCGGCCGACCCGACCACGCCGCTGGCGGCCGACCCGACCACGCCGCTGGCGGCCGATACGGCCACGCCGCTGGCGGCCGATACGGCCACGCCGCTCGCGGCGATGCCCGCCGCGCTGCTCGAGGAGGTGACGGCGATCGTCGCCGCGGTGCTGGCCGCACCTGACCAGATCGAGGCGGCCGCGGCACTGCCGGACCGGCTTCGCCAGCTCGCGGTCACGATCGCCGGCCTGTCGGAGCGCATCAACCAGCACTACTTCACGCTGCTGCCGGCCGTGCATCTGGGCGGGCCCGAGCCGGCCCGGTGGCGGCCGGGGAGTGCCGCGTGATCTACCAGCTGCGCCACGCCACGACCTATGAGTATAGCCGGCCAGTGTCGCTCGGCACCCACATGCTGCACCTGCAGCCGCGGAGCCAGTCGGGCCAGCGGGTGCTCGGGGCGGCGATCAGCGTGGCGCCGGAGCCGCAGCGGCGTACCGATGGGGCGGACCATTTCGGCAACCTGGTCACCTGGCTGTTCCTGGATCAGCCGCATCGGAAGCTGCAGATTACCGCGACTGCCCGCGTCGAGGTCGACATGCGGGCGCTGCCGCCGGCCGCCTATACTCCTGCGTGGGAGACGGTGCGGGCGCTTGCCGCGGCCGGTGGGCGCGATCACGCCGTCGACGAGTTTGTTCATGACAGCCCGATGATCGGCGACGTCCCCGAGGCCGGCGTCTACGCCGCCGGCTCGCTCACGCTCGGCCGGCCGATTCTGGAGGCGCTCGTCGAGCTGACCGGGCGTATCCGGCGCGACTTCCGCTTCCGCGGCGGCGTGACCTCGATCGGCACCGCGGTCAGCACCGTGCTCGAGCGGCGCGAGGGCGTCTGCCAGGATTTCACCCACGTCATGCTGGCAGCTTTGCGGGCGCACGCGCTGCCGGCGCGCTACTGCTCGGGTTATATTCGCACGCGAGCGGCGCCGGGTGCTGCCAGGCGGCTCGGCTCGGACGTGTCGCACGCCTGGGTGGAGGCGTGGCTCGGGCCCGAGCATGGTTGGATCGGGCTCGACCCCACCAACGACCTCGTGGTCCGCGATGAGCACGTGCTGCTCGCGCATGGCCGCGACTACGGCGATATCAGCCCGGTCCAGGGCGTCATCCTGGGCGGAGGCCGACATACCATGACGGTCAGCGTGGATCTGCAGGCTGAGCAGTAGCCGCAAGGCAGGGGCGTTGCTTCTTGACCCCAACGTCACGCGAAAGCGTGCTGCGCACGACACGCGAAAGCGTACCACGCAAGACGGCGGCGCCTTTGACATCCATCGCCGAGCAAGAACGCGCCGCCATGGCTTGGCATGGATGGAGGGTTTCGGGCCTCAGGCCCCAGCGGCGTCCGGAGGCGGAGCCTCTAGCCTTGCCTGCTTTACCAGCCGCTGGACAAAGCCGAGCTTGCCGATCACCGGTGCCGTCAGCACGAACGGGTAGAGGTCCGGCTGGCCCATGCTGCGGTTCAGGGTGTTGATCGCCACGGCGAGCGGCAGCCAAGCGTTGATGATCGTCTCGATGTCGGCTTCGTAGGGATCGAAGTCGATCGTGGCGGCAAGCGCCCGGAGCGGATGGCCGGCGGCATCGCTCGGGTCGAGACTGAGGCCGAGGCTGGCGGCGGAGTCGAGCGTGTCGACGATGTGCAGGTAGTGCGCCCAGGTCTCCGAGAAGTCTTCCCAGGGGTGGGTGGTGGCATATTCGCTGATGTGGGCGTCGCGCCAGTTCGGCGGCGCGCCGGCGGCGTAGTGGCGGGCGAGGGCGGCGGCGTAATCCTGGCGGTCGTCGCCGAACAGGGCGCGGCAGGCTTCAAGCGCGGCGCCGTCACGCACCAGCCGGTCCCAGTAGTAGTGGCCGACCTCGTGGCGGAAATGGCCGAGCAGGGTGCGGTATGGCTCGCCCATCTGGCGGCGCATCGACTCGCGCTCGGCGTCGTCCGCCTCGCGCACCCGCAGGGTGATCAGGCCGTCGTCGTGGCCAGTCATCACCTTGGGCCGGCCAGGCAGGTCATCGAGGAAGTCGAAGGCAAGGCCGTCTGGGCGGTCACGCCGGGTGTCGAGCGGCAGGCCGAAGCGCAGCAAGGTGTAAAACAGCCGGTGCTTGGCGAGCTCGAGCTTCTGCCACAGCGTCCTGAGCTCGGGGCCCGAGATGTCGGGGATGGTGCGGTTGTGGGTGCAGGCGACGCAGTAGAGGTCGGTCGCGCCGGCGGGCAGAAGCCAGTTGCAGGCGCCGAGCGCGGCGTTGGCGCAGGCGCGGTAGCGATTGGCCTCCGGGCGCCGCGAGGGCGCGCCAGCCGTCGCCGTCCGGTTCCAGGGCGGAGAGCGTTGCCTCGGCCGGCAGGAAGCCGAGAGGGTGGCCGCAGGTGCCGCAGCGCTTGTTCTCGAAGAACAGCAGGGCGCCACAGGGCTGGCAGGTAAACAACTGCATCGTCGCTCCGGGACCGTGACGAAGAAAGGCCAGGGGCTTCGCCCCTGGCCCCCAATAAAGGCGGAGCCTTTAAAATCCACCTGCTATTCGAGCCTCGTGGGCGAGAGCATCGGGGCAGCGCCCTGGCCTTGCTTTTCAGGACAGCCGGCTAACAATCGGTGCGGCCAGTGGCGACGCAGTCCTGGAAGCCGATGACTTGTTGCAGGCGCGGGAACAGCAGGAAGCCGCCGACCAGGAGCACCAACACGATGGCGAACGCGGCGACCGTCAGCAGCCTGCCGCTACTGTCTTGCTCCGCCTTGGGATCATCCATGCGCGTCGCCTTTTTGACCGCCGCCGCATGCCGCGCCCGCCCCATCATGGGCTGGCGCGCCGTTGTTTCATCCAACTCGGCAAATGCATGTTGTCTGCCGGGGCCTGTCGAGCCAGTCTGACGCGCCGCCACCGGCCACCAGAACGGGATCACCGCATCATGGGCATGCAGGCCGGCCAGGTCGAGAGAGGACGCGCCGGGTGGTGCAGCGGCGCCGGCGGGTGACGCGGCTGCTGCGGCTGCTGTCAGACTGGCGGCGGCGGGTCGGATCGGGGCATTGTTCGTCCATGTCGCGCCGCGCCCTCGACGTCACGCCGGAGTTGATGCTGCGCGCCTATCGCGCCGGGCTGTTTCCGATGGCAGAGACGCGGGGCGGCGACCGGCTGTATTGGCTTGACCCCGAACATCGCGGCGTGTTGCCGCTGGACGGCTTTCATCTGCCGCGGCGGCTGCGGCGGACGGTGCTGTCGGAACGGTTCCGCGTGACCGTCGACCAGGATTTCTCCGCCGTGCTGGCCGGCTGCGCGGCGGCGGCACCCGGGCGCGAGGACACCTGGATCAACGCTGACATCGAGCGGCTGTTCTCAGCCCTGTTCGAGCGCGGCATCGCCCACAGCGTAGAGACGCGGCGGCAGGACGGGCGGCTCGTCGGAGGGCTGTACGGCATCGCGCTCGGGGCGGCGTTCTACGGCGAGAGCATGTTCAGCCTGGAAACCGACGCCTCCAAGGTGGCGCTGGTGCACCTCGTCGCGCGGCTGCGGCTGGGCGGCTTCCGGCTGCTCGACACCCAGTTCGTGACCGACCACCTGGCCCGCTTCGGCGCCATCGAGATCCCGCGCGCCTCCTACAAGGCGCGGCTGGCGGATGCGCTGGTCGCCGGCGCCGAGTGGCAGCCGACGCCACCGCCCGAGACGCTGGAGGCGGCGATCCGGGCGCTCGACCCGGCGTAAACTGCCGCGGCGCCGACGCGCGCGTCGCGTGGCTGTCGCCGGCGGCTTGACGTTCCGTCATCTTGCCGCCACCTGCGCGCACCGAACCATACGGTAGTCTTGGCCCCATGCGTCCCATCCTGTTGCCAGTGCTTGCCTTCTCCGCCGCCATCGCCGTCTCGGGCGGGGCAGGCCCTGCCGGTGCTGCGGATCAGCCCACCTACCTGCCGACGCGCGACGTCACCATCGACTACGTCGTCACGCCGCAGAACCGGGAGCCGGAGCATGCGCGGGTGGCGGTGCAGGCCGGGGGTGCGCATTTGCGGCTCGACAGCGAGGCGGTGCCGGGGCCGGTGCTGATCGATCGCGACCGCGCGACAGCGGTGCTGGTCTACCCGCCGGCCAAGCTGTTCACCGAGCTGCCCTCGCGCGGCTTCCGGCTCGACCGGCTGATCGCCGAGGGGCATCCGCAGTTCACCCGTCTGGGCGCCTCCGAGGTGATCGGCCTGCACTGCACCGAGTATCGGATCGTCGCCAGGCAAGGCAGCGGGCAGGGGTGCCTCACCGATGACGGAGTGCTGCTGCGCGGCAGCGGCCAGGATCTGAAGGGGCATGGCGGCACGGTGCTGGCGACCGACGTGCGCTACGCGCCGGTGCCGGCCGGCGCGTTCGTCCCGCCGCAGGGCTACCAGGAGCTGCCGCCCGGAGCGCTGCAGGCGCTGCTGCCGGGGCTCGGGCGCTGACAGCCCGTTCGATCATGCTGCCAGGACCGCCATCTGGTGCATCTTTGCTGCATTTCGGTCTCTGACGGTGCATAGCTGGCTGCTTGCCGGCTTGTTGCTGGCCGGGTCGGCGCAGGCGGTCGTGGCGCAGACAGTCGATCGGCCGCTGGCGACGCCGAGCCGCGACGTCGACGTGGAATACGAGACGCCGACAAACGCGCCGGCCGACCCGCAGCAGGACCACGCCGCACCGGTGATGTTCCGCCAGCGGCTGCGTTGGCTGCAATCCGAGCAGCGCATGCGGATCGATCCCAGCGCCGGCAGCCTCTACATGCTGACAGACTACCGCACGCACATGATCAGCATCGTCAACCTGGCGGCAGGCGCGGTGCTGGACGCGCCGGCACCGGCCGGCAGCGC
>CAXMMR010000022.1:0-4579 GCA_963692975.2 Acetobacteraceae bacterium | reverse complement strand
GCCTGCCGCCACGTGGCCTCGTCCACCTCGTGCAGCCGCCCCGCCGGGATCGCGCCTGCGTTGTTCACCAGGATGTCGACGTCAGAATGGGCGGCAGCGAGCTTGTCCACGTTGCCGCTTTCGCTCAGGTCGAACGGCGCGACGATTGCCGTGCTTCCGGACGCTTCCACGCGAGCGCGCACGTCGTCCCAACGCCGCGGCGTCGCGGGCGACCAGGACCACTGAGCAGCCTTCTCGGGCCAGCGCTTCGGCGCAAGCTGCCCCGATACCTTTCGATGCTCCGGTCACCAGCGCCTTGCGGCCACTCAGCTTCAAGTCCATGCGAACGTGCATCTCCCTACCAACGGCTGACACGCTCGTGAGCAACGGCCAACTCTTATTCCGGTCCTAGCATGGCATTCCACGTGTAGGAAAGAGAAGATTCTGTTTGGTTCTCGGGGACGGGGCCGGGCGGCCGATGCTAGCGTGATCGTATCATAGCTTCCCGGCCCTGGATTGGCATGCCGGAACACATCCCTTCTACGGCAGGTAAACGGCTCCCATGCGCATTGCATTGATCCACATCCAAATGGTCTCAGCCGGGCCCATGCTGGACGCCTTCGGTCGCTGCTGGCCGGACGCCGAGATCACCAACCTTCTTGACGAAGGCCTATTCGCGTCACCCGCTCGTGGCGCCACTTATGTCGTCGAGCGATTCAAGTCTTTGGCGCGCTATGCCGCGGACGCGCCCGCGGACGCCATCCTGTTTACCTGTTCAGCGTTCGGGCCGGCGATCGTGGCGGCGCGCGACGCGCTAGCGCCTATTCCGGTGTTGACGCCGAACGAGGCAATGATCGAGGCGGCCGTTGCGACCGGCGGCCGCATAGGCCTGCTGGCAAGCTTCGGCCCGACCCTTGCGTCGATGCCGGCTGAGTTCCCACCCGGCACGCTTGCCGGACAAGCGCTGGCCGAAGGTGCCTTCGCAGCGCTCAACGCGGGGGATGTCGAGACGCACAACCGCCTGATAGTCGAGGCGGCAACCGGGCAACTGGCTGGTTGCGACGTGATCGCGCTGGCCCAGTCCAGCATGGCCCCGGCGGCGCGGGCGGTAGCCGTTGCCACCGGCAAGCCAGTGCTTACGACTCCGGACACTGCGGTGCACAAACTCCGACGTTTGCTTGCGGCGAGCCAAGCATCCACGTCAATCACGTAGCCGCTCGCCGTTGTCAGCGGCGATGCAAAAGCGCGCAAATCTGGCGCGTTCGTTCTGATCGAGGCCGGTTTCTCGATGATGGGCGAGGAGCGACGCGTCGGATATCGTCGGGATCAGCGCGAGCTGCGGCGGTAGCGGTATCGTCGTCCGTCTGCATTGAGAGTGCCGCCGTGCTCACAGCCGTCCATGACGCTGCGCGCCGCCTACGGCGGTGCCCTTCGGGCATCATGGACCGCTGCTGCGCGCGACGGCGCCGGCGTGTGCAGGTCGGGACGACAGGATGGCCGCCTTGATCGAACCACAGGATGGCCGAGCGGCGATCAGTAGGGCACGCCGGCGCGAACCAGCGCGCCTGCGGTCAGGTTGTGGCGCTCGGCGCCGGCGCGGGGTTCAAGGGCCGGCTCCCGTCTTGGCACCGCGCCGCTGGCGGGAGCGTTGCTCGGTCCGTTCACGCGCTTCCTTGAGGCGGTAGGACTCGCCGTCGATCGCGACGATCTCGGCATTGTGGATCAGGCGGTCGATCAGCGAGACGACGCAGGCGGCGTTGGGGAACACCTCGCGCCATTCGGCGAACGGGCGATTGGTAGTAATCAGGGTGCTGCGGTTTTGGTAACGGCGGGACACCAACTCGAACATCAGGTCGGCGTGGCGGTTGGAGTACGAGAGATAGCCAACCTCGTCGATGACCAGCAGCTGCGGCCGGGTGTAGTGGCGCAGCCGGCGGCGTAGCGCGGAATCGCTGTCGAGCGCGCAGAGATCGCCGAGCAGTTGGCCGGCGCTGGTGAACAACACCGTATGCCCGGCGATCAACGCCTGATGGGCGATGTTCTGCGCCAGCGTCGATTTGCCGACGCCGTTGGGCCCGACCAGCACGACGTTGCCGGCATCCTCGACGAATTCGAGCGTCATCAGCGCCTCGATGGCGGCGCGATCGCAGCGCTTGGGCCAGGTCCAGTCGAAATCGCAGAGCGGCTTGAACCGCCCGATCCGTGCTTCCTGCAATCGCCGCTCGAGACTGCGGCGACTGCGCTCTTGCTCCTCCCAGTCTAACAGGGCGGCCACCCAGTCCGCTGTGGCGACTTCCGGCCAGTGCGCCAGCAGCCCATGCAGATGCAGCGCGCCGGCGCGGGTGCGTAGAGTTGTGGGATCACTCATCGTCGACGTCCTTCAGTTGATCGTAGGTTTCCAGGGCGTGCGGCTGCACCGGCGTGTCGCGCGCGCGGACGCCGGCGGGCAGGTCGATGTCGACCGGCGGGGCCTCGCCACGCTGTTCGCGCCGGCGCTCGAGCGCGAGGCGGACGGCGTTGGGATGCGGCACGTCGCGCTCGAGCGCCTCGCAGATGGCAGCCTGCAGGTTGGCCGCGCCGTAGCGGTCGAGCAGCCGGGTCAGGCCATTGGTGATGGCGCCGAGATTGGCGCCCCGCTCGGCCGCGCGGATCAGCAGATCCTGGCTGGCCGGCGCCACTTGGGCGAGGCGGTCGGTGGCGCGATGTTGGCGCGCAGCGCGCTTCTGCCCAATGAGCGCCTCGAGATGCTCGGCCTGCTCGATCTGCGCGCCGCGATCGTAGCTGCGGCGATGGCACGCGATCACCTGTGCGCCGTCGACGACGCGGAGTTCGTGGGTGTCGGCGAGCACCGTCAGTGTCCGCCTGACATGGGTGTGGGGCACGGAGTAGTCGTTGAGATCGAAGCGGACATACGGCGTCTTGCCGACCTTGACCGCGACACGCTCAAGCAGCGGCGCCGGGTCGTCAGGCAGCGACAGCAAGTGCCGTACTTCCTCGGCGAAAACCTCCCGTACCGTGCGGTCCGGCTCGCCCGGGCAGCGTCGATCGGCGGCAAGGCCGCGACACCAGTCATCCGCCTGAGCATTGAGGTCGTCGAGATCGGCGAAGTGGCGGGCGGCGAAAAAGGCGCTGCGGATGTAGCCGATGCTCCGTTCGACGCGGCCTTTCTCGTTTCCCCGGGCGACCGCGACGGGGCGCGGTTCGTATCGGTAGTGCCCGGCGAAACCCAGCAGCGACGGGTGGAAGCGGATCGCGTCGCCGCGTCGTTCCAGCACGGCACTTTTCAGATTGTCGTAGAGCAAAACTCGAGGCACGCCGTTCCAGGCGGTGAACGCGCCGACGTGCCCGCGCAGGAAATTCTCCATCCGGGCGTCGAGAAAGAAGCGTAGAAAAATCTGGCGCGAGTGGCTGAGCACCATGACGAACGCCATCAGCGGACGGCGAGCGCGGCCAATCTGCAGGTGGTTAAAGTGGGCCCAGTCCACTTGTGCCTGTTCACCCGGCAGGCTGCGCAGGCGCAGATAGGCCTCCGCCGGGCGGCGCGGGCGATGCTCGGCCACGAGGTGACGGAAGTGGTCGGGGCTACCGCGATAGCCGCGCTCGTGCGCCATCGTGAACAAGCGGCTGGCGGTCAGCGTCGGGAATTTCGCGAGCGTCTCGTGGATCAGCGGGAGATAGGCATCGATCGGCGACGGTCGCTTTGCCGGGCCGATCCTGGGCAGGCCGGCCTGCGCCAACACTCGCCGCACCACGCTGTGGTGAACCTGCAACTGCCGGGCGATGGTGCCGGCCGTCCATTTCTCGGCGTGGTAGTAGCGCAGTATCTGCGCCTCGATGTCAGGCGGCGTCACCATGGCCTCTGGGTCCTGTCCGGTCGTGTCCAACACGGCCGCCATGGCGCCGGCGCCGACGGAGCAACCCCTGCCGCAGCAAGGGCGGGCAACCACGACCACACCAATGGCAGTGTGGCTCCGGCGGCCCTGGCCCGGCAGCGGCGGGAACATCGTCACGCACGGCCGCAATCGCGACCGGCGCCAGCAGATCACTCGCCGCCGGCGCGGGTGAACCGTGATGCGTCACTTTCTTCTGTCGAGACCGGTAGCGGCCCATCCGAGCGGCGTGTCGCCGCCGACCCCGCGGGCTCGCCTGATACCGCCGGCCAGCCGCCTGCAGGGTTCGTCGCCGCGCCCGCGCAGCACAGCCTCGGTTGCAATAGATCTGCCCCCGATCACAGCAACTGCAAATGATCACCTGGCCCCGGCAGCCGGCGCATAGGAACAGACGGCCAGAGACAGCCTCGGCATCGCAGCCGCGACGTAGACGAACGCCCTCATCGGCAGGATACTCGTCCTGCATTCGTGCCCAGCACGGTGTGGGGCACGGCGTCGATACAGAACTTGCAGGTTGAGATCGGCGCCGTGCTTACCCGCAAGTGTGGCAGGCACTCGCCACTATGTCCTCCCCAGACCCGGATCCTCTCGTCGCGCAGCCGCATCCAAGCGCGTCACGAACGCGCAGCCGTCACCCCAACAACAACGTCGCCTTGGTCCTGCCCAAAGGCCGCGACTGACCGTCCGCGCCGTCTAAACGCGGATCCTCG
>CAXMMR010000021.1:0-31538 GCA_963692975.2 Acetobacteraceae bacterium | reverse complement strand
CAGGAATGCCGGCCCGCAGAAAATCGACGTTGCCGTGACCCGCGCAGACAAGGCGGGCCTGAACCAGGGCTGCCTCGGCGAAGTCCAGCGCCAGCAGGTGGTCGCAGCGCGGCGCCAGCCGGCTCGTCAGAACGCCGATCGAGCAGCCGACCTCCAGCAGCGCGCCACAGCGCGCCGGCAGCGCCGCAAGGGTCGCGTCGTATTTGGCGCGCTCATAGGCGCTGCCATGAAAGTCCCAAGGATCGGCATTCGCGGCATAGAGGCGGTCGAAAGTGGCGACGTCCCAGGACCTGATCATCCGCCAGCCTCCAGATAGACCTCGTACGGACGGCGAAAGGTGCCAAGCAGCGCCTCCGGCAGGCGGAACCCCGTGGGATCGTCATCGATGATGCCGGTCAGCTGCGAGGCATGTGCGGCGATGGCGGCCGCCTTGGCTGCCATCCGCCCGCTGATGTCGAGCCGCCAGCCTGTCCAGGTCCGGTCCGGCAAAACGGTGTCCGGCGGCAGCGTCCATCCCCAGACGGGGTAGCACAGCAGCCGCAGGGCTGCCCGCTCGGCGGCGGCGGCGGCCACGTGCCAGGCGGCGAGATGATCGCAATGCGGATCATGCGGCCAGGTGGCGAGCACCGTTGCCGCCTTGGCCTCCATCGCCATGCTGGCAAGCCGATCAGCCAGGCGATCAAGCCCAGGCCCGCCATGCGGAGCCGCCGTGTCCGGAGCGCCAAGGTGGTGCAGGCGCCCGGGCGGCAAGCCGAGCAGGCGCAACGCGGCGGCGACCTCGGCGGCGCGCAGCGCAGCAAGCCGGGCTGGCGGGTAGCGGCGAGAGTTCGGGTGCGAGCCGGCGCCGTCGGTGAGGATGACGACGACCGGCGGCGTGCCGAGGGCGCAGAGCTCGGCGATCAGGCCGCCGCAGCCCAGGCTCTCATCGTCGGGATGCGGTGCAAGGATCACGCAGGCGCCGCCGGCGATGGCGGCGGCGTCGGCAAAGGGCAGGGTGCGAAAACCCTCGAGCACCGGCCCCGCGCGCATCAGGGCAGCCGCCGATTGGCGACGAACCAGGCGGCCGCTTCGGTCAGCGTCTCGTCGGGCGCGGGCTGGCGCAGGTAGGTCGCAAGGTCGCGCAGGATGCGCTCCACCGGGTTCGGCGCCACCAGGCCGGCTAGCCCAAGGCTGCGGGTGACCAGCCTCATGGCGTCCAACGCGGCATTCTCGACCGCGATGCGGGCGAGGTTCACCGTGGCCGCGACCTCGGCAGCGTCGAGCCGGCTGAGCTCGGCGGCCTCGGCGGCGCGCGTCGTCCAGAGCCGCGCTGTGCCGACAGCGATCAGCGCCTCGCCGAGCCGGGCGAGTTGCAGCGGCGCCTCGGCGCGGCCGCGCGCCACGAGCTGCTCGGCCGCCAGGGCGACGAGGCTCTCGAGCCCGCCAAGCGCAACCGCCGAGCCGCGCCACGCCCCGGCGGAGAACTCCGGCTGCCTGAGGTAGTCGCCAGGCGCGCCGATCACGCCGTCCGGGCCGACGGCGAGGCCTTGCAGGCTGATCGAGGCCGTGCCGGCGGCGCGCACGCCGTGCAGCCTCGTCTCTGAACCCGGCACGACGTGCTCGCCTGGGGCAAGACGCGGCAGCAGTATTTGCTCCGGCTCGCCCGGCCGGCGCGCGGTCACCAGCGGACGGGTTACATGACCCGCCCCGGAGCAGACGATCTTGCCTCCCGCGAGAATGCCGCCCGCCGTCAATTTCAATCCGGGCGGCTGTTCGGTGTTCCAGATGGCGAACAGGTGGCCGGCGGCAGCATCCGCCGCAGCCATATCGCGCTGGCGGGCATCGCCATAGAGCGCGATCAGCTTGAGAGCGTTGACATGGCCCTCGTAGAGCCGCCCGACGGCGATGCTGCCGCGACCGAGCGCCCCCAGCACCGCGACGAGCCCGGCCACCCCGCCCGGCTCCGTGCCGAGACCAAGGCCGCCATTGGCCTGGGGCATCGGCGCCGCCAACGCGCCGGCCGAGCGCAGGACGGCAATCGATCGTGCCGGAAACGCTGGCGCCGCGTCGCAGACCGCCGCCTCGTCGCGCAGCAGCGGAACCGCCGCCTCGATCGTGGCGACAAGGCGGGCACGCTCCGCGTCCAACCGGCTGGTCGGCGTCATCGTGTCGGGCATCGTCGGCGAACGCGCCACTTGAACGGAATGTTCCTCGCGGCTCTGCAGCAACGACGCTGCTGCGTTGCACAACACCACTTGCCAATCATTGGCCAATGGTTAATTGTTGCACTGCAGCGCGCCGAGGCGCGCTGCGTCTTGGACGTTTCCTCCCTAAACTTGGCGGTGCTTCGGCACCGCCATTTTTTTGCGCCACAGGAGGAAGGCCAGAGGCTCTGCCTCTGGACACCGCTGGGGCCCGAGGCCCCAGACCCCTAGTTGTTCCTGTTAGCTGCTTAGGCCGAGCAAAGTGGGCGCGGTCTTCGCCAGCAGCGCCACCAGGGCGCTCAGGTCGCCGTGCAGCCGCTCGAAGCCGGGCCGCTTCTCGTTGGTCTGCTCGTCCATGTAGAGGCCGCGCGCCACCTCGACCTGCAGCACGTGAATGCCGTCGCGCGGCTTGCCGTAGTGGCGGGTCACATAGCCGCCGGCATAGGGATCGTTGCGCCTGACCGTGTAGCCCTGCTCCAGCAGCGCCTGCTCGACGCTGCGGGTGACGCCGTCGGCGCAGGCCGTGCCATGCGCATCGCCGAGCACGATGTCGGGCGGAAAGCGGCGCTCCTCGACGGCATGGGCCGGCATCGAATGGCAGTCGATCAGCAGGCAGGCGCCGTGCCGCGCGCGGGCATCCCAGATCAGCTGGCTGAGGGCGTCGTGATAGGGCTGCCAAAGATCGCGGATGCGCGTCTCGGCGTCGGCGAAGCGCAGCTTGTCGCGGTAGATCGGCTCGCCAGAGGCGACCACTCGGGCGATGGTGCCGAGGCCCGCCTCGACGCGCGGACTGCTGGTGTTGACCCAGGCGGGCAGCGCGCCGTCGAACATCGCCGGATCGAGCTCCCAGGCCTCGCGGTTGACGTCGCAGTAGGCGCGCGGGAAGCGGGCGGCGATCAGCGGCGCACCATAGCCCGGCGCCGCATCGAACAGCTGCTCGACGTGGCTGTCCTCGCTGCGCCGGAGCACCTGCGGGTCGAGCCTGGTGGCGGCCAGGAAGTCGGCGCTGTAATCGTGGCCGGAGTGCGGCGAGGCGAAGACCAGGGGAACGCTGCCGCTCTCCGGCAAGGCGAGCGTGAACGGGGCACGCAGGGCAGCCGCGGCGATGGGCGGGAGGAGGGCATCCATTATCGGTATAGTTACCGCAGCCTGGCGCTCTGTCACGATGTCGCCCGATGATAACGCTGTGCGCCGGACGCGTTTGCCGCAGGGAGGATCCAGAGCAATGCGCCGGACGGTTCTGCTGATCGCGGCGCTGGTGTTCCTCGCCGGGCTTTTCCTCGATACGGCGGGGCTGATCGAGCTGTCCTGGCTCTGCGTCAGCGGCCGATGCGGACTGCCCGTGCGCTTCGCCCTGCCGGGACTGGGTCTGCTGCTCGCCGGCGGCGCCCTGCTGCTCGGTCCGCCGCCGGCGCCGATGGTGAAGACCCAGCCTCGCGCCAAGCCGAAACCCAAGCCGGCTGCGCAAAAGCCGGGCGCCACCGCCAAACGAGCGCCGCCGCCGCGGCAACCTTCCACGCCCGCAGCGCTTCGTCGTCGGACAGCGGCAAAGGCCGCCAAGTAGGCCGCACGGCCGTGGAGAGCGTGATGAAGCTGATGTTCTGGCGGCCGAAGCAGGTGCCGGTCCTGCGCCTGCACGGCCTGATCGCCTCGCGCGCCGATGCGCTCAACATCGACAGCGTCAAGCCGGCGCTGCTCAAGGCCTGCGCCGCCGCCGCCGGCGCCACCCTCGTGCTCGACATCGACAGCCCGGGCGGCTCGCCGGTGCAGTCCGACCTGATCGGCCGAGCCATCCTGCACGAAGCCGAGATCAAGCGGGTGAAGCTCGTGGCCGTGATCGGCGAGGCGGGCGCCTCGGGCGGCTACTGGCTGGCCTGCGCGGCCTCCACGATCCGCGCCAACCCGATGAGCATCGTCGGCTCCATCGGCGTGCGCGGCGGCGGCTTTGGCCTGTCCGACCTGCTGGCGCGCTACGGGGTGGAGCGGCGGCTCTACACCGCGGGCGGCAACAAGGCCCGGCTCGACCCGTTCTCGCCGGAGAAGCCGGAAGACCGCGCCTTCATCCAGACCCTGCTCGACGACGTGCACACCCAGTTCAAGACCTGGGTGCGAACCCGCCGCGGCAGCCGGCTCGCCGAGGACCCGAAGGTGTTCGACGGCAGCTTCTTCCTCGGCCAGGAAGGCGTCGCGCTGGGCCTGGTCGACGCGCTCGGCGACCTCGACACGGTGGTGCGCGAGCTCGGCGGCGAAAAGGCGACCGCCCAGGTGTTCAGGCCCAGGCGCCGGCGCAGCGTGGTGAGCCGCCTGACCGGGGCGGCGATGCGAGGCGTGCTGGAGGGGTAGGAAGGGAAGGCTGCTTTTTTGAAAAAAAGCAGCAAAAAACTTTTATCCGTTAGTCGGTCTTCGCCGCACGCGTGAAATACCGCAAGATGAAAATGAGGTATTTCAAAGACTTACTGAAATCTTGCCCATAGGCAAGATTTTCCACGTGCCTCATAGGCGGGCTGGCCGACCTTTTGTTCTAACACAAGCGCCACCTCGTCCCATCCCGATGTCATAGGCATCAGCCCAATCGGACAAAAGTTTTTGGTCCTTTTTTCAAAAAAGGACCGCTTGCCTTGCCTACCGCGGCAGCACGTCCTCAACCTCAGGCTCGATCTGCTCGGCGATCCGCGCCTGCGCCTGCGCCGTCGGGTGCAGCGGCGGATCGGGCGGCTGCAGATGCGGGTCGATGAAGTTGTCGGCGTCGGCGCTGCCGTTCGTCAGGAATAGCGGGGCGACGTCGACGAAGGTGGCGTCGCCATGGTGCCTGGCGAGTGCCGCATCCAGGATCGCCGTCTGCGTGCTGACCCAGGGGCTGCGGATGCTCGGCAGCACCGGCAGCAGGATCACCCGGGTTGTCGGCCAGCGCTGATGCAGCAGCGCCAGCACCGCCTCGATGCCGCCCAGCGTCTGCTCGGCGGAGTTGTGAACGCGGCCGAAATTGTTGGCCCCGATCAGCAGGATGGCGAGCCTGGGCGGCGCGATGTCGAGCTCGCCGTGCAGCAGCCGCCAGAGCAGGTGGGCGGTGCTGTCGCCCTTGAAGCCGAGGTTGACGGCATGGCGGGCGCCGTAGAAGCGCTGCCATATCGGCGCGAAGTCCCGCCACGGCTCCGGGCCGGCCAGCTCCCAATCCTGGGTGATGCTGTCGCCGAGCCAGACCAGGTCGAAATGGCCGCTCCGGAGTTCCGCTTGTTTCTGCTCGAAGCGCTCGCGCCACCACGGCGTGCTCATGCGGGAGACCGGGATGGTCGCGGGATCGGGCGGGCTCGCGGCAGCCTCGGCCGGCCCGGCGAGCAGGGCGGCCGCGAGCAGCAGCCAGGCGGGGCGGATCACGCCAGCGCCAGATAGAGGGCCGAGCCAAGCCCCGCGACGATGCAGTAGAGGGCGAACGGGCCGAGCGCCCATTTATCGTTGTGCCGAAAGTAGCGCATCAGGAACGCGGTGCTGAGAAAGGCGACCACGCCGGCGACGACGGCCGCCAGCAGCGCCAGCTGCAGCGTCGCCGACGGTACGTTCGCGTGCAGCAGCTTGGGCACCTCGAGCGCAGTGGCGCCGAGGATGATCGGCGTTGCGATCAGGAACGAGAAATGCGCCGAGCCCGCATGGTCGATGCCGCGCAGCAACCCGCCCACGATCGTGGCGCCGGAGCGCGAGAAGCCGGGGATCAGCGCCAGGCACTGCCAGAGACCGACCACCACCGCGTCGGTCGGCGTGAGGCCGGACAGCGCCCGCGGCTCGCCGAGCGCGACGCGGGCGCGTAGCCGCTCGCCGAACAGCAGCAGCACGCCGTTCAGCGCCAGCACCACTGCCACGATGATCGGCGAGGCGAACAGCGCGCGCAGCCGGTGCTCGAGCACGAAACCGATCAGGATCGCCGGAATGGTGGCGATGATGATCAGCATCAGCACCCGCCGGCTCTCCCGCGCCTGGTGCGGGTCCGTCAAGCCAAGCACGCCGCGGATCAGCGCCAGCCAGTCGCGCCAGAAGTAACCGAGCAGGGCGATAGCGGTGCCGACATGGAGCAGCACCAGGAACGGCAGGAAGATCGCGCCCGCCTGGTCGAGATGCCAGTGCAGCACGGCCGGCACGAGCACGGCATGGCCCAGGCTGCTGACGGGGAACAACTCGGTGGCGCCCTGGATGAGGGCGATCAGGAAAGCGGAGGCAGCGTCCAAAGGGTGTGCTCCGGAGGGAGGCCAGGGAAGGAAGGCCAGGGGCTTTGCCCCTGGACCCCATTAAAGGCGAAGCCTTTAAAATCCATTTATTATTCTTGCTCAACCGGCGAGAGCCGGTGCAGCTGACTGAAAGATTGGTTGGCTTCGCCAAGCATAAGAGCGCTTGTCTTAACTTCAGCGGTCGGGTCTGGGGCCTCCCGGCTCCAGCGGCGGGTTCCCGTCGCACATGTGCGATGGGGTCCCGTCCAGGGCAGAGCCCTGGCCTTCCCTGTCTTAGTCCCAGAACGCGTCCGCCCTGAGGAACCGCTGCCAAGCGGTGCCCACGCGTCGGGAGGCATCTTCGGCGTGGGCAACCAAAAAGCCCTGCACCACACCCGCGGCGAAGGCGAGGTCGCGTCCGTGGTCACGCCCGCGTTCATGGCCGAGCTGGCCCATCAGGCGGCCCGCCGTGTGGCCGTCATTGAGCAGGCCGAGCTCCTCCTGAAGGTCTTCGAGCCGGCCGAGGAAGCGCTTGACCGCCTTGCCGGCGTAGAGCGGCGCGAAGAACTCCGCCGCGTAACGCAGGCGCTTGCCCTGCTTGCGGATGGCGTGCAGCTCGTCGGCGCTAAGGCCATCCAGGCTCTCGCCGACGCCGGTCATCTTTCGCCGCCGGCGGGACAGGGTGTGGGTGGCGTAGCGCCGCACCGGCTCGGCGAGCAGCGCCTGCCGGTCGGGATCGGCGCTGTCCCGCCAGGGCGCGAGGTCGGGCAGCAGGACGAGCTCGACCAGCAACCGGCGGCAGGCCGGCTGCTTGAGCGCGCCGGCAAGGCCGGCATAGGCGTGGCGTCGCCGGGCGGCGGCGGCGGCAAGGAGCGCCTTGATGCGATGATCGTTAGGCAAGGCATGCCTGACGGCAGCCCCGGCGCCGGCGACGAAGACGTCCCAGTCGCGCGCCTCGCCGAGCGCTGCGGCGAGCCCGCGCAGCTCGCCTTGCAGGCGATCAAAGACGGGTCCGCCGGCGGCACGATCGAAGACGCCGAGCGCCGAGCGCAGGCGCCGCACGGCGACGCGCATCTGATGCACCGGCTCGCTGGAGGCGCCGAGCGGCGCTGACGGCGCCCAGCCGCTGATGACGGCGGCAAGGTGCGCCATGACGAGGCGCAGCGCTTCGGCGACGTCCTGGCCCGGCGCCACCGGCGGGCCGCCATGCAGCGCCACCGTCGGCGGCGCGCCATCGACCAGCGCCAGGGCCTCGCCGGCGAGGCTGAACGGCGGCGGCGCGAGCGGCACCGTCTCGGCCAGCGCCAGCGCCAGCGCGGCCATGTCGGCCGGGGCGCCGGACAGCCGCAGCCGACAGGCGGGCCGCTCGTCCGCGACGCCGCGCAGGGTGCCCTCCAGCAGCTCGATCTCAAGGCCATCGGTGAGCGACAGCAGGCGCCGGCGGCCGCGAAAGGCCGCCACCGGCAGCATGCCGTCATAGGGCGCGGCCGACCCGTCCGGCTCGCTGATCAGGGAGCCTGCCGGGCCGGCAGCGTCGGCCACCAGCCGCTCGAGCCGCCAGGCGCCGCGCTCCACCCCGAGCGACATGTTGTCGTGCGCCAGGGCGCGCGTCCCGGTGTCATGCCAGGTGATGGCGCAGGCGGCGCTGCGCAGCCGGCCGTCGCGGCGGCGGACGATCGCCGGGTGGCGCAGCAGCGACGCGGCCTCCGACGGCTCCAGCGTCAGCTCGACGGCTAGGTTAGCCCGCGCCGCAACCTGCGGCGCCGCGAGGGAAGCGTCCGGGTCGAAAGCCTCGTCGAGCTGGGCGCTCAGCTTGCCATTTCCGGCAGGTCGCTCGGGCAGAGAAAGCGCACCAGCCGCACGCCCTCGCCCGGCCGCAGGGCCGCCCAGTCGGTGCCGAGCGCGAACTCGGCCAGCGCGCCGGTCGGGAACCGCTGGCTCAGCCGCCTGGCGCCCGCCGCCTCGGCGCCGGCAGCCGGCTCGCCCGCCAAAGCCAGCGCGAGCTCGTGCAGGCCCGGATTATGGCCGATCACCATCACGCGCTCGGCCAGGTCGCCAACCTGCCGCAGCACCGCGAGGATCTGGTCGGCGGAGGCGAGATAGAGGCTGTCCAGCACCCGCACCTGCGGCGGCGCGCCCGTGGCGGCCCACGGCTCCAGCGCCTCCAGCGTCTGGCGGGTGCGTCGCGCGGAAGACACCAGCACCAGCTCGGGCGCCGCGTCGAGCCCGCCGATCGGGCCGCGCATCAGCCGCGCGGTGCGGCGGCCGGCGGCGTTCAGCGGCCTCGCATGGTCGCTCAGCGACGGGTCGTCAGACGGCGACTTCGCGTGCCGTAAGAGCAGGAGCTGGCGCATGTGTCTCCGGTGACGTGCCGGGCCTGAGTGTTCCGCGCTGCCGCCGTCCTTGTCGATAGCCTCTTGTGGAGAGCCGATATGGCGCCACAGCTAGAGCCCCGCGCGCTCGCGGGCAGCAGGGAGGATTTGTTGGCCGGAACGCTGCGCATGGTGCTGGGCGACCAGCTCTCCGACACCCTCTCGGCGCTCGCGGACTGCGAGCCCGGCGACGTCGTGCTGATGGTCGAGGCGGTGGACGAGTGCACCTACGTGCGCCACCATAAGAAGAAGATCGTCCTCGTGCTGTCCGGCATGCGACACTTTGCCGAGCGGCTGCGCGGGCGGGGGATCAGCGTCGACTACGTGCGGCTCGACGATGCGGGCAACACCCAGACGCTGCAGGGTGAGCTGGTCCGCGCGGTCGAGCGGCACCGGCCGGAGCGGGTCGTGCTCACCGAGCCGGGCGAGTGGCGGCTGCTCGTGCGCATGCGGCGCTGGCACGAGCTCACCGGGCTTGAGACCGAGATCCGCAACGACGACCGCTTCCTGTGCTCCACCCAGGCCTTCGGGCACTGGGCCAGCCGCCGCAAATCGCTGCGCATGGAGTTCTTCTACCGCGACATGCGGCGCCGCTACGACATCCTGATGGACGGCGAGGAGCCGGAGGGTGGGCGCTGGAACTTCGACCCCGAGAACCGCAAGCCGCTGCCCAAGCGCGTGCAGCCGCCGCCCTCGGTGCTGTTCAAGCCGGACGCGATGACGCAAGAGGTCATGGCGCTGGTCGAGGAGCGCTTCGCCGGGCATTTCGGCGACACTGCCGGGTTCTCGCTGCCGGTCACCGCCGAGCAGGCCGAGCAGGCGCTCGACGCCTTCATCGCCGGGCGGCTCGCCCAGTTCGGCGACTGGCAGGATGCGATGCGGACCGGCGCCCCGGTGCTGTTCCACGCGCTCGTGTCCACCTCGATGAATTGCGGCCTGCTCGACCCACGCCGCGTCGTCGCCGAGGCGGAGGCGGCCTACCGGCACGGCGACGCGCCGCTCAACGCCGTCGAGGGCTTCATCCGCCAGATCATCGGCTGGCGCGAATACGTGCGCGGCGTCTACTGGCTGACGATGCCGCAATATGGCCAACGCAACGGCCTGGACGCGCATCGGCGCATGCCCTGGCTCTACTGGTCGGCCGAGACGCGGATGAACTGCATGGCCCAGGCGATCGGCGACACCCGCGAGCACGCCTACGCGCATCACATCCAGCGGCTGATGATCACCGGCAACTTCGCCCTGCTCGCCGGGCTCGACCCGAACGATGTCGACGAGTGGTATATGATCGTCTACGCCGACGCCTATGAGTGGGTGGAGATGCCCAACGTGCGCGGCATGGCGCTGCACGCCGACGGCGGCGTCATGGGCAGCAAGCCGTATGCCGCCTCCGGCGCCTACATCAACCGGATGAGCGACTATTGCGGCCCCTGCACCTACAACGTGAAGGACGCGACGGGGCCCGACGCCTGTCCGTTCAACTTCCTCTACTGGGACTTCATGGCCCGCCACCGGGATCGTTTCGCGACCAACCCGCGGATGGCGTTCCCGAACCGAACCTTGGAGCGCATGGCGCCGACGCGGCTTGCCGCGATCCGCGACAACGCGGCGCGGTTCCTGGACGCGATGGACGCGGGGGAGGGCATCTAGCGATAAGACAAGGCCAGGGGCTTTGCCCCTGGACCCCATTAAAGGCGAAGCCTTTAAAATCCATTTTCATGCGTGCTAACCGGCAAGATTGACGCTGGTGGGCTTTGGATGGATGGCTTCGCGGTTGGCGAAGCCATCCATTCCCTGCCTCCCACGCCAACCAAAGACACCGTGCAAGCATAAATGACTGAAGGATTTTAGAGGCTCCGCCTTTAATCGGGTCCAGGGGCGACGCCCCTGGCCTTCCTTCCTCGTGACGGCCACGCTATCTCTCGATGATGACCGGAACATTGCCGGAACCGTTCGCCGGCTGGTTCGCCGCTCGCGGCTGGTCGCCGCGGGATCATCAGCTCGCGATGTTGGAGGCCGCGCGCGCCGGCCAGAGCGCGCTGCTGATCGCGCCGACCGGCGGCGGCAAGACGCTTGCCGGCTTTCTTCCCACCCTGATCGACCTGCACGCCAATCCCGACCGCACCGGCCTTCACACGCTCTACGTCTCGCCGCTGAAGGCGCTGGCAACCGACATCGCGCGCAACCTGACCGCACCCGTGGACGAGCTGCATCTGCCGGTCGCGATCGCCACCCGCAGCGGCGACACGCCGGCCGACAAGCGCCGGCGCCAGCGCGACAACCCGCCGGACATCCTGCTCACCACGCCGGAGAGCCTCGCCTTGCTGCTGTCGCTGTCGGATGCCGGCACGCATTTCGCCGGGCTCAACACGATCATCATCGACGAGATCCACGCCCTGGCCGGCACCAAGCGCGGCGACCAGCTGGCGTTGTGCCTGGCGCGGCTGGGCACGATCGCGCCGGGCGTTCGGCGCGTCGGCCTGTCGGCGACCGTCGCCCACAAGCAGGCGCTGCTCGACTATGTCGGTCTGGATACCTCACCGCGCCTGGTCGAGGTGACGTCCGGCGCGCCGCCCGAGATCAGCATGATGCTGCCCGAGCACCACGTGCCCTGGGCCGGGCGGATGGGGCTTGCCGGCGCGTCGGTGGTGCTGGCGCGCATCCGCGAGGCGGGGCTCACCATCGTCTTCGTCAACACCCGCGCCCAGGGCGAGTTGCTGTTCCAGGAGCTATGGAAGCTCAACGAGGAGACGCTGCCGATCGCGATCCATCACGGCAGCCTCGACATCGAGCAGCGCCACCGCGTCGAGGCGGCGATGGCGGCCGGCAAGCTGCGCGCGGTGGTCGCCACCTCGTCGCTCGACCTCGGCATCGATTGGGGCGGCGTCGACCAGGTGATCCAGGTCGGCGCGCCCAAGGGCGTCTCGCGCCTGCTGCAGCGGGTCGGGCGGGCCAACCACCGGATGGACGAGGCGAGCCGGGCGATCCTGGTGCCGGCCAACCGCTTCGAGGTGCTGGAGTGCGAGGCGGCGATCCTGGGTGTGGCGGCGCGCGAGATCGACGGCGAGCGGCCAGCCGCCGGCGGGCTGGACGTGCTGGCCCAGCACGTGCTGCTGACCGCGGCGGCGGCACCCTTCGACATCGAGGCGCTGTTCGACGAGGTGCGCACCGCGGCGCCCTATGCCGGCCTCGCGCGGGCCGACTTCGACGACGTGCTGCAGTTCGTCGAAAACGGCGGCTACGCGCTTTCCGGCTACGAGCGCTACCACAAGCTGTTCCGCGACAGCAACGGCCAGGCGCACATCATGTCCGAGCGGCTGGCGCGGCAGGCGCGGATGAACATCGGCACCATCGTCGAGGCGCCGCTGCTCAAGGTCCGGCTCGGCGGCGGCTCGGCGAAGGGCGGCGGCTTCACCATCGGCGAGGTGGAGGAGAGCTTCGCCAACATGCTGCGCCTCGGCGACACCTTCATGTTCGGCGGTCGGCTGCTGCGGTTTCTGCGCATCCGCGAGACGACGCTGGAGGCCGAGGATGGCGGCGACGGCGAGCCGATGGTGCCCGCCTATGCCGGCAGCAAATACGCGCTGACCACCAACCTCGCGGCCCGCGTGCGCGGCATGCTCAGCGACCAGGCGAGCTGGCACCTGTTCCCCGACCCGGTGCGCGAGTGGCTGGCGCTGCAGGCGCAGCGCTCCGAGCTGCCCGGGCCGGATGATTTGCTGGTCGAGACCTTCCCGCGCCAGGGCCGCTGGTTCACCGTCGCCTACTGCTTCGAGGGCCGCAACGCGCACCAGACGCTGGGACTGCTGCTGACGCGGCGGATGGAGCGGGCGGGCTTGCGGCCGTTCGGCTTCGTCGCCACCGACTACGTCATCGCCGTCTGGTCGGGCGAAGAGCCGACGGACATCGCCGGGCTGTTCGCCCAGGACATGCTGGGCGACGACCTGGAGGCCTGGATGGCGGAGAGCTCGATGCTGCGGCGGGGCTTTCGCAACGTCGCGGTGATCGCCGGGCTGATCGAGCGCAACCTGCCGGGCGCCGAGAAGAACCGCCGCCAGGTGACGGTCAGCTCCGACCTGATCTACGACGTGCTGCGCCGCCACCAGCCCGACCACATCCTGCTGCGCGCCTGCCAGCGCGACGCCGCCGGCGGCTTGACCGACCTCGGCCGGCTGTCGGCGATGCTGGCGCGGGTCGAGAACCACGTCCGCCACTGCCGGCTCGACCGCGTCTCGCCGCTGGCGGTCCCGGTGCTGCTCGACCTCGGGCGGGAGAGCGTGCGCACGGCCGACGACGAGGACGCGCTGCTGGAGGAGACCGAGGCCGAGCTGGTCGCCGAGCTGATGGCGACCGACGCCCCGGCGGATGGCGGCACGCCGCGGCAGTCGGACGCCTACATTCCGCACGTGCTGCGCGCCAACGTCCGACGACGCGACCGCAACGGGCGTGACCGGGTACGCGCCGGATGATCGCGGCCCCGCTGCACTTCGCCGGCGAGCGGCTGCTGCTCGATCCGACAGGCGCGCTGATCTGGCCCGAGGCGGGTCTGCTGATCGTCGCCGACCTGCACCTGGAAAAATCCACCGCCGCCGCCCGTCGCGGCAGCCTGCTGCCGCCCTGGGACACCCGGATCACGCTCGACCGGCTGACGCAGGTGCTGCGGCGCTGGCGGCCGCGCATGCTGGTGGCGCTCGGCGACAGCTTCCACGACGCTTATGCCGCAGCCCGCCTGCCGGCGGCCGAGCGGGCGCGCCTCGCCGCCATCACCACCGCGCATGACACCGTCTGGGTCGCCGGCAACCACGACCCCGCGCCGCCGGCTGGCCTGGCCGGCACCGCCTGCAGCGTGTTCGCCCATCGCGGACTGGTGTTTCGCCATCAGGCCGAGCTTGCGGTCACCGGCGAGGTCAGCGCCCATTTCCACCCCAAGGCGCGGGTGCTGACGCGCGCCGGCGCCGTCTCGCGGCCCTGCTTCGTCGCGTCGTCTCAGCGCCTGCTGCTGCCGGCTTTCGGCGCCTATGCCGGCGGCCTTGACGTGACGCACCCGGCGGTGGCGGGCCTGTTCCCCCGTGGCGGCCGGGTGTTCATGCTCGGCCGCGAGCGGCTGTTCAGCTTCCCGCTCGGCCAGGCGGAGGGCCGCGAACCGGCTCCGCCGCGTGGCGTTCAGCAGGAAGGCCTTCTTTTTTGAAAAAAGAAGCAAAAAACTCTTATCATTTTAGGTGTACGTTTCGTGGGCCGCCGTCTTAAGGGGCAAAAGTTTTTTGGTTCTTTTTTCCAAAAAAGAACCCTTCCTTGATCCCAGCCGAGCGTGGCCTGCGGGTGGTCGGCGATGTGCACGGCGATCTGCGCGCCTTCGCCTTCGCCGCCGACACCGACCGCTTCGTGATCCAGCTCGGCGACCTCACCGACGGCGGCACCGACAGCGCCGGCGCGCTCCGCCTCGCCTTCTCGCTGATCGACGAGGGGCGCGGCCTGTTTATCCTCGGCAATCACGACCGCAAGCTCGGGCGCGCCCTGGGCAACCAGCCGGTTCGCATCGACGCTCCGCTCGCCCAGACACTCGCCCAGCTCGACCCGGCCCTGCGTCAGCGAGCGCATGCCGAGATCGCGCGCGCGCCGGCGTGGCTCGCGGCCGGGCAGCGCTTCTTCGTGCATGGCGGCTTTCACACCGGCATGCTGGACCGCGCGCCGCCGCCGCCGTTGGAGCGGGTCGACCATCTGCTGTCGCGCGCGCTCTTCGGCCAGACCACCGGCCGGACCCAGCGCGACGGCTTCCCCGAGCGCGTCATCACCTGGGTGGACCACATTCCGGCCGGCCTGACAGTGTATTGCGGCCATGACCGCCGCAGCACCGACGGTCGGCCGGTGGTGCGGCAGGGCTCCCGCGGCGGGACGGCGGTGTTCGTCGACACCGGCGCGGGCAAAGGCGGGCATCTGTCCTGGATTGACCTCGATTAGGGAAGAGGTTTTTTTTGAAAAAAAGAGCCAAAAAACTTTTATCTCGGACGAGGACACCTTCAAAATGACAGAAATTTTTTGCTTCTTTTTTATAAAAAAGAAGGCCTTCCTTCGCTGATGCTCGTCGAGTCTTGGCTCAAGGTGCTGCCCGAAGGCCTTTACTGCGAACCGGGCGACTTCTTCATCGACCCCGTCGTGCCCGTCGCCCGCGCGGTGATCACCCACGCCCATGCCGACCATGCGCGCCCCGACCACAGCCATGTGCTCGCGACCGCCGAGACGCTCGCCATCATGCGCGTCCGCATGGGCGAGGACCGCGCCGGCGCCATCCAGCAGGTGCTGTCGTTCGGCGAGCAGCTGACGCTCGGCGACGTGCGGGTGCGGCTCGCTCCGGCCGGCCACGTGCTCGGCTCCGCACAGGTGGTGATGGACCATCGCGGCGCCCGCGCGGTGGTCAGCGGCGACTACAAGCGCCGCTCCGACCCCACCTGCGACGGCTTCGAGCCAGTGCCCTGCGACGTCTTCGTCTCCGAGGCGACGTTCGGCCTGCCGGTGTTCCAGCATCCGCCGGCCGAGGCCGAGGTGCAGCGCCTGCTCGACAGCGTGGCGCTGTTCCCGGCCCGCACCCACGTCGTCGGCTGCTACGCGCTCGGCAAGTGTCAGCGGCTGATCCGGCTGCTGCGCGCTGCCGGCTGGGACCGGCCGATCTTCCTGCACGGCGCGCTCGCCCGCGTCTGCGAGGCCTATGAAGCGCTCGGCGTCGCACTCGGGCCGCTGCTGCCGGCGACGGTCGCGGACAAGGCGGCGCTGGTCGGCGCCATCGTGCTCGCGCCACCCGGCGCCATCGCCGACCGCTGGGCGCGGCGGCTGGCCGAGCCCGTGGTGTGCCTCGCCTCCGGCTGGATGCGGGTGCGCCAGCGCGCGCGGGCGCGGGGCATCGAGCTGCCGCTGGTGATCTCCGACCACGCCGACTGGCCGGAGTTGAACGACACGATCGACCAGGTGCAATGCGCCGAGGTCTGGGTCACGCATGGCAGCGAGGAGGCGCTGATCCACCGCCGCCGGGCTGCGCGGCGTGCGCGGCCGGGCGCTCCGCCTCATCGGTTACGGCGAGGAGGACGCGGCCGAGAGCGTCGCCGATGGCGCGCCCGCCGAGGGCGGGTGCTGCGGCGTGATCGCGTTTGCCGAGTTGCTGGACGCGGCTGACGCTAAGCCCCGGCCGCCGTCGCCAAGATCGCCCTGCTGCGGCGCTTCTTCGAGACCGAGACCGATCCGGATCGCGGCCTCGCGCTGGCGGCGCTGACCGGCGGGCTCGAGTTCCGCCTCGCCAAGCCCGGCATCATCCGCACCGTCGCCGAAAGCCGGGTCGACCCGGTGCTGTTCGGCTGGTCGCACGACTTCGTCGGCGATCTGGCCGAGACGGTGGCGCTGATCTGGCCGGCGCGCCCGACCAACCGGCCGGTGCCGCTGCTCGCCGACGTGATCGCCGACCTCGAAGCGACAAGCAAGGCGGAGCTGCCCGACCTTGTCGCCGGCTGGCTGGACGCGTCGGAGACGACCGTGCGCTACACGCGATCCCTCAAGCTGATCACCGGCGCGCTGCGCGTCGGCGCCTCGGCGCGGCTGGCCAAGACGGCGCTGGCCGAGCTCTCCGGCGGCAGGCTGGCGGCGGACGACGTCGAGGAGGTGTGGCACGGCCTCGCGCCGCACCTATGCGGGGCTGTTCGCCCTGGGTGGAGGGGCGCGGGCCGCGGCCGGATGCGGCCGGGGCACCGATCTTCCGCCCGCCGATGCTGGCCCAGCCGCTCGAGGCGGCGGACCTCGCCGCACTCGATCCGGCCGCCTTCCGGGCCGAGTGGAAGTGGGACGGCATCCGCGTCCAGCTGGTTGCGGCCGCCGGCGGCCGCAAGCTGTTCTCGGCGCGGCGCCGACGACATCTCTGCCGCATTCCCGGAGATCGTCGAGGCGCTGGAGGCGTATCCCGACCTGAGGGTGGTGCTGGACGGCGAGCTTTTGGTTGAGCGTGATGGGGTTATCGCACCGTTTGCCGACCTGCAGCAGCGGCTCAACCGCAAGCTGCCCGGCGCCAAGATGCGAGCGGAGTTCCCGGTCGCGGTGCGGCTCTACGACATTCTGTTCGACGGCGAGGAAGACCTCCGCCCGCTCGGCTTCGACCACCGGCGCGCCCGCCTTGAGGCTTGGTTCGCCCGCATCAGGCCGCCGCTGATGTCGCTCTCGACGCTGATCCCGTTCGCCACCATCGAGGAGCTTGGCGCCCTGCGGGATGGCGCGCGCGCCGCCTCGATCGAAGGGCTGATGCTCAAGCGCGCCGAGAGCGCGTATCTGCCGGGCCGCCCGAAAGGCCTGTGGTGGAAGTGGAAGCGCAACCCGCTCTCGGTTGACGCCGTGCTGATGTATGCGCAGCGTGGCTCCGGCAAGCGCTCCTCGTTCTACTCCGACTACACGTTCGGGCTGTGGCGCGAGGACGGGGAGCTGGTGCCGGTCGGCAAGGCGTATTCGGGTTACACCGACCAGGAGCTGGTCGTCATCGATCGCTGGATTCGCAACCACACGGTGAGCCGGTTCGGGCCGGTGCGCGAGGTGGCGCGCGGCCTGGTCATGGAGCTGATCTTCGACGCCGCCCAGCTCAGCAGCCGGCACAAATCCGGCGTGGCGCTGCGCTTTCCCCGCATCGCCCGCTTGCGTCCGGACAAGCCGGTCGAGGAGGCGGACCGGCTGGAGACGCTGATGGCCATGGTTGAGGGGTAGGAAGCGGTCCTTTTTTGAAAAAAAAGGACCAAAAAACTTTCATCCTGAGCTTGTACATCAGCCGGGCGGCCCTGCGTCGGCCAGGCTTGTGTGGCGACAGGAACAAAAGTTTTTTGCTTCTTTTTTTCAAAAAAAAAAAAGAAGCCCTTTTCGACTGCTCCCGGCGCTATCGATGACCCTCGGTCAAACCGTTCCGGCTGTGCTATAAGAGCCACGGCGACTGGCAAAACCTCGGAACGGCCTCGTCAAGCGGCTCACCAATCCCCTACCAGCTTCGTTGTAGGCAGCGAGGTCCGCAGCCGTCCAAGGGAATACGTATGCCGTTCTGCCGTTCCGCCGCTTCGACACGCACGCTTCTCGTCGGCACCGCCGCCAGCCTGGCGCGTGTTGGAGGCGCCTTGGCGCTGACGCTCGCCGGCGCCGGCATCGCTCGGGCTCAGCCGGTCACCGGGCTGTATGTCGGTGTCGCGGGCGGCGCCAACGCCCTGCAGGACGAGACGGTTCGCCTGTCGCCGGAGTTCCCCGGCGGCAAGGAGCGTTTCGACGTCGGCCTGACCGGCCTGGGCAGCGTCGGCTACGGCTTCGGCAACGGCTTTCGCGTCGAGCTCGAGGGCAATTACCGCTATAACGGCGTGCAGCATTTCCTCACCGGCGCCTTCGCCTCGAGCGCCGGCGGCGAGCAGCAGAATTACGGCGTGATGACCAACGTCCTGTTCGACTTGGATATCGGCAAGAACTGGATCTACCCGTATTTCGGCGCCGGCGCCGGCTATAGCTGGACGCGGTGGGACCACGTGCAGGACGTTGCACCCGGCTTCGAGCAGACGGCGTCCGGCACCTACGGCAACTTCGCCTATCAAGGCATCTTCGGGCTGTCGTTTCCGATATCATTCCTGCCCGGCCTGTCCGCCACG
This sequence comes from Acetobacteraceae bacterium, assembly GCA_963692975.2. GTDB lineage: Bacteria > Pseudomonadota > Alphaproteobacteria > Acetobacterales > Acetobacteraceae > CAXMMR01. Next base: position 13,146 of record CAXMMR010000021.1, on the reverse strand, counting down.
GCGGAGTATCGCTTCCTGAGCGTGCAGGGCCCGGAGCAATTTAACGCCGGCTCCGATGGCACGCAGGGCGCCTTCGGCCCCAAGCCGCAGGGTTTTGCCCGCGGCAACACCGACGTTCTGACCGACTACAACCATTCGCTGCTGCTCGGCCTGCGCTACGAGCTAAACCCGGTCGCGCCGGTGCCGTCGGCCGCAGCCCCCGCGCCGGCCGCAGCGCCCGCGCCCGAGGCGGCCCGCACCTACCTGGTGTTCTTCGATTGGGACCGCGCCGACCTGACCGACCGCGCGCGCCAGATCATCGGCGAGGCCGCCGGCGCGAGCACCCGCGTGCAAACCACCCGTATCGAGGTCGATGGCTACACCGACCTGTCCGGCACCGCCGCCTACAACCAGCGCCTCTCGGTACGCCGCGCCGACGCCGTCGAAGCCGAACTGGTGCGCGACGGCGTGCAGCGCGCCGAGATCTCCGTCCAGGGCTTCGGCGAGACCAGCCCCCTGGTCCCGACCGCACAGGGCGTGCGCGAGCCGCAGAATCGACGGGTCGAGATCATTCTCAAATAGGCCGCAGCGCTGGACTGCGGCCGCGGGACGAGGTCGCGCTAGGAGCCTGAGAGCGCGCCGGTCGCAAAGGACGCGCCACAAGCCGGCAAGCCCGGCGAGCGCGATGCCGCTCAACATCCACGGTCCTGCGTGCCCGGCATCCTCATCCGCCGCATGCGTCGCCGCGCGAAAGATCCCGAAGGCGAAGCTTGCTACGCCCAGCAGGAGCAGGATCAGCGAGATCAAGGCGCCTCCGGTCTGTCGTCGTCAGGCGCAGGGAATGACATTTGGCCGGATGGTGGGCGCGACAGGGATTGAACCTGTGACCCCCGCCGTGTCAAGGGCGATGCTCTCCCGCTGAGCTACGCGCCCATCCGGCCTTTCGCGTGCCGCCGTTCCTAGTGGCTCGCTCCTACCTGCGCAAGAGGTTCGGCTTTTCCTAGGCCGGCACTGACGCGCGATCGGTTTGCAATAGCAACGTTCCGGCTTGGCCGTCGCTCGCCTGTTGAGACCTGTTGAGACGACGCGGAAAGCTGCTGCACAGTTCGAGGCATCACGCGCTGCCAACTGCTTCGGTGAACAAACGGCGAATTATCCAAATATACTGACAAATGCGCAAAAAAAGCACGAGTTGTTAACCCATCTCCCGCTGGGTCGGTGTACGGCAGCGACCATTGACGTCGTAGAGGTCTCCTGATGCTCAGTTTCGCGTCTGAAGGGGTCACCTGGTCCAACCGGACGATTACCTGGAGCTTCAGCGCCACGGCTGATGCCGGCGGATCGTCTCCGATCACCGGTGCGCTCGATGCGGCCGAGCAGGCCACGGTTCGCCAGGCGGTGGCGCAATGGGCGAGCATCTCCGGTTTGACGCTGGTCGAGTTGCCCGCCGCCAGTGCGGCAAGCGCCGACATCCGCATCGGCTTCGGCGCGCTCAGCGGCGCCGCGGTCGGTCCGCAGGCCAACAGCGATGGCGGGGGCGAGGTCGGCGAGACGGATTGGAGCTACGCTGACGGACACCTGCAGCCCGGCGTCGTCATCCGCTTCGAGGACCCGGCGTTGCAGCCGCTCGTCGGTGACGCCGGCATCCTGACCTATGCCGGCACGCAGACCTCGCTCTACGAGGTTGCGCTACATGAGTTCGGCCATGCGCTTGGGCTGGCCCACTCGGCGGACCCGTCAGCGGCAATGAACGAGGATCTCGGCCCGGCCAATGACGGCCTGGACGCGTCCGACATCGACGGCATCAACTGGCTGTATCCGGATGCCAACGCGGCCACGGCGCGGCCCGACCTGGCCGGCTCCTCCGGCTCGAGCAGCCTTGCTGTGCCGGGTGGCGGCGACGTCAGCTTGCCCGGCGCCGCGCTCGAGAGCCTCGCCGCCACGCTGCTCGCGCCATCGCTGGCCGGCACGACGCCGATCACCTGGGTGGAACCCGGCCCTGCGATCGTTCCGAACACGCCCATCCTGCCGCCCGGTCAGCTCGGCCTGCTGGCCCTGCGCGGCGAACGGCACGGTGGCGCTGGGCGACGGCTATGTCGGCGTGGTCGCGCTCGACACTCCGGAACCGGTCTCGCTCGCCGTGCTGGGCGGCAGCGCCGACGGCCAGGGCATCGTCGGCGGGCAGACCAACCTCGCGGTCAGCGCCGGCGTTGGCGGCGGCAGCCTGATCGGCGGCAACGGCAATGACAGCTTCCTCGCCGCACCGGGCGGCGATCCCTGGCAGGTCATCCTCGGCAGCGGACGCGACACGGTCGTGACCTCGGGGCACGATACCGTCACGACCAGCGTCGGTGAGCCGGGCCTCGGTCATGCGGCGATTTTCCTTGGCGCCGGCGGCTCGCTGGTCGTCTCCGGCGGCCTCGACACCGTTGTCGGCGGTGCCGGCGCAGACACCGTGTTCTCGACCAGCGATGCGCTGGTCTATGGCGGCAGCGGCGCTCTGACGCTGGTCGAGCAGACAGCGGCGACCATGGTGGGCGGCGCAGGCTCCGCCACCGTGTTCGGCGCCTCGGCGGATGGCGACGTCGTCTATGGCGGCACCGGCAGCACCGAATTCGTCGGCGCCACCGGACGCGCCAGCGTCATCGGCGGCAGCGGCGCGCTGACCGTGTTCGCCGGCAGCGGCGGCGGCATGGTCGCGGCCGGTCCAGCTCCGTCCAAGATCTATGCCGGCGCCGGCATGCTGATCGAGGCGGGGCAGGGCGACAGCACGATCACCGGCGCCGCCGGCGTCTGTGTGAGCCTCGCCGGAGACGGCATGGCCGAGGTGGCGCTCGGCGCCGGTCCGGAGACGATCGACGCCTCGGCCGCGAGCGGCAGCAACGCCCTGTTCGCCGGCGCCGGCGCCGACCTCGTGCTGGCCGGAACAGGTCAGGATACGATCTTCGCCGGCAGCGGCGCCGCCACCCTCGTCGGCGGCAGCCACACCGTGTTCGACATTCGCTGCAGCCGTGTCGCCGGGCAGCACCGTGATCGACAACTTCAATGCCGGCAGCAACCGATTGCTGCTCGCAGGCTTCGGCGCCAACGTTGACGCCACGGTCATGCAGTCCGCCGTCCAGGGAGCTACGGGATTGACCCTGACACTGCCGAACGGCAGCACGGTGCTGCTGGCCGGCGTGCACGCCCTCGCCGCGACGACGCTGTTCGGCTAACCGCCTCGCCTGACCTCGCCTCCGGCAGCATCGCCGGAAGGCCGCGACAAGACGTTTCACGGTCGTCGGCATCAGCTCGGGCTTGTGGGTGTCAGGCCTCAGCGAGCCCAGAACGGGATCGTGCTGCTCGCAGCCTGCTGGAGCGATCGGCCTCCAAGCGTCTGTCATCGATCCTTCATCAAACTGCAATAGACACGACCCGATCTCTGGCTAGTGTCCGGCCCGCCGCGTGTCGCCGCAGCCATGGCGAGAGTTCTACCAAAGGGTGGTTAATGAGACGTAAACGTGTTGCCCCGGCCGCCGCGATCGTCGGGCTGTGTCTGGCCGGCGCCGTCACGGCGCAAGCCGAGGCGATCACCGGTGCCGGCTCCAGCTTCGCCGCGCCCATCTACGGCAAGTGGGCCGAGGCTGCCGCCAGCAGCACCGGCATCACGCTGAACTACCAGTCGATCGGCTCGGGCGCCGGACAGACCCAGATCATCAACCGCACGGTGGATTTCGGCGCCTCCGACGCGCCGGTCAGCGCCGATCGCCTCTCCACGAACCACCTGGTGCAGTTCCCCACCGCGATGGGCGCGGTCGACCTGATCGTGAACATCCCCGGCATCAGCATCGATCAGCTCAAGCTCGACGGCCCGACCCTGGCGGCGATCTATCTCGGCGACGTCTTCAAGTGGAACGATCCCAAGATCGCCGCCCTCAACCCCGGCGTCACCCTGCCGTCGATCGCCATCGCCCCGGTCTATCGCGCCGACGGCTCCGGCACGACCTACGTCTTCACGGACTACCTTGCCAAGGTCAGCCCCGGCTTCAAGAGCCGCGTGGGCTCGGCGACCTCGGTGAAGTGGCCTGCGGGCTCGGGCGCCAAGGGCAGCGAGGGCGTCTCCGGCACGGTGAAGAACATCCGCGGCGGCATCGGCTACGTCGAGAGCGCCTACGCCTCGCGCAACAGCCTGGTGACCGTGCAGCTGCGCGCGCATGACGGAGCGTTTCTCAAGGCGAGCCTCGACAGCTTCGCCGCCGCCGCGGCTGCCGCCGACTGGACCCACGCCAGCAACTTCGCCGTCGATCTCAACGACGAGCCAGGGGCTGCGAGCTGGCCGATCGTCTCGGCGACCTTCGTGCTGCTGCCGACCAACCCCACGGATGCGGCAAAATCCGCCGCGGTGCTGAAGTTTTTCGACTGGGCCTATGCCAGCGGCGACCCGGTCGCCCATGACCTGCAATACGTGCCGCTGCCCGCCAGCGTGAAATCCGCCGTGCGCGACGTCTGGCGCGCCCAGGTGCATGGCCCGGGCGGCGCCGCGGTCTACAAGTAGCCTCGGTGTCGATCACCACGCTCTACGCCCCCGGCTCGGCCGCCGGATCTGCCGGCGCCGACAAGGCGTTCGCCCTGCTCGCCCGGCTGTGCGGCCTGTTCGTGCTGGTGCTGCTCGGCGCCATCATCCTGATGCTGTTCATCGGCGGCCTGCCGGCATTTCGCCATTTCGGCTTGTCCTTCCTGGTCTCCACCGATTGGGACCCGGTGCAGATGATCTACGGAGCCGCGGTGCCGGTGTTCGGCACCGTCACCACCGGCGTCCTCGCGCTGCTCGTCGCCGTGCCGCTCGCCTTCGGGGTTGCCTACACGCTGGCCGAACTCGCCCCGGCCTGGCTGCGTCAGCCGGTCGGCGTCGCCATCGAGCTGCTCGCCGCCGTTCCCTCGATCATCTACGGCATGTGGGGCTTCTTCGTCATCGTGCCGATCATGGGCCAGACGGTAGAGCCGTGGCTCACCGACCATCTGGGCGACGCGCCGGTCATCGGCGCGCTGTTTCAGGGTGCGCCGTTCGGCACCGGCATCCTCACCGCCGCCCTCGTGCTCGCCGTGATGATCATCCCGTTCGTCGCGGCGACGATGCGCGACGTGTTCGCAACCGTGCCGCCGATGCTGAAGGAGAGCGCCTACGGGCTGGGCTGCACCAGCTGGGAGGTGATGCGCTCGATCACGCTGCCCTACACCCGCAGCTCGGTCGTCGGCGGCATCATGCTCGGGCTCGGCCGGGCGCTCGGCGAGACGATGGCGGTCACCTTCGTGATCGGCAACACCAACCGCCTGCCGAGCAACCTGTTCGGCGCCGGCAATACCATCGCCTCGCTGGTAGCGCTCGAGTTCCCCGAGAGCCAGGCCGGGTCGCTGGCGATGTCCTCGCTGCTGGCGCTCGGCTTCATCCTGTTCGTCATCTCCTTCGTCGTGCTCGCCATCTCGCGGCTGATGCTGCGGCCGCGCGCCAGGACCAGCCCAGGCCTCAAGCGGGCGATCCCGTGAGCGCCACCGCAATCGCCACCTTCGAGCGCCGCGACCTCGCCCTCAGCCAACGCCTCGGCCGCCGCCGCCGCATCGCCAGCCGGGCGGTCACGGCGCTGTGCTGGGCCGCCACCGCGCTGGCGCTGCTGCTGCTCGCCTCCATCCTCACGACGCTCGTCGTGCGCGGCGCCGCCGGCCTGTCGCTGCACATGCTGACGACGAGCACCCGCGCTCCGGGCAGCAATGGCGGCCTGCTCAACGCCATCGTCGGCAGCCTGATCCAGACCGCCATCGGCACCGCGCTCGGCACCCCGATCGGCCTGATGGTCGGCACCTACCTTGCCGAGTATGCGCGCGGCTCGGCGCTGGGCAACGCGGTGCGCTTCGTCTCCGACATCCTGCTCTCCGCGCCCTCCATCCTGATCGGCCTGTTCGTCTACAAGCTGATCGTCGAGCCGATGGGCGGATTCTCCGGCATCGCCGGCGGCATCGCTCTGAGCATCATCGTCGTGCCGATCGTCGTGCGCACCACCGAGGACATGCTGCGGCTGATCCCTGACACGCTGCGCGAGGCCTCGATCGCGCTCGGCGCGCCGAAATGGCGGACCATCGTCTTGATCTGCTACCGCGCCGCGCTCGACGGCATCATGACCGGCGTGCTGCTCGCGGTGGCGCGCGTCGCCGGCGAGACCGCGCCGCTGCTGTTCACCTCGCTGGGCAACCTGACCTGGTCGGTGGGCCTGACCCACCCGATGGCCAGCCTGCCGGTGACCATCTACCAATATGCCGGCTCGGCGTTCGACGATTGGGTGCAGCTCGGCTGGACCGGCGCGCTGCTGATCACCGCCGGCGTGCTGGCGACCAACATCGTCGCCCGCCTTGTGATACGTCGTGGCTGAGATGATGGCGCCGGCCACAGGAGTGCGGACGATGGGGCAGGCGGCAGCGACGGGCGGCAGGTTCGAGGCGCGCCCGGCGCAAACATCAGCCATCGGGGCGCCGGCCCGCCTCACGATCCGCGACCTCGACTTCTTCTACGGCGCGAACCAGGCGCTGCGCTCGATCGCGCTCGACCTGCCCGAGAAGCGCGTCACCGCCATGATCGGGCCGTCCGGCTGCGGCAAGTCGACGCTGCTGCGCGTGCTCAACCGCATGTACGACCTGTATCCGAACCAGCGCGCCACCGGCGAGGTGATGCTGGACGGCCAGAACCTGCTGTCGCCGAAGCTCGACGTGAACCTGTTGCGCAGCCGGATCGGCATGGTGTTCCAGAAGCCGACGCCGTTCCCGATGTCGATCTACGACAACATCGCCTACGGCGTGCGCCTGCACGAACGCCTCTCACGCGCGCAGATGAGCGAGCGCGTCGAGTGGTCGCTCGCCCGGGCGGCGCTGTGGACGGAGGTGAAGGATCGCCTCGCCGCCCCCGCCGGCGGCCTGTCGGGCGGCCAGCAGCAGCGCCTGTGCATCGCGCGCACCATCGCCACCCGCCCGGAGATCATCCTGCTCGACGAGCCGACCTCGGCACTCGACCCGATCAGCACGCTCAAGGTCGAGGAGCTGATCGACGAGCTCAAGCGCGACTTCACCATCGCCATCGTCACCCACAACATGCAGCAGGCCGGCCGTTGCGCCGATCAGGTGGCCTTCTTCTATCTCGGCGAACTCGTCGAGGTGGCGAGTGCGAGCGACATGTTCACCGCACCCAAGCAGCGGCGCACCCAGGAATACATCACCGGCCGCTTCGGCTAGGCGGCAGGAGCACGTCATGTCGGAAACATCCGCCCACATCGTCACGAGCTACGAGGGCGAGCTCAAGCGTCTGCGCGACCTGCTGACCGAGATGGGCGGCCTCGTCGAAAGCCAGGTCGCGAGCGCGGCCGCCGCCGTGGCCGACCAGGATAACGATGCCGCCATGCGGGTCGTCGAGCAGGATGTCGGCGTCGACGCGCTCGAGCGCGAGATCGAGCAGTTCGTCATCCGGCTGCTGGCGCTGCGCCAGCCAATGGCCCAGGACCTGCGCCAGGTCATCTCGGCGCTCAAGATCACCGCCGCGCTCGAGCGTATCGGCGACTACGCCGCCAACGTCGCCAAGCGCAGCGTCGTGCTCAACCAGTACACGCTGCCGTTCTCGCTCGGCGGGCTGTCGCATATGGCGCGCCTGGTCCAGGAAAACCTGCGCCTGACGATCGATGCCATCGGCGACGCGGATGCCGGCAAGGCGATGCAGGTCTGGCGCGCCGACGAGGCGGTCGACGACATCTACAACGCCATCTTCCGTGAATTCATTACGTACATGATGGAAGATCCGCGCAGCATCACTCCCTGCACGCACCTGCTCTTCATCGCCAAGAACCTAGAGCGCATCGGCGACCACGCGACCAACATCGCCGAAACCGTGCACTACATGGTCACCGGAGCCCAGCCGGCCGAGGCGCGCCCAAAGGGCGACAAGTCGGCGTATGCGGTCGTGCGGCCGCAGGAGCAGTGAAGAAGGCAAGACATCCTTTTCTGAAAAAAGGATCAAAAAACTTTTGCCCGTTATAGGTGCGACAGCCGAATAAAAGTTTTTGCTTCTTTTTTTAAAAAGAAGCGCTTCCTTCCCAGGAGCCAACATGCAGACCTCCACCGGCGCCAGCCTCTCGTCGCTTGCCAAGCCGCTCGTGCTCCTGGTCGAGGATGAGGCGGCGCTCGCCACCATGCTGCGTTACAACCTCGAAAAGCAGGGCTTCCGGGTCGAAGAGGCCGTGGATGGGCAGGAGGCGATGACGCGCATCGCCGAGACCGTGCCCGACATCGTGCTGCTCGACTGGATGCTGCCGGTCATGTCGGGGATCGAGGTCTGCCGCCAGATCCGCCGCCGCCCGGCCACGCGCGACCTCCCGGTGATCATGGTCACCGCCCGCGTCGAGGACCAGGACGCGGTGCGCGGGCTGAACAGCGGGGCGGACGACTACATTACCAAGCCCTTTAGCATGGAGGCGCTGCTTGCCCGGATGCGCGCCCTGCTGCGGCGCAGCGGCAGCGTCGCCGTCAAGGGATCGCTCGCCTTTCACGACATCACCATGGACCTCGCAGCCCACCGGGTGAGCCGCAACGGCCGCTCCGTCCACCTCGGTCCGACCGAGTTCCGGCTGCTGGAGTTCCTGATGCAGCATCCGCGTCGCGTGTTTTCGCGCGAGGAGCTGCTCGATGCCGTCTGGGGCCCGGACATCCACGTCGAGCCGCGGACGGTGGATGTCCATATCAGGCGGCTCCGGAAGTCGGTGAACGAGATCGGCGAGCTCGATCTGGTGCGGACGGTCAGGGCGGCGGGCTACGCGCTCGATACCGAGCCGGTCTGAGGAAGGCCAGGGGCGTCGCCCCTGGACCCGATTAAAGGCGAAGCCTTTAAAATCCATTCGGTATCCATGCCTCACAGGCAAGAGAGCGCGCTACCAGACTCCAAGTCAGATGGGGTCTGGGGCCTCGGGCCCCAGCGGGTCCAGGGCAGAGCCCTGGCCTTCCTTCTGCTACGCCTGACGAAAAACGATCCGTTTCGACAACGTAAAATTAGCGCCCATGCCGCACAGCGCGCCGGCGGCTTGCGGCAGGATCGGGTGGTGGAAGCAGAGCGGCACCAACGCCGTCAGGATCGCAAAGGCGCCGTAGTTGAGGCTGGCGCCGGCCGAGTTCGCCATCAGGTAGAGCGCCCATTGCCGGACCAGCGAGCCGTGCATGACGCCGCGGAAGGTGATGGTTCGGTTGAGCATCCAGGCGGTGGTCGCCGCGACCAGCAGCGACATCAGCTTGCCGCCATAGCGGCCGAGCAACGGCAGTGCGGCGTAGAGCACGCTCGAGTCGATGATGAACCCGATGACGCCGACGAGGCCGAACCGGAAGAAGCGCGACGACAGGAAGCGCCACAGCAAAAGGGGGACACCTTTCGGCGCCCCCCTCCAGCCAAGCCTGGTCATGGTCCGGCCTGAACCGGACGATGACTACTTCAGGATGATCTCGACCCGGCGGTTTTGCGGCTCGCGCACGCCCTGTGCCGTGGGCACCAGGGGGTTGCTCTCGCCGAAGCCGTGGATCCCGATCTCCGAGCGCTGCACGCCGTCGCGGATCAGCTCCGCCTCGACCGACTTGGCGCGACGCACCGACAGGCCCTCGTTGTAACGCGCGGTGCCCGAGAGGTCGGTGTAGCCGTTGACCTCGATGCGCGTCGTCTGCACGTGGGTCGAGGCCTGCGCCGCCTCGCCGATGATCTGGCGAGCCCGCTGCGTCAGGTCGGCGCGGTCCCAGTCAAAGAACACGAGGTAGGTGCGCGCCGGCTCGGGCGCGGGTGCTGCGACCGGCTGCGGCGGCGCAGGCGGCGGCGGCGGCGCGGGCTGATACAGCGCGTAGCGCAGCCCGACCATGAAGGTGTGGTTGAAGCTGTCGGTGAAGTCAGCGTTGCCCTTGTTAACGCCGAACGGCTGACTGTGCGTGTCCGAGTAGGCCTGCTGGTTCAGGTCGCCGACAAAGCGATACTCAAGGGTGGCGGCGAGCCCCGGGACGCCGAACGGGTAGGCCACGCCGACGATGCCCTGGTAGGCGAAGTTGCCGTTGGTGCCGCCGACGCGGTCCACCGAGTTCGCCGCGACGGTCGTCAGCGGCGCGAGATGGGTCCAGTTGTAGCCGGCACCGACGCCGACGTACGGCGTTACGCCGAACGTGTTGATCCCGTAGGAGGTGAGGTCGAGGTCGTACAGCACGTTGACGAGCGCGCCGTAGCTCTCCTGACGGCCGGTGGTGGAGCCGGGGGCGCTGGCGCCGCCGAGCTCGCGCACGCTGCTGTAGAGGTAGTCGCCCTCGAGCTCGATGCGCAGGCCATTGCCGAGACCGTAGCCGACCGAGGCCTGGCCGGTTGCGCCGTCGCTCCAGGAGTAGTGGCCGCCGGTCGCATTGGTCGTCGGCGAGAAGTGGACGCCCTCATCCATCAGGATGTTGTAGCCGCCGCCGAGGCTGATATACGGGCCGGTGATGGTGTCGGCCTGCGCGACGCCGGCGGCGCTGGCAGCGATCACCGTGCTCGCTAGAAGAATATGTCGCATACGCATCTCTATCAGTCCTTTTAATCGTCAACGCGGCGACAGCCCATGGTTGGACCGTGACACGCGAGCTGCTGGGGTAAGAACAATCAGGTTCGAGTGGTTGCCGCTTTGAAGGGCTTTCCGCGCTGATCGGTGCCTTCCGCAAATCGATGTGGTACTGCTGTTACACTCCTCCCGATCGACCTCCCCATCCGTTTCCAGGCTTGTCCACCATGGCGGGATGTCCCGAGGCCGGGCACTTCATACAGGATCAGCCAGGGCGCGTCACGAAGCCTGTTGTGGCGCCAGATCATGTCAGCCGAGCGCGCCGCCGCGCCAGCAGCGGCAAGCCACCCGCCGGCCAGCGACACGCGGAAGCGAACGCCGGATCATCTCCAGGAACTCTCTAACACGTTGATCCGAACATATTATTCGTTCAGGCGGCGCTGGCGGGCTCGTTCCGCCACCGGACCATCACCGCCCACGTGACGGGTTGCGATTCGTTACTGAAGACGAGGATTAAACTTGACTGTGTCGGCGACAACTCGAACTGCTGCCGCTACAACCAAAAAGTGTGGCAATTCGGCATCAAACCCAGGGTTGCATCACGGCCTTGTGAGACGCAATGCAGACTGGTGAGAGGCCGAATACTCCAGTAGTTTCGTACCTGTGGCGAAACGGCAACTACCACGCGTGTGTGTTGCGTTATCGTAACGAAGCTGCCTAGCTACTAAGCAGACTGGCCGCCGGCGCATGCACGCCAAGCAGCGTCAGGCTTGCGCCGTCGGCCAGCGTGAACACGGTGCCGCTCGCTGTGTTCGCCACCGTGTAGTTGGCGCCGAGGCTCGACGTCTCGACGTGGTCGGTGCCGACGACGAACCGCGACACCTGCCCGACCGCGCCAGACCCCGTCCCGGCGGCAAACAGGTCAGGGCCCGTGCCCGCCTTCATGATCGTCAGGCCCGAGCCGCCGATCAGCGTCGCCGCACCGGTCTCGCCCACCAGCGCGCAGGTCTCTGCCCCTCCGACCAGCGTGTCGTTGCCGGCGGATGCGTAAAGCCGATCGTCAAAGCCGACGGCATACATCGTGACGTTGCCGTCGCCGCCATAGAGGATGCTGTTGCCGCCGGCGCCGGCGCGCAGCACACCGCCGCCATAGCCGCCGTTCATCGTGGTCGAGCCGTAGCCGCCATCCACCGTCGAGGATTGCGCGCCGTTCAAAAACAGCAACGACCCGTGCCCGAACCCGACCTGGCTGTGGCCGGTGGCCTCGATGGTGTCGGCGCCGCTGCCGCCGGTGATCGTGTCGGTGCCGCGGGCAGCGACCAGCTGGTTGCCGCTGACCAGCGAGACGTGCGTCGCACCTGCCAGCGCCGTGGCGATGCTGCCGTTGCCGGTGAAGTCGTATGAGCCGTCGGCGTTCTTGGTCAGCGTGCCGGTCCCACCCGTCACCGTCGCGCCGGAGCCGCCGCCGCCGCCGCCGCCGCCGGTGACGGTGTTGCCGCTGAACTGCACGATCAGCGGGTCGCCGGCGAGCGAGAGCTGCACCGAGCTCACATCCGTGTAGGTCTTGATCGCGGCCGCACCCAGGATCGGGTCGAAGATCGACACCGATTGGTAGGTGGCGCCGAGGTTGACCGTCACCGTGCTCGCCGCAACGGTGATCGGCGTCTGCGTCGCCGAGTTCCAGAACGGCGCCTCGTTCCAAACCACCACGTCCTGGGTGCCGTTGGACTTCTCCAGCGCCAGGGTCAGCGCCGTGCTCGGCAGTCCGCTCTCGCTCGTCTTGGCCAGCGTCGGCGTGAAGCTCGCCGCGTTGCTGCCGCCATCCGCGAGGATCGTCGTCAGGTCGTGGATCGCCACCGCCACCGGCTTGGCGGCGCCGTTATAGTTGAACAGGCCATACTCGGCGTCGGTGTTGGAGCCGCTATCCGGATAGGCGGTCAGCAGCTGATACAGGTAGGTCGCGGAGATGCCCTGCCGCGCGCCGTCGAGCAGGATCTCCACGTCGCCGATCGCCTGCACCGTGTCGTTCACGCCCGAGCCGGCCGGGTTGGCGGGGTTGTCGAAGTAGCCGGTCTCGGTCACCACCTGCGGCAGCGCGCCGGAGTCGAGATAGGTCTGCGGAAAGCTCGAGCTGATCCGCGCGCCCGGCTGCTCGCCGTTGTTCGGGTAAGGGTGGCCGTTCTCGACGTCGGCCAGGCCCGGCGTGGCGGCGAGGTCGATCTGGCTGCCGCCGGTCAGGTAGTAGACCTTGACGCCCGCCAGTTTCGGGTCGGCATGCACGGCGGCGTAGAGGTCGTGCTGATACGCCTTGGCGGCCGCCTCGCCGGTCAGCCCGTCATAGGAGCCGAGATTAAAGTTGTTGATCTCGTTCTCGCCCTCGACTGCGACCACGGCGCCCGGATGGCCGCCGGCGACCGCATCGATCTGCCCCATCTCGCTCGCCAGGTTCAGCGTGCTGACGAAGAAGTCGAACTTTACGCCGGCGTTGGCGAGCGTGTTGATCGCGTTGACCTGGTCGAGAAAAGGCTGCCCGCCGGCGGCGTTCGGCACCGCGTCACGCACCAGCTTGACGCCGAGATATTGCAGGTCGGACAGCACGTTGGCC
>CAXMMR010000020.1:0-41513 GCA_963692975.2 Acetobacteraceae bacterium | reverse complement strand
CGCGGCCTGCTGATCAACATCACCGGCGGCGAGGACATGACGCTGTTCGAGGTCGACCAGGCGGCGAACCGGATCCGAGAGGAGGTCGCCGAGGACGCCAACATCATCTTCGGCTCGGCGATCGACGACAATCTCTCCGGCCGCATCCGGGTCTCGGTGGTCGCGACCGGCATCGACATGCAGGTGCGCAGCGAGGCCGAGCGGCCGCGGCTGGTGGCGGTGGCCGGCGGGGCGCCGCTCGCCGCGGTGTCGGTCGGTGCCGCGCCGGGTCTCGTCGCGACCGCGAGCGTGGCGCCGGCCGTGGTCAAGGCTGTGGCGCCCGCAATCGAGTTGACCAGCGTGGCCGCCGCGCCGAGCGAGACAATGACCGCGCGTCCGGCTGCCGTCGCGCCCGCGGCCCGGGTCGTGCCGCCAGCACGCGGGCTGTTCGCGCCCCCGCCCTCCGCCACGCCAAGCGAGCCGCCGCCGGCCGCCATCCCGCCGGCGCCGCGCAACAGCCTGTTCGGCATCGTCACCGGGGCGATCCGCCGCACCATGCCGAGCGCCGCGCCGTCCGGCGAGGCTTCCCGTGCCGAGCCGCAGCTGCCGCAGGCTGTGGAGGCGCCGTCCGTGCGGCCGGCCTCGTCCGAGGAGATCGGTCTCGACATCCCGGCCTTCCTGCGTCGCCAATCGTCCTGAGAATGCCGGTAACGAACCGTTTCTCAACAAGAAATATTCAAGCTGTTCAATGCATTGGAGAGAAATACTGGGAAACAAAGCTTGACTGGCGTGTCAGCCTGACGCTGACGTAATTTGCGGCCGTCGCGCTACAGGTGACAGCGCGACCGAACTGAGGGCGGCCAGAGCACGCATGGATGGATACGTCGCCGCACCGACACAGCGGCTGTCTAACGGGTCTGGCGAGGCGGTCACGGCCTCATCGGAGATCACGGCGGCGGCGCTGGATCGATTTCAGCACACGTTGAAAAGCGCTATCGGCTGCGTCGGCGTCGGCCTGCATGGCGGTCAGAAGGTCGCGCTGCGTCTCTGCCCTGCCCCGCCCGGCACCGGGATCGTGTTTCGCCGCACCGACCTTGGCATCGACATCCCGGCCCGGTTCGACCTGGTGGCCGACGTCAGGCTCTGCACGCTGCTGGCGCTGCCGCACCAGCCGGAAGCGCGGGTCGGCACGGTGGAGCACCTGATGGCCGCCTTGGCCGCCTGCGCGATCGACAACCTCGTGGTCGAGGTCGACGGGCCCGAGGTGCCGATCTTTGACGGATCAGCAGCGCCCTTCCTGTTCCTGATCGACTGCGCCGGGCGCGTGGCGCAAGACCAGGCGCCAACCACCATCGAAGTGCTGCGCACCGTGCGCGTCAGCCTCGGCGAGGCCTTCGCCGAGCTGCGGCCGGCGGAGGCCGCGAGCGGCCTGCAGATGTCACTCAGCATCGACTTTGCCGCGGCGGCGATCGGCCGGCAGGCGCTCAGCCTGTCGCTCGACGAGGCGGCGTTCCGCGGCGAGCTTGCCGGATGCCGCACATTCGCGCTCGCCGAGGAGATTAGCGCGTTGCGCGAGGCGGGTCTTGCGCGCGGCGGCAGCCTGGACAACGCGGTGGTGGTGGACGGCGCCCTGGTGCTGAATCCGAGCGGACTGCGCCGGCCGGACGAGTTCGTCCGCCACAAGCTGCTCGACGCGGTAGGAGACCTCGCGCTTTGCGGCGCCCGCCTGCAGGCCCGGCTGGTTGCCAGCCGTAGCGGGCATGCGATGAACAACAGGCTGTTGCGGGCGCTGTTCGCGGATCCTACGGCGTTCCGCGAGCGTCGTCCGGCTGGGCTGTGGAACGGCTTCGGGCGCGGCAGCGTCGCCGCCTGAGGCGGCCGTCCTCAGGACGACTTCCCGCTGCCGGGGCGCATGGTATAAAGCGTGCGCATGACCCGTACTTCGACCCAAAACTGGACGCGCATCTGGACGCACCCTGGGCTGACGCGCCACCTTGCCGCCGGTCTACTAATGCTGGCCTCGTCAGGGCTCGGCGGCTGTGCAACGCTGAACTCGATCAACCCGTTCGCCAAAGCGAACCAGAACCTGCCGAAGCCGATCGACCTGGCAACCGAGCCGCCGGACAAGCTCTACAGCAACGGCATCGATGCGCTGGACGCCGAGCGCTACAAGGTCGCGGTCGCCCATTTCGAGGCGATCCAGCAGAACTACCCGTACTCGAGCTGGACCATCAACGCGCAGTTGATGGAAGGCTACACCGAATACAAACGCAGCAACTATACCGACGCGATCGCTCAGCTTGACCGCTTCATCCAACTGCACCCGACCAGCAAGGATGCGGCCTACGCCTATTATCTCCGCTCGCTTTGCTACTACGAGCAGATCTCCGACATCCAGCGCGATCAGAAGGGCACGCAGGAGGCGATGGCGGCGCTGCAGGAAGTGGTGAACCGGTTTCCCGACAGCGCCTATGGCCGCGACGCCCGTCTGAAGATCGACCTCTGCCGCGACCATCTGGCCGGCAAGGAGATGGAGGTCGGCCGCTACTACGAGAAGCAGCACTACTACGCCGCGGCGATCGGCCGCTACCAGCGCGTCGTCGACGACTTTCAGACCACCAACCACACCGCCGAGGCGCTGTCTCGACTGACCGAGATCTACCTCAAGCTCGGGCTGACGAGCGAGGCCGAACGGACCGCCTCGGTGCTGGCCTATAACTATCCGGGCAGTCCCTGGTATCAGACGAGTTGGAACCAGCTCGTCAACCATGGGCTGTTGAACGGCAAGACCGTATACGGCGCCCCGCCCGCCAAAAACGCCGGCTTCCTCTCCCGCACCTTTGGCTCGATCTTCTAGTTTCGAGGGTCTTGGACCTCAGGCTCCAGCGCCGGGCTCAAATCGTACAGGCGCGATGCGGTCCCGTGCAGGGCAGAGCCCTGGCTGTCCTTCATGCTGACCAGCCTGTCCATTCGCGACGTCGTGCTCATCGAGCGCCTGGACCTGTCCTTCGGTCCCGGCCTCACGGTGCTGACCGGCGAGACCGGCGCCGGCAAGTCGATCCTGCTCGACAGCCTGGGCCTTGCGATCGGCGTGCGCGCGGAGACTGCCATCGTGCGCGCCGGGGCGCAGCAGGCGACGATCGCCGCGAGCTTTGCGCCGCACGATGATCATCCGGTGCATGCGCTGCTCGACGAGCAGGGCATCGCCGGCGAGGACGCGATCGTGCTGCGCCGGGTGGTCGGACGGGACGGCCGCTCGCGGGCCTATGTCAACGACCAGCCGGTCGGCGTCGGGCTGCTGCGTCGGGTGGGCGCCCTGCTGGTCGAGGTGCAGGGTCAACACGACCAGATGGGCCTGGCCGACCCGGCGACCCATGTCGGGCTGTTGGACGCCTACGGGGTGGCGGCGGCCCTGCGGGCTGAGGTCGCGGCAAGACACCGGGCGTGGCGGGCGGCGATCGAGCGGCTGGCAACGGCACGCGCGACCATCGCAGAGGCGGCGCGCGAGGAGGAGTTCCTGCGCTTTGCCGTCACCGAGCTCACCGAGCTGGCGCCCAAGGAGGGCGAGGAGGAGCAGCTTGCAAGCCAGCGGCAGCGGCTGCAGCAGGGCGAGCGGCGGGCCGAGGCCATTGCGGCGGCGCTGGCCGAGCTGACGCCGCGAGACCGCCGCAGCGCCGGGCCGGCGGCGTCGCTGCGTTCGGCCTCGCGGGCGCTGCAGCGGCTGGCGCCGAGCGGCGGTGAAGACCTCGCCGCCGCCCCTGCTCTCGCCGCGCTGGAGCGGGCCGAGGAGGCGCTGGCCGAGGCAGAGACCCTGCTCACCCGGCTCGGCCATGAGGCGGAGGCGGACCCGCGGCAGCTCGAGCAGGCCGAAGAGCGGCTGTTCGCCCTGCGCGGCGCGGCGCGCAAGCATTCCGTCGCGGTGGTCGAGCTGCCGGCGTTCCTCGACGGGCTGCGCGGCAAGCTGGCGGCGCTGGAGAGCGGCTCGGAGCAGGTGGCGGCGCTCGAGGCGGCGCTCGCAGGCGCCCGCGCCGGCTACGTGGAGGCGGCCGAGCGGCAGGCTAAGGCGCGGCGCCGTGCGGCGGACAAGCTGCAGGATGCCGTCGGTCGCGAGCTGCCGCCGCTGCGCCTCGAGCGGGCGCGGTTCTTCGTCGAGATGGACAGGCTGCCCGAGGCGGCCTGGAACGCGACCGGGATCGACACGGTGCGCTTCCTGATCGCCACCAACCCGGGGCAGCCGCCGGGCCCGCTGGGCAAGATCGCCTCGGGCGGCGAGCTGTCGCGACTGATGCTGGCGCTCAAGGTGGTGCTGGTGAGCGGCTCGCCGGTGCCGACGCTGGTGTTCGACGAGGTGGATAGCGGCATTGGCGGCGCCACCGCCGCCGCGGTGGGCGAGCGGCTGGCGCGGGTCGCCGACGGGGTGCAGGTGCTGGTGGTCACGCACAGCCCGCAGGTCGCGGCACGCGGGCGGATGCACCTGCGGGTGCAGAAGTCGGTCGCCGCGGGGCAGACCGAGACGCGGGTCGCGCCGCTGGAGCACCAGATGCGCCGGGAGGAGATCGCCCGCATGCTGGCGGGCGAGAGCGTGACCGAGGCGGCGCGCGCGGCGGCGGATTCGCTGCTTGGAGTTTAGCAAGCAAGACGTTCTTTTTTGAAAAAAGAACCAAAAACTTTTGTCCGATAGAAGATCTTGGCTGATTGTACGTGCCATCGGATGAAAGTTTTTTGCTTCTTTTTTTCAAAAAAGAAGCTCTTCCTTCCTTATGACCGAAGCCGAAGCCGCCGAAGAACTGAACCGCCTGGCCGCCGAGATCGCGCGCCATGACGAGGCCTATCACGCGCATGACGCGCCGCTGATCACCGACGCCGAATACGACGCGCTGCGCCGGCAGCATCTGGCTCTCGAGACCGAGTTCCCCTCGCTGATCCGGCCGGACAGCCCCTCGCAGCGCGTCGGCGCGGCGCCGGAGAGCGGCTTTGCCAAGCGCCGCCATCGCGTGCCGATGCTCTCGCTCGACAACATCTTCGGCGCCGAAGGCTTCGCCGATTTCCAGGCGCGGGCGCGACGGTTCCTCGGGCTGAAAGACGGCGTGCTCGGCCTCGTCGGCGAGCCCAAGATCGACGGGCTGTCGATCTCGATAACCTACCAGGATGGCCACCTGGTGCAGGGTGCAACGCGCGGTGACGGGCAGGTCGGCGAGGACGTGACCGCCAACCTGCTGACCCTGGGCAGCGTGCCGAAGCGGCTGCATGGCCATGCGCCGGCGCTGATCGAGATCCGCGGCGAGATCTTCCTGACCAAGGCGGATTTCTTCGCCTTGAACGAGGCCCAGGCGGCGGCCGGCCAGCGGGTGTTCGCCAATCCGCGCAATGCAGCGGCCGGGTCGCTCCGGCAGATGGACGCGTCGGTGACCGCCGGCCGGCCACTGTCGCTGTTCGCCTATGCCATGGGCGAGGCGAGCGAGCCGGTGGCCGAGACGCACTGGCAGTATCTGGAGCAGCTGCGGCAATGGGGCTTTGCCGTGAACCCGCTCAGCCGACAGCTTGACGGGCCGGACGCGGCGTCGGCGTTCCAGGCCGAGATGGCGGCGAGCCGCGCCGCGCTCGGCTACGACATCGACGGCGTGGTCTACAAGATCGACGACCTGGCGCTGCAGCGGCGGCTCGGCTTTGCCGGGCGGGCGCCGCGCTGGGCGACGGCCTGGAAGTTTCCCGCCGAGCGCGCGACCACGGTGCTCGAGGACATCCTGATCCAGGTCGGACGCACCGGCTCGCTCACGCCTGTCGCGGCGCTGCTGGCGGTCAACGTTGGCGGCGTGATGGTGACGCGTGCGACGCTGCACAACGAGGACGAGATCATCCGCAAGGACGTCCGCATCGGCGACACCGTGGTGCTGCAGCGCGCCGGCGACGTGATCCCGCAGATCGTGTCCGTGATGGCCGAGCGGCGCCCGGACGATGCAATGCCCTACGTGTTTCCGCACACCTGCCCAGTGTGCGGCAGCCTCGCTGTTCGGCCGCCCGGCGAGGTGGTGCGGCGGTGCTCCGGCGGCCTTACCTGTTCGGCGCAGAGCGTCGAGCGGCTGATCCACTTCGTCTCACGCCCGGCCTTCGACATGGACGGGCTTGGCGAAAAGACGATCCAGGCCTTCCACGACGAAGGGCTGGTGCGCAGCCCCACCGACCTGTTCGGGTTGGCGGCGCACGAAACCGAGATCGCGAAGCGCGAGGGCTGGGGTGCCAAGTCCGCGCACGCTCTGGTCCGGGCGATCGACGCGCGACGCCGCATCGGGCTCGCGCGCTTCATCTACGCCCTTGGCATACGCCGCATCGGCGAGAACAACGCGAAGCTGCTGGCGCGCCATTACGGCAGCTATCCGGAGTGGCGCTTGCAGATGCAGGCGGCGACCGTAACCGGCTCCGATGCCCGCCTTGCGCTCGGCAGCATCCTCGGCGTCGGCCAGTCAATCGCCGATGAGCTTGCCGGCTTCTTTGCCGAGCCGCGCAATCGCGAGGTGGTCGACGCGCTCGCCCGGCTGCTGACGATCGAGGATGCTGCGCCGGCGGTCGGCGGCGGCGCACTATCCGGAAAGATCCTGGTTTTTACGGGCACGTTGGAAACGATGACCAGGCCCGAGGCCAAGGCGCTGGCCGAGCGGCTCGGCGCGCGGGTGACGGACACGGTGTCGAAGAAGACCGACATCGTCGTGCTCGGCGCCGATGCCGGATCGAAGGCGAAACGTGCGGCCGAGCTCGGCGTGCGCACGGTCACCGAGGCCGAATGGCGCGAGATCGCGACGTCGTCGTAAACGGGTCTGGAGCTCACGGCCCGTCGTGCGGACGCGCGTCAACGGTCGTGCGGACGCGCGCCAACGGGTGACCGTCGAGGGCAGAGCCGTTGCCTTCTTGTCTAAATCTATGAAACCTTCGTCAGCGTCTCCAGCCGCACCTCGCCATCCCGACTGCTGAACGCCAGGTTGCGTAGGCCGCCGCCATGCTGCTGCGACACGCCGTTGATGTCGTGATGGCCGGTGTCGTAAACGGCGATCGTGCCGGCCGTGTCGATGGCAAGACGTCTCGCCTGCGCAAAGAACGCGTAGCGCATGTCGTTCTGTCCGCCCGACGTGGATGGCGAGCCCAAATCGTCCGGCCACCAGCGCTCGGCCGGCCGCATCGGCGCCGTGCCCTTCATCGGCTTCATTGGTTCCATCGGCTTCATTGGTTCCATCGGCTTCATCGCCTCCATAGGCTGCATCGGCTCCATCGTCGCCTGTGGCAGCTCGAATTCCGCGACGGCGGTGTCGCCGAAGGCCTCGAGCGCCTCTCGCGTTGCGCCCTCGATCGGCGTCGGCTTGCGGGTGGCGAGATCGATCAGCACCAGGGTCGAGCGCGTCACCGCCTTACAGGAGCCGGCGCTGAAGATGCCTTGCCCGAGCGTCACCGAGGTGCGGCCGAGGCGCTCCACGCGAGTGCCGATGTCGACCTCGCCGGGCCAGCGCGTCTCGCCGAGGAAGTCCACCTCGACCCGGGCCAGCAGGAAGGTGGCGCGCGGCGTCTCGCCCAGCGTCGCGGCCACCGTCCCGGTGGAGAGCAGCACGCTGCGGCCGGTCTCCGCGTAGGCCATGTAGGCAAGGTTGTTGACGTGACCCTGCATGTCGGTGTCCGAGTAACGGACGCGCTCGCGGACCCACTCGGTAAAGGAGGCTGGGTCGGCCAGCTGGTTGGTGCCCGGCATGAGCGCTCCTGGTGCAGTCAGAGGGGGCGGCAGGCGGCCTGGAGCCAAAGCCGTTCGCCATCATCGGCGAGCGATGGGCCGACGGCATCCAGCACGCGGGCGTGGTAGCGATCGATCCAGTGCCGCTCGTCGGCGCTGAGCAGTTCGGGCGCGATCAGCCGGCGGTCATAGGGTGCGAGCGTCAGCGTCTCGAAGCGCAGGAACGGCTTGGCGGCCACCGGCTTCACGCCATCCAGCTCGGCCGGCACCACGAGCAGCAGGTTCTCGATGCGAATGCCGTAGCTGCCCGGCAGATAGAAGCCAGGCTCGTTGGACAGGATCATGCCGGCCGCAAGCGGCACCGGGTTGGCGTCGCGATGGATCCGCGCCGGGCCCTCATGCACGGAGAGGTAGCTGCCGACGCCGTGGCCGGTGCCGTGATCGTAGTCGAGGCCGACCTGCCAGAGCGCGGCGCGCGCAAACGCGTCGAGATGGGCGCCGGCGACACCTTGCGGGAAGGTCAGCGCCGAGAGCGTGACGTGGCCCTTCAGAACCCGGGTGTAGCGGTCGCGCAGGCTCTCGGGCGGCGCCGAGGGGCCGGTCCAGACCGTACGGGTGACGTCGGTGGTGCCGTCATGGAACTGCGCGCCGCTGTCGATCAGGTAGACCTCGTCGGGATTGATCGGCCGGTTCGATGCCTCGTCGACACGATAGTGGATCACCGCGCCATGCTCGCCAGCCGACGAGATCGCCGGGAAGCTCTCGCCGCGGAAGCCTTCGACGGCCTCGCGGAAGGCGACAAGCCGGGCGGCGGCGGACAGCTCGGTATCGTGGCCGGGCGCCGTTTCCAGCCAGTGCAGGAAGCGGCACAGCGCAACGGCATCGCGCTGGTGGCAGTCCCGCGCGCCGCGCTGCTCGGCGGCGTTCTTGCAGGCCTTAGGCAGCAGGCAAGGATCGGGCGCGTCGGCCAGCGTGGCGCCGGCCTCGCGCAGCCTCGCGGCGAACCAGGCGGGGCTGCCGGCAAGGTCGACGCGCACCGTCTTGCCCGCGAGCCTGGCCAGCGCGCCGGGCAGCGCCTCGCGCGGCGATGGCTGCACCTGGTTGCCGAGCCAGGCGTGCGTCTCGGCCGGCAGCTTTTCCTCGGCCATGAACAGCTCGACCTGACCGTCGGCCTGCAGCATCGCAAACCCCAGCGCGACCGGGGTGAACTCGACGTCGCTACCGCGGATGTTGAGCAGCCATGCAATCGAGGCCGGGTCGGTGATCACGGCGGCGTCCTGGCCGACGTCGCGCAGCGTCTTGGCCAGCCGCTCGCGCTTGTCGGCCGAGCTCTCGCCGGCATCCTCGAGCGGGTGCGGCCGCGCGGGCGCCATCGGTGGCGATGGGCGGTCCGCCCAGACGGCGTCGATCGGGTTGCGCTCAAGCGGGACGCAGTGCAGGCCCGCCTTGGTGAAGGCGGCGAGCACCGGCTCGGCGAGCAGCCAGGGGTCGTAGCCGAGCGTGGCGCCGGGCGCGTGCTTGGCCGCCCACTCGGCCGGCGGCGAGGCGACCAGGTGGGCGCGCTGCCACAGAGCGCCCGCGGTTTGCTGCTCGAGCTGCAGCGTGTAGCGGCCGTCGCTGAACACGGCGGCGGTGTCAGCGAGGACCACGGCCATGCCTGCGCTGCCGGTGAAGCCGGTGAGCCAGGCGAGGCGCTCGGCTGCCGGCGGCACATATTCGCCGAGATGCTCGTCCGAGCGCGGAACGATCATGCCGTCAAGGCCGTCGGCGGCGAGCAGAGCGCGCACGGCGGCCAGCTTCTCGGCCGGGGTCAGCGACGTTGGCGTAGCACCAGCGTGGTCCATCGTCCCTCCTGCAGGCTGAAATCGAGGGTCAAGCCGCAGCGGCGATGCGCGGCCAGAACGGCGCGGGCCTGCTCGTCCAGCAAGCCGGCCAGGATCGCGGTGCCGCCGGGGGCGAGATGGTCGGCAAGCGAGCGCGCCATGCGGCAGAGCGGGCGGGCGAGGATGTTGGCGAACACCAGGTCGTAGGGAGCGGCGCGGCGCACCGCCGGGCTGGCCCAACCATCGGCGAGGCCGGCACGAACGCGGGTGGACAAGCGGTTGCGGCGGGCGTTGGCGGCGGTGGTGCGCACGGACCAGGGATCGATGTCGACCGCCAGCACGGGCCGGCCGAGCAGGCGCGCGGCCGCCATCGCCAGGATGCCCGAGCCGGTGCCGAGATCGAGGATGCGAGCCAGGCTGCGTCTGCGGCGGCGGACGGCGACGCGCTCCAGGGCGCGCAGGCAGCCGCGCGTCGAGCCGTGCTCGCCGGAGCCGAACGCGACCCCGGCGTCGAGCGTGAGCGTAATCCGGCCCGGGCTTGCCGCCGGCGGCAGGTGCTCGCCGCGCACCGCGAAGCTGCGGCCGATGCGCTGCTCCGGAAAGGCGGCATAGGTGCGCGCGAGCCACCCCTCGCTGGCGGTCGCCTCGCGGTGGAGCGCGGCCGCGTGCCCGGTGGCGGCCTCGGCGATCGCCAGTGCCAGGTCGAGGCTCGCATTGTGCTCGCCGCGATCCTTCACGCCCTCGATGCGCCAGGTTCTGTTACGCTCGTCCACCACGAACAGGCCGACGGTGCCGCAGACGCTGGCGAACGCCGCCTCGTAGGCCTCGACCGCCGATTCCGGGACAATGACCGAGACCGTCTCCAGCGCCGTCGCGTGACGCGGCAAAGCGTCGCTCGCCTGGCGAACCGCGACGGCGCCGAGTTGGCCGTGCCGGCTCACGCGGGGTCCACGAACTTGTCGATCACGCGCTTGCGTCCGGCATGGTCGAACTCGATGTCGAGCCGGTCGTCGTCCACGCCTTGCACGGTGCCGGTGCCGAACTTCTGGTGGAACACGCGCTGGCCGACGGTCATCTTGACCGCGCGCGCCGGCCGGCCGGGCTGCTCCCACGCCTCCACCATCTTCGGCCGCGCGGTCAGCGGGCCGTTGCCAAACACGCTCGGCGCCAGCAGACGCTGCTCGCGCTCGAGCTTGGCACCACCCTGGCGATCGACATGCGCCTCAGGCAGCTCGTCGATGAAGCGTGAGGGGATGGAGCTCTGCCAGTTGGCGTAGATGCGCCGGTTCGCCGCGTGGCTGACCACGGCGCGGCGGCGCGCCCGGGTGAGGCCGACATAGGCGAGCCGCCGCTCCTCCTCGAGCCCCTTATTGCCGTTCTCGTCCATCGAGCGCTGGCTGGGGAACAGCCCCTCCTCCCAGCCGGGCAGGAACACGGTGTCGAACTCCAGCCCCTTGGCGCCGTGCAGCGTCATCATCGACAGCCGGTCGGCGCTCTGGTCCTGCTCGTTCTCCATGACCAGCGCGACGTGCTCGAGGAAGCCGCCCAGCGTCTCGAAGTCGCCGAGCGCGCGGACGAGCTCCTTCAAATTCTCGATCCGCCCTGGCGCGTCGGGCGACTTGTCCTGCTGCCACATCGCCATGTAGCCGCTCTCGTCGAGCAGGGCGGCGACGGTCCGGATGTGGCCCTCGCCCTCCAGCATCCGGCGCCAGCGCGTAAAACCGTCGAGCAGGACCGCCATCGCCTCGCGCATCCGGCCGCGCAGGCCGCCTTCAGCCACCAGCAGCCCGGCGGCGACGCTGAGCGGCACGCCGCGGGCGCGCGACGTCTCGTACATCAGCCGGATCCCGCCATCGCCGACGCCGCGCTTCGGCACGTTGACGATGCGCTCGAAGGCGAGGTCGTCGGCCGGCTGGCTGAGCACCCGGCAGTAGGCGATCGCGTCGCGGATCTCGGCGCGCTCGTAAAAGCGCAGGCCGCCGACGATGCGGTAGGGGATGCCGAGCGTGATCATCCGCTCCTCGAAGGAGCGGGTTTGGGCGCCGGTGCGCACCAGGATGGCGATCTCGGCCAGAGCATGCCGCTCGCGCTGCAGCTGCTCGACGCGCTCGCCGACCATGCGCGCCTCCTCGTCGCTGTCCCACAGCCCGACGACCGCGACCTTCTCGCCGGAGCTGTCGTTGCGGCCGGGCCGCAGCGTCTTGCCGAGCCGGCTCTCGTTATGCGCGATCAGCCCGGAGGCGGCGGCCAGGATGGGTGCCGTCGAGCGGTAGTTGCTCTCCAGCTTGACGATGGTCGCACCCGGAAAGTCCTGCTCGAAGCGCAGGATGTTTTCCACCTCCGCGCCGCGCCAGGAGTAGATCGACTGGTCGTCGTCACCGACGCAGCAGATGTTGCGGTGGCTCTGCGCCAATAGCCGCAGCCAGAGATACTGCACCAGGTTGGTGTCCTGGTACTCGTCGACGAGGATGTAGCGGAAGCTGCGGTGATACTGCGCCAGCACGTCCGGGTGGTTCCGCAGGATCTCGGTCATATGCAGCATCAGGTCGCCGAAATCGGCGGAGTTCAGCTGCGCCAGGCGGGCCTGGTAGGCGGCATACAGCGTCACGCCGCGGCCGTCGGCGAGCTCGCCCGCCTCCTCGGCCGGCACCCGCTCAGGCGTGTAGGCGCGGTCCTTCCACCGCTGGATCGCGCCCATGATCGCCGGCGCCGGCCAGCGCTTCGGGTCGACCTTGTTGGCCTCCATGATCTGCTTGAGCAGGCGCAGCTGGTCGTCGGTGTCGAGGATCGTGAACGAGCTGGTCAGCCCCACCAGCGCCGCGTGGCGCCGCAACATCCGAGCGCACAGGGCGTGGAAGGTGCCGAGCCACAATCCCTCGGCCGGCCCGCCCAGGATGGCGGTGACCCGCTCGCGCATCTCGCGCGCCGCCTTGTTGGTGAAGGTGACGGCGAGCACCTGGTTAGGAAATGCCCGCCGGGTCAGCAGGATGTGGGCGAAGCGGGTGGTCAGCACCCGCGTCTTGCCGGTGCCGGCGCCGGCCAGCACGAGCAGCGGCCCGTCCATGGTCTCCACGGCGGCGCGCTGCTCGGGGTTCAGCCTCGCCAGGTAGTCGTCCGGCGGAGACGCCTGTGTTCCTGGGGCAAGATCGTTCGGCACCTGTCGGATATAGAGGCTTGACCCATGTGGGGAAAGCGCCGGCCCATCCACCCGCCGTCGCGTTGACCACCCGCATCTGGTGGGCTAGGCACCGACAGATGCGAACCACTCGCAACCAGGAGCCATGATGCGCCAGCTTCGATCCGCCCTGCTCGGCACCGGCCTGCTGGTCGCGAGCGCCATCACAAGCGGCGCTGCCGCTGCGGAAACGCTGACGCTCTACGCCGCCCAGCATCAGCAGGTGGTCGACATGGTGACCGCCGCCTTCACCAAGCAGACCGGCATCGCGGTCCGCGCCCGCTTCGGCGAGGCGCCGGAGCTCGCCGCCCAGATCATCCGCGAGGGTGCGGCCAGCCCCGCCGACATCTACTTCACCGAGAACTCCCCCGAGCTTACCCTGCTCGACGAGCGCGGCCTGCTCGCACCTGTCGACGCCGCCACGCTGGCCGACGCGCCGGCCAAGGACAGCGCCGGCGACGGCCACTGGCTCGGCGTGCTGGTGCGCGAGAACGTGCTCGCCTTCGACCCCAAGCTGATCGCCGAGACCGCCCTGCCCGCCTCCCTACTCGACCTCGCCAAGCCGGAGTGGAAAGGCCGCGTCGCCATCGCGCCGTCAGATGCCGACTTCCTGCCCCTCGTCCAAGCCGTCGTTGCTCTCAAAGGTCACGACGCCGCTGTCGCCTGGCTGCGCGGCCTCAAGGCCAACGCCCAGGTCTTCGATGACGACGAGGGCGTGGTCGCCGCCGTGGAGCATGGCGGCGTCGCCACCGGCGTGATCAACAGCTACTACTGGGCCCGCGCGCGCGCCGAGACCGGCGCCGACAAGACGGTCAGCCAGATCCACCACTTCACCGGCGGCGACGTCGGCGCGCTGCTCAACATCTCCGGCGCCGGCATCCTGAAATCCTCCAAAAACAAGGGCGCCGCCCAGAAATTCCTGGCGTTCCTGGTCAGCACGCCGGTGCAGCAGATGATCGCCAGCAGCGACGTCGACTTCGAGTATCCGGTGGCCGCCGTTGCCGCCAACCCACTCCTGCGCCCGATGGATCAACTGCAACCGCCCGCGCTCTCCGTGGCCCAGCTCGGCGACGATCAGAACGCGGCCGGATTGTTGCGCGAAGCGGGGCTGATTTAAGGAAGGCCAGGGGCTTTGCCCCTGGACCCCATTAAAGGCGAAGCCTTTAAAATCCATTACTTGGGGTCCTCACGGGCGAACCCGTCTGTGTGGGATGCGGCATGACAGGCTTCGCCAAGCAAGGAAGTGCGGATTTAACCCGTAAAGATCGGGGTCTGGGGCCTCCCGGCCCCAGCAGGTTTAGGGCAGAGTCCTGGCCTTCCTTGCCTCTCTTGCTTGCCGGCGCTTTGGCGACAAGCCTGGTGCTGCTGCCGATCGTCTGGACGGTCGCGCAGGCGTTCGGCTCGTCGTTTGCCGAGGCCCGCGACATGCTGCTGCGGCCCCTGGTTGGCGAGCTGCTGCTCAACACTTTGCTGCTGGTGCTGACCACGACGGCGCTGTCCGTCGTGATCGGCACGCTGAGCGCCTGGTGCATCGAGCGCACCGACCTGCCGGGCCGGCGCCTCTGGGCGTTGCTGGCGGCGGCGCCGTTGGCGATCCCGCCGTTCATCAGCTCGTACGGCTGGGTGTCGCTGTCGACGGCGTTTCAGGGGTTCTGGGGCGCCGCGATCGTGGTGAGCTGTGCCTACACGCCGCTCGTGCTGCTGCCGGTGACGGCGGCGCTGCGCGGCATGGACCCGGCGCTGGAGGAGAGCGCGCGGGCGCTGGGTTGCGGCGGGGTTGGATGCTTCTGGCGGGTGGTGCTGCCGCAAGTGCGGCCGGCGCTGATGGGCGGGGCGCTGCTGGTCTGTCTGAACACGCTGGTGGAGTTCGGCGCCTTTGCGCTGATGCGGTTCCGCACCTTCACCACCGAGCTCTACGCCGAGTATCGGGTCGGCATGGACGGGCCGCAGACGGCGCTGCTGGCGAGCGTGCTGATCGTGCTGTGCCTCGGCTGCCTGGGCGGGGAGCTGAGGCTGCGCGGCCGGGCGCGCTACGCCGCGGTCGGGCGCGTCGCCGGGCGCCGAATGGGGGTGCTGCCGCTCGGCCATTGGCGCTGGCCGGCGCTGGCCCTGTTCGCGCTGAACGCGGCGGCGTGCCTCGGCGTGCCGCTCGGCATGACGCTGTATTGGCTGACCCGGCACAATGCGGCGGCGGTCACGACGGCTGGAGCATCCTGGCCGCTCGTGCTCGACGCCGCGGCGAACTCGGTCGGCCTCGGGCTCGCCGGCGCGGCGCTGACGCTGGTGCTGGCGCTGCCGCTCGGCGTGCTGGCCTCGCGGCACGAGGGGCGGCTAGTGGCCGCACTCGAGCGGCTGGCCTGGCTGGCGCAGGGCGTGCCGGGCATCGTCGTCGCCCTGGCGCTGGTCTCGGCGACTCTGACGCTGGCGCCGCCGCTGTATCAGACGTCGCTGCTGCTGGTGCTGGCCTACGCGATCCTGTTCCTGCCGCTCGCCCTGGTCAGCGTGCGGGCGGCGCTGCTGCAGTCCCGCCGGGGGCTTGAGGAGGCGGGCCGTTCGCTCGGCCTCGGATGGGCCGCCGCAGCCTGGCGAGTGACGCTGCCGCTGGCCGCGCCCGGGCTCGCCGCCGCCGCCGCCCTGGTGTTCGTCTCGGTGGTCACCGAGCTGACCACGACGCTGCTGCTGTCGCCGATCGGCACCGAAACGCTGGCGACCCGGGTGTGGGCGAACAGCTCGACGCTGGCCTACGCCGCGGCAGCGCCATACGCCGCCTGCATGGTCGGGCTCTCAATGGCGTCCACCTGGCTGCTGGTGCGCCGTGTCCGCGCCATGGCGCCGGATGGCGGGCAGGCAGGGCTTCTTTTTTGAAAAAAAGACGCAAAAAACTTGTATTCGGTGAAATACCGCAAGATCGGGTTAGTCGGGATGCGTCGCCTCAGCCATCGGCTACGGGGCACCGTAAGAGGCAAAAATCAGTAAATTCAATGTCTTATGGAAATCTTGCCTATAGGCAAGATTTCCGCCCGCACTGTCTGGATCGCCTCGCCGGCAATCGTGCTAGCACAACCGCCCCGTCGTCCCACCCCGAATCGGACGAAAGTTTTTTGGTCCTTTTTTTCAAAAAAGGACTGCTTGCCTGATGCTGACCCTAAAGGGAGTTGGCAAGTCGTTCGGCGGCGAGCCGGTGCTGGAGGGGATCGACCTTGCGGTGCCGAGCGGCGCGCTGGTAGCGATCCTCGGTGCTTCGGGCAGCGGCAAGACGACGTTGCTGCGGCTGATCTGCGGTTTCGAGCGGCTGGAGCGCGGCCGCATCGTGCTCGCCGACCAACCGGTCGCGGAGCGGGGCCGACACATAGCGCCGGAGCGACGGCGCATCGGCTACGTGGCGCAAGAGGGCGCGCTGTTCCCGCACCTCTCCGTCGCCCAGAACATTCTGTTCGGCCTGCCGCGTGTGGAGCGGCGGGAGCTGTCACGCGCCGGCGCGTTGCTGGAGCAAGTCGGGCTGCCGGCGAGCTACGCCAGGCGTGCGCCGCATCAGCTCTCCGGCGGCGAGCAGCAGCGCGTGGCGCTGGCCCGGGCGCTGGCGCCCAAGCCGCTGCTGGTGTTGCTCGACGAGCCGTTCTCGGCGCTGGATGCGGCGCTACGGGCGGAGACGCGCCAGGCGGTCGTCGCAGCGCTCGCCGCCACCGGCGCCACCGCGATGCTGGTGACCCACGACCAGTCCGAGGCGCTGTCGATGGCTGACGAGGTGGCGGTGCTGCGCGCCGGCCGGCTGGTGCAGGTGGCGGCGCCCGAGCGGCTGTATCGCCACCCGGCGGACCTGGCGCTGGCCCGCTTCGTCGGCGAGGCGGTGGTGCTGCCGGGCGAGGCCGCCGCGGGGATCGTGCAGTGCGCGCTCGGCCGGCTGCCGCTCGCCGAGGCGCAGCCGAGCGGAGCGGTCGACGTGCTGGTGCGGCCGGAGCAGCTGCGCCTGGTGAACGGGACGGCGGCGACGGTGCAGCAGGTGACGTTCTACGGCCATGACGCGAGCGTACGGTTGCTGCTTGGAGAACAGGTGCTGACGGCGCGAGTGGCAGGTCACACAGCACCGATGCTCGGCGCGCTAGTCAGTGTAACCGTGCAAGGACCCGTCATTGCTTTCGAAAGACAGGCAAGGGGACGAGCCCCTTGACCCAAAGCAGCGCCCTCAACCGAAATCGGATAAAAGTTTTTTGCTTCTTTTTTTCAAAAAAGAAGCGCTTCGCGTCCCTTCAGCCCGGCTGCCCGAGAATTTGGTAGACCGCGTGCCAATATGGCCCGACGAACAGCAGCACCAGCCCGGCGATGCCGGTCCACGTGAGGCCGGTCAGCACCGCCAGGGAACTGCGCAGCCCCTGCCGGCGCCACGCATAGAGCGAGCCGCCGGCGAGCCAGAGCCAGACGACGAGCACGGCGACGACGAAGCCGAAATACATCGTCAGTACGTCCCGTTATTGCTGAGCTGCACGTAGAGACGCTCGGAGAAGTGGGTCATCAGCCAGACATGCTTGTCGGGCTGCACGGACTTGTCGGCGTAGGCGATCGGGCAGTAGGCCTGGGTCAGCCCGTTGACGATGTCCGCCTGCTGCAGGCTGGGGGCGGCGGCGTGCAGCTTCGGAATGATCGCGTTCACGTTCTGCAGCATGTTCGGCAGTGCCGTCTGCTGCAGCAGCGCGGCGATGCCGTTGCTCTCATCCGCCAGCGCCGCCTTCAGCGTGTCGTTCTCCACCGGCGGGCAGCCGTCC
Organism: Acetobacteraceae bacterium; assembly: GCA_963692975.2. Classification (GTDB taxonomy): domain Bacteria; phylum Pseudomonadota; class Alphaproteobacteria; order Acetobacterales; family Acetobacteraceae; genus CAXMMR01. The sequence goes on along the minus strand of CAXMMR010000020.1, from coordinate 24,065 downwards.
GGGCGCAGGCCGTTCAGCAGCGTCTTGGTGTCGCCGCGCAGGTAGTAGACCAGGAAGCGCGTCGCGTTGGCCGGCGCGCGATTGCTCCAGGCCTGCCGAATGTAGTTGGTGACGTCGGAGATCTCCTGGTCGGTCATGGCGGTGCCGACGCCCGGCATCATTGCGTAGGAGCCATGCGCTTCGAGGCCGCCGAGGATGACGCGGGTGGCGCTCTGCGGGCCGTAGGCGCGCACCATGCCGTTGCCGTCCAGCGCCGGGATCTTGTTGGCGACCCCGCGGCCATCGACCTGGTGGCACATCGCGCAGTGCGCGAGGTAGACCGTCTGCCCGGCGGCGCGCGTGCCGGGCGAGATGCCGGCCCGCTCGGTGTAGCCCGGCTCGGCCGGATAGGTGCGCAGGTAGGCGACCATGGCGTGCAGGTCGGCCGGGCTCATCTTGCTCAGGCTGTACTCGATGGTCTCGGCCATCGGCCCGGCGACCGTCCCCATGTGCTCGCTGGCGCCGTCATGTAGCCACTGAGCGACCTCGTCGTCCGACCAGCTGCCGATGCCGTCGACCTTGTTGTTGTGCAGGTTGAGCGCGTACCACAGGGTGATCGGGCCGCCCTCGACCTTGGCCGCGAGGGCGCCGTTGCCGAGAAAGTTGCGGTTGTTGTGACACTCGCCGCAATGCTCGAGGCCGTTGACGATCCAGGCGCCGTGGTTCTGCTCGGCCGTCAGATGCGGATCGGGCTTGAACTTTTCGGTCGGCACGAAGGCCGCGTCGTAGAGGGCGAGCACCGGGCGCAGGTTGAAGGGGAACCAGATCTTGCTCGGCGGCCGCGGCGCATAAACCGGCTTGAGCGAGAACAGGTAGGCCTTGATGGCGAGCGTGTCCTCGTCGGACACGGTGGCGTACCAGATGTAGGGCATCGCCGGGTAGATATACTGGCCGCCCTTGGTGATGCCGTGATGCATGAGCTTGAGGAAGTCTGCATCGCTCCAGTTGCCGATGCCGGTGTCGACGTCGGGCGTGATGTTGGGCACCGAGAGGGCGCCGAACGGCATCCCCATATACTGGCCGCCGGCATACGGGATGCCGCCCTCCGCCTTGTGGCAGCCGACGCAATCGCCCATGTCGGTGAGGTATTTACCGCGCGCGAGAATTTCGGCGCTAGGCTGCACGTAGCCGGTCGGGCCGTGGCCGGGCCGCTGCTCCGGCACCACCGTGATCGCGCCGGCGTCAGCGATCACCATCCCGGCCGTCGCGAGGACGCCCGCGCAGGCGATGCCGACGGCGCCCTTGATCCAACCGTTCATCGTGTGTCCGCCACAGCTGTGTTGCCTGCCGCTGTCGATGTGGCGGCGGCCGGCGTTGCGTCAATCGCAGCGTGTGGCGAGGGTTGGCCGATCGCCGCCTGACGCTGCCCGCCGACGGAGACCCGCTCGTGCGCCGGCGTATCCGGACTGCCCTCGAGCTCCGGGTAGGCGGCGAGCGTGCTGGCGCCGTAGAACGGCTTGTAGGCGCCGGCGTGGCAGGTGCCGCAGTTGATCTTCGGCACGTCGCCGATCGGGCCGCGGCTGGCGACCGGGAAGACGTCGGTCAGCGGCACCATGTAGCCGCGGTTGATGTCGCGCACCATCTCGATCGCCGTCCAGGCGACGAGGCGCTTGGGCGTGCTCTGGTCCCACTCGCCGAAGGCGCGGGTGTTGTGGCAGTAATTGCAGCTGACGCCGAGCGACTGGGCGAAGTGGATCATCAGCGAGTAGGTCCAGTTGGTCTGCTCGGTCGACATCCGGTTGCCGTCCGGCAGCGCCGTCGTGCCCTGGTCGCGGATCGGCGCCGCATTGAGCAGGAAGGGCGTGAACGGATCGTTCGGCAGGGCGGTCAGGCCGGCGACCGTCGAGGGCGAGTTCTCGCCCGATTGCGTCTGGGCGAAATTATGCCGCCCGCCCGGCGGCGGCGTCATGAACCAGATGCTGCCAGGCACCGCAGCACCCCGATGGCAGGTGTTGCAGACGACGCCGCCGGCGCCGACATGGGCGCGCCAGTTGGTGTTGATGTAGCGCGTCATCTCGATCATCTTGCGCGCGACGGTCTTGGTGTAGACGCGGTCCTCGGCCATGTTGACGGCCGAATGACAGAACGCGCAGCCGACGCTGGGCTGCAGCCAGTTCGCCATCGTCGCCATCAGGCGCAGGAACTCGTTGGCGTCGACGCCTTTCAGGACCTGGATGTTTTTGTAGGCGATCTCGGCGGGCACGCCGGCCGGCTGCACCGGCGGGTAGGCGGCGATGATCTGCTGATAGCCCGCCTCGCGCGCGACGCTGCGCGGGTTGTATTGCACGAGCATGCCGACGCCGCGGAAGCCGCGCTGGATGCTGACCACGGGGAAGAAATTGAAGGTCATCGCCAGCAGCACGAGCAGCACGCCGCCGACGCAGCCGCCGATCGAAAACGCCGTCCTCCAGGGATGCCCGTAAATCCCCTTGAAGACTCCGGAGAGCAGCAATCCGACCAGGCGGAAGGGCGCGACGAGGATGTCGCCGATCATCGCAGCACGCCGCGCAGCGGGCCAGGGTCAGGGATCGGGGGGTAGACCGGCGGATACATCGGCGCGAAGCCGTGCTTGACGCCCCAGAGATACCAGTTGTCGACCACGGTGCCGGTCAGCAGGATGCCGATGCCGCCGGTGAGCGTGCACAGGATCGCGAACCAGTAGGCCCAGCGATGGATCGACTCGTAGCTCGCGTTGAACCCCATCACCCAGCGCCAGAACAATCCGGCGCGCTCGGCCGCGGTGCTGCGGTCGATGCTCATCTCCACCTCGCGCTCGCCCCAGTAGCGCCCGACGGCGAGAATGGTGCCGCCATGCATCGCGAACAGCAGCGTGGAGCCGTAGAGAAAGACGATCGAGAGCATGTGGAACGGGTCGTAGAACAGGTTGCCGTAACGGATCGACAACGATGCCGTCCAGTCCAGGTGCGGGAAGATGCCGAACGGCACGGCCTCGCCCCAGGAGCCCATCAGCACCGGACGGATGAAGCCGTCGACCAGATAGAGCCAGATCGCCGAGGCGAACGCCCAGGCGACATGGGTGCCAAGCCCGAGCGCCCGCGCCCGGCGATAGACACGCACCCACCACAGCAGGATGGCCGTGGTGAGAAAGAAGCCGGCCATCAGCCACCAGCCGCCCTCGGCGAGCGGCGGGATGTGCAGGCCCCAGGCCGGCGCCGGCGGCTCGAGCCCGAGCCAGGGCAGCTGGCGAATGAACTGGATCGGGTCCCAGCCGACCGAGGCCAGCATGTTCAGCCCGATGATCTCGAACGCGATGAAGCCGCAGACGATGGAGGCAAGCCCGGTGGCGCCCAGGTAGAACGGGCCGACCTGGGCGGCGCCGATCAGGCCGAACAGGAAGGAGAAGCGCGGCTTGCCGCGACGGTTCTCCTGGCCCCATTTCAGCGGCGCCCCTTCATCGGCGGGGCCGCGAATCTGGATGCGGTTGAAGATGTTCTGGTATTCGACGCCGAAATTGGTGCGATAGTCAAACATCTCTCAGCCTCCCCAGATCGGCAGGTTGAGCCACCAGTTCCACCATTCCGGCCAGCCGCGGGTCCAGAACGGCCCGCTCAGCACGATGCAGATCGCGCTCCACACGCCGGCATTGATGGCGCAGAACCAGCCGAGGCGATGGATGCCGAGCGGGCCGATGGAGTAGACGATCAGGTCGCGAAAGAAGCTGTCCTCGAAGCCGCCGGGCTTGACCACCTCGCCCTCGCCCGGGTTCAGCGCCGAGAGGATCACGCCGCCATGCATGGCCAGGATCAGGGTGGTGGTGAAGAAAAAGGTGATGGCGATCATGTGCGCCGGATTGTAGTGGAACTGCAGGTGCTGGTAGCCGACGTTGCTGACCCAGTCGAGATGACTGATGATGCCGTAGGGAAAGCCGTTGCCCCAGGCGCCGAGCAGCAGCGGCCGGATCACCTCCAGCGTGACGTAGGCCAGGATGGCGCCGGCGAACGCGATCGGCGCGTGCAGGCCCATGCCGAGCTTGCGCGCGATCTCGATCATGCGCAGGTCCCATGAGACGAAAGCGCCGATCGCGCAGAAGGTGATCCATTGCCACAGCCCACCCTCGCGCATCGGCGCGAAGCCGAGCCCGTAGCTGAGGTCGGGCGGTGCGATGGAGATGCGCCAGACGTTCCAGGTCGGCCCGATCGCCGCGCCGTAGACGATCAGCGCGGTGCCGATCACGCTGAAGAAGATCGTCGTCACGCCGAAGAAGCCGACGAAGAACGGCCCGACCCAGAAGTCGAACAGGTCGCCGCCGACGAGCGTGCCGCCGCGGACGCGATACTTGTACTCGAAATTCAGCATCGCCATGTCGGCGTTCCCGTCTCAGTTCGGCCTCGGGCGCGGGCGAGGCTGCGACCTCGCCCGCAAGTGTCGTCAGGGCTGCTTCGGCGGCTCCGGCATCGGCGTCATCTGCTGGATGGGCCCGCCGGTGAGCCGGTCGTGGTTAGGTCCGTCAAGCCAATTAAAGCGGTCGGTGCTGAGCAGGATGAAATGGATGATCAGCGCCAGCGTCAGCAGGAAGACGAACAGGGAGATCAGCGCGCGGCGCGGATCGAACAGCAGCCAGATGCGAAACATCGCCGGGTTCTCCTCAGCCGAAGGCGAGCTGCAGCGGGTGCAGCAGCGTTGCGGCGTGACCGATCAGCATCGAGGTGTGGGCGTAGTTGCCGCCCCAGGGGCGCCACATCCAGGCGAGGAAATGCGCGACGACCGCGATCCCCGTGAAGATGATGAAGCTGAGCACGAAGATCCGGTTGAACTCGCGCGCCTCGCCCTCGCTCAGGCCCGACAGCGTCGACCTGACGCCGTCCACTTCATTGACTGCCATGCTGATACTCCTCCCTGGTTAAACGCCTCGTTAAGCCACGAGCTCGGGCAAAGCCGACGCCACCCGCGCCAGCGTGACGCTGTCCTCGCCGGCCGCGCGCGCCGCCCGCTCGATCTTCTCGCGCAACGTCTTGGCGGCCGAGATGCGCACGACGAAGGGCTCGCGCTCGACATGCCGGGCGAGCTCCGCCGTCGCCTCGCTCTCCCAGCGAACCAATTCGACCGGCCGGGCCGGTGTCGCCCCGATGGGGCGCGAAGGTGTCGCCTCGATGCGGTCGAGCTCGGTGCCGAGCGGCAGCATGCCGAACAGGGCGTCGAACAGCGCGTTGCAGAACTCCTGCACGAGGTAGGTCGCGCCCGCATAGCCCATGAACGGCGTGCCGGTGGCGCGGCGGATGATCGCGCCGGGGAACGAGGCGGCGATCCAGATCGAGCGCAGGCCGAGCTCGGCGGCATAGATGCGCTCGTTCACCGAGCCGAAGATCACCAGCGGCGGTTTTGCGCGCAGCTGCTCGCGCACCGCTTGGTTGTCGGGCTTCACACCCGGGCGGCGGGCGTGGGCGAGCGTGCACGGGATGCCCAGCTCCTCCTCGAGGAACAGGCGCAGGCCGTGCTCGTAGGTGGCGCTGGCGACCACGGCGAAGCTGGCGGAGGCGAAGAAGTCCTGGGTGACGCTGCGCCAGAGGTCCCACACCGGCTTGATCGTCGCGAGCTTCTCGGCGGCGATGAAGGGCTCGGGATCCACACCCGCCAGCTCGCCGAGCTTGCGCAGGAAGTTGGTGGTCGCGAACAGCCCGATCGGCGCCTGCAGGAACGGCCGGCCGAGCTCCTCGCACAGCATGCGGCCGAACTCGCGGTAGAGGCACACATTGACGACGGCTTCGGCCAGCCGTGGCGTGTCGTCCAGATGCGCGCCGAGCGGATAGACCAGGTTGACCTGGCAGCCGATGCCCTCGACCAGGCGGCGGATTTCGGCCAGGTCGGACGGCATGTTAAAGGTGCCGTAGATGGCGCCGATGATGTTGACCAACGGCTTTGCTTGCGCGACCGGAACGTCGCGGCCGTTGCGCTTGATGACCGGCTTGCCCTTCTTGGTGCCGAACTGCGTCCACAGCCAGTAGAGCGCGCGGTCGGCGCACTGCCACTGGTCCTCGTCGATGGTGCGCGGGATGAAGCGCAGCAGGTTCGATCCCTCCGGCGTCACCCCGCCGCCGATCATCTCGGCGATGCTGCCGGTCACCACCACGCCCGGCATGCTGATGTCGCCGACCCGGTTCGCCTGCTTGAGGCTCTCCTCGGTGCCGTTCATCGACAGATGGTCTTCACTCAGGCCGGTGACCGAGACCGGCAGCTCGTGCGGCGGCAGCGCGTCGGTGTAGTGCAGCACCGCGGTGACCGGCAGGTTTTCGCAGCCGACCGGGCCGTCGATGATGCAGCGCAAGCCGCGTATGGCGGAGAAGGTGTAGACCGCCCCCCAGTAGCCGCCGGCGCGGTCATGGTCGATGACGAGCATCAGAAGCCCTCCACCGCGGTCGGCACCGTCTCGATCGAACGGGTGATCACTGGCGCGGTCTTTGGTGCGGCGGCGGCCTTGGAAGGCGGCGCGAAGAACGACACCATGCGGGCGAAGCGCTCGCGGCCGCGCGTCTGCGCGTTGACCATCGCCGCCAGCGCCGCCGCGCCACCGATGCCGAACAGCGGCCGCGAGGAGACGATGTTGGTGAAGTAGACCGCGGGCGTGCCCTGCTCCTTCGCCTTCTGCACCACCGGCGTGGTGCCGATCGCAAGGTCCGGGCGGACCTCCTGCATCGCGCAGAGGTCCTGCTCGAGCGAGGCGCGGAACTGCACGTGGGCGCCATGGGCCACGAGCCAGTCGCGGTCCGCCTCGTTCCAGGGCGTGCGCGGGCAGGCGGTGCCGACATACGGCACCTCGGCGCCGGCCTCGATCAGCAGCCTGGCGACCAGCAGCTCGCTGCCCTCGTAGCCGGAGACGGTGACGCGCGCGTCGATCGGGTTCGCGTCCAACGCCGCGCGGATCGCCGGCAGGCAGGCGGCGCGCGCCGTTGCGATCGCGCCCTCGCCGATGCCGGCCGCCCGCCCGATGCCGCCGAGCCAGGCTTCCGTGCCCTCGACGCCGACCGGGCCGGAGCCGACGACCGGCCGGCCGGCCGCCTCGAACTCGCGCACGGAGGCGACGTAGAACGGGTGGACCGCGGCCGCGACCGTGCAGTCGAGTGCCGCGTAGAGGTCGCGCCACTCGCGGGCCGGGATTTGCGGCGCGACGCGCAGGCCCATCGGCGCGAGTAGGCCGCCGATGCCCATCGGGTCGGCCGGGAACAGCTCGCCGATCAGCGCGACGCTCGGCTGCTCGCCCTGCGTTGTGCGGGGGCGCTGTACCGGGCCGGCCTCGGCTTCGTTGCGGGCGTAGCGCAGCATCGCGCCGGCCAGCACGTCCTTGGCCTCGGCATGGGTCGGCACGCCGAAGCCCGGCACGTCGATGCCGATGACGCGCACGCCGTCGATCTCGCGCGGCAGCAGCTCGAGCGGCACCCCGGAGGCGGTGGGCACGCACAGATTGATGACGACGACGGCGTCATAGTCCTGCGGCCGCGCCGAGGCGATCACCGCCTCGCGGATGTCCTCGAACAACTGCCCGCGCACCAGCGTCTCGGAGTTGAACGGCACGTAGCCGACCGAGCGGCGGGCGCCATAGAAGCGCGAGGTGAAGGTGAGCCCGTAGACGCAGCAGGCCGAGCCGGAGAGGATCGTCATCACCCGACGCATGCGCAAACCGACGCGCAGCGAGCCGAAGGCCGGGCACATCGATTGCGGCTGGTCGTGCGGGCCGCGCGGATAGTCGGCGATCAGCTGCGCGAGCGACTCCGCCTTGCCGGCCGCCTGCGCTGCCGCGAGCATGGTCTCGCGACCGCCATGGCAGTCACCCGTGGCCGGCGGCAGGGCGGCGCCACCATCCACGTCAGGCGCCCTCATACATGACTTCGAGGGACGGACGCTGCAGCGCCACGTCGCCGGCGCACATGTCCTGCATCGTTGCCGGAACGAGGGTGACGCCGCGGCCGACCGCCTCGCCCTTGAACAGGCCGAGCAGCTCGTCCTGGCTGAGCGGCTTGGGGCGCAGCGGTGGCGCTGCGGCGATCTCCAGCGCCAGCTCGGCGAAGAGCGGCTGCCAGCGACTGCCGTTGGCGCCGACGATCTCGTAATTCGCACTCTTGCGTCGGATGTCGTCATCGGCCGGGATCGCCGCCAGCACCGGTATGCCGACCGCGTCGGCGAAGGCCTGCGCCTCGCCGGTGCCGTCATCCTTGTTGATCACCAGGCCGGCGACGCCGACATTGCCGCCGAGGCGCTTGAAATACTCGACGGCGGAGCAGACGTTGTTGGCGACGTAGAGCGACTGCAAATCGTTGCTGCCGACGACGATCACCTTCTGGCACATGTCGCGCGCGATCGGCAGGCCAAAGCCGCCGCACACCACGTCGCCCAGGAAGTCGAGCAGCACGTAGTCAAAACCCCAGTCGTGGAAACCAAGCTTGTCGAGCAGCTCGAAGCCGTGGATGATCCCCCGCCCACCGCAGCCGCGGCCGACCTCGGGCCCGCCGAGCTCCATTGCGTAGACGCCGTCGCGCTTGAAGCACACGTCGCCGATCGCAACCTTTTCACCCGCCGCCTTCTTGGCCGACGACGTCTCGATGATCGTCGGGCAGGAGCGGCCGCCGAACAGCAGCGAGGTGGTGTCCGATTTCGGATCGCAGCCGATCAGCAGCACCCGCTTGCCCTGCTGCGCCATGGTGTACGACAGGTTGGCAAGGGTGAAGCTCTTGCCGATGCCGCCCTTGCCGTAGATGGCGATGATCTGCGTCTCGGTCTTGCCGCTCATGCGGGCGTTCTCCAATCCAGGATCATCTTGATGCAGTCAGGGTCCTCGAACGCCGTGCGGTAGGCCGCGTCGGCGTCCGCGGCAGCGCGGCGATGGCTGATCAACCCGTCGAGCGACAGCGCGCCCTCGCCGATCAGCCGTTGCGCGGTCGCAAGGTCCGCCGGCTGCCACTCGGCGGCGCAGCGCAGCCGCGCCTCGCGCATGAAGGCGGGCGGGAAGGCAAAGCTCAGCGCCCCCGGCGTAGAAGCCGGCGAGCACGATCTCGCCCATAGGCGCCAGCCGGCCGATCAGCGTGTCGAGCAAGCCCGCATCGCCACTCGCGTCGTAGATCGCGTGGTAGTCGCGGCGGGGGTCGCCAGCCGGGTCGACGACCTCGTAGCCGACCGCACCGTCGCGGCGCGACGCCCGGCTCTCCCACACCGTCGGGGGCGCATGCCCGGCGGCGAGCGTCAGCCGCGCCAGCAGCCGGCCGAGCACGCCATGCCCGACGACCAGGTCGGGCGGCGCCGCGTCGGCCATGGCGTGCGCGGCGGTCGCGGCGAGCGCCAGCAGCGTGCCGCGCTCGCCAAGCGTCTCGTCGATCGGCAGCGCCCGGCCGCCAGGCACCACGAGCTGGGCGGCCGCGCCGCCGAACAGGCCGCGCACCGGACCGAAGCAGCGCGCGCCGGGCACGAACACCGTTTCGCCGCCGATCCGTCCCGAACGCGACCCTGCCTCGACGACGCGGCCGACCGATTCGTAGCCGGGCACCAGCGGATAGCCCATGCCCGGAAAGTCCGGCATCCGGCCCGACCAGAGCAGCCGCTCGGTGCCGGCGCTGATGCCGCTATAGGCGATGTCGACCACGACGTCCTCGTCGCCGGCGTCGGTCAGGTCGAGGGTGCTGAGCATCGCCCGTCCGGGCCGCTCCATCACCACCGCTCTGGTCTGCCTGATCGCGCTCATCCGTGGTCCCGATCGTTGCTGCTACGGCGCCGGCGCTCTCGTCCGACAGTCGCGCTCGTCACCCCATGTGTCAACCTAGCATAACACTTTACATAGGCAAGTCGATTTGACACTCGGCGCGATCAGCCGGCCAGGATCGCCCGCGCGATGATCGGCGTGCGGGTGCGCAGCAGGCGCGAGCGGGCGAATCCCGCCGCGTGCAGCATCTGCCGGATGCGCGCCGGGCTGCGCGGGCGGCCGCTGCCCATGACGTAAAGATACCAGCCGAAATAGGCGTCGCCGCTGGCCGCCGCGCCAGGCGTTTCGGCCATCGGCTCGATGATCAGCAATCGGCCCCCGGCGGGCAGCGCCGCGCGCACCGCGCGGAGCAGCGCCATCGCCGCCGCGTCGTCATGGTCGTTGCAGCACCCGAACCAGTGTGATGAGGTCGGCGCCGGCGGGCAGCGGCATGCGGGTAAAATCACCGCCGACGGCGCGCGCCCGCGCGCCGAGCCCGGCCGCCTCAAGCCGAGCCGCGGCGAGCTCAGCGACGGCGGGCAAATCAAACACCGTCAGCCGCAGCTGCGGGGCGGCGCGCGCCGCACGCTCGACGAAGCTGCCGTCGCCGCCGCCGACATCGAGCAGGCAGCGATGCCGACGCACATCGTAGGCCGCCAGGGCCTCCGTCGCGACCATCGCCTGCGAGGCCGCCATCAGCTTCGTGTAGGGCTCGATGTCGGCCCGGTCAGGCGCCGTCGCGCCGCCGGCATAGGGCCAGTAGCCGGCGAGTGCGGCCGCGCCGCCGCCGCCGTGCCGCAGCAGCCCGACCGGGTCCCTGCAGGTCGCGATACAGCATTGCGTGATGCTCGATCATCGCCACCACGCCCGGATTGTCGATCAGCGCCGCGCCGAGCGGGCCGAGCGCGTAGCGGCCGTCGCGATGACGCACCGCGAGGCGCAGCGCGACGCAGGCGTCGAGCAGCCGCAGCGCCGCCGCCTCGGGAAGGTCGGCGTGACGCGCGACCGCGGCGGGCGCGCGCGCACCCTCGGCGAGCAGCCTCGGCAGGTCGAGCGTCACTGCCGCGAGCAGCGTCTGCGAGTAGACGAAGCCGGCGCACAGGTCGAACAGCGCGCCAGCCCGGCGCCGCGCCACCGGCCGGGTGATCGCAAAACGGGTCGCAAAGGCGCGGAACTCAGGGCGCGCCTGCAGCCGCGCCACCGCCTGCCCGAGCCGCTCGGCGAGCGTCGGGCCGGCGATGAAGAGGGCCTCGCTCACGCTGCTCGCAGCAGCATCTCGGCGGGCAGCAGGCGCTGCAGCTCGGCCAGGATCAGCCGTTGCAGCGAGCCGGCATGCGGGCAGTCGGGAATGGCCGCGATCGCTTCGGCGACCAGGGCGTCGAGCCGCGTGCGCGCGCGCCGTCGAGGCCGTGCCGGCGCGCCACGTTCGGGCGATCGAGCGCGGCGTCGCGCCCGGCCGGCTTGCCAAGATGGGCCGCATCGAGCGTCATGTCGCGAATGTCGTCGGCCATCTGGTAGGCCTCGCCGAGCCGCTCGCCCAAGGCCTGCCACGGCGCCGGCGCGAGCCCGGCGACGGCGGCTCCGGCCTGGCTTGCCAGCGAGAACAGCGCCGCGGTCTTCGCCTGGTGATAGGCGGCAAGCGGCACACGCTCCTCGGCCTCCCAGCCCTGCCCGGCGACGATGCCGTGCGGCATGCCGGCGGCGCGGGCCAGCAGCAGGGTCAGGCTCGCCAGCGTCGCCCCCGGCATGGAGGCGCGCGCAAGCATCTCGAAGGCGCAGACGATCAGCGCGTCGCCGGCCAGCACGGCGAGCGCCTGCCCATGCGCGGCATGCACCGACGGCGCGCCGCGACGCGTCGCCGCATCGTCGAAGCAGGGCAGGTCGTCATGCGCGAGCGAGGCGCAGTGCAGCATCTCGATCGCGCCGGCCACGGCCGCCGCCGCGGCGACGTCGCGCCCACCGCAGGCGGCATGCACCGCCAGACACAGTCGCGGCCGGATCCGCGCGCCGCCAGGGAACACCGCGTGGCGGATCGCCGCCGCCAGGCGCGGCGGCCCGGCAGACGCAGCAGCCAGCGCGTTTGACAGGGTCGTCTCGATCAGCTGAACCGCATCCATCGGCGTGCCCCTCTGCGGACGGCCCGCGTCAGGCGAGCTGTCATCATCTATTGTCAGTTTGAACTGTCAGGCATTATAGACACCTACGTCAACTGCAACGTCGCGGCACCAGAAGGGAAGGCCAGGGGCTTTGCCCCTGGACCCCATTAGAGGCGGAGCCTTTAAAATCCATTTTTATCCGTGCTACGTGGGCAAACCGGTGCGCTATGGCGCAGAGTTTATCGGCTTCGCCAAGCAAGAAACGGGGCCATCCGGAGCCCAAACAAACAGGGGTCTGGGGCCTCGGGCCCCAGCGGAGTCCAGAGGCAGAGCCTCTGGCCTTTCTTCGGAGAGCGCATCATGACGAGCGACCGCGTGGTCGTGATCGGCGCCGGCATCGGCGGGCTGGCTGCCGCAATCGAGCTTTCGGCGTGTGGCCTGCCGGTGCTGGTGCTCGAGCGCGCCGAGGCGGTCGGCGGCAAGATGCGGCAAGTCGTTGCGGACGGCGTCGGCATTGATGCCGGGCCGACCGTGCTCACCTTGCGCGGCGTGTTCGAGGCGCTGTTCGCCCGCGCCGGCACGACGCTGGAGGCCGCCCTCACCCTTCGCCCGGCCGAGCGCCTCGCCCGGCATGCCTGGCGCGACGGCAGCCGGCTCGACCTGTTCGCCGATATCGGCCGCTCGGCCGACGCGGTCGGCGTGTTCGCGGGGCGTGCGGCGGCGCAGGGCTACCGTGAGTTCTGCGCCCGCTCGGCGCGGATTTTTGCGACGCTGGAGCCGAGCTTCATCGCCGCGTCGCGGCCGAGCCTACCGGGGCTTGTCGCCCGCGCCGGGCCGCGGGCGCTGGCCGGCATCAGCCCGTTCAGCACGCTGTGGCAGGCGCTCGGCGCGCATTTCGAGGATCCGCGCCTGCGCCAGCTGTTCGGCCGCTACGCGACCTATTGCGGCTCCTCGCCGTTCAGCGCACCGGCGACGCTGATGCTGGTGGCCCACGTCGAGCAGTCCGGCGTCTGGATGGTCGAGGGCGGCATGCAGCGCGCGGAGCGTCTGGCGCTGCCTGGGCTTCAGCTCCTCGGTCTCCGTCATGATGCGGGCCGACGTCATCAGCGGGATGCGCTCGCGGCGCGCGTGATCGTGCAGGAGCTGCAGCGTGGCATCGCCGAGCCCGCGCTTCGGCGTGTTGAAGATGCGCTCGAAGGCGAGATCGTCGGCCGGCTGCGCCACGCAGCGCAGGTAGGCCAGCGCGTCGCGGATCTCGAGCCGCTCGTAGAACCGCGGGCCGCCGATCACGCGATACGGCAGGCCGAGCGTGATGAAGCGCTCTTCGAACTCGCGCATCTGGAACGAGGCGCGAACGAGGATGGCGATCTCCTCCAGCGAATGGCTCTTGCGCTGGAGCTGCTCGATCGTCTCGCCGATGGAGCGCGCCTCTTCCTCGCTGTCCCACACGCCCGTCACGGTCGGCTTCTCGCACCGTCGTCGCCGTCGGTGAACAGCGTCTTGCCGAGCCGACCCTCGTTGCGCGCGATGAGATGGGCGGCGGTCGCGAGAATGTGCCCCGTCGATCGGTAGTTGCGCTCCAAACGGATCACGGTGGCGCCGGGGAAATCCTTGTCGAAGCGCAGGATGTTGTCGACCTCGGCACCGCGCCAACCGTAGATCGACTGGTCGTCGTCGCCGACGCAGCAGACGTTATGACGTCGCGCCGTATCCAGCGACCCGGCGAGCAGCTTGAGCCACAGGTACTGCACCGTGTTGGTGTCCTGGTACTCGTCGACCAGCACGAAACGGAAGCGCTGCTGGTATTGTTCGAGCACGTCCGGGTTCTCGCGGAACAGGCGCACGCATTCGAGCAGCAGGTCGCCGAAATCCGTCGCGTTGAGGATCTTGAGCCGCCTCCTGGTAACGCTCGTAGCAGTCGCGTCCCTTGCCGTTGGCGTAGGCGATGGCCTCGCCCGGCGGCACGTGCTTCGGGTCGAGGCCGCGGTTCTTCCAGGCGTCGATCTGATGCGCCAGCGAGCGGGCGGGCCAGCGCTTCTCGTCGATGTTCTCGGCCTGGATCACCTGCTTCAGCAGGCGGATCTGGTCGTCGGTGTCGAGAATGGTGAAGCCGGATTTGAGGCCGACCAGTTCGGCATGGCGGCGCAGGATCTTGGTCGAGATCGCGTGGAAGGTGCCGAGCCAGGGCATGCCCTCGGCGACCGGGCCGGCCAGCGCGGCGACGCGCTCCTTCATCTCGCGCGCCGCCTTGTTGGTGAAGGTGACGGCGAGGATTTCCCAGGCCCGGGCGCGCCCGGACGCGATGATGTGGGCGATGCGGGTGGTCAGCACGCGCGTCTTGCCGGTGCCGGCGCCGGCGAGCACAAGCACCGGCCCGTCGATCGCCTCGACCGCCTGCCGCTGCTCGGGGTTCAGGCCGTCGAGATAGCGCGAGCCGCCCTGCCGGGCCCTGGCGCGATCGGCGATCCCGCCGGGGCGTGGCACGCGGTCTTCGTAAGGAGGCCCCTCGTCGGGCAGCAGCGGCGCGGCAGACCTAGGAAGCGCCATGGACGAGCCTCCACGCGGCCTGGAACAAAGAACGAATCATTCCGCCAATGTGGGGCGCACGGCGCGCGATGTCGACCACGCGGCTCCGGTCACATCGACCCCGTCGGCGACGATCGCGGCATCACAGGCCCGCGGCCTTTCGCAGTGCCGCGTTGATCCGATCCTGCCAGCCGGGACCGGCGTCCTGGAAAGTGCAGCAAGACATCCTGGTCCAGGCGGATCGAGACCAGTTCCCGGGCGCCGGGGATCGCGACCTGCTTCGGCGCCGGCTCCGGCGCTTTCACGGCGGGCTTGAAGACGGCTTCCGCCGCATCCCGAACGCCGGGCTGTCTGGGTGTCCTGCCAGTTCGCCATGCGTGATCTCCCGTGGAATGACGCGCCGGCCAGCCTAACACTCCGCCGCCAGCGCGCGACAAGGCAGGCAACGCGACCGCGGCATCCGCGCCGCCGTTTGTCCGGGGGCGCCCAGTTGCCGAGCCGCCACTTTATCGGTAATAGTACCTTGTCGAGATCCGCTCAAGACAAAGGAGGTTTACGGAGCGGCCTGATCGTGACGCGTGACGCAGGTGACGCAAAAATGTGTGGCTGTCGACGGTTTGCTTTGGGGTGTCGCACCGGCCCCCAAGCGGGAATATCCGGTCTTGCGGGACGAGGGAGGCTGCCCGCTTTCCCTCGCCAACCATGTGTCACTCTGTGACGCGAGAGCGACGCGCCTCCGGCAACCTGTCGGCCGGGCGCCGGCGCCATTTGATCTCGCCCGCCCGTGATGCAAGGAAGGGTGGTTTCCGAGGACGGCCCGCAAGCGGACAAGCCATCTGTGCGCGATCTTCTGACCGGCCTTGCCATCATCCTCATCGTCGTGCTCACGACGCTGCTGGTGGCGCCGTATTTCGTCGATTGGAACAGTCAGCGCGGCTTCCTCGAAACCCAGTTGTCGCGCGCGCTGGGTCAGAAGGTCACGATCGGCGGCAACATAGATCTGAAGCTGCTGCCGACCCCGTACCTGCGTCTCAACCAGACCGTGATCGGCGGCGACGACGGCGCCATCCGGGTCGGCATCCGCCACCTCGACCTGGAGCTCAGCGTCGCGCCCGCTGTTGCACGGGGAGTTCGACATCGTCGAGGGCCGGCTGGACGGCCCCGACGATCCACCTCACCCTGCAGACGGACCGCAATCTGCCGACCCTGCCTAACACGCCGGCGTTGCGCGCCAAAATCCGCCTGGAACGCCTGCGCATCGTCGATGGCACCCTCGCCGTGGCCGATCCGCAGAGCGGGCCGCACCTTCGTCGTCGACCACCTCGATTTCAGCACCGAGGCGCCATCGCTCGCCGGGCCGTTCCGGGGCAGCGGCAGCGAAGGGCCGAGCACCGCCCGCACCAAGTTCCGGTTTTCGACCACCGTCGCGAACAAGGGGAAGACGCGCCTCCATCTCACCCTCGAGGAGACGCTGAATCATCCGGGTCTCGACCTCGACGGCGACGTCGCGCTGAACCGCATCGCCGACGACAGGGTGCGCCAGAGCTTCGACGGGACCGTCCGTCGCCACGGGCCACGTGTTCGGGGGCCGCGGAGAAGCCGATCGGGTGGCGCTTGTCCGGACCCGTCAAGCTCGATCCGCAGACTGCGTCCTTCACCGATGGCGAGTTCCGGGTCGGCGGCGAGGACGACGGCCCTCACCTTGCAAGCCGCCGGCAACGCGTCGTTCGGCGACCAATCCGACCTGCACCTGAGACTCGACGCCCAGCAGCTCGATATCGATCGGCTGTCCGGCGCGCCGGTCAACGCGACGCGCCCGCCGCCACCCAGGCTGCCGGACCTCGCGACCCTCAAGCGTCTGGCCGCGGCGGTGACGCCCGCCGCTCCCGACCTTCGTGGACGTCAGCATCGGCACGGCGACCTGGGGCGGCGAAACACTGGGCGATCTTTCCGCTCGTCTCGCGCTCGGCGGCCCGGCACCGAGGCCGCTCCGGCTGACGGGCGACGGGCCGGGCGGCCTGCACGTCGACCTCCGTGGCGCGCTCGCCGACAGCGGTTCGTTCGGCGGCCGCCTGGATCTCGCGGCCGACGACCTGCCGGCGTCGCTTCGTTGGCTCAAGGCGGTGACGTCCGCCGACTTGCCGACCGAGCTGCCGTTCCGCTCGGTCGCGCTGGCGACGCGTCTCAAGGCCGAAACGAACGACCTAGACTTGACGGACCTGTCGCTGGGACTGGACAAATCGAAGCTCACCGGCACGGCGCACGCGTCACTCGGCGAAAGCGTCAAGCTCGCCGCGGATCTCAGGACCCCGCGCCTCGAACTCGAAGCGCTTCCAAATCTATACGCGATCCAGACCCGGACATTTCCGTTGGACGTCGCGCTGAAGCTCGATGCCGAGGCCGTGCGGATCGCGCGAGTCGGCAGCGGCCCGCTCGACGCCGGGCATGCGCACCTCGATGCGGCCATCACCGGCCGGCGGATCGTCGTGAACGCGTTCGAGGCGAACGATGTCGGGGGAGGCCGCCTGAGCGCCAACGGAATTGTCGACGAGGCCGCGTCGTCGCTGGCCATGACGTTGGACGCCACGCGCCTCGATCGGGCGGCGGCCCTCGCGCAGCAGCTCGCGCCGGGCCGCTTTACGGATGCGATTGCCAGCCGCGCTGCCGACCTGTCGCCCACCACCCTGAAGATCGACGGCAGCTTCGGGCCGAAGGGAAAGGCCAGGTTCGTCCCGTCGCGGCTCGACGTCTCAGGCCGCGTCGCCGAGACGCGGCTCGATGTCCATCTTGCTCCCGATCCGGACGGCGACGGCGTCGCGCTCAAGGCCGACGCCGAAGCTCCGCGGGGAGCCGCACTGCTCCGCCAGCTCGGCGTTCCCGGCCTGCCGCTCGACGTGATCGGCGCCAGTCATGTGAAGGTGGCGGCAAGCGGCCGCCTCGACCAGCCGTTGAACACCCAGGTCGACGCCGGTTTCGGCGGGACGCTTGTCGCGGTCAATGGCAGCTTCGATCTCCTTGCCGCCACGAGCCAGGGCGGCTCCGGCACGATGACGCTGAAGAGCGCCGACACGGCGCCGCTGCTGCAAACCCTCGCGCTGGTCCCATTCGATATGACCGAGCGTTTGCCAGCCGATCTGTCGGCCGGGCTCGCCGTCGGCGGGACGGGCGTCGCGATCAGCGACCTCAAGGGTCGCTTCGATGAGACCGACGTCGCCGGCACCCTGAAATGGCAGCACGCGACGCGAGACGATCCGGCACTGAAGGGCTCGCTGAGCTTCGGGCGCCTGCCGCTCGGCAGTCTCCTCGCGATCGTCATTGGACCAAGCGAAGCAGCGGCGAAGGGAGCAACCTGGTCGAGCGTACCGTTCGCCGCCGGTGTCGCCGATCCGCCGCCGAGCGCGATCGCCATCCACGCCAAACTGCTCGACCTCGGCTTTGGGCTTGTTTGCGAGGATGCCGCGATGGACGTCGCCGTCGCCCCGAACCTCCTGACGTTGAAGCAAGCTTCGGCACGCCTGAACGGAGGCCAGCTTGGCGGCGACCTGTCGCTTCGTCGGGGCGGTGCGCAAGTTTCGCTGGAAGGATCGCTCACGTTCGACAAGGTCGCCGTCGCCCTGCCCCCGATCAAAGCCGCGTTGGCAGGCAAGCTCGACTTCGCCGGCGGCGGCTCGACGCAACTGGCTTTGATGTCGAGCCTCGCCGGGACGGGACAGGCCACCCTCGCCGATACGAGCGTTGCCGGCGTCAACTCGCGCGCGCTGCCGAGCGTGTTCGCGGCCGTCGAGGACGACGCGCTGGCCGTCGACGACGAAAGCGCGGTTCGTGCCTTCGAAGACGCGTCCTCGGGAAGCCTTGATGTCGGGACACGGCAGTTCGCGGCGAGCCTTGCCGGGGGCTCCCTCTCGTTGACCGCGCAGGATGCGCCGACCGTCGCCGGCCCCATCGCGGCAACGCTTGACGGCACGCTCGATCTGCGGCGCCCGCAGCTCGATGTCCGCGTCGGCGAGACCTTGAAGGCGCTGCCGAAAAACTGGACCGGCGCCCCACCCGCCATCATCGTCCGGCAGGTCGGCATCCCCGGGAGCGCACCGAAGCGAAGCTTCGACATCTCGAGCTTCATCAATACGGTCGCGGCGCGCGCCATCGCTCGCGAGAGTGCCCGCATCGAAAGCTACGAGTTCGATATCCGCGAGCGCGCCCTCTTCAATGCGCGGCTCGAGGCCGACAGACGTCGCGAGCAGGATCGCCTCAAAGCCGAAGCCGACGCGAAGGCGGCGGCCGAGGCGGCACGCAAGGCAGAAGCCGAACGCCGGGCCAAGGCGGAAGCGGCTCGCCTCGAAAAGCAGCGCCAAGACCGCGACGCCAAGGCTCTCTCGGAGCCGCCGCGTGGGACTGACCCGCAGCCACCGCAGTTCGACACGCCGGCGCCCGGATCGACGGCCGACCCGTCGGCAGCCGGCCGCTACTGAATCAGAGCGTCGCCTCGTGCCGTTCCATGGTCTCTGACGTGTCGCCCGATTGGAGCTGCTGGGCACATGTCTGAAGAGTGGAGAGCAGGCTAAGCACCTGGTCGATCGGCAGCGTGATCGATGCGACGTTGTCGAGGCCTTCGATCATCAGAACCGCCTCGCACGACCCGCGCGGCATATGGACCGTCAAGGTCGATCCCGATCCGTAGAACACACTGGTGCTCGTCATGTCACGATGTCCGCTGTGAGATGCCGATGGCGCTGCTGCCGACGCTGACGCAGGTCGCCGATTGAACAGGACCCGCTCGGTCCATGTCAAAGCGCTAAAAGTCTTAACGATCAAAAAACCCCGGCGCGAACGCCGGGGCTGAGTTCGAATTCGCGGGGATGTCCGGGCCCCTACTCCGCGGCGACGGCGGTCGGCACGACAGGCTGATCGCTGTTGGCCGGCTCGCCGGTTGCCGTCGTCGCGGCGTGATCGTGCTCCTCGCCCGCGAACTGGTTCATCGTGTTGTGCGCGCCGCCGGCCTTGAGGGCCGCCTCGCCGGCGAAATACTCCTTGTGATCGTCGCCGATGTCGGAGCCGGCCATGTTCTGATGGCGGACGCAGGCGATCCCTTCGCGGATCTCCTTGCGCTGGACGTCCTTGACGTAGCCGAGCATGCCTTCGGCGCCGAAATAGTGCTTCGCCAGCGTATCGGTCGAGAGGGCTGCCGTGTGATAGGTCGGCAGCGTGATGAGGTGATGGAAGATGCCCGCCCGCTTCGCGCCGTCCGCCTGGAAGGTGCGGATCCGTGCGTCGGCTTCGTGCGCGAGATCGGTATGATCGTACTTGGAGCTCATCAGCCCCTTGCGATCATACTGGCTGAGATCTTTTCCGGCCTTCTCCCAGGCGTCGAAGACCTGCTGGCGGAAGTTCAGCGTCCAGTTGAAGGACGGTGAGTTGTTGTAGACGAGCTTGGCGTTGGGCACGACCTCGCGGATGCGATCGACCATTGCGGCGATCTGCTCCACATGCGGCTTCTCGGTCTCGATCCACAGGAGATCGGCGCCGTTCTGCAGCGAGGTGATCGAGTCCAGGACGCAGCGATCGGCGCCGGTGCCGGGCCGGAACTGGTACAGGTTGCTGGAGAGCCGCTTCGGCCGGACCAGCTTGCCGTTCCGGTTGAGGACCACGTCGCCGTTCTTCGCGGTCTCCGGCGTGATCTCTTCGCAGTCGAGGAACGCATTATACTGGTCGCCGAGGTCGCCGGGCTGGTGGCTGACGGCGATCTGCTTCGTGAGACCGGCACCGAGCGAATCGGTGCGCGTGACGATGATGCCGTCCTCGACGCCGAGTTCGAGGAAGGCGTAGCGGCAGGCGCGAACCTTCGCGATGAAGTCCTCGTGCGGCACCGTCACCTTGCCGTCCTGGTGGCCGCACTGCTTTTCGTCGGACACTTGGTTCTCGATCTGGAGGGCGCAGGCACCCGCCTCGATCATCTTCTTGGCGAGAAGGTAGGTCGCCTCGGCGTTGCCGAAGCCGGCGTCGATGTCGGCGATGATCGGCACGATGTGCGTCTGGTGATTGTCGATTTCGGTCTGGAGGCGCTTCGCCTTCACCTCGTCGCCGTCCTTGCGCGCGGCATCGATGTCGCGGAACAGGTTGCCGAGTTCGCGCTGGTCGGCTTGGCGGAGGAAGGTGTAGATTTCCGCGATCAGCGCCGGCACCGAGGTCTTCTCGTGCATGGACTGGTCGGGCAGCGGACCGAAATCGGAGCGCAGGGCGGCGACCATCCAGCCGGAAAGGTAGATGTAGCGGCGGTCCGTGTTCCCGAAATGCTTCTTGATCGAGATCATCTTCTGTTGGGCGATGAACCCGTGCCAGCAGCCGAGCGACTGGGTGTAAAGGCTCGGATCCCGGTCGTAGGCCTCCATGTCCCGACGCATGATCGCGGCCGTATGACGGGCGATGTCGAGACCTGTGGCAAAACGATTCTGCAGCCGCATCCGGGCGACCGCGTCCGGGCTGATACCGGACCACGTGCCGTTCTTGCTCTCGATGAGATGCGCGATTTGCGACTTATGGCTCTGGAATGACACGTCCGTGCTCCTTGAATTAAGTCTGCCGGCCGCTGCTACGGGTCCGCTGGATGTAGAGGGCTAAGCGCAGCGAGATCCCTCAGAAAAGGCGCTCGCGTTGAGAGCCTAAAATCACCGCAGGCACCGCGAAAGCAAGAAAGGTCTCGACGAAATCGGGTCACGCTGTGTAAAGTTTACATGATCGTTTGTCATGAGGTAAATTATTGACATGACGAGCGCAGCGAGTTTGTCCGGCCGCAAGATCCTCGCGGGTCCGCGGTTGAAACGGCTGCGACGCGAGCGTGGTCTTACGCAAGCGCGCATGGCGGCGGAACTGGCGGTGTCGCCCAGCTACCTGAACCTGATGGAGCGCAACCAGCGGCCGATCACCGTGCCCGTCCTGGTCCGACTCACCGATATCTATGGCGTCGATCCGCGCGAATTCATGGAGGATTTCGCCGACGCCGCTGTCGGCGACCTCGAACGGCTGCTGGCCGACCCGCTGTTCCGCGACGCGCCCGTATCGCGCGCCGAGCTGCACGACGCGGCCGAACATGCGCCCTCGTTGATTGCCGCGATGCAGCGACTTTACCGCGCCTACGCTGCCGCCAAGGAGACCAGCGAAGCGCGGTTGCTGGCCAATGCGCGGACGGATCGCGCCGACCGTGTGGAGAGCCCCGGCGACGATCCGGTCGAGCGGGTCCGCACCATCCTCCAAGATGCCCGCAATCATTTCCCGGAGCTCGACGATCTGGCGGAGACGTTCGCATCCGACCTAGCGCTCGAAGGACCGGAACCGTTCCATGTCATGGCGGAGCGGCTGCGATCCCGCCACGGCATCCGAGTGCGTCTGCTTCCCGTCGACGTCATGGGCGACCGGCTGCGCCATTACGACCTCCACCGGCGGCAGCTCAACATCTCCGAACTGATGGATCAGCCCGGCCGGACGTTCCAGGTCGCCTATCAGCTCGCGATCAGCGAGCACGGCCAGCTCGTCAACGCGATCTGCGCGCGGCTCGAGCCGGACCACGACACGGCGCGGCGCCTGCTTCGCGTGACGCTCGCCAATTACTTCGGCGGCGCCGTGATGATGCCCTACACGCGCTTCCGCGACGCTGCGGAAGCGACGGGCTACGACCTCGAAGTGCTCGCAGCCCGGTTCGGCGCGAGCTTCGAACAGGTCGC
Organism: Acetobacteraceae bacterium; assembly: GCA_963692975.2. GTDB lineage: Bacteria > Pseudomonadota > Alphaproteobacteria > Acetobacterales > Acetobacteraceae > CAXMMR01. Next base: position 2,007 of record CAXMMR010000020.1, on the reverse strand, counting down.
GCATCGGCTGACCACGCTGGGTCGTGCGACCGCGCGCGGCATCCCGTTCTTCCTGCTGCGGGTCGACATCGCCGGCAACGTGTCGAAGCGCTTCTCGGCGGCCCGGTTTCCATTCGCGCAGGCGGGCGGAACCTGCGGCCTTTGGAACATTCACGCGACGTTCGCCGAACCCGGCCGGGTGCTCACCCAGGTCATCGAGCTATCGGATGGGGTTCAGTGGTTCTCCATCGCCAGGACGGTCCGCCGCGCGATGAACCCGCACGGGTCGGTGGCGCCGCGCTTTGCCATCGCGCTAGGCTGCGAGGTGAAATACGCCCACCGCCTCGTCTACGCGCACCGGTTCGACCTGAAGACCCCGGATGCGACGCCGGTGGGGATCACCTGCCGCCTCTGCGACCGGCCGAATTGTCCGCAACGCGCAGCACCGCCGGCGTTGCGCCCGCTCGACATCGACGACACCATCCGCAACGTCTCGCCGTTTGCGTTCGGTGAGGCGTGATGGGCAGGCAAGTGTTCCGTCCTCGCGACGGAGTGACCGGCGTGACGACGATCCGCGGCCCGACGATCCGCGGCCTGACGATCCGCGGCCTGACGATCCGCGGCCTGACGATCCGCGGCCCAACAATCAATGCATGTGTTGGCCGCCGTTGATCGAGATCGTCGATCCGGTGATGAAACCGGCCTCCTCGGACGCCAGGAACACGACGCAGCGAGCGATTTCCTCCGGCTCGCCCAGGCGCCCGACCGGGATGTGCGGCAGGATCTTGCTCTTCAGCACTTCTTCCGGGACGGCGCGGACCATCTCGGTCCCGATATATCCGGGCGCGATGACGTTGACCGTGATGCCCTTGCTCGCGCTTTCCTGCGCCAGCGCCTTGGTGAAGCCGATATCGCCCGACTTCGCGGCGGCATAGTTCGTCTGCCCGAACTGGCCTTTCTGACCGTTGATGGAGGAGATGTTGATGATGCGGCCCCAGCCGCGCTCGCGCATGCCCTCGATCACCGGGCGTGTCATATTGAAGAGAGAGTTCAAGTTGGTGTTGATGACGGCGTACCATTTGTCCGGCGTCATCTTGTGGAACGGCGTGTCCTTGGTGATGCCGGCATTGTTGACGAGGATGTCGATGGGACCGAGTTCGTCTTCGACCTTTTTCAGACCGTGCGAGCAGGATTCGTAATCCGACACGTCCCACTTGAAGACGGCGATGCCTGTCTTGTCCTTGAATTTATGGGCCGCTTCGTCATTGCCGGCATAAGTCGCCGCGACCGTGCAACCCGAATCCTTCAGCGCCTGGCTGATTGCCGCGCCAATCCCGCGCGATCCGCCGCTCACCACAGCTACCCGTGACATAGACGTTCTCCCATGTTTTCAAGAATACGGATTCTGCGATCCGCTTAGCTTTTTCGATCATTCTCACCGAAGCGGCACGGGTAAACCCGGTGCCGCTCCGTGCGATGTTCTCCCGATCAGCGCTCGACGGCGAGTGCGATCCCCATGCCGCCACCGATGCACAGCGTGGCGAGGCCCTTGTGCGCGTCGCGCTTCTGCATCTCGTGAAGCAGCGTCACCAGCACGCGCGCGCCAGACGCGCCGATCGGATGGCCGATGGCGATGGCGCCGCCGTTGACGTTCACCCGATCCGTGTCCCAGCCCATGTCCTTGTTAACGGAGATGGCCTGCGCCGCGAACGCCTCGTTCGCCTCGATAAGGTCAAGGTCCTTGACCTTCCAACCGGCCTTTTCGAGCGCCTTGCGCGACGCCGGAATCGGCCCGGTCCCCATGATCGAGGGGTCGACGCCGGCGGTCGCCCATGAGGCGATGCGGGCCAACGGCGTCAGCCCGCGCCGCTTGGCTTCCTCGGCCGTCATCAGCACCACCGCGGCGGCGCCGTCGTTGAGCCCGGACGCGTTGCCCGCGGTGATCGTCCCGTCCTTCGAGAAGGCCGGCTTGAGCTTGGCGAAATTGTCGAGCACGGCGCCCTTGCGGATGTACTCGTCCTCTTCGAC
>CAXMMR010000019.1:0-38325 GCA_963692975.2 Acetobacteraceae bacterium | reverse complement strand
CGTGATCCTTGCCGTGAGCTCGAAGAACGACGAGGCGAACGCGGTCGAGGCGTTCGACAAGCACCCGGAGATGGTGCTGCGGCGGGCCGACATCGCGAGCTTCCAGGCGAACTGGACCGACAAGGCGAGCAACCTCCGCGCCATTGCACAGGAGCTGAACATCGGCCTGGATGCGCTGGTGTTCCTGGACGACAATCCGTTCGAGCGTACGCTGGTGCGCGAAGAGCTGCCGATGGTCGCGGTGCCGGAGGTGCCGGACGACCCGGCGCTGGTGCCGCACGTGCTGGCCGCGGCCGGCTACTTCGAGGCGGTGACGCTCACCGCCGAAGACCGTGAGCGGACTGCGCAATACCAGGACAATCGCGCGCGCGAGACGCTCAGATCCTCCGTGACCGACCTCGATGGCTACCTCCAGAGCCTCGAGATGCGGCTGCTCTGGCGCCGCTTCGACAGCATCGGGCTGCAGCGCACGGTGCAGCTGATCAACAAGACGAACCAGTTCAACCTGACCACGCGCCGTGTCACCGAGGAGCAGGTGCTGGCGATCATGGGCGACGAGCACGCCTTCGGATTGCAGCTGCGACTGCTCGATCGTTTCGGCGACAACGGCGTGATCGCCATCGTGATCGGGCGCAGGCGGGCGGAGGACCTGGTGATCGACACCTGGCTGATGAGCTGCCGGGTGCTCGGACGCAAGGTCGAGCAGGCGACGCTTGATCTCGTTGCCGGCGAGGCTCGGCGCATGGGGTGCGCGCGGTTGATCGGCGAGTACATACCCACTGCGAAGAACGGCATGGTGCGCGACCACTATGCCAAACTCGGCTTCGTCGTGACGGAGCTCGCCGAGGACGGCCGCAGCATCGCCGCGCTTGACCTCGGCACGTTCACCGGTGCGGATACGCCGATCACCATGGCGGAGGGTTGAGCATGACGGAGCAGGAAATCTACGCGGCTTTGAGCGAGGTGTTCGGCGACGTCTTCCTGCGCGACGACCTGGCGCTGACGCCTGGCCTGTCGGCGAAAGACGTGCCGGGCTGGGACAGCTTCAAGCAGATCGAGATCGTCATGGCGACCGAGCAGCGCTTCGGCATCAAGCTGCGCACGCGTGAGATCGACGGGCTGAAATCGGTCGGCGACCTTGCCGATCTTGTCTCTTTGAAGTTGCAGCGCTGACCTGACACGGTGGCCTTCGTCGCTGTATGGGGCGCAAACGTGCTGGCTGAGCGAGGTGCATGAATGTCGGTTTTCGTCTCTGCAGATCTCGCTCACATCGTCAGTGACATTCAGACGATCGGCCGCAACTGCGAGTATGGCATCATCCAGCGCAGAGAGTTCAAGGTCGAGCCGATCAGCCTCCTGCGTTGGGCCGGCAGCCGACAGCGCGACAAGCTGGTCGAAGCGTTTCGGTGCCGGTTCGATGGTTTGGCCGAGGTGATGACCGGTCGCGGCGACCCGCCGGCGGCGGCGCCTGAAGCCCAGCATTGGTGGCTCGTCGACTCACGGTACGACATCCTGTTCCACACAGACGTCATGGTGGGCGGCAACACGCTCGAGCAGGCGCGCCAAAAGGTGCAAGCCCGGTTGCGGCGGGCGGCCGAGATGCAGATCGAGGCCATTGAAGACGCCGACAAGCTGTTCCTTTACTCGGACGCGACGCTCGGTTCAGCACATGATGCACGCGGCCTGTTCGAGGCGCTGCGGTCGATCGGGCCCTGCTGGCTCGTGGTAGTGGTGTCCGAGCCGGCTCGCGCCGGGCGGGCCGAGTTGCTCGGGGATGGCCTGATCGGCGGCTATGTCGACCGTCTCACCACGATGAGCAACGCGACCGATTACGATTTCGGCCCGTGGCCCAGCATGCTGGCCGAAGCACATCGCATCTGGCGCGCGCATCGCTGATCATCCCTCCATCATCGGAAAGACTGCATGTCCGTCAGCTTGAGCGACACTCTGAAACACGTGGCCGGCGAGATCCAGAGCATCGGTCGCAATTGCGAGTTCGGCTACATCCAGCGGGTGACGTTCCATATCGAGCCGATCAGTCTGCTGCGCTGGGCCGGTAGCGGCCGGCGCGCCGGGCTTGCTGAAGCGTTTCGTAACCGGTTCGAGGGGTTGACGGACGCGATGCGCGGGCGCGGCGATCCGCCGGGCAAGCCGCCCGAGCATCAGGATTGGTGGCTGACCGACGAGCGCTACGACATCCTGTTCCACACCAACTTTAAGGTGGCCGAACACACGCTCGAGCAGGCCACAGAGAAGGCGCGTGACCGCCTCAAGCGCTCGGCCGAGATGCAGGTCGAGGCGGTGGAGGACGCCGATAAGCTGTTTCTGTATTCGGACGCCGCACTTGGCTCGGTCGAGGAGGCGCGTGACCTGTTCGAGGCGCTGCGTTCGATCGGCCCGGCCTGGCTGCTCGTCGTCATCGCGGACCAGGCACGGGCTGGCAGCGCCGTACTCGTCGAGGATGGCTTGATCGGCGGCTTCGTGAGCGCGCTGACGTCGATGGGCAATGCCACCGCGTTTAGGTTTGACCCGTGGCCGTCGATGCTGGAGCAGGCGCATCGCATCTGGCGCGATCAGCGGTCTTAGGCCAATCGACGAACGGCGATCCGGGGCGGGCCCAGCGGGTCCGGGGCGGGGCCCCTGGCCTTTCTCAGGCCAGTGCGTCGCGCCCCATTGCCAGGAACTTGTCGCGCCGGCGCGTCCGTAGCGCTGCCGCGTTCAGGGCGAGCAGCGGCGAGAGCGCCGTCTCGATTGCCTCGCCGACCGCCGCGATCGCCGCGTCGGGCGCGCGATGGGCGCCGCCGAGCGGTTCGGCGATGACCTGGTCGATCAGACGCAAATGGCGCAGATCGGCAGCGGTGAGCTTCAGCGCGTCCGCCGCGACGGAGGCCTGGGCGGCGTCGCGCCACAGGATCGAGGCGCAGCCCTCGGGGGTGATCACCGCGTAGATCGCGTGCTCCAGCATCAGCACGGCGTCGCCGGCGGCAAGCGCGATCGCGCCGCCCGAGCCGCCCTCGCCGATGATGGTCGCGATGACGGGCACCGGCGCCTCGAGGCACGCCTCGAGGCAGCGGGCGATCGCCTCCGCCTGGCCGCGAGCCTCGGCGTCGATGCCGGGGAACGCGCCGGAGGTGTCGATCAAGGTGACGATCGGCAGGGCGAAGCGGCCGGCGAGCTCGATCAGGCGCCGCGCCTTGCGGTAGCCCTCGGGCCGCGCGTAGCCGAAATTGTGGCGCACGCGGCTCTCCGTGTCGGAGCCCTTCTCGGTGCCGATGAACATCATCGGACGGTCGCGCAAACGGGCGATGCCGCCGACAACCGCGCCGTCCTCGCCGAACGCGCGGTCGCCGGCAAGCGGCGTCCACTCTGTGGTCAGCGCCTGGATGTAGGCGAGGGCATGAGGGCGCTCGGGGTGACGGGCAACCTGCGTCTTCTGCCAGGGCGTGAGCTTGGCGTAGGTGGCGCGCAGCTGGCGGTCGGCCTTGTCGGTGAGGCGGACGACCTCCTCGGCAATGTTGATGCCGTCCGGGTCCTGCATGTGTCGGAGCTCTTCGATCTTGCCCTCGAGCTCGGCGACGGGCTTCTCGAAGTCTAGGAAGTGACGCATGGCGGTGGGGTAGCGCAGGACAGCAGGTGAAGGAAGGCCAGGTCAGGAAGGCCAGGGTTCTGCCCTAGACCGGGCGCCCATCGCACGTGTGCGATGGGTCCCGACGCTGGGGCCGTAAGGCCCCAGACCCCGACTATTTGGAGTCTGCACGGGGTCCTTCTTACTGGGCGAAGCCATTCAAACCTGCTTCGCACGGCCCCCGAACCCACCCGAAGAAAAGAAATAACAAATGGATTTCAAAGGCTCCGCCTTTGATGGGGTTAAGGGGCAAAGCCCCTTGCCTTACCTCGCCCGCGCGAGAGGATGATGCGCCTCGACCAAGCGGGTGAGACGCTCCGCCAGCACGTGCGTGTAGATCTGCGTCGTTGCGATGTCGGCGTGACCGAGCAGCATCTGTAGCGACCGCAGGTCGGCGCCGCGGGCCAGCATGTGCGAGGCGAAGGAGTGGCGAAGCACGTGCGGCGACAGCCGGGCGGGATCCAGGCCGGCCAACAGCGCGAGGTCGGCGAGGATGGGGTCGAAGCCCTGGCGGGTCATCGGCCGTGTCGGCGGGCGGCCGGGGAACAGGTGGCGGCTGTCGGGCGAGGCGGCGATCAGGGCGGCGGCAGCGGCTCGGGCGTCGGCGGAGAGCGGCACCATGCGCTCGCGGCCCCCCTTGCCGCGCACCAGCAGCAGCTCGGGTGCGCGAGCAAGCGCGCCACGCGGCAGGGCGAGCAGCTCGGAGATGCGCAGGCCGGAGGCGTAGAGAATTTCGAGCGCCGCTCGCCCGACCAGGCTGCGGCGGTCGACACGCTGGCGGGCGGCGGTGAGCAGCGCCTCGACCTCGGCTTCGGACAGGTAGCGCGGCAGCGGCGCCGAGAGGCGCGGCGCGTCGAGCAGCAGCGTCGGGTCGTCGGGGCGCAGGCCTTCGCGCACAAGGAAGCGGAAGAACTGGCGCAACGAGGACAGGCGGCGCGCCGTGGTGCGGGCGGCAAGCCCCTCGTTCGTCAGGCCGCGCAGGTAGGATTGCAGGGTCTCGGCCGTGGCCGACGCGATCGTGCCGTCGCAATGGCCCGCGAGGTCGGCGAGGTCGGCGGCGTAGGCGGTCAGCGTGTTGCGCGCGGCGCCGCGCTCGGCGGCCAGCATCTCGAGGAACGCCTCGGCGTGGCGCCCGAGGTCGCGCGTGTCGCCGGACGCTCGAGCCTCAGCCACTGCCGCCGACACGCTCGTTGGGGATCACGTGCTCGACCGGCGCCTGGTGGATCTTCGGCGGAAAGGCGCCGAGCGCCACGACGCCGACCACGAGCAGGCCGACCAGCACCGCGAGGACGATCAGGAATGCGCGGCTCATGCGTCTGGCTCCGAGGCACGGCGCGATGAGGTGGCGCTGGCCGGTTCGTGGCGGGATGGCGCCGTGCTAGCCTCAGGGGGCATGACACGCAACCTCGCGCCACATTCGGGGAGCCTCCAAGCTGACGCCGCGGCCGCAGGCGTCGAGCCGCAGCGCCGGCTGCCGGCGCAGAGTAAGGTGCTGGGTGGACGCAGCCTGGTGCTGGTCGGATTGATGGGTGCGGGGAAAAGCTCGGTCGGGCGGCGCCTGGCCGGGCGGCTTGGCCTGCCGTTCCGCGACGCCGACGCCGAGATCGAGCGGGCCGCCGGCTGCACGATCGCCGAGTTGTTCGCCCGCTACGGCGAGCGGGCGTTCCGCGAGGGCGAGCGCCGGGTGATCAGCCGGCTGCTCGCCGAGGGCCCATTCGTGATCGCGACCGGCGGCGGCGCCTGGATGGACCCGGCGACGCGGGCGGCGGTGCGCCACAACGGCGTGGCGATCTGGCTGCGGGCGCGTCTGCCGGTGCTGGTGCGGCGGGTTGCGACCCGCCAGACCCGGCCGCTGCTGGCGGGCGGCGATCCGGCTGAGATCCTGCAGGCTTTGATGGCGCAGCGTCATCCCGTCTATGCCGAAGCCGACCTGGTGGTGGAGAGTGGCGATGATGCGTTGGACGTCACGGTGACGCGGGTGCTGGAGGCGCTGCATGGCTGGCGCGAGCCGCGGCGGCTGGCGGTAGCGCTGCCGAGCGCAAGCTACGAGGTTGTCATCGGCGAGGGGCTGCTTGGCCGCGCTGGGACGTTGCTCGCCTCCGCATTGCCGCAGCGCCGGGCTGTGGTGGTCACCGACACCGCGGTTGCCGCGCTGCACCTGACGAGCCTGCTGGAGGGCCTGGCCGGCGCCGACATCGAGGCGAGCACGCTCACCGTGCCGCCGGGCGAGGGCTCGAAGTCGCTGGCGACGTTCGGTCAGGTGACGGACGGGCTGCTGGCCGCCGGCGTGGAGCGGCAGACCGCGGTGATCGCGCTCGGCGGCGGCGTTGTCGGCGACCTTGCGGGGTTCGCCGCGGCCAGCACGCTGCGCGGCCTGCCCTTCGTGCAGGTGCCGACGACCTTGCTGGCCCAGGTCGACAGCAGCGTCGGCGGGAAGACCGGCATCAACACCGCCTACGGCAAGAACCTGCTCGGCGCCTTCCACCAGCCGCGTCGCGTGCTGGCCGACATCGCGACGCTCGCGACGCTGCCGGCGCGCGAGCTACGCGCGGGCTACGCCGAGATCGTCAAGGCCGGGCTAATTGCCGACAGCGCGCTCTTCGCCTGGTGCGAGCAGAACGGCGCCGCCCTGCTGCGCGGCGATGCAGTGCTGCTGGCCGAGGCGGTGTATCGGGCCTGCGCGTTCAAGGCGGCCGTGGTGGGCGAGGACGAGCGGGAGGAGCGCAGCTCGAATGGGCGGGCGCTGCTCAATCTCGGCCACACATTCGCCCACGCGCTGGAGGCGACGTGCGGCTACGACGGCTCGCTGCTGCACGGCGAGGCAGTGGCGATCGGGCTTGGCCTAGCCTTTGCCCTGTCCGTCCGGCTTGGCATCTGCCCGCCGCAGGACGCGGCACGGGTGCTGGATCATCTGGCAGCGGCCGGCGTGCCGTCGACGATTGCGGGACTCGACCGTCGGTTCTCCGCGTCAGTCCTGGTCGGCCACATGCGGCGCGACAAGAAGCATCGCGATGGCCGGCTTGCCTTCGTTCTCGCCCGTGGCGTTGGCCAGGCTTTCACCTCGCGCGACGTGCCGCCGGACGAGGTGATGGCGACGTTACGGCAGGCGGGATGCGAAGCGTGATAGGAAGCGCTTCTTTTTGAAAAAAGAAGCAAAAACTTTTGTCAGCGCTGTCGCGTCTTTGACTTGCAACAATTCTTTGGTTCTTTTTTTTGAAAAAGAACTGTTAGCTTTCTTGGGGGTGCCGCCATGCAACAAGTCAATCTGGGTCGCACGGGCCTGAAGGTCTCGCGCCTTTGCCTCGGCTGCATGACCTATGGCGAGCCGGGTCGCGGTAACCACGAATGGACGCTGCCGGAGGCGGAGAGCCGAGACTTTATCCGCCGGTCGATCGAGCTCGGCGTCACCTTCTTCGACACCGCCAACGTCTACTCCGCCGGCTCCTCGGAGGAGATCGTCGGCCGGGCGCTGCACGACTTCGCTCGTCGCGAGGAGGTGGTGATCGCGACCAAGGTGCACGGGCCGATGCGCAAGGACGCGAACGGGCGCGGCCTGTCGCGCAAGGCGATCATGGCCGAAATCGATGCCAGCCTAAAGCGGCTCGGCACCGACTATGTCGACCTCTACCAGATCCATCGCTTCGACGCGGAGACGCCGATCGAAGAGACGCTGGAGGCGCTGGACGACGTGATCCGTGCGGGCAAGGCGCTCTATATCGGCGCCTCCTCGATGCATGCCTGGCAGTTCTGCCGCGCGCTCTATTTGTCCGAGCTGAACGGCTGGTCGCGCTTCGTCTCAATGCAGAACCACGTCAACCTGCTCTATCGCGAGGAGGAGCGGGAGATGTTCGGCCTATGCCGCGAGGAGGGCGTCGGGATCATCCCGTGGAGCCCGCTGGCGCGAGGCCGGCTCACCCGGCCCTGGGAAGACAGCCCCTCGACCAAGCGCGGCGACACGGATCAGTTCGGCAAAACGCTCTACAAGGGCGGCGAAGACGCCGACCGCGCCATCGTCGAGGCGGTGGGCCGGGTGGCCGAGCGGCTCGGCGCCAAGCGCGCCTCGGTGGCGCTGGCCTGGCTGCTCGGCAAGCCCGGCGTCACCGCGCCGATCATCGGCGCGTCAAAGCCTTACCATCTGGAAGACGCGGTCGCCGCGCTCGATCTCAAGCTCAGCCCCGACGACATGGCGGAGCTCGAGGCGCCGTATCGAGCGCGGGCGGTGGCAGGCTTCAGCTGAAGTCAGGCAAGCGCTTCTTTCGAAAAAGAAGCAAAAACTTCTATTCGTCAGCGATCCAACCACCTGCCATCGAATAAAAGTTTTTTGGTTCTTTTTTTCAAAAAAGAACCGCTTGCTTACGGGGTCGCCGCCCGCGCCGGCGCGCGCAGCTCGTCGCGGATCTCAGTCAGCAGCACCTCGCTGACGGTCGGCACGGCCACCTTCTTCTCTTCCTTGCGGTAGAGCGAGCTGAGCGCCTTGACCACCATGAAGACGATGAACGCCAGGATGATGAACTGGATCACCGCGTTGACGAACGAGCCGATGTTCATCGTCACCGCGCCGGCCTTGGTCGCCGCATCAAGGGTCCGCTCGTGCGGGCCCTTGAGGGTGACGAAGTAGTTCGAGAAGTCGATCCCGCCGACGGCGAGCCCGATAATCGGGTTGAAGATGTCCTTGACCAGGCTCTGCACGATGTTGGTGAATGCCGCGCCGACGACGATGCCGACGGCAAGATCGATGACGTTGCCGCGCATGATGAAGGCCTGAAACTCACCCAACAACCCGGGCTTGCGCGGAATAGGAATAGTCGGCATCGCGTTCGTGTCTCCGTTGTCGCAAGGACCATTGATCGTTTCGACTGCAGGATGCAAGCAACGTGCGGCTGTGAACGAAGGAGAGCGGGATGAACGACGCGAAAACCGAACTTGGGCAGCGGATACTGCTCGCCAAGCGCGCTCGCGGGCTAAGCTGGCGCGAAATCGGGGCCAAGCTCGACCATGCGCCGGGCTGGGTGTGCGCTGCCTGCCTGGGCCAGATGTCGATGACGCCCGAGACGGCGGCCAAGACCGTGTTCTTGCTCGGCCTGGAGACTGCCGACGCCGAGACGCTCGCCGCCATCCCCTACCGCGGCGCGCTGCCACCAGGGCCATCGACCGACCCGCTGATCTACCGCTTCCACGAGCTGGTGCAGGTTTACGGCACCACCTGGAAGGAGCTGATCGGCGAGGAGTTCGGTGATGGCATCATGAGCGCGATCGACTTCGACATGCAGTTTGAACGCCAGCCGGACGCGAAGGGTGACCGGGTGAAGATCACCCTATCAGGCAAGTTCCTGCCCTATAAAAGCTACTAGAGCGGTCCGTTATCGCGAGGCCGCTCCAGCTTGAGGCGCGTCGCTACTGGCCGGCGACGTAGGCCTTGAGGCTGTCTAGGTCGTTCTCCTGCTCGGAGAGCTTGGCTTTGACCACGTCGCCCATGCTGATCACGCCGGCCAGCGCGCCGTTGTCCACCACCGGCAGATGGCGCACCCGGCTGTCGCTCATCAAGCCCATCGCTTCGGCCACCGAGGTCGAGGAGGTGACGGTCAGCAGGGCGGTGGTCATGAGCTGAGCCGCGGTCTTGGTCAGCGCCGCCGCCCCGTGCTGGGCGATGCAGCGGGTGATGTCGCGCTCGGAGACGATGCCCAGCATCTGCCCGGCGCTGTCGCGCACCAGGATGGCGCCGATGCGCCTTGTTGACAGCTCGCGCGCGATGTCGGTGACGATCGCCGTCGGCGCGACGGAGGCGATGTCATAGCCCTTGGTCCTGAGTAATGCCGCGACGGTCATGGCGTCCTCCCGAGGGAACCGGGCGCCTGCTGGCGACCGGACCTGGAATCATGCAGCAACGATCACGCGAAAATCAAATAGTAGCCGTGCGGTGCAACAACACGGCGACTTGACCGAGCCCGACGAGACGCAGCTTGGAGCCGCGCCTCGTCGGCTGGATGAAGACGCCGACCCTGCTCAGTCGACCTGAGCCTCGCGGCCGGCGAGTTGGGTCGAGACGAGCTCGGCGAACCTGCCGCGATGCTCGAGCAACTCGTCGAAGGTGCCGCGCTCGACGATGCGGCCGCCATCGAACACCAGGATCTCGTCGGCATCGCGCACCGTGGACAGCCGGTGGGCGATGACGAAGGTCGTCCGGCCCTGCATCAGCGTCGCCATGGCGCGCGACACCTTCGCCTCGGTGGCCGCATCGAGCGCGCTGGTCGCCTCGTCGAGGATCAGGATCGGCGGGTTCTTGAGCAGCGCCCGGGCGATCGCAAGACGCTGGCGCTGGCCGCCGGACAGCGTCGAGCCGCGCTCGCCGACCATGGTGTCGTAGCCTTGCGGCTGGCGGGAGATGAAGTCGTGCGCCTCGGCCATCCGGCAGGCGCGCTCGATCTCGGCGTCGGTCGCGTCCGGCTTGCCGACCAGCAGGTTGTCGCGGATCGACCGGTTGAACAGCATGCTCTCCTGGAACACGACGCCGATCGAGGCGCGCAGGCTGGTCAGCGACACGTCGCGCAGGTCCTGGCCGTCGATGAGCACGCCGCCGGCGGTCGGGTCCCACATCCGCTGCAACAGGTTCATCGCCGTGGACTTGCCGGCGCCGGTCGATCCCACCAGGGCGACGACCGAGCCGGGGCGGGCGACGAAGGACACGTCGGCCAGGATGTTGGGCCCGCCGGGATAGGCGAAGCTGACGTCCTCGAAGGCGACCTCGCCATGCGGCACCGTGAGCTCGATCGGCTCGACGATTTCGGGCACGGTGCTCTTCGCGTCGAGCACGGTGAAGAACTCGCCGAGCAGCGGCGCGCGCATGAACAGCTGGTTGACGAATTGGACCGCCGCCTCGAGACGCCCGATCAGCAGGGTCGAGAAGCCCATGAAAGAGACGATCTGCGCAACCGAGGCCTGGCCTTGCAGGTGCAGCAGGGTGCCGGTCAGCACGATGGTGATGATGGCGACGGTGGAGGCGCCGCGCGTCAGCACGTTGACGCCGGCCCACCAGTTCAGCACCGGGAACTGGTGGCGCATCACCTGGTCGACGATGGCGCTGAAGCGGTTCGCCTCGGCGTTTAGCCGGGAGAAGGACTGCACCACGGTGACGTTGGCGAGCGCATCCTGGGCGGTGCCGGCAAGCTGGCCCTGGAACCCCTCCGCGCGGACCTGGCCCGCCTGCGTCTTGTGCACGACGAAGGTGGTGATCACCACGAACACCGCGACCAGGCTCACCAACACGATGCCGAGGCGCCAGTTGATCAGCAGGGTGAGCGGCAGCAGCACGATGACGGCCGCGTAGGTGGCGATCTGCTCGCGAAACGCGGTCAGCCAGATGGCGAACAGCGAGTCCGAGCCGCCGGTCATCACCTTCATCAACCGACCCGAATGCGCGTCGCCATGGAAGGAGAGCGGCAGCGACAGCACGTGGGCGAAGTAGCGGCTCATGGCGTGCAGGCGGTTGCGGTGCGCCATGCGCTCGGCGTGCAGCGCGGTGATCATGTTGAAGCCGATGCCGCAGACGCCGATCCCGACCCAGATGCCGATGAGCGTCGCCGCGGCGGACCAGAGGGCGGCGTGCGTCATATGGTCGGAGCTCGACAGCAGGCCGATGACCCGGCCGAACAGGATCGGGTCGAGGAACTGCAGCCCGGCAACGAGGACGTTGGCGCCGACCAGGACGGCGGCCAGCCGGCGGTCGGCACGGAGCAGGGCGGCGGCGCGGCGGTAGACTGTCAGGAAGCGCATGGGCTCGGTCCGCTGCGAAAATGGCGAGGCTCGTTGATGAACCACGCCGGCAGTAAGCCTTGAGAAAGCGGCGGGATCTGGGCGAGTTTGCTACACAAGGATGTTTTCTTCGCGCTGCAGCACCGATCCCGGAGCCGTCGGATGGATCGGGGATCAGACTTCGATTGGCCGCCGCTGTTGGCCGGTCTTGGGCGCTCCGGACGGGCGGCAGCCGCCGATGCTGCTGTCGCGGCCTGGATGGACGATCACCGCTCCGCCACCCTGCAAGCGCTGCTGAGGACAGCACGTGTTCGGGTGAACCTGGCCGGCAACCTGACAGAGAGCTGTTTCTAGGGCGAAGGCCAGGGGCTTTCCCTCCGTGGAGCCCTTCCAACTGCCGCTGCGCGGCAGTCGGAACCTTGGGGCTCACTCCGCCCCTGGACCCCATTAAAGGCGGAGCCTTTAAAATCCATTTCTTGTCCGTGGCTGCCAGGCGAGTTCGGCGGAGTGGAAAGCAGGATTGATCGGCTTCGCCAAGCAAGAAAGAGCGGGTTCAAATTTCGAGGGCCGGGGTCTGGGGCCTCCCGGCCCCAGCGGGTCCAGGGCAGCGCCCTGGCCTTTCTTCCCCTAGAGGTAAGGCAGCATCAGCCGGATCGCGGCGTCGCGGACCCGGAGCGGCAGCGGGCGACCCTCGACCTCTTCGCGGGTGATCGGGCCGGTGCGGCGGCCGTTGATGTGCGCCTCGAGGCGACGGGCGAGATCGCTGTGGTAGACCTCCATGTCAAGCTCGAAGTTCAGCCGGAAGCTGCGCATGTCCCAGTTCTGGCTGCCCAGCAGGCACCATTCGCCGTCCAGCACCAGCAGCTTGCTGTGGTCGAAGGTCGGACCGTTGCGCCACAGGCGGCAGCCCTGGTCGAGCAGCGGGCCGACATTGGCGCGCGTCGCCCAATCCACCAGCCGATGATCGCTGCGCTCGGGGATGACGATGTCGACGGCGACGCCGCGCATGGCGGCCAAGGCGAGCGAGGTGATCAGCCGCTCCTCGGGGAGGAAATACGGCGTCATCAGCAGCACCGAGCGGCGCGCGCAGGCCAGCGCGGCGAGCACGATCATCTCGATCTTCTCGAGGTCGGCGTCCGGGCCCGAGGTCACGATCCTGGCGGTGCCGGTCGGCTCCGACGCGTCGGCCTCGCCGATGTCGGGGAACCAGGCGTCGCCCTCCAAGGTCTCGTCGGAGGCGAAGTTCCAGTCCTCGGCGAAGGCTTCCATGAGCTGGCCGACCACCGGGCCGGCAACGCGGAAATGGGTGTCGCGCACCGGGTTCGGCGGTTTCAGCGCGACCATGTTCTGGTAGGCGATGTTCATCCCGCCGGTGAAGCCGACGCAGCCGTCGATCACCAGGACCTTCTTGTGGGTTCGCAGGTTGAGGAACGGCATGCGCCAGGGCAGCGGCGAGTGCAGGAAGCGGCGGACCGGCACGCCCTCGCTCGCCAGCCGGGTGGCCGCGGGGCAGCGGAAATAGCCGCTGCCGATGCCGTCCAGCAGCACCCGGACGGCGACGCCACGCTGCTGCGCAGCGCTCAGCGCGTCGATGAAGCGGCCGCCGGCGGCGTCGTCGCGCATGATGTAGGTCGACAGCGCGACCGACGTTCTGGCCGCCGCGATTGCGGCCAACATCACCGGGTAGGCCTCGTCGCCGTCGCTGAACATGGTGATCTGGTTGCCGGCGAGCGCCGGACGGCGGGTGATGGTGCGGGCGGCGACCTCCAGCGGCGAGAGGTGGTTGTCGGGCCGGGCGGCCGCCTCGGCCTGCTCCTCGTTGGCGCCCTCGGGGCCGCGCAGCTTGCGGGCGCGGCGGCGCACCCGGTTGATGCCGAGGATGAAGTAGAGAACGCCGCCGAAATAGGGCGAGAACCACGCCAGGCCGGCCCAGCCGACGGCCGAGCCGATGTCGCGCTTGGTCAGCAGCACGTGCAGGCTGATGACGATGGAAATGACGAGGCCGAGCGGCCAGAGCATCAGGTGCAGGCCGCCGAGCAGGTGCCGGATGGCGGCGTCGAACCCGTGACCGAGCAGGCGATCCATCCTTAAGCGACGCTCCGGACAATTCGGCGCCGAGGTCGCCGCCCTGCCCGGGGGCGTATCAACTCTGCCTGGCCGGGTCCAATCGCGCCTTCAAGGAAGGCCAGGGCTTCCCTTCGTGGACCCGCTAGGCCAGGAGGCCCCGGCCCATCTCCCAAGGTCTTGAAGGGCGAAATACCGCAAGATTTCGGAGCGGTCGGCAAGAGGGTGTTATGGACGATCTTGCCCCACTCTCGCCAAGGTAAATGCTTTATCATCAGTGGCTTAGAGAAATCTTGCCTATAGGCAAGATGTTCAGCAACCGTGATGGCGAGGCCTGAGCTCAGGAGATGGATAGCACAGCTCGGGCGTCGTCCCATTCGCGTTGGGATCCGGGGTCCAAGGTCTGGGGCCTCGGGCCCCAGCAGAGTTCAGGGGCAGAGCCTGTGGCTTCCTCGTTCTCCTACGGGCGCGCCGCGTCCATGAGCGTGCGCATGTGGCGGATGGTCGGGGCGAGGCCGTCGAGGATGGCTTGGCCGATCAGGAAGTGGCCGATGTTCAGCTCGGCCAGCTGCGGCAGGGCGGCGACGGCGACGACGTTATCGAAGGTCAGGCCATGGCCGGCATGCACCTCCAGCCCCGCGGCAACGGCGGCGCGCGCGGCTTCGGACAGGCGGGCGAGCTCCCCTGCCCTGCCATGCGCATAGGCGCCGGTATGCAGCTCGACCACCGGGGCGCGGAGGGCGGCGGCGGCGGCGACCTGGGCCGGGTCCGGATCGATGAACAGCGACACGCGGATGCCGGCGGCCGCGAGCCCGGCGACGATCGGGCGCAGGCTGGCGATCTGCCCGGCGGCGTCCAGGCCGCCCTCGGTCGTCACCTCGGCGCGGCGCTCGGGGACGATGCAGGCGGCGTGCGGCCTGGTGCGCACGGCGAGCGCGAGCATCTCGGCGGTCGCCGCCATTTCGAGGTTGATCGGCGCGCTGATCGCGGCGGCGATGCGGGCGAGGTCGTCGTCGCGGATGTGCCGGCGGTCCTCGCGCAGGTGCAGCGTGATGCCGTCGGCGCCGGCGGCGATCGCCGTGCGGGCGGCGTCGAGCGGGTCGGGATGGGCGCCGCCGCGGGCGTTGCGCACCGTTGCGACGTGGTCGATGTTCACGCCGAGCCGCAGCCGCGTCATGTCAGTCCCTTTCGATGGGTGGCGATCGACGCCGCCAGCCGCAACGCTGCGACCAGGCTCGACGGATCGGCAATCCCCTGCCCCGCGATGTCGAATGCCGTGCCGTGATCGGGCGATGTTCGCACGATCGGCAGGCCGAGCGTGACGTTCACGCCGTTGACCATGTCGAGCGTCTTCAGCGGGATCAGCGCCTGGTCGTGGTACATGCACAGCGCCGCGTCGTAGCCGGCCCGCGCCGGCGCGGTGAACATCGTGTCCGGCGGATAGGGGCCGCGCACGTCAATGCCGTCGGCGCGCAGCATCGCAATCGCGGGCTCGATCAGCGTGCGCTCCTCGTCGCCCATCGTGCCCTGCTCCCCGGCATGCGGATTGAGGCCGGCGACGCCCAGCCGCGGCGCGGCGATGCCGAAATCATCCCGCAACGCCGCCGCCGCGATGCGCCCCGCGGCGACGATCGCCTCGATGCTCAGCAGCGCCAGGGCGCGGCGCAGCGAGACGTGGATTGTCACCGGCACCACGCGCAGCATCGGCGCCGCCAGCATCATCACCTCGCGGCCGGCCGCACCGGTCAGCGCGGCGAGGAACTCGGTGTGGCCGGGATGGGGGAAGCCGGCGCGGGTGAGAACCGCCTTGCTGATCGGGTTGGTCACCACCGCCTCGACCTCGCCCGAACGCGCGAGCGACACCGCGCGCTCGATGCTGGCGATGATGCCCGGCGCGTTGGCGCTGTCCGGCGCGCCGGCCGTGACCGGCGCCTGCAAGGCGACCGGCAGCACCGGCATCGCGCCGGCGAACACCGCCTGCGCCCGAAGCGCTGAGCCGACCACCTGCACAGGTCCATAGCGGCGCAGCCAGTCGACATCGCCAAGCATGACGAAAGCAGGGCCGGTTGAGCGGAGGCGGGCCCAGGCGCCGGCGGTGATTTCGCCTGCAATGCCGGCCGGGTCGCCCATGGTCAGGGCCAGCATGGCACCTCCGGAAAGCAAGGCCAGGGGCTTTGCCCCTGGACCCCATTAAAGGCGGAGCCTTTAAAATCCATTTGTTGTTCGTGGCTATTTGGCGAGTTCAGCGCAGTTGGAAGCAGGATTGATCGGCTTCGCCAAGAAAGATTCCAGTGAATGGGGTCTGGGGCCGCGGGCCCCAGCGGGTCCAGGGCAGAGCCCTGGCCTTCCTTCTTCTAGATGTGCAGCGCCCTGCCCTCGACGGCGAGCGCGGCTTCTTTGACGGCTTCGTTCAGGCTGGGATGCGCGTGGCATGTCCGGGCGACGTCTTCGGAGGAGGCGCCGAACTCCATGGCGGTGGCGATTTCCGCGATCAGGGTGCCGGCGTCGGGGCCGATGATGTGGGCCCCGAGGATGCGGTCGGTCGCCTTGTCGGCGAGGATTTTGACGAAGCCGTCGGTGGAGCCCATGGCGCGGGCCCGGGCGTTGGCGGTGAACGGGAACTTGCCGACCGAGTAGCTGGCGCCCTCGCCCTTGAGCTGCTCCTCGGTCTTGCCGATCGAGGCGACCTCCGGCCAGGTGTAGACCACGCCAGGGATGACGTCGTAGTTCACGTGGCCGGCCTTGCCGGCCAGCAACTCGGCGAGCGCAATGCCCTCCTCCTCCGCCTTGTGGGCGAGGAGCGGGCCGCGCAGGACGTCGCCGATGGCGTAGATGCCGGGCGCGGTGGTCTGGAAATGGTCGTCGGCCTTGATGAAGCCGCGCTCGTCGAGGGCGACGCCGGCTGCTTCCAGGCCGATCTCGCCGGTGAACGGGCGGCGGCCGACGGAGACCAGCACGATGTCGGCGGCGAGCGTCTCGGCGGCGCCGCCTTTGGCAGGCTCCAGGGTCAGCGTCACGCCGTCGCCTTCGAGCTTGGCGGCGGTGACCTTGGTGCCGAGCTTGAAGGTGAAGCCCTGCTTGCCGAGCACCCGCTCGAAGGTCTTGCCGATTTCCAGGTCCATGCCCGGAACCAGGCGGTCGAGGTATTCGACGACCGTCACCTTGGCGCCGAGCCGGCTCCAGACGCTGCCGAGCTCGAGGCCGATATAGCCGCCGCCGATCACAACCAGGCTTTGCGGCACGTGGTCGAGCTCCAGCGCGCCGGTCGAATCCAGGATCTTCTCGTTGTCGACGTCGATGCCAGGCAGCGGTGAGACTTCGCTGCCGGTGGCGATCACGATCGATTTTGCCGCGTAGGTCTGGTCGCCGACGCCGACCTGGCCGGGCCCGACGATGCGGCCGGCGCCGCGCAGCCAGTCGATCTTGTTCTTCTTGAACAAGAACTCGATGCCCTTGACGTTGGCGCTCACCACCTCGCCCTTGCGCTTCTGCATCCTCGCAATGTCGATCTTGACGCCGGCGACGTCGATGCCGTGGTCGACGAAGCCGTGGCTGACCTCGTGGAAGTTTTCCGAGGATTGCAGCAGCGCCTTGGAGGGAATGCAGCCGACGTTGAGGCAGGTGCCGCCGAGCGTCGCGCGCTTCTCGACGCAGGCGACTTTCAGGCCGAGCTGGGCGGCGCGCAGGGCGCAGACGTAGCCGCCGGGGCCGGCGCCTAAGACGATCACGTCGTAAGAATCAGACATAATAAGCCTCAGAGAAAGAAGGCCAGGGCTCTGCCCTGGACCCGTCACGCGCTAGCGTGCAAGCGCACGACGGGGCCGTGAGGCCCCCGACCCCGATTACTTAAGTGAATTGTTCCTAAAACCTAGACTTTGGAGACTTTTGCCGCAGGGTTTGTGCGCCCGGCCATCCGACAACGAGCGGCGCAGCCAATTTATATGCTGCGCAAGCTGAGAAAGTGCCCGCTAAAACGCGTATGCTAAACAGATGGGGTCTGGGGCCTCAGGCCCCAGCGGGTCGAGGGCAGAGCCCTCGCCTTCCTACAAGCCAAGCAAGAGCCGACGTGGGTCTTCGATGCTTTCCTTGACGCGGACCAGGAAGCTGACCGCCTCCTTGCCGTCGACGATGCGGTGATCGTACGAGAGGGCGAGATACATCATCGGGCGGATTTCGACCTTGCCCGCCACGGCGACCGGGCGGTCCTGGATCTTGTGCATGCCCAGGATGCCGGATTGCGGCGGGTTTAGGATCGGCGTGCTCATCAGCGAGCCGTAGACGCCGCCATTGGTGATCGAGAACGAGCCGCCGGTGAGCTCGTCCAGCTTGAGCTGGCCGTCGCGGGCGCGGCGGCCGAAATCGCCGACCGCGCGCTCGATGCCGGCGAAGTCGAGCCGGTCGGCATCGCGGATGACCGGCACCACCAGGCCGTTCGCGCCGCCGACGGCGATGCCCATGTGGACGTAGTGCTTGTAGACGATCTCGTCGCCGTCGATCTCGGCGTTGACGGCGGGGAACTCGGCCAGCGCGGCGACGCAGGCGGTGACGAAGAACGACATGAAGCCGAGGCGGGCGCCGCGGTGCTTCTTCTCGAAGGCATCCTTGTACTCGGAGCGCAGCGCCATCGCGGCCGACATGTCCACCTCGTTGAAGGTGGTCAGCATCGCCGCGGTGTTCTGCGCCTCCTTCAGGCGCTGGGCGATGGTGCGGCGCAGGCGGGTCATCCTGACCCGCTCCTCGCGGACGTTCGGCGCCCGGGCGGGCCTGGCCGGCGCGGGCTCGGCGGGCGCCGGCGCCGGGCGGTCGAGGAAGGCGAGCACGTCGCCCTTGGTCACCCGGCCGTCCTTGCCGGTGCCCTCGCCGAGCGCCTCGGCGGCGACGTGGTTCTCGCTCATGAGCCGGCTCGCGGCCGGAAGCGGCGCGTGATGAGTGCCGCTGTTGAGGTCGCTGGGCGGGGTTGCCGGGCGGCTGACCGGGCCGACCGGGCGTGGCGGCGGGTTGATGCCGGAGCCCGGCGGTGCGGATTGCTGCGAGGGTTGGGGGGCCTGCCCGGCCGGCGGAACCTGCCGGGTGGCCGGCGCCTCGGCGGCCGCGAGGGGCTTGGCCGGCGAGGAGGGCGAGGCGGGAGTTGCGGGCTTGGCGGCCGGCTTGGCGGCGGCGCCATCGGTCTCGACGCTGCCGAGCACGGTGCCGACCTCGACCTCCGCACCCTCGTCATGGGCGAACGCGCCCAGCGTGCCGCTGATCGGCGACGGCACCTCGACGGTGACCTTGTCGGTCTCCAGCTCAACCAGCGGCTCGTCGGCAGCGACTGCGTCGCCGACGCGCTTCAGCCAGCGCGCCACGGTGGCGGTGGTGACGCTCTCGCCGAGCGTCGGCACCTTGATATCGGCAGACATCTGGACCGTTCGTCCCCTCAGTGAATGGCCGGGTGGGGTCCCGGCCTTAATCCAGCTTCAGTGCCCGGCGGACCAGGCTCAGCTGCTCGGCGGCGTGCACCTTGGCCGAGCCGGTGGCGGGGCTCGCGGCAGCGACGCGGCCGACATAGCTCGGCCGGCTCGTCACGTGCTTGATCACGCCGAGCACCTTTTCGATCCGCCTGTCGACGAACTGCCAGGCGCCCATGTTCTCCGGCTCCTCCTGGCACCAGACGATCTCCGCCGCCGGGTAGGCCTTCAGCGCAAAGGCGAGCGTCTTCTCGGCGAACGGGTAGATCTGCTCGAGCCGGAGGATGGCGACGTCGTCGAGCCCGGCCTCGCGGCGCTCGGCCAGCAGGTCGTAATACACCTTGCCCGAACACAGAACGACGCGGCGGACCTGCCCGCCATCGACCAGCTCGTCGGTCTCCGGCAGCAGCCGGCGGAAGCCGGTGCCCTCCGCCATGTCGGCCAGCGGCGAGACCGCGAGCTTGTGGCGCAGCAGGGATTTGGGCGTCATCAGCACCAGCGGGCGGCGGAAGTTGCGGCGCAGCTGGCGGCGCAGGGCGTGGAAGTAGTTGGCCGGCGTGGTGATGTTGGCGACCGTCATGTTGCTCTCGGCGCAGAGCTGCAGGTAGCGCTCCAGCCGCGCCGAGGAGTGCTCCGGCCCCTGCCCTTCGAAGCCGTGCGGCAGCAACAGCGTCAGGCCCGACATGCGCAGCCACTTGGTCTCGCCGGAAGCCAGGAACTGGTCAATGATCACCTGGGCGCCGTTGGCGAAGTCGCCGAACTGCGCCTCCCACAGCACCAGCGTCCAAGGGTCGGCCAGCGAGTAGCCGTATTCGAAACCGAGCACGCCCTGCTCGGACAGCAGCGAGTTGTAGATCTCGATCCGGGCCTGGCCGGGCTGGATGTTGGCCAGCGGCACGTATTCGTTCTGGTTGGTCTGGTCGATCAGCACCGCGTGGCGCTGGCTGAAGGTGCCGCGCTGGCAGTCCTCGCCGGAGAGGCGGACGCGGTTGCCCTCGGCCAGCAGGGTGCCGAAGGCGAGCGCCTCGCCGGTCGCCCAGTCGATGCCCTCGCCGCTGTCGATCATCTGGCGCTTGGCGGTGAGCTGGCGGGTGATCTTGGGGTTGGCGTCGAACGTGTCCGGCACGGTGGCCAGCGCGGCGCCGACATGGCGCAGCGTCACGAGCGGCACCGCGGTCTCGCCCTCGAGGTCGGCGTCCTCGTCGTCGCCGGCCGCCTTCAGCCCCGACCACTGGCCTTCGAGCCACTCCGCCTTGTTGACGCGGTAGCCCTGCGCGGCCTGGTAGGCCTCGTCGAGCTCGGCGGCGAACTCGTCCCACTGCCGCCGGCTCTCCTCGGCCGGGACCGCGCCCTCGGCGGCAAGGCGCTCGGCGTAGAGAGTGCGGGTGGTGGGCTGCTCGCGGATGGCCTTGTACATCAGCGGCTGGGTGAAGGCCGGCTCGTCCGCCTCGTTGTGGCCGTGGCGGCGGTAGCAGACGATGTCGAGCACGAAGTCGGTGGCGAACTCGTTGCGGAAGTCGGCCGCCATGGCGGCGGCGAACACCACCGCCTCGGGGTCGTCGCCGTTCACGTGCACGATCGGCGCCTGGATCGATTTGGCGACGTCGGTGCAGTAGAGGCCGGAATAGGCGTGCGCCGGGACGGTGGTGAAGCCGATCTGGTTGTTGACCACCACGTGGATCGAGCCGCCGGTGCGATAGCCGATCAGCTGGCTCATCGCGAGCGTCTCGTAGACCAGGCCCTGGCCGGCGAACGCGGCATCGCCGTGCATGATGATGGCGAGCACCGAGCGGCGGCCGCCAGGGTCGTTCACGCCGTCGCCGGCGCGGTCCTGGCGGGCACGCACCTTGCCGATCACCACCGGGTCCACCGCCTCGAGATGCGACGGGTTCGGCTGCAGCGAGATGTGCACCGGGCGGCCGGCGACCTGGACGTCGGTCGAGGTGCCGAGATGGTACTTGACGTCACCCGAGCCCTGCACGTCGTCGGGCTTGAAGCTGGCGCCGGCGAACTCGGCGAAGATGGCGCGGTAAGGCTTGCGCACGACGTTGACCAGCGTGTTGAGCCGGCCGCGATGCGGCATGCCGATCACGAACTCGCCGACGCCGGCCGGCACCGCGGCGTCGATGATGGCGTGCAGCGCCGGGATCGTGACCTCGCCGCCCTCCAGGCCGAAGCGCTTGGTGCCGACGTAGCGCTTCTGGCAGAACGCCTCGAAGCCCTCCGCCTCGGTGAGCTGCTTGAGGATGAGGCGGCGGGCGTCCGTCGGCAGGCCGGCCAGCCACGGCGCGCCCTCGACGCGCTTCTGGATCCAGGCCTTCTGACGCGGGTCCTGGATGTGCATGAACTCGACGGCAAGCGTGCCGCAATAGGTCTCGCGCAGCACCTGCATGATCTCGCGCAGGGTGGCGACGTCACGGCCGAGCACGCCGTCGATGAAGATCGGCGTGTCCCAGTCGGCTTCGGTGAAGTCGTAGGAGGCGGGGTCGAGCTCGGGATGCTGACGCGGCTGCACGAGGCCCAGCGGATCGAGCCGGGCCTCGAGATGGCCGCGCACCCGGTAGGTGCGGATCAGCATCAGGGCACGCAGGCTCATGCGCGTGGCCGCGCGTACCTCGTCGAGGGTGATGCCGGGCGCCGGCTGAGCCGCGCGGGCAGCCGGCTTGGCCGCCGGCGCTGCCTCATCGCCGACGTCAAAGCGGCGCGGCGCCCAGGAGGCGCCCGAGGCATCCTCCAGGACGGAACGCGCCTCGTCGTTCAGGGCCGCGAACAGCTCGGCGAAGCTTGGGTCGACGGCGGCGGGATCGCTGATCCAGCGGGCATAGAGGTCGGCGATGAAGGCGGCGTTGGCACCGTTGAAGGCGGTGGCCAGAACATCAACGCCAGGCATCTGTCAGTGCTCTCCCAAGCGAGACCAAGGGTAAGCCCCGTTCTCCGCCTGGCTCAAAGATAAGACAAGCCTTCCCGATCGTCCGCGCGGAGCTGAAGCGACAGCATTGTCGTCAGCGCATGGCAAGATGGAAAGCGCTTCTTTTTTGGAAAAAAGAAGCAAAAAACTTCTATCCGCAGGGAGCGGCGTAGCGGATTGAGCAGCACCAACGAGCAAAAGTTTTTTGGTTCTTTTTTTCAAAAAAGAACCGCTTTCTTACCCCTTAAGCACCCGGACCAACGTCGATCCGAGGGAGGCTGGGCTATCGGCGACGTGGATGCCGGCCGAGCGCATCGCCTCGAACTTCGCCGCGGCGGTGTCTCGGCCGCCGCTGATCACCGCGCCGGCGTGGCCCATGCGGCGGCCCGGCGGGGCGGTGGCGCCGGCGATGAAGCCGACGACCGGCTTGCCGGCGCGGCTGGCCGCGTAGAACTCCGCCGCGTCGATCTCGCTGGCGCCGCCGATCTCGCCGATCATGATGATCGAGTGGGTTTCCGGGTCGGCGATCAGCAGCTCCAGGCACTCGATGAAGTCGAGCCCTTTGACCGGGTCGCCGCCGATGCCGATGCAGGTGCTCTGGCCGAGCCCGGCGGCGGTGGTCTGGGCGACCGCCTCGTAGGTCAGGGTGCCGGAGCGGCTGATGATGCCGACATTGCCGCGGCGGTGGATGTGGCCGGGCATGATGCCGATCTTGCAGGCGTCGGGCGTGATGACGCCGGGGCAATTCGGGCCGACCAGGATCGAGCCCGAGCCGGACAGCGCGCGGCGGACGCGCACCATGTCGAGCACGGGGATGCCCTCGGTGATGCAGACGATCAGCGGGATGCCGGCATCGATCGCCTCCAGGATGGCGTCGGCGGCAAACGGCGGCGGCACGTAGATCGCGCTGGCGGTGGCGCCGGTGGCCTCGCGAGCCTGGTGCACGGTGTCGAACACCGGCAGGTCGAGATGGGTGGTGCCGCCCTTGCCCGGGGTGACGCCGCCGACGACCTTGGTGCCGTAGGCGATCGCCTGCTCGGAGTGGAAGGTGCCCTGGGCACCGGTGAAGCCTTGGGTGATGACGCGGGTGTCGGCGTCGACGAGGACGGCCATTACGCGGCTCCCCGCACGGCGTCGACGATCTTCTGGGCGGCGTCGGCCAGGTTATCGGCGGCTATGATCGGCAGGCCGGAGCGGGCCATGATGTCCTTGCCGAGCTCGACGTTGGTGCCCTCCAGCCGCACCACCAGCGGCACGTTGAGCGACACCTCGCGAGCGGCGGCGACGACGCCCTCGGCGATCACGTCGCAGCGCATGATGCCGCCGAAGATGTTGACCAGGATGCCCTCGACGTTCGGGTCCGACAGGATGATCTTGAAGGCCGCGGTGACGCGCTCGCGCGTGGCACCACCGCCGACGTCGAGAAAGTTGGCGGGTGCGGCGCCAAACAGCTTGATGATGTCCATCGTCGCCATCGCGAGGCCCGCGCCGTTGACCATGCAGCCGATGGTGCCGTCGAGTGCGACGTAGCTGAGGCTGTGCTTGGCGGCCTCGAGCTCCTTGGGGTCCTCTTCCGCCTCGTCGCGCAGGCGCTCGAGCTCGGGGTGGCGATAGAGCGCGTTGTCGTCGAAGGTGACCTTGGCGTCGAGCGCCACCACCTCGCCGGCGCCGGTGACCACCAGCGGGTTGACCTCGACGATGGCGCAGTCGAGCGCGATGAAGGCCTTGTACATCGCCTCGACGAAGGTCGCGAAGGCGCGGACCTGCGGACCCTTGAGCTGAAGCGCCGCGGCGAGGCGGCGGGAGTGATAGCCGGAGATGCCGGCGGCGGGATCGACGGCGACGCGCTCGATCTTCTCGGGGTGGTGCTCGGCGACCTCCTCGATCTCCATCCCGCCCTCGGTGGAGGCCATGATGGTGACGCGGGCGGTGGCGCGGTCGATCAGTAGCGAGAGGTAGAGCTCGCGGGCGATGTCGCAGCCGGCCTCGACGTAGACCCGGTGCACCGGTCGACCGGCGGGGCCGGTCTGCTTGGTGACCAAGACGTGGCCGAGCATGGCTTCCGCGGCCTCGCGCGCCTCGGCCGGGGACTTGGCCAGGCGAACACCGCCGCGGCCCTCGGGCGCGTCGGCGAAGCGTCCGGCGCCGCGGCCGCCGGCGTGGATTTGCGACTTCACGACGTAGATTGGGCCCGGAAGCTTGGCGGCGACCTGCTCGGCCTCGGCGGGCGTCCAGGCGACATGGCCTTCGAGAACCGCGACGCCGTAGGGCTTGAGCAGCTCCTTGGCCTGATACTCGTGGATGTTCATGCCCGCACCCTTTAGGTAGGGAAGGCCAGAGGCTCTGCCTCTGGACTCCGCTGGGGCCCGAGGCCCCAGACCCCATTACTTAAGTCTGGAGTCCAGAGGCTATAGCCTCTGGTGGGGTCAAGGGGCAAAGCCCCTTGCCTTTCTTAAACTACGCCTAGACCCTTCACGACCTCGATCAGCTCCTTGACCGCGCCGGCCGACTTTTCGAACGCCGCCTGCTCGGCCGCGATCGAGTTCGATCTCGACGATGCGCTCGACGCCGCCGGCGCCGATCACCACCGGCACGCCGACATAGAGGTCGCTGACGCCATACTGGCCGGTGAGGTTGGCGGCGACCGGCATCACCCGCTTCTTGTCGTGCAGGAAGCTCTCGGCCATCGCCACCGCGGACGCTGCCGGCGCGTAGAACGCCGAGCCCTTCTCGAGCAGCTTGACGATCTCGCCGCCGCCATTGGCGGTGCGCTTGACGATGGCGTCGATCTTCTCCTGGGTGCTCCAGCCCATCTTGATCAGGTCCGGCACCGGGATGCCGGCGACGGTGGAGTAGCGGGTCAGCGGCACCATCGTGTCGCCATGGCCGCCGAGCACGAAGGCGGTGACGTCCTCGACCGAGACGCCGAACTCCTGGGCGAGGAACAACTTGAAGCGGGCGCTGTCAAGCACGCCGGCCATGCCGACCACCATGTGCGGCGGCAGGCCGGATTTCTGCTGCAGCACCCACACCATGACGTCGAGCGGGTTGGTGATGCAGATGACGAAGGCGCCCGGCGCATGCTCGCGGATCCCCGCCGCGACCTGGCCGATCACGCCGGCATTCTTGCTCAGCAGGTCGTCGCGCGACATGCCCGGCATGCGCGGAAAGCCGGCGGTGACGATCACCACGTCCGAGCCGGCAATGGCGCTGTAGTCGCCGGCGCCGCTCATCTCGGCGTCAAAACCGTCCACCGTGCCGGACTGGGCGATGTCGAGCGCCTTGCCGGCCGCCACGCCCGGAAACACGTCGAACAACACGACGTCGCCGAGCTCCTTCAGGCCGATCAGATGGGCGAGCGTGCCGCCGATATTGCCGGCGCCGATGAGGGCGATCTTGCTGCGTGCCATGGGATCCTCGCTGCGGGCGGGCCGTGCTAACGCATCGACTGCAGGGCGGCAAGGCAAGGCAAGTATAAGCAAGGCCAGAGGCTCTGCCTCTGGACTCCGCTGGGGCCCGAGGCCCCAGACCCCATTCCATTTGGAGCCTGCTCGGTCGCGACTGGCACACACCTCGCCTGCCGGCACGAACGATAAGTGGATTTTAAAGGCTCCGCCTTTAATCGGGTCCAGGGCAGACAGCCCTGGCCTTCCTTGCCCTAGGTGAGATGCGGCAAGGCGAGGTAATCCGCGCTTTGCATTTCTTCCAGCCGTGAGGCGGTGCGCTCGAAGGCGCGCGCGCCTTCGCCGCGTTCGTAGAGGGCGTCCGGCAACGCGTCGGCCGAGGCGATCAGCTTAACCCGGTGTTCATACAATGCGTCTATCAGCGTAATGAAGCGGCGCGCCAAATCGTAGTTTTCCGGGCCGAGCCGTGGGATGCCGTCGAGCACGAGGGCGTGGAAATGGGTTGCGAGGGCAAGATAGTCGCCGGCGCCGAGTGGCTGGCCGCAGAGCGCCTCGAAGTCGAAGCGGGCGACGCCCGCGGCGGCGAGCGGCACCCTCAGCCGCCGACCGGCGACCGTGAGCGAGCATGGCTTGGGGGTCGCCTCGTTGATCAGGGCGGCGAACGACGCGTCGAGCGCGCGCTCGGCGAGGCCGCCGTTCGGCACCTGCCAGGTCTGCACCCGGCCGAGGCGGGCGCGCCGGTAGTCGCGCTGGCCGTCGAGCACGAGCAGGTCGAGGTGACGGCTGATCAGGCCGATGAAGGGCAGGAAGGCGTCGCGGCCGGGCTTGCCGCGGAACAGGTCCTGCGGGAGCGTGTTCGAGGTCGCGACGACGACGACGAAGCGGTCGAACAGGGCCTCGAACAGCCGGCCGAGGATCATCGCGTCGGCAATGTCGTTGACCTGGAACTCGTCAAAGCACAGCAGCGCGGCCTCGGCGGCGAGGGCGTCGGCGAGCGGCGGGATCGGGTCGTCGCCGTCGGGGTTCTGCGCCCGCCAGGTCTGTATCCGGCGATGACATCCCTGCATGAAGGCATGGAAGTGGATTCGTTGCTTGCGCGCGACCTCCGCCTCCTCGAAGAACAGGTCCATCAGCATCGACTTGCCGCGCCCGACGTCGCCGACGAGGTAGAGACCGTTGGGGCGAAGCTCGTCGGCGCCGTCGGCCGGGCGCCGGCGCAGCAGCCGGCCGAGGAAGCCGCTTCTCTCGGCTTTGGCTGGCGGGTCGTAGCCGCGCAGGGTGATCCACAGGCCCTGGAGCCGCTCGGCGGCGGCGGCCTGAGCCGGATCGGTCGCCAGGGCGCCGCTCTGCAGACGACGGCGGTAGACGGCCAATGGGCCGCGATGTGCGGGAGGCGAGCCGTCCATGCGATGCGCAATAGCGGCTAAGCGCGTGCGGGACAATTCGCCGGCGCATGCGATCGCAATAGTTCCGGGTTTGCATCACCTATTCGCGAGCGATGTAACTTCGTCAGTATCTTAGCCATATATCCTGCAGTGCGACACGAGCCGAAGGAGGACTGTGGCATGATCAGGTCTTGCGCGGCCGTATTCGCTCTGACAGCCGCCCTGGCGACGATGACGCCGGCCGGCGCCGCGCCGCACCACCGGGCGGCGGCACCGAAGGTGACGATAAGCGATCGTTGCAGCGCCGGCGCACATCGCCTGCAGACGGCCTTTGTCCCGGGCGGCGGGCCAACCTGCTGCCGCGACGAGCTGGGCTGCGCCGAGTTCCTGTCGACCACGACGATCGTCCGTGCCAAGGCGCCGATCCGGTCCTGACGGCGTTCGGCGGAACGGTCTTGCCGTCGCGCGAGGGCGGGATTATCGAGCAGGCGATGAACACATTGGATCACGCGCTGCGCTATGACGCTCTCGAGCAGCTGCCGATCGCGGCGGCGCCGTTTCCGCATGTCATCGTCGAGAAGTTCGTGCCGGACGCGGTGCTGCGGCAAGTGGTCGTCGGGCTGCCCAAGCTTGATCGGGGCGGTTCCTACCCGATCGAGGGGCTGAAGCTCGGTCAGGCGGGTGCGGCGCTGATGAGCAGCCTGGAAGGCCCGAAATTCCGCGACGCGGTGGCGTCGAAGTTCGGCCTGGCGCTGGACGGCGCGCCGACCATGGTGACGCTGCGCGGCGCCTCGCGCGAGAAGGACGGCCGCATCCATCGCGACTCGGACAGCAAGCGGGTGACGGTGCTGCTATATCTGAACCCGCAGACGGATGCCTGGGCGCGTCAGCAGGGCTGCCTGAGGCTGCTGCGCGACGGCGAGAACATCGACAACTACGCCGTCGAGGTGCCGCCGGTGGACGGTACGCTGCTGGTGTTTCCGAACGGGCCGACGACGTGGCACGGGCACAAGCAATTCGTTGGGCAACGCTACGTCGTGCAGCTGAATTACATGACGAACGACGGCAGGGCGCGGTCTGAGTTGCGGCGGCACAAGGTGTCGTCGTTCATCAAGCGGATCGCTGCGTAAAGAAGCGGTTCTTTTTTGAAGAAAAGAACCAAAAAACTTTTATCCGATTTTAAAGGCTTCGCCTTTAATGGGGTCGAGGGGCAAAGCCCCTCGCCTTGCCTTCTGCTCCACCGGATGGGTGAACAATCCTCTCCCGGGCCGTAGGCTGGCCAGCAGCGCCGGCAGCAGCAGGAACGTCGATACGACGGTGCTGGCGAGGCTGAGCAGCAGCAGCTTGCCCATGCTGGCGGTGCCGGGATGGCGCGACAGCGCCAGCGAGCCGAAGGCGGTCGCCGTGGTCAGCGCCGAGAACAGCACCGCGCGCGCCGTCGCCGAGGCCAGCGGGTCGCGCCGGCCGGCCCGCCAGTTCATCACGAAGTAGATGTTGAACGACACGCCGACGCCGAGCAGCAGCGGCAGCGCGATGACGTTGGCGAAGTTCAGCGGCAGTGGCAGCAGCACCGAGCCGAGCACGGTCAGCAGCGTCGACATCAGCAGGCTCGTCAGCACGAGCACCACGTCGCGCAACCCTGCGCAGGGCCAGAAACAAGATCACTGTGATGGCGAGCAGGGCGTATTCGGCGGCCGAGCGGAAGGCGACGACGATGGTGTCGGCGCTGCGCACGATGGTCGAGGCGGAGCCGGCGGCGTCGGGCGCGACCGAGGACACTTCGGCGACAAACTGGTGCAGCATCGCGGTGCCGCGCACGCTGGGGCCCGGCACGATCTGCAGCCGGTAGCGGTCGCCGGGGATCGTCCAGTCGCGGCTGATGCTGGCCGGCACGTCGGCGACGGTGACCGGCTTGGCTGACAGCGCCAAGCGCAGCCGGTCGAGCTGCAGCGGCAGGAACTCGACCATGGCGGTGTTGGTGGCGATCAGACGCGCGTCGGGGGCGGTGCGGAGGCGGGCGAGGTCGGCGGCGATGAGCGCCAGCGGATGGCCGGGCGGTAGGCGCGGCAGGATCGGCGCGAGCGCGTCGGCGAGGGCCATTGTCGCCCGGCGGATGGCGGCGGCGTCGATGCGCGGCGGGGTTGCGGGCGGGATCAGGCCCGGCAGCAGCAGGTCGGCGGCGTCCGAGATCAGCGGCAGCTTGGCGGCCTGGTTCTCGGGCACGAAGCTGCTGAGCGACAGCACGCTGTCGACGAGCTTGAGCGACTTCAGTTGGGTTGCCAGCGCGTCGGCCTGGGGCTGGCCGCGCACCAGCACGTCCATGGTGTAGGGATTGGTCACCGGATCATCGATCAGGTCGGTGAGCGTGCGCATCGCCTCGGTGTTGGGGTTCTTGGTGTGCAGCGGGTCGTTGTCGAAGGCGAGCAGCGGCAGCAGCGCGAGGGCGGCGACCGCGAGCACGCCGAACAGCGCCAGCAGGGCGATGCGGAAGCGGGTGATCAAGGCGTCGAGCGGGTGCAGCAGGGCGAGGCCGACCTCCTCCTGCTCGCCATGCGGGCGGAACAGCGCGAGGGTGGCCGGCAGTACGGTCAGTGTGCAGCAGAACGCGATCAGCATGCCGATGCCGGCGATCAATCCAAGCTGGGCGACGCCGACGAAGGCGGTGGGGGTGAAGGCGAGAAAGCCGGAGGCGGTGGCGCTGGCGGCGACCAGGATCTGCACCCCGGCGCGCCGGCCGGTGGTGCGCAGCGCGTCGGCGATCTGCGGGTGCAGCAGACGCTGCTCGCGCATGCGCACGCTGAACTGGATGGCGAAGTCGACCGCAATGCCGACGAACAGCACGGCAAACGCGACCGAGACGAGGTTGAGGGTGCCGACGGCCAGCGCGGCGAAGCCGGCGGTGAGCAGCAGGCCGAGGAACAGGGTGATCAGGATCGGCCCGATCAGCCGCCAGGAGCGCACCGCCAGGAACAGCCAGAGGATTACCAGCAGGGTGCTGACGACGAGGCCCTTGAGCGCGCCCTGGGCGACGGAGGCGAACTCCTCGTCGTCGAGCGCGATCGAGCCGGTGATGCGCACCCGGGCAAGATGCTGGCGGACGAAGGGGAGCTTGGCGATCGCGCGGCGGACCACCGTGGTGCCGGTGGCGCCGGGCTCGAGCGCACCGAAATCGAGCTTCGGCTTGACGATGACGAAGCGGTAGCGGCCGGCCTGGTCGGCGAGCGAGCCGGCGAGCAGGCGCTCCCAGGAGAGCGGCTGCGGATGGCCGGCGGCGGCGGCGGCGAGCGCCGCGTGGAAGCCGGAGAGCGCGGGCAGGAACGGGCCGAGATCGGCCTGGCCGTGCGCCACCCCCTCGCCGATCAGCGACAGGGCGGCGAACAGGCCGCGCAGCGTCGGGTCGGCATTGAGCTTGCCGAGGAAGGGCTGGGCGTCGATCGTGTGGTTGAGCAGGGTGGTGAGCTCGGGCACGTCGAGGAACAGAAAGGCGTTGCGCTCGAGGTAGGGGGCAGCGTCCGGCCGGTCGATCGACAGGATATGCGGATTGCCGGCGAGGGCGGCGACGAGGCCGGCGGCGGTGGCGTCGGCCTCCTCGGGAATGCGGCCGTCGATCACCACCGCCAGCGTGTCCTCGCCCTGGGGGAAGGCGCGCTGGATCTCGGCGCCGCGGCGCTTCCAGGGCAGGCTCGCCGCGAACAGCTTGCCGGTGTCGGTCGAGACGCCGAGACGAGTGGTGACGGCCCAGTAGCCGCCGCCGCCGAGCAGCGCGGCGAGCATCAGCACGAGCCAGGCGTTGCGGGCGCAGAAGGCCGCGAGACGGCCGAGGCCGATCGGCACGAGCGCCGACCAGCCGGCGGAGGTTCCGCTCATCGGCCGAGCCCGCCGGGCGCGTTGCGCGGCGGCGAGAGCCGGCGGCGGCGCAGCGTCAGCAGCCGCACCAGGGTCACGACGCCGATGACCGGGGTGGCGAGCGCGGCGCCGATCAGCACCAGCGGAAACAGGCCGAGCCAGCCGGCGGGCGCCATCAGATAGAGCGCGTCGTCAGGGTCGAAGCCGAAGCGGCCGGAATAGACCTTCTGCCCGGGCGGCAGCATCTGCTCGAGCTGCTCGGACCACCAATTGGTCAGGGCCAGGGCGAGCGCGACGGTCAGGCCCAGCGGGATCGCCGCGGCGCCGAGCCAGCCATGCCGGGCGCCGAGCCCGATCGCGGCGAAGAAGGCGACGTTGACGCCCTGGTCGACGTAGTAGTCGTAGAGGTGGCCGCCGGGGCTCATCATCTTGCCGATCCGGGCGAGCTCGCCGTCCATCCGGTCGAGAAAGGCGGAGAGCAGCCAGGCGAGGCCGCCCCAGAGCACGCCCGAGCGGGTGCCGAGCGCGAACAGCACGCAGGCGGCGGCGCCGGTGAGCAGGCGCAGGGTCGTCAGGTGGTTGGGGGTGACGCCGCGGCCGATCAGCGGGCGGACCAGCGGGCGGGCGGCGCGATGGGTCCAGGAACCGCCGATCATTCCGCCGCCTCACGCTGCGGCTCGGCCTCGGCGGGCGGGCCCGGCAGGTGCGCGGGTGCGGCGCGCAGCACCTGCCAGGCGACGAGGGCGGGAACGCCGAGCACCACCTCGCGCAGGCGTTTGACCAATGACAGCGCGATCGCCAGCTCGGGCGAGAGCGAGAACAGGCCGCAGATGACGATGTAGCCGCCCTCCTGCACGCCGAGCGCTCCGGGCACCGCAAAGCCGACCGCCTTGAGCGCCTGGCCGAGGCTCTCGATCACGAGGCCGACCGAGAGGCTGACGCCGTGACCGAGCACGTGCATCGCCAGGCACACCTCGAGCGCGCCGAGCAGCCAGGAGATGCTGTGCCACAGGCCGGCCATCGCAAGGTTCGCCGGCGCGCTGTAGAGCCGGCGGATGGTGGCGTGCAGGCCCTCGACCTCGCCGAAGCCGCCCCAGCCGATCATCCCGCCGAGCCGCATCAGGCCGCGCTCGATCAGCACCGCGAGGCCGAACCATTGGGCGGCGAGAAAGCCGGCGGCGGCGAGCATGGCGACGATCAGGCCGCCAATCACGGCATGGGCGACGGTCGTATGCAAGTCGGGCGCATGGGTGGGGCTCGCGTCGAGTACCGCGAGGAGCACGCCGAGGCCCAGCAGGGTGAAGGCGATCTGGGTGACCATCTCCATCGTCAGGTCGCACACCGCGCCGGCGATGGCGTTGACCAGGCGCAGGCCGGCGCGGCGGAGCAACGCGGCGGCGACGAACTCGCCGCCGATCTGAGCGACCGGCAACAGGTTGTTCACGCCCTCGCGAATCCAGCGCAGCCGGGCATAGGCGAACAGGCTCGGGCGCGGCTCCGTCGGGCCGGCGACGCGGCGCCAGGCGGCGGCGGAAAAGGCGAGCTGAATCAGGTGGAACAGGATCACCGCGGACAGGCCGAGCCAGCCGGCATGGCCGATCAGGTCGAACACCCGGCCGATGCCGTAGCTGGCGAGCAGCCAGGCGGCCAAGCCGAGGCCGGCGGCAAAGCCAAGGACGGCTCCGAGCCGCATAGGTGATGGTCTCCTCAAGGGGCGGCGGCGCGCGGGCTCGGATTTCCGGGCGGCGGCCGCGATGCTACTACCTGCGGAATGCGCGACACGGAAGCCCTGGCGCCGGCGATGCCGGCGTTTGCCGATCACCCTGTTACCCTGCTGCTCACGCCGGGGCCGCTCACCACCTCGCCGGCGACGCGGGCCGCGATGGGGCGGGACTGGGGCTCGCGCGACGCGGCGTTCATCGCGCTGAGCGAGGGCGTGCGGTCGCGGCTGGCGGCGATTGCCGGGGTGGCGGACAGCCACGTCGCGGTGCCGGTGCAGGGCAGCGGCACCTTCGCCGTCGAGGCGGCGGTCGGCTCGCTGATGCCGCGCGACGGACGGCTGCTGGTGCTGGTGAACGGCGCCTACGGGCGACGGATCGCCACCATTGCGCGCCGGCTCGGGCGGGCGGTCGTCACAATCGAGGCCGGCGAGGACGAGGCGATCGAGCCCGACGCGGTCGCGGCCCGGCTCGCGGCCGACCCGGCGATCACCGATGTCGGCCTGGTTCACTGCGAGACCACCAGCGGGCTGCTCAACCCGCTTGCCGCCATCTCGGCCGTGGTCGAGGCGGCGGGACGGCGGCTGATAGTGGACGCGATGAGCAGCTTCGGCGTGATCCCGATCGACGGCCGGGCGACCCGCTTCGCCAGCCTGATGGCCTCGTCCAATAAGGGGCTCGAAGGGGTGCCGGGGCTCGGCTTCGTGCTCGCCGAACGGACGCTGCTCGCACGATCGGCCGGAGTGTCGAGCAGCCTCAGCCTCGACCTGCACGACCAATGGCAGGGTTTCGAGGCAAACGGGCAGTGGCGGTTCACGCCGCCCGTGCAGGTGGTGGCGGCGCTGGCGGCGGCGCTGGACCAGCTTGCCGAGGAGGGCGGCGTGCCGGCCCGCCACACACGCTACCGGGCGAACCGGGATGTGCTGGTCGCCGGCATGCGGCGGCTGGGCTTCACGCCCTACCTGCCGGCGGCGCTGCAGGCGCCGGTCATCGTCACCTTCCACGAGCCGCCTG
The DNA here is from genome assembly GCA_963692975.2 of Acetobacteraceae bacterium. GTDB lineage: Bacteria > Pseudomonadota > Alphaproteobacteria > Acetobacterales > Acetobacteraceae > CAXMMR01. The sequence goes on along the minus strand of CAXMMR010000019.1, from coordinate 5,165 downwards.
GCTTCAATTTTGCGGGCTTCTATGAATTTTTGCAGGCGCGGGGGATCGTCATCTATCCGGGCAAGCTGACGCGGATGCCGAGCTTTCGCATCGGCTGTATCGGCGCCATCGACACGTGTGACATCGGGCGGGCGCTGGGAGTGATCGAAGATTATAGCAGGAAGGAAGGGCTTCTTTTTTGAAAAAAAGAAGCAAAAAACTTTTGTTTCGTTCGGCACTTGGCCGGCAGGCCGTAGCCGCTTTCGGATGAAAGTTTTTCGGTCTTTTTTTCAAAAAAGAACCCTTTCTACTCCTTGAGAAACCCCTGGAACCGCCTGGCCACCTCGTGCGGCGGGATGGTCGGGCGGCCGAGGGTGGCGAGCGAGCCGGGGCGGATGCGGGCGTGGATCAGGGTGGGGCCTGGCTGGGCCAGGGCGGCGGCCAGCGCGGTGTCGAACCCTGGGGCGTCGTCGATGACGTGGGCGGCGGCGGTAGCCGCAGGCCAAGGCGACGGCGGCGAAGTCGACGACGGGGGAGACGGTGGCTTGGCCGCCGGTGCTGTCGTGAACGCCGTTGTCGAGCAGGATGTGAGTGAGGTTCGGCGGGCGGTTGGCGCCGATGGTGGCCATCGTGCCGAGCTTCATCAGGGCGGCGCCGTCGCCGTCGAGCACGATCATCGGGCGCGCGACGTTGAGGGCGACGCCGAGGGCCATGCCGGCGGCGCAGCCCATGGAGCCGACCTGATAGAGGTGCTGGTGGCGGTCGGCCAGGGTGAACAGCTCGCGGCCGGTTTTGCCGGTGGTGGCGATGATCGCGGCATCGTCGGGCACGGCGGCGAGCAGGCGCTCGAGCAGGGCGATGCGGGCGGGGCGTTCGGCGTGGCGCTGCAGGTCGTGACGTGGGCCGGGCGGATGCGGGACGTGGGGCGGCTCGTCGAGCGGGCCGTCGGCGACGTCGCCCTGGCGCATGACGAGGGCGATCGGCAGGCTGGCGGCCTGCATCGCCTCGCTTGCCTGATCGAGGGTGGGGGCGATGGCGTCGGGGGTTTGTGGGAAGGCGAAATACCGCAACTCGATGCTGTCGAGCAGCTGGTGCATGACGCGGCCCATCAGCGCGTGCTGCGGCTCGTCGGGGCGGCCGGGCTCGCCGCGCCAGGTGCAGACCAGCAGGGTGGGGATGCGAAACGGGGCGTTGAGCGAGGTGAGCGGGTTGACGGCGTTGCCGAGGCCGGAGTTCTGGCACATGACCGCGGTGCCGCGGCCGGCGAGCCAGGCGCCGGCGGCGATCGCGACCGCCTCGCCTTCGCTGGCGGCGCCGACATAGTCGAGGTCGGCGCGGCTGGCGGTGCGGTTGATCAACGGCGTGAGGTAGGAGCACGGGACGCCGGTGTAGAAGGTGGTGCCGCGCGCGGCGGCGGCGTCGAGAAAGGCGTCGGCGTCGATCATGCGGCTGTCTTGTCGCGCCCGGCGAGCCGGGTCAACCGGCCATAACAATCTTGCCTATAGGCAAGATCCAAATAAGCCCTTGTATTAGCTCACTCAGCGTTCTTCCGATCCACCCTGCCCTTGCTCTTGTCCAGCAAGCCATAAGCGCCCCGACGGACTCGTTTCAAGCGATCGGGGTCTGGGGCCTCCCGGCCCCAGCGGGTCGAGGGCAGCGCCCTCGCCTTCCCTCAGCTGAAGTTCCGAGCGTCCGCAAGATCGGTCATGGTGTCGACGTCGAGCCAATGGCCGGTGATGTAGTGCACCCGGATCGGCAGGCGGGCGGCGAGCCGGCTGAGCAGGGCCGGCAGGTCGGCAGTGGGCAGGCTGGCGTCGGCGCGCATGGCATCGAGCTCCTCGCGGACGGCGCGGGCGCCGGCGGTGGTGAGCTTCATCAGGCCGACCCACTCGCCGCTGGCCTCGGCGGGCGCGACGTCGCCGATGGCGGTGAGGCGGGCGGGCTCGTCGTCGAAGAAGCCGGCGCTGTCGTGGCGGCTCGCGCGCACCAGGTCGCGCGGCGCGGTGGCGCGGCTGTTGCGGCCCGGCGGGGTCGCGTCGACCACGACCACGATGTCGTCCGGCAAGGCGAGCAGGCCGTCTAGGATGTAGCGGCGGAACAGCACGTCGCCATAGACGATCACGGTGTCGCCGGTGAGCTTGTGGGCGGCGCAGGCGAGCGAGGCGGCCTCGCCGGTGGTGGCATGCTCGTCATTGTCGACGGTGACGAAGCCGTCGGCCAGCACCGCCTCCTTGCGGTAGCCGCGCACGACGGTGACGTCGTGGATGCTGCTCTCGGTGAGGGTGGCGACGAGGCGGCGAAGCAGCGGCTTGCCGCGCACGTCGATCATGCATTTCGGCCGGTCGACGGTGGCGCGGCCGAGAGCGGTGGCGGGGTCGGCGCCGCGGGAGGCGGCGAGCACGATGCCGGCGGTGGCGGGCATCGCCGGCAGGTAGCGGATCGAGGCCTCTTCCAGCTCGTCATTGCCGGTGAGCTTGAAGATGTCGCGCACCGGGGTGATGCGTCCCTCGACCTGCTGCAGCGACTCGTCCTGCATGATACGGCCCGCGGTCTCGCGCATGGCGGTGATCGAGGAGCGGACCAGGTGGTTGGCCCAGATGATCATCGAGATGCCGGCGTGGCGGAAGACGTCGGTCGGCGTCGCGTAGTACATCGTGGGGACGATGACGACCGGGGCGCGGGCGCCCCAGCGCTCCATGAAGCCGGTGATTTCGGCGGCGGTGGACTTCTTGGAGTGGATCAGGATCGCGTCGGCGCCGGCGCGGTGATAGGCCTCGGCGCGGCGCAGCGCCTCCTCCATCGAGTGGCCGCTGATCAGCGCCTCGACGCGGGCGACGATGCTGAACTCGTCCGAGGTCTGGGCGTCCTTGCCGGCGCGGATGCGGCCGCAGAACTCCTCCATGTCGGCGAGCGGCTGGGCCTCGCCGATGAAGGAGTTGGTTTTCGGGAACAGTTTGTCCTCGATGCAGACGCCGGCGATGCCGCGCTCGCCGAGCTTGCGCACCAGGCGGCGGACGTTGTTGAAGTTGCCGTAGCCGGTGTCGCCGTCGACCAGGATAGGCAGGGCGGTGGCGTCGGCCATGTATTCGAGCAGGTCGAGCACCTGGGTCCAGGACGCCTCGTTGTTGTCGCGCAAACCCAGCGAGGCGGACATCGAAAGGCCGGAGGCCCAGATGCCGGCGAACCCCGCCTCCTCGACGATTTTGGCGGAGAGGCCGCTATGGGCCTCCATGATGAAGGCGAGGTCGGGGCTGGTGAGCAGGCGGCGCAAGGCGGCGGCGCGGCTGGGCGGTGTGGTGGAGGCGTTCGGCGGGACGGATCCCTGCTGCTGCAACGCGGCGCCGGGCACCAGGCCGCGGGCTTGCTTCACGTCATCGGGCATCGTAGCGAACCTCGGCCGGCCGGCATCCGGACAGGGTGTCCGCCGGCGGGAACACGCCCTGTAATACCAACGTAACAGCGCGACAACGTCGGCGCGGTGGGGGCGGCGCGGATGAGCGAGGCGATGGCGGCGGGGCAACAGGCGCTGATCCTGGCGGCCGGTGTGGGCAAGCGGCTGCGTTCGGGCGAGACGGCCGAGCACCCGCCCAAGGCGCTGCTGCGGTTCGGCGCGGAGACGCTGATCGCGCGGCATGTGCGGCTGCTGCGCCAGGCCGGGGTCGACGCGATCACGGTCGTCGTGGGCTACCGGGCGGCGGCGCTGCGGGCGGAGCTTGAAGGGCATGGCGCGCCGTCGGTGGCGACGATCCATAACACGGAGTTCGAGACGGGCAGCGTGGTGTCGCTGCTGGCGGGCGCCTCGGTGCTGCGCTCGGGCGAGCGGGTGGTGCTGATGGACGCGGACGTGATCTATGACCGGCGGCTGATGGCGCGGCTGACGGCCAGCCGGCTGGCGAACACGCTGCTGCTCGACCGGGCGCTGGAGCCGGGCGACGAGCCGGTGAAGATCTGCCTGGACGGGGAGCGGATCGTCGATTTCCGCAAGCGGCCGGAGCATGCGGGCGAGTGGCGCGGCGAGTCGGTGGGGTTCTTCCGCTTCGCGCCGGACGCCGCGGCGGAGCTGGCCGCGCGGGCAAGCGAGTATGTGGCGGGCGGGCGCGGCGGGCTGGACTACGAGGAGCCGATCCGGGACATGATGCTGGCGAGCCCGGACGGGCGGTTCGGCGTGGAGGACATCACCGGGCTGCCCTGGACGGAGATCGATTTTTCGGCTGACGTCGAGCGGGCGCGGGCGCTGCTGCCGCAGCTCGCCGACTGACGCGCCAGCACAGGATTTTACTCGATGCCAGACACGATGATGCGTGCGCAGCGGCCTGACCGGCCGGACGCCGCCGCTCGCGCCGCCATGGAGCGCGACGGCTACCTGGTCGAGCGCGGCTTCTTCGACGCCGGCGGCCACGGCGGACCTGCTGCGCTGGACGGAGGAGCTCTACGCCGCGCCCGAGGTGGCGGGGCGGCACTGGGTGTATCGGGAGAACAGCCTGACCGACCCGGGGCGGCGAGTGGTGCAGCGGATCGAGAATTTTTGCCCATATCATTCCGGGTTCGGCGGGCTGATCGAGCAGGGCGCGCTGGCGGACTGGGCGGGGGCGCTGCTCGGCGGGCCGGTGGTGCTGTTCAAGGACAAGATCAACTTCAAGGAGCCGGGCGGGCCTGGCTTCACGCCGCACCAGGACCAGGCGGCCGGGTGGACGCGGTATGCGCCGATCTTCATCACCGCGATGGTGACGCTGGACCAGGCGACGGTTGCGAATGGCTGCCTGGAGATGGCGGCGGGGCGGCATCGCGAGGGGATGCTGAGCGAGGAGTGGGCGCCGGTGGAGGCGACGGCGCTCGCGCTCGTTGCGGTGCCGACGGCGCCGGGGGACGTGATCTTCTTCGACAGCTTCGCGCCGCATGCGAGCGGGCCGAACCTGACGGACAGGGCGCGGCGGGTGCTGTACCTGACGTATAATCTGGCCGAGCATGGGGATCAGCGGGGGCGGTATTATGCTGACAAGCATGCGTCGTTTCCGCCGGATGTGGAGCGGGATGGGACTACGGAGTATGTGTTTCGGGTTTAGGGAAGGAAGCGCTTCTTTTTTGAAAAAAAGAAGCAAAAAACTTTTGGACCGCTGTCGCTGCACAATGTGGGACGCTGTTCGGGCGTTAGAGGAGGAGTTTCGGCACCTGACCTTTACGATTTC
>CAXMMR010000018.1:0-148697 GCA_963692975.2 Acetobacteraceae bacterium | reverse complement strand
CGGCACGGCGGTGAGCGGCGGCACCGCCTCGCCCGACGCCTATGCCTGGACGACGCCCGGCCAGAGCGGCGCCTGGACCACCGCGAGCGACTGGACGGACAGCACCACCGGCGCAAGCGCCCAGCTCGGCCCGGGCAGCAAGAACGCCGTCAGCATCGAGGGCGGCAGCGGCGGCACCTTCCAGGTCATCGGCGGCAACGCGGTCGTCGCCAGCCTCGCTTTGTTCGCCAACACCGCCATGGTCGGCCAGGTCGCCACCGGCACGCTGGCGCTCGGCAACGCCTCGACCGCCGGCAATCTCGACCTGCTCGATGGCGGCACGCTCAGCGCCGGCACGGCGGTCCTCGCCAATGGCGAGCTGTCGCTGGACGGCAGCAGCACCGCCGCCAGCCTCTCGGCGCTTGCGATCGGCGGCGGCCAGAGCGGCGTCGGTTTTCCGACCACGACGCTCAGCGTCAGCGACGGCGCGACGCTGCGGCTCGGCGCGCTGAGCCTCGGCGGCGGCCAGTCCAACATCGTCGCGACCGACAGCACCGGCCGGATCGTGGTCGGCGCCGGCGCCGGCGCGGCGGGCGCGATCACGGTTGCCGCGGGCGTCGACGTGCTCGGCAATGGCAGCCTGAACGCCGCCGCCTCGGTGGTCGACCTCGGCACGATCACTGCCAGCGGCGGCACCCTCGAGCTCGGCGCGGTGAGCGGCGGCGGCACGCTCGCGATCGCCGCCAACGCCACCCTGCGGCTCGACGCCGGCGACGCGACCGCGGTCAGCTTCTCCGGCGCCGACGCGACGCTCGAGCTCGCAACGCCCACCAGCATCACCGCGACGCTGTCCGGCGACGCTCCGGGCGACGCGATCGACATCCTCGGCAGCCCGATCACCGCCGCCACCTGGCAGGCCGGCGCCGGCGCGTCGGCCGGGTTGCTGACCCTGACCTATGACGGCCAGACCGCAGCGACCCTGGCGCTGGCCGGCAACTACGCGGGCGACGTGTTCTCGACCGCCTCGGATAATGACGGCGGCACCGACGTCCTGCTCTCCACGGCGGCGAGCGGTGGCGGCGGCGGCGGTGGCGGCACCGGCGCCGACAGCTATGTCTGGCAGGGCTCGGGTAGCGGCAGCTGGTCGAGCGCCGCCAACTGGTACGACGTGACGCTGGGGGCCACCGCCACGAGCGCGCCCGGCAGCCTGGCCTCCGTCACAGTCGCCGGGCTCACCGGCAGCTCGGTAATGCAGCTTGCCGGGCCGGGATCGGCGGCGACGCTGAGCCTGACCGGCAACGTGAACGTCGTCGGCACCCTCTCCGCCGGCAGCCTATCGGTCGGGCTCGGCACGCTGGCCAGCTCGCTCGCTCTGGTCAGCGGCAGCCGGGCCAGCGCGACCAGCCTCACCGTCGGCGACGGCGCGATCAATCTCGGCGGTAGCGGCAGCGTCCTGAGCGTCTCGGGCGAGCTCACGCTCGGCACGGCGACCGGCGGCGTCGGCGAGCCGACGCCCACGCTGCAGGCGACCGGCGGCGCCATGCTGCAGGCCGGCGGCCTCGCCATGGTCGGCGACGCCGTGTTGCTCACGGATGCGCAGTCCTCGCTGGAGGTCGGCACCGCCGGCGGCGCCGCGCTCAACGCGCTGACGATCGACAGCGGCATCACCGTCTCGGCCTCCGGCAGCATCCAGGCCGCCCACGTGATCGACAACGGCGTGCTGCGCGCCAGCGGCGGCACCCTCATGGTCGGCGGCGTGGTCAGCGGCCTGGGGGCGCTGCAGATCGATGCGGGGGCGACGCTCGACCTCGCCGCGAGCTCGGTCTCGAGCAACGCGATCACCTTCACGGCGCCCGACGGCACGCTGCAGCTCGCCGCCGCCGCCGATGCCCCGTCCGGCACGCTGAGCGGCTTTGCCACCGGCGACAGCCTGATCGTCAACAGCGGCTCGATCGACACGGCGAGCTACAGCAGCGTCAACGCGATGATCGGCACGCTGACCCTGAGCGCCGGCGGCAACCGGGTCGGCCAGCTAGTGCTCGCCGGCAACTACAGCGGCGACTACTTCTCCGTGGAGCTGGCGAGCAGCGGCGCGGCCGACATCGTGCTTGCCACCGACGGCTCCGCCACCGGCACCAGCACGGGCGGCACCAGCACGGGCGGCACCAGCACGGGCGGCACCAGCACGGGCGGCACCAGCACGGGCGGCACCAGCACGGGCGGCACCAGCACGGGCGGCACCAGCACGGGCGGCACCAGCACGGGCGGCACCAGCACGGGCGGCACCAGCACGGGCGGCACCAGCACGGGCGGCACCAGCACGGGCGGCACCAGCACGGGCGGCACCAGCACGGGCGGCACCAGCACGGGCGGCACCAGCACGGGCGGCACCAGCACGGGCGGCACCAGCACGGGCGGCACCAGCACGGGCGGCACCAGCACGGGCGGCACCAGCACGGGCGGCACCAGCACGGGCGGCACCAGCACGGGCGGCACCAGCACGGGCGGAACACACAGCACGGGCGGCACCAGCACGGGCGGCACCAGCACGGGCGGCACCAGCACGGGCGGCACCAGCACGGGCGGCACCAGCACGGGCGGCACCAGCACGGGCGGCACCAGCACGGGCGGCACCAGCACCGGCGGCACCAGCACAGGCGGCACCAGCACCGGCGGCACCAGCACCGGCGGCACCAGCACAGGCGGCACCAGCACGGGCGGCACCAGCACCGGCGGCACGAGCACCGGCGGGACCGGCAGCTCCGGCGGCACGTCCGGCGCGGCTGGCGCCAACCTGCTCGCCGCCTACCTTGCCGCCGAGCCCACCTACCGGGCTCAAGAGATCGAAGCCGACATCAGGTCCCTGACGGTGGACGGCCAGAACGTCAATATTCTGACGTCGCTCACCGACACACCGAGCGTTGCCGACGTCAACCTGGCGATCCTCGACCTCGATGGCCAGCCGACGAACGACTACACGTTGCCGATCTCGGTCTCCGGCGTGCTGCTGCAGGGCGAGGGCGCGACCACGTTCAACGACACGATCGGTGGCGCCTTGTTGGCGGCCAACAATGGCAACGGCTATCTCGTCGCGACAGGCCCGGGCGACATGCTGGTGGGCGGCGGCGGCGCCACCATTTTCTATGCCTTCAATCCCGTCGGCTCGTTCTCTTCGGAAGCGAGCACCGACACGGTGATCGGCGGCAGCGGCCATGATCAGATCATCACCGGCGCCGGCAAGGTCCTGGTCTCGACGGGGGTAGGCGGCAGCCTGTTGTCGCTGGGCTCAGGATCGGACGCGATCACCGACAACGGCAACGACACCGTCGTTCTGACCGACGGCAATGACACGATCAATGCCAACGCGGCGACGACCGTGTTCGGCGGCGTGGGCGGCGAGTTCACCCTGCATGAGGGCGCGGGCCCCGGCAGCGAGGTCGTGCTGGGCCCCGATACCGGATTGATCTACGGCGCGGGCGGCGCGGGCGGTCTGATCTTTGGCGGCTCGAACTCGCTGCAGGTGGTCGGCGGCACCGGTGCGGAGACCATCGTCTGCGGCAGCGGGCAGTCGCTGGTCTATGGCGGCACCGGCGGCGACGTGATCTATGGCGGCACCGGCACCGGCGTCTTCCACGGCGCCAACGCGCCGACCGAGATCATCGCCGGCAACGGTCCCTCGACGGTGTTCGGCGGCGCCCAGAACCAAGTCTTTCTCAGCGGCGGCTATAATAACGAGGTGATCGCGGGGGCCGGCAACGAGACCCTGGTCGCCTCGGGCGCGACCGGCGGCAACGAGTTCTACGTCGGCACCGGCAGCGACCTGATCTACGGCGGCAGCGGCAACGACGTCCTGGTCGCCGGCAGCGGCAGCGCGACCGTGGCCGGCGGCGGCGGCAACAACCTCTACCAGATCTTCCGCGGCAGCGCCGGCGGCAGCCTCCTCATTCTCGACTTCACCCCCGGGCGCGATGTGGTCGACCTCGTCAACTACACCCAGAGCGTCGGCGACGTTCTCGCCGCCCAGGTCAATGCCGGCGGCAACACCGGCATCACCCTGCAGGACGGCACCCAGGTCGTGTTCGCCGGCGTCGGCCACCTCACCGCCTCGGCCTTCCTCTAGGCGGGTGAGCAGCTCTCATGGCGAAGCGATCCGGGGCCCAAGCGATGCGGGGCCTAAGCAATGCGGGGCCCAAGCGATGCGGACCCCGACCGATGCGGGCCCAAGACTTGCGACGACTCGCCAGGGGCCGCTAAGTTGGTGTTGTCTCAACAGGTGCGACCCTCGCACGCCTCGCCCGTCGCCTCGAGCCGCCGCCCGACCCCGAACGGGCAGCGTCAGTTTGGCCTTCCTCCAGCAAGGGAGACCCCGCCATGAGCGTGCAGTCCCACGAAGTCGCCGAGACCGCCTCAAACCCACTCGACGTCATGGAGCAGATCGTCGCCGCCAATGACTGGGTGTTCGACCGCCGCAGCGACGCCGAGATGGCGGCCGAGGCGCCCGGCAAATGGTGCGATTACGGCCTCTACTTCAGCTGGTCGCGCGAGATCAGCGCCATGCATTTCACCTGCACCTTCGACCTGAAGGTGCCCGCCAAGCGACGCCACGCTTTGTTCGAGCTGCTCGCTTTGGCCAATGAGCGGCTGTGGATCGGCCATTTCGGCATGGATGCCGATGACGGCATGCCGCTGTTCCGCCATTCTGTGCTGCTGCGCGGCGCGCCGGGGGCCTCGGCGGAGAGCCTGGAGGACATGGTCGACATTGCGATCGCCGAGTGCGAGCGCTTCTTCCCCGCCTTTCAGTTCGTGCTCTGGGGCGGCAAGACGCCGACCGACGCGCTGGCCTCGGCCATGCTGGAATGCGCCGGCGAAGCCTGAGCCCATTTGAACCCTAGCGCATTCTCAAACGGGCTCTGAGGGGTTGTCCGACCCGGCTATTTTACTGCTCGGCTGTGGACGCATGGGCGGGGCGATGCTGGCGGGCTGGCGGGCTGGCGGGTTGGCCCCCTCGGTCATCGTCGACCCCGCGCTTGCCGAGGCCGGACGCGAGGGCGATCGGCTCGTCGCCTCGATCGAGGCGGTGCCGGCCGCCTTCCGGCCCGACGTCGTGGTGCTCGCCGTCAAGCCGCAGATGGCGGACAGCGTGCTGCCGTCGCTGGCCGGACGGGTGGGCGACGCGCTGGTGATCTCCGTCATGGCCGGGTGCCGCGTGCAATCGCTGTCGGAGGTGCTCGCGACCGCGACGATCGTGCGGGCAATGCCGAACACGCCGGCGGCGATCGGGCAGGGCATGACGGTGGCCTACGCCGATCCGGCGGTCGGCGCGGCGCAGCACGCCCTGGCCGAGCGGCTGCTGCGCAGCTCGGGCGAGCTGGCGTGGATCGACGACGAGGGGCTGATGGACGCGGTCACGGCGGTGTCCGGCAGCGGGCCGGCCTACGTGTTTCTGCTCGCCGAGCTGATGGAGCAGACCGGCGTCGAGCTCGGCCTGCCGCCGGCGCTGGCCCGGCTGCTGGCGCGCCAGACCGTCACCGGCTCGGGGGCTCTGCTCGCCGCCAGCGAGGAGGACGCCGCGGCGCTGCGGCGTGGCGTCACCAGCCCGAACGGCACCACCGAGCGCGCGCTCGCCGTGCTGATGGCCGCTGAGGCCTGGCCGGACAGCCTGCGCCGCGCGCTGGTTGCCTGCGCCGAACGGTCCCGAGAGCTGGCGCGCTAGGAAAGGCCAGGGCTCTGCCCTGGACCCGCTGGGGCCCGAGGCCCCAGACCCCATTTAGTTAAGAGATGGATTTTAAAGGCTTTTAAAGGCTTCGCCTTTAATGGGGTCCAGGGGCAAAGCCCCTGGCCTTCCTGACGATCCATCCTATTGTCGCGCCGATGGATGACTTCGATTCCGCCCTAGTCGGCTCCGCCTTCGCCCTGGCCGCAGAGCTGGGCTGGCGCAATGTCAGCGTCGCCGAGGCGGCGCGGCGCGCCAACCTGCCGCTCGAGCAGGCGCGCACCCGCTTTCCGGTCAAGGGCGCGATCCTGGCGCGCTTCGGCGTGCTTGCTGACCAGGCGGCGCTGAAAAGCTCGCTCGCCGAGGGCAGCGTGCGCGAGCGCCTGTTTGACCTGCTGATGAGCCGCTTCGACGTGCTGCAGCAGCACCGTGCCGGCGTGCTGGCGCTGCTCGACGCGCTGCCGCTCGACCCCGGCGCGGCGGTGCTGCTGGCCGGCGCCACCGGGCGCTCGATGGGCTGGATGCTGGAGGCCGCCGGCTGCCCCGCCTCCGGGCTCACCGGCCTGCTGCGCGTCGACGGGCTGACCGCCGTTTGGCTGTGGACGGTGCGCGCCTGGCGCCAGGACGAGAGCCTGGACCTCTCGACCACCATGGCAGCGCTCGACCGGGCGCTCGACCGGGCCGAGCAGTTGGCAGGCTGGCTCGGCGGCCGCGCGGCCGCCGGCGGCGAGGCAAGCCAGTCGTTCAACGCGCCGGAGATGTCGGCCGAAGAGGCGGCCGAGCTCGGCATCGTGGAGACCATCGACCCGCCGCCGCCGCCGGACACGCCGCCGCCAGCCTCGCCGCCCTGATCAGTCGTCGCCAGCACACGGCGTGCAGGCCCGTGAAGCCGATCGCCGCCGCCGGCGTTCCCTCATCACAAGCGAGCACGCTCCGCTCGCCGCAGGAGGGTTCCATGGCAGAACAGACCGGCACGCCGATGGCCAAAGGCGTCGCAAAGAGCAGCGACGCGGCGCGCACCACCGTGGATGCGGGCGCCGAGATCGCCCGCGAGGCGGCCGCCACCGGCGAGAGCATCGCCGCCGCCGCCAATGATCAGGCGGGCCGTGCGACCCGCCAGGCCGCCGAGATGCAGAGCAAGATGCTCGGCGACTTCAGCAAGATGTTTGCCGAGCTGAAGCTGCCCGCGGCGCCGGACATGGAGGCGCTGCTGTCGGCGCACCGGCGCAACGTCGAGGTGCTCTCGGCGGCCAACCGGGTGGCGATGGAGGGCGCGCAGGTCGTCGCCCGCCGTCACATGGAGATCATGCAGCAAACGATGGCGGAGCTCACCGAGCAGGTCCGCGAGCTGGCCGCCCCCGAGCCGCCGCAGGTCAAGGCCGCGCGCCAGGCGGACCTGCTCAAGCGCTCCTACGAGCAGGCCGTGACCAACATGCGCGAGCTTGGCGAGCTGATCCAGAAGAGCAACGGCGAGGCGCTGATGCTGCTCAACCAGCGCTTCACGGCGGCGCTCGACGAGGTCCGCGGCATCATCGAGACTTCGGGCAAGCGGGCCTGATAGCGGGATGCTGAGTTTTGCCGAGATCGCCGTCCCGACGCCGACCGCCGAGACGCTCGCCGCCGAGTATAACGCGATCGCGCGTCTGCTCGACGATGGCTCCGAGGCGGAGGCGCGGGAGGCGTTTGACGCGGCTCGGCGCCGCTACGAGAGCTGGAGCAGCCTGGTGTCGCTGCGCTTCGAGCAGGACACGACGGACGCGGCCGCCAAGCAGCAGCGCGACTACGCCGACGCGCTGGCGCCGGTCGCGACCGAGCACGAGATCGGGATCAAGCGCCGGCTGCTGCGCGGGGTCGACGCGCCGAGCTATGTGCAGCGGCTGTGGCAGAACGACCTGACCACCTTCGACCCGGCGATCGCAGGCTCGCTCGAGGAGGAGAGTCGGCTGGCTGCCCGCTACACCGCGCTGATGGCTTCGGCAGCGATCGAGATCGACGGCGCGACCGTCAACCTGGCCGGGCTGTCGCCGTACACGACCAACCCGGACCGGGCGCTTCGCCACCGGGCGCAGCAGGCGCGTTGGGCGTTCTTCGAGGCCAATGGCGAGGCGCTGGACGGGCTCTATGACGAGCTGGTGCAGCTTCGGCACGGCATGGCCCGCACCCTCGGCCTGCCGAGCTACACGCCGCTCGCCTATCGCCGCCTGCGCCGCACCGATTACGGTCCGGAGGAGGTGGCGCGCTACCGCGACGAGGTGGCGACGCACGTCACGCCTCTGGTGGGCCGTCTGCTGGAGCAACGCCGTGTCGAGAATGGCTGGGACCAACTGCGCTACTGGGACGAGGGCCTGATCGACGCGGCCGGCAACCCGGGCCCCGCCGGCGACCATGACTTCCTGGTCGGCACGGCGCAGGGCCTATTCGACGCCATGGACCCGCGCATGGGCGGCTTTTATCGCGAGATGGTCGAGGGCGGGCTGCTCGACCTGAAGAACCGGCCCGGAAAGGCCGGCGGCGGCTTTTGCACCTCGTTTCCGACCCACGGCGTGCCGTTCATCTTCGCCAACTTCAACGGCACCGCGGACGACATCAACGTCTTCACCCACGAGATGGGGCACGCCTTCCAGAATTGGCAAAGCCGTCATCAGCCGGGTATCGACCTGCTCTGGCCGACGATGGAGGCGGCCGAGATCAACTCGATGGGGCTCGAGTTCCTGTCCTACCCGCAGATCGGCCGGCTGGTCGGAGAGGCGCAGGCCGACCGCTTCCGCCGCATGCACCTGATCGGCTCGCTGCAGTTCCTGCCCTACGGCGTCTGCGTCGACCACTTCCAGCACGAGGTCTACGCCAAGCCGACGATGAGCCCGGCCGAGCGCCATGCGACCTGGCAGCGCCTGGAGCGGCGCTACATGCCGTGGAGCGATTACGGCGACATCGCCTACCCGGCCAAGGGCGGGCTCTGGCAGGCCAAGCAGCACATCTACGGCGCGCCCTTCTACTACATCGACTACACGCTGGCGCTGTGCTGCGCGATGCAGTTCTGGATGCGCTCGCGCACCGACTATGCCGGGGCGCTCGACGCCTACATCCAGCTTGCCGGGCGCGGCGGCTCGGCGCCGTTCGGCGAGCTCGTCGCCTCGGCGGGGCTGACGTCGCCGTTTCAGCCGGGCGTGCTGGCGGGGGTGGCGCGAGAGGTGGATGCGACCTTGGAAGGAAGCAAGTAGTCCTTTTTTGAAAAAAAGGACCAAAAAACTTCTGTTCGATTAGGTCCGTGAACAAAAGTTTTTTGCTTCTTTTTTTCAAAAAAGAAGCGCTTGCTTACTTGCTCCTGCGGAGCAGAAGCAGCCCAACAATTGCGGAAACTGCAAACAGTGCGACGCCGACCAGCAGCTGGGTGCCGCGGTCGACATGGGCGCCGCTGCCGATGAGGGCGAACACCACCGTCTGGGGCAGGTAGCCGAGCGTCGAGGCGGCCAGGAACGGCGTCGCCGGCACGGCGGAGACGCCGGCGAGCAGGTTGAGCAGCAGGTTGTTGCCGACTGGCAGCAGTCGCAGCGTCAGGGTGGCGCTGAACGGGTGGGCGGCGAGGCGGCCATCGAGCCGGGCGAGGCGGGGCGAGGCGGCGATGCGTCGCGAGGCCCAGTCGCGGGCGACGGCGCGGGCCCAGGCGAAGTCGGCGCCGCAGCTCAGCACCTGGACGAGCAGGGCGAGCAGGGCGCCGACGGCGGCGCCGAAGGCGTAGGCGGCGGCGAACGCGACCAGCTGGCGCGGCAGGCCGACGGCGCAGAACAGGGTGCCGAGCGCCACCAGGCCGAGGGCGGCGCGCGGGTCGCGCGAGGCCGAGAGGCCGGCGAGCAGGTTGGCGCCGCCCTGCATCTGAACCAGCCGCAGGGCGGCGCCGGCGAGCAGCAGGCCGACGAGCAGCAGCAGCGGCTTGGCCAGGGCCCTCACGCGAGCTTCTTCAAAGCTGCGGATGGTCGTGATGGGCGAAATACCGCAAGATCTTCGGAGGGCCGGCAGGGGCGCATTTGGGCAATCGCCCCACTCTCCCAAAAAACTATTGTTGTTTTTCAGTGTGTTGCGGAAATCTTGCCTATAGGCAAGATGTCTGGCGCACTGGCGGGAGGCCTCACCTCAGAGCAGTGCTAGCACGATCGGCGCATCGTTTCATCCGCAGGTCACTCGATGACCGGGCGCTTCCAGCGGCGCTGCAGCCAGGAGACGCCGACGAGGTCGAAGATGCCGACCCAGAGGCGATCCAGGGTGCCGTAGTTCGAGGCGCCGCGGGTGCGGGGGCGGTGGTCGACGGGCACCGAGATCACCCGGCCGCCGGCGCGGATGAACAAAGCCGGCAGATAGCGGTGCATGTGGTCGAAGGCGGGCAGCTCGAGGAAGGCGTCGCGCCGGAACAGTTTCAGGCCGCAGCCGGTGTCCGGCGTCGCGTCGTGCAGCAGGGCGATGCGGATGCGGTTGGCGGCGCGCGAGGCGAGGCGCTTGGCGAGGCTGTCGCGGCGCTTGGTGCGATGGCCGGCGATCAGCAGGCGGGCGTTGTCCGGCTCGGCCAGGGCGCGGGCGAGCAGGCTCGGGATGTCGGCCGGGACGTTCTGGCCGTCGCCGTCGAGGGTCGCGATCCAGGCGCCGCGGGCGGCGCGCACGCCGCTGACCACCGCCGCACTCTGGCCGCAGCTGGCGCGGTGGCGCAGCGAGCGGACGCCCAGGCGGGCGGCGGCGTCGGCGAGGCGGGCCGGGGTCGCGTCGGTGCTGCCGTCATCGACGTAGACGATCTCGTGCGCCGTTGCCGCGAGTGCTGCGGCGATCTCGTCGACGAGCGGGCCGATGTTGTCCGCCTCGTTGCGCACCGGGACGACGACGCTCAACAGCACCGATATCGACGGCTCGGCGGGGCTTGGATCGCTTGTGGCAGTGCTCATCTTTGTGGGGCGGGTAGCACCGGCGCTCCGGCCACGGCAAGCTGCGTTGCCGGCCGCGCAGACAAGCTGCGTCGCCGTCCGCGCAGACAAGCTGCGATGCAATCTGCGCAGGCAAGCTGCGACGCTGAGAGGGCCCTGGCGCCAATGCCGTTCGACATGCGTGAGTTTCCGCCCGGCCCTGCGCCCCTGGTGCGCGAGCGCGACCGGCGGGCGGTCGCTGCCTGGCTGTTCTGTGTCGCCGGGATGATCCTGGTGATGGTGGTGCTCGGCGGGGCGACGCGGCTGACCGGCTCGGGTTTGTCGATCATGGAGTGGGCGCCGTTCCGCGGCGTGCTGCCGCCGCTGAGCGAGGCGGAGTGGCGGCGGCTCTACGGGCTGTATCGGCAGATCCCGCAATACGCCCTGGTCAACCAGGGTTTCGGGCTCGACGGGTTCAAGCACATCTTCTGGCTGGAGTGGACGCACCGGCTGTGGGGACGGCTTATGGGCGTCGTCTTCTTCGTCCCGATGCTGTGGTTCGCGGTGCGCGGCGCGCTGTCGCGGCGGTTGCTGCCAAGGCTGGCGTTGCTGTTCGTGCTGGGCGGGCTGCAGGGGGCGGTCGGCTGGTTCATGGTCGCCTCCGGCTTCTTTCCCGACAGCACGGCGGTGTCGCCGTACCGGCTGGTGGTGCACCTGGTGCTGGCTCTGTGCCTGTATGCGGCGGTGCTCTGGCTGGGGCTGGCGGTGCTGCGGCCGGCGAGGCGGGGTGGCGGCGGGCCGGTGTTGCGGCGGCTGGCGGTGGCGAGCTGCCTGTGCGTGGCGCTGACGATCGTGGCGGGCGGGTTCACCGCCGGGCTGCATGCCGGACTGACCTACAACAGTTTTCCACTCATGGACGGCCATCTGGTGCCGGAGAGCTGGGCCAGGCTGGACCCTTGGTGGCGCAACGCGTTCGAGAACGTCTCGGCGGTGCAGTTCGACCATCGCTTCCTGGCCAGCCTGACGGCGGTGATCGTGCTGGCGACGTTGGCGTTTGGATTGCTGCGGCCGCAGCCGCTGCCGGCGCGCCGCGCGGTGGGCGTGTTGGGCGTCGCCGTGGTGGCGCAGTACGCGCTGGGCGTGAGCACGCTGCTCTGGGTAGTGCCGATCCCGCTTGCGGTGGCGCACCAAACGATGGCCGTCTTGCTTCTAACCGCCAGCCTTGTTGTCTTGTACTTCACCCGTCGTTCTTACTAATCGGGATCCAAGGGCCTATCGGCCCTTGGTGGGTCCAGGGCAAAGCCCTGGCCTTCCTTCCAGGAGTTCGCCCATGTCCGCGCTCGCCGCCACCGATGCCCTGTTCTTCGACCGCCCTGACGCCGCGCTCGACCGTGACGAGGCGGAGCGCGTCGTCAGCCAGACGCTGGGGCTGATGGATGATGGCGAGCTGTTCCTCGAGTATCGCGAGAGCGAGCAGCTGGCGCTGGAGGAGGGGCGCATTCGCGCGGCCGGGTTCGACACCTCGTTCGGCTTCGGGCTGCGGGCGGTGCGGGGCGAGGAGGCTGGCTACGCGCATGCCGGCGAGATCTCGGCGGCGGCGCTGAAGCGTGCGGCGGAGACGGTCTCGGCGGTGCAGGGGTCGCGCTCGGGCGAGCGGGCGGAGGCGCCGAGGGCCTCGAACCAGCGGCTGTATTCAGACCTGAACCCGCTGTCGGAGATGGATTTTGCGGCCCGCACGCGTGTTCTCGCCGAGATCGACGCCTATGCGCGGGGGCGGGACAGCCGGGTCACGCAGGTGATGGCGTCGCTGTATGGCGAGTGGCAGGCGGTGCAGATCATCCGGGTGGACGGGGTGCGGGTGGCCGATTTGCGGCCGCTGGTGCGGCTCAACGTCAGCGTGGTGGTCGAGCAGGACAGGCGGCGGGAGAGCGGCAGCTACGGCGCCGGCGGCCGGTTCAGCTACAACCGGCTGGTGACGCCGGAGGCCTGGCAGTTCGCGGTGGAGCAGGCGCTGGCGCAGGCGACGCTGAACCTGGAGAGCAAGCCGGCGCCGGCGGGCGAGATGGAGGTTGTGCTCGGCCATGGCTGGCCGGGCATCCTACTGCACGAGGCGATCGGGCACGGGCTGGAGGGCGACTTCAACCGCAAGAAGACGTCCGCCTTCGCCGGGCTGCTGGGGCAGCGGATCGCGGCACCCGGCGTGACGGTGGTGGATGACGGCACGCTGGCGGATCGTCGCGGCTCGATCACTGTGGACGACGAGGGGACGCCGTCGGGGCGGACGGTGATGATCGAGGACGGCATCCTGACCGGCTACATCCAGGACCGGCTCAATGCGCGGCTGATGGGGGTGCGGGCGACCGGCAACGGACGGCGGCAATCGTATGCGCATGCGCCGATGCCGCGGATGACCAACACGATCATGATGGGCGGGCAGCACGACCCGCAGGAGATGATCGCGTCTGTGAAGCGCGGGCTGTATGCGGCCAATTTCGGCGGCGGGCAGGTGGACATCACGTCGGGCAAGTTCGTGTTTTCGGCGAGCGAGGCTTACCTGATCGAGGACGGGCGCGTGACGGCGCCGGTGAAGGGCGCGACGCTGATCGGCAACGGGCCGGACGCGCTGACGAAGGTTACGATGATTGGGAACGATCTGGAGCTCGATCCGGGGATTGGAACGTGCGGGAAGAATGGGCAGGGGGTGCCGGTTGGGGTCGGGCAGCCGACGCTGAAGATGTCGGGGCTGACGGTGGGTGGGACGGCTTGAAGCAAAGCTAGGGACTTTCCCACCTGGCTGGGAGCGACACGGGCTTGTGTACCTCTTAGGAGTGCCTGCGGGTCATCATGTCCCGCACTCCGACAGCGACCCATGTGAGCTGCTGTTCGTTGAGGCACGAACCCGACCTACACTCGCGCTCATCTTGTCTAGCTCGGCATCCGAGCGGCTAAGCCATCTGAAATGACGGGCTTGCGACAAGAGATTTAAGATGCAGTGCCTAAGCAGGATGAGGGCATGAGGGTAGTAGAATGACTGCTGAGCCAAATCCCACAGTCGAACGTGTTGCTTTACGCCTTCACCAGATCTTTGATGGCTTGATTGTGATACCGAACTCACAAGCGAGTGACCCAGAGCAGATTGAGCGGCTTTTTAGATCACGGGCCTATATGGCCTTATCCTTGCTTGATCTAACCGAAGCCAGCCCAATCGATGCTGCTGCCGCAGTCACAGATGGCGGCGATGACGGCGGGATCGACTGCATCTATGCCAGCGACAAGCATAGAAAATTGTTTCTGGGACAGAGTAAATTCCTTTCAAACGTAAGCAAGGGTGTGGACCTAGCAGAGTTCAATCGGTTTAGGGACGGTGTGAAGGACGTAGTTAATCAGAAGTGGACAGCCACGAATTCTGGTTTGCACAAGTTTAAACTGCCCGTGCAAGCTATGCTCAGCGACATTGATACAGAGGTCGTTCTGCTGCTAGCTCACACAAGCGCACAGGACCTCTCCGACCATATAGTTGACTCACGGGACACATTCCTAAGCGAGATGAACCGCTTCGAGCAGTTCATAGAATTCCAGCAATTTACCCTGGAGAGGGCAGTCGCTGTCGCTCGCAAGCAAGCGAGGCCGGAGAACATCAACGTTCAGATCTTGCTAAAGAGTTGGGGATTGCGTCGCGATCCTTATCGAGCGGTTTACGGCGCGGTTCCTGCCGAGGATATCGTCCGAATATTCAAGGATTATGGCTCGCGATTGTTCAGCGAGAATCTACGATTTGGTATAGAGAAGTCTGAAGTGAACGACGGCATCAGGCATACGGCAAGATCTGAACCGCATAACTTTTGGTACTTTAACAATGGCATCACAGCAATATGCGAGGATTTCAAGAAGGCGCCCGTTGGCGGACAAACAACAGAGACGGGTGTTTTTGATGTTACGCGAATTAGCATTATAAATGGAGCGCAGACAGTTAGTTCATTAGCGAGATCCGCTTCTGAGGGCGCAAATCTGAAAGACGCAGAAGTCCATCTCAGGATCATTTCGCTCATCAAAACGCCAGAGTTGTTAGCCGTGGAAATAACCACAGCTAACAACACCCAAAACGATTTAAGCCCCGTTGATTTTGTCGCCGCGGACCCAAATCAAGACCGTCTTCGCCGAGAGGCGGCTACGATTGGTAAAGTTTATACGTATCGCCGGGGAGAGGGAGATCCAAACACTGCCGACGGCTTTACTATAAGAGATGCGACCGTGGCTGCTGCTTGTGCTAGCGGTGACCTCCGACTGGCCGTTGCTGCGAAGCGTTATATCAGCGGACTTTGGGAGAACACTTCCAAAGAACCTTACACAAGATTATTCAATGACGGAACAACAGCGGAGCATCTTTGGAAAGCGGTTCTGATCATGCGCCGTGTAGATGATCAACTCGGGGAGGATGCTAGGATTCTAGATGGACGGGGCCGGCTGATTTCTGTTCATGCGAACCGGTTCATTCTCTTTACAGTATTTCGAGAATTGATAGGAGAATGGGAAGCCGAAGCCGACTTGTCAGAAGGTCTTTTAGAGAAGGTGCGGGATATCACGCGGAGGAACATTGCCGTAATAACCCCCTTAGTAAATGATCTCTTTCCGGATGGCTATCCAGGCAATGTCTTCAAGAACCGAGAACGTCAGGAGGAGATCCTCAGGAAATTCGATGCTGTTCTAGCTGAAGAGAAGAGAGCCTGACCTCGCTGGACGGGCATCGCGTCCAGGGAAACGTTTACGTCGCCTGTCGGTGGGCGTTTGTTAAATCAACGCCTTGGCATTGGCGAGACAAGTTTAGGGTTATTGTTTTGTGTAGTTATCGTACATAGTTCTGCGGCTTACATCTTCTCGCGCGCCGGCTTTCGGTGTTTCACGCGAGTAGCTCAGCGCTTGCGACAGCGGGATTGGATGGTGTCCTAGAGCAAGAACGTGGCAGTTTATATTCCAAGTTGTGCGGGTCTGGGGCCGCGGGCCCCAGCGGGTCCAGGGCAGAGCCCTGGCCTTTCTTTCGCTACTTCTGACCGAACAGGATTTTTCGCGACTCTTCGGTGACTGAGGAGACGGTGCTGATGGCAGTGCCTTTGGCGTAGGCCTCGACGGTTGCGGGGCGGGATTGGGTGGCTTCGAACCAGCGTTTGACGTTCGGGAACGTGTCCAGCGACTGCTTCTGGCGCTCGTAGGGGACGATCCAGGGGTAGCAGGCCATGTCGGCGATCGTGTACTCGGCGCCGCCGACGAATTCGCGCTTGGCGAGGTTGCGGTCGAGCACGCCGTAGAGGCGGGCTGTTTCGTTGACGTAGCGGTCGGTGGCGTAGGGGATGCGCTCGGGGGCGTAGACGCTGAAATGGTGGTTCTGGCCGAGCATCGGGCCGAGGCCGCCCATCTGCCAGAACAGCCATTGCAGGACGTCGAAGCGGGCGGCGGTGTCGAGGGGCAGGAAGCGGCCGGTTTTCTCGGCGAGATAGAGCAGCATGGCGCCGCTTTCGAACACCGAGATCGGGGCGCCGCCGACGGCGGGGGCGTGGTCGACGAGGGCGGGCATGCGGTTGTTGGGGGAGATCGCCAGGAAGTCGGGCTTGAACTGGTCGCCGGCGCCGATGTTGACCGGATGGATCTCGTAGTCGAGGCCAGCCTCCTCCAGGAACATCGTGATCTTGTGGCCGTTCGGCGTGGGCCAGTAGTAGAGGTCGATCATGCCAGGGCTCCTTGCGGGAGCCGGGTTAACGCGGCGGCGGCGCGGTCGTCGCCTCGCTGCCGCCGGCGGGCGCGTGATGGCGCTCGACGACGAGGGCGCGGCGCAGCCGGGCGATGCCGCCGCGCACCTCGCCGCGGTCGCACATGTCCTGGCCCTCGGCGATCAGGCGGCGCACCTCGATCGAGGGGTTCGGCGCCGCATTGGCCAGGCGCTGCAGCGTTGCGCAATATTCGGGCGTGTCGGAGGTGACCGCCATCGGCAGGTCGGCGGCGACCGGGCTCGCACCCGCGATCACGCCGGACGCCGTCACGAGCGTGGTCGCCCAGCAGAGCAGCAGGGCCGGGCCGAACCTCATCCTACTCCTATACGCAGGTATGCCTGTCAGGCGCATGAGGTTGGCATGACGTCCCGTCCATGGTGGCGGGTGATCGCGACCCCGGGCCGGGCGCGTCGCGGTCGCATGCGGGTCACGCCCCCTGGCGGGAGCGGAGCACCACCGAGGCGGCGAGTCCCGGCGGCTGGCGGTTTGCCGCCGGCGCGAGCAGCAGCTCGCCGTCATGCAGCTGGGCGACCGCCTGGACGAGCGCGAGGCCCAGCCCCGAGCCGGGCGTATGCCGCGCCTGCTCGCCGCGGAAGAAGCGCTGCGCGGCGCGAGCGACGTCCTCCGGCGGGATGCCGAGCCCTTGGTCGGCGACGGTGATGCGGGTGCCGTCGGCCTCGGGCGCGGCGCTCAGGGTGACTACGCTGGCGTCGGGCGCGAATTTGAGGGCGTTGTCGAGCAGGTTGGCGACCGCCTGCTGGATCAGGCTGCGGTCGCCGAACACGCTGATGGTGTCGGGGCAGACCAGGCGCAGCTGAATTCCGTGCTCCTCGGCGGCGGCGGCGTAGAGCTCGGCGAGGTCGGCGAGCAGGGGGGCGAGGTCGAGCTCGGCGAAGGCGGAGCGGCGGGCGCCGGCCTCGATCTCGGCGATCCGCAGCAGCGCCTCGAACACCGCGGTGACGCCGTCGAGGTCGGCGACCGCCCGCTCCACTGCGGCGCGTAAGGCGGGTTCGCCATCGGCGTGGCCGGCGGCATCCTCGAGCCGGGCGCGGGCGCGGGTGATCGGGGTTCGCAGGTCGTGCGCGATGGCGTTGCTGACCTCGCGCACGCCGTCCATCAGCCGGGTGATGCGGTCGAGCATGACGTTGATCGCGCCGGCCATGCGGTCGAACTCGTCGCCGCGGCCGGTGAGCGCCACGCGCTGGCCGAGGTCGCCGCCGGCGATCGCGGTGGCGGTGCGCGAGACCGAGGCGACCATGGTGCGGAACAGGCCGCGCAGCAGCAGCGCGCCGGCGACGCCGAACAGCAGCACGACGGCGAGCGCCCAGAGCAGCGCGTCGGTCAGCAGATGGCGCAGCTGCACCCGGGTGCGGGTGTCGCGGCCGACCAGCAGCCAGAAGCCGCCGGGCAGGTCGAAGCGCTGAACGGTGGCGATCGAGCGCAGCCCGGCACGCTGGATCGACAGCTCGTACCAGGCGCCGGCGATGACGACGCCGCGCGGCCAGGCCTCCAGGTTGCCGGCGATCCGGTTCAGGCGGGGATCGACCAGGAGGTAGAGCGCGTCGTCGTCGACGTTTTCGCTGAGGCGCTCCTGGATGGTCAGGATCAGCACCGGCAGGCCGCCCTCGTCCCAGCGCTCGGCCAGGCCTTGCGCGTCGGCGCGGATCGCCGCCTCGACCTGGCGGTCGAGCAGGCCGGCGCTGGCCCACCAGAGGACCAGGACCAGGCCGATGGCCGAGAGGCCGAACACCGCACCGTAGGCGGCGGCCAGGCGGACGCTGGCCGAGCGCATCAGCCGGCTGCGGGCTCGCAGGCGCGATTTTAAGACAAGCGCTTCTTTTTTGAAAAAAAGAAGCAAAAAACTTTTCTCCGTTTTGGTGGGCGTCGTTGGAGGCATCACACGTCGACGAGCAAAAGTTTTTTGGTTCTTTTTTGACAAAGAACCTCTTGCTTCGCTTTCTATGTCTCGCTCGGCCGCAGCATGTAGCCGGCGTTGCGGATGGTGTGGATCATTGCCGAGGCGAACGGCTTGTCGATCTTCTGCCGCAGCCGGGAGACGTGCACGTCGATCACGTTCGTTTGCGGATCAAAATGGTAGTCCCAGACGCCCTCTAGCAGCATCGTGCGGGTCACCACCTGGCCGGCATGGCGCATCAGGTATTCGAGCAGCCGGAACTCGCGCGGCTGCAGGTCGATCTTGGACGCGCCGCGCTTCACCCCGCGTGACAGCAGGTCCATCTCCAGGTCGCCGACGACGAGACGGGTCTGTGGGCCCTCGCTCTTGCCGCGGCGGGTCAGCGCCTCGACGCGGGCGAGCAGCTCGGAAAAGGCGAACGGCTTGGTGAGGTAGTCGTCGCCGCCCGCCTTGAGGCCGGCGACACGCTCGTCGACCTGCGAGAGGGCGGAGAGCACCAGCACCGGCACGGCGTTGTGCTGAGAGCGCAACGTTTCCAGGATGCGGATGCCGTCTATGCCGCCGGGCAGCATGCGGTCGAGGATGATCGCGTCGAAGCCTTCGCTGGCGGCGAGGAACAGCCCGTCGCGGCCGTTATCGGCGTGCTCGACGACGTGTCCGGCCTCGCGCAGTCCCTTGACCACGAAGCCCGCCACGGTGGGGTCGTCCTCGACCATCAGGATGCGCATGCTGCCGATGTCTCCTTAACCCGGTGGGCTCGGTCGCAGCCCGGTTGCGACCATCAGCGCCAGCGTTCCGCCCTGGCGGCGCAGCTGGACGCGCAGCACGTGGCGCGGCCCGGCGGCGGCGACGAGGCGGGTCAGGACGCGGGCGCTGTCAAGCTTGGTGCCGTCGATGCTGAGGATCACGTCGCCCTCGCGCAGGCCGCCGCGCGAGCCTGGGCCGGTCTGGTCAATCGCGGTGATCGTGACGCCGTCGGTCGCGCCATGCGGGTCCTCCAGGGTGACGCCGAGCCAGCCGCGCTCGATGTGGCCGGTGGCGCGCAGCGTCGCGACGATGCCGGCGACGATGTTGGAGGGGATCGCAAAGCCGATGCCGACCGAGCCGCCGGTGGGCGACACGAGGGCGGTGTTCAGCGCCACCACCTCGCCGGACAGGTTGAAGGTCGGGCCGCCGGAGTTGCCCGGGTTGATCGGCGCGTCGAGCTGGATGAAGTCGTCGAACGGCCCGGCGCCGATGTCGCGGCCGCGCGCCGAGACGATGCCGGCGGTGACCGAGGAGCCGAGGCCGAACGGGTTGCCGGCGGCCATGATCCAGTCGCCGATCTGCAGCGCGTCGCTGTTGCCCCAGGGCACATAGGGCAGCGCGCTGGGGCTGGCGACGCGGATCACCGCGATGTCGGTGAGCTCGTCGGCGCCGACCATGCTGGCCGGCAGCTCGCGCCCGTCCGAGAGCGAGACGACGATCCGGTCGGCATGGCCGACGACGTGGTTGTTGGTGACGATCACGCCGGACGGGTCGATGATGAAGCCGGAGCCGGCGCCGACCACCTGCTCGCGGCGGCGGCGCTGGCGGTCGCGAAACTGGCGCTCGACCGGTGTGCCGCGCAGCTCGGGCGGCACTTCGCTGGCGGTGTCGACGGGGTTGCCGTTGCTGTCGACGCTCTCGGTGACGGCGATGTTGACGACCGCGGGAACGACGCGGCGCACCAGCGGGGCGAAGCTGATCGGGCCGGATTGCACCAGCGGCACCGCAGCCTGCGCCGTCACGGGCAGTGCCGCGAGCAGGCAAGCGGCGAGCAGCGCGCTGTGGAGCGTCATGCGGTGTCAGATGGCATGAGCGTTGGGGATCGGCAAGGAAAGAGGGGCGGGAAGGAAGGGCTTCTTTTTTGAAAAAAAGAAGCAAAAAACTTTTATCCACTGACTAAGTCGTCGATGGTCACGTCCTGCGTACGGCCAATACACCAACGATCGAACAAAAGTTTTTTGGTCCTTTTTTCAAAAAAGGACTGCTTGCCTTCTCCTCTTACGGCTTCTCCGGCCAATCATGCTTGGGATACCGTCCGCGCATCTCCTTGCGGACCTCGCTCCAGGCGCCCGCCCAGAAGCCGCTCAGGTCCGAGGTCAGCGCGATCGGCCGTCCCGCCGGCGAGAGCAGGGCCAGCTGCAGCTTCAGCCGGCCGCCGGCAAGCAGGGGTGTCGTCCGCAGGCCGTAGAAGGCCTGGGCGCGGGCCGACGCGGTCGGCACCAAGCCGGCGTAGTCGATGGGGGCGCGGCCGCCGGGCAGGGCGAGTTGCCTCGGCAGGTCGTGCTCCAGCCGTTGCGCCGCCGCCCAGCCGAGACGGTCGAGTAGCAGCGCGCGCAGGTCCAGGGCCTTGAGGTCGGCGAGCTTGGTCATGCCGGGCAGGTGCGGCTTGAGCCAGGCAGGTGTGGTGGCGGCGAGCGCCTCGTCCGACAGGTCGGGCGCCGTTGGATCGAGCTGCCGGAGCAGCGCGGCACGGGCCTGGAGCTGGCGGGCGTCGTCGCTCCAGGGCAGCAGGGCGAGGTCGCGCGCGGCGAGGGCGGCCAGCGCGGCGGCGGCGTGCTCGGCGTCGGCCGGCACCATCCGGTCCTCCAGCACCAGCGCGCCGAGCCGGCGGCGGCGGCGGGCGAGCACGCTGCCGGATTGCGGGTCCAGATTGCCTTCGATCGAGACGGTGACCCGGGCGGCGATGGCCAGCGGCAGCCGCTCGGGGTCGAGCGGGGCGGCGAGGCCGATGCGGGCGGAGGTCTTCTGCTCGAGCGAGGCGATGGCGAGCAGCGGGACGCGCGCGAGCGGGTCGTCCGGCGGCAGCTTGGCGCTGCCGCCGCCGGCGAGGCGGAAGGCGCCTGGCTCGCCGCGGCGCTGGGCGATGCGGTCGGGAAAGCCGGCGGCGAGCAGCCGTGCCGGGTCGCCGGCCGGGGCTGCCGAGGTGTCGAGCCGGCGGCGATAGGCGCTCGCGCCTGTGCGGATGCGCGAGAGCGCGGCGCGATCAGCCTGAGGGTGGCCGTGGGCGATTGCCTCCAGCCGGCTGGCGAGCGAGGCGTCGGCGGCGGCCAGACGCATCGGGTCGCGCTCCTCGAGCAGCGCGGCGAGGTCGGCGGCCAGCGCCGCCTCGCCCGGGCTCTCCGCCGCCAGCATCATCGCGGCGAGACGAGGGTGGGCGCCGAGGCGCACCATCCGCCGGCCGAGCTCGCTCACCTGGCCGTTCTTGATGGCGCCGAGCTCGGCCAGCAGCGCCTCCGCGGCGGCGAGCGCGCCGGCCGGCGGCGCGTCCAGGAACGGCAGCGCCGAGGCTGGCGTGCCCCAGGCCAGGCAGTCGAGCGCGAGGCCGGCCAGCTCGGCATGGCGGATCTCCGGCGGATCGAACGGCGCTAGCCCGCGCCCAAGCGCCGGCGTCCACAGCCGCAGCGCCAGCCCCGGCGCCTCGCGGCCGGACCGCCCGCCGCGCTGCTCGGCGGCGGCACGGCTGATCCGCACGGTGGTGAGGCGGGGCAGGCCGCTCGAGCTGTCGAGCCGAGGGCTGCGCCGGAAACCGCTATCGACCACGATCCGCACCCCCGGCACGGTGAGCGACGTCTCGGCGATCGAGGTTGCGAGGACGATGCGCCGACCGGCGGCGGGCGTCAGCGCCCGGTCCTGCTCGGCCAGCGCCATGTCGCCATGCAGCGGCAGCACGCTGGCCTGGCCGCCCTCGAGCAGCCGCTCGGTGCGACGGATCTCGGCCATGCCGGGCAGGAAGGCGAGCACGTCGCCCGCCGCCTCGGCCATGATTCCGCGGATTGCGCTTGCCATCGCCTCGGGCAGCGCCCGCGCATCGGCGACGTCGCGTTTGGCATGACGGATCTCGACCGGGAAGATCCGGCCAAGGCTCTCGATCACCGGTGCGTCGAACAGCCGCGCCAGACGCGCGCCCTCGGGGGTTGCCGACATCAGCACCAGCCGTAGATCGTGGTCGAAGCTGCGCTGCAGGTCGAGGCAGAACGCCGCCACCAGGTCGCCGTCCAGGCTGCGCTCGTGCACCTCGTCCAGGATCACGCAGCCGACGCCGGCGAGGCCCGGATCGGCCAGCAGCCGGCGCACCAGCAGCCCGGCGGTCACCACCTCGATCCTCGTCGCGGCGGAGACGCGGCTCTCCAGCCGGGTGCGGTAACCGACGCGGCCGCCGACCGGCTCGCCGAGCAGGCTCGCCATCCGGGTGGCCGCGGCGCGGGCGGCCAGGCGCCTAGGCTCGGTCATGACGATGCGACGGCCGGCGAGCCACGGCGCGTCGAGCAAGGCGAGCGGCGTCAGCGTCGTCTTGCCCGCGCCTGGCGGCGCCACCAGCACCGCGTTGGCGCCGCCGCGCAGCGCGTCGAGGAGCGCGGGCAAGGCGTCCTGAACAGGCAGGTCGTGGTTGGCGTCCGGCATGCAGGCGTGCTGATGCGGCAGGGCCGCGCGCATCGCAAGCCTTGCGGCTGGACAGTGGGGCTGCGCGGGATCAGGTGGAGTGGATGATCCGGTTGCTGCTCCTGCTGATGCTGTGCGTTCCGCCTGCCGCCCGCGCGGCCGAGAGCGCGCCGGCCGCAACGCCGCGCACGGTCGCGACCTTGGTCAGCGACAGCGACGCCTACGCGCCCGGCCGGCCGCTGCGGCTGGGGCTGCGGCTGCGGCTGGCGCCTGGCTGGCACAGCTACTGGTCCAACCCTGGCGATGCCGGAGCGCCGCCGAGCCTGGCGCTCGATCTGCCGGCCGGCGCCAAGTCGGGTCCGCTGAGTTTTCCCGCCCCGCAACTGCTGCTCGAGGGCGGACTGGCGGCCTATGCCTATACCGGCGACGTGCTGCTGCCGGTCAGCGTCACGCTGCCGGACAGCGGCACGGCGACCATCGTCGGACACGCGGATTGGCTGGCCTGCGCCAATGTCTGCGTGCCCGAGCACGCCGATTTGCGGGTGTTGTTGCCGCTTGGCGCTCCCGCGCCCTCCGCCGAGGCGGCGCTGTTCGCGCGGGCGGAGCGGCGGCTGCCGCGGCCGTCGCCGTTCGGCGCCGTGATCGCGCCGGATGGCCAGCTGATCGTCCGCGGCCCTGGGCTCGGCGCGGCGACGATCAGCGGCGCCTATCTGTTCCCGGACGTCGCCGGCGTGGCCGTCCAGGCGGCGGCGCAGCGTCTCGCGCTTGGCGATGGCCGTCTGGCGCTGCGCCTCGCCGCCGCCGGGCCGCGCGCCTTCGAGCACGGCATCAGCGGCGTGCTGGCGCTGACCGATCGGGGCGGCGCCACGAGCTGGTACAGCCTGGCGGCCAAACCCGGCGCCGTCCCGCCGGCATCGTCGGACGGCATCGTCGCCACCGGGCTATGGGCGTCGCTGGGGCTCGCGTTGCTCGGCGGCCTGGTGCTGAACCTGATGCCCTGCGTGTTTCCGGTGCTGGCGATGAAGGCGGTCGCGTTGTCGCGGCTTGCCGGGACGGCCCGGCGCGAGGTCAGGATCCAGTCGCTGCTCTACAGCGCCGGCGTGGTAGCGAGCTTCACCCTGCTCGGGGCCGTGCTCCTGGGGCTGCGCGCGGCGAGTGGCTTTGCCGGCTGGGGCACGCAGTTCCACTCGCCGCTCTTCGTCGCCGGCATGGCGTGGCTGCTGTTCGGGGTCGGGCTGGCGCTGTCGGGCGGCTGGAACGTTCCGATGAGCCGCCTCGGCAATGTCGGGCAGGCGCAGGCGGCGGCGGGCGGACGGCTCGGCGCGTTGGCGACCGGCGTCCTGGCGGTGCTGGTCGCGACCCCTTGCACGGCGCCGTTCATGGCCAGCGCGCTGGCTGCCGCCTTTGCCGCACCGCTGCCGGCGGCACTCGGCATCTTCGTCAGCATGGGCATTGGCCTCGCTTTGCCGACATTGGTGCTGGCGGCGCGCCCCGGGATCGCGGGATTGCTGCCGCGGCCGGGCGCCTGGATGGACGTGCTCCGTCAGGCGCTCGCCTTTCCGCTGTATGCGGCCTCGCTCTGGCTGCTTTGGGTGCTGGCGCGCGAGGCGGGTTCGGACACCGTGCTGGTCGCGGGTGCGGGAGCGCTGCTGATCGCGTTTGCCGCGTGGACGTGGCGGGCGAGTGCGGCGGCCGGCGCGCTGCCGCGACGCCTCGGGCGCGGCGTTGCGGCCGGCAGCCTCGCGGCGCTGGGGCTGTGCCTGGTGATGCTTCAGGCCGCGCCGCCGGCCGGACAGACCATGGCCGGGCAGGAGCCGTTCTCGGCCGCCAGGCTGGCGAGCCTGCGCGCCGAGGGCCGACCGGTCTTCGTCGACTTGACGGCGGACTGGTGCCTGACATGCGTCGTCAACGAGCGGGTCGCGCTCTCTCTCGCCACGGTGCGCGCCGCGTTCGCGGCGCACGACGTGGCCTATCTGCGCGGCGATTGGACGCGCGATGACCCGGAGATTACGCGCTTCCTGCGCGAACAGGGGCGGCAGGGCGTGCCGCTCTACCTGGTCTACCCGAAGGGCGCGGCGAGCCCGCTCACGCTGCCGCAGATCCTCACCGAGGCAGATGTGCTGAAGGCCTTGCAAGGGTAAGGCGGGATGAGTCTCCCCGCGGGCTCACCGCAACAGGGCGCTGACCTGCGAGCATCCCGGTTGATCTGACTGGACAGGCGCGTATCGCCGACCGACAAGCAAGCTTGAACAGCCGATCAGCCCGCCTGGCGGAATGGTAGACGCAGCGGACTTAAAATCCGCGGCTTTCGGGCGTGCCGGTTCGAGTCCGGCGGTGGGCATCAAACTACTCCAAATACTTAGGGTGTTCCGGCGCTTGTGAGAGTTTCTTCCGGCGAGGCGCGGACTCACCGCGGACTACTAGGGCTGGAGGGCCGCCCAGGGGTCCGGTCAAGCAAGCGCATCGGGTGTCTGCTGGACCAGTAATAACACCAGCAGCAGCGACACGAGCGGCTCGAACCGAGCGGGCCAGAAAAGCACAGGCTGGCCAAGCAGCGGCAGCAACCAGATCAGCAGCCCCAGGATCCATGGCATCAAGGACGTGCTGTTACGCCGTTGTGCGAGTAACAGGCCAGCGGCCAGCACCGGAAGCAGCATGTCGTACGGGCCGACATGCGGTGCAGCTAGCATGGTTGCGGCCGAGAGCACCGCCAACCGCGGCCAAGGCGCCCGATTGAGCCGGAAGACCGCGTAGGTGGCGTAACCCGCGACCGCGAACGCGAGCACCGACAGGCCGGTCGCAAGCCTGGGGGTGGCACCGAGCAGCATCGCGCAGGTATGCACGCTGTTATCCCAGACCTGGCCTTCGCTGAACCAGCGCGGGGCAGCGCCCGACATGTTCGTCCACGTCTGACTGATCCAGGCGCGCCAGATCCCGATCCCGAATAGCGAGGCTGTCATGGCAGCGAGCAGGGAGGCGCTGGCAACAGCCGCAAGGGCTGCTCGCCAGTCACGGGATCCGACAAAGACGAGCGGCAGCAGCACCGCATGTTGTGGCTTCACCGACAGCAGGCCCAGCACCGCGCCGGCCAGCAGTGAGCGATTGTTCAGCCAACGAACCCCGCCGATCAGAAGCGCGAGAGTGAGAAAACCCGTCTGTCCCCAGAGCATGTTGCTCGCCGCAGCAGGCGAAACCAGCACGGCGATGATGACGATGCTCGTTACCCGGGCATCGTTGCGGCGGAAGAAAGCCGTGGCGGCAGCTGCCGCAGTGGCCAGCTCAAAGACGAGATACGAGGCAAAGAACGGCAGTGCCGCGAGCGGTGCCAGCAAGACGATGAGGCCAGGCGGGTAAAGCCAGGGCCGAAAAGTCAGGGGGTAAGACAGGCGATCCCGATATGTCGCGTTCAGCAAGGCGGTAAAACGGTCTGGATCCATCAGCAGGCGGAACTCGCCTCGTAGCGCCGTCTGCACGCCGCTGATGATCGCCATGTAGTCCGTGCCAGGCGCGTCGTAGTTCGGGCCGATCAGGCCTGGAGAGTAGAAGCTCGTGGCGAAGACGGCCCAGGCGTAGAGTGCCGCCAGCACGGCCGGCAGCATGACAAGGAGCAAAGCCGCGTGCCACGCAGCGCGTGGTCGAGCCGCTGCAGCTGCAAACGCCCGGATCTCAGACGCCAAGCTGGAAGTAGCTTGCGATACTGGTGCGCTGCACGTTCAACCTCGCGCTTGCCGATAAGGATTGTTGTCCTGGCTCGTCCCCAAATCAAGACGGAGGATAATGGCGACAAGGGATGCCTGCCGGCTCAAAGAACCGGCCGGGGCCGACCCGTAGGGGCGCGACTGGCAGCACGCAGGTAGCGGGGACATCGCACTTTAGCCAGCGATCAGTTGCCTGCGCGTGGCCGGTCCGGGCTATGGCCACACGCTAGGCGAGGCGCTGGTCAGCAAGGGTGGCCGGGCAGTTCACCTGACGTTTGTTTGCCAACCCGCCCGAGCTATGGGAGTGCGCGGTAAACGAGACCACGTTGCGTAGTCATCGTCCAGGCCTGAGGTGCTCACGGCGCCCCGCTATGATTGGCTTGGCTACACGCTCGGCAATCGCCCGTCGAGGCGTGGCTGGTGGGCCTCGAATCGCTGGAGGGCGACGCGTGGGTGAATGTGGAGCGCCGCACCGTTCTGGCTGCATCCGGCCGCCTTGACGTCGATCAGGTATCGTATTGCAGCGCCATCAGCGACTAACAAGCATCGGCCGTGAGGCGTTTGATCCGCAAGACACCGCAAGAAGATAAGGCATCTGATTGTCGCGCTTGCGACCGCACCGGCGCCACCTCCTCCCGACTGGCGAACGACTAAGCGCATAATCTTGATCAATGATTGATGACAACGGCGCTGCTTAGAAATCGCCCATTCCAAAGGTGCATCCGCGCTGCTCAAATCGCTCAGGCCAGTCATAGACAAAGGTTTGCGGATCATGCCGTCAGGCGATCCCGCAGTCTCAAGCTGCGTAGATCGGGCGTTATCTCAAGCTTGATGACCGAAGCGTGCAACCAAGCTCCTCGCTTTCGTAAGGTCGCGTCCACGTGACCGACCGACTCAGAAGCGGTAAGTCAGGTCGCCGCCGAATGTCCGCGGCGGTGCAAGATAAGTTGCCTGGGTCTTGTCGGACGCGTCGTTGAGGATGACGATCACGTCGGAGTTGTAACGGACATTGGTCAGATTTTTGGCTGAAAGCGCGAGCTCTAGGCCAGCGCGAGTGTAGTCAAAGGCGATCCTGGCGTTGAGGAAGTCGAGGCCGTGGCGCTCGGTCCAGGGCGTGTTGGCGGGGCTGAAATACTCGTCGCCCCAGTGCTCGTAGGTCACGTTGCTGACCATGTCGACGCCGTCGCCAAGCGGGGTCGTATAGGTCGCGCCGACGTTGGCACTGACGTCTGGGATGTAGGGTGCGCGATTGCCGACAAAGGTTGGGTCTTCGTGGTCCGAGCCGATGGTGGAATGCGTATAGCCAAGTGCCGCCTGCAGGCTGAGGGCGCGGTTGATGCGCCAGCCGCCCTGTAGCTCAAAGCCTTCGGAATCGGTGCGGTTGAGGACGGTCACGGCGTTCAGCGCGCCGGAGGGTATGAACTGGAAGACCTGAGAGTTGTCCTTGACGGTGTAGAAGGCGGTGGCGTCCAGCGTGACCCGGCGGTCGAACATCTGGCTCTTCACGCCGCCCTCGACGTCGTAGGCTTTTTCCTCCGGGTAGGAGTTCGGCGCCACGCCAGCGGTGGCGATCGCGGTCTGCGCGGGGTTGAAGCCGCCGGCCTTGTAGCCTTGCGAATACATCGCGTAGCCCATGACGTCCGGGGTGAAATGGTAGGCGAGGTTGAGCTTGGGCTGGAACGAGTAGTACGAGGCGTCGCGGCGCTCGCCGGAGGTGGCCGAGAATGCGTCCGGGGCGACGTCGGTGTCACTTTTCGTTTCGTAGTCGTAGCGGCCGGCGACGGTCACGATCAGCTTGGGCAGCAGGCGGTAGCTGACGTTGAGGTAGATGCCGGCGGCCTTGGCGTAGAGCTCGTCGCGGGAGAACGAGGCGGTCGGGTTCTGCGGGTTGTCGATCGGGATCGGCGCCGCCAGCACGGTGCCGGTCGAGGTGTCGGAGGTGGCGGCGAGCAGGAACGGGTTCTGGCGGATCACCGCGCCGTCGACGCCGGCGATGTATTGCAGGCGGTTGGTCTCGGGCGAGGTGAAGCGGAAATCCTCGCTCCAGGAGGTGTTGTTGCGCTCGTTGTACTGGGTTGCCAGCGAATCGGCGGGATAGGGGTAGTTGGCGCTGGCGAAAATGGTGTCCTCGTACTCGTAGGCGGAGACGCTGTGCAGGTCGCCCCAGGGCTGGCGGTAATCGACGGTGGCGCTGTAGAGCTGGTCGAGCACGTGGCTGTAGTCTTCCACCGGCGAGACGAAGAGCGGCTCGGCGAAGTTCGCGTCCACCAGCGAGGAGCGACCGCCGGCGGTCTGGAAGCCGGGCAGGACGGACTGGCTGGTGTACTGCGTGGCCCCGGCGCTGACATGCGAGACGAGCGCGGCGACGTCGATGGTGAGGTCGGGCGAGACCCGCCAGTCGAGCTTGCCGTGGCCGAGCACGGTCTGGAACGGATCGACATTCTTGCCGGTGGTCGTGTCGGTATAGAAACCGTCCGTGTTGCGGTAGCTGAAGGCGCCGCTGAACAGCAGGGTGCCGGGGATGAGGGCGCCGCTCAGGGCGTAGGAGGTGCGCTCGGTGCCGCCGTTGCCGAAGCCGATTTGGGCGGCGCCGTGCAGCTCCTCCGTCGGCGGGGCGGTGGTGATGTTGATCGCGCCGGCGATGGCGTTGCGGCCGTAGAGGAAGCTCTGCGGGCCTTTGACGACCGAGATGTTCTGCAGGTCGAACAGGTCGTTGTTGAGCCCGGTCGCGCCGGTGAGCTCGACACCGTCCAGCACCACGGCGACCGGCGGGTCGGTGTTCAGCGCCTGCGCGTCGCCGCGGATGGTGATGCGCAAGTCGCCGGGGTTGTTCGCTTCGACCGCCGTCATGTTCGGGGTCTGGGCAATGAAGTCGAGCGGGCGGGTGATGTTGCGCTGGGTGATGGCGCCCGCGGAGAAGTCGGTCGCGGCTTCCGGAGCGTCGCGCGTCTTGACCTTGGTGCGCACGACCACCGTCTCGATGCTCGTGGGGGTGGCGGTTTGCGGCTTTGGCCTGGTCGCAATGCCCGGAACGCAGCCGCGCGGCAGTTTACCTTTAGTACAAGGTATAACTTGGCTGGGTGTGGCCGCCTTCGCACTGGTAACGTCGTCGATAAAGATGCTTGCCGCCATCAACACTGCCGTATAAATTAGCAGTTCTCGTATATGTGACGCTGTTTTAGGCATCTAACTTTTCCCAGCGCTCGAAGTGCGTGTTTTGGAAGCGAATACAAGCAATCATTGTCAAGGCGAACTGGAATGGTCAAGCTTTATCTAAAGTAAATAAGGCTTGTTTGTCGCCGCCGGTTGCGGCATGAGACGGGCTGCACGCGACCGCAGGCCGGGCCGCGCTACGACAGGTCAGGAGGGATCCGGTTTGCGCGCCAAGGACAGGCTCGACCTCCTGACCGAGAGCTGGGCCGCAGTGCGGCCGGACCTCGACATCTCGCCCTGGGCGGTGTGGGGCAGGCTGACGGTGATCAGCGAGCTGTTCGTCTCGGCGGCGGGGCAGGTGCTGAAACGGCACGACCTGACGTTCAACGAGTATCAGACGCTGGCGGCGATCTTCCTCGCCGGGCCGCCCTATCAGTCGAGTCCGAACCAGATCGCCCAGCACAACCTGCTCAGCTCGGGCGGCATCGCCAACCTGCTGAACAAGATGGAGGGCGCGGAGCTGGTGGCGCGCCGACCGGGCGAGCAGGACCGGCGCGGCGTCGTCGTCAGCCTGACGAAAGGCGGGCGGGCGCGGCTCGACGCCTCGCTGATCGAGGAGAACCGGCTCGAGCACGAGCTGCTGCAGGCGCTGAGCGAGGAGGAGGTCGCGGTGCTGGGCATCCTGCTGCGCAAGCTGCTGCTGTCGCTCGAGGCCGGCGCCAAGGGTCGGCCGTGACGGCGCTGCGGCCGGGCGGGACGCTTGGCGCCGCGCTTGCCGAGGCGCAGCAGGCGATCGAGGCCGGGCGGTTCGAGAGGGCGGCGGCGGTCTATGGCCGGCTGATCGCGGGCGGGCTGCGCGAGCCGGCGGTGCTGACCAACCATGCGACCTGCCTGAAGCGCCTCGGCCAGTGGGACGCCGCGCTGGCCGGCTTCGAGCAGGCGTTTCGGCTGCGCCGGCTGCTGGCGCCACAGCGGCCGGTCTCGCCGGAGCTGAGCACCTATGCCGTGAGCCACCTGGCCGAGCAGCTCGATCATCTGCACGCGGCCGGGCTGATGGCGTACGATCAGGTCGTCAGCACGATGATGCGGCGGGCGGTGCGCTTCCTCAGCAACGCCTATGGCCCACATGGCGCCGGGCCGCTGCCGCCGGCGCTCTACGAGCCGCTGCGCTACTGGCTGGTGGGCTGCCCGTGCTACGACGTCTCCGAGCCTGAGGGCAGCGTGCTCAACCCGGCGGTGACGATGCAGGCGGTGGCGCTCGGCGAGTCCGGTGATGCCGCCTACGTCTTTGACGACGTGCTGAGCGCCGCGGCGCTGGCGGCGCTGCGGCGCTTCCTGGTCGGCGCCACGATCTGGTCGGACGCCCGGCCCGAGCGCGGCTATCTCGGCGCGCACCTGCATGACGGGCTCGCCAACGCGCTGACGCGGCGGCTGTCGCGGGCGATGGCCGAGCTGGTGCGGCCGATGGTGGGGCGGTGCCGCTGGGTGCAGCTCTGGGCGTTCAAATACGCGCCGCGTGCCGAGGGGATCGACCTGCACGCCGACCAGGCCGACTGGAACCTCAATTTCTGGCCGACCGCGAGCGAGCACAACCTCGATCCCGCCAGCGGCGGCCTGGCGATCAGCAGCTTCAAGGTGCCACCGCACTGGACGTTCGGCGACTACAACGCCGCACCCGAGCGCAACGCCGCGCTGCTGGCGCGAGAGGGGTCGTCGCTCATCGAAATCGCCTACCGCGGCAACCGCGCCGTGCTGTTTCCCTCCGCCTATTTGCATCGCACCGCCGGCGTCGCGTTCCCGGCCGGCTACGACGCACGCCGCATCAACCTCACCTTCATGGCCGACAGCGAGAGATCCTGATGTATCGCATCTCCGTAGACACGGGCGGCACCTTTACCGACGTGGTCGTGACGTCCGAGGCCGGCGAGATGACGATCGGCAAGGCGCTGACGACGCCCGAGCGCAGCTTCGGCGGGCTCTCGGCGGCGATCGAGAACGCCGCCGACCAGCTCGGCGTGCCGCTCGCCCGGCTGCTCGCGGAGACGAGCGTGCTGGTCTACGGCACCACCCGGGCGACCAACGCGATCGTCGAGCGCAAGACGGCGAAGACGGCGCTGCTGGTAACGCGGGGGTTTGCCGACGTGCTGGTCTATCGTTACGGCGGCAAGATGGGCCCGCTCGAAATCGGCTGGGACTTCGCGCCGCCCTACGTGCCCAAGCATCTGACCTTCGAGGTCGCCGAGCGGGTCAGCGCCGAGGGCGAGGTGCTGCACGCGATCGAGCCGGTCCAGCTTGAGGGGACGGTCGCCGCCCTGGTTCGGCACGGCGTCGAGGCGGTGGCGGTGTCGTTCCTGTGGTCGATGCGCAACCCGGCGCACGAGCTTGCCGCCGGCGCGCGCATCGCCGCCGTTCTGCCGGGCGCGGCGCTGACCCTCAGCCATCAGCTCAGCCCGGTCGTGCGCGAGTATCCGCGCACCTCGGCGACCGCCATCGACGCCTCGCTCAAGCCGCTGATGCAGAGCCACCTCGCGGCGCTGCGGGCGGATCTGCTCGCCGCCGGGTTCGCCGGCGAGCTGCTGATCAGCGCCTCCTCGGGCGGCGTGATGAGCGTCGACGATGTCTCCTCGCGGCCGATCTACATGGCCAAGTCCGGGCCCGCGATGGCCCCGCTGGCCGGCATCGCCTACACCCGCGCCGAGGGGCTGAGCCAGGACGTCATCATCGTCGACACCGGCGGCACCACCTTCGACGTCAGCCTGATCCGCGACGGCCAGATCAAGTTCACCCGCGACACCTGGCTCGGGCCGAAATACACCTCGACCCTGCTCGGCATCGCCACCGTCGACGTCCGCAGCGTCGGTGCCGGCGGCGGCTCGATCGCCTGGCTCGATCCGGGCGGGCTGCTGCGCGTCGGGCCGAGGAGCGCGGGCTCGGTGCCCGGCCCGGCCTGCTACGGCCGCGGTGGCGGCGAGCCGACGGTGACCGACGCCGCGGTCGTGCTGCGCTACATCAACCCCGAGCGCTTCCTCGGCGGGCGGATGGCGCTCGACGCGGCGGCGGCGGCGGCCGCGGTCGGGACGTTGGCGGGGCGGCTCGCGCGGTCGGTCGAGGAGACCGCGGCGGCGATCCTGACGCTCGCCAGCGAGACGATGATCAAGGCGATCGAGGACATCACCGTCAATGACGGCGTGAACCCGGCCGACAGCGTGCTCGTCGCCGGCGGCGGGGCGGCCGGGCTCAACATCCTGCAGATCGCCCAGAGCCTCGGCTGCCGCACCGTCATCGTGCCCAAGGCGGCCGGCGCGATCAGCGCCTCCGGGGCGCAGCATTCCGACGCCGCACTGGATTTCTCCGCCTCGCAGGCCGTCGCCACCGACCGCTTCGAGGCCGAGCCGTTGCGCGCGACGCTGGACCGCCTGGGCGCGCAGGGCGACGCGTTCGAGGCCAGGCTGCGCGGCCTCGGCGTCGCCCGCTTCTCGCGCCAGCTCTTCGTCGAGGCGCGCTATCGCGGCCAGCAATGGGAGCTCGAGATCGCGCTGCCGCCGGGCTGGGGCGACGGCGTGCTCGACCCCGACCGCCTCAAGGCGCGGTTCGACGAAAGCCATGCGCGCCTGTATTCCGTTGCGCGGCCGGAAACGCCGGTGGAGACGGTGAACTGGCGGCTGCGGCTGATCGCGCACCTGCCGCGCCCCTCGCTGGGCTGGACGCACCGCGCAAGCGCCACACCGGGCGGGCGCCGCACCCAGGCCTATTTCGCCGGCGCCGGCCTGCTGGACACGGCGGTGCTGGACGGGCCGGCCATCGCGCCGCACACCGAGATCGCCGGCCCCGCCATCATCGAGGAACCGACCACGACCCTGGTCATCCCGCCCGGCCTGTCCGGAACGCTGTCCGAGAGCGGCAGCTACATCTTCCACCTGGAGGCCTGACCATGCAGGAGATCGCGGAGAACCGCTTTGACCCGGTGCTGCTCGCCATCATGGCCAACCGCATCGAGGCGATCGTGCGGGAGATGACCAACACCGTCGTGCTGACCGCCTGCTCCAGCGTCATCGGCATGGCGCGCGACTTCTCCTGCTCGGTGCTGGACAGCCGGCACGAGCTGTTCGCCTCGGCCGAGGGCCTGCCGTTCCACATCTTCGGCTGCACTATCCAGGGCCGCGAAATGGCGAAGCGGCACCCGGATTTCCGCCAGGGCGACGCCTTCCTGCACAACGACCCCTACACCGGCAACACCCATGCCGCCGACCACACCATCCTCGTCCCCGTGTTCGTCGACGGCGAGCACGTGTTCACGACCGCGGTGAAGGCGCACCAGGCGGATTGCGGCAACTCCGTGCCGACCACCTACAACGCCGCGGCGCGCGACATCTACGAGGAGGGCGCGCTGCTGTTCCCGTTCGTGCGCGTGCAGCAGGACTACGCCGACAACGACGACATCATCGCCATCTGCCGCGCCCGCATCCGCATCCCCGAGCAATGGTACGGCGACTACGTGGCGGCGATCGGCGCGGCGCGCACCGGCGAGCGGGCGCTGCAGGGCTTCGTGCGCAAGTTCGGCCTGCCCGTCACCCGCGCCTTCGTCACCGCCTGGCTCGACTACTCGGAGCAGCGCGCCATTGCAGCGATCCGTGGCCTCAAGCGCGCCCGCTTCGAGGCCGGCGGCCAGCTCGACGCGCTTGGCGCCATCCTTGCTCGCCCGGTCCCGGTCCGCGTCGTGCTGCAGGTCGATCCGGAGGCGGCGATGGTCGAGGTCGACCTCACCGACAATCCGGATTGCGTGGACGCCGGCATCAACCAGTCAGAGGCGACCGCGACGGCGGCCGCGGTGACGGCGGTGTTCTCCTGCCTGGACAAGGACATCCCTCCCAACGCCGGCAGCTTCAGGCGCATCCGCGTGCATCTGCGCGAGAACTGCGTCGTCGGCATTCCGCGCCATCCGCATAGTTGCTCGGTCAGCACCACGCTGCTTGCCGACGTGATCTCCAACGCCACGCAATCGGCGTTCGCCGAGTTCGGCGACGGCTTTGGCCTTTCCGAGGGCAACATGTGCAATTCCATCGGCTCCAGCGTCATCTCCGGCCATGATACGCGCAACGACGAGGACCGTGCCTACGTCAACCAGATGTTCCTGATGGGCGGTGGCGGCCCGGCGACGCCGACGCATGACGGTATGAATTATTACTACTCGTGCGGCGCCGCCGGGCTGATGTATCGCGACAGCATCGAGGTGGACGAGCAGCGCATTCCGATCCTGATCCACTCGCTGAAGTTGCTGCCCGGCTCCGGCGGGGCGGGGCGACGCCGCGGCGGGCTCGCGACCGAAGTCGCGTTCACCGCCAGGGCCGATCCGATGACGATCATCAACGTCTGCAACGGTCGCGAGCACGGACCGCGTGGGGTGCAGGGCGGCCAGCCCTCACAGCCGGGACGCAACCATGTGCGCCTTCCCGATGGCGGCATCGTCGAGCTTGATGGCGCCTCGACCTGGGTGTTGCAGCCAGGACAGGTTATCGTGGGCCGGGATAGCGGCGGCGGCGGCTATGGCGACCCGATGCTGCGCGAGCCGCAACTGGTGTTCGAGGACGTGCTCGAAGGCTGGGAGACCGCGGAGCGGGCGCGTGACGTCTATGGTGTGGCGCTCCTCATCGGGGAGGATGGTGCGGCGCAGGGGGTCGACGAGACAGGCACCGCGGCATTGAGGCGACGGTAAGCGCTTCTTTTTTGGAGAAAAAAGAAGCAAAAAACTTCTGTCAGCGCTGTCGCGGTTCTTATCGGGCGAAAGTTTTTTGGTTCTTTTTTTCAAAAAAGAAGCGCTTGCTGATTCCGATGTAGATCGTCGATTGAACAAGGGCCGCCACGAGGCTGGCCATCGCTGACCATGCGGCGCCGAACAGGCCGGTTTGAAGTAGGCAGCCCAGGCCCGTCGCCGCCACCAACGAGATCACCGCCGGCCAGCACCAGCCGTCCGGGCTTGCGGCATTCGCGCCGTCGGTGGACCAGTCCGGGTGCAGAACGTAGCAATCGACCAGCACCAGGCAGGTGAAGCAGGTCACGAACATGCCGATGATGCCGAGCGCGACGGTGAGGTTCGAGAGCAGGTTGAACAGCAGGGCGGCGGCGGCGGCGAGGCCGAACAGCAGCACCATGAGGTGGCGGCTGACCACGATGTTGGCGACTTGGCGCAGCAGGTTGAGAAACGCGATCGAGCCGGAATAGAGGTTCGACAGGTTGATGCGAAGCTGGGTCGCGATGGCGAAGATCGTGCCCCAGCCAGCGATCATCGTCACGAAGTAGGCGCCCGGGTTGGTATCGTGATAGCGGGTGGAGAACCACAGGCCGAGCACGCCCGAAAAGCCGTAGCAGAATGCCTGAAAGCCAATGCCGACCCAGAGGTTGGCGACGCGCATGTCCGAGCGCCGCACGAAGCGGGCGTAGTCGGCGGTCACCAGGGCGCTGGTGAAGACGACGCTGTTCATCGTGCCGATGGCGCCAATCAGGGCGGCGGCGAGCGGCGGAGCGTGGGCGGGCTTATAGTGCAGCCAGGCAAGATTGCCGGCGGGCGCGCCGAAGCTCACGACGAGTGCGGCGGCGAGCAACACGGCATAAAGCGCAAACGTCACCAGCTGCAGCCTGGCCAGGACGCGCATGCCGAACCAGACCAGCGGCACCATGGCGAGCGCGATAGCTGGCAGCACGATGGCGAGCGAGACGCCGGGTAGCACGCTTTTAAGCGAGGCGCCCATGATGGTGGCTTCAGCCGCAAAGTAGACGAGTGAGTTGACACCAAAAATCAGACTAAACAACATCGCTCCGCGAGCGCCGAGCGCGCGCCGGGCTAGCAAGTTCATGCCGTAGCCGGTGCTGATCGAAACCTTGCAGATGCATAGCCCCACCAAAGCCGAGGCAACGCTGGCGTAGACAATGGCCAGGATGGCGACGAGGCTGCCGTAGGTCAGTGCGAGGATCGAGGTAATCTGCATGAAAAACAGCGCCGTGGCGACGCCCATCTCGGCGAAGAAGACGAGCGGCCAAGCGATGCGTTTAGCATCCGGCACTGGGTCTGCCGCATAGTCCTCGTCGAGCGTGGCTGCCGTCATAATTGCCCTTTCAAGGGGTGAGGTCGAGTAAGTGTGAGATAAACATTGCTTGGTGTTGGGGAAACTTGGTTACGTATGGTTTGTAAGTCGATCATGTCGCGTATGGTCATTGCAAAATCCACACCATCAAGCTCGCGCGCGAGTGCGACACGCGGCTGTCTCTCTATCAGCAGCTTCGCATTATGAACGGAGTGCGCCGCCGCGTTCTGCCCGAACCGCTATCAGCTCTCGTTCTGCCTGCCGGGCGTGATCCTGGGATTGCGTGAGCCGCGCATCTACGTGCACGAGACAGAGGCCCGGCGGAACTGGTTGTATGTAACTTCCAGTCAATGTTTGGCGGCAGGGAGAGGTAAGGCGCCGGCATGTGTCGGCATTCGCCGAAACAATAGCTGAGCGCGTTGTCGGCTGGCGCTGACCGTCATCGTCCCACACCCAGAGTGAGCGTCGACCCGTCAGGGCGTCAGCGGCGTAGGAGGGGCTTCAGGTCCGCTCTCCCGCAGCTGCGCCGCCAGGTCGTTGAACGGACCTGTCGGTAGCGCACTTCGCGCCCCATGACGTCCTAAACAATGGCCGCAAGGTCGCCGTACGACAGCTCCTCGGGCCCGAGCACCGGCACGTCCTCCTGTCCTTTCCAACTCGCATCCTGCAGAAGCCGTGCCGCGGCCGCGGCCGCGGCCGTATCGCGTGTGGCGGTGTGCGGCAGCTTGATGTCCGGACCGATCGCGCCGGACAGCAGCCCGTCCAGGATCGTCGTGACCTGCTGGAGCGCGTTGTCCATAAAGGCGGGCGGCGCCAGGCCGCGCACCGCCTCGCCCGTCTCACGCAGCAGGTCGATCATGCGGATTGATGCGGTCGCCATGCCGGCTCTGCCCCGCCATGCCGTACCACGCCCGAGTGTGGTCGCCGCGACGATGCGTGGGACCCGATGCCGCCGGATTGCCTTGGCGGCGGGGCGGGTGAAGTCGATTGTCTGGGCGTCGGGTGTGGCGGGCGCGCTGGGCGGGCATAGCCAGAACACCGCATCGGCCCCGGAAGGCGCCGGTCTGTCACGACGGCGTCGCCGCGCGAGCCTTCGACGACTTCGGTCTGGTGGCGTATCGCCTGAGGCAGCCCAGCCGGATTGCGCGCCACCACGCGCACCGCCTCGCCGGCATCGAGCAGGCTTCGTGCGACATGACGATCGGTGTTTCCGGATGGCGTGGTGACGACGATCGTGGAGAAGCCTTTCAGTAGACCGCAAGCTGCTAGATAGATGGCGAGCCGCGCACGCCCTGTCCACGATCAACCCCTGCTTCTTCGCCGTCGTCCTGGAAGCCATGGACCCGCTGTCTGACGTCCTCTCACTTCTCAAGCCGCAGAGAAAACCCGGTGGCACGGGCATCGGCCCGGGCGTGGCACGACCAGTTTCATCGATGCACGGTAGAACGCTGTTTCTTGAGACGTCTACGCCGGGTGAGGGAGCGTCCTTCCTTTTGACGTTGTAATCCTCAGTAATCGAGGGCGTGGGTGTCAGCTTGAGAGATGCTTAAGCTAGTCATCGCGGCATCGCACTGGGGTAAACCCGTTCGAAGTCCAGTGCTGACTGCCCACGCGGGCGCAGAGTACGTATCGGTCACAGTTCCGCTTGTGAGCATACGCTTCTCGCTTCTCTCTGTGTTGATAGCTCCGGCACAACAATATGACCGTGGCGCTGCCGGGATCGACTGGCGCACGAAGTGTCAGTCTACCGACCATTTGCTTCTTCTGGACCGATCGGTCTAGGCTGTATACTCATCTGGAGAGTGCGCAATGGAGGACGGAGCCGTCAAAAATCCTGAGCAGATGCTCGCGCGGCTCAAGCGGTCGGTGGCGACTTCTGGGTTCTCGACCCTGCTTGGCATGGAGCCGCTGC
Organism: Acetobacteraceae bacterium; assembly: GCA_963692975.2. Classification (GTDB taxonomy): domain Bacteria; phylum Pseudomonadota; class Alphaproteobacteria; order Acetobacterales; family Acetobacteraceae; genus CAXMMR01. The sequence goes on along the minus strand of CAXMMR010000018.1, from coordinate 110,193 downwards.
GGTGCTGGTCGGGCGAGTCCGAATTGATTATTCCGCTCAATCCTCAGCTCACGCAGCATCACGGTTTTGCACACGGGGGTGTTGTCGGTGCTGCAGCCGACAATGCCTGCGCCTGGGCGGCTGCCAGCGTGGCGGGCGATGTCGTCACCTCCAGCTACACGGTCCATCTTGTCGCGCCGGCGAAGGGAGAGCGGCTCCGCGCGAAAGGCCAGGTGCTGCGGACCGGTCGCCGCCAGCTCACCGTGCGCGCCGACGTCTACGCCGAGGCTGGCGACGAGAGCCACTTAGTTGCCACCGCGCTTGCCTCCGTCGTTCGGACAGAGCGCTGACCATACGCCCTGCGGTCTTTGTAAAGCCTGGCTTGATGGAATGGCGTGAGACGTTTGATCCGAGGATTTGTGGAGAGGGTGAGGCCCCTCATTCGTCCTCTCGTCTTGGGTCGCTACGATCTGGCCGTCGCCTATGTCCAAGATCTGCTTCCTATCGCGTCCGGAGAATCGATTGGATACGAAATTATCAGCGAGATGGGAGGACGCGAAGGCAGCCTGCTCGTCTGATGCCCTCTACGTGGCTGCGGTCCGCGTCTAGCTAGACCCATGGCATCGACAGCAGCTTACTTGTCGCCGCATGTCGACACCCGCGAGCGCATCCTGCGTGCGGGCGTAGGTCAGTTCCAGGCGAACGGCTATCATGGGACTGGGGTCGCCGCGATCCTGGCTGAAGCCGGTGCGCCGAAAGGTTGCTTCTATCATCACTATCCGGGCGGAAAGGAGCAGCTCGCCGTTGAGGCGGTGAAGTGGCTGACTGCCGAGGTAAATGCCTTTCTGGATCGATTAAACCGGTCACACCTTCATGGCGATGAGATGACCTTGGAGATCGCACGCTACGCCGTCCTAGGCCTTGCCCGACCAGACCGTATGCGCGGGTCTCTCATCGCAGTTCTTGCCGCAGAGGCTGTACCAGGATCTAGCCTGATCGAGGGCTCGCTGACGCAAGCAGTCAATGGATGGATAGAGCGGTTAAGCATGGGGTTCTCGAGAGCTGGAAGTTCAGATGCTCGAGCCATGGCCAGGACCGCCTTAGCGGTCGTCGAGGGTGCAACCATGCTGGCTCGAATTTCAGGTCAGCCGGGCGACGTTCTAGAGATCACGACTGTGCTCCTAGTGCAGCATCATCTCTCGGCTACTTGAAACAGCGACATGAGGAACAGATCGAATCCTCTCACGTAGCAGGCTCAGGGCGGCTGACATTCGCGCCGGAAGCTGAAAAGATAGCATCCAATTACGCGCCAGCATGGCTTGGGCTGTGGACGCTCGATTTCAGCTATGTGACCCATGCACATAACGTGATCGGTCTAGCTTGAAATTGCTTGGTGAAGAACGATCTCGCATTTCCAGTTGGACAGTCGGCAATCGCGTCGAAGAGTTCATACCCCTGGCGCACCGTCTTCGTCATGCCCAACAGGTCATCCACAACAAGCACCTGACCGTCGCAAGCTGGCGACGCGCCAGTGCCTATAGTCGGGCAAACTAGGGTCTCGGTGATGGAGCGACCAAGCGCTTCGACATCAGCCTCAACGACAATGGCGCATGCGCCCGCTCTGTCGAGAGCTTGCGCGTCTTTCAAGATCTGAGAAAAGTTCTCGTTCGTGCGGCCTTGAACCTTATAGCCGCCAAGCGTGTGAACCGATCGTGGCGTTAGGCCCACATGACCCATCACAGGGATGCCGTAAGTTTTCAAGAGCGCAATTATCTTCCCTAACGCCATACCGCCCTTAATCTTCACCGCTCCAGTTCCTTTTCCTAACGTGTCAAACAACATCTAAATTGACCTCCATCTGCGTCCAAAAATTGACCCTTCTGGCGTGCGCCTGAGGGTTCGTTTGGATGGCTGCTAGTTGCGGTAGCGCCAGCTAGCGTTGCCGGTCTCGATGATGTCGTAGTGATGCGTGAGGCGCTCGAGGAGCGCCGTCGTTATCTTGGCGTCGTTGAGCACGCTCGGCCATTCGGCAAACAGCAGCTTGGTGGTGACCAGGAACGACGTCTGCTTGTAGAGGCGGCTGATCAGGTGGAACAGCATCTGTCCGCCGCTCTGGGCAAATGGCAGATAGCCAAGCTCATCGAGCACGATGAGGTCCAACTCAAGACCCTGATGTCGCTCCATGATCTTTGCTTCTCGGGGTGTCGTAGTGCGCGCAGTCCGCCACCGGCGCGTGGCGGATCCGCAGGGCGTCCGGGGTGAGAATGCTCAGTGTCGGTGCGGGCAGCTGCTGGCGCGAGAGCGGGTTGAGCACCGCGTCGCTGCTGCACAGCCCGGCCGCCAAAGCTTTCATTGCAAGCGGCCTCCACCGCCGCGAGCCCATTCAGCGGCACGGCATTGAGGATTGTGCCCATCTGCCGATCGCCGTCAGTGACGCTGCGCAGCTTGTGCTGCATGCGGCCAAGCGCGCCGGGCAACACTCAGCCCTTGAACGGCGCGCCGTTGCGCCGCCGCGGAGTCGTACCAACCATCCTTGATAGCGATAGCGATAGCGATAGCGATAGCGATAGCGATAGCGATGGCGATGGCGATGGTGATGGTGATGGCGATGGCGATGGCGATGGCGATGGCGAGGCGCCGCAGGTGGGTCTGTGACGCTGCAAAACATGGCCGGGTTCGCCACTGTCTTGGAAGCTGGTGTTGATCGGCTTGCGGCCCCAGCCCAGTCGGTCGGGACTGCGCTCGCCGCTTTCGTTGGGCGACGTTCCATCCATGTGCCGCCTCGACGATAGAACCTCCGACTGCTGCGGCGGAGGCCAGGCGCCCCGCCTTCAAGCCGGGCCGCGTCGCCGCGCAAGCCAAGCAGGTCCTGTCCATTCGCCTTAACCTTCACTGCGAAGGATGCATCCGCGATTTGGCGCTGTTCCGACTTCACATCGATAGCAAGCTACGGGGCTGCGACCTCGTGCAGGTGCGTATCGGACGACTCGTCATTGACGCCGCCGCTTGGCATCGCGCCAGCCTGCTCGCTTGTGCTGCACACTCGAGCCGAGCCGGACATCGAGCGTCCGGATACGCGCCAGCACCGCCTTGGCGACCTGTTCGGCGCTCGCTCGGCACGGCACGCGTGCTTGCCGCTACGCCGAGGTCATACAGCTGGCTCGTGAGCCGCCCAGCCAAGGCGCGAAGATCGCCCGCTGGCTCATTGGTTTTGCCGAGCGGCACCGCCCTCACCAGTGTTACGTGGTCGATCAGGCGCGCCAGGTTAAGCGTCACCCAGGTAGAAAGTCCGCCTCCAGTGCAGTCCCGGTGCAAGCGCCACCGCTTGCGCGGCCTCCACCGACAACGTCTCCATCTTCACCAAGCCTGGATCTCGCGGCACCTTAGAAATGCAGCGATGCGCGCACGCCGACGGTTAATGGCCGCAGAAGGTAGCCCTCCTCGACGAAGTTGATCGATGGGCGCTGAATGATCGTCTTGTTGTTGGTCAGGTTCTGTCCGTAGAGCGTAAACAGCCATCTGCGAACGGTGATGCCGATGCGACCATTGAGCACACCGTAGCGAGGCTGGTTGGCAGCCGGATCACTGTCGCTGAAAGCACCACGAGAGGACCCGACGACGTCGAAGTCGCCATGCGCGAATCCGGACACGTTAGTTGTCACCGGAAAGGTGTAATCGGCGCCAAATGTGCCGGTCCACTTCGGCACATTGAGAAGCTCCTGGCCAGGAGCCGCCGCCAGGTCATTCGGGCTCTGAGTGATGACGGCACGCGTGATGCCGCCCAGCGCGCTCAATGTCAGCGCCTGCGTCACTCTCGCGCGCAGCTCGAGTTCAGTGCCGTAGCTTTTGGCGGCACCAAAGTTCTGCGTGATGGAGGCACCGCAGGTCGGCAGATTGATCGTCTGCTGAATATTCTGCCAGTCAATATAGAAGACGCCGGCATTAAAGCTCACCTTGTCCTGCAGAAACAGCTTCTTCAGGCCAGCCTCATAGCTCCAAAGCTTGTCGGGCGCGTAGTTGGTTGGCGGGTTGCTGATGCCAACCGCGGCCAGATCGCTCTTGCAGGTGATCCCGGATACCGGCCCGGTCGGTCCGCCGAGACGAAAGCCCTTGGCCACGGTCGCATACAGCAGTGATTCCTTGTCGAGGTCGTAGGCGAGAGAGAATTTTGGAGTCGTGGCATAGGTGTCGTTACTGGACGTAAACGGAAACACGTTGCCAAAGGCGAGTACGCCTCCACTGTCACGCGTGTAGCTCTGCGTCGCATAGGAGTAGCGGACGCCAGCGGTGAATTTCAGGCGCGGCAGGATCGCGTAATCCGCCTGGGTGAAGCCGGCATACTGCTTTTCGATCAACGCCTGATGGTCGGAGTAAACGACGTCCCGCTGGTAGTCGGCGAACGGCAGATCGCCCAACGCGGCGCCGCCAAATGACGAGTCGACGATCGGGATGCCGTAGATGCTCTGGAAATCTGCTGCGATGCCGTTTGCCGGCTCGGTGTCGTCGCGCACTTGACGCTGATACTCGTAGAAAAAGCCGCCGATCACGTTGAAGTCGCGATCGAACAGGCGCAGGCCGGTCGACGTCGCTCGAAGCTCCTCGGATGCCTGGTAGGTCCGGTCATTGCGGTGTACCTGCGACGGCAGGCCACCGATAAGGGCATCGTCCTGCGTCTTTTCGGCAGGGAACGCCGGATCAAAGAAAGCGGTGGCGAGCACCTGGCTGTTGAAGACAGTACCGTCGCTTTGAAACGAGAAATCACGCTGCAGGTAACTTGAGGCTGACGTGATGCTGAAATCCGGAAAGAACTTCTGCACGGTCAGACTGGGCACGAAGAAGCTGTCGTTACTCGGCTCGGAGACCTTCTTGTCTTCGTTGTAAGTTCCAAGCTGTGTGTAGAACACCGGCGTGTCGCCGGTCTTATCATTTTGACTGAGCACCTGCGCGGTGACCACGAGGTCGTCGGTGGGAACGTATTTCAGTGTCGCCCGGAGAAAGTTGTAGTGCTCATCGTTCACGCCAGCCTTGGCAAGTGTGCCATCCTGGTTCAGCCGATTGATGTATCCGCTATTCGAGCCGACATCCCCGGCGATGCGCAGCGCCATTTGATTGGGGATAAGCGGTATGTTGATCGCCCCCTGCTCATCGTAGTTGGCGCCGCCATGCACGGTGCCGGAACCGTCGCTGATCAGGTCGGCGCTGTAAGTGTTCAGCACCGGCTGGTTGGTGATCAGCCGGATGGTGCCACCCTCCGAGCTTGAGCCAAACAGCGTTCCTTGCGGTCCGCGCAGGACCTCCACCCGACTGAGATCGACAAAGCGCGGCAACTCGGCGCCATCGTAAAGGTTGTCTTGGGTGACTGGGACGTCGTCGAGATAGACGGCGGTCGTCGCCGAGCCGGAGGTGGAGCTGACACCGCGGACGACGAGGTTTTGTGTATTCGGCCCGACGATGCCACCCGAGACGGAAGAGCCGGCGGCAAACGAAAGGCCCGGCGTCTGGCGCGTGACGTCGTCGAATGTGGTGATGTGGTTCTCGATGAGCTGCTGACCCGTCAGGACCGACACGCTCTCGGGAACCTTATTGATGAGTTGGGCCCGCTTGGCAGACGTGACAACCACCTGCTCAATGCCGAGCGGCTTGGCCGGCGCCTTGACCGTGCCGTCATTTGACGTCGACGACGCGTTCGCTTCGGCGCGCGCCTTGGGAGTGCTAGGCTTAGCCTTCGTCTTGCTGGTCCTGGCCTTGTGGGTGCTGGCACTGCTCGTGGTGACGGTCTGGGCGAGCGCTGGGCTAACAGCGGACGCGCCCCACGAGACAATCGTTCCGATAAGCAGGATGACCTGGATGCTGTGTCTGTGACCCCTCATGGTGGCATCCCTTGGTGTCTGGTGGCGATGGGTGATTAGCTGCCGGTCGATGGTTCCCAGACCTCAGGTGAAACCCTAACCTTCACGACGCCTTGACCGAGTAGCATTAATTTTCGCTTACCGTGTGCGTTTTTCTGCAGCGCTTCTGAGAGTGAGGTCACACGCATTGCGGACGGCGTTTCAGCAAAATGGCGCAGCAAGGCGGGTGACTGGCGGTCACGGACAGCCCGCGCGAGGCCTTACGATAAGAGGTGTCAATGTTCGATCAGATCAACCCGAGCGACAGTCCCAAGCCACCTGGCGCGTTCAGCTGGGGACTCGATCTGCGGTCGCCGCGACGCCTGGTGTTCGTCTCCGGGCAAATTGGCGTCGATGCCGACGGACGGGTCGGCGCAAGCTTCATCGAGCAGTGCCGCATGACTTGGTGCAATGTTGGCAACGTTCTAAGTGATGCGGACCTCTCCCCGGTCGACATCGTCAGGACCGGCATCTTTATTGCAAGGCAGGTGATTATGACGGATGAGCTGAAAGCGGAGTTCAACGCCATCCGGACCGAATTCCTTGGCGGCCGTCGTCCGTCCTCAACTATGATCTACGTGCACGCCCTGATGGACCCACGCTGGTTGATCGAGATCGATGCGATCGCGGCGCAATGACCTTGCAGCCGATCGTGCTCGATTGCGACCCCGGCCACGACGACGCCATCGCGCTTCTCTACGCGGCACGTCATCTCGACGTGCTCGCTATTACCACTGTGTTCGGCAACGCGTCCGTGGCTCAGACGACGCGTAATGCACTGCGCATCTGTGCGTTGGGCGGGGTTGACGTCCCGGTCGCGCAGGGCTGCGGAGGCCCATTGCTCGAGCGGATCCTTGGCACCGGTTTTCACGGCGAGACGGGGCTGGACGGCGCCGCGTCGCTGCCCGAGCCGCATCGCGCGCCGCTCGGCGACCATGCGGCACAGGTGATCATCGAGATCGCCCGGCGGCGGCCGAGCGAGGTTACCCTAGTCGCGACCGGGCCGCTGACCAACATCGCATTGGCGCTGCGGCTGGAGCCACGGCTGGCTGGCTGGCTGTGCGGCATCTCGATCATGGGCGGTAGCACCGATATCGGCAACGAAACCGCGTTCGCGGAAACCAACGTGGCGCGAGACCCGGAGGCGGCCGACATCGTGTTCAGCTCGACGGCGCCGGTCCGGATGGCCGGGCTGAACCTGACACGTCAGGCGCGCATCGACGATAGGATCATACGGCGGCTGCGCGGAGCCGATGCACCGGTGCCGATTGCGGTCGCGGACATGCTCGCGTTCTACCTGTCGCGCTATTGCGAGCGGGATGGATCGACCGATCTGCCGATGCATGACCCGACCGCCGTGCTGGCGCTCGTGCGGCCGGACCTGATCCAATATCGATCCCTGCCGGTCTGTGTGCAACTGGCGCCAAACGAGCTACGCGGGATGACGGCATTCGACCTGCGCGGCTTCGGCGGCACAGCGGCAGGTCGTGAAATACTCGTCGGCATGAGCATCGATGGGGCGGCAGCGGTGTCGCACGTCTTCGATACAATCGAGGCGTTTCGTCGTTAGGCCAGGGCTGTGCCCTGGACCGCTGGCGCGCGCCGCTGCAGACCGGCACCGCTTAAGTGCCCAAGGTCCAGGAGCGCCTCGCGCCTGGTGGGTCCGGGGCAAAGCCCCGGCCTTACCTTAGGCGTTTCGGAACCGTGCCATCTCCCGTTCGTACGACTCGAGAGTGCTGAAATATCCCGGGTCCCAGTAGAGCGCTTTAGCAAATTTGATATCTCCCTTTGCCATGACCTGGCGGATGCGGGCGATCCGATCGGCGCTCCAGCCGTGTTCCTGCGCATACGCGAGGCCGAGATCCAGCCGTGGCGTGACGTAGCCTTCGACGTCGGCCATTTCAGCCGCATAGGCGCCACCGAGTAGCCAATTCATCGTCCGATAGACCTTGTCGAGACCGTTGCGGTCCTTGACCGCCGCCGGGATCATCAGGTTTTGCGACCATTTGTCGTAACCTTCGACCGTGAAGGCGTAGTCGACATCATGGCCGCGACGCTGCGCCTCGCGCGCCACCGGCTCCCAGGCGGTCTCGGCCAGCACCTCGCCGTCAAGCATGAGCTGCAACTGTTCGTCGTACGACTTATAAAGGGCGCGAAATTGGCCGGCCCGTTTGCGCTCGATCAAGAAGTCGGCGACCGAGCGGCACTCGCTCGGGGTCATGGCGCCGATGTCGCCGATCTCGACCAGGTGGTGGTATTTCAGGTAGATCGCGGCGCAGCCGAGCGCGTAGATGCCGTTGTCGATGGCGACGCGTCCGCGGGTTCTCTCGTCGTCGTAGAGCAGTTTCCAGGAAATCTCTGCCGGTGCCTTGGGCAAGTGGAGTGCTGCCGGCGCGTAGGCGAAGCCGTCCGCGTTCATGTGGTAGGGCAGGCTCCAGACGCCACCCGGTGCTGGCGGCAGCGCGCCATGGAGGTAACCGGGCACGCCGTACCAGTTCGACAGCCGTTTGAGGTCGATCGGCAGCAGCAGGTCCTGATCGGCCAGCACCTCGTAGGTGCCGCTCAAGCATGTGACGATATCGTAACGGTCTCCTGCATCATCGGCAATCATCTCGTGCAGGAACAGGCCGACATCGTCGCTCGCCGGCGTCCACTGCATCGTCAGGCCGGTATCATGCTCGAACTGGCGCCAATCGGCGAGCGCACCAGTGGAGACGCCCAGCACGCGTATGACATCGTCTCGCGACGCGGCGCGGGCGATGTTGCGACTGCGCGGCCACAAGCTTTCGCCGGCGGCGGCGGCGGCCAGGGAGGCGCCGGCACTGCCGCAGAAGCCGCGGCGGCCGAGACGGCTACGATCGCTCATTGTCGGTTTCTCTCCTGATTTTCGCAATGCGCACGATAGTCAAGCAAGGTCAGACCGGAGGCTCCATCTCTGGTCTTCGTTGGGTTCTGAGGCTCCAGGTCCCCAATCCTAGGAGGGATGCTCCAGCGGTCCGATGGCGCCGTCCTGCGCGGACCAACAGATCGTTGCGTCACCGGCGTCGGGCGCGGGATCTCGCGCCGACACAGAGACGCTGAAGCGGCCCAATGCCGTGTCTACCTCCACCAGGCGGCGCATGCCCTGGTAGCTGACGTCGTCGACGCGGCCGGCCAGATGATTGGCGCAGGCGTGGTCGGCGCCGAGCCTGAGGCGTTCGGGATGAATGGCGAAAAATGCCGCTTGACCCGTCCGCGGCGCGGTGTCGCCACTCCACGGTCCGGCGAAGGCGCCGCTCGCGGTGTCGATCCTCACTCGGCCCGGCACTTCGCCGACGGCGCCGAGCCGACCCTCGACAACGTTGGTAAGGCCCATGAACTCGGCGACGAAGCGGCTCGACGGCCGCTCGAAGATAGCTGTCGGGTCGCCGAGTTGGCGCATCCGGCCGCCGCCCATCACCGCCAGGCGATCGCTCATCGACAAGGCCTCGTCGCGGCCATGGGTGACCTGGATGATGGTCATCCCTAGGCTGCGCTGCAGGCCGCGTATCTCAACCTCTAGGGCCCGTCGCAGCCGCTCGTCGAGCGCGCCCATCGGCTCGTCGAGCAGCAGCACCAGCGGCTCGGTGACCAAGGCGCGCGCGAAGGCGACGCGCTGGCGTTCGCCGCCGCTGAGCTGCTGGATGCGTCGGCCGGCCTTGTCGGGCAGATGCAGCAGCTCGAGGGCGAGCAGCGCCTTCCGCCGGCGCCGCTCGCGGCCGACGCCGCGCACCCGCAGGCCATATTCGACGTTTTCGCCGACGGTGAGATGCGGGAATAACGCGTAATGCTGGAAGACGGTGGCGAGCGGCCGGCGATGCGGCGGCATGCCTCGGATGTCCTGCCCGCCGATCTGCAGGCGCTCGACACGGGACGGCGTCTCAAAGCCGCCGAGCACGCGCAACAGGCTCGTCTTGCCGGAGCCGCTCGGGCCGAGAATGGTGAGCAGCTCGCCGGCCGCCAGACTCAGCCCGACATCCTCGAGAACCTGGACCGGGCCGTAGCTGAGATCAATGCCGGCTGCGTCGAGAAGCGGCGGCACCTAGGCGCGCGCCCCACGCCCCAGCAGCATCACCGCGGCGGCCGAGGCGGCGATGCTGAGCAGCGTAATCAGCGTGTTCAGGCAAAAGATGAGCGGCACGTGCGAGGTGTGTGACGAGGCCTGCGCCCAATTGTAGAGCGGCAGCGTCTGCACGCCGCCGGCGACGAACAGGCTGCGCGGCAGCTCCGTGAAGGAGAGCAGGAAGCCGAAGAGGGCGGCACTGATCAGGCCGGGCATCAGCAGGGGCCGCTCGATATCCCACAGCCGGCGCCAGGGGGGCGCGCCGAGATCGGCGGCGGCGTCGAGCAGGCCGAGATCGAAGCGGCTTGTCGCGACCAGCATGCCGATGAGGGCGAACGGGAACGCCCAGATGAAGTGCGACAGCACCAGCGACCAGTAGCCCATGTGCAGTCCGAAAACGAAACGATAATACATAAAGATCAGCAGGCCCATGACAGTGCCTGGCACGCCGAGCGGCAGCAGGAAACCGAACGCCAGCAGACCGAGTCCGCGCCTCAGCCGCGGCAGGGTGCGTCCAACCAACAGGGCGGCGATCACGCACAATGCGGACACCAAGGTGGCAATCTCGGCAGAGCGCAGCATCGGCGCTCGCCAACTTTGGTCGGCGGCGAGTTGCACATACCATCTTGTCGTGAAGTCGCCGGGCACGCCGGATAGCGGATTGCCGCTGACCGACAGCACGGCAAGCAGCAGCACCGGCGCGTAGATCAGCGCGGTGATGCAAAAGCCACCGACGAGCAGCATCTGTCCGCCGCGTCGCGCGACCGCAGGCCAGAAACTCGGCCGTGCTCGCTCGTCCGGCGCGGTGGCGCTCACGCCAGCGCCGCCTCGCGCCCGGCCTTGCCCGCCGACGCATGGCGGTAGAGTAGCAGGGCAGCGAGCGACAGCAGGCCGAGCATGGTAAACACGACGGTCGCGAGCGACGCGGCGCCGGTGTAGTTCATCGTCGTCGACAGCGAGAGCACGCTGTCGGCGAGATACTCCTGCTGGCCGCCTCCGAGCAGGTCGGGCGCTACGCTGTCGCCCAGCACTGGAATAAAGGTCATGATCAGCCCGGCAAGGATGCCTGGCATGGCGAGCGGCAGCAAAGTGAAACGCAGCGTGGCCCACGGGCCGGCGCCGAGATCACGGCTGGCGTCCAGCACCGCATCATCGATCAGCAGGATCGATAGGTAGATCGGCCAGACCATGTTCGGAAAATACGGACCGACCAGGCCGAGGATGATGGCGAAGTTGCTGAACAGAAGCCAGCGCAATGGGGCGGCGATCAGATGCAGATAGAGCAGCGTCTCGTTGATCGGGCCGCCCGATCCGAGCACCAGACGAAGCACCAGCGTGCGCGCCGACGGATCCAGGAAGAACGGCACCGTCAGGCAGATCCAAACGAGCTGGATCAACCAGTTGGAACGGGCGACCTTGGCCAGCCAGAGCGCCAGCGGCAGACCGCCGGCGAGGCAGATCAGACTTACGCCGGCGGCAACGCTCGCGGTGCGCAGCACCACCTCGACGCGACCGGTCTCGATCAGATCGCGATAGGCCTGCAGCGACAGGCTCCAGCGGATCTGCAGGCCGCGCTGGCGCATGAACGACAAGCCGAGACCGATCGCCAATGGCAGCAACGCGCCGACCAGCCAGACCGCGGCGAATAGCCATGTCTGCCCGGCGGCTGAGCCGAGTTGGGCGAGCGCGCGTGACAGCCGCCAGGCTCGACGAGCAGCCATCCGCCGGGCGGGCTAGTCGACGCTCTCGAGCTCGGCCGGCAACTCGCGAAAGCCGCCGGCGATCAGCCCCTGCACATAGTCGGAGGTCACGATGGGCGTGTAGTGCGGCGGGTTTTCGGACGAGACGCAGCTCGGTAGCACCTCGATCAGCGCATCCGGGTTTGCGCCGATGAAGAACGGCAGCGAGTAGCGCGCGCGGCCGGAGCGATTGATCACCCGGTGCGGCGTCGAACTGAACAGGTCGTTGGTCCAGCGCGCCATTAGGTCGCCGATGTTGACAACGAAGCTGCCGGCGAGCGGCGGCGCATCGATCCACTCGCCCGCACGGTTGCACACCTGTAGCGCCTGCACATCGGCATCCTGGCGCAAGATGGTGAAGCACTCATGGTCGGTATGGGGGCCGTTGCCGATCTGGTTCTCGTCCGGGTTAGGCTGATGCGGGTAGTGCAGGATGCGGCCGAGCGAGAGCGGCCGGTCGGTGATGGCGTCGAAATACGTCTCCTCGAGTCCGAGCGCGAGGGCGAAGGCATGGAAGATCTGCCGGGTGAGCACGCGGATGCGCACGGCATAGGCGCTCAGGGCCTCGCGGAAGCCGGGCAGCTCTGTGGGCCAGCGATTGCTGGAAGCGCGGAAATCGGCCTGTACTATCATATCGGGTGTCGTGCTGGCTTCGGTGACGAAATCATAAGCCTCATGTAGATCACCGCGCGTCGGATCCTTGCCTTCTTCAAACATCGAGACGTAGCCTATCAGGTGCTCCGCGTCCCTGGCGCGCAGCTTCAGCTTGCTCTCGATCGGCAGGGCGAAAAAGCGCTTCGCCTCCACGAAGAGCGCCTCGATCGTCGCGTCATCGATGCCATGATTGACGATGTAGAAAAAGCCGGAACGGATGCAGGCCTGACGAATTTCGGCGGCGACGCGCCCCTTTTCGGCGGGGCTGCCATCCGCCATCGCGGCGAAATCGATCACCGGAATGGTATCGAAGGCGCCGCGCTGACCGTCATTGGAATTCGTGCTGCTGGTCACGTCAAATTCCTTCCGTACAGGAAAAGGGATGGCGGGTGCTTCGCCGCAAAATACAAGGGATCATCGGCGCACGTTGCGAAGAAAGGCTTTGGTGCGTTCTCGCTGTGGCCGGGTGAACAGACGTTCGGGTACATCGTCCTCGATTACGAGCCCTGCGTCCATGAATATCGCGCGGTCGGCGACTTCGCGGGCGAAGCCCATTTCGTGGGTGACGACCAGCATGGTCAGGCCGTCTTCGGAAAGCGAGCGCATGACGTTCAGGACTTCCTGGACCATCTCCGGATCGAGTGCCGACGTCGCCTCGTCGAACAGCATGAGCGACGGCTGCATGACGAGTGCGCGCGCGATCGCCACCCGCTGCTGCTGACCGCCGGACAGCTGCGCCGGATGAGCATCGACCTTGTGCGCCATATTGACGCGGTCCAGCATCGCCAGCGCCGCCTGCCGTGCCTCGGCGCGCGGCAGCCGCTTGACGACCAGCAGACCCTCCATGACGTTTGCCAAGGCGGTGCGGTGTGAGAACAGATTAAAGCGCTGGAACACCATGCCGACAGTGGCGCGCATGGCGTTCAGTTCGCGCTCGCGTTCGCGCCGGCTAGCGGACGTGTGCGACTCCGTAGGCTTGCCGTCGATCTCGATCACGCCCGCCGTCGGTTTCTCGAGATGGTTGATGCAGCGGAGCAGAGTGGATTTACCCGAGCCGCTCGGGCCGATGATCGCGACGGTGCTGCCGCGCGCAACATCAAGGTCGATGCCGCACAGTACGGGGTGGGTCTTGAACGTCTTAACCAGGCCGCGCAGACGCAGCACCGGGTGGCCGGGCGCGGCGGCAGGCTTGGCGGCGGTGACGGGGAGCGGCGTCACGCCAGACCTTCACCGCGACGTAGAGCACGCTCCAGCCAGGCGCTAGCCTGGGAGATCGCGGTGTTCAGGACCAGGTAAACGAGAGCGACCGCGAGATAGGCCTCGATCGGTCGGAAGGTGACTGAGACGACCTGCTGGGCGACCCGGGTGAGTTCGGTGATCGAGATCGTCGACAGCAGGGACGTGCCTTTGACCAAGCTGGTGAATTCCCCGGCTGCGGCGGGAACGGCGAGCCGTAACGCCTGCGGCAGCACGACCCGCCGAAAGGTCTGGTTGCGGCTCATGCCGATCGAGCGCCCGGCCTCGATCTGTCCGCCGTCGACGCCGGCGATGCCGGCGCGGAAGATTTCGGCCAGGTAGCCTGCGCTGTTGAGGCCGATCGCGATGATGCCGGCGAGCGGTGCCGCGATGTAGATGCCGAGCGCCGGCAGTCCAAAATAGATGAAGAAGATCTGCACCAGGGCCGGGGTGCCGCGGATCAGGTCGACATAGCCTTGGGCGACCCAGCGCAGCGGCGCGGCAGCGGAGCGGCGGGCCATGGCGACGACGAGCCCGACCACGCAGGCGAGACAAAGCGAGACGGACGCATAAATGATCGTTGCCCGAATGCCCCTGAGGAACTCCGGTATGTAGGGGATCAAAGGGGTGAAGCTGATGCCGATCACCGACGGTAGCGCTCTCTCACTCGGCGGCCGGCACGGGCAGCGAGGCGACGCCGAACCATTTCATGTAGAGTGCCGCGAGCCGTCCCGAGGATTGTAGGCCGCTCAGGAACCGGTTGACGGCATCGATCAGGTCGGGCTCGTCTTTACGCGCGGCGACCGCCATGAAGAGGTCGGGCGGCAGCGAGAAGACGATGCGGTAGAGACCGGGACGCTGGCGTATCAGTTGCGAAAAGCTGCTGCGCGAGGTCATGACGACATCGACGTTATGATTGCTGAGATCAAGATAAGCGGCGTCCATGTGGTCGTACAATCGGATGTCGAGCCCGAGATTGCCGTCGTCCGACAGCTTTTTCGCCTGCTCCTCGACCGAGGAATTGAGCTGCGAGCCGAGAACCATGCCCTTCAAGTCGGCGGCAGTGGTTTCTCGGCTGTCATTGGCGCGGGCGATCAGCACCGGCTGGTCGACGGCGTAGACCCTGGAGAACAGCACCGCGCGCTTGCGCGCCGGGGTGATCGGCATCGCCGACCAGATCAGGTCGAACTTATCGGCATAGAGCGACGGGATGACGCCTGCCCAGGCGGTGTCGATGACCGACAGCTTGACCCCGATGGATTTGGCGAAAAGCTGCGCCAGTTCGATATCAAAACCGTTGATCTCGCCGTGATCGTCAAACTCGTAGGGTGGCGAGGCTGCCTCGACGCCGTCCGTTAGCACGCCGTCGGCGCGGATACGCGACAGGCCGGACGGCGGCGTCTGTCCAAAGACCAAGCCCGGCGTAGCGATCAGCCAGGCCGCCCCAAGTATCGTCCTGCAAGACCGGCGCCATGCCACCAAACCATCCATCCGTCTTCCCATCAGCCTACCCAATGTGTTCGGAGCCTGGGCCTCAGACCCCGGCGGTATCTTCAGGCAAAGCCTCTGGCCTGACCGCCTCTTCAAGCGTCAAGCTGAGGTCCTCGACGTTATCTCCGGCCGCAAGCCGCTGCAGCATGCCATCATAGTTTGCCGATCGTTCCGCCATGTCGATCATGTCGGCCGCCTCATCGAGGCGCAGACCGGTCGCGACAGGCGGCGCGATTCCAGCATCGCGCATCGCCGAGTAGCGCGAGGTCAGACCCTGCTTCTTGCGCATCTGGCTGCCCTGCGCGAGTTCCAGACCGGCGTGGGTGAGCCCCTCGGTCAGCACGACGTCGCCGCAGCGGACGGCCTCCTCAAGCAGCGCCTGGCCGCGCTCGGTGCGGGCGATGAAGCCGTTGAAGCCGATCTCGTCGGTGATCGGCTTGCCGCCCGGCCAAACGTCGGCGACCGACAGGTCGGCCAGGTCGCCGAGCGCGTCCGGGCAGATCTTGCAGCGGAACTGTAGTTGCCAGCCGTTCTCGTCCGACCACATTTCATTATAGCTGAAGCGGTGCTCGGCGCCGTCATTGGTTTTCATCACCATTGCGCCGGGGCAGCCGTCGCCGCGGTAGCGCAGCGCGGCGACGTCCTGCTCGTGGGCGCCGATGCGGCGAACGTAGTCGACGGTCTTGCGGAACTCCGATACGCCGCCGCAATAGAAATTCAGGGCGTAGCGCAGCAGCCGGTCGACGCGCGGATCAAGCCGCGCGTAGTTGCGTATGGCGGAGATGTCGCAGGCCTTGCCGATGAAGGCGAAGGGCTGCTCGCGGTCGAGTATGGACCTGAAGTCGATCAGCGGCGCGGCCGGCCCGTAGCGCGAGCCGGAGGCCTCAATCACTTGCGCCGCATCGAAGCTGAGTTGGCGTACTGTACGCAGGGGCTGGGCGGCTGAGCTTGCGACGTGCAGGATGAAGTCGACCTTGCGCTGCGCCAGCAGATGCAGCGCGAGCGCGGTCAGCGCACCGCCGGAGGAGGCGTGGAAGCGTACGGCCGGATCGCCGGCATGGCCGATCGCCATCGTTCGGCTCGGCCCCCAAATTGGATCGAGCTTCGGCTCGGACGGCTCCGATCCCGGTGCGTAGCCGCACACCTTGATGCCGGGGCACACCGCGTTGATCGTTCGCAGCACCGGCTCGTCGAGCGGCTTGAGCACCAGCGGGCGCTCGCCGCCCTCGCCCGACATGACGAGGCGGATCGCCTGCGGCCCGGCGATGCTTTGGCACAATCCGCAGCCGATGCAGAGTCCTTCGGCGACGATCCTCTCGACGCTGCGCAGCGGCGCGGGTTCGAACGGTTCGATCATCGACACTGTGTCCTCATGCGGCATCCTGCCCGGCCCTGACGGGTCATGGCAACGACGCGGCTAGCGGCTGACCGAGAGCGGCGGGCATCCTGGCCGGGCGGCCGAACGCCGCCAGCACCACCACGGCAAGCAGGTAAGGCAGGATCTGGACGGTGTAGGAGCTGAACGGCAGCCCGAAAATCGCGACGTGCAGCTCGAGGCGCCAGGGCAAGAGCAGCGGCACGGTGACCGCCGAGGCGCCGAGCAGGCTGGCCGGCCGAAGCCAGCCCCGGCGGCCAAATGGCAGGCCGCGGAAATCGCGCAGCATCAGGTTCTCGGCCACCGACAAGCGCACCATGCCGATCCCGGCTGCCATCGCGACCGTCGGCGTGTGGCCCGGTCAGGAGCTGCTGCCCGAAGCGAATGCTGCCGCTGTCCGCAGCGACCATTCCGAACACGCTCTTGATCAGCGTGCTCTTGCCTGAGCCGCTCTCGCCGAGCAGGCCGACGATCTCTCCCGGCGCGACTTCCAGATCGACGGCGTCATTGGCCAGCACGGCGCCATAGCGCTTGGTGAGACCGCGCAGCTCAAGCGTCGCGCTCACCGGCATGAGGTCAGAGGCCGGCACGGGCGTCCATGGCGGTCGGGGCGATCGTGAGGATGTGCGCAGCGAGCCGGGCGCGCACGCGGTCGACGGATGCGTCGTCACATGGCACCCCCGATCGCGCGGCACGGTGAACCGACGCGACGCAGGGATGAGAATGGCGCGGCGCGCGGCGGCCGAGCAAGCAGCGAAAAGCGTCAGCACCGTCCGCCTTTTTGCACCGGTACGGCGCGAGCGCATGGCACCGGAGCCATGGTTTGCGCCGAGACGATCGTGCTGCCGGTCAGACGTCAGCACGGCCGGCCAGGTCGATCTTCAGTCGCTCGAGGAAGACCGCGGCGGCGCCAGGGATCTGGCCGTTGCGCTTGACGCCGATGACCAGGCGGCCGCGCAGGTTCTGATCCTTCAGCGGCAGCGGCACCAGTGAGGGTTCGTCCTCGCCGTCGATGTTGAGCTGAAAGCAGACCGCTTGGCCGTGCACGGCGATCGATTTGAGACTATGGATCAAGTTTCCGGTGACCATCGGACGCAGCGACAGCGAGGCGCGCTCGGCCGCCGCGTCGAGCAGATGCCGTCCGCCGAGCGTCGTGTTGCCGTAGAGGATCGGATAGCTCGAGCAATCGCTCAGTCGCACTTCAGACAATCGCGCCAACGGATGCTCCGGCGCGACGAAGGCGTGCAGCGACTTGGCGCATTCGGCGACCACCTGAAAGCTGCTATCGGGCGGCGGATTGAAGGCGTAGCCGATATCGACTTCGTCGCGCAGCACTGCGGAGATCACCTCCTGGCTGCCCATGACGTGGAACTCGAAGGTCATGCGGGGATGGCTTTTCCAGGAGGCGACGATCAGCTTGGCGACGATCTGCGCGGTCGCCTCGATGACCGCGAGCCGTACGTGACCGCGACGCAAGCCGCGCAGGTCCTCGATCTGATCGCATGTCACCTTCAGGTCGCGCACGGTGCGCCTGACATGGGCGAGCAGCATCTCGCCCGAGCTGGTCAGCCGCACGCCGCGCGGCAGTCGATCAAACAGTAACACGCCTAGATCGCGCTCCAAGTCGAGAACCTTTCGATTGAGCGCCGAGGATGCGATGTTGAGGCTGGCAGCCGCCTTGCGCATCGAGCCATGTCGAGCCACAGCCTCGAAATAGACGAAGGAGCGTGAACGCGATTGATAGCCCTGCTGGAGAGTGGGTGGCTTGCCCAGATTGTCCTCCTTGCTGATGCCGCCGGGTGATGTCAGAAACGCGCCAGCCTGCGGTGCAAAAATGGGGCCGGTGTGGGCGCTTTTGAGCGCTAGGCGCGATTGGCAATGCCGTTAGCGTCGTGCCGATCACGGCTCGGATGCGTCGGATGATGGTTTGGCAGGAAAAGCGTCGCGTGGAGCACGCCCGCTCGCTCGCGACCGACGGGGTTGACGCCGACGGGGGCAGTGTCAACGCGATCGCCAGCGTCGACATGCCGCGATGAGCGCGGCGCGTACGCAACCAGTGAGATGCCGTATAGACCGGCTCGCCATCAGCGACCCCGGCGACATCTCCGCAGTCCGTCGCCTGCTCGATGCTGGATTGGAGCCCCGCCAGATCGTCGCCATTCTGGGCAAGACCGAGGGCAATGGCTGCGTCAACGATTTCAGCCGCCCGTATGCGGTTAGCATGTTGCAGACCCTGCTGTCCGAGCGGCTCGGTTGCTCGCCGGCCGACATCGCCGCACAGATCGCGATCATCATGTCCGGCGGCACTGAAGGCGGTCTTTCGCCGCACCTGCTGATCTTCTCGGTCGCTCCCGCCAGCGCGCCGCCGACGGGCGCCCCAACGCTTGCGATCGGCACCGCCTTCACGCGCGTGTTCGCGCCCGAGGAGATCGGTCGGCTGGAGCAGGTCGAGCAAACCGCGGCGGCGGTTCGCCAAGCGATGGCCAACGCCGGCGTCACCGATCCGGCCGATGTGCATTATGTCCAGGTGAAGTGCCCGCTGCTGACCAGCGCTCGCGTGGCCGAGGCGCGCGCCCGCGGCCGAACGGTCGTGACGGAGGACACCTACCTGTCGATGGGCTACTCACGCGGCGCCTCCGCCCTGGGGGTGGCGACGGCATTGGGCGAGCTTGACCCGGCTCGCGTTACCGGACCCGCAATCGGCCACGATCTGTCCCTGTGGTCGGGCCGCGCCGGCACCTCGGCCGGGATCGAGCTGATGCACAACGAGGTCGTGCTGTTTGCCAATAGCGTCAACTGGGCCGGCGAGCTGCGCATCGCCCACGCGGTGATGCGTGATGCGATCGACCTCGATGCGGTCCAGGACGTCCTCGGCGCGCTCGAGATCCCGGCGACGCGACAGGTGGGCGTGGATGACGCCGCCCGGGTGCAGGCCGTGCTGGCCAAAGCGGAGCCGTCGCGCAGCGGGCTGATCCGCGGCGCGCGGCACATCATGTGGGATGACAGCGACATCAACGCGACACGCCATGCCCGCGCCCTGGTCGGCGGGGTCATCGCCGGCCTGCTCGGCCGCACCGACCTGTTCGTGTCTGGTGGCGCCGAGCACCAGGGTCCGGATGGCGGCGGCCCGATCGCGATCATCGCCGCCCGGCGGGCTTGACGCTAACCCAAATTCGGCGCGTCGAGCTTGCTCGTACTAAGTGGTGGGGTGGCGCTTTTCGCCGATTGCAGGATGCCGTATGGCGTGACCGATGCCAACGATAACAGCCGGCCCGTTTCGCTTCACTGCACGCTGGGAGACGCAGGCGCCGCGAACCGCGGCTTGGCTTGGCGGCCTCTTGCCCTACCGCAATCACATCATCCACGTCCGATGGAGCGGCGAGGCGTGCTGGATACCGCTGGGCGACTTGGACTCCGGCCTGACGCATGAGAACGCGACCAGTTACCCCGCGCCTGGCCAAGTGCTGTTCTATCCCGGCGGCTATAGCGAGGCGGAGCTGCTGGTCGCTTACGGTAGCGTTCATTTCGCCAGCAAGCTCGGCACCCTTGCCGGCAACCACTGCATGACGATCGAGGGGAGTAGCGAAGAACTGACCGCACTCGGCCGGCTTACGCTGTGGCAAGGCGCTCAGCCGATCGTGATTGAAGCCTGACATCCTCCTCATATCGCGCCAACGAACGGATGCTCAGAGCGCCAGTGCCGCGCGATGTCGATCCGGCGGCACACCCAAACGCGCTCATGAGCGGCCACGTAGTCAAGGAATTTAGCCAGTGCCGCGGCACGCCCAGGGCGTCCCGCGAGCCGGCAGTGCAGGCCGACCGACATCATCCGCGGGGCCTCGGCGCCCTCGGCGTACAGAACGTCGAAACTATCGCGCAGATATTGCCAGAACGGCTCGCCCGAGCCGAAGCTTCCGGTGGCAAACCGCATGTCGTTGCTGTCGAGCGCGTACGGCACGATCAGCATCGGCGAGGCGTGCGTCGCGTCCCAGTACGGCAGGTCGTCGGCGTAGCTGTCCGCGTTCCACAGGAAGCCGCCCTCCTCGGCGACCAGGCGCCGGGTGTTGGGGCTGCAGCGTCCGAGATACCAGCCCAGCGGCCGCTCACCCGTCACCTGGCGATGCGCCTCGATCGCCTGCGCGAGATGCGCGCGTTCGATCGCCTCGGATACGTGCTGGTAGTCGATCCAGCGCCAGCCGTGCGAGGCGATCTCATGCCCACTCGCCTGCATCGCCGCCGCCGCCTCGGGGTTGCGCAGCAGCGCCATGCCGACGGCAAAGCAGGTGAACGGCAGATGGCGCTCGTCGAACAGGCGCAGCAGTCGCCAGAAACCGGCGCGGCTGCCATACTCATACAGGCTTTCCATGTTGGCGTGCCGCGCCCCCACCACCGGTTGCGCGCCAGCGATGTCGGACAGGAACGTTTCGGCCTCGTCATCGCCGTGCAGCACACAACGCTCACCGCCCTCCTCGTAGTTGACGACGAACTGCACTGCCACCCGCGCATCGTTCGGCCAGCGTGGATGCGGCGGACAGCCGGCGTAACCGACCATGTCACGTGGATAGCCCTGCATTGCTGCCTCCTTTAGGGATCGCCTCGCCAACATGTCGGAGCTCCTGGATCGCCTCGCCGCACTAGCCAACTGCACCGACGAGCCCGGCCGCGTCACTCGGCTGTTCCTGTCACCGGCGCACGCTCGCGCCGTCGCTCTGGTGCGCGGCTGGATGGAACAGGCCGGGCTGGTCACAACGCTGGATGCCTCCGCAAGCGTGGTCGGCACCCGCCCGGGACCGAGGCCAGACAGTCCGGTACTGCTGCTCGGCTCGCACATCGACAGCGTGCGCGACGGTGGCCGCTTCGACGGCTGCCTCGGCGTGCTCGCCGCCATCGAGGCGGTGCAGACTGCAGGCGCACTGCCGTTTGCAGTGCAGCTGCACGCCTTCGGTGATGAGGAGGGGGTGCGCTTTCCGGTCACGCTGACCGGCGCCCGGGCCTGCGCCGGCGATGTCGATCCGGCCTGGTTTGGGGCTCGCGACGCCGACGGCATCACTCTGGGCGAGGCGCTCGCCGCGTTCGGCGGCGATCCGGAGGCGATGCTTGCCGGCGCCTGCACCGCTCGCCGTGCCTTCGCCTATCTCGAGGTGCATATCGAGCAGGGGCCGCTGCTTGATATGCAGGAGCTGCCGCTCGGCATCGTCACCGCCATCAGCGGCGCGACGCGGCTCGCCGTCAGCGTGCTCGGCCGCGCCGGTCACGCTGGCACGGTGCCGATGGCGATGCGCCATGACGCGCTCGCCGCTGCCGCCGGCATGATCCTCGCCGTGCGCGAGGCGGCGCGCGCCCGGCCGGACGTTGTCGCCACTGTCGGCCAGCTCACCGTTGCACCGGGCGCGGTCAACGTGATCCCCGGCGAGGTCCGCCTCAGCGTCGACCTGCGCGCGCCGGACGATGCGCGTCGGGCGGAGGCGCTCGCCGACATGCAGAGCCGGTTCGCCGCTTTGGCCGAGCGCGAGGCCGTTACGCTCACCATGCGCTGCACCCACACCGCGCCGGCGGTGGATTGCGACGCGTCATTGCAGCGCCTGCTCGCCGATGCGTTGCAGGCGTGCGGGCTGCCGGTCGTCCGCCTGCCGAGCGGTGCCGGGCACGATGCGATGGCGCTGGCTCGGCTCTGCCCGGTCGGCATGCTGTTCGTCCGTTGCGCCGGCGGCGTCAGCCATCATCCGGACGAAAGCGTGTCCGAGGCGGATGCGGCGGCGGCGGTGCGGGTGCTGGCAACCGCGATCCGCAAGGCCGGCGCTTTGTTGGGGTGAGCGCATTGCGCGTCGCGATAGCAGGCTGCACCCGCGGCCGGCGTTCGCCGTCACAGGAAGTGCTGCATGCGGTGTTGCGCCGCGCTCGGTGTAGCCGCCTCGAGGCCGCCGACGCCGAACGAGGCGATAGCGAACGAGGCGGCGACGGCGCCACAGATGGCGGCGTGCCGCAGGTCCTGCGCCTGGGTCAGCGCCGCCAGCAAACCGCCGCAGAACGCGTCGCCGCCGCCGACCGTATCCACCGGCTGTACTGGATAGGCCGGCAGCACGATGTCGTCGCCGCTCGCCGCGTCATGCGTCCAGCTGCCCTCGCCTCCCATCTTGACCACGACGATGCGCGGCCCGAGCGCGGCCAGTTCGCGCGCCGCCCGGCCGGGATCGGTGTGGCCAAGAAGCATCTCGACCTCGTCGAGGCTCGGCGTGAACACGTCGACATGCCGGACCATCGCCAAGATCTCATCGACATGCCCGGCAATGTACTCGGTTTGCGGGTCGAGCGCGACGAGCAGCCCGGCTTGCGCGCAAAAGGCGCGCACCAGCTCCTGCTGTGCAGCGAGCGTCATCGCCAGGATCAGGAACGCCGCGGCCGCTCGGTAATCCTGCGGAACGTCGCTCGAGTGCGGCGACATCGTCTCGAACGCGGCCTCGCTCGACAGCAGCGTGAAGGTGCGGCGGTCATGGCCATGATGCTCGATGCGGTTGGCGAGCGTATCACAGGCGCGGGCCGGCAAGCCTGCGGCGCGCAGCCCGGCGCGCTGCAGGCTTGCCGCCAAGGCGGCCGGACGATCGTGTCCGACCGGCGCGACGATTTCGGTGCGTGACTGGAACAGTCTTGCGGCCAGCGCAGCGTACAGCGCGTCGCCGCCGACCTGAGCGGCATGCAGGCTGCCGTCCGGATGCACGACGTCGTCGATCGAGAGGTTGCCGAGGCAGACCAGCGCCGGGCCGCTCATCGTGCTCAGCACCTCACTCCGGCACCAGCGCGCCGGCGCGGCGGAACTTGGCCAGCGCCACGTGATAGGCGAAGAGCTGCACCGGCAGGCTGAAGGCGAGCGCCGCCAGCGCTTCCGGCAGGGCCGGCAGGCGCAGCACCGCCTCGCTGCAGTCATCCAGCGCCGTCTCGTCCTCGCTGACGGCGGCGTAGACATGCCCGCGCCAGCGCCGACCCTCCTCGGCGGTGTCGCGCGCCCGCGCGACCGACGGGCCGGCCGGCGCAAGAACAAACAGCGGATCGCCCGGCTTGAGCGAGTTGTAGTGGTGGAACTCCTCGAGCGGGAGCGCCATCGCGTGGTCCGGCGAGCACTCCTTCATTTTGGTCGCGCCGACCAGCGCACTCGCATAGGCCGGGCCGCCGCCGGCATAGAGAAAGATCCGTCGGTCAACCAGCGCAACGGCAAGCCGCCGAACCACCGGCTCGCTCTCGCCCAGGATGCGGCGCATCTGCTGCGGCATCGCATCGAGCGCCATCGCGAGGGCTGCCGCGCCTGGACGCCCCGTCGCAAGCCCGACCTCGATGCCAACACGGCAGAGCAGCGCCAACGCGGCGGTGCTGGACTGCGTCGGCCACCCGCGCCGCTCGGCGTGGACACGAAGCCCGTCGGTGCACTCCCGCATCAGTGCCGAGGCGGGCGTGTTGCTCAGCGCCAGCGTGCGCGCGCCGCGCGCCCGCGCCACCATGACCGCCTCGACCGTCCTGGTGGTGCTGCCGCTCGAGCTCAGCGCCACCACCAGCGTGTCTGGGCCCAGCAGGCCGGCCTGGTAGTAGGCCATGTCGAGCGCCTGCACCGGCTCGCACGGAACGCCTAACATCATCTCCAGCAGCAGCCGCGCGCCGATCATCACCGCCAGGGAGTCGCCGCAGCCGGTGAGATAGACACGCCGTATGCCACCGGCCGCCAGCGCGCGGGCGACGTCGCGGATGCCGTCCGCTTCGGCCCGCAGCGTTTGCTGGATCGCGTCGGGCTGGCCGAGCATTTCGCCATGCGTGAGCAGCACGCGCCGCAGCCGCGCCGGGTCGCGCGGGTCGTCCGTCGGCAGCGCGGCCATCAGCTGCCGCTCACCCTCGAACAGCGCCGCCACGACGCCGCGCGCCCGGGCGTCAAGCGGTGAGTCGTCGGCGAGCAGCGGCGTCGGCGGAAGGTTCGTCAACCCGACAGCCCCAGCTCGGCGCGGCGGCTGAGCAGCTGGGCGGCGCGGAAGCGGGCCGCGTCGCCGGCATCCTGACGGATGTTCGGATCGCGTCCCGTCGCCAGCGCCAGATGGTAGGCAAATAGCTGCAGCGGCACCGGCAGCAGCAGCGGCAGCAGTGACGCCGGGCAGGCCGGCAGCACCAGGCTGTGGGTCGCCGCCGGCACCTCGAACGGCCGGGTCACCACCGCGACGCTACGGATGCCGCAGCTGGCGAGTGCGGCGGCGGTGTTCTGCGCCAGCTGCGCCGAAACGGCGTCGACGGCCAGCAGCAGCACCAGCTCGGCGGCATCCATCGACCAGAACTGGCTGTGCGCGAACTCTTCGATTTCGCCGCTCCAGACCGGGATGTCGACCAGCTTGACCAGCTTGGCCGCGCCGTAATCGGCGCTCGCCCAGGCGGCGCCAGCGCCGAGGACGCGTAGCCCGGTGACCCGCTGCTCGGCGAGCAGTCGGCACAGCGCGCTGCAATCGCGCTCCATGGCCTCGATCGCGCTCGGCATGATCTCGGCCGATAGCCGGGTCAGGCCGTCATCCGGCGCCGCTGCCTCGCCCGCCGCACCCTGGAGCGCCATCATCAGGCCAAGCACGCTCGCGGTGTAGCGCGCCGTGCCGGTCAGGAACGGCGCGATCTCCGACACGTGCAGCGAGGCGACCGCATCGGCGATCCGGCCAAGCGCACCGCCGTCGCCGTCGCTCAGCGCCAGGCATCGCCCACCGGCAGAGCGCACGGCCCGCGCGGCGGCGTTGGTGCAGTCGACGCTGCCGGACATCGAGATCGCGATGGCTCCGACCGGCGGCAGGGTCGAATCGAGCAGCACGCCGAGGCTGGTCGAGGCCACGATCCGACGGGCCAGCCCGCCGGAGGCGGCGACTGTTCGCGCAGCGAACCAACCATCGCCGCAGCCGAAAGCGATTAGCAGGCCTTCGGCCGGCAACGTGCGCCCCGCGGCGAGGAACTCCTGCCGCCGTTCGGCAAGTCCTGCCAACACGGCCGGCTGGCGCCGGATGTCGGCAAGCATCGGCGCGGAGCGCGCGAGGTCAACCCCGTCCATGTGTATGCCCTGGCCCGAGTGGGACGGCACAGTGCGTCAGCGCCTCTGGGCCAACAAGGATTATCTTCGAAAGCTTGCGCTCGCATACAAAGTGAAAGTCTACTCGGAACGTCGTTCGTCGTGGAGCAAGCGGCACAAGCCGCTGTCGCCAGCACGGCCGACGAGTTAGGAGCAGGGCGCGATGGCGGCTTTCGGGGCGATGAGCCGGCAGAAGGAAATCGTCGACCGGCTGCGCGCCGAGGGCAAGGTGACGGTCGTCGCGCTCGCGGAAAGCCTCGGCGTCTCCGTCGTCACGGTGCGCAACGACCTCGACGCGCTGGAGCAGCAGCAGGTGCTGCGTCGCCTGCGCGGCGGCGCGATTGCCGTCCGACCGGCCCGCTTCGAGCGCTCGCAGCACCCGCTCATGCATGGCTTCGAGGACGAGAAGCGACGCATCGGCGAGCTCGCAGCCAGCCTGGTGCGCGATGGCGAGACGATCATCATCGACGCCGGCAGCACCACCCTCGCGCTCGCTCAGGCGCTGCCGCGGGCCTTGAACGACGTCGCCGTCGTCACCCCGGCGCTGGACGTTGCCCTTGAGCTCGAGACCCATCTGGGGGTCAAGGTCGTGGTCACCGGTGGCACCATGGCGCGGCAGCGATCGCTGATCGCGCCGTTCGCCACCACCCTGCTGCGCCAGATCAACGTCGACGTCGCCTTCGTCTCATGTTCCGGCGTCGACGCCGACAAGGGCTTCACCACCCGCAGCTGGGAGGAGGCGGAGGTCAAGCACGCGATCATCGCCGCCTCGTCGCGCGTCGTCTTCCTCGCCGATCAGGCCAAGATCGGCCACGTCGCCACCGCCCACATCGCCGCCATCAAGGATGCCGAACTGCTGATCACCGACAGTGGTGCGGCCGTCGCGGCGCTGGCGCCACTCGAGGCCGCCGGGCTCACCATCATCACCGCCTGATCCCTCGCAAGCCGTTGCGAAACTTTTCGTTGTCAGCCCAACTGAAAGCCCTATCGTCGAGGAGGGCGTACTGGCGGCGGCAGGCATCGATGGAGCCTGACGTGCGATCATGCCGCCATAGGCTGGCTAGACGGAGGAGTGTGATGACGGTCGGCGCGCGCATCGCCATCCTCAACCCGAACACCACGGCCGCCTTCACCGAGCGCCTCGCGGCGCTGGGTCGGCGACTGGCGGCGCCTGACACCATCATCCTCGCCCGATCGCCATTGCATGGCGTGGCCTCCGTCGAGTGCCACGTCGACGAGGCTGTAGCGACGCTTGGCCTGCTTGGGGTTGTCGCCGAGGAGGAGGCGTTCGGCACCAACGCCTATGTGCTCGCCTGTTTCGGCGACACCGGCATCGAGGCGGTGCGGGAGATCGCCGCCGGACCAGTGGTCGGCATGACCGAGGCGGCCCTGTCGGCAGCATCAATCGTCGCCGATCATTTTTGTATCGTCACCTTGCCGCCGCGCACGGTGATCCACGCCGAGCGCGTCGTCCGGCGGCTCGGCCTCGCGTATCGCTGCCGGGTGCGCGCCATTGACGTCGCGGTCGACGACTGCGTGGCGCTGGACCGCTCGCTGCTCGACGCGATGATCGCGGAGTCCCGACGCGGGCTCGAGCAGGACGGCGCGGCGGCGGTCATCCTGGGCTGCGCCGGCCTCAGCGAGCTGGTGGCGCCGATGCGCGAAGCCCTCGGCGTGCCGGTGATCGAGGGCGTCGGCATCGCGCTCAAGCTTGCCGAAGGGCTGGTCGCCAATGGCGTCGCCACCAGCAAGCGAGGCGCCTACGCGGCGCCGCCGCGCGGCTGGCCGCCGGCATGAGCGTGCTGTTCCGCGCCGCGACGCTGCGTTCCTTCGCGCCGGGACGGCCGCTGGTCGAGTCCGCCGACATCCTGGTTGAGGCCGACCAAATCGCCACGATCGCCGCGCCCGGCAGCATCCCGCCGCCGCCCGGCGCGACGATCATCGAGGCGGCCGGCCACCTCGTCATGCCGGGCCTGGTCAATGGGCATTTCCACTCGCCGGTGAACCATCTGCGCGGCAGCCTGCCCAGCCTGCCGCTTGAGCTGTTCATGCTCTACGAGAGCCCGGGCCTGCCCGGACTGATGCCCTCGCCGCGCTGGGCCTATGTGCGCACCATGCTTGCCGCCGCCGAAATGCTGCGCACCGGCGTGACCGCGGTGCAGGACGACGCCTTCCTGGTGCCCTACCCGACGCCCGAGGTGATCGACGCCATTGCGCAGGCCTATGTCGATTGCGGCATCCGCGCCCGGCTCGCACTGGACCAATCCGATCTGCCCGAGCTTGGCAAGCTGCCCTTCCTCGGCGAGCTGGTCACCTCCGAGCAGCGCGCCCGGCTCGCCGCGGCGCCGGGTGCCGACGCGGCGCAGCTGCTGCAAAGCTACGCCCACCTGATCGCCCGCTGGCACGGCGCGGCGGAGGGGCGGATCAAGGCCGCGGTGTCGTGCTCGGCGCCGCAGCGCGTCTCGGACCCCTATCTGCAGGCGCTCGAGGCGCTGTCCGGGACACACGACCTGCCGTTCTACATCCACATTCTGGAGACCCGGACGCAGCGCGTGCTTGGCGACCAGCGCGGCGCCTCGCTGCTGGCCGAGGCGCATCGCCGCGGCGTGCTCAGCGAACGGCTCAACATTATCCACGCCATCTGGATGAATGACGACGACCTCGACATGATCGCCGCCTCCGGAGCGACCGTGGCGCACAACCCGATCAGCAACCTGCGGCTCGGCAGCGGCATCATGCCGTTTCGCCGGCTGCGCGAGCGCGGCATCCCGATCTGCCTCGGCAGCGACGAGGCGATCGCTGACGACGCCGTCAACCTATGGGCGGTCGCCAAGCTGGCCGGCCTGATCCACAACATCACCGAGCCCGACTACGCGCGCTGGCCGCGCGCGCAGGAGGTGCTCGACTGCCTGATCGATGGCGGCGCACAGGCGATGCGAGAGAGCGATCGGCTCGGCCGGCTGGCGCCTGGACGACAAGCCGACCTGATCATGCTCGACCTCGACACCGCGGCCTTTACCCCGCTCAACGACCTCGATCGTCAATTGGTCTACTGCGAGAATGGCGGCTCAGTGCGGCTCACGATGGTCGCCGGCCAACTGGTCATGCGCGACGGCCGGTGCATGCTGATCGACGAGGCCGCCTTGCGGGCGGAAGCGCGGACGCTGGCGGCAGAACAGGACGGCGTCGGCCAAGCGGCGCTCGCCGCGGCGGAGTGGCTACCGGCCTATCGGGCGATGTACCTGCGTGCCGCGAGCGGTTTCACCGGCTCCAGCCTGCACGATGGAGCACCCAGGAGCGCCGATCGTGTTGGCAAGGCATAATCGCTATGATTACGTTCCTATCACCGCCCGGCCCGCCTACGCCTGGCCCGGCGGCAAGCGGCTGGCTGTTTATGTCGCCCTCGGCCTTGAGGCCTACGCTTTCGGCTCGGGCATGGTGGAGAACCTGGTTCCGGGCGGCGCCTCCGGCCACGATGTGCTCAATGCTTCCTGGCGCGAGTACGGCAATCGTGTCGGCGCCTGGCGGTTACTCGACACCTTTCGCACCCTCGGCCTGCCATCGGCGATCCTGCTCAACACGGCGGTCTACGACGAGGCGCCGGAACTGGCGCAACGTTGGCGACGGGACGGCTGCGAAGTGGTGGCGCATGGCCGCTCGAATTCCGACACGATGGCGGCGATGAGCGAGGCCGAGGAGCAGGCCTACATCGCCGGCGTGACCCGGGACATTGCGGTCGCCGAGGGCCACGCGCCGGCGGGTTGGGCCAGCCCCTGGATCGCCGAGACGCCGAGCACGCCGGAGACGCTGCAGGCTGCCGGCTATGGCTATCTGCTCGATTGGTGCATGGACGACCAACCCTGCTGGATGCGCACGCGTGCCGGCCGGCTGCTCTCCATCCCTTACTCGCAGGAGATCAACGACAGCTCGACGATCATCGGCCGGATGGCCAGCGCGGCGACGTTCGCCGACATGATCGTCGACCAGTTCGATGCGCTGAGCGCAGCCTCCGCCGAGCAGCCGCTGGTGATGAGCGTGATCCTGCACAGCTTCATCGCCGGGCAGCCCTTCCGCTTGCAGCAGATCACCCGCGCGCTCGCCCACATCGCAGCGGCACGGAGCGCGGTTTGGCTAACCCGGCCCGGCGACATCGCCGCCTATATCCACGCCGATCCGGGACGGGCGATTTAAATCGACACACTCCGTCGTCGTGCCTTGGCCATGCTATCGCCAAAGATCCGTCGGCACAGCGACGCGGCCGCACCGCGCCTGAAATCGAAAGCGTCGTATCGTTGCCAAATGCTTCGCTCGCCCGCATCGCGAAAACTTTCTGCCTTTCCTAGGTCAGAAATTTCACCTGAATGATACGTAATGATCAGATCAAGAGCACGGTTGCCGGCCTCGATTGATAGTCTGCCTCAAATCCAAGCAGAGGCGATCGCACTTTCGAAACTCTTTTGTTGAACTTGTTTAGAAAGCCCGCCTAACTCTGCGCCTTGCCCGGACGGTCCTGTCTGCATGGCAGTAAAACAGGGAGAGCGGCTTGGCACGTCGAGGTTTGATCCGAACCCTCCTCAGCGCGGGGAGCCTCATGAGCCTCGCCACCGCAGCCGCCGCGCAGACCGGCACTCTTGGCGGAGGGGGAGATGTCGCCGGGCCACCAAGCGTCATCAGCGCGCCATCCACGGCCCCGAAGTCCGGCAAGCCCTCGGCGGCGGCCGCCACGGCCGGCAAGAGCTCGCCGGCGCAAACCCGCGTCGAAGTGCCCGACGTTATCGTGTCGGCAAACAAGCGCAGTCAGAACCTGCGCAAGGTTCCGACCAGCATCGGCGTCATCAGCGGCAAGGAGCTGCAGGAGCACGCCATCCAGGATTACGAAGATATCAGCCGGACCCTGCCCGGCATCTCGTTTGCCGCGCATAATGGCGCCGGACAAGACGACATCTCCATCCGCGGCATCAGCTCGACCGTCGGCAATCCCACGGTTGGCATCTATATCGACGAAGTTCCGATCATCACCCAAAATGGCTATGAGGGCCAGGCACAGCCCCGATTCCTCGATCTCGCACGCGTCGAGGTGCTGCGCGGTCCACAGGGCACGCTCTATGGCGCGAGCTCGGAGGGCGGCACGATACGCTTCATCACTAATCAGCCGGATCTCGATACCTATAGCGCTGCCTTTTCGTCCGACTTATCGGGGACGCTACACGGCGGCGCCAATGCCGACCAGCAGGTCATTGTCAACGTGCCGGTGATCAAGGACGTCTTCGCGCTGCGGCTCGCCGGTGAGCTGCTCGACGACAGTGGATGGATCAATAACAACAATAGACTTGCTGGCGTTATGGCCAAGGACAACACGAATTATGACCGGACGGGCGACGTGCGCATCAGCGGCAAGCTGCAAGCTAACCCGGACCTGGTGATCACGCCCTCGTACTATTACCAGAACATCTATCAGGGCGACTCACCGAACTTCTTTGAGAACGATGGCCTCTATGTGCAGAATAAGCAGGTGCGCGAGACGTTGCGCGACACGATCTCACTGCCGAGCCTGACGATCGATCAGAAGTTGGGCTTCGGGCATGCGACTTCGGTCACCAGCTACCTGCAGCGCGATATCGACCGTCAGGCCGACGGAACTGACTTCAACAGCACCGCTATTGCCGACTTCTTTCTCGACCCAACCTATCCGCAGTTCACAAACCAGAACAATAACGTACTCGGCAATTCGCCATCTCCGGTATTGTTTACCGACCGCTTCAAGACCTGGACGCAGGAGCTCCGGCTGGCATCTGACGTCGACCAGCGACTACGCTGGGTGGTTGGTTTTTTCTTCTCAGACCAGCTTTGGTCGCATCTGGACTATGAGACGATTCCCGATTTCAGCAATGAATTTCAACAGATCTACGGCTTCGACATTAACAACTCGGTGCTGGGGCAGCCTGGCAATCCCAGCCTTTGGAATAACGACCTTGTCTACACTGTCTATGATCACAACGAGATCACCCAATACGCTGGCTTTGGCCAGGTCGAGTTTGATATTCTGCCAACGCTGCATTTCAGCTTCGGCGACCGCTACGTCGCCGCACGGGAGAGTTTCAGCGAGACGGGCGCCGGCTTCTTCGAGATCGGAGGTGCCGGAACCGCCGGCGTCCCCTACAAGCAATCCGCCATCTTCACCGCTCCAACACCCAAATTCTCGCTAACCTACGACGTGAACCCGACCACCGACCTCTACGCGACGATCGCCAAGGGTTTCCGTCTCGGTGGCGCAACGACGCCCAACACCAACATCGCCTGTGTGCCCGGGCTTGACCAGCTAGGCTTTGTCAACGCGCCGACCACCTATGGTTCGGATCAGCTCTGGAGTTACGAAGCCGGACTGAAGACGCTGACCTTAGGCCGAACGCTGTCGGTCAACCTTGCGGGCTACTATATTGACTGGTCGCGCATTCAGGAAAGCATTGTCATTCCGGTCTGCGGCGGAGCCTTCAACTACAATGTCGGAGATGCTGTCGCTTATGGCGGCGAGGTGGAGACGCGCTACCGTCCGCACCAGGTTCCGGGACTGACGCTCGGCGTCAACACTGGCGCCGAGCATGCAACGATCACCAGCACCATCAATCCTCAGACCGCTGCCGTTGGAGAGAACGTCCTGTTTGTTCCGTCATGGTCGGCAGCAGCGATCCTGGACTACTACCATCCGATCAACGACAGGACAACGGGCTTCGTTAAGGCAGATTACGACTGGGTTGGCCCATCCAACGGGAGCTTTACCGTCACCGATCCGAACTATCGCAATCCGTCCTACGGCGTTCTCAATCTCAGCGCTGGTGTCGAGCTCACGAGCGGCTGGCACATCGCGCTCCATGCGCAAAATCTATTCGATAACCACATCATCATACAGCGGCCGATCATCAACTCTCGCGTCGAGGCCTACACCCTGCACCCGCTCACCATCGGTCTGAACGTCAGTAAGAAGTTTTAGATGGCGATGAGAGCTCGACATTGCGACCGCCTACCTAGCCCCACAGTATGAATGAAGAGGTCCAAACGGGTATCCTGTCCCGGGTATCGCTCATCACAGGATGCGATCGTTGCATTTCGATCCACGCCTTTGCAAGCCGTCGGTCTCCCTTCAGTCCGCCAGAACGGTAAGTCGCCACGGCCTGTCGAGCCGGGTAGATCAACGAGCGCCCAGTCGGTCTGGAGCGAAAGGCAACACGGGTGGGCGCGGGCCGCGAGACGCCGCGACACAAGCCGGTGATCGCAACTGGCGGTTCGCTGCTCGACCCTGTCGACAGCGCCGTTGCGGCTTGCCCAGTCGGATCAGCTGGACCACCGACCGTGATCCGTGGGCGGCCGAAAGACGTGGTGGGCTTTCGGGTGGCGGCAGGTGTTGCCGACCCGTAGCAACAAGAGCTTGCCTTGCAGCAGAGGTGCAGCCGCTACGCCAACCTCTCGCTTTTGCCTTTGCCGATTCGGTCAGAGCTTTCCAGTGCTTGTCGGTGTGGTAATTCAACGCATTATTCACGCGAGTATCGAGCTCCTATAGATCCCCGAGTAGTTGGAGGTGGCAACTGGCGGCTAAGTCGGTCAGGGCCTCGGGTGTCACGTAAACGCCCTCGGTGATTACTGCCTGTGGCGGTGTCGGTGGTGGTATCACGTGAGGGAAGCGACCGGGGTCCGTCATGACGCCTCTCGCGGCTGTTCTCCTCGCCTGGCGCGGCGGTGCCTTGGAAAGGGGGAAGTTCGCGCATGTCGCGCTTGAGAGCTCAGGCGGTAACAGGCGCGTACGTAGCCATAACTCGACGCGCCGAAATGACGCCGCGCTTCTCGGCTATCTCGTCAATGGCCTAAACGGCTTCCTTACGCGTGATCGAGCTGGCCGGTCCGGTGCGCCACGTCCGAAAGTAGTTGCTTCAGCGCTTGCCGGCGTCCTGGATGTAGCGCGGCCTATAGTGCGCGATGCCTTTGGTCTGCCAGAGCTCGACCAAGCGAGGAAAGGTTTGTGCTGCATCCGCATCCAGGACCTCGCGAGCTCTGCTACGGACTCAAGAGCTGTGCTCTGCGCGGACTCACCGCGGACTCATCAGAATGACGAATTCCGGTGCCTGCCGACGATGTATGTCGACAGTAGTCTGAGAAGATGTCAACAGTCACAGCAGGCTGGCGCCTTCTGGCCCTCTTTGCGATCTCTGGCGGGGTGCCGAACGAGACTTAAAATCCGTGGCTTTCGGGCGTGCCGGTTCGGGTCCGGCGGTGGGCATCAAAGCATCTTCGAAAATTTAGGAGTGTTCACCATTCGCGAGAGTATCTGCTCATCGATCATCTAGCGTCGGCACCATGATGGCGCCTGACATGATTCGTAAGGTCGAGCCGCAGCCGATGGCGGCAGGTGCAGGCCTGCCGCTGCACCGGCGCCCGTTGCTGCGCACGCTGCGGCGGACCATCGCCAACCCGCTCGACGCCTGGCCGGCACAGCTCGCCACACAGTCGGTCGTGCGCACCAGCCTGCTCGGACGCGAGACCGTGTTCGTCACCGAGCCGGCGATGATCGGCGCCTTGCTCAATGAGCAGGCCGACGCCTTCCTTAAAGGCGAGACCATGGCGCGGGTGCTGCGTCCGGCGCTTGGACGCGGTCTGCTGACCGCGGAGGGCGCGCATTGGCGCTGGCAACGTCGTGCGGCGGCTCCCGTGTTCCGGCCGGATCATCTTGAGGGCTTTCTGCCGGCCATGCTGGCCAGCGCCGCCCGCACGCGCGAGCGTTGGCAAGCCATGGCGCCAGGAGCGGAGGTCGAGCTGTGTCACGAAATGACGCGAACGACCTTCGACATCATCGTGGCGACGATGCTGTCCGACGGTCAGGCCATCAACGCGGCCGGCGTCGAGCGCAACATCAACGACTATCTGCGGTCGGTGGGCTGGGCGATTGCGCTCGGCATCGCCGGCGCGCCGGCTTGGACGCCCTATCCCGGCCGCCGACGCGCCGAGCGCGCCTGCGCCGCGCTGCGCCGTGACATGCTCCGGCTGATCGGCGAACGCCGGTCGGCCGGCGAGAGGCGACGCGACCTGCTGGCGCTGCTGCTCGATGCGCATGACGCCGAGAGCGGCCAGGCGATGAGCGACGACGAGGCTGCGGACAATCTGCTGACCTTCATCACGGCGGGCCACGAGACGACGGCGGTGGCGCTGAGCTGGACCTTGCGGCTGCTCGCCGAGCATCCGCCGCTCGCCGAACGCCTGCGCGACGAAGTCGCCCGCGTCACCGACGGGCGGCCGCTTGCGCCGGATCATGTCTCGCGCCTGCCGCTGATGCGCCAGACGCTGCAGGAGGCGATGCGGCTTTATCCGCCGGCCGCGGCGCTGGTTCGGCGCGCCACGCGCGACGTGAGCCTCGGCGGCCTGAACATTGCGGCCGGCACCGGCGTTTACGTGCCGATCTATGCCCTGCATCGTCGCGCGGCCTTGTGGCCGAACCCGGACCAGTTCGATCCGGACCGCTTCGCACCGGAGCGGGTGCGGACGCGTCGTCGTTACGCCTACCTCCCGTTCGGCGGCGGACCGCGGATCTGCATCGGCGCCGGCTTTGCCATGCTGGAGGGGGTCGCGATCTTGGCATCCCTGCTGCCGGCGATCGACCTGCTTCCGCCGGACGGCGACAGACCAGCACCGATGTTGCGCATCACCTTGAGGCCGCTCGGCGGTTTGCCGCAGCGGATCAAGCCGCGCGGCTGACACCTCGTGCAGCTAGCGGGTAATACACTGAGTGCCGACGAGGCACTGAAGCGGTTTCGCCCGATCCTGATCGGCGTTGCTGGAGTGGCGCCGAGGGCAGAACTCGGGCGGGTGCTGTCGTTTGACGTGATCGACGCCGCCGGCTCTGCTCGGATTCCTCGCGAGAACGAACCGGCTGGGCGGCCTCTCACCGTCAGCCCGGCGACGGCACGAGGCGAGGCATGATCGATTGGTACGATGTCCGCTACGTCCTGGCCGTCGCGCGCGTCGGTTCGGTGCGCGCGGCGGCGGAGCGGCTGGGCGTGAACCATGCCACCGTAT
This sequence comes from Acetobacteraceae bacterium, assembly GCA_963692975.2. Taxonomy (GTDB): domain Bacteria; phylum Pseudomonadota; class Alphaproteobacteria; order Acetobacterales; family Acetobacteraceae; genus CAXMMR01. The sequence goes on along the minus strand of CAXMMR010000018.1, from coordinate 74,618 downwards.
TCAGGCGCGTCGCCCGGCTGGAGGAGCGCTTGGGCGCGCGGTTGTTCGACGGTCGCCACACTCTGCTGCCCAACCTGCATGGGATGATGGGCCCGGAGCTGTATGGCGACGTTTAACCAGCGGAGCGGCGCTCCGCGTCGATGGCGGCGTGGTGCGGTCTGTGGCGTACGCCAGGCGGCTTGTGGCGGACATGCGAGACGAGACACGGCTTTAACCAGTGGCGAGAGGCCGCGGCGCTGCTGCGGGGCATCTCGACGGGCGACGTGGACCTGGCGAACCGGCCATGGGAGCCCGGACGGCTTCGTCCAGTATTTCAGGATGGGTTTATGGTCGCGAACACCTCGTCATACCGACCGTCTCGCTCGGCCGTGCGCCGGAAATAATCGCGTTGCACCAGCACCTCGCCACCAGGATGGCGGCCCGCTTCAAGCAATTGCATGACCTCAGCCACATAGGCCTCGAGCGGCAGCGCGCGCGGGTCCCAAACCTGGCCAGGCCCGGTCAGTTCCGTCGCGACGTAAGGCGGTGAGAGCTCCAGCACCTCCATCGGGATCTTTCGCAGCTGATGCCGCACCGACTGCAGCCAGGAGTGAAGGAATGCCTTGCTGGCGCAATAGGACGGAAAATCCGCGCGGGGGATGAAGGCGAGGTTGGAGGTGGTGACGACCAGCGCCGCGTTGTCTCGCGATCTCAGCATGGGTAGCACTGCCGCGGTCACCCGCAGCGGACCCAGGATGTTGGTGTTCACCACGGCTTCGGCGTCGGACGGGTTCCAGCCGGCGGCGGTCAAGTCCTCGGCGCGCGAGATGCCGGCATTGGCCAGCAGGACGTTTAACGCCGGAAAGCGCGTGCGCACCGCTCCTGCCAAGCGCGACAGGGAGGCCGGGTCGTCCTGATCAAGCTGCACCGCTTGCATGCCGGGGCGACCGGCCGCGACCTCGTCCAGCTTGTCTTGCCGCCGACCGGCGATCACCACCTGATTGCCGCGGTCGTGGAACGCTTCAGCGAGGCCGCGGCCAATGCCGCTCGTGCCCCCCGTCACGAGGATCGTGTTGCCGGTCATCTTCATGGTTGTCGCCTTCTTGCCTGGTGATTAGGCCAGCACGGCCGGTTTGAGCGCTTCCTCGCACCACTGGCGGAAGCTCGTCGGCGTGCTGGTGGTGGGCGTGCGGGCTGCGGCATTGTCCATGCCCTCGCCCTTGGCGCGCATCATGTCGACATAACCCTGAGCGAAGCTCTCGCTCATGCCGCCGCCGAGGAGCTGGGCCTTGAGCGCGTCGAAGGTGATCTGCTGGTAACGAACTGCACGGCCCAGCACCTCGGAGACGACTGCCGCCATGTCGTTGGTGGACAGGTCTTCGGGGCCTAGCAACGGCATTTCAGTTTGGCCCGTCCAGGTTCGGTCAGCCAGCAGCCGGGCCGCGACGGCGCCGATGTCGCGGGTCGCCGTGGTCGGTGCTTTGTTGTCGGGAGCGATCGGGCCGAAGAAGACGCCCTGCTCCCTGATGGATCCTGCTTGCCGTGCGACATTGTCCATGAACGACGGCATTGCCAGGCCCCGGTAGGCGACGCCCGTCGCCATCAGCATGTCGTCCATCCGGATCGACGCGGTGACGAGCCCGCTCCTCTCCTGCCATCGGGTGCCGCGACCCAGGGCCGTGACGCCAACCACGCGCTTCACCCCCTGGCGGCGGATCGCCTCGGCCGCTGGGCGCGTGAAGTCGACATACGCCTGCTCCAGCGTCTTTTGCGGGTCGGGCGGCGCAAGCCAGAACACGGCGTCGGCGCCGGCGAAGGCCTGCTCGAGAACCTCCGCCTCGCCATGCGAGCCCTGCACGAGCTCCACCCGGCTGCGGACATCATCGGACAGCTTGGTCGCATCTCGCAGCACGAGACGTAGGGATTGTCCAGCAGCCAGCAGGTCCTCGACGACACGGCGACCGACATGTCCGGTTGGGGCAGTGATGACGATCATAGGTGGCCTCCTCTTGCCTGAGGCCTAGATAGCGAGCCGGACCCGCACTACCTATGTGAGATCGTCGCTATTTCCTTTGTGATCGTCCGGAGGCTGCGTGGATCCACTGTCCGACGTGTTGGCCCTGCTGAAGCCGCAGAGCATCGTCTCGGCGGGGTTCGATGCTGGCGGAGACTGGGCCATCTCGGCCGACGACGCGATCGGCTGGATCAAGTGCTACGCGGTGACCTACGGTGGGTGCTGGCTGACCGTCGAGGGGGTCATCGACCCGATAAGGCTTGGTTCGGGGGACTGTTTTGTCTTGCCGAGCGGGCGCCCGTTCCGGTTGGGAAGCGATCTTCGGGTCGAACCGATAGCGGCGAGCAAGGCCTACTCGGCACCCCGGCGCAACGGGGTCGTCATCCATAACGGGGGCGGCGACGTGTTCCTCGTCGGCAGCCGCTTCGCGGTGGACGGACGACAGGCGGCGCTGCTGCTCCGGACCCTGCCATCGATCATCCACCTCGAAGCCTCGAACGACCAAGCGGCATTGCGGTGGTCGATCGAACGGATGTTGGAGGAGTTGCAGCAGAACAGGCCGGGCGCGGAACTGATCGCGCAACATCTCGCGCACATGATGCTGGTGCAGGCCTTGCGCCTGCACTTGTCCCGGCAGACGGACGCACGGGCAGGCTGGTTCTCCGCCCTATCCGATCCGCCCATCAGCGCGGCGATGTGGGCCATGCACGCCGACCCGGCGCATCGTTGGACATTGGCGGAATTGGCCGGCCGGGCGAACCTGTCGCGCTCGGTCTTCGCCCAGCGGTTCCGCTTGAAAGTGGGAGAAACGCCGATCAACTATCTTACCCGCTGGCGAATGATGCTGGCCGGGGATCGGCTGATCCACACGAGCGACCATATGACGAAGACGGCGCTGTCGCTCGGTTACGAGTCCGAGAGTGCGTTCAGCACGGCTTTCAAGCGGGTCATGGGATGCTCCCCACGCCGTTTCACCATTGACGCCAAGGTCGGCCACAGGACCGCAACCATCGATACGATGAGCGAGCCGGCGATCAACACGGCGCCACCGAATTCGTGAGCCGGCCGGCGTTGCCGATCCAGACGGAGCCTGCCTGCGTTGCATGAAGAATCCGCGATGTTCGGCAGCGCGATGTGAGCGATGCCGGTTGCGATCGCCAGCATCGTCTAATCACACTGCGGCGTCGGCAGGCCGTCCTAATCTTGCATCGTCCGTCCGCGAGCTCAGCCGATGCCTCGCGAGACGTCAGACCGGCTGCTGCTTCGAGCCTCTCGATCTTATCGGCCTCTTTGCCGTTCAGGATCGACCTCTAACTTGTCACCTCAGCATCATGCTGCGTCACCAAGGCGGAGAATGCTCCAAGCCAAGGCTTGTAACGCCGCCAAGACTCTTCCGAGTGGCGGCTGATTGGCTGGCGGACCTGCCATTTGCTAGGCGTCTTGACGATGCGAGTGTTGTCCTGCGGCCGCAGACAGGCGTCGTTCCACGAGAGACCGCAGCCGGCAAGCAAGGTGCGTATCGTCGTTTCCGGCTCATTCACAAGGTGCTCGTAACGAATTTCGATGACGTGTTCGGGCGGTAGCACGGCTCGCCAATGATCGCTCAGTCGCTCGACTGCACGGATCGTTGCGACGAGGGCGGCGCCCCCGGTCGGCAGCGCCACATGCGGATTGAAGTAGGTTTGGTGGATTGACAACGCGGTGGCGACCGGCTCGCGGCGCACCAGAACAATCGTGCTGCCGGGAAGGCAGAGCCGCACAAGACCGACCCAGAACACGTTAAGCGGCATCTTGTCGGTGACGCGCGCGGCGGTCGGTGAAATATTGCGCAGCAGACTTAAGTAATTGCTGGCGGTGTCCTCAAGAAAGCAGGATGTGTCGCCGCAAAGCTGCTCCCAGCGAGCGCCGTGACCGGTCCAGAACCCCAGCTCGCCGCCGGCGTGGACGTCCGGGTGAGACGACAGGATTTGTTCGACCAGAGTTGTGCCGGAGCGTGGCAGGCCGACGATGAGCACAGGAGACTGGTCGTCGCGCACCGCCGTCGCCGCAGCCAGACGCTCGGCCGTGAAATGGGCGATCATCCGGTTCACGCGCGCCTCGATGGCGGCCAGGTCGACCTTGGCAAGACGGTTGCGTTGCGAGTCCGCCGCGTCGAAGTGGCGCATCGCTTCGCCATAGTCACCTAGGTCGGCGGCCGCCTTGCCCAGTGCGAGCTGCACCTTCTGGCATAGCTCCGGGTGCTGACCTGGAAGCTCGAGTGCTGCGCGCATGCTTGCGACGAGCGATGCATCGTCCGGCGTGATCCGGCGGCATCGCACCAGTTCGTAGTAGCTGCCGGCCCAGTGCGGCGAGGCGGCCGTGGAGCGCTCGTAGCAAGCTCGCGCCTCGTCGAGGCGACCGGCCTCAGCGTGAACCGAGCCGAGCAGGTCGATGGCGGGGATATAGTCAGGCTCCAGCGCCAGCGCCTGGTGCAGCAACTGCTCGGCCTCCGCATCCCGGCCCTCTGCGAGGCTGACGCGCGCCCGAGAAAGCCGACCGAGGCTCGTTAGCGGCGCGGCGTCGGCGGCGGCGTGAAACGCGGCGTTTGCCTCCGCCTGGCGGCCATGGCTCTCCAGCATGGCGCCAGCGCGATGCCATGCCTCGGCGAGCGACGGCTGCAGCGCGATCGCGTGATGATAGGCTTGCAAGGCCGCCGCCTCGTCGCCAAGCGCCTGACGCGCCATGCCCAGGCGCAGGTACGCCAGCGCAAAGCATGGGTCGGCGGCGAGCGCGGCCTCAAAGGCGATTGCGGCCTCGGCTGGCCGGGCGCATTGCAAGTAGACAAAGCCGAGATCGTGGTGAACAGCGGCGTTGGCCGGGTCGCGTGCGACGGCCTGACGAAGCGGCTCGATCGCATCGACCGCTCGCCCCTCCGCCACGAGCCGCGACGCGGTGACCAGCAGCGCCTGCGTCAGATGATCGAGGCGCCCGTTCGGTCGCATTCTAGATGCCTGTCGGTGCTGGACGAGCGAGCCGGATGCTCACGGCTCTCCGGACGCAGCCTGGCCTCATACGTAGCAATCAGACCCCTGTCGACCATCCACGCGTCCGGAACGGTTGCTGCGACCTACTCCCGGACGCGCCTGTTGCAGGAGTGCAGCGCCATCGAAACGTCATCTGACTCGCAGCGCCGGAGCCAATAGCAGTGTTCCCCATGTAAACGGCGTGGCGAGGCGGCATGCGACAGAAACCGATCTCCTTTGGCTGGTTGTGGCTCTTTGCTGCGGTCAGGACGCTCGGCGGTCCGGCGTCGCCTGCGGCGGCACAGACGCTTGACCTCGGTTCGGTTCAAACCAGCGCTTCCGGCGACGCGAACCAGCCGACGACGGCGGCACCAGTCTCCGCCCTTTCCGTCGCGCCCTCCGCCGTGCCGTTCAACGCGCTGCAACCGACGGACACGGTCTCCAACCGCTTCATCGAGGACAACGTGATCCCGACCGAGAACTTCAACGACGTCGTGCGCCTGACGCCGAGCGCGATGGACGTGGACCCAGTCGGCGTCGGCCTGCAGCAGAATTTCGGGCAAAGCATACGCGGCTTCCAATACACTCAGATCGACAATGACTTCGACGGTATCGAGATCCCCAACAGCCCGTCGAACTACTCGCCGCAGACCGCCGCCTACTTCTTGCCCCACGACATCGGCAGCATCATCGTCGATCGGGGACCGGGCACTGCGTCGACGATCGGTCTTGCAACCTTCGGCGGCACCATCTCGGTCAACTCGAGGACACCGTCGAGCACCATCGCGATCAATCCGTATGGCACCTTCGGTAGTTTCGGCACCAAGCTGTTCGGCATTGATCTCGAGACCGGTGCGCAGCCAGGTCTGGCCGGCGGCCGTGGCTACATCGACCTCTCACGCGAGGAGGCCCGGGGCTCGCTGACCGACACGTCGACCGAGCGCCGTAACGGCTTCATCCGGTGGGATCAGCCGATCGGCGCCAACACGCTGGTCACCGTCGTCGAGGTCGTCAACAACAGCAACAACAAGACGCCTTACGGCACGCCGCTCAGCTCCATGGCCCTCTACGGCTATAACTACGCGCTCAACAGCAATCCCGACAGCGGCGCTTTCGCCGGCTATAACCGTGACAACTACACGACGGATCTCGGCTATGTCCGTATTCAACATGATTTCGGCGACGGGCTGGTGCTGGATAATCGCACCTACACGTCGGGGTTCTATCATCGTGGCACGGAGGCGGCAGACCCGACCGGGCTGAGCCCGAACCTCTCCGGAGACGTGCTGATCGGCGGCAAGCCTGTCAACGTCACCGGGGACGTGCCCGGCCTTGGCGTGCACAACGACTATCGCGCCTTCGGCGACATCACCCGGCTGAGCTATCAGACGCCGTATGGCAAGCTGCAAGCCGGCTTCTGGGTCGAGCGCGACGGCAACTCGGTCTACCGCACGCATATCGACCTCTCGCGCGACGGCGAAGTGTATCAAACCAAGGCCTCCAGCTCGCCCTACAGCTACGAGTTTTCCGACACCTTCCTCGCCGTGCAGCCCTACATCGAGGACGTCTGGAAGCCGATGCCCGGTCTGACGATCATTCCGGGCATTAAGTACAGCTCCTTCACCCGCTCGCTCGACGCGACCGTGAACCGCACGACCGGATTGCCGGCCGACTTCAATGCGACCTATAACAAGCCGCTGCCCGCCCTGTCGGTCAACTATCAGCTGCGCCACGACCTGTCGGTCTACGCTCAAGTCGCGCGCGGCTTTCTCGCTCCGGCGCTCAACATATTTTACACGACGGCGCTGAGCTCGGTGTTGCCGGAGACGACGACCAACTATCAGGTCGGCACCGTGTTGAGCCGCGCCTGGCTGAACGCCAATGCCGACCTCTATTACATCACGCTCGACAACTTCATCAGCAGCGAGACCGTCGGCGACACCACGCTGTTTCGCAACAATGGCGGCGCCGTCTACAAGGGCGCCGAGATCGAGGCGACGGCACGGCTTGGCCGCGGCTTCTCGCTCTACGTCAACGGCTCGCTGAACGACAGCTCCTATGACAGTAACAGTAACAACCTCGAACAGACGCCGAGACGCACGGCTGCCGCCGGCCTGATTTACGACAAGACAAGCCTGCTGCGCGACACGGACGAGCTTTACGGATTATTAATCGCCAAGAATGTCGGCCCGCAATATGGTCTTGACACGAACACGGTCGGCGAGCCGGATCAGTATCCGATCAAGTCCTACAACACGGTCGACGCAAGCCTCGGCTACGTGTTGCCGATCATGAAGAAGCGGCGGCTGCGCCTGGACGTGCAGGTCAACAACTTGTTCAACGACCACAGCATCATTTTCTTCAACGGCACTTCGGCCAGCACCTCGGGCTCGCTGCCGCTATACTTCGTCAACGCCAGCCGCAGCATCTTCTTCAGCGCCTCAGTGACATTGTAGATAAAGTCTCGGGCACCAAGGCCGGCAGCCGTTGGTGCCCGATCTCTAAGCAAGCACTCTTCGGGGGTATTGCCGCTTTCGCGTGTCAGTCGTCGTCGTGCGGTGGCGCCCTATGCTGCGCCGCGCGGACGAACTTGGCTGGCCACTCCACCTTGGCCTCGCCCGGGTAGGGCCGCGTCCAGTTGGTCGCCGAGTACCAGATGACGTGGTTGAGGAAGGTCTCGTCGACGGAGTCCGCATGCCCCTGCTTGCCACGCGTCATCAGGTTGGAGGCGACGTTCCAGGCCTTTTGCAGGGGCGTCATCCGCATCGTGTAGTTGGCTGGACCGGTGCCGGGGATCGGCGTGCCGCCGGGCCCGATGTTGAGCGGCGTGCTGGCTGGAACATGCACGAACGGTGCGAGGTCGGCGGTGTCCTGGAAGCAGTTGAACATCGGCGTCGCGGTAAGGTCGAACTGGGTCAGCGGCGCCAGGCCCAGGATGTTCTCGATCGTACGGTTGATGTTTTCCTGGGTGTAGGTGGTGTTGATCACCTGGCCGACGCCTGGGCTCTGCGGCGGCACGGTGTAGGGGCTGATGACGTAGACGGGCTGGCGATGGCCGTCCACATGGTCCACGCCGTCCTGGCTGTCGTCCTCCTCGACGAACACGGCGGTGCTGCCCCAGGTCTTGGTGTTGCTGATCGCCTCCACCAGGCGTCCCAAGGCCAGGTCGTTGTCGGCCTCGTAGTTGTTCGGCAGCGGGTCGCCGGTCGTTGTGCCGTTGGTATGGTCGTCCGGCAGCCACAGGATGGTGAAATTCGGCACCTGGTTCGCCGCGTCCTGCGCGGCGAGGATCGGCAGGTAGTAGTCCATCCGGTACTGGTCGGGAATGCCGAGGTTGAAGGATGGATAGTGCTTGTCGAGGATCTGCGTCACCGACGGGATCATCGCATGCTCGGTATCACTGTCGTCTGGGACGATGTTGGCGCCGGCCTTGCCGCCGCTCTCCTTGTAGAGCGAGGTGTTGTAGAAGTCGGCCCAGCTATAGCCCGCGCTGCTCCCCGGCTTGGCCGCGATCACGTAGCCCTGGCTCCACTCGCCATACATCTTGACGTTGAGGCCCATCTTCTCGGCGCCCGACCACAGGAAGCCGCGCTGCGTGTAGGTCAGGGCGTCGTTGCTGTTGCCGCCGGGATAGGAGCGAATCCAGTCCGGCGAGAGGATGTCGTTGGAGTAGAACGAGCCGCTCTCGACGATCCATGGGTGGCCGTCGGCCGATTGCCGGCTCGGGGCGTAGATGTTGTCGAGCAGCGGGAAGCGCTGGACGAGCGCATGCTGGTTCGGCACGTTGGCGGCGAAGACGGCGAGCGAGGGGTCGCCGTTGCCCTGCGGCAGGTCGCCAAGCATCTGGTCGTAGGTGCGGTTCTCCTTGATGATCAGGAACACGTGCTTGATCAGCGACGGCTCGCCGATGTGCAGCGGGATGGCGACGGGCTTGGCGTTGGCGTCGGCATATTGCGGGCCGACCTTGATGTTGGCGCTGTCCCAATGGTTGTTCGAGATGACCTTCTTGGTGTAGGCGGCTAGCTCCGCCTCGGTCGGCTCGGGGATCAGGCTGACGGTGCCGGTTTCCTGATGAGTGTTGAAGGCGGAGACGCCGTGCGCGGTGCCGATCGAGCCCTGCGCGCCGAGCCCCTTGTCGTCGGAGACCACCAGCTTCTTCTGCCCCGCGTCATACTTGATGGTGGTCGGGAAGTAGAGGGTCGGGATGTAGCCCAGCACCGGGTTGGAGCTGTCATTGGTCAGGTCGATCACCGCAACGGCGTTCGATTGCCCGAGCGTGACGTAGGCGCGGGTGCCGGCGATGGCGATGTCGTTGGCGCCGGCGCCGAACGCGCCGCCGCGGATCGGCACGCCGACATCGATCGTCTGCACCACCTGTTTGAGGTCGGTGTCGATGACCGAGATCGTGTCGCTATACGAGTTGGCGACGTAGAGCATGTTGCCCGAGACGGCCATGCCGACCGGGTGCAGGCCGACGGCGATGCTCTTGACCAGCTTGCCGGTCGAGATGTTGATCACCGAGACGGTGCCGGTGGTCGCGAACGCGTTGACCGGGTCGACGACGATTGGCGTGCCGTCGGAGAGGTTGGTGAAGTCCTTCGCCGTCGCCGGACGGCCGCCCTCGTTGCTGACATAGGCGAAGTTGCCGTGGATCACCACGTGGTTTGGCGCGTTGCCGACCGCGATCTGGCTCTTCAGCGTGCCTTTGGCGAGGTCGAGCACGCCCACCGTGTTGTTGGCGTTCAGCGCCACCAGGCCAATCGAGTTGTCGAGCACGGCCAGGCCGGCGGAGTTCGCCGAGTAGGGATTGTAGAGGTTCGGGTTGGCGGGCGGCGAGGGCAGCGCGATGCTCTCGGCGGGCGTCAGCAGGCCGGTGAACGGGTCGACATTGGCGACCGCGACGAAGCCGGGCGAGGTGTAGGAGGTCGAGGTGCCGTCCTGGCTGAACAGCAGCTTGGAGCCGTCCGCCGAGTAGGTGATGCCGGTGAACGAGCCTGCCGCGTTCTGGGTGAAGGTAGTGCCGCTCACCGTGCCGGGGATAAAGCGCTGCAGCACCTCGCCGGTCGCGGTGTTGAAGACGATGATCGGCGCCGCCCCGGTGATGGTGAGCACCGCGCCGCTCTTGGTTCGGCGGTTGGGATTCACCGCGACGGCCTTGGCGACGATCGGCGAGCCGAGTTGGACAGTGATGCCGGCCGGGGTCAGAAGCTGATTGTCCGAGGCGACGATGGAGCCGTTTTTCTGCGGCCCCACGGTGCGGGTCTGGGTGTCGGCCGCTTGCGCGATGGCGGGCGCGCAGGCGCTGCCGGCCAGCGGAGCAAGCGCGAGGGCAAACAGGCCGGCGAGTGGGTATCTGCGCGATGCTGTCACATTAAGCACTCCATGAGCCTTGCCGCGTTCGAGGGAACGCGTCGCGCTTGCCGTTGTCTTATGATGGCAGCCTGACATCGGGCTGACGCGCCCGCCGGTTTGATTGTGAAACTCTAGTGTCAGTCGGCAGCCGGGCGGCTGTTTAGGCGTCACGGGCGTTTGTCTGATTGGCACCGGAGGATAGAGCCCAGGGGAGCGAGCATGAGAGTGCTGCTGGTCGAGGACCATGCGGGCATGCGGGCGATGATCGCCGATCATCTGGCCGAGCGCGGCTTTGTCGTGGACGGCTTCGAGCGCGCCATGGATGCGCTCGTCGCAACGCGGTCGAACGGCTACGACGCGATGATCCTCGACCTCGGCCTGCCGGACATGGACGGCTTCGACCTGCTGCGCCATCTGCGTGAGGCTGGAACCCCGGCGCCGCCGGCACTGATATTGACAGCGCGCGACGCGCTCGGCGACCGGGTGCGGGGCCTCGATGCGGGTGCCGATGACTACATCGTCAAGCCTTTCGCCCTGGCCGAACTCGACGCCAGGCTGCGCGCGGTGATGCGCCGGCCCGGCTCGCGCCTGCCGCCGGTGCATCGCCTCGGCAACATCGCCTATGACCCGGCGACCCGCGAGGCGACGGTGACCGCAGCCGATGGCCAGGCCGCCCGGCTGGAGCTGACACGGCTCGAGGCCGCGCTGTTGGAGGTGCTGATCCGCGCAGCGCCCAGCATCGTCGTGAAGGATGCGCTCGAGGAGCAGATGTACGGCTTCAATGAGCGTGCTAGCGCGAACGCGCTCGAGGCGGTGATCTCGCGATTGCGCCGCAAGTTGGCCGCCGCCGCCGCGACGGCGACCGTGCAGAGCGCGCGCGGCATCGGCTGCCGACTGGCCGAGCAGGCACGGTGAGGCGGCGCCTCGGCCGTCCGGACAGCCTGCGCGGCCGGCTGATGGCCGCCATGGTCATGGTCTTCGTCGCCGGCACGGCGCTGGCTGCCGCCCTCGACGAGCTCGACGTCGCCGGGCTGCTCTCCCGCATGCGCCTGGGCGGCCTGGAGACCCTGCTGCGCGAGCCGTATCAGGACGTGACCGTGCTGGTCGCCTTCAGCCTCGTCATGCTGCTGCTGATCTGGCTGGTCAGCGGCTGGAGCCTCGCCCCGTTGCGCCGCGCCTCGGCGGAGGCGGCGGCAGTTGGCCCCGCCAACCCGAAGGCGCGGATCTCCGACATCGGCCTGCCGAGCGAGGTCCGTCCGCTGGTCGCCGCCTGCAACGGGGCGCTGGCGCGGCTTGCAGCCGCCTATGCGCTGGAGCAGCGATTCACCGCCGACGCTGCACACGAGCTTCGTACGCCGCTTGCCGTGCTCGGCCTGCGGCTGCAGCGCGCCCGCATCGAGGGCCGGGTCGACCAAGCGGTCGAGACCGAGCTTGCGCAGATGAACCGGCTGGTTGCCCAATTGCTCGACCTCGCGCGCAAGGAGCAATCCGGCTTGGTGGCCGGCCCGATCACGTCCGGTGCGGCGCCCGGGGCAGGCTGCACTGTTAACCTGTCGCGCGCGGCGCGCGAAGCGGCCGCCAGTGTCAGCTTGCTAGCCGAGACGGCAGGGCGGGCGGTGGTGGTGGACCTGCCGCACACGCTGCTGGTGTTGGGCCGCGCCGACGACCTGCGCGACATGGTGCGCAATCTGCTCGACAATGCGGTGACGCACGGCGCCGGCCGGATTCGGCTAACCGGCCGGCTGGAGCCCGCTGCGGCCTCACGCTCCGGGGCCAGCGCGCTGCTGGAGGTCTCGGACGAGGGCGCCGGCGTGCCGGAGACGCTGGCGCCGAGCCTGTTCGAGCGCTTCCGCAAGGCGGGCACCAACTCCGCCGGGAGCGGGCTCGGGCTCGCCATTGTCGCTGAGGTGATCCGCAGTCATGGCGGCAACGTCGGCTTCGCCGCCGCGCCGGACGAGGCGGATGCTCCTCATGGCCGCGGCTGCCGCGTCTGGGTGCGGCTTCCCGCGGTCCCGGCGGCATGACGGAACAGCGACTTCGCACCCGTCTTGCCGAGCCGGAACAACGCTCGCAAGCGGCCGTCCATCTCATTCACCTGCATGAGCGACCGACGCGGCCGGGTGCGAAGCACCAGCCCCGTGACCTGCTATTCGGTCTGCTGATGGCCGCATCGGTCGAACTAGCCATGCTGAGCGTGCTTCTGCTGGTTCGCTCCATCGCGCCTGACCAGCACCCTCCTGCGACGACGGTGACGTTCGTGCCGCTCCTTGCACCCTCGCCGCCACGGCCGAGCTCGTCCCCGGCGATGGCGGCAGTGCCGCTGCGGGCACTCCCACCACCCGTCAGCCCGCCGATCGCCATCGCCAACGCCCCGCCGCTGCCGGACCTGCCGCTGGCCACGGCCGCGGAGGTCCCGCTACCGCTGCACCTGCCACGCCACTCCCGTCCGCGCACGCCGGCGAGTCCTGCTCCGCCATCGCCGCCGTTCAGGCTGGTGACCACAGCCGCTGCGTCCGACGGCGTGGTCGCTGCCGCTGCAACGCATACGCGAGGCTCACCCGCGCCGGCCGCCACGCCGGATCATGCGACGATAGACAGTTTTGAAGGCCGGCTGCGCGCCGCGGTCCAGGCGGCGCTGCGTTACCCGGCAGCAGCGCGGATGATGGGCGCGACCGGTCAGGCGCATGTCGGTTTTCGCTGGTGCGACGGCGTGCCAAGCGCATTGCAAGTCGTCAGCTCCGCCGGCATGGCCGCATTGGACGATGCCGCTCTCGCCGCTGTGCGCAATGCCGCTTACCCGCGTCCGCCGGAGGACCTCGCGCATCGCACGCTCGATCTCGTGGTCAAGGTTGACTTTCGGGTGGAGGACAGCGGGGGCTAACCCACGGGCCGATCGGCTGGATCTAACCACCTCATCAATCAGCAATCGTTCCAGCTCTCATGAAAAGCGGCCACTGAGTGCCCAAGCTGCTTTAGACCAGCCGATCCGGCAGCGGTCGGCTAGTTTCACCGCTGCTTCAGCGTCGCATTGCGTCGCGTGAAACCAGCCGATGCCAGGCTGAGAATTCACCCGCCAACCAGATCATCGTCGCGCTCACGATCGAGGCGATGTCCGAGGCCCTGGTGTTCGCCTCGCGCGGCGCCGATCCGGCTCACGTGCGCGAGGCGCTGCTCCGCGGCCTACCAAGTCGCGCCTGCCCGAGGTGCATGGCGAGCAAATGATCAAGCGCAATGTCGCGCCCGGCTTCCGCATCAAGTTACCCAAAAGGACCTTGATCTCGCGCTGGAGAACGCCCGATTGCTCGGCGTCTCGCTTCCCGCGACGCTGGCGCGATCGCTGTTCAGCGCGTGCGAGGCGCGTGGCGGCGGCCGCGACGATCACTCCTCCATGGTTCGCGCTCTTGAATTGCTAGCCGACCATGAGATTGCACTCCGTTCCTCGAGCCCAGAGAAAGGGCGCCGCGTCCTGCTCCAGAGCCTGTCGTTGGCAGCATGGACGGCGGTCATGCCCGCTGGTCGTAGTCAGAGGATACACCATGAACGAGCGCGCGCTGTTGCGGCAGATGTTCGACGTCGCGATCGAGGCGGCCGCCTCGGACCATGTCATACCGAAACATCTGCCACCATCACCGCTCGGGCGAACGGTGGTGGTCGGCGCAGGCAAGGCTGCTGCCTCCATGGCGCGTGCGGTTGAAGCGCATTGGCCGGCGCATTGTCCGCTTTCCGGGTTGGTCGTCACCCGTTACGGCCATGGCGTCGGTCCGCTGCCCCGTATCGAAGTGGTCGAGGCCAGCCATCCCGTACCGGACGCTGCCGGGCAACTGGCCGCTGCGCGCATTCTAGCGCTGGTGCAAGGCTTGGGGCCGGACGACTTGGTGCTCTGTCTGATCTCCGGCGGCGGCTCGGCGCTGCTCTCGCTACCAGGAGAGGGCGTGTCGCTGGCCGACAAGCAGGCGATCAACCGTGCCCTGCTGCTCAGTGGCGCCGGCATTCACGATATAAATTGCGTTCGCAAGCACCTTTCGGCAATCAAGGGTGGCCGCCTCGCGGCCGCCGCTGCTCCAGCGCCGTTGGTGACGCTGGTGATCTCCGACGTGCCCGGCGACGACCCATCGGTGATCGCCTCCGGCCCGACGGTGCCGGACGCGAGCACGCAAGCCGACGCGTCCGCGGTCCTTGCACGGTTCAAAATAGACGTTCCGATCTCAATACGGGCGCGCCTCGCTGACCCGTCCGCGGAGACGCCGAAGCCCGGCGATGATGTCTTTCGCCACATGGTGACGCACGTGATCGCGACCCCGCAAGCATCGCTGGAAGCGGCCGCAGCCGTGGCACGCGCAGCGGGCGTCACGCCGCTGATCTTGGGTGACGCCATTGAAGGCGAGGCTGCCGAAGTTGGCCGTGTTATGGCGGGGATTGCCCGGCAGGTCTCACTGCATCGCCAACCTGCGCCGCCGCCCTGCGTGCTGATCTCCGGCGGCGAAACCACGGTGACTGTGCACGGTCAGGGTCGCGGAGGACGGAACGTTGAATTCCTGCTCTCGCTCGCCATCGAACTCGCGGGCCGTCCAGGCGTCTTCGGGTTGGCCGGCGACACGGATGGGGTGGACGGCGCGGAGGAAGTTGCCGGGGCCATTATCACCCCTGACACGCTCGCCCGTGCCTTGGCTTTAGGTATCAGCCCACGGGCGCGCCTCGGCGACAATGACGGACACGGCTTCTTTGAGGCACTCGGCGACCAGGTGATCACCGGGCCGACGCTGACCAATGTCAACGATTTCCGCGCCGTCCTGATCAAACCGCCCTGACCGGAGCGAGCGCCGCCATCGACGGTCCGTCGATGGCCGCATTTGGCGCGCTGCGACATCGCGGGCCAGGCCGAGGCATACATCGCGCAGCACCTCCAGACGGGTGCGTATACGGGAACCACGTAAGGGCCTTCTGGCACGAACGCGACGTAAAGATCGCCGTGGCGGGCTACGCTCTCGTCGATCGCGCGGCTTCTCGGCGACGCGTGAACTTGGTTGGACGCACCGGCCATTCGTCTTCGAACGTCATCGCCGCTGCTGGCAAATGACTTGGATGGATTGGACCGCGCGGCGGCCGTCAGCCGGCGACGTGCTGTAGACTGTAATACAGGCCCGCCATCGCGGCGAGCGTGGCAAGGTAGGCAAGGCCGACGCGCGGCGACTCCAGCAGGCAGACGCCGCCGCGCAGCTGGGTCTGCAGCGGCGTCGTGCCGTGCAGGATGATGGCGGCGAGTGCCGCCACGAGCGGCAGATGGCCAGCGGCGTCGAGCCGGCCGAAGCTGGGGATGGCAGCCACGAAGACCAGCATGAGCAGCGCGGCGTCCAGGCGCAGCAAGCTGGCGCCGGCGACCAGGTAGAAGGCGAGGCTGAACTCGACGAAGCCGGCGACGACGGTGACCAGCGGGATCGGCAGGCCGGCGGCGATCTGGGGGTGGATGAGCAGCACGATGGCGGTCCATTGCGGGTAGAGGAATTTTTCAACCGCCGTCCACATCAGCGCAAAGGAGAGGCTGGCGCATAGCGCCGGCATGCGTGAGGCGACGAGGGCGGGGCGGGTGGCGCGCAGGCTCAGCAGGTACCAAGCGATGCCGACGAAGTAGGTGTAATCCACCATGTGAAAGATGCCGGCCTCGGCGACGCCGGTAGCGAGCAAGACGGCGAGACCGGCGCCGGCGAGCGGGCAGGTGCGGCGGCTCAGCGTCGTCAGCCCGGTCGCAGCCTGGAGAAGTGCGATCGCGCTGAGTTCGGAAGGATGCCGTACCAGCAGCTCGGGGGTGATGATGGCGCGCTGCCCCTGTCCCCACGGCACAACCGCCATCTGGTCCCATAGCGTTAGGCAGTAGCCGGCGACGCCGAGACGGATCAGCAGCGCCTCGACGCGCCAGCGCCGCGCCGCGCCGGCAGGCTCGAGGGCGCGACGCCACAGGCGCCGGACGGCGAGCGGCAGGACGAGGCGCGAGAGACCAGCATCGAGCGCGGCGCCGCTCAACACGAGGGCGAGGAAGCCGGCGAGGCAAAGCAGAAAGAGTGGCTGCAGCACTGCCGCTGGGCTGCGCGGTGGCAGGCCGAGGTCAACCGGGCCGCAAAACCATTTTACATGTGCGGCAGCCCGGCCAGGCAGCAGAATGGTGGCGAGGCACAGGACACGCGCCGGCCTGCGCCGGAGACAGCCGAACAGGACATGCAGCACGCCGTTCTGGCTCCCGCTCGCCTGACTGATCGACCGGCTGGAAGGGCTTGCGGATGCGGGAGAAGGGCTAGGCGGAAGCGCGCCGCTATCCCTCAAAGCCCTGAGCGAAACGCTTTAGGGTTGGACAACGAGTTTGCCGTGCCGAATGGGCGTCTCAGCCGGTAGGGCAACCGGCATCTCGGCGCAGCGGTGCAGCCGCACGTGAGTGCGGCTGCACGCCATTGTCGTCAGCTAGACGGCATCAGCACTTTGTCGACGACCTGGATCACGCCGTTGGATTGGTTGACGTCCGTGATCGTGATGTCCGCCACGTCGCCCTTGGCGTCGCGAACGGTGATGTTGTTCGAGCCGTTCATCATGAACGTGAGCTTGCCGCCTTCGAGCGTCGTCAGCTCGGCCGAGCCGCCGCCGGCCAGGATCAGCGAGCGCAGCCGCACCGAACTGTAGTCGCCCGGCACGACATGGTATGTGAGGATCTTGGTCAGCTCGGCCTTGTTGTCTGGCTTGACGAGCGTGTCGACAGTACCGGGCGGCAGGTCGTTGAAGGCCTCATTGGTCGGTGCGAATACCGTGAACGGGCCCTTGCCGCTCAGCGCTCCGACCAGGCCGGCCGCCTTTACCGCAGCGACGAGCGTGGTGTGATCGGACGAATTGACGGCGTTGGCAACGATCGTCTTGCTCGGCGACATCGCCTGTCCGCCCACCATGACGTCGCTGCTCGATCGGGCGTTCGCCAGCCCAGGCAGGGCGAGGGTGCACATCGTCATCACGACAGCAGTCGTACGTGCGCGCATCTTACGTTTCCTAAAAGCTTATGCGTTGATCTCTACTGACTACTCGTTGCGAAGCCCTCGGTTGGATGCGAGACGGCCTCAAATACCTGGCCTAAAAGAGTCCAGACACGTGCCGTCGGCCGCACGCTGAGGAACATGGTCAGTGTAACGCCTAAGTCGTGCTGGTAGCATGCAGGCCCTGGATCGGCCGGGCACTCGGTGGGATGTTCCTGATCAGGTTATTAGCTTTAGATTGTTGCCGATGCGGCCATGGTCTGACCGTCTTGCATAGGCTGTGGCACGCGTCCGGCTAGATTCTTTAAATCCTGCATCGCTCTGACTGACGTTGTGCGCTCAACCTACCAAATTGCGTGGATGCTGCGAACGCGCGAGCACCGCGACACTTTCCGAGAAGGTCCGTCGGCAACACGGCTGCGGACGGGCACCGCCCCCGGGCCCGTCGAGGATCACGGCGCCTGCCGCTTCCGCACGCTCGCGCAGTCCTGTCAGCTCGTCGACCACGAAGCCGAATTGCCTTTTGTCGTCCCGCCCTTTGCTTGCGTGCTCGGCAAGCGCCGCCGATGTCGATGAACGCGATGTGGTCGGAACGCCCCGCAATTTGAAGTCGAACAGACGGCCAAACTCGGGGATCAACACGGCCAGGCCTGCCTCCGCTAGCCCGGGCGCCACCTTATGCAAGCGTAGCTCGTGCTGGAGTATCGTTGCCAGAGCAGCACCGGCTGACCATCCCGATGGCCACCCCGCCGTGAATGCAGCCTCACCCCGTCAATGCTGATTGTCTCGCTGCGGAGGCCGGTGACCGGCGGGCCGGCGGTCATGCCGCCGCGGATTGAGCAAGCGGCCGCCTCATCTCGTTGCACGCGCATTGCCGAGCGACTGGGCTGCAAATGCCTCTGAACTATCATCCTCGCACCGAGCGCTGCCGCCGTATGCACCGTCGACGAACAGCGATGGGAGCGGCGGGTATGGAGCGGCGTGGGTTCATCAAGGCACTGGCTGGCGGCGCGGTGGGTTGGACGGTGGCCGGGGTGCTGGGCGAGGCGGCGGCAGCCTCCTACGCCAATCCGGTGCCGATGGTCGCTGACGCGTCGCTCGCCGTCGGGTCTGGGCGGCCGGACTCGCTGTTTGTCGTCAACGACGCCGCGACGGCTGTTGACCAAGCTGCTACCTACCCGCAGAGCGTCGCCTCCGGCGACCCGAACCCGCATGGCGTCATCCTTTGGACGCGCGTCGCGCCGGCCGCGGTAACACGAAAGAGCGGGTCGGTCATTGCCTGGCAGGTCGCGACCGAGTCGGACTTCTCTCCCGACAGCCTGGTGCTGGAGGGCGTCGCCTCGATCCTCGCCAGCCGTGACAACACGGTGAAGCTGCCGGTCGCGCACACCGCGCTCGATCCGTTCACGATCTACTTCTATCGCTTCATCTACGCGGGCGTTGCCAGCCGCACCGGGCGCTTCAAGACGATGCCGCGGTCAGATCAGCACCTGCAGCAGCTACGCGTCGGCTATGTCGTCTGTCAGGACTACAGCAACGGCTACTACACCGCCTATCGCCTGCTCGCCGAGAATGAGGAGGTCGACGTCGTCGTGCATCTTGGCGACTACATCTACGAGTATCGCGATGACGGCGTCGGCGGGACGGACCCGTCGCTGCCTGGTGGCGGCCCGGTGCGCGTGCTGCCGCCCTATCCTTCAGGCGCGCAGTATCCGCAGGGGCTCGACGATTACCGCCACCTCTACCAGGTCTACCGCGCCGACCCAGACGTCCAGGCGACGCACGAGAAGTTTGCGATGATCCTGCTCTGGGACGACCACGAGTTCTACAACGATTGCCATCAGGACTATCACGAGGACACCAATACGCCGCCGCTGAGCGCGACGACGCCGCAGCCGGCGCTGCGTCAGGCCGCCAACAAGGCTTGGAGCGAGCATGGGCTTGCCGACGTAAAATTCGATCCGGCAAAGAACTGGCAGACTTCGATCCAGGTCTATCGCAACTTCAGGTTCGGCCAGCTGATGGAGCTCGTCGTCACCGACGAGCGGCTGTATCGCGACGGGCCGCCCTGCGGCGACATCGAGGACCAGCGCTATCAGACGACCGGCTGCGTCGAGCGTACTGATCCGGCGCGCACCATGCTGGGTGCGACGCAGAAGGCGTGGTTCATCGACAAGGTGGTGCGCTCCACCGCGACCTGGAAGCTCTGGGCCAACGAGGTGATGCTTTGCCAGTATCTGCTCAATGCGACGACGCGGGAGTTCTTCGATCTCGATCAGTGGGACGGCTATCCCGCCGAGCGCGCTGAGATCCTGGGCGGCATCAGCGACGCCAAGACGGCAAACTTCGTTGTGCTGTCGGGCGACGCGCATCTGTACCTGGCGAGCTACCTGCGCACCGACTTTGATGATCCTGCCGAGCCGCCGGTTGGCGTCGAGCTGATGGTCGGAGCCATCAGCTCGGGCAACTACCTTGATGCCGGCGTCGACAAGCCGGCGCCGCTCTCGGCCCCGGCGGCGGTGACGAAGGCGGCGGCGCTAGGCTTGCCGGCGGACAGCCTGGAGCCGCTGATCCTCTCGCAGAACCCGCACATTCAATTCTGGAACGGCAGCACCTGGGGCTATGCCGTGCTGACGATCACACCGGAGCAGCTGCGCTGCGACTACCGAGTCGCCAGCACGATCAAGGTGCCTGGCGGCACGCTGCAGCAGCTCGCCACCTTTACCGTGCCGGCGGGCACGGTCCAGCTGATCGCCAGCTGACCGCGTCGAGTGGCAAAGGCTTTGTCCTTGTTGTGAGCAAGCACGTTTGTCGCCGCTGCCAGTGCCTGGACGTGATCGCCCCGTCGTTTTGCGTGGAACGACATTGGCCATTCGGGGCCTGCCAGCATCGCCCTCGGTTTTTCGGAGCCAGACCCGAGTAAGCTGCAGGCTCGCCACGACAGAGCTTCTTGCGCCGCCGCCATGGCTCGGCTTGCTTAGCCGGTGACGATGGCGATCGGCCCAGTGGCGTTGCGCACAACGAGCGGCGCCACGCCGGCGGCATCACCGTCGCTCTGAGCGGGTGATGCCGTCTCGATCACCACCTCGGCGTCTGCTCGCAACAGCAGGATGCCCGGCGCGTGCGGGAGCAGGTTGAGCGGCAGCGCCGCTCCATACATCAGCGCCGAGAACGGGCCGCTATGGCCAAATAGCGCGACGCTGAAGCCGGGCGATCCCGGCTTTGCCGATGGCGCCAACGTGTAGCGTCCGCCGTAGAGCCGGCCCTTGCTGACGATGACGCTGGCTGCTTGGGTCGCTACTCCGTCGATCAGCACGCGTATAGGCGCATAGTCGTAGCGCGATACCTCGCGCAGCGTCTGCAACACGTAGGCGCCGCGTCCGATCGCGCGCTTCAGCGGTGACGACAATCGATGCACCACCTGCGCGTCGAGCCCGACCCCCAGCATCTGCACGAAAAGCCGTTCGCCGCCTGCCCCGCATGCAAGGCCGGGCCACAGCGGCAGTGTGCGCCCGAACGCCAGCGCCTTGGCAACGGCGCTCGGCGCGAAAGGCAGCGAGAGCTCATGCGCCAGCACGTTCGCCGTGCCTATTGGAATGATGCCGAGCGACACTGCGCTGCCCGCCAGCCCGTTTGCGACCTCGGCGATCGTGCCGTCGCCCCCCGCAACCACGATCATGCGGGCACCACCATGCGCCGCCTCGCGAGCCAGATCGGTGGCATGCCCCGCATGCGTCGTCTCGGAAATCTCGACCCGCATGCCGCTGGCGATCAGCATATCGAGCACTCGCCAAAGCGCATGGCCGCGCCGACGCCCGGCAACGGGATTATAGATCACGATCATGCCGGTTGGCGCGGCGGATAAAAGACTAGGGACAAGACCCTCACCCGTAGCCGTGCTGGATGACACTGTAATGACGACTGCGAGACAGATCCGTGATCTTGCTTCGAACGCTCGCTTTGCTGCCCGTCATCCAATCTTCACTGACCGACGCGCCGCACTTCATGTCAGGTGCCGCCGAGATGAATGCGGCAGCAACGAGGCCCGGCATGACGATACGCCCTGGCACGGGTTCGATGCGCTATCGCACGGTCTTTATTTCCGACGTGCATCTTGGGGCGCGGGGCTGCCACGCCGACTTCCTCGCTGACTTCCTGGGCAGCATCTCCGCCGAGCGCATCTTCCTGGTCGGCGACATCATCGACGGCTGGCGGCTGCGCAAGTCCTGGTTCTGGGACGAGCACCATGATGCGGTCATCCGCCAGCTCCTGCGTCACGCGCAGTCCGGCGCCGACATCACTTACATTCCCGGCAACCATGACGAAATGTTTCGCGCTTGGCTGCCGATGGAGATCGCCGGGATCCACCTTGCCGAACAGGCCGAGCACGTCACGGCCAACGGACGTCGGCTGCTGGTGATCCACGGCGACACATTCGACAGCGTGGTTCGCTACGCCAAGTTTCTCGCCCTGTTGGGCGACAGGGCCTACAGCATGGCGCTTACGCTGAATCGCTGGTTCAATAGCATACGCCGCCGCCTCGGCTATCCCTATTGGTCGCTCTCGGCTTGGCTGAAGCAGCAGGTTAAGGGGGCCGTTAAGGCGATTGACCGCTTCGAGGTTGCGCTCGCCAGCGAGGCTCGTAGCCGTGGCTTCGATGGCGTTGTCTGTGGCCACATCCACCACGCCGAGATGCGGATGGTCAACGGCATCGAGTATCTGAACGACGGCGACTGGGTCGAGAGCTGCACCGCCCTCGTCGAGCACCACGACGGGCGGCTGGAGCTGATCGACTGGGCGGCGCTTAACCGCCTCTCCTTCCTCCCGCCTCGCCGCCCAGCCGGGCAAGAGCCTCGGACAAGGCACGCCGAACCTGCCTGAGGGTCCAGCGTCGCCGGTCCGGCCCCGTTTCGGTCGGATCCTGATCGTCTCGGACGCCTGGCACCCCCAGGTGAACGGGGTCGTGCGCACCTTAGCCACCGTGCAGCGGGAGCTTACTTCACTCGGCCATCAGGTCGAGGTGATCGGACCGGATAACTTCCGCACTGTGCCATGCCCGACCTACCCGGACATTCGCCTCTCGCTGCTGCCTGCCCGCCGGCTCGCTCGGCTTATCGATGCCTTCCAGCCCGATGCCCTGCACGTCGCGACTGAGGGCCCCCTGGGCTTAGCGGCCCGTCGCCTGTGCCGTCGCCGCAGTTGGCGTTTCACCACTGCCTTTCACACTCGCTTCCCTGAATATCTGCACGCCCGCACCAGGCTGCCGCTGGCGTTGAGCTATGCTTGGATGCGACGCTTCCATGCCGCTGGCAGCGGCGTGATGGTGGCAACCGAGAGCCTGCGCGCCGAGCTCGTTGCGCGCCGCTTCAGCAATGTCTGTGCCTGGACCCGCGGCGTTGACCTAGACCTTTTCACGCCCGTTGCACCTGAGCGATGGGAGGGGCTGACACGGCCAGTGTTCGCCTGCATCGGCCGGGTCGCGGTCGAGAAGAACATCGGCGCCTTTCTCGAGCTCGACCTGCCCGGCAGCAAGGTCGTCGTCGGCGACGGGCCGGCGCGCGCCGCCCTGCAGCGGGCCTACCCTGAGGTTCTGTTCACCGGCGCCCGCTACGGTGCCGACCTCGCCCGCTCCTTCGCCGGTGCCGACGTCTTCGTCTTCCCGTCCCGCACCGACACGTTTGGCTTGGTCATTCTCGAGAGCCTCGCCAGCGGCACCCCGGTCGCCGCCTTCCGCGTCACCGGCCCGAAGGACGTGCTCCTCGCCGGCAGCCCCGCTATCGGTGCTGTCGACACTGACCTGCGCCGCGCCGCCCTGGCCGCCCTCGCGCACGGCGAGCGCACCGCCTGCCGCCGCTACGCCGAACGCTTCCCGTGGCTGGCTTGCGCGCAGATCTTCCTCGACAACCTCGTGCAGCTTGTCGCTCCAGTGCAACATCAGCCGGTGCGTGATGTCGTCAAACCTGGCGGCAGGGATTGCTTGACGACCAAGCGTCGATAAGCAGGACGCCTCAACCCCGTTGAGCGGAGCTGGGGGGTGTCTCGGTCGGTGTATGTTCAACGACGCCGGCGATACTCCCACATCGCCGTTCCGTTTTTGCCATCAGGTCGCGGGGGGGGGGGGGTCGGCGTCGCATGATGCCGGCGGCAGAGCGGAGCCGCCTAGCCCGCCAGCTTATATGCCTCCAACTCGTCCTTGTAGGACGACGTGCGCAGACCGTTCGCCGAGTAGTATTCCTCGACCGACTTGACCCAGCGCTTTACGGAGGGCGCATACCAGAAGGCGTGGTAGGTACGGCCACTGTCGGTCGATTGCGATGTGCGGTTCGTCTGCGCGAATGATACTGCCCCTTCGGCATCGACTCGACCACCTGCGCTGGATGTCATCGCGGGCGCCATGGTCGCGGACCATTCGCCGTCGGCTTCGATCTTCAGCGCCCGGAACGTGCCGGCCGGGACGCTGACGCTCTCCCAGCCGATGACTTTGTAAGGCGTGCTGAAGTGCTCGCTGAAGTGCTGGCGGTTTGGATGTCGTCAGTATAGTCGACGACCCAGCTCTTGCCGACGCTCAGTGGAAAGTCGAGCGGCCGGTGGACGGTTGTCTGCTGACCATTGACGCTTCGCACCCTGCTCCAGTCGCGGCCAGACAGCCTCTCAACGGGCGGCTGGCTGGAGCCGACTACCACGTTGCTGGCGGCGATCGTGTCGGCGCTGGTGTGATCCACCGTCACTTGCTGGTGCGTCTGGCGCCACGTGCTGTCCGTCTCGACCGTGCTGGTGTAGGTCCAGCTGTCGTTCGGGTCGGCCTTGGGCCGTCACGAACTGGGCCTGCGCGGCCGCCGGCCAAACCAGCGCGATACCGGCGATACAGAGTTTCGCCGCCCTACGCCTGTCGCCGATCCTGCCGACGCTATGACGGATGGACGAGTTGCGAGCAGCCATGGGCTTTAGGTTGAGTTCTGCATGCACAGCACACGGGACCGGCCTTTCGGAAGCGGCATCGTGCGGCGAGCCGGACTCAGGATTGTTCCGCTGCCAGGTAGCCCGACAGTCGGCCATGAAACGTGTTCCAGTAATACCGGGCGGTGCTCGCGCGCAGCATGGCCAGGTTGAGCACGGCGCCGCCGAGCGGGCGGACCAGGAAGCGAAGCACGAGGCGTGGTGCGGCGCGGTGACGGCGCAGCGCCTGGCCCATTCCCCGGCCGTAGGACAGCGCTCGCTGCACTGCGACCGGGGTCAGCCGTTTATCCGGATGAACGATGAGCAGCGAAGGATCGTAGAATGCACGCCCGGCATTCTCGATGATCCGCAGCACGAGGTCGTTCTCCTCGCACGAGCCGAAACGGGCGCCGACGCCAAACCGTTCGTCAAAGCCATTTACGGCCAGAAGCGCGCGACGGCGGACGAACAGGTTGAAGGCGATGACGCTGTGCCAGACGCTGCGCGGCGTGATCTCGCCAGGCGCGGACCCCCAGCGGCCCGAGCCGAGCCCGCCCTGTGGCGATTGCGCCGCCCCGCTCAGGGCCGACAGCCCGGTATCGGTTGCGAACGCAGTGCGCACCCGGCTTAGAACGCCGGGCGGATATAGGCAGTCATCGTCCGGGAAGGCGACGATGTCGCCCTTGCTAAGCCGGATCCCGACATTGCGGGCGTGGGAATTGTTGCAGATCGACGAGCGCACATGGCGGATCGTCAATTGTTCGGCAAACGGCCGCAGCACTGCGGTAAGCCGGTCGTCGCGGTTCTGGTCGACGACGATGACCTCGAGCGACGGATCCTGCTGGGTCACGAGCGACTCGCACAACGCTGCGAGCTCCGTGGTCCGGCCGACGGTGGCGACGATCAGCGACACCAGCGGCAAGGGCGGCTGACCAGCAGCGTCTACGGAGACGCCGCTGCTCGCAGGCAGGGTGGTGCCGTCCGCACTCATGGCCGCGCCCGGCTCGACAGAGCGTGCGCCACTCCACTCTGCGCGGCGCCAACCAGGGCGCGGAGCCGGCGCCAGGCCAGCACCAGATAGCCGCCGCGCCGCCGCCAGGCACGCTCGCGCAGCATCCTTGGCGTGACCTTGTCGGTCTGCCAGGGGAAGCTGCGCGGCGCCAGGCGTGGTGTCGGTGGGCGTTCGAAGACCATGATGTATGCATAGCGCGGCGCGGCGGAGTGGTTGGCGCCCGCACCGTGCACGGTGCGGCCGGTATGAACGGTGCAGTCGCCGACGCCGAGCGGGCAGGCGACGGCCTGAGCGACGTCGAACCCCTCGAAGCATTCGACGGCGTGCACCCTCGCGTCGCTGTCGGGCGAGCGGTGCGGCAGCACTTCGCCGGCGCCGGTGCCGGGGATGAACTGCATGCAGCCGTTCTCGTTGTCGACCGGCTGCAGCGGCACCCAAATGCTGATCTCGGCGTATTGCAGCGATGGGTCGTGGAACGCCTCGTCCTGGTGCCAGGGCGTCGCGGCGCCGTCATGGGCCGGCTTCTTGATCACATGGTCGAAGCGGAAGCGGGCGTCGGGACCGAGCAATTCGGTGGCCAGCCGTTGAGCGTTGGCGAACAGCTTGGTGCGGCCAAGTTCCGGCGCGTAGCTGCGCGGGCCCAGGATCTGCGGCAGCCGGGGTGCGGCGCCATCCTCCTCGGCGCCGGCCATGTCGAACTGACGACCTTCACGAAAGCCGACGCGGGTGTCGAAGAGCGGCTCGACCAGGGCGCGGATCCGCGCGATCTCCGCCGTGTCGGTGATGCCGCGCAGCACCAGGTAGCCCTGTTCGGCCAGCAGGTCGCTGTCGCAGCCGAGGTCGGCTGCCTTGCGATGGATGTCTGTCTGCACGGCGCTCTCCGGCCTGTCCGCGACGGCCCGGTGGCCGCCGTCACGCAGTCTGGGCCGAAGGCGTTAACAAACCGTTTGCGCGTCCGGCCGTCATGGTCGCGGCCGCGCGGCGGGTCAGCGGGCGGGCTTCACACGGAGCCCATGGTGCGATCCTCGGTCAGGTCCGGCGCTGCGCCGGCCGCCATGGGCCGGCTGTTCCGGCGGACGTACCAGATCGTCCACAACCCCATCGCACCCATCGCGCCGTAGCCCAAGAACGGGCTCACGATCAGGTACTCCGCGATGGAGATGCTGTAGACCAGTACGCAGGCCGCGACCGTCTCGGCCAGCAGGCCGAAGCCCCACACCAGCGTCATGACCATCATGGCGTGCTTGAACCTGGCATTGTCCCGCAGGGCGTCGAACTTCGCCAGGTCGGCGCCCGAGGCACGCTGCTTGCCGGCGCGGGCGAGCTGGTAGATCAGCGGCCGCCCGATCGCCGCCGAGCCGAGGAAGACGAGGCCGATGAGGCCGGTGACCAGGTTCTCGCGCAGCTGCAGAAAGCGCACCGAGCCGCCGCCGATGAAGGCGAGCAGCGACAGCACGATGCCGGCGAGCACCATCATCGAGATCGCGTCCACACGGCGCTTACGGGCGAACTCCACCAGGCTCCAGACGATCGGCGGCAGCGACGAGGCGAGCAGCGCGTGCACGTCGCCCAGGCGCGGCTCGGCGCGGACGTAGATCAGGTAGGGCAGCACGAAGTTCACCAGGCCCTCGACGGCGATGGTCGCCACTCGGCTGGCCCGGATTGCGACAGCCATGCGTTGCTCCTCGTCAAGGAAGACCAGGGGCTTTGCCCCTGGTCCCTATTAAAGGCGGAGCCTTTAAAATCCATTTGTTTATTCGTGTTTGACGAGCGAGGGCGGGACCGTCGGCGCGTGGGAACAGGCGAAATACCGCAAGATCTTCGCTCCGGGCGGTATCAGCGCGATGTGAGCATGTGCCCCAGTTTTGCGAAAAGAACTATTGTATTTCAATGAGTTATGAAAATCTTGCCTATAGGCAAGATTTCATCGTCATCGTTGCGTTCTCAATGCCGAGACTTTTCTAACACTAAGAAGACGTCGTCCCATTAACGATGGGGTCTGGGGCCGCGGGCTGCGTCGTGCCGATGCACGCCTGCGCGTGACGGGTCCAGGGCAGAGCCCTGGCCTTTCTTCACTCGGGCAGGTTGACCTCGAGCAGCACCGTGTCGTCCTCGAAGGTGGCGCAGTGCCAGGCATTGGGGGCGAAGTGCAGGACCGTGCCGGGCGTGAGCGCGAGCAGGCCAGCCTCGCATTCGAGCTCGCCGCGCCCGGCCAGAACGATCACGAACTGCTCGTGCGCATGGCTGTGCCGCACGCCCGCCGTGCCGGCCCGCAGCTCGACGCGCTTGAGGCTGGCGCCCTGGCCGGTGACGGACTGGACCGCGCGTGTGCTGGCCGCGAACGGCAGCAGGTCGATCAGGTGCAGCTCGGTGCCTGGCGATGCGTCGGCGCTCACGCTTCGAACAATCCCTGGCCGATGTAGCCGTCCGCGGTGGTGACCCCGCCGGGGCAGGCGAACAATCCACCACCGGTATGGGTCGCATACTGGTTCATCGCGTCGAACTTGGACATTCGCTCGAAGATGCGGCTGAAGCTCGCCCGCGGGTCGCGCTGGTAGCAGATGAACAGCAGCCCGGCATCCCACTCGACCGCCTGGCGCCATGGCGGCCAGCGCTCGGCGGTGAAGTTCGCGCCGTCATTGTAGCTGTAGGAGCGGCGCAGCATCTGCGCGCCGCCGTTGCTGGCGGCGGCGCCCAGGCGGACATGCGCGTTGTCCGGGATCACCGGGTTGCCGTCATGGTCGACCGCGTCAAGATCGAGCGGGTCGAACTCGCTGTCCTTGCCGAGCGGCGCGCCGGAGCGCTTGTGGCGGCCGATCACCTGCTCCTGGAAGTCGACCGGCGTGCGGTCCCAGTGCTCGAGCGACAGCCGGATGCGGCGGGCGACCACGTAGCTGCCGCCGCGCATCCAGGCCGGCGCGTCGGCGCCGGCCCAGACGACGTCGTCGTAGCTGCCCGGCGTGATCGTGCCGCTCGCCGTCTGCTCCACCGGCTGCGCAGCAATCGGGTTCTGGGTGCCGTCCTTGAAGCCGAGCAGGTTGCGCGGCGTGTCGGTGGCGGCGGCGTTGGCGACGAAGCCGGTCTGCATCCAGCGCAGCGCGGCGACGCCGTAGGCCATCTGAGCGAGCTGTCGCACGGCGTGGAAGGCGACCTGCGGATCGTCGGCGCAGGCCTGGATGGAGACGTCGCCGCCGGTGCGGGCCGGCTGCAGCTGGTCGCCGTGGAAGTTCGGCAGCTCGGCCAAGGCCGCGGGCCGATGGCGGGCAAGGCCGAAGCGGTCATGGCCGTTCTGCTCGAACAGGCTGGGTCCGAAGCCGAAGGTGACGCTGAGCCGGGCCGGCGCAAGGCCGAGCGCGTCGCCGCCGTCAGGCGCGGGACGGCTGAGATCGGCCTCGTCGAGCGGGGCGGCGGTCTGCCCGGCAGCCATCCGCCGTGACGCCGCCGTCCAGCGGCGCAGCAGGTCGATCAGCGCGGCACGGTCGGTGGTGGTCACGTCGAAGGCGGTGAAGCAGGTGTGGTTCTGCAGCGCGGTGGCGATGCCGGCCTGGTGACGGCCCTCGAACGGCACGGTGAGCAGCCGGCCCTCGCCCTGGCTCGCCGGAGTGACGCCCTTGGCGGCCGACATGTCGGGGCTGGACGCCGCGGAGGCGGCACCGGCCGCAAGCAGCGTGCCGGCGGCGGCGAGAAAGCCGCGACGCGAGGCGCCGTGACCGAACGGACAGCCGCCCATCGCTAGTGCGCCAGCAACAGCATGTTGTTCTCGTCCTCGACGTAGTAGAACCCGCGCCGGTCCGGCGTCAGGGCGATGCCGAACAGGTCGCCCGAGCCCGGCGGCGTCTGCGCCCGGTCCGCATCAACCCATTGCGCCGCCAGCTGCCGGCCGGTGGCGGGATCGATCTCGACCACTTCGCCGTCCAGCCCGTTAACCGCGAGCAGGTCGCCGTTCGGCGCCTGGGCCAGGGCCAGCGGCCGGCGCAGCAGGCCGCCGGCGCTCACCGAACGGCCGGTGCCGGCGCTGCCGGTTCGCGTGGTCGCGTCGGGGATCGCGACCACGCGGTTTTCGATCGCGTCCGAGACGTAGAGCGTGCCGTCCGGCGCCAAAGCGAGCCCGGTCGGGCCGATGACGAAGACGCTGCGGTCAGCCTGCTCGGCGAGGCTGTCGGCGACGACCGTGCGGCCGAGGACTGCCGGGGCGCCGGCGCCGGCTGCCGGCACGTCGAGCGCCAGGCGCAGCACGGTGGCTCGGCGCACCATCGCCTGGCCGGGCGCGCCGACGCCAAAGCCCGCCATGCTGACGAACAGGGTCGCGCGGGCGCCGGCATCCTGCACCGCCATGTTGCCCCACGGCCCGTCGATGTCGGCGCCGGCGAGGACGGCGGCGACCGTGCCCTGGCCGTCGAGCACGATCAGGCAGCCTGGCCCCTTGGTCGCCGTGGTGCCGTCACTGCTCGGCAGGCTGCCGACGACCACGTAGCCGCGGCGCAGCACCGCCATCGCCGTCGTCAGCCCGACGCCGCCGGGGCAGCCGGCCAGGTGGCGCGGCAGGGTGGCGAAGGTGGAAACGCCGCGGGTCGCAGGATCCATCGCCAGGATCGTGGTGCCGAGACCTTGCAGGTTGCTGCGGTCGTTGAAGTTGTCGACCAGCACGTCGCCGCGGTGCAGCTTGCCGCTACTGACCGGCACGACCACGACGGCGTAGGGGTTCTGGTCGCCGTTGGCGGGCACCGTGGAGGCCAGCATGGTGTGGCGGTGCACGGTGGACAGGAAACTGTCAGCCGCCAGGGCGGGCGTCGCGGCGAGGGTGAGCGCTGCGAGCAGCGCCGCCGAGATCACGCTCGCCATGGGCCGGAGTGTTATCCGACGCGCCGCTACAGCCATCTCGCCGAAAGCCTCATCCAGGATGGCCGGCACGGCCGCTTCAGATGATGAGAACTAGTCGCATCTACCGCATTTCTCAAGTAGCGGATTTTAAAGGCTCCGCCTTTAATGGGGTCCAGGGGCAAAGCCCCTGGCCTTTCTTCCTGCAGGAGAGTTAAGCATGACGATGCTGCCGCAGGGCCTGGCGCTGACGCCGCTGAACCCGGCTTTCCGAGATCATCCGCATGCCCTGCTCGACCGGCTGCGCGAGGCGGCGCCGGTGCACACCGACAGCGAGTTCGAGCGTCTGTACCTCACGCGCTACGCCGATATCCGCGCCGTGCTGAACGACCGCAGCCTTGCCGTCGACCCGCGCCGGCGCCGCGAGGGCAGCGTCCTGCGCCGGATGACGCGCGACGATGACGAGCGCTCGATGCTTCAGCTCGACGATCCCGACCACAAGCGGCTGCGCGGCCTGGTGGCGCAGGCCTTCAACCAGCGCTCGAGCGAGGCGATGCGGCCGCGCATCCGACAGGTGGCTGCGACGCTGCTGGACGGGTTGGATGGTGCGCCCGCGTTCGACCTGATCGAGCGCTATGCCGGACCGCTGCCGACCATTGTGATCGCCGAGATGCTGGGCGTGGACGCCGCCGACCAGGCGCTGTTCAAGCACTGGTCGGACGGGCTGGTGCAGGTGTTCAACCCGGCGCCGACGGCAGCACAGCGCCAGCGCCTAAGCGAGGCCAGCCAGGGGCTGCTCGGCTACCTTGCCCGGGTGGTGGAGGAGCGCCGCCGCAGCCCGCGCGAGGATCTGGTCAGCGCGCTGGTGGCGGTGGAGGAGGCGGGCGAGCGGCTGACCGCGCGGGAGATCGTCACCACCTGCAACCTGCTGCTGCTGGCCGGCAACATGACCACCACCGACCTGATCGGCAACGGCACGCTGGCGTTGCTTGAGCATCCCGCCGAGCTCGCCAAGCTGCGGGCCCGGCCGGAGCTCATCGGCCAGGCGGTCGAGGAGACGCTGCGCTTTGACCCGCCGGTGGCGCAGACCGCGCGGATTGCCACCGGGCCGGCCGCGGTCGCCGGCTGTCCGATGGCGGCGGGCGACAGCATCAGCCTGTCGCTGCTCGCGGCCGGACGCGACCCGGCGCTGCACGGCCAGCCGCACCGGTTCGACATCGAGCGGACGGACACGACGCACGCGTCGTTCGGCGGCGGCGTGCATTTCTGCCTTGGTGCGCCGCTTGCACGGGCCGAGGCTCAAATCGGGATCGGCTTGCTGCTGGAACGCTTTCCCGGGTTGGCGCTCGACCCCGGCCGACCCCCGGCCCGCAAGACGGCGCCGACCTTCAACGGTCTGGAAACGCTTTGGCTGCGCAGCGCGGCCGGCTGAGCCGCCTGCCGCTCGACTGTGACCCTATCGAGCGGGAATCGCTTGCTCCGAACGAAACCTCGTGATTCTCTCGGCTGAGTTCGAACAAATCCTCGGGAGGAGGGATCCGTCGATGGCGATCAAGAGCACAGCTGCCAAACCGGCGCCGAAGAGCGCCAAAGCCCCGACGCCTGGCGCCAAGGCGAGCCCGCCGAAGAACGGAGCGGCCAGCAGCGCGCCGGCCACCGTGTCGCTCAAGCAGATCGCGGCCACGTTCGCCGAGAAGCACGACATCCAGAAGAAGCAGGCCGAAACGATGCTGGGCGACGTGGTCGGCTATTTGGTCGAGCACCTGATTTCGGGCGACCGGGTGCGGATCGGCGGCCTCGGCATCCTGGAGGTTAAGTCGCGGCCGGCGCGGGCGGGCCGCAACCCGGCGACTGGTGCTGCGATCCAGATCGCCGCGAGCAAGAAGGTGGCGTTTCGGGCGGCCAAAGAACTGAAAGAAGCAGTGCTGAAATAACCGAGGCCGTCCAGGGGCGCCGCCCCTGGCAGGGTCAAGGGGCAGCGCCCCTTGCCTTTTCAGATCCGATTGCGTCCAGCGATTGCGTGGTAGATCACCAGCACGACGACCGCACCGATCACCGCGACGATCATGCTGTAGATGTTCAGTCCGGTGACGCCAGCGGCGCCAAAGAAGTTAAAGATGTAGCCGCCGATGATCGCGCCGACGATGCCGAGCACGATGTCGACGAGGAGCCCCTCGCCGGACTTGTTGACAACCTTGCTGGCGATGAAGCCGGCGATGAGGCCGAGGATAAGCCAGGCGATGATGCTCACGTCGTCGTCTCCCTTGGCGTCACCGCGATCCGGATCGGATCAGCAACGGCGGCCTATGGGTAGCAAAACGGTGCTTCTCTGCGGGGGTTGCCGGGCTGGTATGCCAAGCGGCCTGGCCGTGGCTATGCGGCAATACCCCAGCCGGCGGCGATCCGCGCCGGGGCGGACAGGCCGATATCGAGCATGAACGGCGCGGCATGGCCGAGGCCGGCGGCGACGTCGATCGGCAGGCCATGCGCCATGCCCGGCAGCCAGACCTGCTCGACGGCCACCAGCCCGTTGCCGTTCCGCCAAAGCTGGCGCCTGACGCCGGTGTCGCGCGGCGTCTCGGCTTCACGGGCGCCGTGCAGCGCAGCCCACTGCCCGGCGAGCGCGGTGGCGTTGGCCGGCACCACGGTGCGGTCGGCGTCGCCCTGCCAGATCGAGATCAGCGGCCAGCGCGTGGCGCCGGGCGAGGCGGCGCGCACGCGATCGGCAAGGATGGTGGGCGGCAGGCCGGGGCCATGCGCCATGCAGTCAAGCGCCTCGGCGGTGCTGCGGGCGACGCCGAAGGGCAGGCCGGCGACGATGGCGCCGGCGGCGAACACGTCCGGATGGCAGGCGAGCAGGGCGGCCGCCATGGCGCCGCCGGCGGACAGGCCAGTGGCAAACACCCGCCGCGGGTCGAGCGGGTGGCGTTGCAGCATTGCGTCGACCATCTGGCGGATGGAGCCGACTTCGCCGCGCCCGGGCGCCACGGTCGCGGCATCAAACCAGCCGAAGCACAGCATGGCGTTGTTGGCGCGGCGTTGCTCCGGGTAGAGCACCGCGAAACCGTGCCGCTCGGCCAGCATCGACCAGGCGCTGGCATGGTCGAAGCCGGCGGCGGCCTGCTGGCAGCCGTGCAGGACCACCACCAGCGGCGCTCCCGGCGGGAGCTGCGGCGGCACGTAGGACAGCATGCGCAGCTGCCCGGGATTGACGCCGAAGGAGGCGGTTTCGGTCAGGCGGGTCGGGCGCGGCGGCGTGGCGCCTTCGGTCTGACCCTCCAGCATCGAGGCCAGGCCGCTCGGCAGGTTGGCGCCGAGGGCGTCGAGCGAGCGCGCCATCGTGCGTCGATAGCGCGTCAGGCTGTCGATCGCGGCGCCCAGGGATCCGCGTCTGACCGAGCGCATGCGGGAAAACTCCAACTTCGGAACAACCATATGGTGCAGTGCAGCATAGTTGCGAGGAGCGATCGCGCCGGCGTCAGGGTTCCTCGGTCAGGCTCCAGACCTCGCCCTGGGGCGGCGGCTCGCAGAGCAGCGGCAGGGCGTTCGGCGTGCGGACGTTGGCGACCAGGCCCATCGCCGAGCGCAGGCCGCGGAACAGGAAGCCATGCGCCACCACCAGCACCGGCGCGGGCAGGACGGTCGCCCGGTTGATCGCGGCGATGGCGCGGGCGCGCAGCGCCTCGAAGGTCTCGGCATGAGGCGGCAGGAAGCTGCTGTGAATCCAATCGTCATACCAGTCGCCGACCGGCTGGCCCTCCATGTCGCCGAACGAGACCTCGCGCAGGTCGACATCGATCTGCACCGGCAGGCCGAGTCGGGCAGCCGCGATCTCGGCGGTGACGCGGGCCCGGCTGAGCGGCGAGGCGACGATGGTGCCGAACCGATGCCGCGACAGCGCGTCGGCGGCGCGCTCGGCCTGCTGGAGGCCGAGGGCGTTGAGCGGGATGTCGATGCTGCCTTGCGAGCGGCCCTGCGCGTTCCAGTCAGTCTCGCCGTGGCGGAGGAACCAGAAGGGGCGGTGCGCCAAGGCAGTCATCATGGGGGATTCCGGAAGAGGGAAGAGGTTCTTTTTTGAAAAAAAGAACCAAAAAACTTTTATCTGATTAGACTGGAGCTACGCAGTCCAGTGCATGCGTTGCATTAGTGTGGGTAAAAGTTTTTTGCTTCTTTTTTTCAAAAAAGAAGCGCTTGCTTGCTTCAATCGAACAACGAGCTGACTGAGCTTTCGTCGCTGATCCGGCGCATCGCCTCGGCGAGCAGCGGTGCGATCGTCATCTGCCGGACGTTGGCCGCCTGCTGCACCGCCTCGGTGGCCAGGATGCTGTCGGTGATTGCCATCAGCTCGATCGGCGAGCCGGCGATGCGGGCGACGGCGCCGCCCGAGAGCACGCCGTGCGTGATGTAGACGCTGACCGAGCTGGCGCCGTCGGCGATGAGCGCGGTGGCGGCGTTGACCAGGGTGCCGCCGCTGTCGCAGATGTCGTCGACCAGGATGCAGTGGCGGCCGGAGACGTCGCCGATCACGTTCATCACCTCGGAGAGGCCGGCGCGCTCGCGGCGCTTGTCGATGATGGCGAGGTCGGTGTTGAGCCGGCGGGCGAGCTCACGGGCGCGGGCGACGCCGCCGACGTCGGGAGAGACGACCATCATGTCGCGGCTGGCGAAGCGGTGCTGGGCGTCCTCGGCGAAGAGTGGGGCGGCGAACAGGTTGTCGACCGGGATGTCGAAGAAGCCTTGGATCTGCGGGGCGTGCAGGTCCATCGTCAGCACCCGGTTGGCGCCGGCCTCGGTGATCAGGTTGGCGACGAGCTTGGCCGAGATCGGGCTGCGCGGGGAGGATTTGCGGTCCTGCCGGGCGTAGCCGAAATAAGGGACGACGGCGGTGACGCGCCGGGCCGAGCCGCGCCGCAGCGCGTCCAGCATGATCAGCAGCTCCATCAGGTTGTCGTTGGCCGGGTAGGAGGTGCTCTGGACGACGAAGACGTCCTCGCCGCGGACGTTCTCCTGGATTTCGACGAACACCTCCATGTCGGCGAAGCGGCGGACCGAGGCGCGGGTGAGGGTGAGATCGAGCTTGGCGGCGACGGCCTCGGCGAGCGGGCGGTTGCTGTTGCAGGCGACGATCTTCATGACGATTTGAAGTCCTAGCGGCCGGCATGGGGCTTCTAACAAGGCGGGCGAGGGAAGGGAAGGCAGGACGGAAGGGCTTCTTTTTTGAAAAAAAGAAGCAAAAAACTTTTATCCGTTGTCGGCTGCGGGCCGGGCTTGGCTGAACGGACAGACGTTTTTTGGTTCTTTTTTTCAAAAAAGAACCCTTGCTTGCTCTTGCTTCAGCCTTGCCAGACAGACGCCGTGAGGCGCTTCGGCGCCGTCCTCGAGCCACCAGCGCCGCACGGCGGCCAGCAGCTTGCCGACTGCGGGGCCTGGCGCCACGCCGAGGGCGAGCACGTCGCGGCCTTCCAGCGGGAAGATCGGCTGCGGCGTCTGCAGCAAGCGCCTGGCGAGGTTTGCGTCGCCGCCGAGCCAGGCGCGGCCGGCGAGCGGTTTCGCCGAGGCGTCGACCCGCAGGCGGCGCAGCTCGGCGGGGTCGGTAATCCCGCTTAGCGGCGGCTCGCCGAGGGCGATCAGCAGGTCGCGCTCGGCATTGGAGAGGTTGAGCCTTTGAGCCACGGCGAGACCGGGCTCGGGCGTGAGCGCTGCCAGACGCAGGATGGAGTCGGCCGGCGCGCCAAGCTCGACGAGACGGCGCAAGCGATCCGGGTCGGCGCCTGGCAGGATGGCCTCCAGCACGCCAGCGCCCTGCATCAGCACGGCCATCTCGCTGGCGCGAGGCTGTTCGAGCAGCCGCTTCAGCTCGCTCCAGATGCGCTCGGGCGAGAGCCGCGCGAGGCCTGGCACGCCGGCCTGGATGGCCGCCAGCGTGGCTGCGTCCGGCGTCTCGCGCCCAAAGCGGGCGAGGAAGCGGAAGAAGCGCAGGATGCGCAGGGTGTCCTCGGCGATGCGGCGCTGCGGCTCACCGACGAAGCGCAGATGCCCGGCTGCGAGGTCGGCCTGGCCGCCGAAATAGTCGTGCACCTTGCCGTCGGCGGAGAGCGACAGGGCATTGATGGTGAAGTCCCGGCGCGCCGCGTCCTCCCGCCAGTCCGGCGTCCAGACGACCTCGGCATGCCGCCCGTCGGTCGTCTGGTCGCGGCGCAGCGTCGTCACCTCCACGGGGTGGCTGTCGCTGAGCGCGGTCACCGTGCCATGCGCAAGCCCGGTCGGCAGCGCGCGCAGCCCGGCGGCACTCAGCCGCTCGATCACGCGGTCCGGGGGGTCCGGCGTGGCGAGGTCGATGTCGGCTGGGGTCAGGCCTGCGAGCGCGTCACGCACGCAGCCGCCGACGAGGCGGGCGCCGGGCAGGGCCGAGAGCACCGGGCCGAGCCAGGGTGTGGCGAGTAGGGCGGCGAGCCGCGCCTCAGCGTCCGGCGGCATGGTCTGTATCGGTGGCGGCCGCGTGCCCCGGGACGACGATCCCGTTCTCGAGGCGCGCCGGCACGTAGGGTCCGGCGCCGAGATGGCGGTCGAGTGCGAGGACCACCACCGCTGCCATGACACCGAGCAGGGCCAGGATGGCCGCCGCGAGGACGCGGCGCGAGGCGATCCGCGCCGACAGCCACCAGATCAGCACGGCCCCGATCGGCACCAGATACAGCGCCAGCTCGCCGAAGCGCATCAGCCGTTCACCGGCTCGCAGCCGGCGGCGCCGCGCAGGCGCGCGGCGAGGTCGACCAGGATGT
The DNA here is from genome assembly GCA_963692975.2 of Acetobacteraceae bacterium. Classification (GTDB taxonomy): domain Bacteria; phylum Pseudomonadota; class Alphaproteobacteria; order Acetobacterales; family Acetobacteraceae; genus CAXMMR01. Next base: position 37,716 of record CAXMMR010000018.1, on the reverse strand, counting down.
GGGCGGTGACGCCCCAGATATAGTGCTGCGGGTGCGGCCAGACCCAGAAATGCCGTGTCTCGCCGCCGACCTCGAGGCTCCTGCGCGCGGGGGCCTCGTCGAGCAGGGTCGAGAGCGGCAGCTGGAAGATCGCGGCCACCTCAAGCGGCGCGGCCGCGTAGACGCCGCCCGGCTCGACGATGCCGAGCACCGGCGTGATCCGAAAGCCGGTGCCGGTGATGGTCTCGGGCAACCGGCCGACCAGCTCGACGCGGCCGGAATCCAGCGCGATCTCCTCCCGGGCCTCGCGCAACGCAGCCGCCTCAGGGTCGGCGTCGCCCGGGTCGATGCGGCCGCCGGGGAAGGCGACCTGACCGCTATGCCGGCGCAAGCTCGCATGGCGCTGGGTGAGCAGAACGCCGGGCTCGGGACCGGGCACCAGGCCCACCAGCACGGCGGCGGGGATCAGCGCGGCCGGCTCGGCCTCATCGTCCGGAGCGCCAAGGACCTCACGGCTGTCGTCGACGGGCGTCGCCGGCTCGCCGCGGCTGACCAGCCGGGCGCGCAGCTCGTCGCGCGTCAAGCCCGTGCGGCCTCAGTCGAGCTCGCCGACCTCGGGCGATCCGAGCTCGGATGGCTCGAGCTCGAACGGCTCCATCTCGACAGGCAGGTCGCCGAGGGCGAAAAATCGACGGTTGCTCCACACGCCGAGCTTGGGGGTGCCGGCGACGGTCTCGGGCACTGCCAGCGCCACCAGCTCGTAATAGACGGCGCGGCTGATGCGCGCCTCGAGCGGCGGCGCGCCGGGCTCGCTGCCGGTACGGATGACGATGTAGGGCGTCGGGTCGCCAAGCCGGCCGTCATGGCTGACCCGGATCGCGTGCTCGGGCCCGGCGGTCACGCACTGGTCGACATTTGTGCGAAAGCTCAGCACCTGGTCGCGGCCATGCCCACACCACTCGAGCTCGCCGGCAATCCACGGCGTGTCCTCGACCTCGATGCGGCCGCGCTCGGCCGGCGTCTCCAGCCAGAACGATCCGTCGGCCATGCGGTGCAACACCGAGGAGAACAGGCAAACCAGCTCCTTGCGCAGGATCGGCGTGCCACGATAGAGCCAGGTGCCGTCGCGCTGCACCAGGAACGGCAGCTCGCCGCACTCCAGGCGCGTGCGGGCTGCGGCACGCGGCTCGGCCGCGGTCGTCGCCCGATATGAATTGGTGCCGGCGACAAGATCAGCCGCTCCGGGGCTCGTGGCCCGCTCGGGCCGATCGCGCCTGGCTTCGTTCACTAGCATCACTCCAGCGCCGGCGGTCCAGCGAGCGTTGCCGTGATATAGGAAGGCGATCCGGGTTGATCAAAGTCCGGCCGGCGGCAAATCATCTGCGCGTCATCAAACACCGGCTTGCTTGCCTTGGAGGGTCCATCGATGCGGGACGAGGTGCTGGCCGGGCCCGAGGACGTGCTGCCCGAGGACGTGCTGCCCGAGGACGTGCTGCCCGAGGACGTGCTGCCCGAGGACGTGCTGCCCAGGGACATACTGGCGGAGGCCGCGGCACTCGGTGAGCGGCTGGCCGAGGCGCGTGCGGCGATCGGGCAGGTGGTGATCGGTCAGCAGGCGGCGGTCGAGCAGGTGCTGCTCTGCCTGCTCAGCGGCGGTCATGCTCTGTTGGTGGGCGTGCCGGGGCTTGGCAAGACGCTGCTGGTCGAGACGCTGGGCACGGTGCTGGGGCTGGCGGCGCGGCGGGTGCAGTTCACTCCCGACCTGATGCCGGCCGACATCACCGGCAGTGAGGTGCTGGACGATGAGGCCGGCCGGCGGCACTTCCGCTTCGTGCCCGGGCCGGTGTTCTGCCAGTTGCTGATGGCCGACGAGATCAACCGGGCGAGCCCGCGCACCCAGTCGGCGCTGCTGCAGGCGATGGCCGAGAAGCGCGTTGCGGTCGGCGGGGTCGATCACCCGCTGCCGGCGCCGTTCCACGTGCTGGCGACGCAGAACCCGCTGGAGCAGGAGGGCACCTATCCGCTGCCGGAGGCGCAGCTCGACCGGTTCCTGCTGCAGGTGGAGATCGGCTACCCGTCGCTCGCCGACGAGCGGGCGATGCTGCTGGCGACCACAGGCGCGCATGCGGCCGCGACAGCGCCGGTGCTGGACGCTGCGGCGCTGCTCGGCGCGCAGGCGCTGGTGCGGCGCATGCCGATCGGGCAGGGCGTCGTCGAGGCGATCCTGACGCTGGTGCGCGGGGCGCGGCCGGAGAGCGCGGCCGAGCCCTCGATCCGCCGGCAGGTCGCCTGGGGCCCGGGTCCGCGGGCGGCCCAGGCGCTGATGCTGGCGACCCGCGCCCGGGCGCTGCTGGATGGCCGCTACGCGCCCAGCCTCGAGGACGTCGCAGCCCTGGCCCGGCCGGCGCTGATGCATCGCATGGCGCTGAGCTTCTCCGCCCGCGCCGACGGAGTCGTGCTGCCGGACGTCGTCGACGGGCTGGTTCGACATCTGCTTTGACGGCTGATGCGTGGCGGCTGGCGTCTTGAGGCTGGTGCGTTGAGCTGGGTGCATTGACCCTCGCGCGCGAGGCCGAGGCGCTTGGCGCCCGCCTGCCGCCGCTGCTGCTGGCCGCCGAGCGGGTGGCGGCGACGGTGGCTCAGGGGGTGCATGGCCGTCGACGCCCCGGGCAGGGGGACAGTTTCTGGCAGTATCGCCCGTTCGTGGCCGGCGACGCGCCGGCGCGGATCGACTGGCGGCGTTCGGCGCGCGGCGACCGGCTGTATGTGCGGCAGACCGAGTGGGAGGCGGCGGAGACGCTCTGCCTGTGGAGCGACCGGTCGCCGCGCATGGCCTGGCGCTCGTCGCCGCGGCTGGCCGAGAAGGGCGAGCGGGCAAGCCTGCTGATGCTCGCGGTCGGCGCGCTGGCGCTCAGGGCCGGTGAGCGGCTGCGCCTGGCGGGCCTCGGCGGCCAAAGCTTCTTTGGCCGGGGCGCGCTGGAGCGGGTGCTGCAGGCCCAGGACCAAGCCGATGACGGGCTGCCGAGCCCGACGAGCGTGCCGGCCGACGCCCGCGTTCTGCTGGTCAGCGACTTCCTGTCGCCCGAGTCCGAGCTGCGCTCGCTGATGGCCGGGCTGGCGGCGCGGCCGGCGGGCGGGTGCATCCTGCAGGTGCTTGATCCGGCCGAGGTCGAGCTGCCGTATTCCGGCCGGGTGCGGTTTCGCGGCCTGGCCGGCGAGGCGGCCAGGCTGGTGCCGCGGGTGGAGGCGCTGCGCGAGCGCTACCGGGACGCGCTGGCCGAGCGGCAGGCATTGCTGGCGCGGCTTGCCGGGCAGGCCGGGTTCGGGTTTGCGACCCATGTCAGCTCGTCGCCGCCCGAGCAGGCGGTGCTGGCGGTGCACCTCGCCCTGTCGGCGCGCCGGCGGTGAGCTTCGCCGCACTCAGCTTTACCGCACCCTGGGTGCTGCTGGCGCTGCTGACGTTGCCGGCGCTGTGGTGGTTGCTGCGCGCCAGCCCGCCGGCGGTGCGCGAGCAGCTGTTCCCGGCGATCAGCCTGCTTGACGGCCTGAAGCTGGAGGAGCAGACGCCGGCGCGCACGCCGCCCTGGCTGCTGGCGCTGAGGCTGGCGGCGGCGGCGGCGGTGATCATCGGGCTGGCGGGGCCGACGCGGCCGGCGGCGCGGCCCGGCCTGGTCGGGCCCGGGCCGCTGCTGCTGGTGATCGACAATGGCTGGGCCGCCGCGGCCGACTGGCCGGCGCGGCTGCAGGCAGCCGGGGCGCTGCTCGACGACGCGGCACAGCAGGGCCGGCAAGTGCGGCTGCTGGCGACGGCGCCGGACGGCGACGGCTCGCCGCCGCGGCTGGGCGCGACGGAGACCGTGGCGGCGCTGCGGCCGGTGCTGGCAGGTCTGCGGCCGGCGAGTTGGCCGGTCGACCGTGACGCGGCGGCGCGGGCGCTAGACGGCGTCGCGGCCGGCCCGGTCGCCTACCTTGATGATGGGGTGGGCACGCCCGGCCGGGACGCCTTCGCTCGCCGGCTCGCCGCGATCGGGCCGGTCGAGGACCTGCGCGCGACGGATGCCGGAGCGCTGCTGCTTGGCGTTGCCGCCGCCGGCGACAGGCTGGTGGCGTCGCTGCGCGGCCTGCCGTCGCCGGTGGCGCGGCAGTTCGCCGTGCTCGGACGCGCCGATGACGACACCGTGCTGGCGCGGCTGCCGATCAGCCTGGCGGCCGGTGCGGCGAGCGGCGAGGCCGCCTTCAGCCTGCCTGCCGAGCTGCGCAACCGGCTCGGCCGCCTGACCCTCGCGAGCACCGCGTCCGGCGACGCCGTCGCGATCGCCTCGGCCGGCGCCGTCGCCCTGCTCGACGAGGGCGACCGTCGCCATCCCGTCGGCCTGGTCTCGGCCGCCGGCGAGGCCGACGCGGCGCCGCTGACCGGGTCGCTGTTCTACCTGCAACGCGCGCTGGCGCCGCTCGCCGAGCTGCGTGAGGGATCGCTCGCCAGCCTGCTGGCGCGGCCGCTCTCCATGCTGGTGCTGACCGGACCGGTGCCGCGTGAGGGCGCGGACGCGCTGCTCGCCTGGGTTCGGCGCGGCGGGCTGCTGCTGCGCTTCGCCTATCCCGGACTGAGCGACGCCGCGGCCGACGCCGGTGCGCTCGATGCTGGCGCCTCCGAGCTCGGCGTGCGCGACAGCGACGAGGCGCTGTTGCCGGTGCGGCTGCTGGCTGGCGACCGGCAGCTTGGCGGCACGATGTCGTGGAGCGCGCCGCAGCGCCTCGCCGCCTTTCCCGCGCACGCGCCGTTTGCCGGCCTGGCGGTGCCGGCCGACGTCACGATCAGCCGGCAGGTGCTGGCCGAGCCGTCGGCGGCGCTCGATGCCCGGAGCTGGGCCCGGCTCGCCGACGGCACGCCGCTCGTGACCGCGGCGGCGCTCGGCGCCGGCCATGTCGTGCTGGTGCATGTCACCGCCGGCGCCGACTGGTCCAATCTGCCGCTTTCGGGGCTGTTTCCGCGCTTGCTGGAACGGCTGCTGCGGCTCAGCGCCGGCGTCGGCGCGTCCGCCAGCGCCGGCGGCGCGCGGGCATTGACGCCCGTGCTGGCGCCCGTTCTGCTCCTGGACGGCAGCGGCGTGCTCGGGCCGCCGGGTCCGGCTGCGATCGTCGTCCCCTCAGGGCTGCTGGCCGACACCGCCATCTCGCCGCAGCATCCGCCCGGCCTCTACGCGCCGCCTGGCAGCAACGGCGCGGCGCAGCGCCAGGCGCTCAACCTGGGGCAGGCGACGCCGCTTGCCGCGGCGCCGCCGGTGCCGGGGGCGACGCTGCGCGGCCTGCAGGTCGGCGCCGCGCGGCCGTTCGGCCCCTGGCTGATCGGCGCCGCGCTGGCCCTGCTCAGCCTCGACATGCTGGCCTCGCTGGCGCTGCGCGGCGTGCTGGTCGGGGCCCGCGCGGCGCTTGGCATTGTGCTGCTGCTGTGCCTGATCACGGCGGCGCGGGCGCAGACCTCGCCGGCGCTGGCGACCCATCTTGCCTACGTCGCGACCGGCGACGAGGCGGTCGACCGGGTGGAGGAGCAGGGCCTTGACGGGCTGTCGCAGGTGGTCAACGCGCGCACCTCGGCGCAGCTCGCCGAGCCGGTGGCGGTGCTGCCCGGACGCGACGAGCTGGCGTTCTACCCGATGCTCTACTGGGCGGTCACGGCAAGCACCGAGCCGGACCCGGCCATGATCGTGGCGCTGAACGACTACATGGCGCATGGCGGGCTGCTGGTGATCGACACGCGGGGCGGCGACGAGGCGACGGGCGGCTCGGATGCCGGTTTTGGCGACGTCGGCGGCGACGCGCTGCGGCGGCTGGCCGGCGCGCTGCACGTGCCGCCGCTGACGCCGCTGTCAATCGACCACGTGCTGGCGCGCAGCTTCTACCTGCTACGCGAATATCCCGGCCGGGTGGTCGGCGACCCGGTATGGGTGGCGCGCGATGCGGCGGCGGGGCGCGACGACGACAGCGTGAGCCCGCTGGTGGTCGGCGCCAATGACTGGGCGGGCGCCTGGGCGGTGGACGCGTCCGGGCAGCCGCCGTTCGAGGTGGTGCCGGGCGGGAGCGAGCAACGCGAGCGGGCGCTCAGGTTCGGGGTCAATTTGGTGATGTATGCTCTGACCGGGAACTACAAACGCGACCAGGTGCACGCGGACGAGATACTCAAGCGGTTGCAGCAATGAGTTACGGCAAGCAAGGCCAGGGCTCTGCCCCTGGACCCGCTGGAGCCGCGAGGCCCCAGACCCCATCCGCGTGGAGTTCATGCTTTGCGGAGCCATCTGACCCTGTTTTGAACGGCATGGAGCTCGCCTGTAGACCATGAATAGCGGCCGGATTTCAAAGGCTCCGCCTTTGATGGGGTCAAGGGGCAAAGCCCCTTGCCTTTAACGTGCTTTCCTTTGCTTCCGGTCTGGGTGCTCGTCGGCCTAGCCCTGCTTTGCTTGACGGCGACTGCTGTTGGGGCGGTGCGTCGGGCGCGGGGCTGGGTGCTGCGGGGGCTCGCGTTCCTCCTCCTGCTCGTGTGGCTGAGCGGGCCGTCCGTGGTTCGGGTGCGGAGCGAGGGCTTGGGGGATATCGGGCTGCTGGTCGTCGACGACAGCGCCTCGATGCGGGTCGGCGATCGGGCGGTGCTGGCCGAGCGGGCGCGTGAGGGGCTGCTGGCGGCGGCGGCGCGACTGCCGGGACTGTCCCTGCGCACGCTGGACGTGCCCGAGGCGGGGCATGACGGCACACGGCTGTTTGCCGCGATCGAGGCGGCGCGGGCGAGCATTCCGGCGGATCGGCTGGCGGGCGTGATCGCGGTGACGGACGGCATCGTGAGCGATCCGCCCTCCGGCGCGCCGGCGGAGCCGCTGCAGGTGCTGATCCCGGCGCAGGGCGAGCAGACCGACCGGCGGCTGCGGCTGATCGAGGCTCCGGGTTTTGGCATCGTGCATCAATCAGCCAACATCAGGGCGGTGGTGGAGGATTTCGGGCCGGTGCCGCCGGGCGATGGCGACAGCCTGGTCGCGGTGACGGTGGAGCGGGACGGCGCGGCGGTGGAGACCCGGCAGGTGCATCCGGGCGAGACCTTCGGGCTCGACGTGCCGATCGGGCATGCCGGGCCGACGGTGGTGTCGCTGCGGGCGGCGCCGCTCGCCGGCGAGGTGTCGATGCTGAACAACCAGGCGGTGGTGAGCCTGCAAGGGGTGCGCGAGCGGCTGCGGGTGCTGCTGGTTTCAGGCGAGCCGAACCAGGGCGAGCGCAGCTGGCGGCGGCTGCTGCGCGCCGACCCGGCGATCGACCTGGTGCACTTCACGATCCTGCGCCGCCCCGACCAGGTGGATCCGACGCCGATCTCCGAGCTGGCGCTGATCCCGTTTCCGATGCAGGAGCTGTTCGAGGACAAGATCACGCTGTTCGACCTGATCGTGCTGGACCGGTTCGCCGACCAGGACGTGCTACCGCGCGCCTATCTGGCCCGCATCGCCGACTATGTGCGCGGCGGCGGCGGGCTGTTGCTGACCGCCGGGCCGGAGTTCGCCGGGCCGGAGAGCCTGGACCACACGCCGCTTGCCGACGTGCTGCCGGCGCATGCGGCGGGCAGCACCAGCGAGGGCGAGTTCCGGCCGACGCTGACGCCGCTCGGCGAGCTGCACCCGGTGACGCATGACCTTCCGGGTGGGCCGGCCGCCCCGGGCGCGATGCCGGCCTGGGGGCCCTGGTTTCGCTCCATCGACGTGCTGCCGGAGGTGCCGGCGGGCAGTGCGGCGCCGGCGCCGCAGCTGCTCATGCAAACCGGCAAGAGCGCGGGCGAGAGCGGGCGGCCGCTGCTGCTGCTCGACCGGGTGGGCGAGGGGCGGGTGGCGATGCTGCTGTCCGACCAGGCATGGCTGTGGTCGCGCCGGCTGGATGGCGGCGGGCCCGAGGCGGAGCTGGCCCGGCGGGTGGCGCACTGGCTGATGGCGGAGCCGCAATTGGAGGAGGAGCAGCTTCGTGCCGGCATCAGCGACGGGCAGCTGCGCGTCGAGCGGCGCAGCGTGCTTCAGGGCGCGTCGCTGCCGGCGGTGACGGTCACCTCGCCGGGCGGGGCGACGAGCCGGGTGGTTTTGCGCTCGACCGCGCCGGGGGAGGCTCAAGGGCGCGAGGCGGTCGACGCCCGCGAGCCGGCGGGCGCCTGGCGGGTCAGCGACGGCACCCATGTCGCCTTCGCCGTGCAGGGCATGGATGATCCGGCGGAGTATGCCGATCTGCGGGCCAGCGCGAGCGTGCTTGGGGCTGCGGCGGTGGCCTCCGGCGGCGGCGTGCACTGGCTGGGGCGCGACGGCGTGCCGGCGTTGCGGCGTGTCGAGGTGGGCGCTGCGGCAAGCGGCGACGGCTGGATCGGCCTGCGGCGTCGCCATGCGCGCCGGCAGACCGGGGCGGCGGCCGTCACGCTGCTGCCGCCGTGGCTTGCCTTGCCGCTGATCGGCGGGGTGATGGTGCTCGCCTGGCGGCGCGAGATGGCTTGAAGCGGGGCTGCCGATGCTTATCCTGATGGCGTCCGATCCTGCCGCGAGGTGATGTGCCTTCCGCAATGTAGAGCCATCACCACGCGAGGTGTCGCCCGGCTCGATGCCGGCGCTGTTCGGCTTGCTCGGATTGTGCCTGCTCGTCGGCCTCAGCGACTCTGTCTTTACCCGCAGCGGGCGGGCCGGCTGGTACGACCTGCAGGCGCATCCCGCCGGCACGCCGCCCGACTGGGTGTTCCCGTTGGTCTGGTCTGCGCTCTACGTGCTGATGGCGGTGGCCGCGTGGCTGGTGTGGCGGCACGCCGGATTTGCCCGCCGGGCGCATTACCGGGCGCTGCGGCTGTGGGGCTGGCAGCTCTTTGCCAACGCGTTGTGGACGCCGGTGTTCTTCGGCCTGCGCCAGCCGAAGCTGGCGTTGATCGTGATCGTGGCGCTGTTCGCGCTGGTTGGGGCGACGTGCCGGGCGTTCTGGCGGGTGGACCGGATCGCGTCGGCGCTGTTGCTACCCTACCTCGTTTGGGTCGGCTATGCCGGCTGGCTGACCGCGGGTTTCTGGTGGCTCAACCGGGGCTGAGCCTGTAAGACGCGGCCGACCAAGTCAGCGAGCCCGTCGATGTCCCAAGCCATCCGCCTCAGCCTGCTCTGCGCCGCCCTGCTGATGTATGCCGCGCCGGCGGCGATGGCGCAGCTGAGCGCCGGAGCGCCGGGCGCGCAGAGCCAAAGCAAGAAGGAGGCCGACACGCCGGAGCCGCCGCCGCCGGCGATCCCGGGCGCCGAGCCGTCGCTCGACCTCGTGGCGCCGCCGAGCAAGCCGTCGGCGGAGATGAACCCGAACGATGCGCTGTTCGACAGCATCAGCCGCGGCGACCTGGCGGCGGCGCGCGACGCCGTCAACCGCGGCGCCGACCTCAACGCGCATAACGTGCTGGGGCAGTCGCCGCTCGACAGCTCGATCGATCTCAATCGTAGCGACATCACCTTCCTGCTGATGTCGCTGCGGCCGAGCAGCACGACGCCGGGCGGCAGCGAGGACGGGCAGGCCGACGCACAGGGCCAGCCGGCACCGGCGGCCCGGACGGTCAAGCAGGCGAAGACGAAGCCAATTCGAGCCCGGCGGACGGTGCAGACGGCGAGCGTGAGCGCGCCGCAGCGGTCGAGCGATGGCGGGACGCCGAACCCAGCGGCGGGGTTTTTGGGGTTTGGCAGGTAAGGAAGGGCTTCTTTTTTGAAAAAAAGAAGCAAAAAACTTCTATTCGCGAAGCGGAGCGCTAAAGGGAAAAGTTTTTTGGTCCTTTTTTCCCAAGAAAGGACTGCTTGCTTTCCTACTCTGCCGCCATGGCCAGCGGCTCGCTGACGCCGCTGTTGCGCAGCAGCGTGCGCAGCTTGCGGATCACCGGGAAGACCTCCTGGTTCCAGTCGCCGCCTTGCGCGTCATGCGCGGCCTGCTCCTGCTCCACGATGTCGCGGTCTTCCTTGAAGATGCGTTCGGTGAAAACGATCAGCAGCGGCCAGAGCGCATCTAGCAGCCCGGGTATCTTCGGCTTGTGCACCGAGAGCAGTCCGAAGGTGCGCACCCGCCGCTGCTCATGGTCGAGCGGGGTGTGGGCGATCCACAGGTCCATCACCGGCACCGCGCTGTCGGTGACGATGCGCAGCGTCTGATACGGATACTCGGTGCGGATCGTCATCACGTCGCGGTCGCCGGTGGCGTTGCCGTTGCCGCGGCGCTGGCCGAACACCAGAGCCTCGCCCAGCGGTTGCTTGCCGGCCATCCGGGCGAAGGTGTATTTCGCCTCGACCCAGCCTTCGCCGGCATCCTGGCCGACGAAGCGCGGGCGGATCTGCCCCATCAGGCGGCGGTGCAGGAACTGATGGTTCATGTCCATCAGGTTCTCGTGCATGAAGCTGTAGTGGCAGCCGACCTCGTGGCCGAAGCGGCGTGTCTTGTAGGCCGGGTTGGCGACCGAGCCGAGCATCGGCAGCGCCGCGTGCTGAGCCCGCGCCGGGTCGCCGGGGAACACCAGGACCAGGCCGTCTTTCTCGACGACCGGATAGGAGCGCACGCCGTTCGGCAGGCGGACGCCGTCCGTCGAGCGGCCGAGATAGGGCACGTCGGTGCAGGCGCCAGCGCAGTCATAGGTCCAGCCGTGATAGCCGCAGCGAATGCCCTGGCCATCGATCACGCCGTCGCTGAGCGGCACCTGGCGATGCGCGCAGCGATCCTCCAGCGCGAAGACGGGGCCGGTGCGTGGCCGAGCCAGGACGATCGGCTGGCCGGCGAAGCTGACCGCCAGCGGCTTGCCGGTCTTGAGCTCGCGCGACCAGGCTACCGGATGCCAGTAATCCGGGCTGATCGCGACACGGCGCAGGTCACGCTCGCGCCCGTCTACCTTCTCGCGCGCGTCCGCCACGGCCACACTCTGATCCATCAAACCTCCGTCATGCAGCCGCGCTGCACCTCGGCGCGACCCTAGCCGTACTGCTCGGCGGCGCAAATGGTGACGACAGCCCGGCGCGCCGCCTGGCCGGTGGCGGCGTTAGGCCCAGACTTCGCAAGATCACGGAACCCCTCAGCATGTTCGAGCCGACCCATCGCCCGCCTGTTGCCGCCTCGCCCGGCGCTGCGGGCTGATGCGCGTTCTCGTCACCGGCGCCGGCGGGTTGCTTGGGGGAGAGCTCGCCGGCCTGCTGGCGGGGCGCGGCCACGCAGTGGTCGGGCTCGTGCATCGGAACTTGTCGTTGAGGCGCAACGACGGCAGCCCGGTCGCCGCCGCTCCCTGGGCGGGCCGGCTGCCCGAGGCGGGCGCCGTGGTCGGCTTGCGGGGCGACGTGCGGCAGGCTGGGCTCGGCCTGGACGAGGCGGCGCATGAGGCGCTGAGCGGGATCGAGCTGGTGCTGCACTGCGCGGCGCTGACCGGCTTTGACCTCGACGCGGCGACCTATGCCGCCGTCAACGAGCACGGCACGGCGCACGCGATCGCGCTGGCGCGTGCCCTCAGTGCGAGGCTGCTGCACGTCAGCACCGCCTACGTTTGCGGCCAGCGCAGCGGCGTGGTGCTGGAGCGCGAGCTGGCGTGCGGGCAGAGCTTCGCGAACGGCTACGAGGCAAGTAAGATGTGCGCGGAGCAGCTGGTCGGCCGGGCGGTGGCGGACGGGCTCGACGCCTCGATTGCGCGGCCGTCGATCGTCGTCGGGCGCAGCGGCGACGGCACGGTGGGCGCGTTCGACAACGTCTACGCCTTCATCCGCCTGGTGACCGGAGGCCATGTGCGGGTGTTGCCGGTGCGGGCAGGGGCGAGCCTCGACCTGGTGCCGATCGACCACGTCGCGGCCGGGCTGCTGGCCATGGCCGAGGACGGCGCGGCGGTGCGCGGGCGGACGGTGCATCTGGTGTCAGGGGCGCCGGTGCCGCTGACCACGCTGATCGCGATTGGCAGGCATTATCCGCAGTTCTCGGTTCCCACGGTGGTGGACGAGGCGTCGTTCAAAACAGAGGAGCTTCGCCCGTCCGAACAGCGGCTGTTCCGCCAAGTGACCCGGCTCTATGCGAACTATCTCTGCCGCGCGCCGCGCTTCGATGGGGCGGAGGCTGAGCGGCTCGGCCTGCACTGTCCACCGACCGACGAGGCGTTCCTGCGGCGGCTGGTGGATTATGGAATAAGCAGCGGGTATTTCCGAGCCGAACGCAGCAAGGCCAGCTAGACAAGGCCTCCTTCTTCTGAAGATCAAAAAGCTTCTATCCGGTCAATCTTTTCGACTGCCGGATAAAAGTTTTTGCGTCTTTTTTGAAAGAGAAGACCTTGCCTCCGCGTTACTTGCCGAGATCGGTGACGAGTTGGTCGACGATGATAGTGCCAAGGCCGGTGGTCAGGTCGTAGCCTGGGCCGGCGGTGTAGGCGCCGTTCACGCCCAGCAGGACGTCGTGGAAGCCGCCCTCCGGGTAGGTGCCGGTGACGCCGGTGCCGTCATAGAGGCTGTAGAGCAGCGGCGAGGCATAGCCGACCTTCCAATCCTTGTTCAGCACCCGGGCCCAGGCGCCGAGCGCCATGGGCGAGGATAGGCTTGTGCCGCCGACGACTTCGACCACACCGTTGACGTAGACGTTGGCGCCGCTGTTCGGGTCGGCATCGTAGGCGATGTCCGGCACGCCCCGATCGCCGCTCGTGGCGAGCAACGGCACCGCGGCTTGCTGCCAGTATGGGCTGGTTTCGAACTGCGACAGGCCGCCGCCGCCCGCGTACCAGGCGACTTCGCTGTTGTAGTTGCCATCCGCGTTGGTCAGCAGCGTCGTGCCGCCGACGGCCACGACGTAGGGGCTGGAGGCGGGATAGTTGACGAACGGCGCGCCGGCCGGGACGCCGTTCGCACCGGCGGCGCCGACCGGGCAAAACGAGCCGGTGTCCCCAGCCGAGGCGAAGAAGGTCTGGCCCTGGGCGGCGCCCTCGGCGAAGAACTCGTCGTCCATCAGCATCGAGCCGTCGAGATAGGGGAACACTTCGCATTCGCCGAGCGAGGCGCTGGCGGCGCGGGCGCGGTCGTCGGTGACGACGCGCGAGAAGTCGAGGCCGAGGTCGGAGTCCGACAGCGAGGTGGTGGTGTAAAACAGCAGCTCCTTGACCGAATTGGCCATGCCGGTGGAGTACTGGCTGTCGAGGTCCCACTCGTCCTGGCCGGAGACGTCGGGGCTGGCAATGCCGACCGTGACGACGCCGACCGGGCTCTGCGGCAGGCCGAATGCCTTTTCGGCGATGCGCAGGTCGGAGATCACCGGCGTCATGTTGCCTTCCGTGATCAGGCCGATGACGGTGCAGCAGGCGGCGGCGGTGTCGGTGGCGTTGTAGATCGCCTGGAACTGCTTGGGTGAGTAGCTGACCAGGTATTGCGGCGGCGTCGGCGTGGCGGCCGGGATCGCTGCGGCGGGTGTGGCGTGCCGAAGCAGCGGCTTCATCTGGCCGACGGTGTTCAGGCCGAGCACGCCGACCACAAGGCCGCCCAGCGAGGACGGCACGGCGGCCGCGGCGGTGTTGATGAACAGGGTCTTGCCGGCCACCGAGACCTGCTCGAGCTTGGTGTTGAAGGCGGCCTCGGCCATCGCGGCGGTGCCGGTGGCGCTGATCAGCAGGCCGTTCGGCTCGGCGACGATGTTGGTGAAGCCAGCGGCCTTCAGGTAGCTCGTGACGCTGGCGATTTGGGCCGAGCTTGGCCCGTAGTACTGGGCAAACTGGGCGGGCGTGAGAAATTTGCCATAGGCGGGGTTGCTCGGCGTGGTTTCGGCCCGGATGTAGGAGGTGAGGGCCGCCTTCTGCTGGATGGCGAGGCCGACGCGCACTGTCATCGACTGGGTGGACGGCATGGCGCCGAGGTCGGTCGCACTCAGGAGCTGGCTGACCGTCAGCGCCTTGGTGGCAGTTGGAACCCAGACGGTGGCGGCGTGGCTGGGCGTGGCGAGGAGCGCGGTGGTCAGCGCGCTGGTCGCCAGCAAGGCGCCGAAGAGGATTTTTCGAGAGGTCTGGGCCGGAACGATCATATTGAGCGATGCCTCACTTCTGCATTCGGGAATTTCCCAGGTTGCATACGGTTGCAGTTCGAAGCCGGATGCGTCCGGATTGCAGAAAGGCGTCTCAACGTGACGATTTGTGACGCGCGGCCCTCGGGCGCTGTCGTTGAAGGATGATCCACAGATGGACTGGCCAGCAGAGACCGGCATGCATCCACTCGGCCACCTGCGGCTCGGCTCCGGCGAGGTGCTCGAGGATGCCCGGCTAAGTTGGAAGACCTACGGCACGCTCTCACCCACGCGCGACAACGTCATCGTCTATCCGACAAGCTACACCGCTCAGCATGCCGACCAGGAGTGGCTCATCGGCGCCGATGGGGTGCTGGACCCGACGCGCTGGTTCATCGTGACGCCGGACATGTTCGCCAACGGACTGTCCTCCAGCCCGTCGAACGCCGCGGGCTATCCCGCCCTGGTGAGCGTCGCCGACAACGTGCGCGCTCAGCAGCGTCTGCTCGCCGAGCGTTTCGGCATCGAGCGGGTGCATGCGGTTTACGGCTTCTCGATGGGCGCGATGCAGGCCTTTCACTGGGCGGCGTTGTTGCCCGCGCAGGTGGCGCGGGCGATCGTGGTTTGCGGCAGCGCGAAGACGTCGGTGCACAACCAGGTGTTCCTGCGCGGGCTGCTGGCGACGCTGGAGGCGGCACCCGAGCATCTCGGCGGCGGCCGCTTCAGCGCCGAGCCGCGGGCCGCGCTGCGCGCCTTCGCCCGCATCTATGCCGGCTGGGCGATGAGCCAGGATTGGTATCGGGCCGGCCTGCACCTGCAGAGCGCCGCCTCGCTCGACGACTTCCTTGACCGGCAATGGGAGCCGGGCTTCACCGCCCGCACCGCCGCCGATCTCTACGCCCAGGCCTGGAGCTGGCACGAGGCGGACATCAGCGCCAACGAACTCTACGGAGGCGACCTGCCGCGGGCTCTGACGGCGATCGAGGCGCGGGTGCTGCTGATGCCGGCGACGACCGACCTGTATTTCCGAGTTGCCGACAACGAGGATGAGCTCGCCTCGCTGCGACACGGCGCGCTGCGGCCGATCGACTCGATCTGGGGGCACGGCGCGGGCAGTCCGGGACGTAGCCCGGCGGATGCTGAGTTTCTCAGGCAGGCGGTTCGGGAGTGGCTTGAGTAGGAAGGCCTTCTTTTTTGGAAAAAAGAAGCAAAAAACTTTTGTCCGTCTATCGAGGTGCTTAGGGGACTTTTTCGAAAAAGGACGTCTGTCTTACTTCATGCAGCAACGAGCTCGGCGGGCGCTTGCTCGGCCGGGCGCAGACGCAGGATCGGCTGCTCGACGAGGCGCCAGGACAGCCAGGCCAGCGTCAGCACCGCGAGCAGGCAGCCGGCCGTGATCTGCGGCGGCGACAAGCCCCAGCGTGGGCCGTAGAAGCCGCCGATCTCGAGCACCGACAGGTGGGTAAGGTATAAGCAGTAGGACCAGGCGCTCAGACGCCGCACCGCGAGCGCCAGCGGGGCCGGCAGCCGGGTCAGCAACAAGCTGGCCGGCAGGCAGCACGCCAAGCCTAGCGAGAGCAGGTCGTCCTCGAGAACGTGGCGCAGCGGCAGGCCGAGCCGTGACCACAGGCCGAGCCCGTCATTCCACACCAGCAGCACCAGAGTGAGCCCGACGCCTAGCAGGCAGTACGCTGCGAGCCTGCCCGGCCGCAAGCGCGCGAGCGTCCAGGCTGAGGCGACGCCGATCGCGATGGCGTCGAACCACAGCGGCACCAGGTGATCGTCGAGTAGGCCCGGCGGCGTCGCGCCCAGCACCAGCAGGCGCAGCAGCGGCGGGCTCAACACGAACAGCGCGAGGGCGAGGGCGAGGGCGCGGCCGGGCGAAACCAGGCGTGCGAGGCCCAGCAGCAGGGCCGAGAACGTCAGGTAGAACCATTCCTCGACCGCCAGCGACCAGGAAACGGAGAACCAGCCGTCGCGCATCGGCCAGAACAGGTTCTGCGTCATGCTGCCATAGGCCAGCAGGTCGCCGGCCAGCCGGTGGCTGTCCGGCAGCCAGAACTCCGGCGGCCAAAGCAGCGCCAGCGCCGCCAGCACCAGCCAGTAGAGCGGCAGCGTACGCATCCAGCGACGCACCATGAAGACGCGCCAGCCGCGTAGCCGATCCGCCGGGCGCGCCGCCAGCCGGATCAGGATGCGGCCGATCAGGAAGCCGCTGAGCACGAAGAACAGCTGCACGCCGACGAAGCCGCCGATCGCAATCCAGCGCACGATGCGGGCATGCGCCCAGCTGGCCTCCATCAGGTGCGTGTGGCTGGCCAGCACCAGAACGATCGCGACGGCGCGGAGGAGGTCTAGGCCGAGCGAGCGCATGGCGGTTTGGCTAGCGTGGGGAGACAAGGAAGGCCAGAGGCTCTGCCTCTGGACACCGCTGGGGCCTTAGGCCCCAGACCCCCCAACCGTTTGAACTGTAGCCGGGCTCTTTCTTGCTTGGCGAAGCCGATCAATCCTGCTTCCCAGTTCACCGAACTCGCCGTGGGATCATGGATCAGGAATGGATTTTAAAGGCTCGGCCTTTAATCGGGTCCAGGGGCGACGCCCCTGGCCTTACTTGCTGGTCCTCACTCTCTGGCCGCTGGTGCTGCACTGGCCGGCGCTAAGCGGCTGGCTGAGCGAGGATCCGCGCTACGTCGTCTCCGGGCTGACGGCGCATAGCTGGACGGGCAATGGGCTGCTGCCCGGCACGGTGTTCGCCGACGGCAATGCCGGGGTGACGCTGCAGGCGCTGGGTGGGTTGTCGGCGCGGGACTGGTTCGCCGGGCGGTTGCCTTGGTGGAACCCTTATTCCGGCTTGGGCATGCCGCTGGCGGGCGAGGGCCAGACGGCGTCGTTCTTCCTGCCGTTCGTGCTGCTGCTTCAGCTGCCGGGCGGGCTGGTGTGGCTGCGGATCGTCATGCAGGTGCTGGCGGGGCTGGCGACGGCGGCGTTGTTGGGCGAGCTGGGCGTGGGCGGCGGCGTCGCGGTGGTTGGCGGGCTGCTGTTCGAGATGAACGGCAGCTTCGCCTGGTTCGGGCATGCGCCGATGTTGCCCATCGCGTTCCTGCCGCTGCTGCTATTCGGCATCGAGCGGGCGCGTTGGGGTCGGCGTGGCGTCGCCTGGATCGGGCTGGCGGTCGGAATGTCGCTGCTGGCGGGGTTTCCGGAGACGGCGCTGCTGGACGGGCTGCTCGGCGCCGCCTGGTCGGTGCTCCGGCTTTGGCAGGGCGGCGGCTCGCGCGGACGGCTATTGGGCCGGCTGGTTGGCGGGGTTGCGTTGGGCGTGGTGCTGGCGGCGCCGGCGTTGGCCGCGTTCCTACTGACGTTGCCGCACTCCTACCTGGGTCAGCATGACGGGCTGGCGCATCCGCATCTGATGGCGGCGAGCTACGCGATGCTGCTGCTGCCGAGCCTGTATGGGCCGCCGCTCTACGGCTTTGGCACGCCGGCTGGGGTGGCGATTTGGTACTCGGTCGGCGGCTATGCCGGGCTGGCGCTGGTGCTCGCGGGGATGTTGGGCGTACTGGCGGACGGTCCGGAGACGGGGCTGCGCCGGTTACTGGCGGGTTGGCTGTTGGTGACGCTGGGCTGCGCGGCCGGGCTGCCGGTGCTGTCGGGAGTGTCGGAGCGGCTGCCGCTGGTGGGGCGCACGCTGCTGTCACTCTACGTCGCGCCCTCCTGGTCGATGACGCTGGTGCTGCTGGCTGCCTTTGCGCTGGAGCGGCGTCGCTGGCCTCGGCGGCGACTGGCCTGGTGCGGGCTGCTGGCGTTCGGGATGCTGGTCGCCGCGCTGGTAGCGGCGTGGCCGCAGATGGCGGTGCTGGCGGCGATGCGCTCGGGCTATGCCATGCTGGCGGCGGCCTCGATATGCGGCGGAGTGGGGTTGGCAGGCGGGGTCTGGCTTGCGCTTGGCGCCGGGCGGAAGCGGTGGGCGGCCGGGCTGTTGCTGGCCGAGGCAACGCTGCTGTTCAGCGTGCCGCTGGCGGCGGGGGTGCGGAATGCGGGGCGAGGCGCCGAGCGGATGGACGCCGGCGCGCTCGGCTTCCTGCGGTCGCATCTTGGGCTGCAGCGGTTCGTCTCGCTCGGCGGCATCGTGCCGAATTATGGCGCCCTCTCCGGCCTTGCCTCGGTGAACTACAACGCGCTGCCGGCGCCTGCGAACTGGGTCGGGTTCGTGCGCAGCCATCTCGATCCGGCGAGCGACCAGGTCAGCCTGTATGGCGGCATCGACGCGTCGCGGCCGGATGGCGGCGCGTCGGCGGCGGCGTTTCGCAGCCGGTTGGGCGAGTATGCGGCGCTTGGCGTGCGCTACCTTGTGGTGCCGGCCGGCGCCGAGTTATTCGGCGCGGCGGCAGCCGGCTACGACGAGGCGGGGGAGGCGGTGGCGCATCCGCTGCTGCCGGGCGGGGCGGTTGGCGGGACGATCGCGGCGGAGCGGCTTGCCGGGATGCGGCTTGGCTCGGTCGAGGTCGAGGTCGGCACCTATGGCGGGGCGGCGAGCGGGGTGCTCGAGGTTCGGGTCTGCGCGGCGGCGGGCTGCGCCGACGGCGCGGCGGGGATTGGATCGGCGCTGGACAATGCGCTGCTGGCGGTGACGCTGGCGTCGCCGTTGGCGGTCGGGCGGGGTGAGGCGGTGCGTTGGCAGGTGACGCATCGCGGCGGCAGCGGCCCGGTGGCGCTGTGGTTGCGGCGGGCAGGAGATGGCGTGCTGGAGCCCCGGTTGCGGCTGCGGGCGGTGACGGATCCGGGCGGGCCGCGGCGGGTTCAGCGGGGCGATGTCCTCGACATCTGGGCACTGCCGGGTGCCGCCCCGTATTGGCAGGCGGCGTGCCGGCTCGAGCAGCAGGAGCGCGACAGCGTTACCGCCCGCTGCGATGCGCCGAGTCGGCTGACCCGGCTTGCGCTGGCCTATCCAGGCTGGCGCGCGAGCGTGGACGGCGCGGCGGTGCCGGTCGCTACAGTTTCTGAGGTGCTGCAGAGGATCGACCTGCCGGCCGGGGTGAGCCACGTGCGCTTCGTCTATCGGCCGCCCGGCGGTCGTCTCGCGCTGGCGGCGAGCGGATTGGCGATGCTGCTGCTGGGCTGGCTTGGCGCCGGTCAGCGCATCAGCATCGCCTTCAATGCGATCCGGATGCGGCGACCGTATGGGGGGGCGAGGAAGCCGAAGCCGGAGACGCGTCCGGCCGCGTAGACGCCGCGGGCGTGCGAGAAGCGCTTGAAGCCGTCATGGCCGTGATAGGCGCCGATGCCGGAGGCGCCGACGCCGCCGAACGGCAGGTCGTCCTGGATGCAGTGCATCAGCACGCTGTTGATCGCGACGCCGCCGGACAGCGTGCCGTCGAGGAGGGTCGCGAGTGCGCTGCGGTCGCGGGTGAATGGGTAGAGGGCGAGCGGTCGCGGCCGGTCGTTGACGAAGCGCAGCGCCTCGGCGAGGTCGCGGTAGCCGATGACCGGCAGGACAGGGCCGAAGATCTCCTCGGCCATGAGCGCGCCGTCCGGCGAGGGGGCGAGCACGACGGTGGGGGCGAGGCGACGGCCAGGCTCGTCGTCGTGCCGGCGCAGCACGGTGGCGCCGGTGGCGGCCGCACCCGCCACCAGGCCGCGCAGCCGCTCCGCATGGCGCTCGGAGATCACGGACGTGTAGTCCGGGCTATTGAGGCGCGGATACATCGTGGCCGTGGCGTCGAGCACCGCGTCGGCAAAGGCGCGCGCCTGCGCCTCTGGCACCAGGGCGTAATCGGGTGCGATGCAGGTCTGGCCGGCGTTGAAGAACTTGCCCTGGGCGATAATCTTTGCGGCCGCGGCCAGGTCGGCGTCGGGGCAGACGATGGCCGGGGATTTGCCGCCGAGCTCCAGCGTCACCGGGGTGAGGGTCTCGGCTGCGGCGCGGGCAACCAAGCGGCCGACGGCGGTGGAGCCGGTGAACAGCAGGTGGTCGAGCGGCAGGGCGCAGACGGCCTGGCCGACCTCGGGCCCGCCGGTGACCACCGCAAGCAGCGCCGGGTCGAAGGCGGCGCCGAGCAGCTCGGCGAGCAGGGCGGAGAAGCGCGGCACCAGCTCGGAGGGCTTGAGGATCACCCGGTTGCCGGCGGCGAGAGCGTCCACCAGCGGGCTGATGGTGAGCAGCAGCGGGTAGTTCCAGGGCGCGACGATGGCGACACAGCCGAGCGGCTGGTGCTGCACCCAGGCGCGGCCGGGACGATAGCCGATGTCGACCTGACGCCGCTCGGGACGCATCCAGCGGGCCAGGTGGCGGCGCGCGTTGCGGATCGAGGCGAGGGCGGGGACGAGCTCGGCGAGGTCGGTCTCATTGGTCGAGCGGCCGGCGAAATCGGCGGCGATGGCGGTGGCGATGGGCTCGCGGTTGGCGCGCAGCAGCCGGTCCAGCACGGCGAGGCTGGCCAGGCGCGCCTCGCGCGAGGGCGCACCCTCGCGGTCATGGGCTTGGCGCTGGGCGGCGAGCAGTGCTGCGGGGCTTGCCGAGCCTGGTTTCGCAAGATGTGGGCTGAACGTGTCCATTTGCGCACTCGCGTTGAGGATCGGTGCTCGACGGCCTGCCGACGCTATCAGGCAATGGCGGGCCAACCTAGGGTGCGCCAGGATCCCCTCGCAGCAGGTGGACGCATCCAGGATCAACCATGCGAGGTTCGCTGTCGGTTCTGTTGCTGAGCGTTGTCGGCGGGCTGGCGGGTTGCGCCGTGCCGGCGGACATGCGGCCGAATCTGCAGGCGCTGCGCGGTTTTCACGCACCGACCTCGCGCTGCCAGCCGGTGGCGGGCGACCGGCTGCTCACCAGCGTCGGCACGCTGCCGGGCACCGGCGGCGCTGCAAGCTACGAGGTGGTGGCGGCGGTCAAGCTCGGAGACGTGCCGGCCGACGGGCATGGCGGCGACTTCTTCGATCCGTCCCTGACCGTGTTCGACGAGCGCTGCGAGCCGGTGTGGCGGCAGAGCTTTCCAGGGCTTGGCGAAGTCGGGTTCGAGGTGCTGAGCGTGCCGGACGGGCCGCTGCTGCATGTCGTCGGACGGTCCGTCTTCTATCCGGCGGGGCGGGACGTGTTCGACCACGAGGTGCTGAGCGCCGCCGGCGGATCGGTCGCTGCGGTTTCGCCGGCCGGGTTGCGATCGGACGGGCAGCGTCAGGCCTATGTCGGGCCGGTTGATCGACATGGCCAGCTCGGTCTAGTCATCACCACCTACTCAGCCTTATCGGCTCCGCACGCCCGGCCGCACGCCAGCCGTTCAATGCTCTACCGGTGGCGTGGCTATCATCGGGCGGACGGAACCACCATGCACGCGTTTGCCGGGCCGGAGGTTCTCCATGCCAACCGACTGGCCGCACTCAAGCTCGGCCGCACCATGCTGCCGCGCTTTCCGCTCTACGAGTTCATGCTCGGCTCCTAGAGCCGCGCTGCTGGCCGCCACCGTGCTGCTGGCGGCGGCTCAGCCGGGGCTCGGCGCGGACCTTGTGGTCGCCGGGCCGGGCGCGGCGAGCACGACGCTGAGCCCGGCTGCCCTGGCCGCATTGCCGCAGGCGACGTTGCGGACGACGCTGATGGGCGGGCACGGGCCGCGGCAGTCGGTGTTCGTCGGGCCGCTGCTGTTCACGGTGTTGGAGCACGTGCATGCGGTCGATCCCGGACAGATGCGCGCGATGGCGTCGCAGACGGTGCTGGTGACCGGCAGCGACGGCTACGCGGCGAGCCTGGCGCTGGGCGAGATCGCGCCGGGCTTCGAGGGCAAGCAGGTCATGCTGGCGGAAAGCGAGGACGGCAAGCCGCTAGGGGCGGATCATCTGCACCTTGTGGTGCCAGGCGACGCGCATGCGTCGCGGTCGGTGCATGAGGTAGTTCGTATTAGCGTTAGGTAAGCGCTTCTTTTTTTGGAAAAAAGAAGCAAAAAACTTTTGTTTCGTTGTCACGCCCTACGGCGGGTAAATGTCGTATCGTATGAAAGTTTTTTTGTTCTTTCTCAAAAAAGAACCGCTTAGCTCGCCTTCCTCTGCGACGGCGCCGCAACGTTGGCGATAACCTCGCCGAACGGGCCGCCGTGATGCGCGACGCCGAGGTCGACGCCGGTGGTTGCCTTGAGGGGCAGCAGCGGGAAGACCAGCTCGGCGAAGCGGTAGCACTCCTCCAAATGCGGGTAGCCCGACAGGATGAAGCGGTCGATGCCGAGCGCCATGTAGTCCCGCATGCGCTCGGCGACCTGCCCGGGGTCGCCGACCAGGGCGGTGCCGGCGCCGCCGCGGACCAGGCCGACGCCGGCCCACAGGTTAGGGCTGATCTCGAGCCGGTCGCGACGGCCGTTGTGCAGCCTCGCCATGCGCTGCTGGCCGACGCTGTCGAAGCCGGAGAACGCCTTCTGGGCGGTGGCGATGGCGGCGTCGTCGAGGTGGCTGATGAGGGCATCGGCGGCGTCCCACGCCTCGCGCGCCGTCTCGCGGACGATGACGTGCAGGCGGATGCCGAAGCTGAGGGTGCGTCCCTGGGCGGCGGCGAGGCGGCGCATCGCCTCGATCTTCTCGCCCACGGCCTCGGGCGGCTCGCCCCAGGTGAGATAGACGTCGACCTGCTCGGCGGCGATTTGCTGGCCGGCCTCGGAGGAGCCGCCGAAGTAGAGCGGCGGGTAGGGGCGCTGCACCGGCGGGTAGAGCAGATGGCCGCGCTCGACCGCCATGTGGCGGCCCTTGAAGTCCACCGTCTCGCCGGCCATCAGGGCGCGCCAGATGCGCAGGAACTCGTCGGTAGCCTCGTAGCGCTCGGCATGGTCGAGGAAGACGCCGTCGCCGTGCAGCTCGGCCGGGTCGCCGCCGGTGACCACGTTGATCAGCAGCCGGCCGTTGGAGAGACGGTCGAAGGTCGCGGCCATGCGGGCCGACATCGACGGCTGGCCGAGCCCGGGGCGGACGGCGATCAGGAAGCGCAGCCGCTCGGTCAGCGGCAGCATGGCCGAAGCGACAACCCAGCTATCTTCACAGGATTTGCCGGTCGGCAGCAGGACGCCGAAGTAGCCGAGCGCGTCGGCGGCGCGCGCGACTTGGGAGAGATAATTCAGGGTGACGTGGCGGGCGCCCCGGTCGGTGCCGAGATAGCGGCCGTCGCCATGCGTCGGCAGGAACCACAGTATGTCGGCTTTGCCGGCGTCGGGGTCTTCAACGGGCGTCATGTCGCCTCCTGCAGGGTCGATGTGGTGCTACGCGCGGGCGGCGGGATTTGATCCTCGACGCCGAGGCCGGCGAGCAGGCTTGCCTTGAGGCGCACGAGGAGCGGGTCGGCGGCGCGGCGGGGCCGGGGCAGCGGGATCGTCCATTCGCGAGTGATACGGCCTTGGTCGAGCAGCAGCACCCGGTCGGCGAGCAGCAGCGCTTCGTCGACGTCGTGGGTGACGAGCAGGGCGGCGCAGCGATGCCGTGTCCAGAGTTCGACGATCAGCCGCTGCATCTGCAGCCGGGTCAGCGCGTCGAGCGCGCCGAGCGGCTCGTCAAGCAGCAGCAGGCGAGGCTGACGCACCAGGGCGCGGGCGAGGCCGACGCGCTGGGCCTCGCCGCCGGAGAGGGTCAGCGGCCAGGCATCGATGCGGTGGCGGAGATTGACCTCGCGCAGGGCCGCTTCGGCGCGCGGGCGGGCGGCGCCGGGCCTGCTTGAAGGCAGGCCAAGGGCGACGTTCTGCCAGACGCGGCGCCAGGGGAGCAGCCGCGCCTCCTGGAACACCACCGCGCGGGCGGCCGGCACGTCAAGCGTGCCGGCATCCGCGGTGTCGAGGCCGGCGAGCAGGCGCAGCAGGGTGGTCTTGCCCGAGCCGGAGCGGCCGAGCAGGGCGACGAACTCGCCGGGCGCGATCTCGAGGTCGACGCTGTCGAGCACCGGGGCGGCGGCATCGAAGCGACGGGTGAGGCCGCGGGCGCGGACGGCCTCGCCGACGAGGCCGCGCGGCTCGGCGTTCATCGGCCGGCGCCGAGTAGCGACGGGCGCCAGGCGAGCAGGCGATGCTCGAGCAGACGGACCATCTGGTCGGTCGCGGTGCCGAGCAGGGCGTAGACCAGCAGGCCGACGACGATGATGTCGGTGCGCAGGAACTCGCGGGCGTCCATCATCATGAAGCCGATGCCGCTGCTGGCGGCGATCTGCTCGCCGACGACGAGGCTGAGCCAGCCGAGCCCGAAGGCGTAGCGCAGGCCGACGAGCAGTTGCGGCAAGGCTGCCGGCAGGATCACCGCGCGGATGACGCCGAGGCGCGACAGCCCATGCACGCGCGCCATCTCGACCAGCTTGGGGTCGACGCCGCGAATGCCGGCGAACAAGTTGAGGTAGAGCGGGAAGCCGGCGCCGAGCGCCACCAGCACGATCTTCGGCAGCTCGCCGATGCCGAACCACAGAATGAAGAGCGGCACCAGGGCCAGATGCGGCAGGGTGCGCAGCATCTGCAACGGCGCGTCGAGCAGGTCCTCGCCGAGGCGGGACAGGCCGGCAAGCAGGGCCAGCGGCACCGCGACGAGGATCGCGATGGTCATGCCGACCAGGACGCGGGCAAGCGAGACGAGAAGGTTGTGCTCCAGCGTGCCGTCGGCCAGCAGCTTGCCCGCCGTGGCGAGGATGGCGCTTGGGGCGGCGAGCAGATGCGGCGACAGCAGGCCGGTCATCGAGGCGCCTTGCCACAAAGCGAGCAGCACCAGCGAGGAGGCGAAGCGGCGCAGGCTCGGCCGCGGCAGGCGGAGGCGCCGCCGAGTAGCTGTCGGCGCAAAACCGATGGTCACGCTCACGACCCGCCGCCTACCACCACGTCGTCCTGCACGTGAACGGGGGAAGGGATCAGGCCAGCCTTCGCCACCGCGTCCGCCACGACCTGCTGCCCGGCGACGATCTCGGGCGTCATCGCACCCACCCCGAAGCCGAGCCGGCCCACCGAGGCCTGCACGACCGCCAGCGGCAGCCCGGTCGAGCCGGCGAGCATGGTCGAGACTTCCGGCTTGTGTCCGAGCGCCCACGCATCGGCCTCGGCCAAGGCGTCAAGCACCGCCCGCACGACGGCGGGCTCGGAGCTCACCAGGGCCCGCGCGGCGATGAAGTACTGGCGGTTCTCCACCGTGCCGGTGCCGTTCTGCAGCACCCGGGCGTCCAGGTTGGCGAGCGCGGAGGAGAGGTATGGGTCCCAGATCGCCCACGCGTCGATGGCTCCGGCCTGGAAGGCGGCAGGGGCGTCGGCTGGGCCGAGATAGACCGGTGTGATGTCGTTCCAGGACAGGCCGGCCTTGGTCAGTGCGGCGAGCAGCAGGTAGTGCGCGTTGGAGCCACGCGTCAGCGCGACGCGTCGGTCACGCAGCCCGGCGATGGTGGTGATGGCGCTGGCGCGCCCGACGAGGATCGCCTCGCCGGTCGGTGCCGGCGGCTCGGCGCCGACATAGACGATCGGCGCGCCGGCGGCCTGAGCGAAGATCGGCGGCGTCTCGCCGGTGATGCCGAACTGCACGGCGCCGGCATTCATCGCCTCCAGCAGTGGCGGGCCGGAGGGAAATAGTGTCCAGGCGACGTCATAGCCGAGCGGCTTGAGGCGCTGCTCGAGGGTGCCGCGCTGCTTGAGGATGATCAGCGTGCCGTAGCGTTGGTAACCAACCTGGAGCGTCTTGCCGCGGGCCGGCGGTGCGGCAAGCATCAGCACGCCGACTAGGCCGATCAGGGTGGCCCGCATGTGATTTCGACTGATCGACATTGAAGCAACGTAGATAAACGTGTTTCACCTTGCAAGGCCGTGCAAATGGTGAGCGGTCAGAGGGAAAGCCAGAGGCTCTGCCTCTGGAACTCCGCTGGGGCCTGATGCCCCGGGCCCCATCCATCTGGCGACAGCGCCGCTCTAGCCGGTGAACTCAGGCTAATGAACGGATTTAAAGGCTTCGCCTTTAATGGGGTCGAGGAGCAAAGCCCCTCGCCTTTCTCTGCTCAGGTCAGATAGGCGGCGATGGCGGCGGTCATTTCCTTGGCGTTGGCGTCGGCGCGCACCGGGGCGAGATAGTGGCCGTCGGGAGCGACCAAATAGAGCACCGAGCTGTGATCGAGCGTCGTGCCGTCGGGATGGACGGTGCTGCTGGCGTGGTATTCGCGCTCAACCTTACGGATCTGCTGCGACGTGCCGGTAAGGCCGAGCAGGCGCGGGCCGAAGCCGGCGACGTAGCCGCGCAGCACGGCCGGGGTGTCGTGCTGCGGGTCGACCGTGATGAACAGGGGCGCGATGCGGTCGGCGCGTGGACCGAGCGCCGTCAGCGCTCGGGCGAGAGTGCCGAGGGTGGCGGGGCAGACGTCGCGACAGTTGGTGTAGCCGAAATAGACCAGCAGGTAGCGGCCGCGCAGGCTGCGGTCGCTGACTTGCGCGCCGGTCGAGGCGGTGAGGGTGAACGGGCCGCCGATGGTGGCGCGCGGTCGCGGCATGGGGCCGCCGAGCAGCCAGAGGTAGCCGCCGGCAAGCAGCAGCAGCGCTGCCGCTGTGCCGGCCAGCAGGGCCGCGCCCTGGCGATCCCGCGCCGCTCGAGGCGGCTGGCGAGGCGGGCGCGGGCTAGATCTTCGAGCGGGCATGATCTGCTGCGGGAGGCGGCCCCATGCTCATGCCGGGACCCATGTCCATGTCCATCATCTTTGGCGCGGCGGTGCTGACCGGGTGAGTGGCGAAGTGCTGCAGCTTGGCGGTGAGTTGCGGCGTCGCGAGGGTGTCGACGGGCTCGGCGGCGCGCAGCCAGCCATGCGCGTCGATCAGGATCTGGGTCGGCGGCGGGTCGGTCATGGGTCGGCCGGAGACGACGGCGTAGGCGGCGACGACCGATGGGTCGTGGGCGACGCAGAGCCCGGCGGCGGGCGTGGCCGTGGGCACGGCCAGGATCGTGGTGACGCCGGGCAGCGGCGTGGCGCTGACGGCGCCGATCAGCACCCGCACGAAGCCGCCGCGGAGCTCGGCGAGGGTGCGCGGACCCTCGGCGCAGTCGGCCTGCAGCTCGGGCGCCTGCAGGGCCGGGGTCCAGTCGCCGGCCTGGCGCACCACGAGCCCGGCATTGTGGGCTCGCACATAGTCGATCAGCGCCCAACGTTGGTCGTCGGAAAGGGTGTCGGCGAAGCCGGGCATCGCCGGGCCGCCATCGGGCGCCGGGATGCCGTGCGCCAGCCACCAGTAGAGCTCGCCGTCGCTGTGCATCCAGAGATGCTCCGCCGTGAGGTTGGCCGGGGGGATCGGCAGGCTGGCTGCTGCGGGGCCGTTGCCGCGGCCTTCGGCACCATGGCAGACGGCGCAATGGGTTGGAAACAGGACCGCGCCCTCGGCGATGGAGGCGGCGGCGAACTCGGTGGGCGAGTGGAAGAAGCTGGTCGGGTAGGCGGGCACGAACAGCAGGTCGAGATGCGGCACCGCGAACCAGGCGACGGCGATCGCCGCGGCGGCCGCGACCAGGCGTGGCCAGCGGCGCCATGGCCCGCGCAGCAGCAGGGCAAAGGCGATCAGCACCAGACTGCTTGCCAGTGCGAGTGCGGCGGCCAGTGCCTCGCGCGCGAAGTCCGGGTCCTCGCTCACGGTGTCGAGGCTGAAGCGGTCGGCGAACGGCCAGATCGGCTGGCTGTGCATGCCCGGCTCCAGACTGCTCAGCAGGCCGGCCGCGGCAATGATGGCGAGGCCGAAGCCGGTCTGCACGGCGATGCTGCGGCCGAGGGTGCGGCGGGCGGCTTCAGGCGCGGCGCCGAGCAGGGCGGGGGCGAGGCGATAGCGGTTGGCGCAGGCGAAGGCGAACAGCACGCCGAGCAAAGCAAGCTTGATCAGCAGCATCCAGCCATAAGCGGTGCCGACGACAGCGGCCAGGCTGCCGCTCAGCACCCAGCCCTGGTAGGCGGAGGTGACGACCAGGGCGACGATGCAGAGTTTTCCGAGTGGCGAGAACCAGCGTGCCGCCATCGCCGCCTCGCGGGGCGGCGCACGCCGCACCACCAGGAGCAGCGGCAGCAGCCCGCCGAGCCAGGCGCCGGCGGCGAGCAGGTGGACGGCGTCGGCGGCGAGCAGCAGGCTTGGGCCGGCTAGCATGGGGCCGGCTAGCATGGGGCCGGCTAGCATGGGGCCGGACTGCATCGAGGCGGCGTGACTGTGGCCGGCCTGCAGCAGCAGCGCCAAGGTCGATGCGGCGAGCGCGCCGCGCAGGCGCCACCGTCCTGGTTTTCGGACCAGCATGAGGGCGGTCACGAGCAAGGCAGCGAGCTGGAGGAGGACGAGGCGGCCAAAACTGGTGTGGCCGGCGACGAGGGGGATTGCGGCCAGGGCTGCGCCGATGTCCTCGGCCGAGGCCATGTTGGCGGCCTGTAGCACCAGCCACACGAGGCTGGCCGCCGCCGCCGCCGCCAGGCTGAGCCGGACCAGCCGCAGCAGGCGGTGGTCGAGCGCCATCAAGGTCGGCTGCGGCAGGCGCTGCAGGGCGCGCGGGGCGACGATGCAGGCGAAGGTTAAGGCGCCGAACGACGAGAGCAGGGTGGCGACGGCGGCGCCGCGGGACAAAGCCAGGCCGACCCCGCCGGCACCGGAGAAGTCAAAATCCGGAACAAGCATTCCGAGCCTATGGCTTGATGGTGAAGTTGAACTTGCCCGAGGTTTTATGGGCGTCGGTCGAGGTCGCGTGCCAGGCCACGGTGTAGATGCCGGCGGACAGCGTCTTCAGCCCGATGGCCAGGCGCGTGTCGTCGCCGGCGGCGTGGACGTGGCCGTCATCGACCTGGCCGCCGGCGGCGTCCTTGACGGTGATGGTGCTGAACAGCGGCTCGACGCCTTCGGTGAACGTGATCGTCACCGCGGCCGGCGCCTGCGGCAGGCTGCTGCCGACGGCGGGGATCGCGGTCTTGAGAAATGCGTGCGCGAAGGCGGGAGCGGCGCACATCGCCAGAGTGGCGAAGGCGGCGGTTGCGAGAGCGTGGCGCATGGGGAGGCTCCTCATGGGATGATCGGCTTGCCGATGGAGTGGGGGAACAGGTCGTCGAAGAAGAAGTGCACGAGGCCGACGACGCCGACATTGGTGCCGGTGGCGCGGTTGAGCGGCACCAGCGCCTCGAGGCCGATTTCGCCCCACGGGGCGATGTAGATGACGCCGGGCGCGGCGGTCCACGTCGTGCCTTCGTCGCTCGGTCTGGAGGCCGGCGAGGTCCAGGTGAACTCGACCAGCGGGATCATTTTGCCGATAAAGGCGGGCAGTCCGTAATCCTTCACCTGCGACTGCAGGTAGGGGATGCTGTACTGCAGAGTGATGCCGCCGGACCAGGCATTGGCGTTGCCGGTGTTGAACGAGGCGGCGATGCCGCCATTGGCGGCGGCGTTGTTGGCCGGCAGCGGCGCCGGCTGAACCGCCTTCAGCTCACGATCGGCGATCGTGTAGCCGAGCTCGCCGGTGAGAGCGAGCGGGCGCAGCAGCGGGATCGGCAGCTCGTTCAGGCCCTTGCCGAAATAGGCGGTCGGCGCGGTCGAGCCGTCATGGTCGGCGCCGGTGTGGATGGTGCCGCTGCCGCCGAGCTCGCGGATGATGCCGAGCGAGACGACGAACTCGTGGTCGGCGTTGGTGTAGGCCTGCCATTTGCCGGTGATGAAGATGTTTTCGAAGCCGGTCTGGGTCTTGGCGCCGTTCTGCTGCTGGACGTCGTAGCCGTCGTTGAAGATCAGCGCCGTGTTGTCGGTGATCGTCTTGTCGTACTCGAAGCCGAAATCGACCTCGTGGGTCGGGCCGGAGCCGCCATCGGCGGGGCCGCGGACATAGGAGAAGGCGGGCAGCGACGCCTCGTCGGAGACGCCGGGATCGTCGATGGTGAGCGTGACGGGGAACAGGCGGACGCCGGCCACGACGTGCGCGGCGGCGGGGGCGGCAAGGCTTGCCGTCGCGGCTAGCGCGAGCGGCAGGGTGAGCGATCGCATGGATCTGGTCTCTCGCAGGTTCGGTGTGTCGGTGGGCGCGGCAGGGCCGCACCCGCTGGCAGCTGGGAACTCAGGCGAGGATGGGCGGACCTCGTGGCAGGCCGAGGCAGGAGGCGAGCGAGCCCGGCAGGCGGTCGGCGGCGTCGCGCCGGCACCAGGCGACGAGCTGGGCGGCCGGACCGAGCAGCAGCGGCAGCAAGGCGAGCACGATCAGCGGCAGGGCGAGCGCCAGGCTCAGTGGGCACAGCGCAGGGGATGCGTGATGCCGTGGCGGATGCGGGCGGTGGGTTGGCGACGCGGCGGGGCTGCTCGCGCACAGGATGCTGACGGCGTCGAGCTCGGTCTGCTGAGCGGCGGATGCGTCATCCGTCAGCACGGTGGCGCCGAGGGCGAGCAAACTGACGAAGGCCAACATTGCCAGCAGCAGGCCTAGCCGACGGGAGAGGCTCGTCATCACGATGGGGAGCATCAATGGGTCAATGAAGGAAGGCAAGGGGCTTTGCCCCTTGACCCCATCAAAGGCGGAGCCTTTGAAATCCATCACTTAAGATCATCGCCAAGGTGACGTATTTAAGTGAGGTGGGATGATGATCTTATGGAAGGGGTCTGGGGCCTCACGGCCCCAGCGGCGGGTTCCCATCGCGCTGGCGCGATGGGGTCCCGTCCAGGGCAGAGCCCTGGCCTTTCTTCTGGCGTTGCTTTCCGTATCGGCTTTCGCTGATGAGCAGCCGCGCCAGGGCGGGGGCATGACGATCGCGTTTAAGGATGACCTGTCCACGCTCGATCCGGCGATCGGTTACGACTTCCAGGATTGGGCGGTGATCCGCTCGATCTTTAGCGGGCTGATGGACTACGTGCCGGGCACCACGACGCTGCGACCGATGCTGGCGCAAAGCTACAGCCTGTCGGCGGACGGGCTGACCTACAGCTTTGCCTTGCGGCCGGGCGTGGTGTTCAGCAATGGGCGGGCGCTGGTGGCGAGCGACATCGTCTACTCGCTGACGCGCGCCCTGGATCCGCGCACGGCGAGCCCGGGCGCGCCGTTCCTGGCGGCGATCGACGGAGTGGACGCGTTCGCGCATGGCCGCAGCAAGGCGGTTGCCGGGCTGTCGGCGCCCGATCCGGCGACGGTGGTGATCCGGCTGGCCCATCCGAGTGCGGCGTTCCTGCAGGCCTTGGCGCTGAACTTCGCGTTCGCGGTGCCGCGCGAGGAGGTGGAGCGGGCGGGAGCCGATTTCGGCCGCCATCCGGTCGGCACCGGGCCGTTCGTGCTGGCCGAGTGGCGGCCGGGCGAGGCGGTGACGCTGGTGCGCAACCCGCATTACTTCGAGCCGGGGATACCGCATCTGGACCGGGTGACCATACGGGTTGGCGAGGAGCCGCTGACGGCGGTGCTGCAGATCGAGCAGGGCAGCGTGGACGCGCTCGGCAACGACATCCCGCCCGCGCGCTTCAACCAGATACTGCACGACCCGGCCTGGAACGGGCTGGTCGCGCGGGCGCCGAAGCTCGAGACCGTTTACCTGGCGATGAAGACCAACCAGAAGCCATTCGACGACCTGCGGGTGCGGCGGGCGGTGGCGGGCGCGATTGACAAGGCGCGGCTGGCGAAGCTGCTGAACGGCCGCTACGTGGTCGCCGACCAGGTGCTGCCGGTCGGCATGCCGGGCTACGATCCCGGCTATGCCGGCGCCGCCTACAATCCCGCCGCGGCGCGGGCGCTGCTGGCGCAGGCCGGCTACTCGAACGGCTTCTCGACGATCCTGTATTCGAACAACACCGATCCCAACCCGCGCCTTGCTCAGGCCATCCAGCAGGATCTGGAGGCGGTCGGCATCCATGCCGAGCTGCGGGCGCTGGCGCTGCAGACCTTCAACGCGGCGGCCGGCTCGCCGAGCGACGCGCCGCTGGTGTGGTCCGGCGTCGAGGGCTGGTCGGAGGACTATCCGGACCCGTCCGACTTCTTCACGCCGATCCTGTCCTGCGGCAGCGCCAAGCCAGGCGGCTGGAACTGGTCGTTCCATTGCGACCCGAAGCTGGACGCGTCGGCCGAGGCGGCGGACGCGATTTACGAGCCGGCGCGGCAGGCTGAGCGACTGGCGGCTTGGCGCGCGGTGTTCGCCGGCGTGATGGCCGAGCAGCCCTGGGTGCCCCTGCTCGACGCGCGCTTCAACATACTGCACAGCCGCCGGCTGGCCGGGCCGGAGGCCCTGATGGTCGACCCGATCTACACGCCGATCAACTACGCGCATGTCTGGGTGACGGACGGGAAGTGAACGGACGCGAAGCAAGGCCAGGGGCTTTGCCCCTGGACCCCATTAAAGGCGAAGCCTTTAAAATCCATTTATTATCGTGAACTCGGGCGAGCTCATGCGGCGAGTGGCAAAGTGAATGGGGTCTGGGGCCGCGGGCCCCAGCGAGGTCCAGGAGCAGAGCTCCTGGCCTTTCCCTTATCTCTGCGGCGGCCGCGCTCGGAGGGCTGGCGCGCCTTGCGCGCTCATCCAGTCGATGGCACGGGTCGTATGTCACCTTAGAGCCGGATGGATCCCTGCTCTAATCCGTTGCCTGGGAGGGGACCGTCCGCATGCTTTGGAAAGAGAGCCCGGGCAGCGCCACGGTTCGTGCCGCGCAGCCGACGATGCCGGCGAGCCCCGGCATTGCGGCGCTGTCGCTGCCCGAGCTCGACCCGATGTTTCGCCAGGCCGAGCGGCTCGACCACGAGAGCGCCTGGTTCGGCCATGTGCCGTTCGCGCAGTGGCTGGTGCGGGCGGCCCAGCCGCGGCTGCTGGTCGAGCTCGGCACCCATTCGGGGATCTCCTACGCTGCGCTCTGCCGCGCCGTCGAGGCGGAGGGGCTGGTGACGCGCTGCTACGCTGTCGACACCTGGCAGGGGGACGCGCATGTGGGGGCGTTGCCGGAGGCGGTGTTCGCCGAGCTCGAGCGCTACAACCAGGCCCGCTTCGGCGGTTTTTCTCAGCTTCTACGATGCACCTTCGACGATGCGGCGGCGAAGTTCGCGGACGGCTCGATCGACCTGCTGCACATCGACGGGCTGCACACCTACGCGGCGGTGCGGCACGATTTCGACACCTGGCGGTCCAAGTTGTCCGACCGCGCCGTGGTGCTGTTCCACGATACCAACGAGCGCCTGGCCGATTTCGGGGTCTGGCGCTTCTGGGCCGAGGTGGCGGCCGCGTATCCAGGCTTCGAATTCGTTCACGCCCATGGCCTGGGCGTGCTCTGCGTCGGCGAGGCGGCGCCGGCGGCGGTGCTGGCGCTGACCGAGCTGTCGCCGCGCGAAACCGCCGCCGTGCGCAGCCGGTTCGCCCGGCTCGGCGAGCGCTGGGAGATCGAGTCGCGGGCGTTGCTGCTGGCGCGCGACGTCGCGGCGCGTGACATCCACATCGGCAGCCTGACCGACGCGCTGCGTGCCGCGACGGCGCGGGCCGGCGATGCGGCGCGGCTCGCAGCCGAGCAGGCCGCGTTTGAGGAGCGGCTGAGGGCGTTCGAGGAGCCGTTGCGCGTTGCCGCAAGCCTGCGGCGCCAGAACACCGAGCTGCGCGCCTCGCACCAGGGCGAGATCGACCGCGTGGTGCGGGCGACCGACGAGCGCTTCGCGCCCCTGCGCGAGCAGGCGAGCCATGCGGCGGCACTGGCTGCGGCGCTGGCGGCTGCCGACCGGGCGCCGATCCGCTGGTTCATCGTCCGGTTCCTGCGCTGGCATGGCCGGCGCGTCGTGAAGGCGGCGTGGTGGGTGATCACGCCTTGGCGCATGAAGCGGCGGCTGGCCGAGATGCGGGCGCGCCCGGTCGTCGCCGTGCCGGCCGCTCGGGCGCCGGCGATTGCCGCTCCGGTTTTGGCAGCGGCACCGGCGTCGAGCGCCGATGAGGCGGCCTACGCAAGTTGGATCGCCGACATCGAGCCGCTACAGCAGCACGAGGCGCTGCCGCCGCCGGTGGGCGCCGGGCCGGCCGAGCCGGTCGTGCGTTTCAGCGTGCTGATCGGGTTGCCCGAGGCGCCGGCGCTGTTGGAGCGCACGCTCGGTTCGCTGCGCGCGCAGCTGGACGGGCGCTGGGAGGTGCTGGTCGCGACCCCTGACGGGCAGCGGCTGACCAGCGGGCGGCGGGCGAGCGAGCGGCGGGCGAGCGAGCGGCGGCCGGGCGCGCGTCAGCTACGCCGCATCGGGGTGGAGCCGAACTGGGATCGGGGCGCGGTGCTGCAGCATCTGCTCGGTGAGGCCGGCGGCGCCTGGGTCGTTGTGCTGGACGCCGGCGACGTGCTGGCGGGGAATGCGCTCGGCGTGCTCGACGGCGCAATCGCCGCGGTCGATGGCCTTGCCGTGCTGTATGCCGACGAGGACGTGCTGACTGCGGACGGGCGGCGGGTGGCGCCGCAGTTCAAGCCGGATTGGTCGCCCGAGCTGCTGACCGCCTACAATTATTTCGGCCGCCTCACCGTGCTGTCACGGTCGTTGGCGCTCGCGGCCGGCGGCTTCGCGGCCGGCGCCGGCGCCGGCGCCGAGTGGGGGCTGCACCTGCGCTTGACCGCCGAGGCGGAGGCGGCCGGGCAGCGCATCGCCCGCGTCGCGCGGGTGCTTTGCCATCGCGTGCCCGGCGGCACCGATCGACCGAGCTCGGGCAGCCTTGCCGCCGAGCAGAATCGGGCGGCGTTGGCGGCGTATTGGCAGGCAACAGGCATTGCGGCCGGCGTCGAGACACAGCCCGACGGCACCCAGCGCAGCCGCTGGCCCGCCGCCGACACCCTGGTCTCGGTCATCATTCCCAACCACGACAGCCCGGACATGCTGCGACGCTGCGTCACCGGGCTGCTGGAGCGCACCGGCCATCGCCGCGTCGAGCTGATCATCGTCGAGAACAACTCGACCGACCCGCGCACGGCGGCGCTCTACGAGGAGCTGCAGGCTCGCGGCGTGCTGGTGGTGCACCACGACGCGCCGTTCAACTACTCCGCCGCCTGCAACCGGGGCGCGGCCGTCGCCACCGGCGCGCTGCTGCTGTTCCTCAACAACGACATTGAGGTGGTCGAGCCCGGCTGGCTCGGGGAGATGGTGCGCGTCGCCGAGCTGCCCGGCGTCGGCATCGTCGGCGTCAAGCTGCGCTACCCGGATGGGAACGCTGCAACACGCCGGCGTCGCCGTCGGCATTCATCTCTACGGACTGATGTTCAATCGCGGCGACGAGGCGGCCTGGGGCGTGTTCGGCTCGCCCAACACGACGCGCAACTGGCTCGCCATCATGGGCGCCTGCCAGATGGTGCGGCGCGAGGTGTTCGACCGCGTGGGCGGCTTCGACGAGGCCTACCAAGTGGCCAATAGCGACGTCGCGCTGTGCCTGCGGGCCTACAAGGCGGGCTGGCGCACCGTCTATACGCCGTGGGCGGCCCTTGTTCATCACGAGGGGGCGACGCGCGGGCACACCAACCCGGTAGCCGACATGGCGCGCTCGGCGCGCGAGGTGGCGCGGCTCGGCGTGGAGGCGGACCCGTTCCTGCATCCCGAGCTCAGCGGCTTCTCCGCCGTGCCGCGGCTGCGTGCGGCCGCCGAGCCAAGCTTGCGCGACGTGCTGGCGCTGGACGCCGCGCGCCACCTCGCGGGCGTGCCGGCTGTCGATCCGCCGTTCGACGCGTTCGACGACGCGCAGGTGCTGGCCCGCATGCAGCAGCCGGCCAGCCTGGTGTTCTGGCCGCCGCAGCCGCCCGGCCGCATCACCGATGCCTGGTCGGCGGCGCGCTGGATCATCGACCTGCTGCGCAGCCGGCGCGACCTCCGCCGTCGCTTCCCGGATGCCCTGGGCGCCGGCGCGGACGGAGCCTTCGCGGCCTGGCTCGACGGTGAGGGCAGCCGCTCGCTTGGCCTGCCCGAGGCGGCGCGCGGCGCCGTACGAGAGGCCTTCGCGGCCGACCTCTCGGCCGAGCCGCGCCAGCTTTTTCTGTGGCGCAATGACGTCCGCAGCGCCTTTCCGCTCGGCCTCATGCCCGGCAGCCGCGGCGACCTCGCCTGCTGGATGCTGCGGCATGGCGTGACTGACGAAGGTCAGCGTCTCGAAGCGGCCTGGTGGTTCATCCTGCGCTGCCTGGAGGATCCGGCGGCCGAGCTGGTGCGCACGTATCGCTTCTCGCCGGACTGGCAGCAGGCCCATCCGACGGCGCTCACCGTGTTCGGCCGGGACGCCTTTTCAGGCTGGCTTGCCGAGCGCTATGGCCTGTCAGCGGACACCGTGTGGCTTGATCCGACGCGTTGGCCGACCGGCCTGTCCGCGGCCGACGAGCTGCGTCTCGCCTTCGCTGCCGAGCCCGGTTGGCGGGCGGCGCATCCAGACGGGCTGACCCACGAAGAGGGCGCCGCGGCGCTGCTGGGCTGGCTGGCTGGCCTCCAGTCCGGTCTGGCGGAACCGCTCCGAGCCTGGTGCAGCGAGCGCCTGGCGGACGGCACCCCGGCGGCGCTGGCGGGCCTCGGCATCAACGTCGTCGGCCATTTCTGCTATCCCTCCGGCCTGCGCGTCTCGGCCGAGGCAATGTGCGGCGCGATGGAGCGGGCAGGGGTCGCCGTGTCGCGCCGCGACGTGCGGACCGACCGGCGCGACGATCCGCACCATGCCGATTTCGGCGGCCTGGAGCTGCACGACGTCACCTTGATCCATACCCAGGCCGAGCCGTTCTTCGACACCTCGTTCGCCCGCGCCGACCTCGCCGAGCGGGCGCCGAGGACCTACCGGGTGGCGTATTGGTATTGGGAGCTGGAGAGCGTGCCCGCCTATTGGGCGGAGAAGGCGCGACAGGTCGACGAGGTCTGGGCCGCAACCGCCTTCGTCGCGGACGCGCTGCGCGGCGCGCTGGACCGGCCGGTGCACACCTTGTTTCCCGGCGTTCAGGTCGGCCGCTTTACCCCTCGCCGGCGTGGCGCCTTCGGGCTCACCGGGGCCGAGCAGGGGCGCTTCACCTTCCTGTTCTCGTTCCACATGGGCTCGGTGATGGAGCGCAAGAACCCGTACGCGCTGGTTCGCGCCTTTCGCCAGGCGTTCCGCACGGATGAGCCTGTCGACCTGATCCTCAAGACCACCTCGTTTGGCCACGAGGCCCAGGTGCGCTCACTGCGGGAGGCGGCCGAGGGCGCGAACATTCAGGTGCTGGAGCGGGTGACGAGCCCGGACGAGACGCTGTCGCTGATCGATTGCTGCGACGCCTACGTCTCGCTGCACCGCAGCGAGGGGCTGGGACTGACGATGGCCGAGGCGATGCTGCTCGGCAAGCCGGTGATTGCCACACGCTACTCTGGCAACCTCGACTTCATGGATGACGCCAACAGCCTGCTGGTCGACTACAAACTGGTGACGCTCGGCAAGCCGGTGCCGCCCTATGACGCCTCGGCGCGTTGGGCGGAGCCGTCCGTCGATCATGCGGCGAAGCTGATGCGGCGGCTCTACGACAACCAGGATTATGCGGCGGAGCTTGGCAGGGTGGCGCGGCGGGATGCCGAGCAGCGCTTGTCGCTTGATGCAGCAGGGCAGCGGTTCGCCAGGCGGCTCGACGCCATCAGGCAGCAGCGGCAAGCGGGCCGCCCTTGACCGGCCGCGTGCAAGCGCGCAATTGCGCGAAGGAGCCTGAGGGCTTCGGATGCCGGTGGTTGTTGGGGCGTCGCCAAGCGGTAAGGCAACGGATTTTGATTCCGTCATTCGGAGGTTCGATCCCTCCCGCCCCAGCCATGGCCTAGTCGATAAGGCTAAGGCGCCGCCCTGGACCCGCTGGGGCCCGATGTCCCAGA
>CAXMMR010000017.1:0-13387 GCA_963692975.2 Acetobacteraceae bacterium | reverse complement strand
GCCGCGCCCTCCTCGCCGATCGAGAGGTGCAGCATCGACCCCGCCGACAGGCCGCGCGCATACAACTCTGCGACGCGCTCCTCGAAGGTGCGGATGCGCCGCATCGTGCGATACAGCTCCGGCAGCCGGGTGTTCGGCAGACTCATGCGGATACGGCCTCGCGAAGCGGCTTCAGCGCCGGGTAAAGCTCGACGTAGCGTCGATAGATGTCGTCGTAGCGGGCGACGTTGGCAGCAATCGGCTCGATCCGCCGGCCCGGCCGAACCATGGCGGCGATGCCCTCGTCGATGCTGGCGTAGTGCCCGGCACCGTGCGCGGCCAGCACCGCCGCTCCCAGCGCCGGCGCCTCGGCAACCTCCGGCACCACCACCGGCAGGCCGGCGGTGTCGGCATGGATCTGCAGCCACAGCGGCGAGCGGGTGGCGCCGCCGCCGCAGGTGATCTCGGCCGCACCGCTGCCGGCTTGCGCCATCCGCTCGACGATCGCTCTGGTGCCGAAGCCGATCGCCTCCAGCGTGGCGCGGAACAGGTGCGCGGCCGTGTGGTGCAGCGACAGGCCGGTGATGGCGCCGCGCGACAGCGGGTCGGTGTAGGGCGTGCGGTTGCCCTGGAAATGGTCCAGCACCAGCAGCCCGTCGGCTCCCGGATCCAGCGCGGCCGCCTCGCGGTTCAGGGTGTCGAAATCGGCCTGCTCGCCGGTCAGCCGTCGCAGCCAGGCGACGATGGAGCCGGTCGAGGTCTGGCCGCCTTCCAGGATGGTGCGGCCGGGATAGACCGCGTCGGCGTAGGTGCCCCACAGGCCCGGCACGTGAGCGGCATTGTCGCCGACGGCGAATTGCAGGTGCGACGAGCCGGTGATGAGGGCGAGCTGCCCGGGCCGGGCGACGGCAAGCCCGATCATGCCGATCAGCGCGTCCGCGCCGCCCTGCACCACCTGCACGCTGGTCGGCAGGCCGAGATGCTCGGCGGCGGCGGGCGCGAGCGGGCCGATGACGGCGCCGGGCGGCAGCACCTCGGCCGGCCATTTCTGCCGCAGCGCCGAGAGATCGAGCGCCTCGAGCAGGCTGTCCGGCCAGCCGCCGGCATCGTTGCGGTAGTGCCAGCGGATCGAGACGTTGTTGAGGCTGGCGACGCGCCGCCCGGTCAGCCGCCAGCTGAAGAAATCCTGATACTCGCAGATCGTGTGCGCGGCGGCGAACAGCTCGGGCTCGTTCTGCGCCAGCCATAGCGCCTTGGGGATCATCCACTCGGCGGAGACCGGCCCGGCGCCGCCGCCGTTGACGGCCAACGCGGCATCGCCTGTCGCCAGCACGGTATCCGCCTGCCGGCCGGCGCGAACATCCATCCAAATGATCGCCGGGCGCAGCGGCCGGGCGGCGCTGTCGAGCGCAACGACGGTGCAGCAGGTCGTGGTGGCGCAGATCGCATCGACGTCGCGCCCGCCAATGCCGGTCTCCGCCGTCGCCTGGCGCGTCGCCGCGCCCAGGGCGAGCCACCACAGCTCAGGATCCTGCTCGGCGCGCGCGCCGGCGGCAAAGCGGGTCGGATAGGCGCTGGCCGCCGAGGCGACCTTGCGGCCGGCGAGGTCGAACACGGTCGCCCGCAGGCTCTCCGTCCCGCCATCGATGCCGATCACATACGCCATGAGCCCGAACCACCACCCTAACTCGCCTGCCTGCACTTTTGATGCGGCGGACGACATTTGATCTTGAACGCACACTCAGCGCTCGACAGGGTGGGAGTCAATGATTTTTGGGGGTATGCTGGCGAAATATTCAGCCGGGCGTTACCACAGAAAGGAAGGGCTTCTTTTTTGAAAAAAGGAAGCAAAAAACTTCTATCCGCAAGAATCGCTAGGCCCGTGCAAAGACCAGGAACAAAAGTTTTTTGGTCCTTCTTTTCAAAAAAGGACAACTTGCCTTGCTGACCCTCACTCTCGCCCACGAAGCCGACGACGCGATTATGGTCAGGGCGGCATGGCTCTACCACGTCGGAGGATTAACCCAGGAGGAGGTGTCACGCCGGCTCGGGGTGCATCGCAGCCGGGTCGTCCGGCTGCTCGGCGAGGCGCGCGAGCGCGGCTTGGTGAGCGTCACCATCAACCACGACGCGGTGCGCGACCTCGAGGTCGAAAACGCCATCGCGCGACGCCACGGCCTGGATTTCTGCCTCGCCACGCCGGCGATGGGGTTCGCCGAGGCCGCCGACGAGCCGAACCTCGCGGCCGCCCAGGAGATGATCGCTCGCCGGTCGGTCGGCGCGGCGGCCGCCAATTTCCTGCGCGGCAAGCTCGCCGACGGCCGGCCGATCACCGTCGGCGTGAGCTGGGGCCGCACCCTGGAGCAGATGACGCTGCACCTCGCCGGGGTGCAGAACGCCCGCGCCTGCTTCGTCTCGCTCATGGGCTCGCTGACCCGCAACTCGGCCTCGAACCCGTTCGAGGTGGTGGCGGCGCTGGCGGCCCGAACCGGCGGCGAAGGACACTTCCTGCCGGTGCCGTTCATTGCCGACACCGAGGCCGACCGGCAGGTGCTGGTGTCACAGCGCACGGTCGCCGAGGCGCTGGCGCTCGCCCGCGCGGCAGACCTCTACATGATCAGCGTCGGCGAATTGCTCGAGAGCGCGCTGCTGCGTCGGGCCGGCATGATGTCGGCGGCGGAACTGGCGAGCGTGCGCACCCGCGGCGCCGTCGCCGACGCGCTCGGGCGGCTGTTCGATGCACAGGGCGCGCAGGTCGACCACGAATTGGCGCGCCGCACCCTGGCGGTCGACCTCGAGCACCTGCGCGGCCGCGACGTCGTCCTGGCGGCCGGCGGCCTGCGCAAGGTTGCGGCGATCGAGGCGCTGCTGCGCACCGGCGTCGTTCGCGGATTGGTGATCGATGGCGACACCGCGCTGGCCCTGGCGGCCCGGGCGTAGCCGGTCTCGCATCAGCCGGCCGGCTCAACCCGACGCCCAAGGGGCGGCAGCAAGCCGCGCCGCCAGGAAGTCCACGACAGCCGTGACCCGCCGCGGCCGCAGTCCGCCCGGCGGCATGACGAGGTTCAGTGCGGCATCCGTCATTGACCAGCCCGGCATCGTCCGCTCCAGCCGCCCCTCGTCCAGGTCACGCCAGACGACGAAGTCGGGCTGCACAGCCAGTCCCACTCCAGCCAGCACGGAGGGCGCGATCGCGTCGGCATTGTTGATGCGAAGCGGCCCGGCCGGCGTGATCGTCACGACGTCGCCCGACGCATGCTGAAAGCGCCAGCGGTCCGGCGTCGGCAGGTAGGCGTAGGACAGGCAGCGATGCGCCTCGAGGTCGCGCGGATGCGCGGGATGCCCTGCCGTGGCGAAGTAGGCCGGCGCGCCCACCAGCTAGCGCCGGACCGAGCAGACGCGGCGGACCCGCAAGGACGAGTCTTCCAGGATGGCGACGCGCACCGCGAGGTCGAACCCGTCTCCCACCAGGTCTACCCGCGCATCGCTGAGGTGCAGGTCGACTGAAACCTGCGGCAGCTCGGCAAGCAGCGCCGGCAGGAGCGGCGCCAGGTAGACCACGCCGAACGACATCGGGGGCGGCGATGCGCACCAGGCCACGCGGCTCGGCGGACCGCGCCAGGACCTCTCCCTCCATCGTCTCGGCGTCGGCCAAAATCCGCGCCGCGCTGGCGGAGGCGGCACGCCCCGCCTCGGACAGCAGCAAGCGGTGCGAAGAGCGGTGCAGCAGCCGCACGCCAAGCCGCTCCTCCAACCGGCTGACCGACTTCGACACGGTCGCCTTGGACAGGCCGAGCTCGCTGGCGGCGCGCGAGAAGGAGCCGGCTTCCACAACGGTTGCGAACACGCCCCAGGCTTCGAGGTCAGGCAGATGCGGCATGACGACTTCCGAAACTATGGCTTTCCACGGTTTCTATATCAGCGAACTGGGCCAGCGCCCACATTGCCGGTCAGCGAGG
This sequence comes from Acetobacteraceae bacterium, assembly GCA_963692975.2. GTDB lineage: Bacteria > Pseudomonadota > Alphaproteobacteria > Acetobacterales > Acetobacteraceae > CAXMMR01. The sequence continues at coordinate 9,449 of CAXMMR010000017.1, read as the reverse complement.
CGGCGCCCGCACGGCCGTTCCGATCTCGACGGAGCTGAACATGATCGAATTGCGTCCCTTCGCCGGGCTGGCCGGCGGCAATCACGGCTGGCTCGACACCCGGCATCATTTCTCGTTCGGTGAGTATCAGGATCCGGCGCGCGTCCGCTGGGGCAACATGCGCGTCTGGAACGACGACGTCATCGCGCCGGCCACCGGCTTTCCGGCCCATCCGCACCGCGACATGGAGATCATCACCTACGTGCGCGAAGGCGCGATCACCCACGAGGACAGCCTGGGCAACAAAGGCCGGACCGAGGCCGGCGACGTGCAGGTCATGAGCGCCGGCACCGGCATCCGCCACTCCGAATACAATCATGAGCAGGGCGTGACCAAGATCTTCCAGATCTGGATCATTCCGCAACAGCAGGATCAGCCGCCCGCCTGGGGCGCACGGCCATTCCCGAAAGGCGAGCGCGCCGGCCGCTTCGTCACCCTGGCGAGCGGCCGGGCGGAGGATGGCGACGTGCTGCCGATCCGCGCCGATGCACGGCTGGTGGCCGCGACGCTGCAAGCCGGGCAGACCGCCGAATACGTCCTGTTGCCCGGCCACTCTTTGTACCTCGTGCCGGCGTCCGGTCAGATCGAGGTCAACGGTCACACTGTGTCGGAGCGCGACGGCGCCGCCATCCGCGACGAGGCCGTCTTGCGCGTCACCGCCCTTGCCGATGCGGAAGTACTGCTGGTCGACGCCGCGTGAGCCTTGCCGATCGTCTACGACCATCATCAGATGTTATGATAACGGAATGTTTTTTCCAGGGAGCTCGCGTGAACATGGCCAAAATCCTGGTGCTTTACTACTCGTCTTACGGTCACACCGAAACCATGGCGGAGGTGGTCGCCGCCGGCGCGCGGGAGACTGGCGCCGCGGTGGACATCCGCCGCGTCCCGGAGCTGGTGTCCGAGGCCGTGGCCGCCTCGAGCCACTATAAGCTCGACCAGGCTGCCCCGATCGCGACCGTGGAGGAGCTTCCCGACTACGATGCGATCATCGTCGGCACCGGAACCCGCTACGGGCGGATGACGTCGCAGATGGCGAACTTTTGGGATCAGACCGGCGGCTTGTGGTTTCAGGGCAAGCTGGTGGGCAAGGTCGGCGCCGCCTTCACCTCCACCGCCTCGCAGCATGGCGGGCAGGAGACCACGCTGCTCAACATCCTGACCAACCTGATGCACCAGGGCATGATCACCGTAGGACTGCCCTATTCGTTCCAGGGTCAGCTGAAGCTGGACGAGGTGACCGGCGGCTCCCCTTACGGCGCCACCACCATCGCCGCGGGCGACGGCTCGCGCCAGCCGACCGAGAACGAGCTGGCAGGCGCCAGCTTCCTGGGCCGGCATGTCGCCCAGATCGCAACCAAGCTGGCGCAGTGATCGAGCGCCCGGTCCTGCTCAGGGCTGCTGCAGCCCTCGGGTGTTGAGAAAGACGGCGTAGAGCGAGGTGCTCGCGGTGATGAACAACCGGTTCCGCCGCTTGCCGCCAAAGGTCAGGTTGGCCACCGGCTCGGGCACCAGGATCTTGCCGATCAGGGTCCCGTCCGGCTCGTAGCAGTGCACCCCGTCGGCGGCGCTGATCCAGAGATGCCCGTCGACATCCAGCCGCAGCCCGTCCGGCACCCCCGGCTCGATCTCGGCAAACACGCGGGCGGAGCCGGCGGCGCCATCCGCGCCGATCGCCAGGGCGCGCACGTGGTGCGGCTTGTCCCTGCCATGCGAGCGGCCGGAATCGGCGATGTAGAGCGTCCGCTCATCGGCCGAGAACGCGAGCCCGTTCGGCTTGTCGAAATCGTCGGCGACGATGCCGATCGCGCCGCTACTGGGATCGCGCCGGTAGACGTTGCAGCGGCCGATCTCGCTCGGCGCCTTGTAGCCCTCATAATCGGAGAGGATGCCATAGGTCGGGTCGGTGAACCAGACGGCGCCGTCCTGGCTCACGACGACGTCGTTCGGTGAATTGAGTCGCCTGCCGTCGTAATGCGACGCCAGCACGGTGACGCCCCCGTCCGGCTCGGTGCGGGTAACGCTGCGCGTGCCGTGCTCGCAGGTGATCAGGCGCCCCTGCCGGTCGCGCGTATTGCCGTTGGCGTAGTTGGACGGCGTGCGGAAGGTGTTGACGGCGCCGCTTTCCTCGTCCCAGCACAGCAGGCGGTCGTTCGGAATGTCGCTGAACACGAGGCGCCGACCATCGGCGACGTAGACCGGCCCCTCGGCCCAGCGCGTGCCGGTGTAGAGTCGCTCGAGGGCGCACAGCGAGAGCACCAGCTCGGCAAAGCGCGGCCGCACGCGCTCGACATACGACATCGATGCTCCTCCCGAGCTGCTGCGCGTTCGCCCGCCTTGGCGGCAGGCTTGCCCAATCCACCCAAGCTGTCCACCCGGGGCGCCGGGCCTCGACGATGGCTGCGCTCGCGACGAAACAAGGAGGCCGCAGCAGCCCGTCCTCGGCCCGGCGGCCTGGCCCCCGCTCATTCGGTCGCAGCGGCCTCGCAAGACGCCGGGTCCGGCGGCGCCAGCTCGCTCGCCTGCCGCAGCGCCTCGAGCAGGCTGCGCTCGTCGGCCTACCGGTGCCCGCGGCCACCTTGCGCGCCATCGCGAGCTCGGTCGCGACCGGATGAACTGAAAGGCCGCATCGCCAGCGTCGGCTGAGAGGCGGCCCCAGGGCAGGTCGTCAGGAATGAGGCGCAGGTCGATGCAGTCGACGATGCCCGGGGTTAAGACCGCGCCGTCGGCGGTCGGTGAGGCTTCGCACCTGCAGGTCCAGCCTACGATGCGCGCCGCCCTGGTCAGCCGGCCGGCATCGCCGATGACCAGCGGACGGCACCGATCATAGAGCTCGGCATGGGCCAGGCTACGCATGATGATCTCCGGGCCAACCCCGGCGGCATCGCCCATGGCGATGCAGGGTCCGCTCAAGCGCGCCATCCGCCTCGGTGCCGGCCGCATCGGCGCGTCGGCCCCGCTCGGTCGCCCTGAGCGATCGGATGGCGCCCCTGCATCGCTGGCTCATCCTGGCCGACGACCTGATCGGCGCCGCCGATTGCGCCATCGCGGACACGACGCTGCCATTATCGGACCAGCTGTTCTGGACCGGCTCGGGCGGACTTGCGCAGGCGCTGGCCGCCGGCACGGCGCGCCGAGGCGGTCTGTCGCTGCCGGCGCCACGATGGCCGGCGACGCCGTGGCCCCCGACGCGCGGCTCGGCATCCTTGTCGTGGTCGGCAGCAGCGCCGAGGCCTCGCGCGCCGCGGCAGCGCTGCTGCGCGCCGACATCTCGCTGCTCACGGTCACCATCAACCCCGTGACCCTGCGCGACGGGACCGCAGGCGGGAGGCTGGCCGGCAATCGCCAACCCCATCGTCGAGGCATTGGCGCACGGCGGCGACGTGCTGGTGGATATCGCGGCGGCGGCGGCAAACCTCGCCGAGGGCGTCGACCTCAGACGCCAGCTGGGCGAGTTGCTGCGCCCGGCGGCGACGGCGCTGGCCGCGCTCGATGCTCTGGGCGTGACCGGCATCCGCCTGATCGAGGAGGTCGAGCCCGGCGTTCCGCTCGGCCGAAGGCGCGGTGCGCTGACCATGCCCGTCATCACCAAGACCGGCGCGCTCGGCGATCCCCAAGCCGCCAGCGGCCGCGTCCCGGCCTACCCGGCGCCTGATCGAGGCGCGTCAGCTTCGCCCTGGGCCCCGCACGGTTCGGCAATCCAGGCCCTGCACGACGGGTCCGGTGCTGCGCGCCGTCGCCGGCTGCACGCTCGGGCTGATCGTGCATCGGCTGTCGACGACTGCACGCGGGATCGCCGTCGCGCAGGCCGACTGGACCGCGAGCGTGCTCTGCGTCTGCCTTGGCATCGCTCTGGTGACGCCCGGAGCCACCCTTCTCGTCATCAGCCTGTTCCCGTCACCAACCTGGCTCTTGCCCGCGACCAGGGGTTGGCCTCTCGCATGGCTGCCGATCAGGCCGGAGTCCGTTCCGCCATTGATGCCCACGTGCTCGCTCCTGGCCATCACGTGCTTCATGAAAACGGCAGCATCGGTGTTGGCCGCCTGCATCGCCGCCTCTCGCTGTCCTTGGCCGCCAGCAACAGCAGGTGGCGGTAGGCTGCCTCCGCCTCAAGGTCGCCGGCGCCGCGCGTAATCGGCAACGGCGAGATTGGCGCCCGCGATGGGTGACCGCTCGCCTTCCAGCAGACGCTTGACCACGCCGAGCCATTCGCAGCCGTATCGATAGCGCGCGTCGTGCTCGGGCAAGACGATGCCGGCGCGCTCGAATGCCAGCCTATTCCAGGTATTGACCAGGTTGATTGCGAACCGGCCGCTGCTGATGTCATGAATGCCGAGCGCCTCGCCCTCAAGCACCAGGCGCCGATTGCGACCGGCCGCGCGCGTGGCCGCGAAGCATCACTGAGGTGGTTGGACATCCATCTGATTAGCCTCCGATCAAGTCCAGCACAGGGGCCGTGTGAAGAACGCTCTGTCGACATGGAATGCCGACGCTCAGCTTGGAGTTGCGGCGCGCGACTGCAATGATCTGCGTCTGAGTGTAGCAGCGCCGCCACGAGCAGAGCTTGCCGCCGTGGAACAGGCAGGATAGCTCATTTTGAAGCCGGGCCGAATGACGGCACGCGGGCCAAGCGCTAGACCTCATTCACTAATGCAGAGTAGCGGCGCTAAGCTCCTTGCCGATCAGGTCCGAACGTCGCACCAGCGCGGCGTCGTCAAACATGCCGGCGTCGGACACAAGGCAGTTGCGACCCTGCTCCTTGGCGAAATAGAGGTTACGGTCGGCACGCGCGAGGATCGATGCCGGATCGCTGCCCGGGTCGCCTGCTGCAAAGCCGATGCTGATGGTGACAGACAGCCTTGGGTCCAGCCTTTGCCAATCAAACGCGCTGATCGATGCCCTGACGCGCTCGCACAGCATCAGCCCGTCCTCCTCCGAGACGCCCTCAAGAACGATCAGGAACTCCTCTCCCCCAAGACGACCAACCGAGACGTCGCCGCCACTGACGCCGCTGAGGATTAATCCAAGGCTCCGAAGCACCTCGTCGCCGACGATATGCGAGTAGGTGTCGTTGATAGCCTTGAAATGATCGACATCGGCGATCGCCACGCCATAGCCGGACTGGGTGTGCCGAAGAGCCTCGAGCAGGACGTCAAGCCCCCGCCGATTGCGCAGACCGGTGAGAGGGTCTTCTCCAGCCAGGCGCTCGAAATGCGCCGCATGTTGATGCAACGCATCCAGCTCCTGCTGTCGCGAGAGCGTCCGTGCACGCACCTGGCTCCGCTCGGCCGAGCGCCTGACGTAGAGTTCGAAATATTGCTGGTGGAAGTGCAAAGCCTCCTCGAAGCGGCCGCAAGCGGCGAAGGTGTCCGAAAGCTGTTTTGCGATCTGCGCACCCAGACACAACGTGCCGGACTCGTTGGCCAAGCGCATCGCCTCCGACAGGCTCAGCACAGATCCTTCCAGGTCGTTGTTCGCGACCAGAAGCAGCCCCGTCATGTGAGCAAGGACAAGACGCTGGTTGCCCAGGACGGTCGTTGTTGACAACGCCCGGGCCTGCTCGAGCGAGGCTTTCGCCTCCCCCAGCACGCCAACGGCAATCTGCAATTCGGTCAGGTTGCTGAACGCGATGAACGCGCCCCACGTGTCGCCGGCCTTCAGGCAGGTGACCGCGGCCTCACGGGTCAGGTCCATGGCCCGGTCGCGATATGCCGCCGCCGCATCGTGCTCGCCCCGCTCCGACGCAGCGTCTCCGAGTGAAATCGCAGGCAGTGCGGAATTGCTGAGCCATCTGCCCGTCGCCACGACGTCGCCGGACAGGCGCGCATCCTCCACAGCGCGCAGGCCGGCCTGCTCAGCCAGATCGTGTTGCTGCAGCATCCACAGCACCACGCACAGCGAGTTTGCGGCAAAGCCCTGCGCCGAGTAGTCGCCCGATTGTTCGGCAAGAGTTGCCGCTCTCTGCGCCTCGTTGATCGCGTCCTCGTCGCCGACCTCGCTCATCAGCCAGGCCAGCGTCGATCGCGCGGTCGCTTCATGCGCCGCGTCGCCCAGGTCGCACCAGATGGCGGCTGCGAGCTGAGCGTAGCGTAGGCCGTCTTCCAATCGGCTCAGCAGCACGCAGAACCAGCCGAGGTATTCGTTCGCAAGAGCAAGCGCGCGTATCTCGCCGCAGGCAATCGCATCGTGGCGCATCTCCTCGGCTTGAAGACGCGCGGCCTCGATCTGTCCCTTGCAGGAGAGCTGCCAAGCCTCGGCAAGGCGAGCGAACAGACTCTGTGGATGAGAACCCTGCATGAGCTTGGTGACCGTTCAGCCTAGCCCCAAATACACTCAACTGATTGAGACTTCGTTAAAGCGGGCCGCCGCGTATCCACCCCACAAGCCTTCAGCGTCACGGTATCTCCGGCTCGCTGCCCGGCAGCCGCGCCGCGCAGTGGGCCGCCGCCGCAAGCTGCGCCAGACGCTGCTTATGGTTTGCTTCGCCAAGCGGATAGCGGGCAAAAACGATGGCGGCGGTGCACGCCTGCGCGTCCTCGAGGAGGCATCAGCACGGCGGCAAACACCGCGTTGTGCCGGCAGCCGCCGGAGCGAGCCGGCCGATCGGAAATCACGCCGTCGGCGCTCGCTTTGTGCCGACCGGAACCCGACGCCGCTCAGGAGAGCCGAAACCACCCGCCCCGGCGAGCGCAGGCTGCGACGAGGCCATCGACACAGGACGGGCCATGGAACGCACTTCCGTGAGGCTACCTGACAGTCATATACCGTGGCCCCCGGATGGCGGCCACGTCCGCATCAGCACACCGGAGAACAGGATGCGACACGGTCTGCCGACGATCATCGTGTGCGCGATCTTGGCGGGCTGCGCACTGAGCACCGGCATCCAGCCGGTCGCGCCCGGCACCTATGCACTGTCCGAGCTGCGAGCGCCCGTCCGTGGCGGCGGCGCCGAGGCGCGGCGCGTCGTGCTCGCAACCGCGACCGAGTTCTGCCAGCGGCAGGGCCGGGAGCTTCTCCTCCTCGACCTGCGTCCGGATGGAGACCCCTACACGCCCTACTGGCCGACCGCGTTCGACGCGACGTTCCAGTGCCGCCCAGCCGGCGACATCCCGCCCGCAACCCGATCGCCCTGAGCGAAGCGACGCCGGGCGGCAGAATCCAACCGCCCGGCAGGCCCACCCCTCCTCCTTATTGCAGCCAGTGACGTTATCCACCAGCATAGGTTGCGCGCCGTCTTGGCGTTCCCTGATGAGGCGAGACGATGACGACGATCACGGCTGACCGGACGAGCACGATCGACACGTCGCGATCCCTGGCAAACACGCCGCTCGCCAACGACCTGCTCATCACCCGCCGCGCCGCCACCCCGCCCGGCGACCCCGTCCTGGTCGACCTCGCCACCCTGACCGGCACGACGCCGCTCGCCTCGGTGACCGTGAGCCATAACGCCACCGTGCGGCTGGGCAGCCGGGTGGCGGCGATCGGCCCCGCGACACGCCTCATCATCGACGGCGGTACGCTGGAGATCGCCGGCAGCGCGCTCACTGCGCCCGCGCCAAGCGTCATCGTCGACCCGGCCGGCGGCGCGCTCAGGATCGGCTGGAGCGGGTCGCCGACCGGCATCGCGACCGTAGCGGTGCGGTTCAGCGCCGGCATTGCGCCGGCCAGCTTCACGATCGACTTTCCCGGCGCCGCCAGCGTCAACGCCGTCTACGACGCGACGACGATGCAGACCACGATCGGCGACGGCGTCGCGCTGCTCGGCGGCGCCGCGACGCCCGGACGCACGGCGACGCTCGCCGGCAACCCGTTCGACATCACCGTGGCGCCGGGGCGAGCGAGCGGGGTTACGACCTTCCCGATGTCGGACGGCGGCAGCAGCGTGCTGACCTGCTTCCTGCCCGGCGTGCTGATCGCAACACCCGACGGCGAGCGCGCCGTCGAGACGCTGCGGGCCGGCGACTCGGTGCTGGCGATCGAGCACGGGCGGCAGGTGATCCGCCGGCTGGTTTGGGCCGGCAGCCAGCCGGTCGCCGTGCCAGAGGATGACCGCTGCCCGTCAAACCCGCTGCCGGTGCGCATCCGGCGTGACGCCCTGGCCGACGGCGTGCCGCACACCGACCTGCTGGTGACGCCGGAGCATTGCCTGCTGCTCGATGGCCGGCTGGTGCCGGCGCGCATGCTGGTGAACGGCCGCTCGATCTTGATTGAGATTGGGATGCGAGACTACACCGCGTACCACGTCGAGACCGAGCCGCATGCGATCATCATGGCCAATGGCGCGCCGACGGAGAGCTATCTCGACACCGGCAACCGCAGCCTCCGCACGGCCGCCGGCATCGTCGTGCGTCGGCCGACGGCGACCAAGAGCTGGGCGCGCGACGCCGCAGCGCCGCTGGAGGTCTCGCGCGAAATCGTCGAGCCGCTCTGGCAGGCGCTCGCGGCGCGCGCCGAGCGGCTCGGCTGTCCGGCCATCCGCGCCGCCGCCGCCACGCTGACCGACGAGCCGGATCTTTGCCTGGTCAGCGAGGAGGGAGGCGAGATCCTGCCGCTCTGTGTGCATGACGGGCGGGCGCTGTTCCTGGTGCCGGGCACCCTCGGCGCCGCGTGGCTGCGCAGCCGCAGCGCCCGGCCATGCGAGGCGATCGGGCCCTTCGTCGACGACCGGCGCCAGCTCGGCCTGCTCGTCGGCGAGGTTGCGGTCTGGAAGCTCGAATCGCGGCGGCTGCTGCGGCACCACCTGGCGATCAAGACGCTCATCGGCTGGCACGCGCCGGAGGCGGACCACTGCCGATGGACGGACGGCAACGCGCTGCTGCCGCTCGCCCCGGATCCGGACGCCCCGACGCTGCTGGTCGAGCTGCAGATCCTCGGCGGCGGCCCCTACCCCATCGAGCCGATCGGAACGCCCGCGGCGCTCGCCACCGCCGCCTGACGCGGCACGGCAGGCCCCTGGGCGCTGCCGCATCGCCAACCCGCTAGCGCCTGACGCCCGACCCTGCCGCCAGCCGAACCGCGGCGATCTCGGCCGCGCCCGGCTCGTCGATGGGCGCAAACACAGCTGCGATCCGCCGCGATCCTGCCGCCGACACATGCTGCAGCACCGCCGCGCTGCTGCCCGGCCCGGCTCCGCTATGGCCGACGAACCGGTCCGACAGCGTGCGGCACTCCGCCAGCCCGAGGCCGTAGCGCACCGCGACCCATGGCCGGCCGGCGGACGGCGCAGGCGGCAGCGCCCAGCCATCATGCATCGCCTCCAGCAGCGCCGGGGGCAGCAGCCCGCCGGCAAGCAGCCGGTGCAGGAACAGCGCCGCCTCGCCCGCCGGCCCGACGAGCAGCCCGTGATACACCCAGCCGGGATCGTAGCCGCGGGCGTTCCCCCAGGCCGTAGCCTCAAGGTCGGCTGCCCC